>NZ_RHWX01000009.1 GCF_003938605.1 Brevundimonas sp. 357 | reverse complement strand
CCGCCCACCCCCTCTATCAACCCCCTCCCCCGGGGGGGCTGGTTCTTTTGTTTAAAACCCACCCCCCCTTGCCCCCGGCGCTACGGGGGGCCAACAAAACAAATGGGGGGGGGGGTTTGCGCCCCCGCGCCGACGAAAGCTCAACTTGTCCGTCGCGTTCGATCAACCGAAGACGACGTACATGAAGACGAAGAGGAACAGCCACACCACGTCGACGAAGTGCCAGTACCAGGCGGCGGCTTCGAGGCCGAAATGCTTCTGCGGGGTCATCTGACCGGCGTAGAGGCGCAGCAGGCAGACGGCCAGGAAGATGGTGCCGACCAGGACGTGGAAGCCGTGGAAGCCCGTCGTCATGAAGAAGATGGAGCCGTACAGCTTCGACTGGGCCGCTTCTTCGCTGAAGAACAGGTGGCCGTGCAGGATGTGGTAATATTCATAGGCCTGAACGCCGGTGAACAGCACGCCCAGCAGGACGGTGATCAGCAGGCCCAGCTTAGCGCCCTTGCGGTCGCCGCCGATCAGGGCGTGGTGCGCCCAGGTCAGGGTCGTGCCCGACAGCAGCAGGATGACCGTGTTCATGAGCGGCAGGCTCCACGGATCCAGCAGCTCGACGCCCTTGGGCGGCCAGGTCTGCCAGGCGGTCGCCGTATCGGCCCAGTTGCCGACTTCCGGGATGATCGTGCGCGCTTCGTTGAAGATCGCCATGTCGAAGAACATCCAGAAGAAGGAGACGAAGAACATCACCTCCGACGCGATGAACAGCACCATGCCGTAGCGCAGGCCGATGCCGACGACCGGGGTGTGGTCGCCCTTCTTGGATTCCTTGATGACGTCGGCCCACCAGCCGTACATCGTGAACAGCACGCCCGCGAGACCGGCGAAGAACAGCCACTTGGTACCTTCCGGCAGACCGAACAGGCCCTTCATCCACATCACGGCGCCCACGAACATGATGCAGGCGGAGAAGGAGGCGATCAGCGGCCAGGGGCTCGGATCGACCAGATGGTAGTCGTGTTGCGGTTTCGCGTGAGCGTCAGCCATTCCCAAGGTCTCTGAATTAAGGCGAGAGTCGTTTGAAGAGGGCTATAGCCCCCGCTCTCCGGCTTTGCCAACAGCAGAGTCGTTCGCAACGGCCTGCTGAAAGCCTTTGGTTGGAAAGAAGGTGTAGCTGAGGGTGATTTCGCGCACCCCCTTCACCTCGGCGTCGGTCGCCATCTCAGGCGCGACGAAATACTGCATCGGGAAGGAAACGGTCGCGCCCGGCGCGATCTCCTGCCCCTCGAAGCAGAAGCACTGCAGCTTCTGGAAGTACGGACCGGCCCGCTCGGGCACGACGTTATAGGCCGCCGTGGCGTGGATCGTCTGGTTCGAGGTGTTGGTCACCTCGAAATAGGCCATGCCCGTCTCGCCGATGCGGACCTTCTGGCTGAACTGCTCGGCCTTGAAGGTCATGGGCAGGTCGCGGACGTTGGTGTCGAAACGGATCAGGACTTCCTGGTCCAGAATCGTGGTCGGCGCCGCCTCGGCCTTCATGGTCGTGCCGTCAAAGCCCGTCACCTGGCAGAACAGCCGGTACAGCGGCACGGCGGCGAAGGCCGCGCCCGTCATCAGGATGACCAGGGCCGCGCACAGCAGCGCGACCGAATTCTTGTTCTTCACAGCCCTCAAGGCTCCTGGGTTACAGGCGCAGGAGCGTCCGGCTGGACCGGCGCCGGAAGGGCCGGATCGGCCCTCTCCAGCGTGGCCAGGGCCGCCGCCTCGGCTTCATGCCGCGCCTGGTTGTTGGCGTGCATGCGCGACACCGTCACGGTGTAGACCAGGGCGATGAAGGCCAGCAGGCCCAGGGCGATGGCCACGTTGCGACGCTTGCGCGCACGAACCTGTTCATCGTTCAGCTTCAGGTACTGGAGGTTGGACATGGGATTCAGACTCCGACGCCCGACAGATGCTCGACCAACAGGGCCGAGAACAACGCCATCAGGTACAAGATCGAAAAGGCGAACAGGTTGCGGGCCGGTTTGGCCTCGACCCGGACGTCATACAATGCGGCCTCTCGCCCCACGGCCTCGGCCTTGTCGGGCTGGTCGCCGGCGCGCGAGCGCCACAGGCGGAAGGCCAGGGCCAGGAAGCCCAGCCCGCCCGCGACCGACACCACCAGATAGATGGGGCCGCCCAGGCCGGTGAAGGCCGGCGCGATCGCCACCGGCACGAAGGCCAGGCTGTAGAGCAGGATCTGCAGACGGGTCGACTTGGCCCCGCGCGCCACCGGCATCATCGGAATGCCCGCCTTGGCGTAGTCGCCGGCCGAATAGAGGGTCAGGGCCCAGGTGTGCGGCGGCGTCCACATGAAGATGATCAGGAACAGCAGCCAGGCCTGCCACGGCGCGTCGCCCGTCACCGCCGCCCAGCCGATCACGGGGGGCAAGGCCCCTGCCGCGCCGCCGATGACGATGTTCTGGGGCGTCCGGCGCTTCAGCACCAGGGTGTAGAGCCAGGCGTAATAGACGATGGTCAGGGCCAGCAGGCCGCCCGCCAGCCAGTTGGTCGTCATGCCCAGCAGCATGACCGAAAAGACCGACAGCACCATGCCGAAGGCGATGGCGTCGTTCTTGCGCACGCGGCCCGCCGCGACCGGACGGCCGCGCGTGCGCCGCATCAAGGCGTCGGTCTCGCCCTCGACCGCCATGTTCAGCGCGCCCGCCGCGCCGGCGCCGACGGCGATGCACAGAATGGCGATGACCGCATTGACCCAGCTCAGCTGACCCGGCGCCACGACCAGGCCCGTCACCGCCGTGAACACCACAAGCGACATGACGCGCGGCTTCAACAGCTGGAAGAAGTCTTCCGGCTGGGCCGTGGTGACGAGGGGCGTTTCGCGGGTGGGCTGTTCGGTCATGGTCATAAAAAGCGTTAAGGCCGCCCCTCCGATTACGGAAGGGCGGCCTCTCCGGGTCTATCCGATAAGGATCAGTGGTTGTCCGCCTTGACCACCGGCAGTTCGTTGAACTGGTGGTGCGGGGGCGGCGAGGACAGGGTCCACTCCAGCGTGGTGGCGCCTTCGCCCCACGGGTTGGCCTCGGCCTTGCGGCGACGGATGGCGGATTCCAGCAGCAGCACCAGGAACACGCCCACGCCGATGATGGTGATCAGATAGCCGACCGACGAGACGTGGTTCCAGTAGGTGAAGGCTTCCGGATAGTCGACGTAGCGACGCGGCATGCCCTGCAGACCCAGGAAGTGCTGAGGGAAGAACACCAGGTTCACGCCCACGAACATGATCCAGAAGTGAGCCTGAGCCAGGAACTCGTTGTACTTCACCCCGAACATCTTCTCGTACCAGTAGTAGAAGGCCGCGAAGATCGAGAAGATGGCGCCCAGCGACAGCACATAGTGGAAGTGCGCCACGACGTAGTAGGTGTCGTGCAGGCTGTAGTCGATGCCGGCGTTCGACAGGACCACGCCGGTCACGCCGCCGACGGTGAACAGGAAGATGAAGCCCATCGCCCACAGCATGGGCGCCTTGAAGGTGATGGAGCCGCCCCACATGGTGGCGATCCAGCTGAAGATCTTCACGCCCGTGGGCACGGCGATGATCATGGTCGCGGCCACGAAGTAGGCGCGCAGGTTCACGCTCATGCCGACCGTGTACATGTGGTGCGCCCACACGATGAAGCCGATGAAGCCGATGGCGACCATGGCGTAGGCCATCGCGAGGTAGCCGAAGATCGGCTTCTTCGAGAAGGTCGAGACGATGTGCGAGATCATGCCGAAGCCCGGCAGGATCATGATGTACACTTCGGGGTGGCCGAAGAACCAGAACAGGTGCTGGTACATCACCGGGTCGCCGCCGCCGGCCGGATCGAAGAACGACGTGCCGAAGTTACGGTCGGTCAGCAGCATGGTGATGGCGCCCGCCAGAACCGGCAGCGACAGCAGCAGCAGGAAGGCCGTGATCAGCACACCCCAGGCGAACAGCGGCATGCGGTGCAGGGTCATGCCCGGCGCGCGCATGTTGAAGATGGTGGTGATGAAGTTGATCGCGCCCAGGATCGACGAGGCGCCCGCGACGTGCAGCGAGAAGATCGCCAGGTCGAACGACGGTCCCGTGTGGCCCATGGTCGACAGCGGCGGATAGGAGGTCCACCCCCCGCCGAAGCCGCGGCCCGGCCCGCCGTCGACGAACATCGACAGCACCAGCAGCACGAAGGCGAAGAAGATCAGCCAGAACGAGATGTTGTTCAGGCGCGGGAAGGCCATGTCCGGCGCCCCGATCATGATCGGGATGAAGTAGTTGCCGAAGCCGCCCATCGTCGCCGGCATGACGACGAAGAACACCATGATCAGGGCGTGGGCCGTGACCGTGACGTTGTAGCCGTGCTTGGAAGCCTCGACGATCCCCAGTTGCTGGATGATCGTGCCTTCCTTGAACAGCTGGATGCCCGGCTCGGCCAGTTCCCAGCGGATCAGGCCCGACAGGGCGCCGCCGACAAGGCCGGTGAAGATGGCGAACACCAGGTACAGAATCCCGATGTCCTTGTGGTTGGTCGACAGGAACCAGCGGGTGAAGAAGCCCGGCTTATGGTCGTGTGAATCGTGAACAGCAGCGGTGGCCATGGGTCTGGGCTCTCGCGTCTCTCTTACTGAGCGGCCGGCGCGGCGTGCGCGGCGGCGGTTGCGGGGGCCGCAGGCGCGGCGTCGGTCGGGGCGGCGGCGGCGTCAGCGGCCGGAGCGGCGGGCGCTTCGGCGACGGCGGGCGCAGCCGCAGCAGCGGCGGCCGCAGCGTCATCGGCGGCCTTGGTCATGGAGCCGCCCTTGGAGGCGACCCAGGCGGCGAAGGCTTCCTGGCTCACCACCTTGACGTGGATCGGCATGAAGGCGTGGTCGACGCCGCACAGTTCGGAGCACTGGCCGTAGTAGTCGCCTTCCTTCTCGGCGCGGAACCAGGTCTCGTTCATGCGGCCCGGAACGGCGTCCACCTTGATGGCGAAGGCCGGCACGGCGACGGCGTGGATCACGTCCGAAGCGGTGATCAGCAGGCGGACGTTCTGACCGACCGGAACCACCATCGGTTCATCGGCGGCCAGGCGGTACAGATGCTTGGGCGCCTTGTCTTCCGGCAGCATGTTCGAGATGTACTCGGCCACGCCCTGGTCCGGATACTCATAGCCCCAGTTCCACTGGTTGCCGGTGATCTTCACCGTCACGTCCGAGTCCGGATAGTCGTGATAGGCGAACAGCAGGCGGAACGAGAACAGGGAGATGCCGACCAGGATCAGCACCGGCACCACGGTCCAGATGACCTCGATGACCGTGTTGTGGCTCCACTTGGCCGGGGTCGGGTTGGCGCGCTTGTTGTAGCGGATCGCGATCCACACCAGCAGCGCCAGCACCAGGACGCAGATCACGGTGATGACCGGCATCAGCACGACGTTGTGGAAGAAGTGAGCCTCGTGCGCCAGCGGCGCGGCGGCCGTCTGGAAGCCGAGACCAGCCGGCGTCGGCTGACCCAAAACATCCTGCGCCATCGCCGGCGCAGCGAAAATGGCGGCAAGGGCGGTCGCGGCGATACCGCCCCCCAACCGCGCCATGGCTCGCATGCCCATCCCCATTCGAGAAGTCCTCATAAACCGTTCTGCAGCAGACGTTTGCGAGCAATTCGCAAGCGTCGCCGGGCCCAGACGGACCTCGGCGTGTCATGGCCGGTCCTTATCGGCTCGAACCGCCCTTGCCAAGCGATCAAGCGCACCTATGGCGACCTCCGGGCAAAATGCGGTCGATTAAATCGCTGTCATGTTTGGCCAGCTACCTTGCACGGCAAGATACCTTGCGATACCCCTTAAGCACCCTAGAGAGGGACGCCCAAGAGGGACGCAATGCCCGACACCATCGACATCCAACTGAAGAAAGGCGTGCTGGGGCTGTGTGTCCTGGCGCTGCTCGCCCGACGCGACAGCTACGCCTATGAAATCGCCAGCCGCCTGTCCGACGCCATCGGCATGGGGGAAGGCACCATCTATCCGCTGATGCGGCGGATGCAGACCGACGGCCTGGTCGAGACCTATCTGGTCGAATCATCCAGCGGCCCGTCGCGCAAATACTATCGTCTGACCGCCGCGGGCCGCCGCGCCCTGGACGGACAGACCGGCGAGTGGCGGGCGTTCGCCCGCGCCGTCGAGGCCCTGATCGCGGGCGATGACGACGACAGCGTCATTGTCGCCGAGGCCCCGGCCGAAACGCCCGCCCTGCTCGATCAGAGCGCCCAAACCGAATCGACTGCCCAAGCTGACAGGGGAGAGAAGCAATGAACCGCGCGGAATTCCTGGCGCGACTGCGACGCGGCCTGGTGGGCCTGCCCGCCGCCACCGCCAATGAGATCGTGGCCGACTATGAAGCCCACTTCGCCGACGGCGCCGCCGCCGGGCGCAGCGAGGCCGAGGTGGCCGAGGCCCTGGGCGATCCCGACCGCCTGTCCCGCGAACTGAAGGCCGAGGCCGGCGCCCAACGCTGGCGTCAGGAGCCGTCGGCCTCCTCCGCCGCTGGGGCCGTGTTCGGCATCCTGGGCCTGGGTGCGATCGACATCCTGATCCTGCTGCCCATCGCCCTGCCCGTCTTCGGCACGGTGCTGTCCCTGCTGCTGGGCGGGGTCGGCGTCTTCATCGCCGGCGGCTTCGTCATGGTGGCGGGCGCCTTCATGGGCCTGCCGGGCGGGGCGTTGGCCGCCGCGCTGCTGGGCGTCGGCCTGATGGGCCTGGGCGTCTTCATGGTCGGAACCATGGCCCTGCTGACCAAGTGGCTGATCGACGCCACCGTCTGGTACGCCCGCCTGCACTACCGCGTCGTCAAACCCGCCCTGGAACCCCAGGCCTAAAGCCAGAGAGAGGAGAACACAGTCATGATCCGCAATCTGCTCATCATCTCCGGCGCGGGCCTGATCCTGGCCATCGTCGGCATCGGCGGCGCCTTCGCCGTGGGAGGCCGCGACCTGGCCCGCCACGACTGGACCTGGGTCATCACCGACGACGAGGCCGGCGACAGCGGCTTCACCGTCGAACGCGGCCAGGTCTCGCCCGACACCACCCGCACCATCGAATGGACCGGCGACGACCGCCTGGCGATCAACATCCCCGCCGACGTCGTCTACGACCAACAGGCTGAGACGCCGGGCATCACCGTCTCGGGCGCCCAGAACGTGGTCGAGCGGGTGCGCTTCTCCAACGGCCGTCTGACCCTGGACGAGGCCCCGCGCGGGGACCGCAGCTATGTCCGCTGGACCCGCACCGGCATTCGCGGCTGGAGCGAGACCGACGCCCTGAAGATCATCATCAAGGCCCCCTCGGTGAAGACCTTCGACCTCTCCGGCCCGACCGAGCTGAAGATCCGCGGCTATGACCAGCCGTCGCTGGAACTGACGCTGACCGGCTCGTCCGACGTGCGGGTCCAGGGTCGCACCGACGCCGTGACGGTCGATGTCTCCGGCGCCGGCGACGCCCGCATGGACGAACTGATCGTCGACGACGCCAAGGTCCGCGTCAGCGGCTCGGGCGAGGTCCGCGTCGGCCCCAGCGGCAAGGCCGAGGTCGACGTCTCGGGCAGCGGCGAAGTGCGCCTGACCCGCCGCCCCGCCGAACTGCGCCAGTCGGTCAGCGGCTCGGGCGAGGTGACGGAGGACTAAAGCGTCGCCCGCACGCGCATGACGCCGATCGGCCCCTTTCGCACGACGAGAGGGGCCGATTGCTTTTGCGGGCCGTGACGCCGGGCCTCGCAGCCCCTATCTAGCGTCCATGAGCACCGTCGCCTCCCCCTCCCCCATCCTCGACGCTGCGGGCCTAGCCCCGGACGAGGCCCTGTCGATCCTGCAGACCGCCCTGTCGGGCGCCGACGACGGGGAGTTGTTCCTCGAAAAGACCGAGAGCGAATCCCTGGTCTTCGACGACGGGCGGCTGAAGGGCGCCTCCTATGACGCGGTTGAGGGCTTCGGCCTGCGCGTCGTGGCGGGCGAGACCGCCGGCTACGCCCACGCCAATGAAATCTCCGCCGCCGCCATCCGCCGCGCCGCCGACAGCGCTGCGCTCGCCAAGCGCGGCTATGACGGAACCGCCGCCGAGGCGCCGCGCGCCACCAACCAGCGCCTCTATGATCCGGTCGATCCGCTGCTGGCCCCGGCCTTTTCGGACAAGATCGCCCTGCTGGCCGAGATCGACGCCTGGGCGCGCGCCCGCGATCCGCGCGTGGTGCAGGTCTCTGCCTCCCTAGTCGGCGAACGCCGCGCCATAGACATCCTGCGCGGCGACGGGCGGCTGCTCAGCGACCTGCGTCCGCTGGTCCGGTTGAACGTGTCCGTCACCGTCGAGAAGGACGGCAAGCGCGAAAGCGCCTCGTCCGGCGCAGGCGGCCGCGCGGGCTTCGAGGAATGGATCGCCCCCGAACGCTGGCAGGCTCAGGTGGACGAGGCCCTGCGCCAGGCCCTGGTCAATCTGGAGGCCGTCGACTGCCCGGCGGGCGAGATGGACGTGGTGCTGGGCGCCGGCTGGCCCGGCGTCCTGCTGCACGAAGCGGTGGGCCACGGCTTCGAGGGCGACTTCCACCGCAAGGGCTCGTCGGTCTTCACCGGCATGATGGGCAAGCGCGTCGCCGCGCCGGGCGTGACGGTCGTGGACGACGGCTCCATCGCCGGGCGCCGCGGCTCCCTGTCATTCGACGACGAAGGCACGCCGACCTCGCGCACCGTGCTGATCGAGGACGGGATCATGGTCGGCCTGATGCACGACCGGCTGTCGGCGCGCCAGCTGGGCGCCAACGCCACCGGCAACGGCCGCCGCCAGTCCTTCGCCCATACGCCCATGCCGCGCATGACCAACACCTTCATGGAAGGCGGCAAGGATTCGCAGGCCGACATGATCGCCAGCACCAAGCGCGGCCTCTACGCCGCCAACTTCGGCGGCGGCCAGGTGGACATCACCAACGGCAAATTCGTCTTCCAGTGCACCGAGGCCTATCTGATCGAGGACGGCAGGATCACCACCCCGGTGCGCGGCGCCACCCTGATCGGCGACGGCGCCACGGCCCTGACCCAGATCCAGATGATCGGAGACGACTTCGCCTTCGACCCCGGCGTCGGCACCTGCGGCAAGGCCGGTCAGGGCGTCCCCGTCGGCATCGGCCAGCCCAGCCTCAAGATCGGCGGCCTGACGGTCGGCGGCACGGCGATCTAACCGCCCCTCTCCCGGCGGGAGAGGGAAGCCGCAATTGCTTCCGCCGCACGGTCCAGATCAGCCTCAGCGCCGCCGTCCATCGTGATCTCGCCCAGATCGCGCGCGCCCGCCGACGCCCGGCGATAGGCCGGATCGTAGTGATCACGCATCAGGGCCGTCGCCAGGGCGCGCAGGTCGCCCGCCTGGGACAGGGCGCGCCACTGCGCGATCTGTTCGCGGCTGTGGTGGCTGGGCATCCGCGCCAGCAGGGCGTCGCGCAAGGCCGCATCGTCGGTCGCCGCCTGATAGTCGCGCAGCACCCGCTCGACCCGCGCCTCGAACGGGGCGGACAGGCGCAAGGCGGGCGCCGCCTTCATCGCCGCCCACAGCACCGGCGGCACCGTCAAGCGGCCGATACGGCTGGCCTCGGCCTCAATCACCACGGGGCGGCTCAGGTCTAGGGCGGCAAGCGCGGCGTACAGTCGGCTCTCAAACAGCTTCTGCGACGGCTGCTCCGCCTCGGTGCGCCCGAACAGGGAGCCGCGATGCGCCGCCAGCCCCTCCAGGTCCAGGCTCTGAACGCCGTGATCCGCCAGGCGGGCCAGCACCTCGGTCTTGCCGCTGCCGGTCAGGCCGTCCAGCAGGACCAGCTTCAGCGCCGGGGCCGTCTCCCCGTCATGCAGGGCGGCGGCCACCGTCCGGCGCCAGGTCTGATAGCCGCCCTCCAGCCGCGTAACGGGCCAGCCGACCTGCTCCATCACCGTGGTCATGGCGGTCGAGCGCTGCCCCCCGCGCCAGCAATAGACCAGGGGCTGAAACCCGCCGTCGCGGTCGCCCAGCGCCCCTTCCAGATGCGCGGCGATGTTGCGCGCCACCAGGGCCGCGCCCAGGCGTCGGGCGAGGAATTTCGAGGTCTGGACATAGAGGGTTCCCACCTCGGCGCGCTGGGCGTCGTCCAGCACCGGCAGGTTGATCGCGCCGGGCAGGTGATCCTCGGCGAACTCGCCGGGACTGCGCACGTCGATGACGGCGTCGTAGCGGGCCAGCGCCGCAAGCGACACGTCCGCCGTCAGCCGCGCCATCAGCCGCCCGCCTTCACGACCACGGAAGGCGCGCCCTCGCGCACGCGGCCGACGCGGCGCGCCGAGGCGAAGCCCATGTCCGCCACCAACGTCATCACCGCCTCGGCCGCCTCAGGCGCGACGGCGATCAGAAGACCGCCCGAGGTCTGGGGATCGGTCAGCAGGTCGCGCCGCCATTCCGGCAGCGCGGCGTCCAGCGTCATCGCTTCGCCATAGGCCGCCCAGTTGCGCACCGAGGCCCCGGTTCGCACCCCGGCCTGGGCCAGGGCGGGCGATCCGTCCAGAAACAGCGGCGCATCGGCGTCGATCTCGACCGTCAGGCCCGCGCCGCGCGCCATCTCGAGCGCGTGGCCCAGCAAGCCGAAGCCGGTCACGTCCGTCACCGCATGGACCCCGTCCATCGCCGCCAGCTTCGGCCCCGGCGTGTTCAGCCGGGTGGTCGAGCCGATCAGGGCCTCATAGCCGCCCGCCTCCAGCCGCCCCTGCTTGTAGGCGGCGCTCAGCACGCCGACGCCCAGGGCCTTGGTCAGGATCAGCACGTCGCCCGCCCGCGCGCCGCGATTGGTCAGCACCCGGTCCGGATGCGTCAGACCCAGGGCGACCAGGCCGTAAATCGGCTCCAGGCTGTCGATCGAATGGCCGCCCGCCACGGGGACGCCCGCCTCGGCGCAGACGGCCGCACCGCCTTCCAGCACCCGGCCGATGGTCTGGGGCGACAGCTTGCCGACCGGCATGCCGACGAGGGCCAGGGCGAAGATCGGCGTCGCCCCCATGGCGTAGACGTCCGACAGGGCGTTGGCCGCCGCGATCCGGCCGAAGTCGAACGGGTCGTCCACCATCGGCATGAAGAAATCGGTCGTCGCCACCAGGGCCTGCTGGTCGTTCAGCCGCCAGACCGCCGCATCGTCCGAAGTCTCGGTCCCCACCATCAGATCGGCGAAGGCCGCCGTGCGCGGTGTCGAGGCCAGGATGGACTGCAGCACGTCGGGCGCGATCTTGCAGCCGCAGCCGCCGCCGTGGGCCAAGGAGGTGAGTCTGGGTTCGATGTCGCTCATGTCCCCGGCGTCGGCCTTCGCACGCCGGGCGTCAACCGCCTTCGTGCGTGGCGGGCGAGATGCGCCATTCGGGACCGCTGACCTCCAGTCCCCTTGCCGCCGCCTGATCCAGCAGACCGCCAGCTTCCGCCGCGACGCTGATCGGCGTGACCATCAGGGTGGTCCGGGCGGCTGTCAGGGCGTCGGCCAGCGCCTCGCTCCACTGCGTGCGGCCGTTCCGGCGCAGATCCCCATCGGCGAACATGGCGCAATGGTCGACCGCCTGTTCCAACGGACTGGCCATAACCGCACGAACGTCCTGCCTAGCCCAGCTCGCGCCCCTCTGAGCCATGCCGTCCTTTCCCGCCTCGGTCGCGCGAATGGCGGCCGAAAGACAGGCGATCTGGTTGTCGTCCGGCACGGCGACGGCCTCGTCGACATGGCGAGCGTCCAAGTCTCCAACGTGAACCGTCGATTTCTTCGCCTTGCGCGCCATGGAGCGGACCGTCGTCAGCACGCCGCGCCCCGCGCCGCGCTCATAGGCCAGCCGGTCGTCCAGCAGATCGCGCGCAACGGCCACCAGCCCCCGGTCGGCGTAGTTCTGGCGATAGCGGGCGCCCAGGGCCTCCAGCCGGGTCAGTTGATCGGCTTCAAGATAGTCCGCTGTCGTCGCGCCATCCGGCAGACGGGCGCGAGCGCGGCGCATGCGCATGTAATCTCCCAGGCTCATCGTCGCCGTCTGGGACATGACGATGGCGTCCGCCTGTAACACCGCCGCCTCCAGCGCCTCGGGCCGCCAGACGATGTCGCGCGGCACGGCCGAGAGCGCCCCTACGATGATCACGACGCTGTCTCCGTTGCGAATCTCCCATGTCGGCGCACCCGATCGACGCGCCACCACGACGATGTCCTCAAGAGTCGTTGCGGCTTCGTCCTGAGCCTGGGTCAGCGTCCCCGACGCCAGAACTATCGCCGCTGCGAGAACCATTGCGCCTTTCGATCTCATGACGTCCCCTCCCCTTCCTAAGCCCCGTCCGACGTCTTCAGCCGCCCGAAGGCGCCGCCTTCCACTGCGGGCCATCCACCTCGAAGCCCTGGGCCTCCAGCGCATCCAGCACGCCGCCCGGCTCGGCCAGACGACGCAGCGGGGCGACGGCCATGGTCAGGCCGGGCTGGGTCAGGGCCTGGGCGATGGCGTCGGTCCATTCCGTGCGCAGTTGCGGCCCGATCTGCGGATCGCCCCAGGGCCAGCAGCGGTCCACCGCCTGATCGACCGGCGAGGCCAGCACCTCGGCCACCCGCAGCCCGCGCCAGGCCTCGGCCCGCAGACGCACGGCCTCCGGTCCCAGTTCGGCGGCCGACAGAGCCGCGCGCAGGCATTCGCGATGGGTCGCCGGCGGAGCGGAGATCAGGCTCTCCACCAGATCGGCGCCGCGCACCACCCCGACGGAGCGGATCGGCACGCGCGCCTTGCGGGCGGCGCGGCGCACGACGTCGTCGGCGCCGACCGGCCGGGCGTCCTTCTCGCCCGCCTTGTCCTTGAACAGGTCGATGGCCAACATCAGCAGACTGTATCGCCGCCACTGATCGGTCTTTTCGTCCGTCATCAGGGCTTCCAGCCGCGCCTGATCCTCGGGCGTCAGGTAGTCGGCGGTCGTCGTGCCTTCCGGCAGCCAGCCGATGGTGCGGATGCGCCACATCAGGCGCAGGACGTCGGCGGGCGAGGCTCGACCGCGCTGCGGGAACAGGATGCGGTCGGAACGGGCGGCGGCCTCCTCCAGCGCCTGGGCGCGCCATTCGAAGCCGCGCGGCGCCTCCTCGATGGCGCCGACCAGGATCATCACCCCCTCGCCGTCGCGTCGCACCGTCCACATCGGCGCGCCCGCCCGCCGGGCGGTGACGACCACCTCGTCCACGCGGGTCGCCGCCTCGGCCTGTTCTTGGGCGGCGAAGGCCGAGGACGGAGCCGCCGCAGCAAGAATGAGAGCGGCCAGGGCGAGGGAAAGAAGAGGAGCTTTCATGCCCTCATCCTAAGGGCTGAAAATTCCACCGCACGTGACTATTCCGTAATGCTGTCAGCGATTTAATCCACCTGTCGAGCTTGTAACTGGAGATCGAACCGCCACGCCGCCAAACCTCTGCCGGACACCGAGGGAGAGGACGAGATGAACACCAAGAGCGCACTGCTGGCGACCACCGCCCTGCTGCTGACCGCCGCGCCGGCTGCGGCGCTCGCCGCCGATGCGCCTGCCGCGCCCGCGCGCCAGTCGGCCGTGCCCGGCGATCAGGCGGTGCTGATCTTCACCCCCGACTTCTTCGCCGACGCCCGCCCCAACACGGCGCTGGACATGGTCAACCGAGTGCCCGGCTTCTCGGTCAACGACGGCGACGGGGCGCGCGGCTTCGAAGGCGCGGTCGGCAACGTCCTGATCAACGGCTCGCGCCCGGCGTCCAAGAACGACACCGGCTCCAACGTGCTGGGCCGCACCGTGGCCGCCCAGGTCGAGCGCATCGAGCTGATCCGCGGCGGCGCTCCGGGCATCGAGATGCAGGGCTATTCCGTCGTCATCAACGTCATCCTGAAGAACACCGCCAGCCGCGAACACATCGCCACCTTCAACGCCAGCCTGTTCGAAGGCGGCCAGGATCTGTTCGGCGGCACCTATCAGTTCACCGAACGCAAAGGCGACCGTACCTGGGGCGTGACGCTGGGCGACGGCATCTCCAGCAGCGACTCCAACGGCGCGGGACCGCTGCGTCGGGTCGGCCCGAACGGCGAACTGCTGCGCGCCGAGGATTACTACAACGACGGCTACGGCGGCGGGAACTCGATCCGGGGCAACTACTCCAGCCCCTTCCTAGGCGGCAAGATCGACCTGACGGCGCGCTACGGGATCAACGACTGGCACAACATCAACCGCCAGACCGCCCCGGACGTCCTGCGCGAGAGCCTGTATGACGAGGACGGCCACAGCGGCGAATTCGGCGCGGTTTACACCCGCCCGCTGTCCGAAAAGCTGAAGCTGGAAACCCGCTTCATTCATGAGTTCGGTGACTATGAATCAGTCTCAACCTCGCGTGGCCGCGTCTCCGGCGTCGAAAGCCCCGAGCAATTGTTCAACTCTGACGGCAAGTCCTCGGAAACCATCCTGCGCGGCCTAGTGCGCTACGAACGGTCGCCGTCGATGGACTTCGAGGCGGGCGGCGAAATCGCTTACAACATGCTGGAACGCGATCAGGCCTATTCCATAGGCGGCGTGCCGGAGCCGCTGCCTTCGGCCTCGGTCAAGGTCGAGGAAACACGCGGCGAACTGTTCGGCAAGGCCACCTGGCGCATCAATCCCAAGTGGACGCTGGAAAGCGGTCTGCGGCTGGAATCCTCGACCATCAGCCAATCCGGCGACGCTGATCAGGAAAAGAACTTCTTCTTCGCCAAGCCGCGCCTGCTGGCCACCTGGACCCCGGCGGCGAACAACCAGTTACGGTTGCGCCTGGAGCGGACGGTGGGACAGCTCGACTTCGGCGACTTCGCCGCCTCGGCCGAGTTCGCCGACGAGAACGTCTTCGGCGGCAATGTGAACCTGCAACCCGAATCCCGCTGGGTCGCCGAACTGACCTATGAAAAACGCTTCTGGGGCGAAGGCATCGTCAGCATCGGCCTGCGCCACGACGAGATCACGGACGCCATCGACGTCATTCCCCTCGAAGGCGGTTACGCCGCCGTGGGCAACATCGGCGACGGGACGCTGGATCAGCTGGTGCTGAACGTCACGGTCCCCACCGACAAGCTGGGTCTGTCAGGCGGCAAGTTCGGCTTCCGCAACACCTGGAACCATACCGAAGTCACCGACCCGACCACGGGCGAGATCCGTCCTATCTCCGGTATTCGCGCCAGCCAGGCGACCATCACCTTCCAGCAGGACATCACCAGCTGGAAACTGCAGTGGGGCGGCGCCTGGATCCCCCTGCTGGGCCAGAAGAACTATCGTCCGGACCAGATTTCGGGCTGGCGGGGCCACGACTATTACGAGCTGTGGGCCGAGTATAAGCCGACGCCGACCCTCTCGATCCGCGGCCAGGTGAACATCTGGGACGACTTCAACGTCGAGCGCACTGAATTCGGCGACCGCGAGACCCGGCCGATCGCCTTCGTCGAGAACCGCTTCATCGACCCGCGCACCTTCTATCAGATCCGTCTGCGCAAGACCTTCTGACGAACCGAAACCACGAACCCCGGAACCAGCCGGGGCCTTCCCCGGACAACTGAAAAGGGCGGCGCCTCCTGCGAGACGCCGCCCTTTCCTTTCGTCGTCCGCCGGTCCGGAGCCTGAGCGCCGGACCGGACGAGAGACGCCTGTTACGCCGCCTTCTCGTGCGACCAGCCCTTGATGAAGAAGCTGAGGACGATGAAGCCGACGCCGATGCCCATGCCCCACAGGCCCAGCATCTCGAACACCTCCAGCGAGGTGCGCAGCGCCGCGCCGGGATCCAGAACCTGGCCGCCGACGGTCTCGGTGCCGGCCAGGCCCGCGATCCAGCCGCCGACGTACTGGGCGATGGACGAGGCCAGGAACCACACCGCCATCATGAAGCTGACCACCTTGGCCAGCGACAGCTTGGTGATCTCCGACAGGCCCACCGGCGACAGGAACAGCTCGCCAAGGGTGTGGAACATGTAGAGCAGACCCAGCAGCAGGATCGGCATCTGGAAGGCCGAATCGGCCATGCCTGCGCCCCACACCACGATCATGAAGCCCAGGCCGACCTGCAGCAGGCCGAGGCCGAACTTCAGCGTCGGGTTCGGATCCAGGTTGCGCTTGCCCAGGAAGGCCCACAGGGCCGCCATGATCGGCGCGAAGATCAGGATGAAGCCCGCGTTGAACGACTGCGTCTGGGCGGCGGTCACCGTGGCGTCGATCCAGAAGCCCGACGGGGTGATGCCCGCGGCCGCCAGTTGCGACGGGGTGCCGATAGTGATCCCCAGGAACTGAACCGCCGTCGGCGTCAGGCTGAGATCGACGTTACGGTCGGCGAACAGGTTCAGCGAAGTGCCGGCCTGTTCGAACAGGGTGAAGAAGACCACCGAGCCGATGATCAGCACCACCGCCAGCATCATGCGCTCGCGCTGGATGCGGTTCTCGCAGACCTTGATGATGATGTAGGCGATGAAGGCCAGCGAAGCGACGGTCGCGGCGCCCAGCACCCAGCCCACCAGGGCGTTGCGCTGGACCATGAACCACACCACGCCGACGCCCAGGATGCTGAGCAGGTAGATCGACCATTCGCGGTTCAGCGGTCCCAGGAAGGGCTTCTTCAGATTACCCTCGGCCGGGGGCTCGCCTTTGCCTTGCAGCAGCGGCTTGCCCAGGACGAAGACCACCCAGCCCAGCGCCATGCCGACCCCGGCCAGGCCGAAGCCCGCCCACCAACCGACCGTCTGGCCCAGATAGCCGCACAACACCGCAGCCCAGAAGGCCCCCAGGTTGATGCCGTAATAGTAGAGGGTGAAGCCCGAATCCCGGCGCGGATCGCCTTCGGGATACAACTGTCCGACAATGGTCGAGATGTTCGGCTTCAGATAGCCCACGCCCATGATGATCAGGGCGATGGCCAGGTAGAAGACGTTGATGCCCGCCATGTCGCGGGTCACGTCGATCTTGTACTCGCCGGTCGGCAGCACGGCCGGGATCGGCGCGTCCTGCGGCAGATCCTTGATCGCCAGGCCGTTCTCGACGGGGGCGAAGGCGTACTTCTGGCCGTTGACCATCAGACCCACGTCGCGCGCGGCGCCGCGGCCCTCGGCCGAGATTTCATAGGCCGCGCCCTGATAGGTCAGGGTTTCGGTGGCGGGACGCCCCTCGAAGGCCATCATGCCGTGACCGGCCACCAGCAGCAGGGCGCCGAACGCCACGGCCTTGCGCGTGCCGATGAAGCGGTCGGCCATCATGCCGCCCAGCAGCGGCAGCAGGTACACCAGCGAGGTGTAGGAGCCGTAGGCCGAACCGGCCTGGGCGTCGTCGAACAGGAAGTGCTGGGTCAGGAAGAAGATCAGGATGCCGCGCATCCCGTAGTAGGAGAAGCGCTCCCACATCTCCGCAAAGAACAGGATGATCAGCCCGCGCGGGTGATTTTTCAGGATCTGCATCAGCACGGGCACGCCCGTGACGAAGGTGATGATCAGACCGATCGCGATGACGATATTCATGCCTGGGCCCCCGCACAGATCATGATCGACTTCATCTCATTCATAGCCATCGTCTGGGCTGCGCCCCTTCGAGTGCCGGGCCGGCGCACCGATCGCGCGCCCCCTCCGTCCGTCGTGCTCAACGGCAAGCTCCATCTTCTTGCGCCCCCGACGGGCGCGGAAGCGTGCAGAAACAGCACGGTCACGGATTGCAAACAAGCGTTAAGGACGAAATCCCGCCGTCAGGACGTCGCATATTCGTCAACACTTTCCCGTTTCGAGCGCGGTTATTTTAAAATACACTTTTAACGAGAACCCTTCGTCGTCCCTTTCTCGGACTGCGTGGAGACCTCGTCATGACGCTTCGCCCGATGCGCCCCGCCGACCTGGAAGCGGTCAATCGGCTGCATCGCAGCGTCTGGTGGCCTGCGCGATCACGGGCCGGGTGGGCGTGGTTATGGTCAAATCCGGCGACACGGGCGCTGCACAGCCCCAACGGCTGGGTCATTGACAACGGAGGCGGCGCCGTCGCCTGTGCGGGCAACTTCATCCAGCGCTTCTGGCTGGACGACCGCGCGCTGTACGGGGCCACCGGCTATTCCATTATCGTTCCGCCCGATCAGCGCGGCCGCAGCCGCGACCTGATCCACGCCTTCGTCAACCAGCCCGGGTGCTTCGCCCGATACACGCTGAACGCGAACGCCCGTTCCAGCCCTCTTTACAAGCGTCACGGCATGACGCCCTGGCCGCCGCTCACCCATGACGTCAAGCTGTCCTGGCTGGTGGATCCCCTCGCCTGTCTCTACGGGCGCGGCCTGCGCCATATTGTCGATCAAGCGCCGCTTCTGGCCCGCCTGCTGGGCGAGCAGTTATCGCCCTTGCCGCGCCTGCTCGGCGGACGACGTCTGCAGAACGCCCAGGCCCGCCTGCCCTCCACGGTCAGCTTGCTCGACGATCTGACAGACGGTTCGGATTACGACCAATTCTGGCAGGCCCTGCGCGGCGAGGGACGGTTGATCGCCGACCGCAGCCCCGCAATCATGCGCTGGCGTCTGTCCGACCCCGACCTGACGGTCCCGCCCTTGGCCTTGGCGTATCGCGAGAAGGGGCGCATCACAGGCTTCGCGCTGGCCATGCTGAACAAGCAGACGCCGCTGGAGCCGCCGATCCTGGAGGTCATCGACCTGGTCGCCCTTCAGACCGATCCCGAAGCCGTTCAATCTCTTCTAGAAGGGCTGCGTATCCTGGCGCCGACCTTGGGCGCAGCCAAGGTGCGACTGCAAGCAACCTCGCCTGAATTGCTCCAGGCGCTCGGGCCGCTCATCGACAAGGCTCACCGAGAGGGCGGCTGGGGCCACTGCCATGTCGCGTTCAACGCAGGGATGCAGGACGCGGGCTGGCGGCCCACCCCCTATGACGGCGACTATTCCTTCTGTTTGCGGCCGCTGCCTGCGCGGGCCAGCGCCGCCCTGCGGCTGGCGCCGGCGCCGGCGCGCCGCTCAGCGGTGAAAGCGAGGGCCTGAGACGACCCTCGCTGCGACATCCCCTTAGGGACGCGCCTTCAGCTCGTCGCGGATTTCGGCCAGCAGGGCTTCGGTCGGCGTCGGGCCGGCTTCCGGCTCGGCCGGCTGCTCGCGGCGCATCTTGTTGATAGCCTTGACCGCCAGGAAGACCACGAAGGCCACGATCAGGAACTGGATCAGGGTGTTGATGAAGGCGCCGTACTGGATGGCCACCTTTTCAACCGCCTCGGTCGCCGGGTTCTCCGGCACCAGCACCCATTCCATCTTGGAGAAGTCGACCTTGCCCAGCAGCAGGCCGATCGGCGGCATCACCACCTGATCCACCAGGCTGGTGACGATCTTGCCGAACGAAGCGCCGATGATGACGCCGACCGCCAGGTCGACGACGTTGCCGCGCGCGGCGAATTCCCGAAACTCGGTCAGCAGGCTCATGGGGTCTTCAGTCTTTCGATTATTTTAGTCAGGCGTCGCCGGAAGCGTTGAGACGCTCGCGCAGTTCCTTGCCGCTCTTGAAAAAGGGCACGGCCTTGGCCGGGACTTCGACCGTCTCGCCGGTGCGGGGATTGCGGCCCGTCCGCGCCGGGCGGCTCCGCACCGAGAAGGCGCCGAAACCGCGAAGCTCGACCCGGCCGCCTTCCGACAGGGTCTCTGTCATACAGCCCAGGATCACGTTCACGACCCGCTCCACCTCAGCATGGGTGAGATGCAGGTTCTCAGCCGCCAGTTTCTCAATCAGTTCAGACTTGATCATTCAGGCCCCCGCCTTGGCTTCACCGTCCGGGACGACACCCTAACCGTCTGTCGGCACAGGAAGAAAGAGACAAAACGTATCGTCGTGAAGGTTTCTTGCTTTCGACGCGGACAGGTTTCGCCGCGCAAGCGGCTCACGGAGAGAGAAAAAGCCGATCAGTGCTGCGATCGATTCCCAGAACGGTTCGGCCCGAGCGGCGTCCACGGATGCGGCGCGCAAAGAAAAAGGGCGGCCGGATCGCTCCGGCCGCCCCCTGGTTTCCCATGGGATGGGAAGACCTATTCCTTCGACGCGTTCTTGAGCGCGGCGCCCAGGATGTCGCCCAGCGAGGCGCCCGAGTCCGACGACCCGAACTGTTCGATGGCTTCCTGTTCGTCCTTCATCTCCAGAGCCTTGATCGAAACCGAGACGCGGCGCGTGGCCTTGTCGACGGCGGTGATCATGGCGTCGACGCGGTCGCCCACGGCGAAGCGCTCGGTGCGCTGCTCGTTGCGGTCGCGCGACAGGTCCGACTTGCGGACGAAGGCCGTGACCGGCGCGTCGTCTTCACCGAACTTGACCTCGATGCCGCCGGTCTCGATCGCCGTCACGGTGACGGTGATCTGCTGACCGCGCTTGTAGGTGTCGCCTTCCATCGGGTCGCCGCCGAGCTGCTTGACGCCCAGGGAGACGCGCTCCTTCTCGATGTCGACGTCCAAGACCTTGGCCTTGATCGTCTCACCCT
The DNA here is from genome assembly GCF_003938605.1 of Brevundimonas sp. 357. Lineage (GTDB taxonomy): Bacteria > Pseudomonadota > Alphaproteobacteria > Caulobacterales > Caulobacteraceae > Brevundimonas. The sequence goes on along the minus strand of NZ_RHWX01000009.1, from coordinate 124,688 downwards.
TGCGGTAACGCTGGATGGCTTCTTCGCCCGACACGTTCCAGTCCAGGTCCGACAGGTGGACCATGCCGTCGATGTCGTTGTCCAGGCCGACGAACAGGCCGAACTCGGTGGCGTTCTTGACTTCGCCCTCGACGGTCGAACCGACCGGGTGAGCCTCCAGGAAGGCCTCCCACGGGTTGTTCTGAGCCTGCTTCAGGCCCAGCGAGATACGACGCTTGGCGCTGTCGACGTCCAGGACGATGACGTCCACTTCCTGCGAGGTGGAGACGATCTTGCCCGGGTGGACGTTCTTCTTGGTCCAGGACATTTCCGAGACGTGGACCAGGCCTTCAACGCCGGCTTCCAGCTCAACAAACGCGCCGTAGTCGGTGATGTTGGTGACGCGGCCGGTGTACTTGGCGTTGACCGGGTATTTGGCTTCGACGCCGTCCCACGGATCCGACTGCAGCTGCTTCATGCCGAGCGAGATGCGCTGGGTGTCCGGGTTGATCTTGACGATCTGGACCTTGACGGTGTCGCCGACAGCCAGGACTTGCGACGGGTGCGACACGCGCTTCCACGACATGTCCGTGACGTGCAGCAGGCCGTCGATGCCGCCCAGGTCGACGAACGCGCCGTAGTCGGTGATGTTCTTGACGACGCCTTCGCGGATTTCGCCTTCTTGCAGCTGGCCGACCAGCTCCGTGCGTTGTTCAGCGCGGGCTTCTTCCAGGATGGCGCGACGCGAGACGACGATGTTGCCGCGCGGACGGTCCATCTTCAGGATGGCGAAGGGCTGTTCCTTGCCCATCAGCGGGCCGACGTCGCGCACCGGGCGGATGTCGACTTGCGAGCCGGGCAGGAAGGCCGAGGCGCCGCCCAGATCGACGGTGAAGCCGCCCTTGACGCGACCGACGATGGCGCCGTTGACCGGGTGGCCTTCGGCGAACACGGCTTCCAGACGGGTCCAGGCCTCTTCGCGGCGAGCCTTGTCGCGGCTGATGACGGCTTCGCCCAGGGCGTTCTCGACGCGCTCCAGGTAGACTTCGACGTTGTCGCCGACCTTGGGCAGGACGGCGCCTTCGCCCTGGCCGAACTCGCGCATGGCGATGCGGCCTTCGGTCTTCAGACCGACGTCGATGATGACGATGTCTTTTTCAATGCCGACGACGCGGCCGTGAACGACCTGGCCTTCGCCGAGGTCGCGGCCTTGCAGCTGTTCGTCGAGCAGGGCGGCGAAATCGTCGCGGGTGGGGTTGAGGGTTTCAGTCATGGAAACTCTTGGGGTTGATGAAAAGGGAACGCGCACGGCCGAACGGACGCGCGCGAAAGGGGTGAAGAAGGGGAAGTCAGGTCGTCACGAGACGAGGCCAGGCGCGCGGGAGAGCGCACGTACGGAAAGCCAGAACGCCCGCGGCCGTCGAGGAGATCGGAACGTTGGATTCGCCCGGCGGGATCAGATCCCGGCCCTGGCTCGCGCCGCCTCGACGATACGGCGGGCCGCATCGAAGGCGGCCTCTATACCCAGATCGGTCGTATCCAGCAAGACGGCGTCGTCGGCCTGGACCATCGGGGCGTCGTCGCGACCGGCGTCGCGGGCGTCGCGGCGGCGGATATCCTCCAGCATGTCCTCGAAGGCGATGACCTCGCCGCGCGCGGTCAGCTGCTTCCAGCGGCGCTCGGCGCGCACCTGCGGGCTGGCGGCGATATAGAGCTTGGCCGGGGCGTTCGGCGCGATCACCGTGCCGATGTCGCGCCCGTCCAGCACCGCCCCGCCCGATTGCGCGGCGAAGTCCTGCTGCAGCTTCAGCAGAGCCGCGCGCACCCCCGGATGGCTGGCGACGCGGCTGGCCGCCTCGCCCGCGCCGCGATCGGTCAGGCGCGGATCATCGCTCAGGCTCGCCAGATCCAGCGCCCGCGCGGCCTGCGCCGCCGCCTCGGCGTCGCCCAGATCGCCGCCCGCGTCCAGCACCGCCAGACCCACGGCGCGATACAGCAGGCCGGTGTCCAGGTACGGCAGGCCGTAATGGGCGGCCAGGCGCGCGGCGATGGTGCCCTTGCCGGACGCGGCGGGGCCGTCGACGGCGATGACCAGGTTCTTGTTCAAATCAGAGTTCCTTCAAAGCGCTGCCGCGCCCTGTGCTTCTCACGGCTTCGGCTTCAGGACGCAAGCGACCCAGAAGCATCCGAGGCCGAAAACCAGCAGAACCGCGCTGGACGCCAGCATGGTTCCTATGCGCCGCCGGAACAGATGGGTCGCGACCGCTTCCGACAGGTCCAGGGAGGCGTGGCCGTCCATACGGCCGTCGGCGAGGTCCAGCATGCCTTCGCCGAAGAAACCGAGCGCGAACAACAGGAAGGCCGCGGCTAGAACCAACAGACCAACGCCGAGCGCCTTGAACACCACATAGGGCGGGAGAGAAGGCCGCGCCGTCATCGCCCCACGCCCCGCTTCCGCACGTCCTGAAAGGCCAGCGCCAGGCAGAAGACGGCGAATCCGACGCCCGCCAGAACAGCGCCCCCGTAGAAACCGTTCAGCGCCCAGAAGACCAGCGGCCTGTCGCTGAGCGCCACGTCCGGCCCCTTGCCGTGACGCAGCAGCCCAGTTTCAAGCGCACGCCACACCTCGGACCCGCCCTTGTAGCTGCACCAGCCGACGAAGGCGGCGGCGAGGACGAATTGCAGCCAGGACCAGAGCCCGGACGTCTTGCGGGTCTCAACCACCCTGGCCGATCTCCGCCCCCAGCCCGTTCATCATCTCGACAAAGCCGGGGAAGCTGGTGGCGATCATCTCGGGATCGCGGACCGAGACAGGCTGTTCAGCGGCCAGGCCCAGCACCAGATGGCTCATGGCGATGCGATGGTCGTGGGCCGTGTCGACGGTCGCGCCGCCCTTCACGGGGCCGGGCGCGCCGGTGACGATGAAGCCCTCCGCCTCCTCCTCGACCTGAACGCCGCAGGCCGACAGGCCCGCCGCCATCAGGGCGATGCGGTCGCTTTCCTTGACGCGCATCTCGCCGATGCCGCGCATGACGGTCTCGCCCTCAGCAAAGGCGGCGGTCACGGCCAGGACCGGATATTCGTCGATCATGGAGGCCGCGCGCTCCTCCGGGACCACGACCCCCTTCAGCGCAGAGTGACGGACGGTGATGTCGCCGACCTCTTCGCCGCCGGCCATGCGGCGATTGGCGATGGTCAGGTCCGCGCCCATGTCGAGCCAGGTCTGGAACAGGCCGGTGCGAAGCGGGTTGAGCATCACCCCCTCGACTGTCACCTCCGAGCCCGGAACCACCAGGGCCGCCGCCAGGGGGAAGGCCGCCGAGGACGGATCGCCCGGCACGGCGACGTGGGTTCCCTTCAGCCTCTGGCCGCCCGGCAGACGGATGCGCCAGCCGGCGCCGTCTTCCGTCACCTCGACCTCGGCGCCGAAGGCGCGCAGCATCCGCTCGGTGTGGTCGCGGCTCTTTTCCGGCTCGACCACGACGGTTTCGCCCGCCGCGTTCAGCCCGGCCAGAAGGATGGCCGACTTGATCTGGGCCGAGGCGACGCTCTGCACGAAGGTCACGCCCTTCAGCCCGCCCCCGTGCAGGGTCAGCGGCACCCGGTCCTCGGCCGCGTTCCAGTCGAAGCGCGCGCCCATGTCGGCCAGCGGCCCGGTGACGCGCTTCATCGGCCGCTTGCGCAGCGAAGAGTCGCCGTCGAAGGTCGCCGTCAGATCATAGCCCGCGACCGCCCCCATCAGCAGGCGCACCCCGGTCCCGGCGTTGCCGCAGTCGATGACCGCCTCGGGCGAACGCAACGGCCCGCGCCCCTCGACCCGCCAGCGCCCCTCGCCGATCCGCTCGACCGAGGCGCCCAGCGCCTGCATGGCGCGGCCGGTGGCCAGGATGTCGTCGCCTTCCAGCAGGCCCTCAATTTCCGTGACGCCCTCGGCCATGCCGCCGAAGATCAGAGCCCGGTGCGACATCGACTTGTCGCCCGGCGCGCGGACCACGCCCTTAAGGCCGAAAACGCCGGACGCGGTGAAGGTCTGGGGAGTGCTCACCCTGATGCAGGCTCCGAATGTCAGGAAAGCCGCGCAGGCGCGGAAAAGAAGGCTTTTGACAGCGGCCCCCGCCGGTGGCAAGGGAGCCGCCCGTTTTCCAATTTTCCCTTAAACCCGCCGAAGGTCTAATCACGTGGCCAATCCCGAACTGGGCCAAAAGCAGGTCTGCCCGAACTGCCAGGCCAAATTCTACGATCTGAACCGCCGCCCGGCCCACTGCCCCAAGTGCGACACCGAATTCGATCCGATGGAAGAAGCCGTCCGCAGCCGCCGCGTGCGCCGCGGCGCCGGCTACGCCGCTGACGAAGAAGAGTCCGAAGATCAAGTCGCCGACAAGTCGGTCGACGGCGACGAGGACGAAGAGGACGCCGAAGGCTCCACCCCCGAAATCGATCAGGAAGGCCACGAGCCGATCCTGACCCCGGACGACGACGACGGCGAGCCGGGCGGCGACGACGCCGGCATGGGTTCGTCCGACGGCGACGATGACGACGACGTCCTGGACGACGACGATGACGATTCCGTGCCCTTCATCGAAGACGAAGACGACGACGACCTCGACGAAGAGCTGGCCAAGCCGTCGCGCGACGATGACTAAGCGGCAAAGGTCGGAAAAATAAGCGGAAAAAAATCTGTCAGACCCGCTTGATCTTCAAAACGGCCTGACCTAGTTTCCGCGCCTCGCCGGGGGGCGACATTCTCTCCCCGGCGGGACCGACCGAAAGGTTCGGGGCTATAGCTCAGTTGGTAGAGCGCTTGAATGGCATTCAAGAGGTCAGCGGTTCGACTCCGCTTAGCTCCACCATCGAAGGCCTCGCGGAACGCCGCGGGGCCTTCGTCCTTTCCAGGCGCTTTCGCTTGATCCGGTCGACGACATAACCCAGCCGATACGGCCTGGGGCTTTAGCTCAGTTGGTAGAGCGCTTGCATGGCATGCAAGAGGTCAGCGGTTCGACTCCGCTAAGCTCCACCACCGAAGGCCTCGCGGAGCCCCCGCGAGGCCTTCGTCCTTTCCGGCTCATCTTTCCCGACATTCAGGCGGGCATGGCCCGCTCCAGCACCGCATGCTGATCCACCTGCGCCTCATAGGCCCCATAGGCCATGCCGCGCGGACGCAGGCGAAGGGCGATGAAGGCCTCGGCCGAGGGACCGTTCATCTCCAGCAAAGCCGCCGCCTGGGCCGCCAGCGCCAGCCGCTCGACCGCCAGCCGCGCCCCCGCCTCGTTCGCCGTCACGTCCAGCCCGGCGATGAAGCGGTCATAGTCGGCGGACTTGCCCGCCTGCGACGCCAGCCAATCGCGCAGGGCCTCGACCGCTTCCGGCTCGCGTCCCGCCGCGCGCAGCACGTCCAGGGCGATGACGTTGCCCGAACCTTCCCAGATGGCGTTCAGCGGCGACTGGCGGAACAGGCGCGGCATCGGCCCCGTCTCGACGTATCCCGCGCCGCCCAGCGCCTCCATCGCCTCATAGACCAGGTTCGGCGCCCGCTTGCAGACCCAGTATTTGGCCACCGGTGTCAGCAGGCGGCCCACGGCGTCGTCGGTATCGAACGTCGCCGCCAGCCGCATCGACAGGGCGGTCGCCGCCTCGCTCTCGACCGCCAGATCGGTCAGGACGGCGGCCATCATCGGCTGGTCGATCAGCCGCTTCTGGAATGCGGTGCGGTGGGCGGCGTGCCACACGGCCTGCGCCAGCGCTCCGCGCATCTGCAGCGCCGAGCCGACCACGCAGTCCAGCCGCGTATGCTGGACCATGCGGATGATGGTCGCCACGCCCCGCCCTTCCTCGCCCAGCCTTTGCGCCAGCGCGCCGTGATACTCGACCTCGGACGAGGCGTTGGAGCGGTCGCCCATCTTGTCCTTCAGCCGCATGACGCGGAAGCCCGCATTACGCGTCCCGTCCGGCAGCCAGCGCGGCAGGATGAAGCAGGTTAGCCCGCCCGGCGCATAGGCCAGCGTCAGAAAGCCGTCGCACATCGGCGCCGAACAGAACCATTTGTGCCCGGTCAGGGAATACCAGCCGTCCTCGCCGACCGGCTCGGCGCGGGTGGTGTTGGCGCGCACGTCCGAGCCGCCCTGCTTCTCGGTCATGGCCATGCCCAGCGTCACGCCCGCCTTCTCGCTCGCCGGACGCACCGCCGGGTCATAGCGGCCCGACAGCACGCCCCCGATCCACGGTTCGCCCACGGCCGGATCGGCCTGAAGCGCCGCGACCGAGGCGTAGGTCATGGTCATGGGACAGCTGGTCCCCGAATCCGCCTGCCCGGTCAGGAACAGGATCGCCGCATGCAGCAGATGCCCGTTCGGCGTCCCGTCCCAGGCGCCGGCTGCGAGGCCTGCGCCCAGCCCCAGGTCCATCAGCTGATGATAGGCCGGATGAAACGTCACCTCGTCGATGCGCCGACCGTAGCGGTCGTGGGTGTCCAGCACCGGCGGGACGCGATTGGCCTGCACGCCCCAGTCGATCACCTCGGCCGAGCCGCAGCGGCGGCCCAGATCGGTCAGCCGCTCGACATGCCCCGCCCCGCCCCAATGGCGCACGGCGTCGTGCAACGCCTTGTCGCCGGTGAACAGGTCGACGCCCTCCAGCGGCGGAACCTGGTTGGACACCTCATGGGTGTCGAGACGCTCGACGGGACGAAAGGCGGTCATGGGCGGGCCTCCTGACAAGGCCAGGAGGATGGCATGGGCGGAGAGAGACTTCTAACCCTTCTGCGCCGCCCCCACGTGCGCCACGCCCCTGGCGCGGGCGATCTCCATCTGCTTCTGCCGCTCGGCGTAGCCTTCGCGCTGGACCTGATCCCGGCTGTCCCAGCAGCGGTCGCAGGACACGCCCTCGACATAGCGCGCAGAGCGACGCCCCTCAGGGCTGACCGGCATCCGGCATCCCCGGCACAACGTATGTTCGCCCTCGACGAGCCCGTGCCCCACGGCCACCCGCTCGTCGAAGACGAAGCACTCGCCGCGCCACAGGCTTTCCGGCTCGGGCACCGTCTCCAGATATTTCAAGATGCCGCCTTCAAGGTGATGCACGTCGCGCACCCCCTCGGCCTTCAGGAAGGCGGTGGCCTTTTCGCAGCGGATGCCGCCAGTGCAGTACATGGCGACCTTGGGCGGGGTCGGCCGATCCAGCAGGGCGCGGCCCTCGGTCCTGAACCAGTCGGCGAACTCGCGGAAGGTTCGGGTGTTGGGCTGGACCGCGCCCGCAAAGGCGCCGATCTCGCCCTCATAGTCGTTGCGGGTGTCGATGACGACGGTGTCGGGATCGGCGATCAGAGCGTTCCAGTCCTGGGCCGAGACATAGGTTCCGACGCCCTCGACCGGGTCGATGTCGGGCTGGCCCATGGTGACGATCTCGGCCTTCACCCGCACCTTCATGCGGCGGAAGGGCATGGCCGAGGCCGTCGAATACTTCAGCTCCAGCCGCTCGAACCCCGGCAGGACGCGCACGCCGTCGATCACGCGGGCGACGGCGCCCTCAGGCCCGGCGATGGTGCCGTTGATCCCCTCATGCGCCACCAGAAGCGTGCCGCGCACCTCGGCCCCGCACAGGTCCAGCAGGTGCAGACGCAGCGCCGCCGGGTCGGCCACGGGCGCGAAACGATACAGGGCGGCGACGGTGAAGGGGATCAAGGGCGACATCGGGGGAACGGCTGGGACGGTCACGGCCTTCCTATAGCGTCCCGCCGCCGCCCTCGCGACGCCAATAATCCGGAACCCAGAGTGACCGCTTCGCGTCTTGCTTCCCCCGTCGAAGCCGTGTGGACTGCCCGCATGGTCGTCGTCGGTTCCCGCCTGCTCCGTATCGTCCATGCGAGGAGCCGCCCCGCATGAGTTCGACCGCCGACGCCGCCGCTTCTGGGCCGCCGTCCGTCCCGCCGGAGCGCCCCTCGGCCCTGGCGCCGCTGCGGCATCCGATCTTCCGGGCGGTGTGGATCACCAGCCTGGTCACCAATTTCGGCGGCCTGATCCAGTCGGTCGGCGCCGCGTGGATGATGACCTCCATCGCCTCGGCGCAGATGGTCGCCCTGGTGCAGGCGTCGATCACCCTGCCGATCATGCTGCTGTCGCTGGCGGCCGGGGCGCTGGCCGACACGGTGGACCGGCGCAAGATCATGCTGGCGGCCCAGACCTTCATGCTGCTGGTCTCGGCGGGGCTGGCGGCCATGACCTGGATGGGATGGATCACGCCCTGGGTGCTGCTGACCTTCACCTTCCTGATCGGTTGCGGCACGGCCTTCAACGGCCCGGCGTGGCAGGCGTCGGTCGGCGACATGGTCCCGCGTGAGGATCTGGCCGGGGCCGTGACCCTGAACTCCATGGGCTTCAACATGGCCCGCAGCGTCGGCCCGGCGCTGGGCGGCATGATCGTGGCGGCGGCGGGCGCGGCGGCGGCCTTCGCCGTCAACGCCGTCAGCTATCTGGGTCTGCTGGTCGTGCTGTTCCGCTGGAAGCCCGAGCGGCCCAAGCAGACCCTGCCGCGCGAAGGCCTGCTGGCGGCCATGGCGGGCGGGGTGCGTTACGCCTTCCTGTCGCCGCGCGTGACGGCCGTGCTGCTGCGCGCCGTGGTGTTCGGCGTCGGCGCCAGCGCGGTCCAGGCCCTGATGCCCGTCGTCGCGCGCGAAGGCGGCGGCGGCCCCCTGGCTTTCGGTCTGCTGCTGGGATCGTTCGGCATCGGCGCGGTCGGCGGGGCGCTGTTCGTCGGGCGTCTGCGCGCGAAATACGAGACCGAGACCATCGTCCGCGTCGCCGCCCTGGCCTTCGCGGCGGCGGCCCTGGGCCTGGCCTACATCCCCTGGCTGGCCGTCACCCTGCCGGCCCTGATGCTGGCGGGGGCGGGCTGGGTGCTGGTGCTGTCCAGCTTCAACGTCACGGTGCAGATGTCGGTGCCGCGCTGGGTCGTGGCGCGGGCGCTGGCGCTGTATCAGATGGCGGCCTTCGGCGGCATGGCGGGGGGCAGCTGGCTGTGGGGCGGCCTGGCCCAGACCTATGGCGTCGACGTCGCCCTGGGCGTTTCGGCGGGGGTGCTGTTTTTGTGCGTGCTGATCGGCCTGAAAGTGCCCCTGCCCTCGACGGCCAATCTGAACATGGACCTGCTGCGCCGCTGGACCGAGCCGCAGACCGCCCTGTCGATCGAGCCGCGCAGCGGGCCGGTCATCGTCTCCATCGCCTATCGTATCCGCGAGGAGGACATCGACGCCTTCCTGGCCCTGATGGACGAACGACGCCGCATCCGTCGCCGCGACGGCGCACGCCAGTGGCGGCTGATGCGCGACCTGGCCGAGCCTGACGTCTGGGTCGAGAAATACCAGACGCCGACCTGGCTGGACTACATCCGGCACAACCAGCGCATCACCCACGCCGACGCCTCGATCAACGAAGGCATCCGCGCCCTGCATCAGGGGCCGGACCGGCCGGTCGTCCATCGCCTGATCGAGCGGACCACCGCGCCCCTGGCCGCCAATCTGCACGGCGATCGCCACTACGGCGAGCCGCTGACCGACCCGACCCGATCGTCGTAGAGCCAGCTTGTCGCGCATGCCTGATATAGCGAGCAAATAATCAACCGTGATCGCCCGAACACAGGCAGTCCTTATCAACACCGCCGATATTGCGGCGCACACAAACTGCGACTTGCGTGACGGGCGCAAAATCTGGTCTAGGGGGCCACGCGTCTGGTTCGCGTAAGGTCAAGACCCATGAAGATCGCAATCCTCGGCGCCGGCGTCATCGGCGTGACCACCGCCCACTACCTGGCCCGCCAGGGGCACGAGGTCACCGTCATCGACCGCCAGAGCGGTCCGGCGCTGGAGACCAGCTTCGCCAATGCGGGCGAGATCTCGCCCGGCTATTCCTCGCCCTGGGCCGCGCCCGGCATTCCCGCCAAGGCGGTGAAGTGGCTGTTCATGCGCCACGCCCCGCTGATCCTGCACCCCCAGATCAACGCCCCGACCGTGCGCTGGCTGCTGGCCCTGCTGCGCAACTGCACCTCCAGCCGCTATGCCCTGAACAAGGCGCGCATGGTGCGCCTGGCCGAGTACAGCCAGGTGGTGCAGACCCAGCTGAACGACGAACTGGGCCTGGAATACGATCACCGCACCCAGGGCACGCTGCAACTGTTCCGCACCCAGAAGCAGTTGGACGGCATCTACAAGGACACCGAAGTCCTGCGCGAAGGCGGCGTCCCGTTCGAAGTGCTGGACCAGGACGGCTGCATCCGCGCCGAGCCGGGCCTGAAGGCCACGCGCGACCTGTTTGTCGGCGGCCTGCGCCTGCCGCGCGACGAGACGGGCGACTGCTTCAAATTCACCAACGCCCTGGCCGATCATGCGACGACGCAGGGCGTGACCTTCCAGTACGGCACGACCATCCAGGGCCTGATCGCCGAAGGCGGCCGCATCACCGGCGTCAAGACCGACAAGGGCGTGGTCACGGCCGACGCCTATGTGCTGGCGCTGGGGTCGTACTCGCCGCAGATGGTCAAGCCGTTGGGCATGACCCTGCCGGTCTATCCGGTGAAGGGCTATTCGATCACGGCCCCGATCATCGACGAGCCCGCCGCCCCCGTCTCGACCATCATGGACGAGAGCTACAAAGTGGCGATCACCCGCCTGGGCGACCGTATCCGCGTCGGCGGCATGGCCGAGATCTCGGGCTACAACAACGTCCTGCCGGAACAGCGCCGCAACACGCTGGAGCATTCGGTCGGCTCGCTGTTCCCCGGCGCGGGCGATCTGAAGGCGGCCAGCTACTGGTCCGGCCTGCGCCCGATGACGCCCGACGGCACCCCGGTCATCGGCAAGACCAAGCTGGACAACCTGTTCCTGAACACCGGCCACGGCACCCTGGGCTGGACCATGGCCTGCGGCTCGGCCCGCGTCATCGCCGACATCATCGACGGCCGCACCCCGGAGATCGAGTCCGCCGACCTGGGCATCGCCCGCTACAGCTGATCCGACCCTTCTCCCCTTGCGGGAGAAGGAATTAGGCGCGCGCCTTCACCGCTACGGCTTTCAGTCCCGCCAGCAGATGATCCGTGGCCGCATTGCGTTCGCAACCGGCCTTGAGGATCAGCCGCAACGCCTGAACGTGCACCTGAACCGGCGGCCAGTCCCAGACGCCGGCCGTCGCCATACGGTCCGACACGTCGGCCAGGCTATAGGCGGCATTGAACAGCGGGCCGGTGCCGAAGAAACCCGCCAGGTCCAGAATGCGCGACGCCAGCCGATAGACCTCCGCGGCCGACGCCTTCGACCGCGCGGCGCACAGTCCTTCCAGCCCCGCGACGGCGGCTTCGATCTCGGCCATGACCTCGGCCTTGTGGCGGTCCAGGCGTTCATTGGCGCGGCGTTCGACATCCGCCAGCGTCCGCCCGCCCGGCTGGGCCATCTGCTGCGCCAGAGACGTCTTGATTTTCTGCGTCCGAACCTCGCTCACAGCGACACCCTCTGCGGCTTCAACAGCATGTCGATGTCGGCCTGATCCATGTTTTCCTCAACCGCATGGCCGACATGGGCCGACAGGTCGCCCTTGCGTCGCCCCGTCATGCCGACCGGCGGCCCGAAGTTTCGCACCCGGCGATCAGGGCCGACATAGGTGGCGCACTCGACGAACTCGCGCTCGTCGCCCGCCAGCCACAGGATGCGCTTCAGCAGCACCGCAGGCGTCAGGGGCTTGGCGACCACGAAGCTGACGCCGCAGTCGCGCCCTTCCTGAACCTTGGCCTGCGAGGCGTGGCCCGTCACCAGGATGACGGGGGTGTAGCGCAGGGGGGCTGGCGTCTCGCGCCGCAGCCAGCGGGTGAAGGCGTAGCCGTCCATCTCCGGGTCGCCGCAGTCGATGACGATCAGATCGACCGGGCGCTGCTGCAGGATCTTCACCGCCTCGACGGCCGAGGGGCATTTGATCTGCTCCTTGACGCCGAAGCCCTGGAAGATCGAGCCCAGCATGTCGAGCGCCTGCGGCGCGTCGTCCACCAGCAGGACCGTCGATTGCTCCAGATTGATGCGGTCCTCGGCCATGATTCAGAACAGGTGCAGCACGCCCGCCGTCGCGACGGGCTCGGTGTCGTCAGCGTCTGCGATCGGGGCCGCGCCGGGCCGGGCGCGGTGCGCCGTCTCCTGCATCCGCTCGGCCATCTCGGCCAGGGGCAGGGCGGCCAGGGCGGTGTCCATCGGCTGATCGTCGGCCACGGCCTGGGCCAGGCCCGACAGGGCCTCGATGCGCTGGGACAGGACATCGAAACTCTGGCTGCGCGTCAGATAGCCCAGCCGCGCCTCGGCCGGCAGTTGGCGCAGCACTTCGGACACCAGGCCGCCCGCCGCCTCGATCTCGGCGCGGATATCCGCCAGTTCCGCAGCCATGGCGGCCAGCAAGTCGCGGTTGTCGTTCTCGCCCATGTCAGAAGAGCTCCAGATCGCCGGTCGCGACGGACGGCGGCGGCGGCGTCGCGGGCGGCAGGATCGCGCCGTCCGTCACCACGCGCTGACGCGCCCGACCGCTGACCGGCCAATAGTGAATGCGGCGCCCGCCCGCGCCTCTCAGACTACGGCTGACGACGGGGATGCCCTCGTCGGCCAGGAATTTCTCGGCGAAGTCGGCGTTGGCGGCGCCCACGTCGCTGAGGCTGTCGAACATGCGGCCGCCGCCGAACAGCTTGGCCTCCAGCCGGTCGCGTCGCCCGCCCGCCTTCAGCACGTCGTTGATCAGCACTTCCATCAGATAGGCGCCGTAGCGGCGACTGGCGTCCGTTCCCGATCCCGCCCCTTCGGGCAGCAGAAAGTGGTTCATGCCCCCCACCCCGGCCGCCGGATCACGCAGGCACAGGGCCACGCAGCTGCCCAGAACCGTCGTCAGCACGACGTCGGGATCGGACGACACGCAGTGATCGCCCTGCCCCACATGCACGCGCCGCTCCACCGGCTCCTGAGCGGCCGCGCCGATCACGTCAGCGTGCCGAAGACCGCTTCCAGCTTCTCTTTCAGCTGGGCGGTGGTGAAGGGTTTGACCAGGTAGTTGTTCACGCCGAACTGCACGGCGCGCTGAACCAGTTCGCGATCGGCCCGGCCGGTCAGCATGATGAAGGCCGTCTTGGAGATCGGCGGGTGCGCCCGGATGGCCCGTAGCAGGCTGAGCCCGTCCAGATTCGGCATGTTGAAGTCCGAGATCACCAGATGGACCGGCTGCACCAGCAAGGAGCGCAGGGCCGCCTCGCCGTCGGGCGCCTCTTCGATGTCGCGCACCCCGATCTGCTGCAGACTGGCGCGGACAAGTGAGCGCATCGTCAGCTGATCGTCGACGACAAGGGTGCGAATGGCGGAAGCGGCGGGCATGAACGTCCTTACGCGACAGACTGGGGCGCGCCCGAACGGGCGGCGCAGGATTCGAGGATGGCCGGGGCCATGCGGGACAGCGGCAGCTGGCGCTCGACGGCGCCCAGCTCGAAGGCGGCGCGGGGCATGCCGTAGACGACGCAGGACGCCTCGTCCTGGCCCAGGGTGCGGGCGCCGGCCTGACGCATGGCCAGCAGGCCCTTGGCCCCGTCCTTGCCCATGCCGGTCAGGATGACGCCCGTGATCGGGCGGCCCAGTTGGGCGACCGAACCGAACAGGACGTCGACCGAGGGGCGGTGGCCGTTGACCGGATCGGCGGCGACCAGGCGGCAACGCCCGCCCGACACGGCCAGATGGGTCTCGCCGCCCGGCGCGATATAGACATGGCCCGGCTTCAGCGGCGCGCCGTCCTCGGCCTCGCTGACCGTGGCGGCCGAGACCTTGTTCAGGCGGGCGGCGAAGCTCCTGGTGAAGCTGGCGGGCATATGTTGGGTGATGACCGTCGCCGGACAGTCCGCCGGGAAGGCCGACAGTATGGTCAGCAGGGCCTCGACCCCGCCGGTGGACGAGCCGATCGCCAGCACATGATTGGGGTCGGCGTGATAGACGCCCTCGTGCCCCCGGATCGCGCGATCCTCCAGCGGGCGAACACGAGACCGCGCGGCGACCTTCACCTTCTCGGCCAGGTCGGCGAAGGCCTCGGCGGCGGGCACGCCCGGCGCGGGCTTGGCCACGGCGTCGACGGCGCCGACCTCCAGCGCGGCCAGGGTCACGTCCGTCCCCGCCTGGGTCAGGGTCGAGACCATGACCACCGGCATGGGCCGCAGCCGCATGATCTTCTCGAGGAACTCCAGCCCGTTCATATTGGGCATCTCGACGTCCAGGGTGATGACGTCGGGGTTCAACTCCTTGATCTTCGTGCGCGCCTCCAGCGGATCGGCGGCCGTACCGACCACGTTGATCTCCGAATCGCGGCGCAGGACGGCGCTGATCAGGCTGCGCATGGTGGCGCTGTCGTCCACCACCAGGACCGAGACCGCGCTCATGCCCCCGCGCCCTTGACGTAGGTGGTCAGTCCGGCCGGCTGCAGCTGTTGCGCCGCCGGGCCCGTCACCCGTTCCGAGTGGCCGATGTAGAGGACGCCGCCGGGGTTCAGGATCGGCGTGAAGCGGCCCCAGACCCGCTCCTGGGTCGCGTCGTCGAAATAGATGACCACGTTGCGGCAGAAGATGACGTCGAAGCGGCCGCGCATCGGCCAGTCGCCGATCAGGTTCAGCTCCTTGAACGCCACCAGACGGCGCAGCGTCGCATCGGCGCTGAAGCGGCCCGGCGCGCCCGCGATCGGCGTGAAATGCTTGCGCGACGCGGCCGGGACCGGGGCCAGCAGATCGTCGGAATAGACGCCCGCCGCGCCCTCGGCGACCATGTTGGGGTCGATGTCGGTGGCCAGGATGCGCACGTCCAGTTCCGCCGCTTCCGGCAGAACGTCCAGCACCGTCATCGCCATGGAATAGGGCTCCTGCCCGTTCGAGCAGGCGGCCGACCACAGGCGCACGCGCCCGCCCGCCCGCGCCTTGGCGGCCAGCTCGGGCATCACCTTGTCGCGCAGGTGATCGAAGTGGTGCGGCTCGCGGTAGAAGCGGGTGACGTTGGTGGTCAGGGCCGCCATCATCGCCTGGCGCTCGTCCACGCCCTCTACGCCGTCGATCAGGGCGCAGTAGTCGCGGAAGCTGCGCAGCCCCAGCACGCGCAGCCGCTTGGCCAGGCGCGAATAGACCAGCGCCGCCTTGCCTTCGCTGAGGGCGATCCCTGCGTGAGCGTGCAGGGTCTGGGCGATGTGACGGAAATCCTCGGCCGTGAAGACGAACTCGCCTTCAACCAGGGTTTCACGCCCGGCGAGGGTCGTCATGCCGCTGCAGCCTCGCTTTCCGGCAGGACGTGATCCAAGTCGATCAGGCTGATCATACGGCCGCCCTCGACGGCGAAGATGCCCTTCACGAAGGACTTCACCTGTTCGCTGGCCACGTCCGGCGTCGGCTGGATGGCCGCGTCCGACAGCTGCACGATGTCCGACACCGCATCGACCAGCAGGCCGACCAGGCGCGAACCGACATGGGCCACCATGATGACGTGCCGCTCGGTCGGCTCGTTCGTGGCCAGGCCGAAACGCGCGCCCAGGTCGATGATCGGCAGCACCACGCCGCGCAGGTTGATGACGCCCTTCATATAGGCGGGCGAGCGCGGCAGGGGCGTGGCCGGCGTCCAGCCGCGGATCTCGCGCACGCTCATGATGTCGACGCAGAATTCCTGCTCGCCGATGCGGAAGGCGATCAGTTCGCGGTCGGTCCCGGCGACATTGGGGGTCAGGGTCTGGTGTTCAGTCGGGGTCATGGTCTCAGCTCGCCATTTGCAGGTCGGAACGCGACGGGGTTCGGGAACGCTTGGCGGTCACAAGGGCGTCGATGTCGAGGATCAGGGCCACGCGGCCGTCGCCCAGAATGGTGGCGGCGGCTACGCCCTCGACGTGGCGGTAATGGGTTTCCAGGCTCTTGATGACGACCTGGCGCTGGCCGTGGATGGCGTCGACCAGCAGGGCCGCGCGCTGGCGGCTTTCGGTCTCGACGATCATCACCACCCCGCCCTTCAGCTCGGTCGGGGCGTCGCGGAAGCCCATGACCAGGCCGACGTCCACCAGCGGCACGAAGGCCTCGCGGAAGCGCAGCACGGGATCGACGCCGCCGACGTAGTGAATGTCGGCCTCGTTCGGGGTCAGGCTCTCGACGATGGCGGCGAGCGGCGCGACCAGGGTCTGATCGGCGGCGCCGACCACCATGCCGTCCAGCACCGCCAGCGTCAGCGGCAGGCTGAGGGTGAAGGTCGAGCCCTTGCCCGGATTGGAGGTGATGGAGATGCGCCCGCCTAGCGACTGGATCGAGCGGCGCACCACGTCCATGCCGACGCCCCGGCCCGACAGGTCCGACACCTCGGTCGCGGTCGAGAAGCCCGGCAGGAAGATCAGGTTGTCGATCTCGTCGTCCGACAGAACCGCATCCTCGGCGATCAGGCCGCGCTCGACGGCGATGCCCTTCACGCGCGGACGGTTGATGCCCTTGCCGTCGTCGGAGATCTCGATGACGATCCGGCCCGAACGGTGCAGGGCCGCCAGACGCACCGTCCCCTCTTCCGGCTTGCCGGCCGCCAGACGGTCCGCCGGGCTTTCCAGCCCGTGGTCGATGGCGTTGCGCAGCATGTGGGTGATCGGCTCGGCCAGGCGTTCGACCACGGTCTTGTCGACCTCGGTGTCCTCGCCGGACGTGACCAGCTTCACCTTCTTGCCCGTGGCCTCGGCCGCCTCGCGCACCAGGCGCGGCATCCGCTGGAACACCGACTTCACCGGCTGGGCGCGGATGGCCATGACGCTGTCCTGGATCTCGCGCGTCAGCAGTTCGAGGTCTTCCAGACCCAGGCCGATGTCGGATGAACGGGCCAGGCCGCTTTCGGTCACGCGCTGGGCCAGCATGGCCTGCTGGATGACCAGTTCGCCGACCGCATTGATCAGGCGATCCACCCGCTCTAGATCGACGCGGATGGTCACGGGCGCCGCAGCGGCGGGGGCCGTCGCCTGCACAGGCGCCGGAGCGGCCGGCGCGGGCGCAGGCTTGACCGGAGACGGCGCGACCGGCGCGGCGGGCGGAGGGGTCACGGGCGCGACGGCGACAGGCGCGGGCGCCTCCGTCGGCGCGGCGCCGACCGAGGCCAGCAGGGCGGCGATGTCCAGTTCCGGCGCGGCCGCGCGGGCCAGGGCCGAGGCGTCGCTGCCGTCCTCGTCGGCCACGGCGGCGGGCGCGGCCTCGACCGGCGTCGCATCGCCCAACGGCGTGACGCTGAGGTCGCAGTCCATCTCCACGAAGTCGAAGACCTCGCGCACCTCGGCCTCGCTGACGTCGGCGTCCAGTTCGATGGTCCAGATCAGATGGCTGTCGGTCGGCTCCAGCGCGTCCAGCAACGGCAGGCCGCTGTCGTCCATCTGCACCCGCGTCGGACCCAGACGGCCCAGTTCACGCAGCAGCAGACCCGTCTCATTGGCGCTGGCGTAGAGTCGCGGATGCGGACGGAAGACGACCTTCCACCCCTGCGATGCGCTCGGCGTCGTCAGATCGGGCAGCGGCGCCAGGGCGGACAGGTCGGGCAAGGGCGGCAGGTCGGGAAGGTCCGGCAGGCCCGCCGGAGCCTCGAACGCCCCAAGGTCCATAGCCACCGGGGTGAAGCCGAAATCGTCCTCTTCCGGCTCGACCGCCGCGACCGGCGCGGCCCCGCCATAGGTCAGGGCTTCCAGTTCAGCGACCAGACCGACCGAGCGCACGGGATCGACGGGCGCGCCCGCGCCGCGCGCGGCGGCGACGTGGTCGGCCAGCACGTCCGCGGCGCGCAGCAGGGTCTTCACCGTCGGCTCGTCGCACGGCTTGCGGCCCGAGCGCAGCTCGTCCATCAGCGTCTCGAAGACGTGGGCGAACCGCACCAGGTCTTCCAGCCCGAAGGCCCCCGCCCCGCCCTTCACCGAGTGAACGGCGCGGAAGACGGCGTTGATGACCTCAATGTCCGTCGATCCGGCCTCCAGCGTCAGCAGATTGCCTTCCAGATCGGCGAGCAGCTCCTCGCATTCCTGGAAGAAGGTCGCCTTGATCGCCTCGAACGGATCGTCGCTCATCGTCTCAGATCCTCAGGCCGCCACGCGGCGCACGGCGTCGACCAGACGCACGGGGTCGAACGGCTTGACGATCCAGCCGGTGGCCCCGGCCTCGCGGGCGCGCTGCTTCTTGGCGGCGTCGCTCTCGGTCGTCAGGACCAGCACGGGGACGGCGCTGAACGCCGGGTCGGCCCGCATGCCCTCGATGAAGCCGAAACCGTCCATGCGCGGCATGTTGATGTCGGTGATGACGATGTCCGGGTTCTCGGCCTGAAGCACCTCCAGACCGTGGACGCCGTCCTCGGCCTGGACCACGCGATAGCCGGCGTCCTTGAGCGCCAGCATCAGCATGTCGCGCATGGTGCGTGAATCATCGACGGTCAGAACGGTCTTGGTCATTGGGGGGCGTCCTGTGCGGAGAGATCGGAGGGCGAAGCGCCGAAGGCGCTCCATTGGGTCGTCAGCGCCTCGGACGCATTGACGAAGGTCAAAGCCTGGCCGTCGGCGCGCCAGGTGCGGATCGCCGACAACAGCAGCTGCAGGCACAGCCCGCCCAGCCGCTCGACGGCCGAGCCGTCCAGCGTCAGGGCCTGACCGCGCGCCGCCACAAGCTCGCCCTTCAGCGGCTCGGCCGCGCGCAGGTCCAGAACCGGGGCCAGAACGACCGTGGCCGTCATCAGAACTCCTCCCAGCCGTCTTCGATGGCTTCAGGTTTCAGGGCGGCGCCGCCGCGTCCCATCGTCTTCAGGGCGGCGACCGTTTCGGACACCGGCCGAGCGGCGCGGGGCGTCTGCTCGGCAGGGGTTGCAGGGGCGGCGGCGACAGGAGCGACGGGGGCCTTCGGCGCGACGGGCCTGGGGGCCGCCGCAGGACGCGACGGCGCCGCCTGGATCACCTTGAAGTGCGCCACCGAGGCGGCCAACACGTCGGCTTCCTGAGACAGGGAGTGGCTGGCGGCGGTCGATTCCTCGACCATCGCAGCATTCTGTTGCGTGACCTGATCCATCTGGTTCACGGCCGCATTGACCTGTTGCAGGCCGGTCGCCTGCTCCTGGGCCGAGGCCGAGATTTCCGACATCAGACCATCGATCTCGGCCACCCCGGCGACGATGCGTCCCAGCGCCTCGCCGGTCTGGCCGACCAGGGCCACGCCCTGCTCCACCTGACGGCCGGACGCCGTGATCAGAGCCTTGATCTCCTTGGCCGCGCCGGCCGAACGCTGGGCCAGGGCCCGCACTTCCGAAGCCACCACGGCGAAGCCGCGACCGGCGTCGCCCGCGCGCGCCGCCTCGACGCCCGCGTTCAGCGCCAGCAGGTTGGTCTGGAAGGCGATCTCGTCGATCACCCCGATGATGGCGCCGATCTGGTCGGACGACTGTTCGATGGCGGTCATGGCGGCGACGGCGTCGCTGACCACCGCGCCCGAGGCTTCCGCCTCGCCGCGCGCCTGCTGCACCACGCCGGCGGCCTGGCGGGCGCCGTCGGCGGTGCGGTTCACCGTGGCCGTGATCTGGTCCAGGGCGGCGGCGGTCTCTTCCAGGCTGGCGGCCTGCTGCTCGGTGCGGCGCGACAGGTCGTCGGAGGCCTGGCTGATCTCGCTCGAGCCCGAACGGATCGCCGCGACATTGGCCGTCACGGCGGCGATGGCCTTCTCCAGCTGGGCGATGGCGGCGTTGAAATCGGCCTTCAGCTGCGCCGCCTTGGGGGCGAAGGCGACGTCGATGCGATGGGTCAGATCGCCGTTGGCCATGGCGCCCAAACCCTGGGCCAGGGCGGTGATGGCCACCTTGTCGTCTTCAGCCTCGCGGGCCTTCTCGGCTTCGACGCGGGCGCGCTCGTCCTCGGCAGCCTGACGCTGGGCGACGGCTTCGGCCTCCAGGCGGTCCTTGGCGATGGCGGCGTCCTTGAAGGTCTGGACGGCGGCGGCCATCTGGCCGACCTCGTCCTTGCGGCCGGCGGCCGGCACGGCCACCGAGGTGTCGCCCGACGCCAGGCGGCGCATGGCCGCCGTCATCGCCGTCAGCGGCTTGGCCAGGATATTGGTCAGCATCACGGCCATGCCGGCCGCCAGCGCCAGCGCCAGCACCAGGCCGCCGATCAGCACCATGCGGGCCGTCTTGGCGACCGACACCTGGGTCTCGGCATAGATGCGGCTTTCCTGGACCTTCTTCTCGATCAGGCCGTTCAGGGCGCTTTCGGCCGGGTCGATGAATTTGTCAGCCTCGCCGTTGCGGCCGACCATGGCGATGGCCTGCATCCAGCCGGCCTGATCCGCGACCAGGGCCTGGCCGCGCTGGACCACCTGCTTGTTCCACTCATCCGCGGCGGTCCGAGCCGCGCGCACCTGCGCGGCGCTGGCGCGGTCCAGCTGCGTCACGCGATCGAGGCTCTTGTTGAAGCTCTGCCGGTGCTCTTCCAGCCGTTGCAGATAATAGGGGTCGCGCGACACCAGGAAGCCGCGATAGCTGGCCTCCTGCCGCGCCAGATAGAATTGCGCCGCCTCGGCCTCGCGCTGGACGACGCCCGCGCGCGCTCGGTCCGCCCGCGCCGCATCCAGGGCGTTAATCTGCAAAAACACCGTCAGCCCCATGGCGACGATGGCCAGGATGACGACCGCAAAGGCCGCCATCAGTTTCTTTTCGATCTTAAGGTCGCTCAGCATGGCGTCCATCTAACTCACCCCCGTGAAGATTCTCTTGAGAGCCGAACCGGCTTTCGATCAGAAGTTGAAGCTGAGCGCCCCCACCAGGCGCCCGTCGTAGTTGTCGCCAAGTGCATGGCTGTCGGTGTCGTACCAGCGCGCGTCGATGGCCCATCGCTCGCTCAGGTTGTGCTTCACGCCCAGATTCCAGGCGTTGTAGTCCGCCCCGCCGTCCGCCGATCGCACGCCGAAGGCGGCCGACGCCTTGGTGCGCGGCCCCAGGGCCGTCGACGCCTGGGCCTCGACCCACCAGGCCTTCTTGGTCGCGGCGAAACCGTCGGGCGTGTAGTTGATCCGCAGCCGCCCGGAGACGCGCCCGAACTTGCGGGCGGCGTCAGCCTGATATTCCCAATAGTTGGCGTCGACGCCCGAGCGCGTGCCCGGCAGGTCGCGGTTCACGACGGACAGATCGAAGGCCACGCCCGCCGCCTTGGGCCGCCAGCCCAGCGCCGTCACGATCTCGGCGTCGGAGCCTTGAGACAGCTTGGCCGTCGAGGCGAAGACGCTGCCGTAGAAGTCGCCGTAGGACGCCTCAAGGCTGGCGTTCAGGCTGGGATCGCCGGCGCTCTTGCCCAGGCCCTTGCCGACGTATTCGCTGGCGAGGCCCAGCTGGCCGCTGATGGATTGAGCCTGCACCGGCGTCGCGGCGCAGACCACGGCGATCAGCGTCGCCGTACAAAGCCCGCGTGCGCCGTTCTGGCGGGGGGCTGAAATTTGAAAGGACATTCGGACCTCTTGAACGTGAAGCCTTCTTGCCGCAGACATCCGTATGCAATCGTAAACTGAACCGTACGTAGAAATCCGCATTCCGCGGCCGAAACGCCGCAAGTCTATGCAGAACTCTTCTCGCAAGATGATCTACGATCACCTTGCAGGCGGCTTTCAGCAACAAAGTTAATAAAAACATATATACCGACGTTATATAGAGAAACGTCGCTTTCTGTGATCTCATTCTCCATTGGAGACGATTGCTACTCCGACAGTGAATATTTAAAAGCGCGCCACGTCTTGATTCTGACGATGCCGTTGCGGAAGGTCTCGGCCCTGGTCTGGCGGGCGCGAGGAGGACTTTCGATTTATTCCGCATTGGACCGCCGCCACCCCGTCGCGTCCCGTCGCAAGCCCAGCGCCTCGGCGACGGCTCTGGCCTTCTCCGTGCTGACGATCGGCGCCCTGCTGTTCGCCTTCATCGCTCCCGCGACAGCGACGACGCGTCTCTCCCTTCTCTTCGCCGCAGCCTTCACCTTGTTGTCGATCGCCAGCCTGATCACGGCCTGGCGTCAGGACCGCGACATGGCCCGACAACTGGCGGCGAGAGACGCCATGCTGCACGCCGCCTTCCTGTCCACGCCCGCCCTGACCCTCAGCCGGGACGGCCTGGTGCAGAGGATGAACGGCGCGGCCGTAGCCCTGTTTGGCCTTCCGCGTGAGGCGGCGCGCGGCCGCGCCTTCTCTGACCTGACGCCCGAATTCGACATGACCGTCGTGATGCAGGCGGGTACGCAGGCCGGCCCGCTGGAAGCACGCCACGGCCACTGGACCGGACGCCGCTCCGACGGCTCGACCTTCCCTCTCAGCCTGCGCTTCGGTCTCATTCCCCATGCGCCAGGCGACGAACACGTCGCCCTGGCCCTGACCGATCTGACGCGTTCGCACGTCGCCGAGGCCCAGGCGCGCGAGCTGCACGCCCAGCTCAACAAGGTCTGGCGGCTGAACTCCCTGGGCGAGATGGCCGCCACCCTGGCGCATGAATTGAACCAGCCGCTCAGCGCCGCCACGACCTATATGCACGCCAGCCAGGCCGAGATGCTGAAGGCGGGCCCCGCGGCGGACAGCGCCCGGCGCCCGCTGGACCTCGCCAAGGGCCAGTTGCTGCGCGCGGGCAAGCTGATCCACCGGATGCGCGAACTGCTGACCATCGAAACCAGCGTGCTGGGACGCGAACGCGTGTCTTCCATGATCGAGGATCTGTCGCCCATCCTGCAGATGATCGGCCAGGACAAGCAGGTCGAGATCAGGCTTGACGCAGACCCTCAGGACGACGGGGTGCGCGCGGATCGCATCCAGTTCCAACAAGCCCTCGTCAATCTGGTGCGCAATGCGGTCGAGGCGGCGGCGGAACGCCCGGACAGCGGGGAAGTCAGCGTGACCGGCCGTGTTGAAGGCCCCGTCTATTGCATCACCGTCGAAGATAACGGCCCAGGCATCGCCGAGGCCGATGTTGAACGCATCTTTCAGCCCCTGACCACCACCAAGTCCGGCGGCATGGGCCTGGGCCTGTCGGTGACGCGGACCATTGTCGAACGCCACGGCGGCGCCCTGTCGGCGCGCCGCAGCCAGGCGATGGGCGGCGCAGCCTTCTCTTTCGCCCTGCGCCGACACGAGGAAGCGACCGCGTCATGAGCCGTTCCGTCTTCGTCATCGACGACGACCCCGCCGTGCGGGACTCCCTGCTGACCCTTTTGCGAGCGGACGGCGTCCGAGCGCGCGGTTTCGCCGGCGGGATCGACTTCTTCGCCGCCCTGCCCGAAGACGCCGCCGCCTGCGTCGTCACCGACGTGCGGATGCCGGGCATGGACGGAGCCGAGGTGGTGCGCCGCCTCATCGAACTGCGTGGAAACGCCTGGCCCGTCATCGTCATCACCGGCCATGCCGACGTGACCATGGCGGTGCAGATGATGAAGACCGGTATCGTCGACTTCATCGAAAAGCCCTTCGATCCCGAACGCCTGATCGAGGCGGTCCGCGCCTGCCTGAACCGGTTGGACGACCTGGACGTGCGCCAGCAGGCCCGTCAGTCGGCGCAGATGCGGCTGGGCCGCCTGACCCCGCGCGAGCGCCAGGTCTTCGACGCCCTGATCGCAGGCCTCTCCAACAACGAGATCGCGCTGAATCTGAAGATCAGCCCCCGCACGGTCGAGGTCTTCCGCGCCAAGGTCATGGCCAAGATGGAGGCCGACAGCCTGTCGGCCCTGGTCCGCATGGGGCTGATGCTCAGCTAGACGTTTCACCGCCTTGCAGCCGCGCCCGCTCCGGCGCGTTATGTCGGCTCCCCGACCGCGACCAAGGAGCCGCCCCATGTCCGACCCCGCCCGACTGCTGCGTCATCAGGCCTATATCGACGGCCGCTGGATCGACGCCGACGGCGGCGGGACGATCGAGGTGACCAACCCGGCCACGGGCGAGGTGCTGGCCACCGTCCCGGATATGGGCGCCCCTGAGACCCGCCGCGCCGTCGCCGCCGCCGAGGCCGCGATGAAGCCCTGGGCCGCGAAGACGGCGGGCGAGCGCGCCCGCATCCTGCGCCGCTGGTTCGACCTGATGATGAGCGAGCAGGACGCCCTGGGCCGCCTGCTGACCCGCGAACAGGGCAAGAGCCTGACCGAGGCCAGGGGCGAGATCGCCTACGCCGCCAGCTTCATCGAATGGTTCGCCGAAGAGGGCAAACGCACCTACGGCGAGGTCATTCCCACCTATGACGCCTCCAAGCGGCTGATGACGCTGCGCCAGCCGGTCGGGGTGGTGGGAGCCATCACGCCGTGGAACTTCCCCGCCGCCATGATCACCCGCAAGGTCGGCCCGGCCCTGGCCGCCGGCTGCGCCGTGGTGCTGAAGCCCGCCAGCCAGACCCCGCTATCGGCCCTGGCCCTGGCCGTTCTGGCGGAAGAGGCGGGCCTGCCGCCCGGCCTGTTCAACGTCGTCACCGGCTCGGCCTCGGCCATCGGCGGCGAGCTGACGTCCAACGAGACAGTCCGCAAGATCAGCTTCACCGGCTCGACCGAGATCGGCCGCCTGCTGATGGAGCAGTCGTCGCAGACCATCAAGAAGATGAGCCTCGAACTGGGCGGCAACGCCCCCTTCCTGGTCTTCGACGACGCCGACATCGACGCCGCCGTGGCGGGCGCCGTGGCCTCGAAATACCGCAACGCGGGCCAGACCTGCGTCTGCACCAACCGCTTCTATGTGCAGGCGGCGGTCCATGACGAATTCGTCGAGAAACTGACCAAGGCCAGCCAGGCGCTCAAGGTCGGAAACGGCCTGGACGACGGCGTCCAGATCGGCCCCTTGATCGACGAAAAGGCGGTGAAGAAGGTCGAAGAACACGTCGCCGACGCCCTCGCCAAGGGCGCAAGCCTGCTGACCGGCGGCGCCCGCCATGAGCTGGGCATGACCTTCTTCCAGCCGACCGTTCTGGCGGGCGTGACCCAGGACATGCAGATGTGCCGCGAAGAGACGTTCGGTCCCGTCTCCGGCGTCGTTCGCTTCGAGACGGAAGAAGAAGGGATCGCCCTGGCCAACGACACCATCTTCGGCTTGGCGGGCTATTTCTACGCCCGCGACCTGAGCCGCGTCTGGCGCGTGGCCGAAGCGCTGGAGACCGGCATGATCGGCGTCAACACCGGCCTGATCTCCACCGAGGTCGCGCCGTTTGGCGGGATCAAGCAGTCGGGACTAGGCCGCGAAGGCTCCAGCCACGGCATCGAGGATTATCTGGAGATCAAATACCTCTGCATGGGGATTTAGTCCCTCTCCCGATGGGAGAGGGAAGCATGATTATTCGACCAAGGTCGCTCTGCGCAAACCACCGTTCCTGCTGTCACTCTCCCTTCCGACGTCCGGCGCAAAGCACGCCGGGCGCGAGGGAAACGCGCCGCGCATCGCGGCCGCACAGGAAGGGAACTGCCCATGACCGACCGCACCATGGGTGCGGCGGACGGCGGCGAGCACACGGTCGACAAGAACGACCGGCTGGTGATTCTCGCCTCCTCCGTCGGCACCGTCATCGAATGGTACGACTTCTATCTTTACGGCTCGCTGGCCGCGATCATCTCCGCCCAGTTCTTCTCGGGCGTGAACGAGACCACCGGCTTCATCTTCGCCCTGATGGCCTTCGCCGCAGGCTTCGCCGTGCGCCCGTTCGGGGCCATCGTCTTCGGCCGCATGGGCGATCTTTGGGGACGCAAGAACACCTTCCTGGTGACCATGCTGCTGATGGGCATTTCGACCTTCGTGGTCGGCCTGTTGCCGCCCTATGCGGCCATCGGCATCGCCGCGCCGATCATCCTGGTGCTGATGCGCCTGATCCAGGGGTTGGCGCTGGGCGGTGAATACGGCGGCGCCGCCACCTACGTCGCCGAGCACGCCCCGCACGGCAAGCGCGGCTTCTACACCTCCTTCATCCAGATCACCGCCACCGTGGGCCTGCTGCTCAGCCTGATGGTGATCCTGGGCGTGCGCTTCGCCGTGGGCGAGGAAGCCTTCGTCGAGTGGGGCTGGCGCATTCCCTTCCTGGTCTCGATCCTGCTGCTGGGCGTGTCCCTGTGGATCCGTCTGAAGCTGTCGGAAAGCCCGGCGTTCAAGCGCATGAAGGCCGAAGGCAAGGGCTCGACCACGCCCCTGAAGGACAGCTTCATGAAGTGGCCGAACCTGAAGCTGGTGCTGATCGCCCTGTTCGGCCTGGCGGCCGGTCAGGCCGTGGTCTGGTACACCGGCCAGTTCTACGCCCTGTTCTTCCTCGAAAAGACGTTGAAGGTCGATCCGGCCCTGGCCAACATCCTGATCGCCGCCGCCCTGGCGCTGGCGACGCCCTTCTTCATCTTCTTCGGCTGGCTGTCGGACAAGATCGGGCGCAAGCCGATCATCCTGGTCGGCTGCCTGCTGGCCGCCCTGACCTACTTCCCGCTGTTCAACGCCCTGACCGGCGCCGCCAACCCGCGCCTGGCCGCCGCCGTGGCGGAGTCGCCGGTGACCGTCTACGCCGATCCGGCCGACTGCCACTTCCAGTTCGACCCGGTGGGCAAGACCGTCTTCAACAGCTCGTGCGACATCGCCAAGACCCATCTGGCCAAGGCGGGCGTCACCTATGTCAACGAAGCCGCTCCGGTCGGAACCGTGGCCCAGGTCCGCATCGGCGATCAGGTGGTCGACAGCTTCAACGGCAAGGTCATGCCCAAGGCCGACTTCGACGCCCAGAAGAAGACCTGGGACGCCGGCCTGACCGCCGCCCTGACCCAGGCCGGCTATCCGGCCAAGGCGGACAGCGCCCTGGTCAACAAGCCCATGGTGATCGGCATTCTGTTCCTGCTGGTCCTCTATGTGACCATGGTCTACGGCCCGATCGCCGCCGCCCTGGTCGAGATGTTTCCGACCAAGGTGCGCTACACCTCCATGTCGCTGCCCTATCACATCGGCAACGGCTGGTTCGGCGGCTTCCTGCCGACCACGGCCTTCGCCATGGTCGCCGCCACGGGCAACATCTACTACGGCCTGTGGTATCCGATCGTGATCGCGGTGCTGACCCTGATCGTCGGCGTCCTCTTCGTGAAGGAAGGCAAGGACGTGGATATCCACGACTAAGGCGCGACGCCCTTCCTTCTCCCCTTGTGGGAGAAGTTGGGCGCCGAAGGCGCTCGGATGAGGGGTGGCGACGCCGCGCATGAGTTTCATCAGACACAGCTGAGCGCCAGAGCGGACGTCGAAGCGCAGACACCCCTCATCCGTCTCGCTCCGCGAGCCACCTTCTCCCACAGGGGGAGAAGGGTTCGCCGGGGCTTTAAACTTTCGCCAACCTGCGGGCGGTCCGGCTTCGGCCTGGCCGCCCTCTTTTTCACTTGCCCGCGTGAGCGCGCCCGGCCCAGATGACGCCCATGTTCAGCCTCGCCACCCTGGCCCTGACGGCCTTCTACATGGCCGCCCTGTTCGGTATCGCCTGGTGGTACGAGCGGCCGCAGATCAAGGCGCGGCGCGGCATGCTGGGGCCGTCGCTCTACGCCCTGTCGCTGGCCATCTACTGCACCTCGTGGACCTATTACGGCGCCGTCGGCACGGCGGCGCGCGACGGGTGGGAGTATCTGCCCATCTACGTCGGGCCGATCCTGGGGCTGACCCTGCTGCTGCCGCTGTGGCGGCGCATCGCCTCGGCCGCCCGGCGCGAGAACGTCGGCTCGATGGCCGACTTCATCTCGTCGCGCTACGGCAAGAGCCCGGCGCTGGGCGCGGCGGTGGCGGGCGTCGCCATCCTGGGTTCGGTCCCCTACATCGCCCTTCAGCTCAAGTCGCTGTCGATGGCGGGCGAGATGATCACGGCGGGCACCCCCGTCGCCGGGTCCGAGAGCCTGACCGTCCTGGTCATGGCGGCGGTTCTGGCGGGGTTCGCCATCCTGTTCGGCGCGCGACGGCCCGACCTGACCGAGCACAACCGCGGCCTGATCCAGGCCATCGGCATCGAGTCCATCGTCAAGCTGGCCGCCCTGCTGGCCGTCGCCGTCTTCGCCGTCGTCCTGCTGGCCGCCTCGCCCTCGCGTCAGGCCGCAGCCGACAGCCTGGGCCAGTTGGGAACGTGGCCGCATATCGACGCCCGCTTCATGGCCATCACCCTGGTGGCGACCCTGGCCATCTTCTGCCTGCCGCGTCAGTTCCACGTCGCCTTCGTCGAGGGCGGCGATCCGGCCCAGGTGCGTCGGGCGCGCTGGATCTTCCCGCTGTATCTGATCCTTACCACCCTGGCGGTCCTGCCGCTGGTGGCGGCGGGCGGCCTGTTCCGGCCCGAGACGAACCCCGACCTGCTGGTGCTGGCTCTGCCGTTCGGCGCGGGGCAGAGCCTGCTGACCGCCGTGGTCTTCGTCGGCGGCTTCTCGGCCGCCACCGCCATGGTCATTGTCGAAGCCGTGGCCCTGTCGGCCATGGTGTCCAACAATCTGGTCCTGCCGCTGATGGGGGCGGGACGGCGGGGCGGCGCGGCCCAGCCGGACATGGCGCGGACTCTGCTGAACATCCGCCGCCTGGCCATCGTCGGCCTGCTGCTGCTGGCCTGGCTCTATTATCTGGCGATGGACCGCTCCAGCGGTCTGGCGGCCATCGGCCTCGTGTCCTTCGCCGCCCTGGCCCAGTTGGCGCCGTCGCTGTTCGGGGCGGTGCTGTGGCGCGGCGGGCGGGCCAGCGGGGCGCTGGCGGGACTGGCGGCGGGGATGGCGGTCTGGGCCGTCATGCTGGCCGCGCCGCAGCTGGCGCCCGGCTTCGGCCTGAACGTCCCCGCCATGCTGGGACTGGAAGACCCGTTCGCGGCGGGGGTCTTCCTCAGCCTGACGCTGAACCTCGGCGTCTTCGTCCTGGTGTCGCGCGCGCGGCCGCCGCGCCTGATCGACCGGGTCCAGGCCCGCGCCTTCGTCGACCGGCTCGGCCCCGACTGGCTGGAGGGGCGCGGCGGCTCGGCCGGGGCCTCGGTCGGCGACCTGCGCGCCCTGGTCGCCCGCTTCATCGGCGACGAGCGGGCCGAGCGCGCCTTCGCCGCCTGGGCGCGCGAAACCGACGTCAGGCTGAAGGACGCCGACCCGGCCGACGCCGCCCTGGCCCGCGCCGCCGAGCGGATGCTGGCGGGCGCCGTGGGCGCCGCCGCCGCCCGCCGCGTCCTGGCCGCCGCCCTGGCCGCCGGAGGCCGCGCGCCCGAGGACGTGGTGCGGATGCTCGACGAGGCGTCGCAGGCCGTTCAGTTCAACCGCGACCTGCTGCAGACCACGCTGGACAACATCGACCAGGGCGTCAGCGTCGTCGACGAAGACCTGCGCCTGACCGCCTGGAACCGCCGCTACGTCGAGATGTTCGACCTGCCCGCCGGCTTCGTCCACGTCGGCCTGCCCATCGCCGCCGTCTATCGCCT
Organism: Brevundimonas sp. 357; assembly: GCF_003938605.1. GTDB lineage: Bacteria > Pseudomonadota > Alphaproteobacteria > Caulobacterales > Caulobacteraceae > Brevundimonas. Next base: position 95,290 of record NZ_RHWX01000009.1, on the reverse strand, counting down.
GAACGCCGAGCGCGGCGAGGCGGGCGTACCGGATCACGAGATCGACGCCTGGGTCGAACGGCGGCTGGAGGCCCTGGCCCGCCGCATCCCCCACGACCACGAGCGCGAACAGCCCGACGGCCGCATTCTGCGTTCCTCCGGGGCGCCCATCCCCGGCGGCGGCTACGCCACCAGCTACACCGACATCACCGCCCTGCGCCGCGCCGCACGCGAACTGGAGGAAGCCAATGAGCGGCTGGAGGCCCGCGTCGCCGACCGCACCGAACGGCTGGAAGAGGCCCGCCGCGCGGCCGAGGACGCCACCGCCTCCAAGACCCGCTTTCTGGCCGCCGCCAGCCATGACCTGCTGCAGCCGCTGCACGCCGCGCGCCTGTTCATCGCCGCCCTGCGGGAAGACGCCGACCTGGCCGGATCGCCCGCGCGCGGCCTGGCGACCAACGCCGACCGCGCCATCGACAGCGCCCACCGCCTGCTGACCGCCCTGCTGAACCTGTCCAAGCTGGAGGCGGGCGGGGTCCAGCCCGCCGTGGCGCCGCTGGCCTTGGGCGGTCTGTTCGACGAACTGGCGCGCGAGTTCGCCCCCCTGGCCCGCGCCAAGGGGCTGACCTTGAAGGTGGCGCCGTCGGCTCTGTGGATCGCCTCGGACCGCGACCTGCTGCGCTCCATGCTGCAGAATCTGGTCGCCAACGCCATCCGCTACACCGACCGGGGGCGAGTGCTGATCGGCGCCCGGCGCGACGGCGAGCGGGTGCAGATCCTGGTCAGCGACACGGGGCGCGGCATCGCCGAGGCCGACCGTCAGGCCGTCTTCGGCGAGTTCGTCCGCCTGCCCGGCGCCCCGGTGGACGAGCCGGGCGCGGGTCTTGGCCTGGCTATCGTGCAGAAGCTGTCGGACCTGCTGGGCCATCCCCTGTCGCTGGCCTCGCGCGTCGGGCGCGGCACGACCTTCCGCGTCGCCGTGCCGCGCGCGGCCGCCCGCTCCGAGCCGGAGATCATGTCCGACGACCGCCGCCTGCCGCTGGCGGGCCTGCGGGTGCTGTGCGTGGACAACGAGCCCGCCATCCTGGACGCCCTGACGGCCCTGCTGGACCGCTGGGGCGCGCAGGCCGTGACGGCGCGCTCGGTCGCGGATGCGCGCGCGGCGGTCGGCCCCTTCGACGCGGCTCTGGTCGACCTGCACCTGGGCGATGACGAGCCGGACGGTCTGGCCGCCGTGGACTGGCTGCGCGCGCGCGGGGTCAGGCGGATCGCCCTCGTCACCGCCGACACCCGCGACGGACTGAAGGAGAAGGCGACGGCTGCGGGCGCCGTTCTGCTGCCCAAGCCGGTCAAACCGGCGGCGCTGAAGGCCTTCCTCCGCAGCTGACCCTTCTCCCCTTGTGGGAGAAGGGAGATGATGCGCTATCGTCTTCGGCTGCTGGAGCGCCCGCTAAATATCCAGCGACTGGGCCAGGATCACCGCCTGGGTCCGATTCTGGACGCCCAGCTTGCGGAAGACGCTGGTCAGGTGCGCCTTGATGGTGGCCTCGGTGACGCCCAGGTCGAAGGCGATCTGCTTGTTCAGCCGCCCGACCTTCAACCCCTCCAGAATGCGCAGCTGCGACGGCGTCAGGCTGGCGATGCGGGCCTGAAGATCCGCTTCTTCCTCGCCCGCCGCCTCGACCTCGGGCGCCCAGGTGTCGCCTTCGAGGATGACCCGGATGGCCTCGACCATGGTCGGCAGGGCCGCCGACTTGGGAATGAAGCCCGCCGCCCCCAGCGACAGGGCGCGGCGGATGGTCGGCGCCTCCTCGCTGGCCGAGACGACGGCGACCGGAACCGCCGGATGATCGGCGCGGATCAGGGTCAACCCCGTCATGCCGTCCACGTCCGACAGCTTCAGGTCCAGCAGCAGCAAATCGACCGGCGCCGCGCCCAGGGCGGTCTGCGCCTCGGCCAGGCTGGCGCATTCGACGATCTGGGCGCCTTCAGACGCCTTTTCGACAGCCGACTTCAGCGCCGCCCGAAACAGGGGGTGGTCGTCGGCGACGACGATGCGATCCATGAGTGTCCTTCCCACGCGCGGTTCTTGTTTCGTCGGCCGCGTCGCGACGACACCATGCCGCGCCTCGACTTTGGTCGAAACTAGACGAATGGCTAATGGCCGCAAACCCGGAGCGCGCGGAATGCTGCCGTCCTGAGGCCTGCGACAGACGGGTCCGGAACAACGGTCTGGGAGGACCACGCATGGGAAGCTGCCGTTTGTTCGGCGGCGTGGCTGCGGCCGCGCTGCTGCTCGCGCCCGGCGCCGCACTGGCTCAAGACGCCAGCGCCGCACTGGAAGCCCGTATCGCCCAGCTCGAAGCCGAGCTGAACAGCCTGAAATCCGAAGTCGTCGCCGCTCGAACGCAGCAGGCGTCGCAGGCGCAGGACATCATCCGCCTGGAGACGCGGCCGGCGCCTGCGCCGACGCCGGTCTCCGCCCCGGCGGCGCCTTCGGACGGCTTCCGCATCGGCGACCACACGGTGAAGTTCGGCGGCTTCATCAAGGTCGACGCCATGGCGTCCAGCTATTCCGGCGGCGACCCGGCCAACGGCGACGCCCTGCGGGACTACCACCTGCCCGGCTCCATCCCGGTCGGCGGTGCGGACGAGGACGTCGCCACCGACTTCAACGCCCGCCAGACCCGCTTCTGGCTGACCACCGACGGCGTCGTGTCCGGACACAAGATCGGCACGCGGCTGGAGATGGACTTCCAGACCCTGCCCGGCTCGGGCGACCAGCGCACGACCAGCGGCTCGAACCCCGCCCTGCGCCGCGCCTTCGTCACCATCGACAACTGGCTGATCGGTCAGGAGTGGACCAACTTCCAGAACACCGCCGTCCTGCCGGAATCGGCGGACTTCGTCGGCGCGGCCGAGGGCACGGTCTTCGCCCGTCAGGCCCAGGTCCGCTACACGCGCGGCCCCTTCTCCATCGCGCTGGAGAACCCCGAGACCACCATCACCCCCTTCGGCGGCGGCGCCCGCATCGTGGCCGACGACAACAGCCTGCCCGACCTGACCGCCCGCTATGCGCTGAGCCGCCCGTGGGGCGACGTTCAGCTATCCGGCCTGGTGCGCCAGCTGAAGTATCAGAGCCCGGCGACCAACATCGATTCCACCGCCACCGGCTGGGGCCTGTCGGCCTCGGCCAAGTTCAAGGTCGGGGCGCAGGACGACATTCGCCTGATGCTGACGGGCGGCGAAGGCATCGGCCGCTATGTCGGGCTGAACTTCTCCAACGACGCGGTGCTGGACGCCTCGGGCGATCTGGAGGCCATCGGCGTGGTCGCGGGCTTCGCCGCCTATCGCCACGTCTGGGCGCCCGGCTGGCGCTCCAGCCTGATCTGGTCGACGCAGAAGGTGGACAACGACACGGCCCTGACCGGCACAGGCGTCAACCGCTCGGCCCAGAGCCTTCACGCCAATCTGATCTGGTCTCCGGTCACGGCGTTTGATGTCGGCGCCGAGGTGATGTTCGCTGATCGCAAACTGGAGTCAGGACTGGACGGCGACATGACCCGTCTGATCCTGTTCGCCAAATACGGCTTCTAAGGCCGACGAAAAAAGACCCTGGAGGAAATCGCGTGTCTGATCCGGAAATCTATCCCGTTCCCGCCGAACTGGCCGCCCGCGCCCACATGGACCGCGCAGGCTATGAAGCGGCCCGGATGCAGGCGCGCGAGACCCCCGAGGCCTTCTGGGCCGAACAGGCCGAACGTCTCGACTGGATGACCTTCCCGACCAAGATCAAGGACGTCTCCTTCAACAAGGTCGACTTCCGCATCCGCTGGTTCGAGGACGGGGTGCTGAACGCCTCGGTCAACTGCATCGACCGCCACCTGCCCGCCCGCAAAGACGAGGTCGCCATCCTGTGGGAAGGCGACGAGCCGACCGACAGCGAAACCGTCACCTTCGGCCAGCTTCACGAACGCGTCTGCCGCCTGGCGAACGTGCTGAAGGCCAACGGCGTCCAGAAGGGCGACCGCGTCACCATCTATCTGCCGATGATCCCGGAAGCCGCCTACGCCATGCTGGCCTGCGCCCGCATCGGCGCCGTGCATTCAGTCATCTTCGGCGGCTTCTCGCCCGACAGCATCGCCGGACGGATCGAGGACTGCGAATCCACCTTCGTCATCACCGCCGACGAGGGCTGCCGCGCCGGCAAGCGCGTGCCGCTGAAGGCCAATGTCGACAAGGCGCTGGAGAAGGTCGCGGGCGTGAAGACCGTCGTCGTCCTGCGCCATACCGGCGCCGACGTGCCCTTCGTCGCCGGCCGCGACCTGGACTGGGGCGTCGAGGCGGACAAGGCCTCGCCCGACTGCGCGCCCGAGCCGATGAACGCCGAAGACCCGCTGTTCATCCTCTACACCTCGGGCTCGACCGGAAAACCCAAGGGCGTGCTGCACACCACCGGCGGCTATCTGTTCTGGGCCAGCTATACGCATGAGCTGGTGTTCGACTATCGCCCCGGCGAGGTCTTCTGGTGCACCGCCGACGTGGGCTGGGTCACGGGCCACACCTATGTGGTCTACGGCGCCCTGGCCAATGCGGCGACCAGTCTGATGTTCGAGGGCGTGCCCAACTATCCGAGCGTCAGCCGTTTCTGGGAGGTGGTGGACAAGCATCAGGTCAACATCTTCTACACCGCCCCCACGGCCCTGCGCGCCCTGATGCGCGAGGGCGACGCCCCGGTGAAGGCGTCCAGCCGCAAGTCGCTGCGCCTGCTGGGCACCGTCGGCGAGCCGATCAACCCCGAGGCCTGGCGCTGGTATCATGAGGTGGTCGGCGAGAGCCGCCTGCCCATCGTCGACACCTGGTGGCAGACCGAGACGGGCGGAGCCCTGATCTCGCCCCTGCCCGGCGCCACGGACCTGAAGCCCGGCTCGGCTACGAAGCCTCTGCCCGGCGTCGAGCTTGAAATCGTGGACGCCGAGGGCGGCGTGCTGAACGGCGCGACCGAGGGCAATCTGTGCATCACCGACAGCTGGCCGGGCCAGATGCGGACGGTCTATGGCGACGACCAGCGCTTCTTCGACACCTATTTCTCGACCTATCCGGGCAAGTATTTCACCGGCGACGGCTGCCGCCGCGATGCGGACGGCTACTACTGGATCACCGGCCGGGTCGATGACGTCATCAACGTCTCGGGCCACCGCATGGGCACGGCCGAGGTCGAGAGCGCCCTGGTCCTGCACGACGACGTGGCCGAGGCCGCCGTCGTCGGCTTCCCCCACGACATCAAGGGCCAGGGCATCTACGCCTATGTCACCCTGAACAAGGGGGTCGAGGCCAGCGAAGACCTGCGCAAGGCCTTGGTCGCCCAGGTCCGCGAGGAGATCGGCCCCATCGCCGCCCCCGACGTGATCCAGTGGGCGCCGGGCCTGCCCAAGACCCGCTCGGGCAAGATCATGCGACGTATCCTGCGCAAGATCGCCGAGAACGAACTGGGCGCCCTGGGCGACACCTCGACGCTGGCCGATCCATCGGTGGTGGACGATCTGGTGAAGAACCGGGCGGCCTAGACATCCAAATCCGCTCCGCTTCTTCCTTCCGTCATTCTCGGGCTTGTCCCGAGAATCCATAAACGCGCCCCTGCGAGATCGAGGCTCAACGCCTTGTCCGGCCGGCGTCGAGGTTATGGATCCCCGGCACAAGGCCGGGGATGACGGCAGAGGGAGAAAGAGATGGCTCCCTGCCTATCCAGGGGGCATCAGGATTAAAGCTCTCCCCGAAGAGGCGGTCCCGCACAGCGCAAGCTGGACGGGGCCGCCCGCCTCGGCTTCAGTGGCGGGCATGAGCGGAACTCTCGACGGCCTGACCATCATCGAAATCGGCGGCATCGGCCCCGCCCCCTTCTGCGGCATGATGCTGGCCGATCACGGGGCGGAGGTGGTGCTGGTCCACCGTCCCGGCGCCGCGCCCGACCTGCGCGATCCCCTGAACCGCAGCCGCGCCCGTCTGGTCGAGGCCGACCTGAAGACGCCCGAAGGCGCCGCCCTGATCCGCGATCTGGCCGGCGCCGCCGACGGCCTGATCGAGGGCTTTCGGCCCGGCGTGATGGAGCGTCTCGGTCTCGGCCCCGATGCGCTGCTGGCCGACAATCCGCGCCTCGTCTACGGCCGCATGACCGGCTGGGGTCAGGACGGGCCGCTGGCCCCGGCGCCGGGCCACGACATCGACTACATCGCCGTCTCGGGCGCGCTGCACGCCTTCGGCCGGGCGGGCCAGAAGCCGACCCCGCCGATCAACATGGTCGGCGACTTCGGCGGCGGGGGCATGCTGCTGGCCTTCGGCATGGTCGCCGGTCTGCTGAAGGCCCAGCGCACCGGACGCGGCGACGTGATCGACTGCGCCATGACCGACGGCTCATCCCTGCTGATGAGCATGATCTGGGGCTTCCGCCAGAATCTGCCCGCGCCCCTGCCGCCCAGCCTGGCGTGGCGCGACGAGCGCGGCGTCAACCTGCTCGACACCGGCGCGCCGTTTTACGAGGTCTATGAGACGTCGGACGGCAAATACGTCGCCGTCGGCGCCATCGAACCGGCCTTCTACATCGCCCTGATGCGGCTGACGGGGCTGGGCGGCGATCCCGACTTCGCCATGCCCTTCGACCCGGCCCAATGGCCCATGCTGAAGGACAAGCTGGCCGCCGTCTTCCGCACCCGCACCCGCGACGACTGGTGCAATGATCCCGACGCCCAAGCCGCCTGCGTCGCCCCCGTCCTGTCCATGACCGAGGCGCCCGACCACCCGCACAACCGCGCCCGCGACGCCTTCGTCACCGCGCAGGGCGTGGTGCAGCCCGCCCCCGCGCCGAGGTTCCGGGACAGCCCGGCGAAGCGGCCCTCATAAGTCCGCTCACCCCGGCGGACGCCGGGGCCCAGCGCTTTGGCCTCAACGCCCCGCCCCCATCGCCGTCATCCCCGGCCTTGTGCCGGGGATCCATAACCGCCGCCATCTGTAAGACAAGACGCCGCGCCTTCACGCCAAAGCCCTGCGTTTATGGATTCTCGGGACAAGCCCGAGAATGACGAAACTTATTGGGCGTAGGCCCCTCCTCCGCCGGGATGAGCGGGAGTAAGTTCACCCCCCGTCCGTCCACACCGTCTTGTAGAGATCGAACCGTCGATCCCGCAGGTTCCGCACCGTCCCCTGCGCCTTGGCCCATGCCAGGTCGGACAGGTCCAGGTCCGCCACCGTCACCGTCTCGACGTTCTCGCTAGCCTCGGCCGCCACCCCGTCGCGCGCAAACGGGAAGTCGCACGGCGTCAGGATGCAGGACTGCGCATACTGAATGTCCATGTTCTCGACGTTCGGCAGGTTGCCGACATTGCCCGACAGGACGACGTAGCACTGGTTCTCGATGGCCCGCGCCTGCGAGCAGTAGCGCACCCGCAGATACCCCTGCCGGTTGTCGGTGCAGAAGGGGGTGAACAGGATGCGCGCCCCCTCGTCCGCCAGACGCCGCGCCAGTTCGGGGAACTCGGAGTCGTAGCAGATCATCACCCCGATCGGCCCGCAGTCGGTGGGGATGGCGTGGACGCGATCGCCGCCCTTGATGTTCCACCAATGCCGCTCATTCGGGGTCGGGTGAATCTTCTCCTGCTCATGCACCGAACCGTCGCGCAGGAAGACGTAGGCGACATTCTGGATCTCGCCGTCCTCGGTCCGCGTCGGGTGCGAGCCGCCGATGATGTTGACGTTGTAGCCGACCGCCAGCTCGCGCATCGCCTCGACGAAGCGCGGCGTGTAGCGGGTCAGGGCCTCGATCGATTCCGCCGGGGTCAGCTTCTTCGTCTCCAGCGACAGCAGCTGAAGCGTGAACAACTCGGGGAAGACCACGAAGTCGGCGCGGTAATCCGACACCACGTCGACGAAATATTCGACGTTGTCCATGAACTCGCCGAAGCTCTCGACCTTGCGCATCTGCAGCTGGACGGTGGCGACGCGCACCGTCTCCTTGACCGCAAAGGCCGCCCCCTTGCCCGTCGCCTCGACATAGTAGGGGTTGCGCCAGACCCAGCGCGCCGCATGGCCCAGCGACGCCTTGTCCGACGGCAGATAGTTCAGCAGCACTCCCGCCGGCTCGAACCCGGAACGCTGGTGAAAGGCCATGATCGGATCCTTCACCTTGCGGTCGCGCACCGCCTCGACATAGGCGTTCGGGTCCGGATAGGCGGCCCGGCGGCGCGCCAGTCCCGGCATCCGGCCGCCGAAGACGATCCCCTTCAGGTTCTGCGCCTCGCACAAGTCGCGGCGCGCGTCATACAGGCGCTGGCCGATGCGCAGGCGGCGCCGCGCCGGATCGACGCAGACCTCCATCCCGTACAGCCACGCGCCCGCCGGATCATGCCGCGCGCCATAGCCGCCGCCGGTGATCTGGTCCCAGCTGTGCGGCCCCATGGCTGACGCCTCGTCGATGCGGAAGCTGGCGGCGTAGCCGACGATCTCGCCCTCGAACTCGACCACGAACTGCCCGTCGGGATAGGTGGCGATCTGGCCACGCAGCATCCCCGGCGTATAGGGCGGCATGTCCTTGTAGACCCGCTCCACAAGGGCGTTGATCCCGGCGACGTCGCCCATGCGGGCGTTGCGGATGGTCAGGACGGCGGGCTTCGCCGGCTCGGCGGAAAGGGAGGTCTCAATGTCGGTCATGCCCTGCCTAACGCGCGAGCTTGGCTGTTGGATCAATTCGGCCGACAAAAGAGCTAATGCGTCAATTTCGGTCGCATCGCACAGACTTGTTCTCGTTCAGTTCACGAGAACATCTTGCGAACAAGAACAAACCATGTCCATAGTCCGGCTCAACGAGGGAGCGGGTCCGTGGCGGGTCTCTCCCGAAGTCAGATGGGAATCATGGCAAGGGAGAGAAAACCAATGTCACAGGCGGCACTGAAGCTCGTGGGTAAAGAAGACGGCGACAAACAACGCGCTCTTGAGGCGGCGATCGCACAGATCGATCGCGCCTTCGGCAAGGGCTCGGTCATGAAACTGGGCAAGGCGGGACAGGTGGCCGAGATCGAGAGCGTCTCGACCGGCTCTCTGGGTCTCGACATGGCGCTCGGCATCGGCGGTCTGCCGGTCGGCCGGGTGATCGAGGTGTTCGGCCCCGAATCCTCGGGCAAGACGACCCTGGCCCTGCACACCGTGGCCGAGGTCCAGAAGAAGGGCGGCGTGGCCGCCTTCGTCGACGCCGAACACGCGCTGGATCCGGTCTACGCCCAGAAGCTGGGCGTGAACCTCGACGACCTGCTGGTGTCGCAGCCCGACGCGGGCGAGCAGGCGCTGGAGATCGTCGACACCCTGGTGCGCTCGGGCGCCGTGGACATCGTGGTGGTCGACTCCGTCGCCGCCCTGACGCCCCGCGCTGAGATCGAGGGCGAGATGGGCGACAGCCTGCCCGGCCTTCAGGCCCGCCTGATGTCGCAGGCCCTGCGCAAGCTAACGGCCTCGATCTCCAAGTCGAAGTGCATCGTCCTGTTCATCAACCAGATCCGTCACAAGATCGGCGTCATGTACGGCTCGCCGGAAACGACGACGGGCGGCAATGCGCTGAAGTTCTACGCCTCGGTGCGCCTCGACATCCGCCGCACCGGCGCGATCAAGAACCGCGACGAGGTCGTCGGCAACACCACCCGCGTCAAGGTGGTCAAGAACAAGGTCGCCCCGCCGTTCCGCGAGGTCATCTTCGACATCATGTACGGCGAAGGCATCTCCAAGATCGGCGAGATCATCGACCTGGGGGTCAAGGCCAACATCATCGAGAAGTCGGGTTCGTGGTTCTCCTACGACTCCACCCGCATCGGCCAGGGCCGCGAGAACGCCAAGGAGTTCCTCAAGAACAACCCCGACATGGCCCTCGCCATCGAGAAGGCCGTGCGCCAGTCGACGGCCAAGATCGCCGACGACATGCTGGGCGCGCCCGAGCCGGACGAAGGTCAGGATATGGAGGGCTGATCCGCCACCCCCAACGCCGTCATCCTCGGGCTTGACCCGAGGATCCAGCCAGGCAGCGTCCTCTTCCTTTCCAGCCGTGATCGCGCTGACGATCCGATCCTCGGGTCAAGCCCGAGGATGACGGCGGGAGGCAAGGGGCCCCCTGACGGCCAGGGCTTCTCCGTTCGCCGCCTCGCGACCCGCCTACCGACCCCGCGGGGCCGGTCGGACGGAGACCGGCCCGCCCGACCTGCGTCGGGCGGGCCTCTTTTTTCCCCGCCCCTCTACCGCTCATCCCGGCGGAGGCCGGGATGAGCGGATGTTGAGATACGCCCGTCAAACGCCTTTCTCAGTGCAACGGCCTTGTTTCCCTTCGGCGCCTACGGGCAGAGTCCCCGCGCCCCAACGGAGCCTCCCCATGACCGCCATCGCTACCGCCGACCTGTGCGACGCCCATCCCGACGTGGTGAAGGTCTGCCAGACGCCTTTCCGCAGCTTCGGCCAGGTCACGGCCTTCCACGGCCCGGTCCGCACCCTCAGCGTGCTGGATGACAACGCCCTGGTCCGCCAGACGCTGGAGCGCCCCGGTGAAGGAGCCGTTCTGGTGGTCAACGGCGGCGGTTCGCTGAAGCGCGCCCTGGTCGGCGACAATCTGGCCAAACTGGCCATCGACAACGGCTGGGCCGGGATCGTCGTCCACGGCGCCGTGCGCGACACAGCCGTCATCAACACCATGAACGTCGGCGTCAAAGCCCTGGGAACCATCCCCCTGCGCGCCGATCGCGACGCCATCGGCGAGATCGACATTCCCACCGCCTTCGGCGGCGTCATCTTCACACCGGGCGACTGGCTCTACGCCGACGCGGACGGCCTGATCGTCTCGCCGCGTCGCCTGCACGATTAGAGCGTCCCCGAGCGTAAAAACACGGCCGCGCCCGCAGGATCACGCGCCAGTGATGCGTTCGGCGCAAAATCCCTATATGACGCCGGTTCCGACATTCCTCCCGCGCGCCCGAGTTCCAGAGCGATACGCCCATGACCAGCCTGAAGCAGATCCGTTCCACCTTCCTCGACTACTTCGCCGCCGACGGCCACGAGAAGGTGCAGTCGGCTCCGCTCGTGCCGCAGAACGACCCGACCCTGCTGTTCGTCAACGCGGGCATGGTGCCGTTCAAGGACTATTTCACCGGCGCAGCCGTCCCGCCCTACAACCGCGCCACCAGTTCGCAGAAATGCGTCCGCGCCGGCGGGAAGCACAACGACCTGGACAATGTCGGCTACACCGCGCGTCACCACACCTTCTTTGAAATGCTGGGCAATTTCTCGTTCGGCGACTACTTCAAGGACCACGCCATCGAGCGCGCCTGGACCCTGCTGACCAAGGAGTTCGGCCTCGATCCCAAGCGCCTGCTGGTCACCGTCTATCACACCGACGATGAAGCCTTCGACATCTGGAAGAAGATCACCGGCTTCTCGGACGACAAGATCATCCGCATCCCCACCGCCGACAACTTCTGGGCCATGGGCGACAGCGGGCCGAGCGGCCCGTGCACGGAAATCTTCTACGACCACGGCGACCACATCTTCGGCGGCCCTCCCGGTTCGCCGGACGAGGACGGCGACCGCTTCGTCGAGATCTGGAACAACGTCTTCATGCAGTTCGAGAAGGAGAACGACGAGATCGTTCGCGAACTGCCCAAGAAGTCGGTCGACACCGGCATGGGTCTGGAGCGCATCGCCGCCGTGCTCCAGGGCGTCCACTCCAACTATGAAGTGGACCTGTTCCGTAATCTGATAGCGGCCTCGGAAGAGCTGACCCACACCAAGGCCGAGGGCGAGCGCGCCCCGTCGCACCGGGTCATCGCCGACCACCTGCGTTCGACCGCCTTCCTGATCGCCGACGGCGTGACCCCGTCGAACGAGGGCCGGGGCTATGTCCTGCGCCGCATCATGCGCCGCGCCATGCGCCACGCCCACCTGCTGGGCGCCGCCGATCCGCTGATGCACCGCCTGGTGCCGACCCTGGTTCAGGAGATGGGCGAGGCCTATCCGGAACTGGGCCGCGCCCAGGCCTTCATCGAGGACACGCTGAAGCAGGAAGAGATCCGCTTCCGCACCACGCTCGGTCGCGGCATGAATCTGTTCGATCAGGCGACCAGCGACTTCAAGGCCGGCGACATGCTGGACGGCCAGACGGCCTTCACCCTGTACGACACCTACGGCTTCCCGCTGGATCTGACGCAGGACGAGGCCCGCCGTCGCGGCTTCAGCGTCAACGTCGACGGCTTCGAATCCGCCATGGCCGAACAGCGCGACCGCTCGCGCGAGCACTGGAAGGGCTCGGGCCAGACGGCCTCGGCCGGCGCCTGGCTGGCCCTGCGCGACCAGCACGGCGGCACGGAATTCACCGGCTATGAGTCCGAAACCGGCGAGGGCAAGGTCATCGCCATCGTCAAGGACGGCGCGGAAGCTGCGTCCGCCGCGACCGGAGAGACGGTCGAGGTGCTGCTGGACAAGACCCCCTTCTACGGCGAAGGCGGCGGTCAGGCGGGCGACAAGGGCGCCTTCGTCTGGAGCGGCGGCGAAGGCCGCGTCCTGGACACCAAGAAGCACGGCGGCGACCTGCACGTTCACACGCTGGAAGTGACCAAAGGCGCGCTGGCGACCGGCGCGGTCGTGACCGCCACGGTCGAGGAAGGCTCGCGTCCGACCACCCGCGCCAACCACTCGGCGGCCCACCTGTTCCACGCCGCCGTCAAGAACGTGCTGGGCGCTCACGTCGCCCAGAAGGGCCAGATGGTCGACGCTGAGCGCATGCGCTTCGACTTCAGCCACAACGCCCCGATGACGGACGAGGAGATCGCCCGCGTCGAGGACGAGGTGAACGCCGTCATCCGCCAGAACGTCCCGGTCACGACCGAACTGATGACGCCCGACGCCGCCATCGCGGCGGGCGCCGTGGCCCTGTTCGGCGAGAAGTACGGCGACGAGGTCCGCGTCCTGACCATCGGCCGCGCCCTGTCGGGTCCGGGCGCCTATTCGGTTGAACTGTGCGGCGGCACCCACGTCTTCCGCACCGGCGACATCGCCCTGTTCAAGATCGTGTCCGAGGGCGGCGTAGCCGCCGGCGTGCGCCGCGTCGAGGCCCTGACCGGCGAGGCGGCCCGCCGCTTCCTGCTGGATCAGGCCAATGTCGCCCGCCATCTGGCCCAGGGCTTCAAGATCCAGCCCGCCGAGGTTCCGGCCCGCGTCGAGGGGCTTCAGGCCTCGGTCAAGACGCTGGAGAAGCAGGTCGCCGACCTGAAGAAGCAGCTGGCCCTGGGCGGCGGCGCGGGCGCCAATGCGGCCCCCGAAGAGATCGGCGGGATCAAGCTGATGGCCCGCGTCCTGGACGGCGTGGACGGCAAGGGCCTGCGCGGCGTGGCCGAGGACTTCAAGAAACAGATCGGCTCGGGCGTCGTCGCCCTGGTCGGCGTCACCGACGGCAAGGCGGCCATCACGGTCGCCGCCACGCCGGACATGGCGGGCAAGGTCAATGCGGCCGACCTGGCCCGCGACGCCGTCATCGCCATGGGCGGCAAGGGCGCAGGCGGCAAGCCCGACTTCGCCCAGGGCGGCGCTCCGGACGGATCGAAGGCCGAGGACGGCCTGAACGCCATCCGCGCCGCGCTGAAGGGCTGATCACCCTGACAGGCTGAAACAGGAAAGGGCGGCGCATCGGATGCGCCGCCCTTTTCTTTAGGCCGCTCGCGTATCGAGGGTTGAGCGCTGCCCCAACCCCGCTCATCCCGGCGGAGGCCGGGAACCAGAAAGAGCGCCACACGGCGTCCTTTCCATTTCAGCAAAGCGCTTGAAGCCAAAGCACTGGATCCCGGCCTTCGCCGAGATGAGCGGAGTATGGCTTACTCTGGCGTCCCCAGGTCGATCGCCGCCAGCTTCCAGCTGAACAGATTGCGGCGCTTCATCAGCAGGGACACCTGCTCGTCCGGCTGATCGTCGCGGGTCAGGGTGACGGCGAAGGTGTCCAGGTCGCGATAGCCCCACGACTGACGCACGCGGTCATGGTCGCTCTTCGCCTTCGGCTCCGTTTCGACCGAGAGGGCGGGCTTGGGCGTGCGGCCCTCCTGCACCATCATGGAGATCGCCTGCGGGGTGACGAAGGCGTCCACCGCCCCGCCGACAATCGCGGGCGCCAGCAGCATCCCCAGCCCCGACAGGCCGCTGTCGGCCATGCGCGGGTCATTGCGCATCTCGGCCATCATGCGGGCGTTCAGCTCGTCCTTCAGACTGGCGCGGAAGGCGGGAAAGTCGACCTGGCGCTCCAGCCCCTTTTCATCCCCGGCCTTCGCCGCCTGCACCAACGAGCGCGCCGCCAGCAGCGGCGACGCGGCGTAGGCGACCACAAAGACAGCGACGGCCGCCAATCCCAGACGAATGATCAGTTTGCGGTTCATCGGCCCTCCCCTGCCTTACGAACGCGACGAGACGACGACGAAACAGCGTCAAAATCCCCAAGACTATTAGGGACATGGTTCGTCGGCGGGTTCAATGCGTGTTTTCACGCGGCTCCGTCCCCTGCCCGCACGCCGTCATCCTCGGGCTTGACCCGAGGATCCAGCCATCCGCGTGCGGGACATGGGCAGGATCGAGCGCGTCGCCCCCCTGGATCCTCGGGTCAAGCCCGAGGATGACGGCGAATGTGGGGGATAACGCCCAACAAAAAGCCCGCCGGATCGCTCCGGCGGGCCTTGATGTCGTTCTGAGCTAAGCTCAGCCGATGCCCGGCAGGGCCTTCTTCAGGTTCTCGGACACCTTGTCCAGGAAGCCTTCGGTCGTCAGCCAGGACTGCTGATCGCCGACCAGCAGGGCCAGATCCTTGGTCATGAAGCCCGACTCGACGGTCTCGACAACCACGCGCTCCAGCGTATCGGCGAACTCGGCCAGCTCGGCGTTGCCGTCCAGCTTGGCGCGGTGCTTGAAGCCGCGGGTCCAGGCGAAGATCGAGGCGATCGAGTTGGTCGAGGTGGCCTCGCCCTTCTGATGCTGGCGATAGTGGCGGGTCACGGTGCCGTGGGCAGCCTCAGTCTCCATGACCTTGCCGTCCGGCGTCATCAGCACCGAGGTCATCAGGCCCAGCGAGCCGAAGCCCTGCGCCACGATGTCCGACTGCACGTCGCCGTCGTAGTTCTTGCACGCCCAAACGAAGCCGCCCGACCACTTGATTGCGGCCGCGACCATGTCGTCGATCAGGCGGTGTTCATAGGTCAGGCCGCGCTTCTTGAATTCCTCGGCGTAGTCGGCGTCGAAGACTTCCTGGAAGATGTCCTTGAAGCGGCCGTCGTAGGCTTTCAGGATGGTGTTCTTGGTCGACAGATAGACCGGGTAGTTGCGCTGCAGGCCATAGGCGAACGAAGCGTGGGCGAACTCGCGGATCGAGGCGTCCAGGTTGTACATGCCCATGGCCACGCCGGCGCCCGGCGACTTATAGACCTCGTGCTCGATGACCTCGCCGTCGTCGCCGACGAACTTGATGGTCAGCACGCCCGGTCCCGGCATCAGGAAGTCGGTGGCCTTGTACTGGTCGCCGAAGGCGTGGCGGCCGACGACGATCGGCTGCGTCCAGCCCGGCACCAGGCGCGGGACGTTCTTGCAGATGATCGGCTCGCGGAAGACCACGCCGCCCAGGATGTTGCGGATGGTGCCGTTCGGCGACTTCCACATCTTCTTCAGGCCGAATTCGGCGACGCGCGCCTCGTCCGGGGTGATGGTGGCGCACTTCACGCCGACGCCGTGCTTCTGGATGGCGTGGGCCGCGTCGATCGTGATCTGATCATCGGTGGCGTCACGGCTTTCCATGCCGAGGTCGTAATAGTCGAGTTCGAGGTCCAGGTACGGGAAGACCAGCTTGTCCTTGATCATCTGCCAGATGATCCGGGTCATTTCGTCGCCGTCGATGTCCACGATGGGATTGGCGACCTTGATCTTGGCCATGCTTACGCCTCTGTCTCTCAATCAGGGAAGGAATTCGGTGCAGGGGATATAGCGACCCCGGCGCGCGGGCGCAAAGGGGACGAAAGCCGCACGGCGGGAACGAAGCCGCCGGAACGAAACGGCGGCTTGGCCGCTAGGCTTTTTCATGGCTACGCTTGGCGTCGCCAGTCGATCAAGAACGCATGGAACGCCTGATGACGCTTCGCCGCCTGCGGTTCGCCGCCTCTGTCGCCCTCCTCCCCCTGACGCTGATCGCCTGCAAGGGACGTGAGGCCGCCGCCACGCCCGAAACCCCGGCTGCGCCGGCCCCTGCAGAAGCGGCCGCCGCCCCCGCTGTCCAGGCCGCCGCCGCCAATCCGCCCAGCGTGACGCGCGAGTTCCGAGACTGGACCGCCACCTGCGACAACACCAACCACTGCGTCGCCTTCGGCTCAGGCGAGAACCAGATGGGCTTCGTCCTCGTCTCGCTCGCCCCCGGACCGGACGCCCGGCCCGTGGTTCATATGGGCGGCTGGGGCCTGGAGGACGGCGAAGGCGACGTCTACGCCGAGATCGACGGCCGGCGCCATGCGGGTCAGAACACCAAGATGGACGAGGAAGGCGACGTCATCGCCTTCAGGACGCCCTCAGCCCAGCTGATGCAGGGCCTCGGCAACGGCTCCTTCATGGCGTTAAGGCGCGGCGACAAGCAGATGAAGGTCAGCCTGGGCGGGGCCGCCGCCGCCTTCCTGTGGATCGACGAGCGTCAGGGACGGCTGGGCACGACCACCGCCCTGATCCGTCGCGGCGACCGTCCGGCCTCCACCGTCCCCGCCGCGCCGGCCGCCCCGCGCGTGACGATCGCCGCCGCCGCGCCGCAGAACGGCCTGGTGCAGGACGACCTGTCGCCGGCGCTGCTGGCGCACCCCAAGGTAAAGGAATGCCTGGCCGAAACCCGCAAGGGCGAGCGGTTCGAACCGGACGTCGAGGTCTTCCGTCTGGCGGACGACAAACTGCTGTGGGCCGTGCCCTGCGGCGAAGGCGCCTACAACTTCAACCAGGTCTATTTCATCACCTCGGCTGACCGAACCTCGCCCCAGCTGGTCAGCTTCTCCACGGCGACCGGCAGCGAAGAAACCCTGGTCAACAGCCGCTACAACCCCAAGACCCGCACCCTGTTCGCCTTCGGTCGGGGACGCGGCATCGGCGACTGCGGCCGCATGGGCACCTGGGCCTGGACCGGCGAACGCTTCGCCCTGCTGAACGAGAAAAACATGCCCGGCTGCACCGCCATTCCGCAGGATCTGTGGCCGACCACCTGGCGCGCGGCGACCTGACGACGGCTCGACGCCAGACGTGAAAACGGCCCGGACGCGGAACGTCCGGGCCGTCATTCGTTTCAGGCTTCAATCACGCCTCAGGCGCGCATCCGCCCTTCCAGCACCGCCAGCGGCAGGGAGCCGCTGCCCAGCACCTTGTCGTGGAAGGCGCGCAGGTCGAAGCCGGGCTTGGCTTCCGCCTCCTTGCGCAGGCGCGCGATCACCGTGTGGCCGACCTTGTAGGAACAGGCCTGGCCCGGCCAGACCGAATAGCGGTTGATCTCGCTGTTCGAGGCGTCCAGCGGCTTGGCGCCTGAGGCCGCCATATAGTCGACCGCCTGCTCGCGGCTCCAGCGTTCGGAGTGGATGCCGGTGTCGACCACCAGGCGCACGGCCCGGAACAGATAGGACATCAGGAAACCCACCCGGCCCAGCGGATCGGTGGCGTAGGCGTCCAGATCGTCCGCCGCGACCGCCTCGGCGTACAGCGCCCAGCCTTCATTGTAGGCCGAGAAGCCGCCCGCGCGGCGCCATTGCGGCAGCTCGCCCGACTCGCGCTGCAGGGCGACCTGCAGATGGTGGCCCGGCGAGGCCTCGTGATAGGTCAGGGTCGGCAGGGCGAACTTCGGCCAGTTCCCGCTGTCACGCAGGTTGATGTAGTAGGCGCCCGGACGCGAGCCATCCAGCGGCGGCCCCTGATAGTATCCGCCCGGCGCGCCCGACTGGATCGACACCGGCACGCGACGCACCTCGACGTGGGTCTTGGGCAGGCGGCCGAAGACGGCGGGCAGTTTCGGCTCCAGCGCCGCGACCTGTTCGTTCAGCCACTTCAGCAGCTCTTCCTTGCCCGCGTCGGTGTTGGGGAACAGCTGGGCCGGATCCTTGTTCAGCGCCTGAACCCGCTCGCCGACCGTGCCCCGGGTCATGCCCTGCGACTTCAGGATGCCGTCGATCTCGGCGGTGATCTCGGCCACCTGCTCGCGGCCCATGGCGTGGATTTCCTTGGCCGAGAGCGTGGTCGTCGTGTTCGACTTCAGCCCGGCGGCGTAGAAGGCCTCGCCGTCCGGCAGGCGCCACACGCCCGCATCGTGCACGGCGTCGGGACGGATCTTCTCCAGCGCCTCGATCTGGCGGGCCAGGGCGGGCTTGATCTTCTGATCGACCAGGGCGACGGCGCGCGCGTCATAGCCCGACAGATTCAGCGCCCCGGCCTTGCGGGCCAGCGACTTGATCATGGACATGTCGGCGGCCGACGTATCGCGCAGGGTGCGGATCTGCGGCAGCATCCGGTCGATGATGAAGTCTGGCGGAATGACGCCCAGCCCGGCGTCCTCGCGGATCTTGGCCGTCTCGCCGTCCAGCACGCCGGCGAAGGCGTCCAGGCGCGACAGGAAGGCGTCGGCGCCCGCCGCATCCTCGATGCGGTGCTGGTTATCCATGAAGTCCGGCATGGAGAAATAGCCGCCCGACAGCTGGGTCACGACATAGGGAGAGGGGCGGCCCGGCCCGGCGCCGTAGTCGAAGCGCGCCGTCTCGGCCGAGGTCTGACGCCCGAAGGCGGCGATGGCGTAGTTCAGCGCCCCGGCCTCGGACAGGCCCGCCTGATCGAAGGCGCGCAGCTCGGCCCAGCGGCTGACCGCCTTGTCGCGATCCTTGCGGATGGCGTCCGGCCCGGCTTCGCTCAGCTTGGACGACAGGCCCGCGCGGGCGCCCTTGTCCAGACCCAGGTTGGTGGCGCGCTCGGGCGACTCGTCGATGTCAGCCTCGAACCAGCCGTCCAGCAGGGCGTTCAGACGCGCATCGGCGTCCGACACGGCCGCGGCGGCTTGCGCCAGCGAAGGCGCGGCGACGGCTGTCGCGGCGGCGGTCAGAAGAAGGCGGCGGCGGTCGATCATTCGGTTACTCCCCCAAGGGCCGCGCCGCGCCGGACGCCGATCCCAAAGCTTACTGAAATGACGGACCGGCGCGCCCGTAAGAGGTCCAGCCGTCAGGCCGGGGTCCAGGCGTTCATGGTCCGCTCCAGAACCGTCAGCGGCACCCCGCCCAGGCTCAGGCCGGTGTCATGGAAGCCCTTGATGTCGAAACGCGATCCCAGACGCTTCTTGGCGTCTTCACGCAGGCGCACCCAGGTGGTGTGGCCGACCTTGTAGCTGGAGGCCTGGCCCGGCCAGACGCAGTAGCGCTCGACCTCGGTGGCGATGCTGGATTCCTGATCGCCCAGCGTATCGACCATGTAGCGGATGCCCTGTTCGCGGCTCCAGCGCTTGTGGTGCAGACCCGAGTCCACGACCAGACGCGCGGCGCGGAACATCAGCGACTGCAGGTAGCCGATCTGACCGAAGGGATCATTCTCATAGGCGCCGATCTCGTCCGCCAACTGCTCCGAATACAGGCCCCAGCCCTCGGAATAGGCCGAGAAGCCCATGACCTTCATCAGCAGCGGGGTATCCGGCTGCTCCATCTGCAGGGCGATCTGGAAGTGATGGCCCGGCACGGCCTCGTGATAGGTCAGGGTCGGCAGGGTCCATTTGGGCCACTCCGCCGTGTCGCGCAGATTGATGTAGTAGGCGCCCGGACGCGACCCATCCAGGGCCGGCGCCATGTAGTAGCCGCCCGGCGCGCCGGCCTCAGTGGCCTTGGGCACGCGACGGATGTCGCAGGGCGACTTGGGCAGGCGGCCGAAATAGTCCGGCATGCGGGCCTGCATGGCCGCCATCTGGACGTTCAGCTCCTTCAGCAGCTCTTCCTTGGCCTCGTCCGTGTTCGGATAGACGAAGCGCGGATCCTTGCCGAGGGCGGCGATGCGCTGGCCGACCGCGCCTTGCGTCAACCCCTGCGCCTTCAGCAGGCCGTCGGCGCGGGCCGAGATTTCGGCCACCTGATCCAGCCCCATCTGATGCACCTCGTCCGGCGTCATCGAAGAAGTGGTGTAGTTCTTCAGCCCATAGCGATAGTAGGCCTCGCCGTCGGGCAGACGCCACACGCCGCCGTCGTGCGTCGCGCCCGCGCGCACCGCCTTCAGGGCGTCGGCCTGGCGCTGGATGGCCGGATAGACCTCTCGCGTCAGGATCGTCTGAGCCCGCGCGGCCCAGTCGCCGGGGATGTTCTTCTCGGCCGTGCGGCGGGCGATCGACTGGCTCATGACCGAGTCGGCCACGGCCGTGCCGGTGATGGCGCCCATCTGCGTCAGGGTGCGGTCGATGACGAAATCCGGCGGCACGGCCCCGGCGGCGTAGTCGATCCGCATCCGCTCGCGTTCGTCGTCCAGACTGCGGGCGAAGTCCGACAGGCGCGACAGATAGGCCTCGGCGTCGTCCGCCGCCTCGATGCGATGCTGGCTGTCGAGGAAGTCCGGGATCTGCTGATAGGAGCCGCCCAGCTGGCTGACCGTATAGGGCGAAGGGAACATCCCGCCGCCGTAGGGGAAGGCGTAGCCCTCCTTCACCGTCTCGCCGAAGAAGGTCAGGGAGTCGTGATAGATTTGCTCCTTGGACGGCAGGGCGTTGCGGTCGATGGCCGCCATGTCCTTCATGGCCGCGACGAACTTGACCTTGTCAGCCTCGACCTTGGCCTGGCTGCGGTCGCTCAGCTTGAAGCGGGCGTCGGCGTGTTCGCCCCGGTCCATGCCCAGCATGGTCAGGGATTCCGGGTCCGTCAGGAGCATCTCCTGCGCGATCCGGTTCATCAGGGCGTTGAAGTCGGCCGAGGCGGTCTGCGCCACAGCGCCGTGGGCGAGGGCGCGAACCGGGCCGACAGCGGCCAGCGCTCCCCCCGCGGCGACCGACATCAGCAGGCGGCGGCGATCCATCATGAGCTTCCTCCCAAAAGCGATGGGCCGGGATGCTATCCGAGCGGCGAAAGCCCGCAAGCCATGATCGTCATGCGGCTGATGTTTCCTTTACGCGCCGCCGCCTGCGAGCGGCGGCGCCTCAGGCCCGTCACCGCTGAACGTGCGCCTTGATGCAGTCGCGCACGGCGCGCTTCAGATCGCCCGGCGCGTTCGGCTCGTCCACGCCCTCGGCGGCGAAGACGGCGCGCATGGCGGCGTCCAAGCCCTTGGGCAGTGCGTCGATCACCTTCTTCTGCCCCTTTTCATGCAGGCAGAAGCCGACCTGGTTGCACAGGTCGGCGAACATGGCGTCGAAATCGGGGGCGGCGTCGGTCATCACACTCAGGCTTTCAGCCGCTTGGCGTGGAAGGCCACATGATCGTCCACGAAGCTGGCCATGAAGAAGTAGGAATGGTCATAGCCCGGCTGCATGCGCAGGGTCAGCCCCTGTCCGGCCTTTTGCGCCGCCGCCTTCAGCAGCTCCGGCTTCAGCTGATCGGCCAGGAAGGAATCCGCGTCGCCCTGATCCACCAGAATCTCGTCGAAAACGCCTTTCGCCGCCCCGCCCTCGATCAGCAGGGCCGCGTCGTGTTTCGCCCACTCCGCCCGGTCCTCGCCCAGATAGGCGCTGAAAGCCTTCTCGCCCCAGGGGCAGCGCGTCGGCGAGGAAATCGGCGCAAAGGCCGACACCGACTTGAACAGTTCGGGATGACGCAGCGCCAGCGTCAGCGCCCCATGCCCGCCCATCGAATGACCGAAGATCGAGCGCGTCTTCGCCGTCGGGAACGCATTGTCGATCAGATCGATCAGCTCGCCCGCGACATAGCTCTCCATGCGGAAATGCGGCGCCCACGGGCCTTGCGTCGCATCGACATAGAAGCCCGCGCCCTGCCCCAGATCATAGGCCGGATCGTCCGCCACGCCTTCGCCGCGCGGCGAGGTGTCCGGCGCGACGATGATGACGCCGTGTTCGGCGGCGGCCTTATAGGCTCCGGCCTTGGTGGTGAAGTTGTCCTCGGTGCAGGTCAGGCCCGACAGCCAGATCAGGACCGGGAACGGGCCTTCCCCCGCCGGAACAAAGACCGACAGCGTCATGGGCGTGCCCGTCGTCGCGCTGTCGTGCTTCAGATAGCGCAACGTCCCGCCGTGGACGACGTGGCTCTTGACCGTTTCCATCAACTCGAACTCCTGAAGATCAGTCCGGCCAGACCCTGGCCATGAAGGCGTCATCGAGGACGCCGCCATCCTTGGAAAAATGCGCGTACCAGTCGCGCGGGATCGGAGCGACCGCCCCCTCGGGCTGCGCGCCGCCGCCCCAGGCGTCGAACTGCAGGCCGACCAGGATCGGCG
Organism: Brevundimonas sp. 357; assembly: GCF_003938605.1. Classification (GTDB taxonomy): domain Bacteria; phylum Pseudomonadota; class Alphaproteobacteria; order Caulobacterales; family Caulobacteraceae; genus Brevundimonas. The sequence continues at coordinate 72,862 of NZ_RHWX01000009.1, read as the reverse complement.
CCTCGCGCACCGACGGCGCCGGAACCGCCCCGGCGGCGGCGACGATGGCCTCGACCGCCTCCGGCTTCATCGCCGGCTCTCCGGTGACGACGAAAGCCCTGGATCGTTCGCCCGGCTTGACCATCAGCAACAGCATGCCCGAGGCGCCGGGCTGCGAGGACTGCGCCTTTGCTGCAGCGGCCACAGCCTCATCGACGGCCTTCAGATAGGGAGACAGGTCGGCGACCTCGACCCTCTGTTTCATGACCTGGTCAGGCAGGTAGAGCACCACCTTCTTCTGGACCCAGGCCTCCGCCGGCGCCGCAACGGGCGCATCCGCCCCGCCCGGCGTGCAGGCGGCGAGCGCCGTGACGGCCAGAACGGCCATGATCGACGCAGTCGCCGCCTTCATCTTCATCACCTCAATCCTCAGCCCGGCCGGTGCACGGCGCAGATCTTGTTGCCCGACGGATCGCGCAGATAGGCCAGGTGCATCGCGCCGAAAGGCGTGTTGCGCGGCCCGGCAGGATCCTCGATCGCCGTGCCGCCCGCCGCAACACCGGCTTCGGAGAAGGCGACGACCGCCTCGGGGCTGCTGGCGAAAAAGCCGATGGTGCCGCCGTTGGCGTGGCTCGCCGCCTGGCCGTCGCGCGGCTTGACCACCCCCAGCATGCCGCGCGGGGTCATGTACCAGACGCCCGGCATGGGCGCGTCGCTGGGCGTGCCCGGCTGGTGGCCCAGAGCCCCCAGAACGGCGTCATAGAATTTGTGCGAGGCTTCGAGGTCGTTGGCCCCGACAGTGACGTGCGTAAACATGGTGATCCTCCCAGATCCGCCCGATCATCGCGCCGGGCGCGGCAAGCTAAGCCGACAAAGTTTCGTTTGGCAACGAACTTTGCTGCACCTGCTCAATCGGGCCGCGCGCCCTCGCGGGCGTAGGCGCCCATCAGCTCGGCGTAATCCTCAGGCGGCGGGAACTCGGGATAGCCGACCTTGGCCCCCGACTGCGCGCCGGGCAGACGCTCCGTCGTCCAGGTGTCGGCATAGGGAACGAACCACGCCCCGTCGTCCAGCAGGCTGGGCCTCAGGTTGACGAACTGCCCCCCGGCGATGCCGCGGGTGAACAGCCAGGTCTTGCATGACGGACAGAAGTGATGCTCCGGCACGGGATTGTGCAGGCCGCCGATCTCCGTCTCGCCCTCGACCGTCAGCCCTTCGCTGGGCAACATCAGGCTCAGGGAATAGGCGCCGCCCGTCAGCTTCTGACAGGCCCGACAATGACAGGCCACCGCAAAGACCGGCGCCTGGGCGACCTGAACTTTCACCTGCCCGCAGAGGCAGGCCCCCGTCCACGGCAGTTTCCAGTCGCCCATGGCTGAATCCCTCTCGTTAGAAGACGATGACCGAACGAATGCTCTTGCCTTCATGCATCAGATCGAAGGCCTCGTTAATCCGCTCCAGCGGCAGGGTGTGGGTGATCATTGGGTCGATCTCGATCTTGCCGTCCATGTACCAGTCGACGATCTTCGGCGTGTCGGTGCGGCCGCGCGCGCCGCCGAAGGCCGAGCCCTTCCAGACGCGGCCGGTGACCAGCTGGAACGGACGGGTGGCGATCTCCTTGCCCGCCTCGGCCACGCCGATGATGACGCTCTCGCCCCACCCGCGGTGACAGGCTTCCAGCGCCTGACGCATGACCACGGTGTTGCCGGTGCAGTCGAAGGTGTAGTCGGCGCCGCCCCCGGTCAGCTCGACCAGATGGGCCACCACGTCCGACACGTCCTTGGGATTGACGAAGTGGGTCATGCCGAAGCGACGGCCCCACTCCTCCTTGTCGCCGTTGATGTCGACGCCGACGATCATATCGGCCCCGACCATCTTCAGCCCCTGGATGACGTTCAGGCCGATGCCGCCCAGGCCGAAGACCACGGCGTTGGCGCCCGGCTCGACCTTGGCCGTGTTGACCACCGCGCCCACGCCCGTCGTGACGCCGCAGCCGACGTAGCAGGCCTTGTCGAAGGGCGCGTCCTTGCGGATCTTGGCCACCGCGATCTCGGGCAGGACCGTGTAGTTCGAGAAGGTCGAGCAGCCCATATAGTGGTGAAGGGTCTGGCCCTTGTAGGAAAAGCGCGAGGTGCCGTCGGGCATCAGCCCCTTGCCCTGCGTGCCCCGGATCGAGGTGCACAGGTTGGTCTTGCGGCTCAGGCACGACTTACACTGGCGGCATTCCGGCGTGTACAGCGGGATGACGTGGTCGCCGACGACCAGCGAGGTCACGCCCGGCCCCACCTCGACCACCACGCCCGCGCCCTCGTGGCCCAGGATCGAGGGGAAGAGACCCTCGCTGTCCAGACCGTCCAGCGTATAGGCGTCGGTGTGGCAGACCCCCGTCGCCTTGATCTCGATCAGCACCTCGCCCGCGCGCGGCCCTTCCAGATCGACCTCGATGATCTCGAGCGGGCGTTTGGCTTCGAACGCGACGGCGGCGCGGGTTTTCATGGGGAGTTAGTCCTTGGTCTCTTCGTGCTCTTCCCCTCTCCCCTTGAGGGAGAAGGCAGCGGCCGCAGGCCGACGGATGAGGGGTCGCACCGGCAGCGATCAGTTTCAAGCCCGCAAACGGCCACGGGCAACAAGACCCTTCATCCGACCTGCTGCACCAGCCGCCTTCTCTCTCAAGAGCAGAAGAGTTTAGACTGTCGGCATGAACCTCGTCATCCTGACCGGCGCCGGCGTCTCGGCCGAGAGCGGCGTGCCCACCTTCCGCGCCTCGGACGGCCTGTGGGAGGGGCATCGCGTCGAGGACGTCGCCACGCCCGAGGGCTTTGCGGCTGACCCGGCTCTGGTGCAGGACTTCTACAACCAGCGACGGCGACAGCTCGCCAGCGTGCATCCCAACGCCGCGCACCGGGCGCTGGCCGATCTGGCGGCGCGGTGGAGGGGCGATTTCCTGCTGGTGACGCAAAACGTCGATGACCTGCACGACCGGGCGCACCTTGAGACGCCGCCCGCGCCGGGCTTCGAGCTGATCCACATGCACGGCGAGCTGAAGAAGGCGCGCTGCACCGCCTCGGGCGTCGTCTGCGACTGGCATGAAGACTTGGAGGCCCTGCACGCCTCGCCCCATCACCCGCGCGGACGCTTGCGCCCGCACATCGTCTGGTTCGGGGAAATCCCGCTGGAGATGGAGCGGATCGAGGCGGCGCTGGCGCGCTGCGACCTGTTCGTCTCCATCGGCACCTCGGGCGCGGTCTATCCGGCGGCGGGCTTCGTCCAGCTGGCGCGCATGGCCGGGGCGCGGACGGTCGAGATCAATCTGGAGCCGACGCAGGGCGCGGGCCTGTTCGACGAGGGCGTCTACGGCCCCGCCAGCGAGACCGTGCCCGCCTTCTTCGGCGCGCTGTAGCCCTCTCTCCCAACTGCCGTCACCCTCGCCCTGCGCCTCATATGTCCAGGACGCTAGATCCTCGGGTCAAGCCCGAGGATGACGGCAAACGGCGGCGCAAACGAGCACAGGATCCCTTATTCCTCCTTCTTCGCCGCCTCGGCCCGTTCCGCCGCCAGCTTGGCCAGCACCCGGCCGCGGCCCTTGGCCAGGGCGTGGATGGCGCCGCGCATGGTGGCGACCTCCTGTTCGGTGAAGGCGGCCCGGCCCAGCATGACGCGCAGGTTCTGGCTCATCGAGCGCTTCTTCTCGGGCGGATAGAAGAAGCCGCCGTTATCCAGCTCCGCCTCCAGATGCTCGTACATGCCGACCAGCAGGTCGTTCGACGCGGGCGGCTCGCCCTCGCGGAAGCGCGGCGGCGGGGCGTCCAGGATCAGGGTGCGCCACTCATAGGCGTTGATCGCCACCGCCTGGGCCAGGTTCAGCGAGTGGTGCTTCGGGTCGATCGGAATGGTGGTGATGCCGGCGCACAGGGCGATGTCGCCCGTCTCCAGCCCCGCCCGCTCGCCGCCGAACAGCAGGCCGGTCTTCAGCCCCGAGGCCGTGTCGTCATAGAGGATGCGGGCGCTCTCACGCGGGGTGCGCACCGGCTGGCGCGTCTCGCGCGGGCGGGCGGTGGTGGCGAAGACGGTGTTCAGGTCGGCGATGGCCTCGGCCACGCTGTCGAACACCCTGACCCCGTCCAGCACCCAGTCGGCGCCCGACGCCGTGGCCCAGGCGCGCTCCTGGGGCCAGCCGTCGCGCGGGCTGACCAGCCGCAGCTCGGACAGGCCGAAATTGGCCATGACGCGGGCGACCGCGCCGATGTTGTCGGCCATCTGAGACTTGTCGAGGACGACGACGGGGGGCGTGAGTTCAGTCATGGGCGGTGTGTAATCTTTCCTGCCCCGCGCGAGAAGGCGCGCTTGCCTCCTTCTTCATCGCCCCCATATTCTCGCAACACATGCTGTTTCAGAAAGCCCCGCCGCCCATGACCCAAGCCAGGACAGACGCCGCCCCGCTCAAGCCGCTGAAGATCGACTTCGTCTCCGACGTCATGTGCCCCTGGTGCGCCGTGGGGCTGGGCGGGCTGGAGCAGGCGCTGGAGCGGCTCCAGGGCGAAGGGATCGCCGCCGACATCGCGTTCCAGCCGTTCGAGCTGAACCCCGACATCGCCCCCGAGGGCGAGAACATGGGCGAGCACCTGGCCCGCAAATACGGCTCCACCCCCGAACAGTCGGCCGCCAACCGCGCCGCCATCACCGCCCGCGCCGCCGAGGTCGGGGTCGAGATGAACTTCCGCGACGACAGCCGCATGTGGAACACCTTCGACGCCCACCGCCTGCTGCACTGGGCCGGGCTGACGGCGCCGGACAAGCAGGCGGCGCTGAAACACGCCCTGTTCGGCGCCCACTTCACGCAAGGCCGCAACGTCTCGGACGCGGGCGTCCTGACCGAGGCGGCGCAGGCCGCCGGGCTGGACCGCGCCGAAGCGGCCGAGGTGCTGGCCTCGGGCCGCTATATGCAGGAGGTCCGCACGGCGCAGGCCCTGTGGCGCGCGCGGGGGATCACCTCCGTCCCCGCCGTGGTGGTGGAGGACAAATATCTGATCTCCGGCGGCCAGCCGACGCAGGTGTTCGTCAACGCCCTGCGCGAGATCGCGGGCAAACGCTAATCCCTCCGTCATCCTCCGGCGACCCTCGCGAAAGCGGGGGGAGACCGGGGGACCCAGCGGCGCGCGTGAGCGCGAAAGATGCGACGCCAGCGCTTGAAGGAAGATCGCCTTCGGCGCCGCTGGGTCCCCCGGTCTGCGCCGCTACGCGGCTTGCCGGAGGATGACGAAAGAAGATCAGGGCGACGCGGCCTCGTCGGGAAAAACAGAGTCCAATTCGTCTGAATCGTCTGAAATCGCCGCCCTCTCTTCCGGCGCGAGGCCGGCGCTGAGGGCGTTGATGCGGGCCTCGACGGCGCGGCGGCCCACGTGGTCGTCGGGGGCCAGGCGGGCGGCGTCGCGGGCGACGGCGGCGACCGCCTTCATGTCGGCTTCCAGCGTGTCGAGCGGGTCTGGTTCAGGCGCAGGCGGCGGGCTTTCCGGCTCGGCGGCGGCCAGCAGGGCCGGGTCGGTCAGCGCGCGCCAGGTGCGCAGCCACGACGCCGCCTCGGCCGCCCGGCCGCGCCGCACCGCCCGGTTCAGCCGCATCAGGGCCTGAGCCGCCATCGCCGCCAGATCGGGGGCGTCCGCCGCCGCATCCTCGACCGGATCGTCCTCGTCAGGCCAGGGATCAGGGTCGCCCGCATCGCAACGGCGCCAGCCCTCGCGCGCGGCGCGGGACCGCAGCGTCCCCAGCTTCAGCCCATAGCGGTCGCAGACGGCCTCGGCCGTATCTCCGGCCAGATAGTCGCGCCGCGCCACCGCCCAGGTCGCCTCGGAGCGGACACGATAGCCGTCCCGCGGCGCCGGGTCTTCGTAATAACAGCCGCGCGGGGCGTCAGCCGCCTCGGCCCGCTCGACGGTCGAGGGCCGCACATGGTCGGGGATGTAGGTGGTGTCGCCGTACTCGTCCTGCTCCCACCGACCGGAGGCGATGATGCGCGGCGCCTCCTCATGCCAGTCCTTTTCCGGCCAGTCCTTCTCGGGCCAGTCCTTCTCCCGCCCGCCCGAAGCCTGATCTTCCATCGCGCCGCCTCCTGCCTGAAAGGCGGAGGATGGCGGACGGGTGCGTCAGGATCGGACGGGGGCGCCTTCAGAGTTATTCGCGAGAAAGCACGGGGCCTTCAATTCAAATATCCACAATCGTCGACTTGAAATTCGCTTTGCTTCTGTGCACTTTAAGAGAACCTCTTAGCTGGGTGCTATCCCTTCGCTTTAAGGGTGTCACTCTACGCCGGGTGTAAACCAGGCTGTATTCGATTGCGTGACATGGGCAACGACAACGGGCTTCCGTGTCGCCCCCGGTCAAGCGGACTCGGCGCCGACACGGAAGCCCGTTGTCGTCGCTCAAAGTAAGAGGTTACGGGTTGGATCACCCGCTGCGCGATGATGCACATAAGGCTATTCGCCAGCGAGTGATCCAGCACCTCAGGGATGGGTGTTCGGTCAAGCGCGCTGGCGACCTAGTCTTTGTGTGTGGCGGCAACGATCCCAATCACATGCGCCCGCGATTCACCGCCTATTGCGGCGTCAACCATCCCGATTTGGAACTCTTCCAACCAGAATATGCGATGAACGATTATTTCGCCGCGCCTGGCGGAACCCCCTTCGATCTGGGAACCTTCGAAAGACTGGTCGCGGAACTATCCCACGTCATCGTACTGTTCCCCGAGGCTGCCGGGTCCTTCGCCGAGGCGGGCTACTTCGCTCAAGATGACCGATTTCGGTCCAAGACGTTGCTGGCCCTCGATCTACACTGGCAAGGCAGCGACAGCTTTATTTCCATGGGGCCGGCGCGGCAGTTCAACGAGAAGTCAAAATTTTCCGGCACGATGCAAATTCCTTATGCCGCGCCAGATTTCGATCAGATCGTGCAGCGGCTGAAGCGCTACGGGTTCGAGCGGTACCGAAAGGAGCTCACACTCGGCGTGTTTAGCGACTTAACGCCCTACGACCTCTTTTGCTTGCTCCAGAAGGTTGTCGATTTGATGGGGATCGCGACCATCGATGACATTCTCGCCATTCTTCGGGGTGTTTTTTCCGGCGTGATAAAGCCCAAGCGCATCAAGGAAATGGTGTCGGTTCTGGTTGGGGCGAAATACCTCGAAGCGGTAGGCGAATTCGGCCATTATCGGCTCGCTTCTGACAGGACGGATCTCATGCCGGCGCGAGATTCAATGAAGTCTATCGAGCACAAAATTCGTCTCGACTTGGCGGCGTTTTACCCCACGTGCCCGCCCGATTTCCTGGCAATCTTGGAGAGCCCTAATGCTCCTTGAACGCCTTGAAAAGCACACTGGGCTGCCTCGCAGCCTATTGGAGAGGTACGCCGAAACGGCGTCGAAGCGGTACCGCGTTTACACGGTCGAAAAGCGCAACGGAGACCGGCGAACAATCGAACACCCGAGCCGAGAGATCAAAGCTATCCAGCGTTGGCTGATCCGTGCGCTGATAGGAAACATGCCGGTTCACGAGGCCTCGACCGCCTATTCCAAGGGCGCAAGTATTCGAAAGAACGCCGAGCGCCACGTCCGCTCGCGTTACACTGTTCGTCTCGACTTCGAGGGATTCTTCCCGTCGTTCGGCGGGGCGGATGTGATCGCCTACCTGAAGAAGACCCACGACGATCCCATAATGGTCCTATCAGCTGAGGATCTGTCGTTTATCCGGCGAATAGTGTGTCGGCACGACGCGCTGACGATCGGAGCGCCCACTTCGCCAGGGTTGACCAACGCAATGATGTTCGAGTTCGATAGCGCGCTGGCGGATTGGTGCGCTGCCAGGGCGCTGATCTACACGCGGTATGCGGACGACTTGTTTATTTCGGCGTCCGCGCCGGGCGCGCTGGCTGGCGTTGAGGCCAAGGCGGCCGAGCTCGCCGCAGCGTTTCCGTATGCGAAACTGGCGCTGAACCGAGAGAAAACGGCGCATCTCTCTCGGAAATATAGGCGGTCGATTACGGGGCTGGTAATCACCCCCGAGCAGACCCTTTCCATCGGCAGGGACAAGAAAATCCGTCTAAAGTCCGATGTATACGCCTATTCAAAAGGGAACCTCCAGTCGGAGCAGCGATCACGCACTGCCGGCTTAATCGCGTTTGTCCGCGACGTGGAGCCAGCGTTTTATGAAACCTTGCTGCGCAAGTATGGGCGCGAGACGATCGAAGGCTTGCAGAAGGGTCTTCGATCGTCGCTGAAGGGCTGAGAAGCCTCCGGGCCTACACCTTCACCTCAATCTCCCCGCCCCCCGCTCTGAACTTCGCGCTCATCTCGGCCATGCCCGCCTCGGCGTCCGTCAGGCTGGCGCCTGCGTCGTTCTGGGCCCCATTTTGCGTCTTTTGGGCGGCGTCGCGGATGTCCTGGCTGATCTTCATGCTGCAGAACTTGGGGCCGCACATGGAGCAGAAGTGGGCGGTCTTGTGGGCCTCCTTCGGCAGGGTCTCGTCGTGAAATTTGCGGGCGGTCTCGGGGTCCAGGGAGAGGTTGAACTGGTCCTCCCAGCGGAACTCGAAGCGCGCGCGGCTGAGGGCGTCGTCGTGGGCGCGGGCGCCGGGGTGGCCCTTGGCCAGGTCGGCGGCGTGGGCGGCGATCTTGTAGGTGATCACGCCGTCCTTGACGTCCTGACGGTCGGGCAGACCCAGATGCTCCTTGGGCGTGACGTAGCAGAGCATGGCCGTGCCGAACCAGCCGATCATGGCCGCGCCGATGGCGCTGGTGATGTGGTCGTAGCCGGGGGCGATGTCGGTGGTCAGGGGCCCGAGCGTATAGAAGGGCGCCTCGTGGCAGTGCTTGAGCTGCTCGTCCATGTTGGCCTTGATCTTGTGCATCGGCACGTGACCGGGGCCTTCGATCATGACCTGGCAGCCCTTGGCCCAGGCGATCTTCGTCAGTTCGCCGAGGGTGCGCAGCTCGGCGAACTGGGCCTCGTCATTGGCGTCGGCGATGGAGCCGGGGCGCAGGCCGTCGCCGAGCGAGAAGGAGACATCATAGGCGCGCATGATGTCGCAGATGTCCTCGAAATGCTCGTAGAGGAAGCTCTCCTTGTGGTGGGCCAGGCACCACTTGGCCATGATGGAGCCGCCGCGCGAGACGATGCCGGTCACGCGTTTGGCCGTCATCGGCACGAAGGGCAGGCGCACGCCCGCGTGGATGGTGAAGTAGTCCACGCCCTGTTCCGCCTGTTCGATCAGGGTGTCGCGGAAGACTTCCCACGTCAGATCCTCGGCGACGCCGTTCACCTTCTCCAGCGCCTGATAGATGGGCACGGTGCCGATGGGGACGGACGAGTTGCGGATGATCCAGTCGCGGATGTTGTGGATGTTACGGCCCGTCGACAGGTCCATGACGTTGTCGGCGCCCCAGCGGGTGGCCCAGACCAGCTTGTCCACCTCGTCATCGACGCTGGAGAGGACGGCCGAGTTGCCGATGTTGGCGTTGATCTTCACCAGGAAGTTGCGGCCGATGATCATCGGCTCGACCTCGGGGTGGTTGATGTTGTGCGGGATGATGGCGCGGCCGCGGGCGATCTCCTGACGGACGAACTCGGGCGTCACGAAGTCGGGGATGGCGGCGCCGAAGTCCTCGCCGTCGCGGATGCAGGGGGCGTTCTGCTCGCGGCGCAGGTTCTCGCGGATGGCGACGTATTCCATCTCGGGCGTGATGATCCCGGCCCTGGCGTATTCATACTGGGTGACGGGGCGGCCCTCGACGCCCTTGAACACGCGGTGGTTGGAGACGTCGAAGCGGGGGGCCAGGTGCTTGCCGCTGGCGTGGCCGTTGTCCTCGGGCTTGACCTCGCGCGGGTTCGCGACGGGGGCGATGTCGCCGCGATCCAGTTGCCAGCTGGATTTGACGCGCGGCAGGCCCTTCTTGATGTCGATGGTCACGGCCGGGTCGGTGTAGGGGCCCGACGAGTCATACATCGTCACCGGCGGCTCATTGGCGGACGGGTGGACGGCGACCTCGCGGAAGGGGACGCGGATGTCGGGGAAGAGCTCGCCCGCCACATAGACCTTCTGACCGCCCGCGCGGGGGCCGGTGGGGATGCGGCCGTGCTCGGCGGCGACTTCCTTGCGGGCGTCGGCGAGGGCCAGATCGACCTGCGGCTCGTGCGGTTGTTCGTTCGTGACGTGGATATTCATTGTGGCGGCCTCCTGCGAGAAGAGGGACCGCCGGCGCGGTAGGAGCGCCCCTGGTCGGTTTCCCGGCGTGGAGGCGGTGAACTCGTCCCTTCGCCGGCATGACCCGGATCAGGTTCGACGGGTCAGAGGAGAAACCTCAATCTCAGCCGCTCGATTGCGACCCCCCGGAGAACGGCGCGACCCTAGCCCGTTTGCGCGGCGGGTCAAGCGAGACGGGATCAGAAGGGGGAGAGGGGGCGGCCCGGCTTCTCAGTCGGGGGGGCGTTAAGGCCGGGCCGCCGCAGACTTCGTCGGGGTTGGGGGGGCGTCCGACGTGTCCGATTGCACAATCCCCGGCCGCGATGTTGGTTCCGCTGATTTTCGCGTGTTAACGCTCTTTGTCGAACAATAATCGTTTTTCCCGCCGCGCCCGGTTTACCAGGCGCGCGGCGGTTCAGCAGGATCGTAAACATGGCGCGCGTTCTGGGCGTTCTGGGCGGCATGGGGCCCGCCGCGACAACAGCCTTTCTGGCGCGGGTGCAGTCCCTGACTCCGGCGGCGGGCGACGAGGACCACATCCGCGTCATCGCCGACATCAATCCCCAGGTGCCCAATCGCCATACTCAGCCCGAGGCGGCGGGCCGGACGCTGGGCGAGATGGCGCGGGCGCTGAAGACGGCGGGCGCGCAGGTGCTGGCCATGCCGTGCAACACGGCCCACGCCCATACGGACGCCATCCGCGCGGCGGACCTGCCCTTCATCGACATGATCGCCGAAACCGCGAAGGCGGCGGGCGCAACCGGAGCGCGGCGGGTCGGGGTGCTGGCCACGCCGGGCGCGGCCTTGCTGTACGCCGAGGCTCTGGCCGCCGAAGGACTGGAGATGGTCGCCCCCTCCCCCGCCGAGCGCGAGCGTTTCATGCAGGTGGTGTTCGGGGTCAAGGCGGGCGACGTCGGCGCCGCACAGCGCGCGGCCATGCGCGACCTGGCGAAGGCGCTGATCGCGGCGGGCGCCGAGGCGGTGATCGGCGGCTGCACCGAGGTTCCGCTGTTGCTGGATCAGGATGACGTGGACGCGCCGCTGATCGACTCGGCCGAGGTGCTGGCGCGGGCCTGCGTGGCGGCGTGCCGCTGACCGGCCGCTAGGCGAGGCGCCCGGCTTGGCCTAAGCGGAAGGCGACGCCGTTTCAGCAGGAGCCTTCATCATGGATCGCCGCGCCTTCATCGCCGCTTCGTCCGCCGCCGTCGCCGCCTCGACCCTGGCCGGGCCGGCCCTGGCGCGGAACGACCGGCTGCAGATCGGGATCATCGGCACGGGGCTGAGGGCGCAGAGCCTGATGTCCATCCTGCTGAAGCGGGCCGATGTGGACATCGTCGCCCTGTGCGACATCGAGCCGCTGATGATCGCGCGGGCCAAGGGGATGATCGCCGCCGCCGGGAAACCCGCGCCGCGCGCCTATGAAGGGGCGCCCGATCAGGCCTATCGCGACCTGCTGGCCCATCCGGGGCTGGATGCGGTCATCATCGCCACCCCGTGGGAATGGCACGCCCCCATGGCCATCGCGGCGATGGAGGCCAAGATCCCGGTCGGCTGCGAAGTGGTGGCGGGCGTCAGCCTGCAAGACCACTGGAACGTGCTGGAGGCGCACGAGCGGACCGGCACGCCCTATATGGTGCTGGAGAACGTCTGCTATCGGCGCGACGTGCTGGCGGTGCTGAACATGGTGCGCGCCGGGCTGTTCGGCGAGCTGGTCCATCTGCAGGGCGGCTATCAGCACGATCTGCGCGCGGTGAAGTTCAACAGCGGCGATCCGCAGAAGCCCTATGGCGGCGGGGTCGAGTTCGGGCCGAAGGGCTGGTCCGAGGCGCGCTGGCGCACCTGGCATTCGGTCAACCGCAACGGGGAGCTGTACCCGTCGCACGGCATCGGGCCAATCGCCAACTGGATCGACCTGAACCGGGGCAACCGGATGACGACGCTGACGGCCTATGCCTCCAAGGCGCGGGGGCTGCACGCCTATGTGGTGGACAACGGCGGGGCCGATCATCCGAACGCCCAGGTGCAGTTCAAGCTGGGCGATGTGGTGACAACCTCGATCGGCTGCGCCAACGGCGAGACCCTGCTGTTGCAGCACGACACCAATCTGCCGCGGCCCTATTCGCTGGGCTTCCGGGTGCAGGGGGTGAAGGGGCTGTGGATGGACCTGAACCAGTCGGTCCACATCGAGGGCCGCAGTCCCGCGCATCAGTGGGAGGCGCAGGCGGCCTGGTTCGAGCAATACGACCACCCGCTGTGGAAGACCCACGCCGACACGGCGGCCGGATCGGGCCACGGCGGCATGGACTTCTTCGTCATCCACGCCTTCGTCGAGGCGCTGAAGGCCAAGGCGGCCATGCCGCTGGACATCTATGACGCCGTGAGTTGGAGCGCGATCACCCCCCTGTCGGAACAGTCGATCGCCGAGGGCAATCGCACGGTGGACTTCCCCGACTTCACGCGCGGGGCGTGGCGCGAACGCAAGCCGATCTTCGGCTTCGACGGCGTGTATTGAGGCCTCTCCCGCCCCCGTCACCCTCGGGACAAGCCCGAGGGTGACGGAGCAGAGGTCAGTTCTCCGCCTTCTTGCCCATCAGGGGCGACAGCAGACTGTTGACCTCGTCCATCTGGCCGTGGCCCTGGGCGGCGCGGTGCTCCAGTTCGTCAGCGCGGCGCTCAAGCGCGCGCGCGCGTTCGGCGCGCGGGTCGTCCTCGGGTACGGCGTGAAGGGCGGGGCGGCGGGCCTCCAGTTCGGCGATCAGCTCGTCGAAACGGGCCTGGTTCATATTCTCGCCCTGCTCGAACAGGGCGATGGCTTCCTCCAGGGCGGCTTCAAAGGCGTCTTGATCGGGCATGGGCCTCATCCTCTTATGCTTACGCTTATCAATGAGCGGGGCCGTGCGCCGGTTCCGCCTTGGCCGCCGATCACGCAGGGTTTACGAGACCGCCATGCGCACCTTTTTCGCCTCCGCCGCCCTGATGGTCCTGCTGGCCGCCTGCACCGTGTCCACGGAAGCGGCGCCGGAGCGAGCCGAGGTCGCGGGCGCCGTCTGCGACGTGCCGGACGATGTGCGCCCCGCCCGCCCCTATCGCATTCCGCAGGACGAGGTGGCGGCCGACGTGCCGGTCGCCTTCAACATGCTGGCGGTCAGCTGGTCGCCGCAGGCGTGCCGCAGCGGCAAGGACTATCCCGACGAACGCTATCAGTGCGCGGCCAATCAGTTCGGCCTGACCTTGCACGGGCTGTGGCCCAACGGCGCCGCTGACAAGCACCCGCGCTATTGCGCCGCCCCCGGCCCGGCCATTCCGGTCGAGACGGTACGCGAACATTTCTGCATGATCCCCTCGCCCAGCCTGCAACAGCATGAATGGGCGGCGCACGGCACCTGCGGCTGGGACAGCCCCGAAGCCTATTTCGCCCAGGCCGCCAAGATGTGGGACGGGCTGAACAAGCCGGACCTGGAGGCCATTCCCGCCCAGCGGCTGACCGCCGGGGCGATCCGCGACGCCTTCGTCGCCGCCAATCCGGGCTTCCCGCGCGAGGGGGTGTTCATCGCCACCACCGACGGCTGGTTCCGCGAGGCGCGGCTCTGCTACTCCAAGGACTATCGGCCGATGCGCTGTCCGCGCGGCCTGGGCGCGCCGGATCGCGAGCGGCTGAAACTGGCCCCGAAAGGGGTTCCGGGCGGCGTGCAAACGACCGGTTAACCAGAACAGGGTCAGGCTGCGGGTTGCTGTTTCGTCCGAGGCCGTCATGTCGACCATGCTGACCCAGTCCCGCCGTCGTTCCAGCGACCATTTCCAGCCCGAGGACATGGAGCCGCAGGAGCAGCGCCGTCTGCGCGGTTTGCTGGAGCAGATCGACTACGCCGCCTATGTCGCCAACCGCGAACTGATCGGCCACGCCCTCGCCCAGGTGGACGTCGGCGCCTTTCAGAAGCTGGCCGTGCTGACGGCCCAGGCGCGGGCGCGCTGGGGCGCCGAGGCCGTGCGTCTGGCCGAATCCGGCGCTCCGGCCACCCCCGACCAGGTGGCCCGCCTGACCGCCGCCCGCACCGCCTATGACGAGCTGGCCGAGGCCTATGACGCCCTGCGCCGCATGGTGGAACGCGGTTATCTGCCGCTGAAATAGACGCCGGGCGTCAGTCCAGCCGCCTTAGTCCAGCTTCTGCGGCCGGGTGACGATCGGGGCGTTGGGATCGGTCTGGGCCGGGCGCGCCTGGGTCGGCGGCGGGCCTTCGGCCTGGGCCGGCGTATCCGGCTGGGACGCGGCGGGGGGAGCCACCACAACAACAGGCGGGGGCGGCGTCGTCGCCGGAGGCTGGGTCACGGGAGCCTGAGCCGCAGGCGACGGGACCGGCCGGGTCGGCGCAGGGGTCGAACGCGCAGGCGCGGGCGCCGCAGCGACTCGCGTCGAAGGCGACGGCGCGCGGGCGGTCGGCGCGGCGGCGACAGGCGCCTCGACAGCGACGGGAGCGGGCTGCGGCGTCGGCGTTTCGAGCGGGACGGCGGGGGCCTCGACAGCGGGTTTCGTCACGACGGCGGGCGGCGGCGCGGCGTCTTCCGCGCCCGAGCGGGCCAGTAGCCAGACCGCCACGGGAACCAGGACGGCGGCGGCCGCCACCCCGGCGTAGAGCGGCCAGCGCGAGCGGGGCTTGGGCGCAGCAGGCGCCAAGGGCGCGGCGATCGTCTCGACCACCGGCGACGCTGCGGGCGGGACGACGGGCGCGGGCGCCGCGGTCGGCGCGGGCGGAGCCGACGCGGCGGGCGTCAGGCTGGGCGCGGCGGGCGTCAGGCTGGGCGCGGCTTGCGGCAGGGGGCGCGGCGTCAGCGGGGCGGCGGACGCCGGAGACGGCGCAGGTTGGGGGACGGCCGGTTGCGGCGGGGTCTGTTGCAGGGCCGGGGCGGTCGGCGCGGGGCGACGACGCGGGACCATGGAGCCGCCGAACACGTCGGCGGGTCGGGCGGCGGGCGCGGCCGGGCGTGAGGCGGCGGGCTGGGCCGTCTGCGGGCGCGGCTGCGCAGGCTGGGTCTGGGCGGGCTTGGCCTGCGCCGGTTTCGGGTGCGGCGGCATGGCGGTCAGGCGCGCCAGGCCCTCGTCGCGCGGCAGGGGGCCGACGTGGAAGGCGGCCTGGGGCGGGCGGCCCCAGGTGATCTGGCCCCGGCGGAAGGGTTCGGGGGCGCGCGGGGCGGATTGCGTTTCGGGCGACTGGGGCTTGTCGTCGGCGTCGGACATTCGGTCTCCGGCGCTCAGGCGAGCGCGCATCAGGTCGAAAAGGCGTTAGAGGGCCAGGACGGTGAGCGCCGAGTTCGGCGCTTTCGTGGCCTTCAGTTCTTCAGACGATAGCCGGTCTTGAAGATCCAGCCCACCACCGCCAGACAGGCGAAGAAGAAGCCGAGCGTGGCCGCAAGGCTGATTTCGACGCTGACGTCCCCCACGCCGTAGAAGGCCCAGCGGAATCCCGAGATCAGATAAACCACCGGGTTGAACAGGGCGACCGTGCGCCAGCCCTCGGGCAGCATCTCGATCGAATAGAAGGCGCCGCCCAGGAAGGTCAGGGGCGTGACGATCAGCATGGGCACGAACTGAAGCTGCTCGAAATTCTGCGCCCAGACCCCGATGATGAAGCCGAACAGGGCGAAGGTGGTCGAGATCAGGATCAGGAAGGCCAGCATCCAGAAGGGGTGCAATATCTCGAGCGGCACGAAGAAGGCCGCCGTGGCCAGGATAATGAGGCCCAGGATCGCCGACTTGGTCGCCGCCGCCCCGACATAGGCCAGCACGATCTCCAGCGGCGACACGGGGGCGGACAGGATCTCGTAGATCGTCCCCGTGAACTTGGGGAAGTAGATGCCGAAGGAGGCGTTGAAGATCGACTGGGTGAACAGGCTGAGCATGATCAGCCCCGGCACGATGAAGGCGCCGTAGGGAACGCCGTCCACCTCGGTCATGCGGCTGCCGATGGCGCCGCCGAAGACGACGAAATAGAGCGACGTGGTGATGACCGGCGTCACCAGCGACTGCCACAGGGTGCGAAGGGCGCGCGCCATCTCGAAGCGATAGATGGCCCAGACGCCGTAACCGTTGAAGCTCATCACGCGGCCTCCCGATCCTGATGGACCAGGCCGACGAAGATGTCTTCGAGCGAGCTCTGGCGGGTGCTGAGATCCTTGAAGCCGATGCCGAGATCCGACAGACGGCGCATCAGGGACGGGACGCCGGTCTTTTCGGCGTTGGAATCGAAGACGTATTCCAGTTCGGCCCCGTCGCATTGCAGCGCCAGATTCCATTCGGCCAGTTCCGGCGGCAGGGTCGCCAGCGGCTCCTGAAGCTGCAGGGTCAGGGTCTTCTTGCCCAGCTTCTGCATCAGGTCGGCGGTCTTTTCGACCAGGATCAGCTCGCCCTTGAGGATGACGCCGACGCGATCGGCCATCTCCTCGGCTTCCTCGATGTAGTGGGTGGTCAGGATGATGGTCACGCCGCGCTCGCGCAGGCGGCGCACCAGCGACCACATGTCCCGGCGCAGCTCGACGTCCACGCCCGCCGTGGGTTCGTCCAGGAACAGGATCTCCGGTTCGTGGCTCAGGGCCTTGGCGATCATGACGCGGCGCTTCATCCCGCCGGACAGGGTCATGATCTTGGCGTCCTTCTTGTCCCACAGGCTGAGGTCGCGAAGGATCTGTTCGACATAGGCCGGGTTCGGCGCCTTGCCGAACAGACCCCGGCTGAAGGTCACGGTGGCCCAGACGGTCTCGAAGGCGTCGGTCGTCAGTTCCTGCGGGACCAGGCCGATCTTGGTGCGGGCGGCGCGATAGTCGCTCTGAATGTCGTGGCCGTCGGCGGTGATGGTCCCGGTCGAAGGGGTGACGATGCCGCAGACGATGGAGATCATCGTCGTCTTGCCCGCCCCGTTCGGACCCAACAGGGCGAAGATCTCGCCCTTTTCGATATCCAAATCGACGCGCTTCAGGGCCTGGTGCCCCGTCTTATAGGTCTTGGTCAGACCCTGGATGGTGATGACGGCTGGCATGCAGGCCCCTCCCGGCTTGGGCGAGGCAGATAAGAAGGCGTCCCCGCCCGCTCAAGGGCGCCGTTTGGACAAGATTGACAAAAGTCAGGCCTCGGAGCGCCAGTCGAACACCAGGGTCTCGCGGTGGCCGAAGCGCGACAGGTGGTCGGCGAACACCACCTTGAAGCGGTCCATGTCGGCGCCGACGTCGCCTTCCAGCCGGACCAGCAGCCGGTCCGCCAGGGCCTGCATTCTGCATACCCCCATGGGCAGGACGATGCGGGCGTTCTCGGGCGTGAAGACGGCCTCGAATTTGTGCGCCCAATGCTTGGCCAGTTGCTGCATATGGCGGCTGGCCTGGGCGGTCAGGACTTCGACGGTCGCCACCGGACCCGTCGGATCGAAAGCGGCATCGGAAACGGCAGGGGCGGAAGCGACGGTCATGGCGATCCTCACACGAACAGGCCGCCACCATAGCAAGTTGCGAGCGACTCGCAACATCATAGGCAACCTGACCGCTCTCTCGCGGGTTTCTCCTCCGACGCCATGAAAGGGCGACGCCATGTCCCGTCTTTCCGTCCTGCCCGTTCTGGCGGTGAGTTTCAGCCTGACCCTGGCTCTGGAGGCGTGCGCCACGCGCAGCGCCCTGCCTGACGACGCAGGCTTCGGCGCCGCCCCCGCCCTGCCCGCGCCCCAGCCCCAGGCCGTTCCCACGGTCAAGATCGCCCGCGCCGTCGGCTGGCCGCAGGGACAGACGCCGGTTGCGGCGGCGGGCCTGGCGGTGAACGCCTTTGCGACGGGTCTGGATCATCCGCGCTGGCTCTACCTCCTGCCCAACGGCGACGTGCTGGTCGCCGAGTCCCAGGCGCCGGCCAAGCCCAAGGACAAGAAGGGCGGACTACGCGGCTGGGTCGAGGGGCTGGTGATGTCGCGCGCCGGATCGGGCGACACGCCCAGCGCCGACCGCATCAGCCTGCTGCGCGACGCCGACGGCGACGGGACGGCGGAGACGAAGACGGTCTTTCTGAGCGGGCTGACCTCGCCCTTCGGCATGGCCCTGATCGGCGAGCGGCTGTACGTCGCCAACGCCGACGCCGTGGTCATGGTCCCCTATCAGGCAGGCCAGACGCGCATCGACGCGACGCCGGTCAAGGTCGCGGACCTGCCCGCCGGGCGCAATCACCACTGGACCAAGAGCCTGGTCGCCTCGGCGGACGGAAGCAGGCTCTATGTCGGGGTCGGCTCCAACTCCAACATCGGCGAGAACGGGCTGGACGAGGAGGTCGATCGCGCCGCCATCCTGGAGATCGACGTCGCCACCGGCGCGCGGCGCGTCTTCGCCTCAGGGCTGCGGAACCCGGTCGGCCTGGCCTGGAATCCGCAGGACGGGCGCCTGTGGACCTCGGTCAATGAGCGCGACGCCCTGGGCGACGACCTGGTCCCCGACTACATGACCTCGGTCACGCCCGGCGGCTTCTACGGCTGGCCGTGGAGCTATTACGGCCAGAACGTCGACGAACGGGTGCAGCCCGCCCGGCCCGACAGGGTCGCCAGGGCGATCAGGCCCGACTACGCCCTGGGGTCGCACACCGCGTCGCTGGGCCTGACCTTCTACGCCGGGACGCTGCTGCCGCAGTGGCGCAACGGGGCGATCATCGGCCAGCATGGATCGTGGAACCGCAACCCGCCGTCCGGATACAAGGTCATCTTCGTGCCCTTCCGCGAGGGCCGCCCGGACGGACCGCCGCAGGACGTGCTGACCGGCTTCCGCAACGCAAGGGGCGAGGCCATGGGGCGGCCCGTCGGCGTGGCGGTCGACGGACGCGGCGCCCTGCTGGTCGCCGACGACGTCGGCGACGCGGTCTGGCGCGTGACGCCTGCCGCGCGATGAGATGCGGCGGCGGCTTCATCAGTCGTGAGGGCGCGGGCCTGGTTTCATCTGCAGACGATCCAGCGTGGAACCGTCGCTCACTGCCGGATCAGCTTGACCCTGCGTCGGCTTTCGACTTGACCCTACGTCATTGAAAGGACGCGAAAGCTTGCCTTTTTGTCGAATGGCCCCGCCTGCGTCCCCGCCGCCGGTTGACCCGCCGCCCCGCGCCGTTCATCAACCATGACAAAGGCAATCGGGAAGAGGCGGCGCACCCATGGGACTGGCGGCAAACATCCGGCGCGACATCAAGTTCGCTGGCGGGCTGTTCAGGCTTCTGAAGCGCATCAAGCCCATCACGCTCGACAGCGACGTCCTGGCCTGTGACGACATCGAGGAGGCGGTCGACAAGTTCGGCCCCAACATCGCGGTCGAGGACGAAACCCGCAAGCTGACCTATCGCGAGTTCGAAGCCCTGGCGAACCGCTACGCCAACTGGGCCAAGAGCCGCAACCTGAAGCGCAGCGACGTCATCGCCCTGGTGATGCACAACCGCGTGGAATACGTGGCGGCCTGGTTCGGCTTCTCCAAGGTCGGGGTGGCCACCGCCCTGATCAACAACAATCTGACCGGCGCGGCCCTGGCCCACTGCCTGACCATCTCGACCGCCTTCAACGTGGTGACGGACGAGGACTGCTGGCAGGCGGTCGAGGACGCGCGCGGCCTGGTCGACCGCAACCTGATGATCTGGGTCCACGGCCTGGGCGAGGAGAATGAGACCAACGCGCGCCGCGACCTGGACAACGCCGTACGCAGCGCATCGTCCGTGCGGCCCGACCGTTCGCTGCGTCAGGGCATGACCAACCGCGACACGGCCCTGTACATCTTCACCTCGGGCACGACCGGCCTGCCCAAGGCGGCCCGGATGCCGCATTCGCGGGTGCGGACCTATATGCGCGCCTTCGCCGGGGCCACGGCCTCGACGCCCAAGGACGCCCTGTTCAACGTCCTGCCGCTGTATCACTCGACCGGCGGCCTGGTCGGCGTCGGCTCGGTGCTGCTGAACGGCGGGCGGATGGTGACGCGGCGGCGCTTCTCGGCCACCCATTTCTGGCCCGACGTGAAGGCGACCGGGGCGACCATGTTCGTCTATATCGGCGAGCTGTGCCGCTATCTGGTCAACAGCCCCGAGAACCCGGACGAGAAGGGCCACAAGCTGCGGCTGGCCTTCGGCAACGGCCTGCGCCCCGACGTCTGGCCCGAGTTCCAGAGCCGCTTCGGCATCAAGGACATTCTTGAATTCTACGGCTCGACCGAGGGCAACGTCTCCCTGTTCAACTTCGACGGCAAGGCGGGGGCCATCGGCCGGGTGCCGGGCTTCCTGAAGTCGCAGATCAACATCCGCCTGATCGCCCTGGACCCCGAGACGGGCGAGCCGGTGCGCGGCGCCGACGGCCTGTGCCGCCTGGTGATGAGCGGCGAGACGGGCGAGGCTATCGGCCAGATCGGCAGCGACATCCGCCACGACTTCTCGGGCTATGCCGACAAGAAGGCGTCGGAGAAGAAGATCCTGACCGACGTGCTCAAGAAGGGCGACCGCTGGTTCCGCACCGGCGACCTGATGCGTCAGGACCGTCAGGGCTACCTCTATTTCATGGACCGTCTGGGCGACACCTTCCGCTGGAAGGGCGAGAACGTCTCGACCGCCGAGGTCGAGCAGCGCCTGTCCGAAGCCCCGGGCGTGCAGGAAGTCATCGCCTACGGCGTCGAGGTGCCGGGCCAGGAAGGCAAGGCGGGCATGGTCGGCCTGGTGCTGGACGAGAAGTTCGACGCGGCGAGCTTCGCCGCCTGGGCCGACGAGCAGTTGCCGACCTATGCGCGACCGGTGTTCGTGCGGATGCTGAAGTCGGCCGACACCACCGGGACGTTCAAATACCGCAAGGTCGACCTGGTCGCCGACGGCTTCGATCCCGACAAGGTCGACGGTCCCGTCTGGGTGCGCGGCGGCAAGGCCGGCTATCAGAAGCTGACCCCCAAGGCCCGCGAGGCGATCCTGAGCGGCGCGACGCGGTTGTAAGAATTGGGGCCCTCTCCTGTTGCGAGAGGGTCTTTGTGGTTTTCGTCCCGAACCGGGATTCGCGAAACGCGGCCTTAAGCATTAACGCCGATAACGGCGTCCTGACCCTTCGGCTCCAGGACGCCTGCTCGCCTCATGTTCCAGATCATCGGCATCGTCATGCTGTTCGCCATGGTGTTCGGCAGCTTCCTGCTGCACGGCGGCAAGATGGCGACGATCCTCTATTCGCTGCCCTATGAGCTCATGGCCATCTTCGGCGCGGGCATCGCGGCCTTCCTGATCTCCAACAGCCTGCCGGTGATCAAGGCCACCCTGGGCGGGCTGGGCAAGTGCTTCGCCGGGCCGAAGTGGAAGAAGCAGGACTACAAGGATCTGCTCAGCCTGCTGTTCCAGCTGACCAAGACGATGAAGTCCAAGGGCGTGATCGCCCTGGAAAGCCACATCGAAAAGCCGGCCGAGAGCGCCATCTTCCAGAAATATCCCAAGGTGCTGAAGGACCACTTCGCCACCGACTTCATCTGCGACACCCTGCGGATGATGACCATGAACCTCGAGGATCCGCACCAGATCGAGGACGCCATGGAGAAGCAGTTGGAGAAGCACCACCACGAGGCCTTGGCCCCGGCCCACGCGCTGCAGACCCTGGCCGACGGCCTGCCCGCCCTGGGCATCGTCGCCGCCGTGCTGGGCATCATCAAGACGATGGGGTCGATCACCGAGCCGCCGGAAGTGCTGGGCGGCATGATCGGCGGCGCCCTGGTCGGCACCTTCCTGGGCGTCTTCCTGGCCTATGGCCTGGTCGGGCCGTTCGCCTCACGCCTGAACGCCATCGTCGAGGAGGAAGGCGCCTACTACAAGATCATCCAGTCGGTGCTGGTGGCCCACCTGCACGGCAATGCGGCCCAGATCTCGGTCGAGATCGGCCGCGGCGACATCCCTTCGACCGCCCAGCCGTCCTTCACCGAAATGGAAGAAGCCCTGGCCGCCGCGCCGATGGACGCCTGACGCCCGCAAGCGACGTTCGGAACACGGAGCGTTCACGACGGTTCTCTCAGGATCACGGCCGCGTGCGCGGCCGCTTGTGAAGGAGCCGTCCGATGCGACTGTCCTCAAAACTCTCCCTGACGATTCTGACCGCCGCCAGCGCCCTGCTGATGCTGGCCGCCTGCAATGACCGATCCCCAGAAAAGGCGGAAGGCGCAGCCGCGCCCGCCGCCGCGTCACCCGCCGTCACGCCGACGAGCCCATCGTCCGACACCCTGACGCCTGCGAATCCGCCCCCAGGCGACGCGATTCCAGCGCCGACGCCGCCGACCCTGCCTCCGGATCCGGACGCGCCGGTCACGCCGGTTCCCACAGACCCGACCGACCCCACCACGCCGCCCATTCCCCCCCACGGCCGCTGACGAAACGGCGGTGGGCGTATCGATATTCGTGATGCCCTCGCGATGACTTCACGAACCCGTGAGAAATCGCTTGCGCTCCTCCTCACGAAGCCGTTATCTCTACCTCAGCGAGGTTCATGGTCTCGCTTTTACCTTCTGAAGGAAGAAACCTATGCGCATCACCGCTCTGATCGCCGCTTCGGCCGCTGCTCTGGCCCTGGCCGCTTGCCAACCCGCCGCCACCGACAAGGCTGAAGACGCCGCTGCCGACGCCACCGCCGCCGCCGACACCGCTGCCGACGCCGCTGCTACGGCCGACGCCGCCGCCACCGACGCTGCCGCCGCTGCTGGCGAAGCCGCTGGCGAAGCCGTCAAGGCTGCCGACGCCGCTGCTGCTCCGGCTGCTGACGCCGCCGCCGCTCCGGCCGCTGCTCCGGCTGCTCCGGCTGCCCACTAAGACTTACGTCTTGGTGTCGCGGTCCTCGTGACCGCGATGCGGAAAGGGGTCGTCCTCACGGACGGCCCCTTTTTCATGCGCGCTTTCCAAACGCTCATTCCTGGCGGACATGCTTTCTTCCAGCGGCCGGGACCGATAGACCGCCGCCATGACCGCCGCACCGCCCCCCGACGACGCCTCGCCCCAACTGCTGTGGGCCGAAGACGGCTCGCCCCGGTCGGGCCGATTCGGCGACGTCTATTTCTCGAAAGACGACGGCCTGGCCGAGACCCGCGCGGTCTTTCTGCAAGGCTGCGGCCTTCCCGAGGCCTGGTCGGGGCGATCCGCCTTCACCGTCGGCGAACTGGGCTTCGGCACCGGGCTGAACATCGTGACCCTGCTGGATCTGTGGCGGCGTACGCGCGCGCACGGGGCGCGGCTACGGGTCTTCTCCATCGAAGGCTTCCCCCTGACACGCGACGAAGCGGCCCGCGCCCTGGCCGCCTGGCCCGAGCTGGCCGAGACGGCCGCCGGGGTGCTGGACGTGTGGCCCGCCGAGACGCCGGGCTTTCACCGGCTGGACCTGCCGCAGTGGGGCGCGACGATCGACCTGGCCGTCGGCGACGCCCGATGGGCGCTGGAGCAATGGTCGGGTCCGGCCGACGCCTGGTTCCTGGACGGGTTCTCGCCCGCGCTGAACCCCGGCATGTGGTCGCCCGAGATCCTGGCCCTGGTCGCGGCGCGCTCCGCGCCCGGCGCGCGGCTGGCCACCTTCACCGTCGCCGGGGCCGTGCGGCGCGGCCTGGCCGAGCATGGCTTCAGCGTCGAGAAGAAGCCCGGCCACGGCAGGAAGCGCGAGCGGCTGGAGGCGCGCATGGCGGGCGAGGCGCCGACGGAGCGCCCTCGTCATGTCGCCGTGATCGGCGCCGGGATCGCGGGCGCCGCCGTCGCCCGCGCCCTGATCGCCGAGGGCGCGCGCGTCACGGTCGTCGAGGCAGAGCGAGCGGGCGCGGGCGCTTCAGGTTTTCCAGCCTCGCTGGTGACGCCGCGACTGGACGCGGGCGACGCCTTCATCGCCGAATTCCACGCCCAGGCGCTGGAGCGGGCGGGACGCCTGTACCGCGCCCTGCCCGGCGCCGTCGTCGCCGAGGGGGTGCTGCAACTGGAGCAGGCGCCGCGCGACGCCGCCCGTTTCGACAAGATCGCGACGCAAGCCCTGTGGCCGGAAGGCGCCATGCACAGGCTGGACCCCGCCGCCTGTTCTGAGCGCCTGGGCGAACCCACAACGCGCGGCGGTCTGATGATGGGCCAGGCCCTGGCCGTGCGCTCCGACGCGATTCTGGAGCCGTGGCTGGCGGGCGCTGAACGGGTCACGGGGCGCGCGGCCGCACTGGAAGCGACGACCGACGGCTGGCGCGTGAAGGGCGACGACGGCGCCGTCCTGATCGAGGCGGACGCCGTCGTGCTGACGGCGGGCTGGGGATCGACGCGGCTGGCGCCCGACCTGCCGCTGTCTCCGGTCGCGGGACAGGCGGACTGGACCCGGGGGACGCCGCCGCCTCTGCCCGTCGCCTGGGGCGGCTACGCCGCGCCGACCGGGAACGGGATGCTCTACGGCGCCACCCATGACCGAGGCGTGGAGGCGCCCGAGGCGTCCGATGAGGCCGGCGCCCGCAACCAGGCGACCCTGGCCGCCGCCCTGCCCGCCCTCGCCGCGCTGGCGCAGCAAGCGCCCGCCGAGGCGCGCGGCCGCCGCGTCGCCGTGCGCGCGACGACGCCCGACCGCCTGCCCCTGTGCGGAGAATGGAAGAGCGGACTCCATGTCCTGACCGGCCTGGGTTCGCGCGGCTTTTGCGTCGCTCCCCTGCTGGGCGAGCATCTGGCGGCGACCATCATGGGGCGGCCTTCGCCCGTGCAACGTGACCATGGGAGTCGCTTAGGCCCTTCGCGTCATGACAACGTCGCTGAAGACCGCTAAGGTCGAATACCGACGATCAACAAAGGATACGCCATGACCCTCCGTACTTCCCTCGCCGCCTGTACGGTCCTGGTTTTGAGCCTGAGCGCCGCCGCCTGCGCGCCCCAGACGAACGGCGCCTCCTCGGTGCAGACGGCCTCGTCGACGGCCGCCCCCTGCTTCTACGCCGATCAGGTCCGCAACTTCCGCTCGGATGATCGCACCAACATCTATTTCGATACGGGTCGCGGACGCATCTATCAGGCCCAGGCGGTCGGCATCTGCCAGGATCTGGACTTCGCCACGGCCCTGACCATTCGTCCGCAGAGCGCCGGGAAGTCGCGCCTGTGCGCCGGCGACTGGGCGAATCTGAACGTGCGCGGCATGTCAGGCGTCAACGGCCCTTGCCGCGTCCGCATCGTCAAGGCGCTGAGCGAGGCCGAAGTCGCCGCCTTGCCGGATCGGATCCGCCCCTGACCAGAAAACGACCGTCAGCACGCGCCCCGGTTGCAGATTACATCGTCGTAATTGCGAATGAGTCGT
The DNA here is from genome assembly GCF_003938605.1 of Brevundimonas sp. 357. Taxonomy (GTDB): domain Bacteria; phylum Pseudomonadota; class Alphaproteobacteria; order Caulobacterales; family Caulobacteraceae; genus Brevundimonas. The sequence goes on along the minus strand of NZ_RHWX01000009.1, from coordinate 47,381 downwards.
TTGAGCGCGGATCGCCGAACGGGTAAGTAGCGTTGCTATGCCCGCGACGCCGGACAGAAGGTTGGCGCGCGTCTGACTGTACGCTCAATCTCCCAGGATATTCGCACGTGGCGACCTCTCGACGCTTTTCGGCCCGACTGACCTCCGCCATGGCTATGGCCCTGGCTACCAGCCTGACCCTGGCCGCCTGTGGCGGACACGGGGATGAAAAGGACAAGAAGGACGGGGCCTCGCGCCAGACCGTCAGCGCGACGACGGCGACCTCGGTCGCCCTGCCCCGCACCGTGGTCGCCTCAGGCACCGTCTCGGCCTGGGAAGAGGTGCCGGTCGCCGCCGAGACCGGCGGACTGACGGCGACGATCCTCTATGTCGACGAAGGCTCCTATGTCCGCCAGGGCCAGCCCCTGGTGCAGATGAACGACGTCCTGTTGCGCGCCCAGGTGCGCCAGCAGCAGGCGGCCGTGCAGACGGCCGAGGCCAACGTCGCCCGCGACGACGCCGCCCTGGCCCGCGCCCAGGAACTGAAGACGCGCGGCTTCCTGAGCCAGGCGTCGCTGGATACGGCCCTGGCCAATCAGCGCGCCTCGGCGGCCAATCTGGCCTCGGCCCACGCCGCCCTGGCCGAGACCCAGACTCGCCTGTCCCAGGCCACCATCCGCGCGCCGGTCAGTGGCCTGATCATCAGCCGCAGCGTGACCAAGGGCCAGATCATCAGCGCCGGAACCGAACTGTTCCGCATGGTGCGCGACGGCCGTCTGGAACTGGACGCCCAGGTGCCGGAAACCGAACTGCCCCTGATCCAGGCCGGACAGAGCGCGGCCGTCACCTCCAGCCAGGCCGGATCGACGACCGGCACGGTCCGCATCGTCACGCCCGAGGTCAACGCCCAGACCCGCCTGGGCCTGGCGCGCATCAGCCTGGCGCCCGGCAGCGCCCTGAAGCCCGGCATGTTCGCCCGCGCCGCCATCGAGGCGGGCACGCGCCCGGCCACAGTGGTGCCGACCGACGCCGTCCTGTATCGCAGCAACAAGTCCGGGGTGTTCGTGCTGAACGCCGATTCCTCTGTGCGCTTCATCCCAGTGACTGTGCTGTCGCGGCGCGACGACCAGACCTCGGTCGAGGGGCTGAACGCGGGCGTCCGCGTCGTGGTGGCCGGCGCCGGCTTCCTGAACGAGGGCGACAAGGTGACGGTGGCCGCGCCGCGCGCCGCCGCGCCCGCAGCGGCTCCAGCCGCCGCCCCCGCCGCCCAAGCGCCCGCCAAGAAGTAAGGCCCGGCCATGAATCAGCTTTCCGCCTGGGCGATCAAGAACCCCATCCCCATCATCCTGCTGTTCCTGCTGCTGACGCTGGGCGGCGTGACCGGCTTCGCCGGGATGCGGATCAACAACAACCCCGACATCGACTTCCCCCTGGTCGCGGTCACGGCCGCGCGCCCCGGCGCCGCCCCGACCGAGATGGAGGTGCAGGTCACGCGGGTGATCGAGGATTCGATCGCCGGCCTGTCGGGCGTGCGCCACATCTACTCCAACGTCTCGGACGGGGTGTCCTCGACCACCATCGAGTTCGAACTGGGCACCGACACCGAGCGCGCCACCAACGACGTCCGCAACGCCATGAGCGGGGTGCGCGCCAGCCTGCCCCAGGACATGCAGGAGCCGACGGTCCAACGCATCGACATCACCGGCGACGCCCTGATCACCTATGTCGTCCGCTCGGAAACGATGACGCCGGAACAGATCAGCTGGTTTATCGACAATGAGATGAGCCGCGCCCTGCTGGCGCTGGGCGGCGTCGGCGAGGTCAATCGCTCGGGCGGGGTGGACCGCGAGATCCGCGTCGAACTGGATCCGCAACGGCTCAGCGCCTACGGCGTCACGGCGGCCCAGGTCAGCCAGGCCCTGACCAACGTCAACAACAACCTGCCGGGCGGTCGCGTCACCATCGCGGGCTCGGAACGCGCCGTGCGCACCCTGGGCGCCGCCGGTTCGGTCGAGCAGTTGCGCGAGACCCTGGTGCCCGTGGGCGACGGCAAGAACGTGCGCCTGGGCGATCTGGGCGTGGTGGTCGACAAGTGGAGCGAGCCGCGCCGCCTGGCCCGCTACAACGGCCAGGAGGCCGTGACCTTCAACTTCCTGCGCTCGCGCGAGGCCAGCGAGGTCAAGGTCTCGGAAAAGGTCCGCGCCGAGGTCGAGAAGATCGACGAGGCCCATCCCGAACTGACCATCGAACAGGTCACGTCCAGCGTGAAATACATCGAGGAATCCTACCTCGCCTCGCTGGAGGCGCTGATCCTGGGCGCCGTGCTGGCGGTCATCGTGGTGTGGATCTTCCTGCGCGACTGGCGGGCGACCGTGATCGCGGCGACGGCCATGCCGATGTCGCTGATCCCGACCTTCGCCATCCTGGGGCCGATGGACCAGTCGCTGAACGTGGTGACGCTGCTGGCCCTGTCGCTGACGATCGGCATCCTGGTCGACGACGCCATCGTGGAGATCGAGAACATCGTCCGCCACATGCGCGACGGCAAGCCGCCCTATGACGCCGCCTTCGAGGCCGCCGACGAGATCGGCCTGGCCGTCGTGGCGACGACCGGCACCATCATCGCCGTGTTCGCGCCCGTGGGCTTCATGCCGGGCATCATCGGCCAGTTCTTCAAGGCCTTCGCCCTGGCCGCCTGCATCAGCGTCTTCTTCTCCCTGGTGGTGGCGCGTCTGCTGACGCCGCTGATGGCGGCCTACATGCTCAAGCACACCCATCATGAGGACAAGGATCCCTTCTGGATGGCGGGCTATCTGCGCTCGCTGAAGTGGTGCCTGCGCCATCGCTGGATCGTCTTCGTGATGGGCGGCGCCTTCCTGTTCGGCTCCATCTTCCTGTCGGTTGCGGCCAAGATGTCGTTCGAGTTCATGTCGCCCGCCGACGAAGGCCGCGCGGCCTTCCAGATCGAACTGCCGCCGGGCTCCACCCTGCATCAGACCGATGTCGTGGTGCAGCAGGTGACGCAGACGCTGAACGCCCGGCCGGAGGTCACTTCGGTCTACGCCGCCATCGGCGGCCAGTCGGTGAACCAGGCCAACGTCTACGCCGACATGGTGCCCAAGGGTAAGCGCGACCTGAGCCAGCAGGCCTTCGCCCGCGTCATGGTCGATGAGCTGAAGCAGATCCCCGGAGCCCGCATCCGCGCCGGCATCGCCCAGCAGGGCGGCGGACCGGGCGACGGCACCAGCTACACCTTCTCCATCCTGGGCGACGATCCGATCGTGCTGGAAGCCGCGGCCCGCAAGGTCGAGGAGGAGATGCGCGGGGTGCCGGGCCTGGCCAACATCGTCAACACCGCCGCCATCGCCCGACCGGAAATCCTGGTCACGCCGCGCCCGGATGAGGCGGCGCTGCTGGGCGTCTCGGCCGGGGCCATCTCCCAGGCCGTGCGTGTCGCCACCATCGGCGACATCGACCAGAACCTGCCGAAGTACAATCTGGGCGACCGCCAGATCCCCATTCGCCTGCAGCTGACCGAGGCCGCGCGCGAGGATCTGAACGTGCTGGAGACGCTGCGCGTGCCGACCGCCTCAGGGGCCGCCGTGCCGCTGAGCGCCGTGGCCGACATCGAGTTCGGCGCCGGTCCGGCCACGGTCAGTCGCCAGGATCGCTCGCGCATCGCCTCCATCTCGGCCGAGCTGGACGGCATCACCACCGGCGCGGCGGGCCAGGCGGTCAACCGCCTGCCGTCGGTCAAGGAACTGCCGACCGGCGTGCGCCAGGTGCCCGCCGGGGACGCCGAGTTCATCCAGGAGATGCTGGTGGGCTTCGGCATCGCCTTCCTGTCCGGCATTCTGCTGATGTATGCGGTGCTGACCCTGCTGTTCAAAAGCTTCGCCTATCCGATCACCATCATGGCGGCTCTGCCCCTGGCCATCGGCGGCGCCTTCATCGCCCTGGTGATCGCAGGCAAGAGCTTCTCCATGTCGGCCCTGATCGGGGTGCTGATGCTGATGGGGATCGCGGCCAAGAACTCCATCCTGCTGGTCGACTACATCATCATGGCCGAGAAGAGCGGGTTGAGCCGTTTCGCCGCCATCATGGACGCCGCCCACAAGCGGGCGCGGCCGATCCTGATGACCACCTTCGCCATGGGGGCGGGCATGGTGCCCATCGCCATCGGCTGGGGCGCCGACGTGGAGTTCCGCTCGCCCATGGCCGTGGCCGTGGTCGGGGGGCTGATCTCCTCGACCTTCCTGTCGCTGCTCTACATCCCGGCGGTGTTCACCATCATCGACGACATCGCCGGCTTCGGGCGACGCCTGCTGAACCGGATGTTCGCCGGCCAGCGGCGACTGGCGGGGGAAAGCCACACCCCGGCCGAGTGAGGCGGCCGCTTCGCGGTTGAATGAGGAAAAGCCCCCGATCCATGCGGCCGGGGGCTTTTTCCATGTGCCTGCCCTCTCCCGATGGGAGAGGGATAGAAAAAGGGCGGGCCGGATCGCTCCGGCCCGCCCCTCCTGTCAGACGCTCCGCTTGGATCAGTAGCGGACGCGCAGGGTCACGCCGTAGGTACGCGGCTGGCCCATGAAGGCGTTGTAGGTCTGGGTGTCCAGCGCCGGGTTGTAATAGGTGCCGTTGGGCTGGACCGTGGTCTGGAAGGCCGAGCCCTGCATGGGGGCGTTGATGGCCACCTGCTTGTACTCCTCGTCGGTCAGGTTCTGGGCCCACAGGTCCAGCGCCCAGCGTTCGTCTTCCGAGCCCAGGGTGACGCGGCCGTTCAGCAGGGTCATGGCGTCCTGCATCTTGTACGGCAGCAGATCCGAACCGGTGTTGAACTCGGTCGAGTATTTGGCCGACAGGTTCAGACCCATCTTCAGCCCAGCGCCGATCGAGCGGTCGAAGGCCACCGAGGCGGTCGCCGACCATTCCGGCGCGAAGGAAGCCCGCGATCCCGGCAGCAGCGACAGCTGCGGGAAGTTGCCGGGATTGGTCAGGTCGGCGGCGGTGAAGTCGCCGTACTTGGTGTCGGTGTAGGTCACGCCGCCCGACAGCGACAGGCCCTCGACCGGGGTGAACCAGACGAAGTCGGCGTCGACGCCTTCCGAGGTCAGCTCAGGGATGGATTCGACCACGAAGGCCGTGCCCAGGAAGGTGTTGAGCTGGAAGTCCTCGAACTTCTGATTGAAGTAGGTGATGTTGAACAGCACCGAGCGGTTGAACAGGGTGTTCTTCAGCCCGATTTCATAGCTGTCGACGGTCTCCGACGGGAACAGCAGGGAGTTGTTCGGCGTGATCGGCAGCGGGTTGGTCGCGGTCGGCCCCTGCACCCGGTCCATGTTGTAGCCGAACGACTTGTAGCCGCGCGCGTAGGAGGCGTAGGCCATCACGCTGTCGTTGAAGCGATAGCTGCCCTTGATGGTGCCGCTCAGCTCGCCGTTGTCGTGGCTTTCCGAGATGCGACGGTTGTCGAACAGAGGGTTGGCCCAGGGCAGGCAGAGGTTGGCGGCCAGACGACCGGCCGTGGCCTGGGCGGTCGCCTGGTTCAGGCCCGCGCCCATCAGGGCGCCGGTCATGGCGCCGACGTTGCCCAGGGCGCCGCCGCAGGCCGCGCCGTTGGTTCCCAGATTGTCCTGAACGCCCAGCAGGCGCTTGTCGTCCAGGGTGTAGCGCAGACCCAGGGTCAGATCGAACTTGTCGGTGACGCGCCAGGTGTTGTTGGTGAAGAGGGCGAAGGATTCCGTCGTCTGGCTGTAGTGGTCCTGCACGCCGTGGCCGACGCCGAAGCCGGGGCCGCTGGGCGCCGTCGGGCCGGTGGTCGCGCTGCCGCCCTGCGCCAGGCAGCCCGCCAGGAACTGCGCCGTCGTACCCGGACGGGTCAGGCAGCCGATGATGCCGGGACGGATCGGAATGGCGCCGCCCGAGCCGGCGTTCAGCTGGCTGGAGATCAGCAGCGACAGGAAGGGCGTGTAGCCCGCGCCGTACCAGTAGCTGTCTGCGCGATTGATGTTCTCGCGCGTGGCGAAGGCCCCGACCAGCCAGTCGAGACGGTCGGTGGAGCCCGCCAGACGGAACTCCTGGGTCAGGTTCTCCAGCTCGAAGCCGTAACCGCCGTCATTCTCGCGATAGAGGATGTCGGCGGTGGTGTAGTCGAGATCCATGCCGTTGACCCCCGACCAGTTCCGCCAGGAGCTGAGCGAGGTGAAGGTGGCGTTCCACGACGGGATGTCGATGTTGGCCTCGGCGGAGAAACCCATGTCCTCCATTTCCTGGCCGGTGCCGCGGTTGGCGTAGGCCGTGCGCGAGAACGGCAGTTCGCCAAAGCCCGGGGCCGGGGCCGCCTGCTGGCCGCCGACGGCGGTGATGAACGGATAGGTCGGACCGGTGCGGACCTGGGTCGAGACGCAGCAGTATTCGTCGCGCTTGGAATAGTCGGCGATCAGGCGGATCGACACGTCGTCCGAGGGCAGGATCAGCAACTGGCCGCGTGCGGTCCAGAAGTCCTGGTTCTGGTCGTCTGTCTCCTGACGCGGGCCGGAGCCGGTGATCACGTCATAGAAGCCGTCGCGTTCGCGCTTGGCCATATAGAGACGGCCGGCGATCTTGTCGGTGATCGGTCCGGTGACCGAACCGGCGATCCCCCAGGCCCCGAAGTTGCCGTAGGTGGCCTCGGCGTTGAAGCCCGGCGTGAAGGACGGAGCCTCGGAAATGATGTTGATGACCCCGGCCGAGGTGTTCTTGCCGAACAGGGTGCCCTGCGGCCCCTTCAGCACCTCGATGCGGCTGAGTTCGCCCAGGTCGCCGAAGCCGACGCCGTTGCGCGAGCGATAGACGCCGTCGATCACGACGCCGACCGAGCTTTCCAGACCGGGGTTGTCGCCGACCGTGCCGACGCCGCGGATACGAGCCGTGGTCGAGGTCTCCGACTGGGTCGAGGTCACGGTCATGCCCGGCGTCAGGATCTGCAGATCCTTGATGTCGCGCACGCCCGCGCCGTCCAGCGCTTCCTGCGACAGGGTCGTGACCACGATCGGCACGTCCTGCAGGCTCTGTTCGCGTTTCTGCGCGGTGACGATGATGTCGTCGACCGTGGTCGGTCCTTCCTGGGCGGCGGCGGCGCCTGCGAAGCCGAAGGCGACGGCCCCGACGACGGCGGCGGATGCGGTGCTGCGGAGGATGTGGTTCAAACGCATGAGGCGGCTCCCCGACTATGGCGGGCCATGCTGACGGCCGCGCACGTTCCTGTCCCTGATGACCCGCACTCATTAAACGGCGCGAGTTCTCGATAAGAAGGGGTAGTGCAAGGCGGAGTCACCGACAAGCTGAGGCCCCGTCAGTGACGAAAATTTCACCTATCCTCGCCCGATCTGTGGCGAGAAAGAGACAAATATACTGACGTTAGGTCAATGTTATCAATGATCAGTCAGATGTTCGACTGGTGCGCGACCATTCTCTTCTTTCGGCCTTTTTCGGCCAGGGCCAGAATCGCGGCGGCCGTCAGGGCCGACAGCACCGAACCGCCGATGACGCCCAGCTTGACCTCGATCTGCTCGGGCGAGTCCACCGCGCCGGGGAAGGCCAGGACGCCGATGAACAGGCTCATGGTGAAGCCGATGCCGCACAGCAGGCTGACGCCGTAGAGCTGCATCCAGCCCGCGCCCGACGGCCTGTCGCCCAGGCCCAGCTTAACCGCCAGCCAGGCCACGCCGAAGACGCCCACCTGCTTGCCGATGAAGAGGCCGAGCGCGATGGCGATGACCAGGGGGGCGAAGGCCTGCTCCAGCGACAGGCCGGCGAAGGAGACGCCCGCCTTGGCGAAGGCGAACAGGGGCAGGACCAAATAGGCCACATAGGGGTGCAGGTCGTGCATGGCGTCCTTGAGCGGGCTCTGGGAGGTCTCGCGGCGCGGCTCGACCGGCACGATCAGAGCGAAGGCCACGGCGGTCAGGGAGGTGGACAGGCCCGACTGCACCGTCAGATACCAGACGGCGCCAAAGCCCAGCACCCAGAAGGCGGCCGCCATCCGGCGCCGCCCCAGAACGGCGAACAGGGCGGTGACGCCCAGCGCCGCCAGCAGCGGAACCCACTGCACCCCCTGGCTGAACAGGACGGCGATCAGGGCGATGGCGCCCAGGTCGTCGACGATGGCCAGGGTCAGGAGGAAGACGCGCAGGGAGGACGGCAGACTGCGTCCGACCACGGCGAAGACGGCCAGGGCGAAGGCGATGTCGGTGGCCAGGGGGATGGGCCAGCCCTGCGTCGGGCCGCCCAGCGCCCCGACCACGCCCAGATAGACCAGACCCGGCACCGCCATGCCGCCGAGCGCCGCCAGGATGGGCAGGGCCAGCTTCTTGGGATTGCTCAGCTCGCCCTTGAGGATCTCGTATTTGATCTCCAGGCCGACGACGAGGAAGAAGACGGCCATCAGGCCTTCCTTGATCCAGTCGGACACCGTCTCCTCCAGCCGCAGCGGGCCGATCTGGACGGCGTGGACGCTCTTGAGCCAGGCGAAATAGTCCGCCGACCAGGGCGAGTTGGCGACGATCAGGGCGGCGACGGCTGCGAGGCCGAGGACGGCCCCGGAACCGGCCTCGGTCTTGAGGAAGGCGAGCGTGAATTTTCTGGCCACGAAGGTCTCCGAAACAATGAGATGGTCTGTCGTGGCGTCAGGTTATCGACGGACGCCGGACCGGATTCGCGCGCAGGGCGGCGCCGGCCTGGCCTCGGGATCGGATCGCACGAGACCTGATGTCTGCGGGTGAAAATACGGATCGGCGGCGAAGGTTCAAGCCTGATCGGCCGGATCGGGCTCGCGGTTGCGAAATGCACGGCGAAGGCGCATCTGCCGCCCATGCCCGTCTCCCCCGCCTATCGCCCCGAACCCCGCTTCTTCGACCTGGGCGCCGACTACGGCGACGCCGTGAAGGCGGCCGACTTCCCGCAGACGACCTTACGCCTGCGCAACGACCGCGCGGCGGCCGAGGTCGGACTGGAAACGCTGAGCGACACCGAATGGCTGGCCCATTTCGGCCGGTTCGAGCCCCTGCCCGGCCAGCCCGGCCCCGTGGCCATGCGCTATCACGGCCATCAGTTCCGCGTTTACAACCCCGACATCGGCGACGGACGCGGCTTCCTGGCGGCGCAGATGCGGGAGGTAAGCGGCGCTCAAGCAGCGAGCGATAGCGCTCTTCCAGGTCGCCTTCTCGACCTGGGCACCAAAGGCTCGGGTCAGACGCCGTGGTCGCGTCATGCGGACGGGCGGCTGACGCTGAAGGGCGGGATGCGCGAGGCGCTGGCGGCGGCCATGCTGGACAGCCTGGGCGTGCCGACCTGCCGCATCCTGTCGCTGATCGAGACGGGCGAGAACCTGGAACGGCACGACGAGCCGTCGCCGACGCGCGCGGCCGTCATGGTGCGGCTGTCGCACAGCCATATCCGCTTCGGGACGTTCCAGCGCGCAGCCTACTATGGACGCAAGGATCAGATCGAGACGCTGATGGAGCACGCCCGCAGCCTGTATCACCCGGCGGTCGCGCCGGGCGACGCGGCGGGCTTCCTGGCGGCGGTGGTCGAGGCCTCGGCGGCGCTGACGGCCAAGTGGATCGCGGCGGGCTTCGTCCACGGGGTGCTGAACACCGACAATCTGAACGTCACGGGCGAGAGCTTCGACTACGGCCCCTGGCGCTTCCTGCCCCATTATGAGCCGGGCTTCACCGCCGCCTATTTCGACCAGAACGGCCTCTACGCCTTCGCGCGCCAGCCCGAGGCGGTGTTCTGGAACCTGACGCAGCTGGCCGGGTGCCTGAAGCTGATCGCCGACGCCGAGCCGCAGGTCGCAGTCCTGACCGAGGCGCTGAACGGGTTCGGCCCCGCCTATATCCGCCACCTGCGCGCGGCCTTCCTGAACCGGCTGGGCGTGCAGAGCCTGGGCGAGGCGGCGGACCAGCGGCTGCTGGACGCAACCCTGGCCCTCGCGCGCGAGAAGAAGGAGGCCCTGCGCTGGGAGCCGATCTTCTTCGACTGGTTCGGCGGCTTCAGCTCGGCGGCGCGGGCGCTGGGCGGGGTGCGCGGCAAGACCTACCAGGGCGAGGCCTTCGACGCCTTCCGCTTCGCCCTGATGGAGCACGAGCCCGACCGGCCCGAGCGGCTGGAGCATCCCATGTTCGCCGCGCCCGAACCGGAAGAGATGCTGATCGACGAGGTCGAGGCCCTGTGGAGCGCCATCGACACGGCCGACGACTGGGCCCCGCTGCAGGCCAAACTGGCCCGGCTGGAGGCGGCGAAGAAGGCCTGGAGCCTCTAAGTCATCAATTGATGTCATCAACCGTTGACTCGAAATCCGCCTCGGCTTAGAGGCGGATGATCCCGGCTGGTTTCAGACGATGGGTTACGAGGAATTGTGGTTTCGGCCCTGCTGTCGCCACGTCGTTTTCCGACCGTTATCACAGATTGTTTCAGCCGCTTGCAAATCGGAACCAAGCAACTGATCTTGTGACTGTTGCAAATGAACGGTTACGGCCATGACGACGACCACCTTGTCCACTCACCAGGCGCGCGCCCGCGCTGACTATCTGAACATCACGCTTTGGACCTTCCAGGGCTGGATCGCGATGTTCTTCATCGCCGCCGGCTACGCCAAGCTGTCCGAGCCGATGGAGAACCTGATCGTTCTGATGCAGTGGCCCGCCGCCGCCAGCGAGGCCTTCGTGCGTGGTCTGGGCGTCGCCGAGATCGTGCTGGCGGCCATGGTTCTGGCGCCGCTGGTCTCGTGGCGGTTCGGCCGTCCCCTGCTGCTGACGGCGGCGGCGGGTCTGCTGGTCCTGGAGACGATCGCCCTGGGCGTGCACGCCTTCGGCCTGGACCTGGGTCTGAGCCTGACCAACGTCTTCCTGCTGGCCATCACGGCGCCGGTGCTGTGGCTACGCCGCCGCTGAGCCGCCGCATCGCTTGAAGGTTTTGCGGGCCCGCTTCTCCCCCTCCCCCGAGGGCCCGCAAATATAAAGGCCGCGACCCGTCCCCGGTCGCGGCCTTTTCTTTTGTGCGCCAACGCCCCTCGCCCGCCCGTTCACAACTTCGTAGCCCGGCGCGCGAAAAGCTTCCCTTTACGTCCGCGTCAAGTTATGAAGCCGTCATGCCGATTGCTGACGAACATCGCACCTATTCCATACGGCAGCTGTGCCGCGAGTTCGGCGCGACCGCGCGCGCGCTGCGCTTCTATGAAGACAAGGGCCTGCTGACGCCGTCGCGCAAGGGTCAGACGCGGGTCTACGGTCCGCGCGACCGCGCCCGGCTGAAGCTGATCATGCGCGGCCGGCGCATCGGCTTCACCCTGGTCGAGATCCAGGAGATGCTGGATCTGTATGACCAGAAGGACCACAACGTCCATCAGATGGCCATCGCCCTGCCGCGCCATCGCGCCCGTATCGCGGCGCTGCGGCAGCAGCTCGAGGACATCGAAGGCGCCATCGAGACGGCCGAGGCCGCCTGCGCCTGGATGGAGTCCAAGCTGACGGAACACCGTCCCGATCTTCTGCCGGGCGCAGAGGCTTACGCCAGCCTGCTGAGCGAACGCCTCAACGATCCCGACGACCACTTCCTGACCTTCAAAGCGAGAGCCTGATCCCATGAGCTACAAGGCGCCCGTCCGCGACCTGTCCTTCGTCCTGCATGACGTTCTGCAGGTCGAGAACTACGGCAACCAGCTTCCCGACGCCGATCTGTCGCGCGACCTGATCGACCAGATCGTCGAGGAAGGCGGCAAGTTCGCCGAAGAGGTCATCGCCCCGATCAACCGCGTCGGCGATCAGGAAGGCTGCCACATCGAGGGCGACGTGGTGACGACGCCGAAGGGATGGAAGGAAGCCTATCACCAGATGGTCGAGGCCGGCTGGCCCTCGCTGGGCTTCAGCACCGAGTTCGGCGGTCAGGGCATGCCCTCGGTCGTGTCGAGCGCGGTGGGCCAGTTCACCGCCGCCGCCAGCGCCGCCTTCTCCATGTATCCGGGCCTGACCAGCGGCGCCTTCCACGGCATCGAGGCCAGCGCCTCGGACGAGATCAAGCAGAAGTATCTGCCCAAGATGGCGTCGGGCGAATGGACCGGCACCATGAACCTGACCGAGCCGCAGTGCGGCACCGACCTGGGCATGGTCCGCACCAAGGCGGTTCCGAACGGCGACGGCTCCTATTCCATCACCGGCCAAAAGATCTGGATCTCCGCGGGCGAGCACGACTTCGCCGACAACATCATCCACACGGTGCTGGCCCGCGTCGAAGGCGCGGTTCCGGGCATCAAGGGCCTGTCCCTGTTCGTCGTGCCCAAGTTCCTGGTGAACGAGGACGGCTCGCTAGGCGAGCGCAACGGCGTGTCCTGCGCCGGGCTCGAGCACAAGATGGGCATCCACGGCAACGCCACCTGCGTCATGGCCTATGAGAACGCCAAGGGCTGGCTGATCGGCGAAGAAGGCCGCGGCATGAACAACATGTTCGTGGTCATGAACGAGGCCCGCCTGGGCACCGGCCTGCAAGGGCTGGCTATCGGCGACGCCGCCTATCAGGCCGCCGTCGAGTTCGCCAACGACCGCCTGCAGGGCCGCAGCCTGACCGGACCGAAGAACCCGGACGGCCCGGCCGACCCGATCATGGTCCACCCGGACGTGCGCCGGATGCTGCTGGAGGCCAAGGCCTTCGTCGAAGGCGGCCGCGCCTTCATCCTGTGGACCGCGCTGCAGGCCGACCTGCAGAAGGCCGCCGACGAAGCCGTCGCCACCAAGGCCAAGGACTACATGGGCCTGATCACGCCCGTGCTGAAGGCCTATCTGACCGACAAGGGCTTCCACGTCGCCTCTCTGGCGATGCAGGTTCACGGCGGTTCGGGCTACACCGAACACTTCCCCGCCTCGCAGTATCTGCGCGATGCGCGGATCACCATGATCTATGAAGGCACCAACGGCATTCAGGCGCTGGATCTGGTGGGCCGCAAGCTGCCGGCCAACGGCGGCCGCGCGATCATGAGCTGGTTCGCCGACATCGACGCCTTCGTCAGCGAGAACGGAGACAACGAGGCCATCAAGCCCTTCGTCGAGGGTCTGGCCGACGCCAAGAAGAAGCTGCAGGAGGCCACCATGTGGCTGATGCAGAACGGCATGGCCAACCCAGACAACGCCGCGGCCGCCTCGACCGACTACCTGCACATCTTCGGCCTGACGGCCTACGCCTTCCTGTGGGCCCAGATGGCCAAGGCGGCGCAAGCCAAGATCGCCGCCGGGGACGCCGATCCCTACTACGCCAACAAGCTGATGACCGGCCGCTACTTCGTCGAGCGCATCCTGCCCGACGCCGGGGCGCACCTGAAGAAGTTGAAGTCCGGCGCCGAGGTGCTGATGCAGATGCCCGCAGAGGCGTTCTGATCCGCTTCTGATCCAGGGGCCTCTCTCGCCGCGGCGGGGGAGGCCCTTTCTTTATCGCAGAAGGGCGGCGCATAGACCGCCCGCGTCAGCAGGAAACACCCCCTATGAACGTCCTAGGCAGCCCCGATCCCGACTTCATGCGCGAAGAGGAGATCGTCCTCTTCTCCGACTCCGTCGCCAAATGGATCGACGAGCACGCCCCGCAGGAGAAGTTCCAGCAATGGATCGCCGAATCCTCGGTGCCGCGCGGGCTGTGGAACGCGGCGGGCGAGGCCGGCCTGCTGGGCCTGTCGCTGCCGGAAGAGGACGGCGGCTTCGGCGGCGATTACCGGCACGAAGTCGTGCTGATGCGCCAGTTGGGCTGGAAGGGCGCGGACCACTTCGGCATCTCGCTGCACAACGCCATCGTCATGCCCTACGTCTGGCACTACGGCACGGCCGAGCAGAAGGCGCGCTGGCTGCCGCGCCTGCAGTCGGGCGAGCTGGTCGGCGCCATCGCCATGACCGAGCCGGGCGCAGGCTCCGACCTGCAAGGAGTGAAGACCACCGCCGTGAAGCAGGGCGACCACTATGTCCTGAACGGCTCCAAGACCTTCATCACCAACGGCCAGCTGGCCAACTTCATCATCGTCGTCGCCAAGACCGACCCGGCCGAGGGCGCCAAGGGCACCAGCCTGATCTGCCTCGAAACCGATGGGGCCGAAGGCTTCGAGCGGGGCCGCAACCTGCACAAGATCGGCATGGAGGCGAACGACACCTCCGAGCTGTTCTTCAACGATGTGAAGGTTCCGCTGGAGAACGTCATCGGCGACACCGAGGGACAGGGCTTCGTCCAACTGATGCAGCAGCTGCCGCAGGAGCGGCTGAACATCGCCGTTCAGGGCGTGGCCGCCGCCGAGCGCGGGCTGGAGGCGACCCTGGCCTACGTCAAGGAACGCAAGGCCTTCGGCAAGCGGGTCATCGACTTCCAGAACACCCAGTTCAAACTGGCCGAGATCAAGACCAAGCTGACGGTCGCCAAGGTCTTCGTCGACCACTGCATCGGTCTGCACCTGAAGGGCCAGCTGGACGCCGCCACGGCCTCCATGGCCAAATACTGGGTCACCGACATCCAGGGCGAGACCATCGACGAGATGCTGCAGCTCTTCGGCGGCTACGGCTATATGACCGAATATCCGATCGCCCAGCTGTACAAGGACGCCCGCGTCCAGCGCATCTACGGCGGGACGAACGAGATCATGAAGCTGCTGATCGCGCGGACGCTGTAAGGGCGCCGTGCGGCGCGCATGGAGATCAGGGACGGATGGCCGCCCACAGCGAGACGGACCTGTCAGAAGCGCTGCGCGCCGTCGAATCCCTGATCGCCAAATGCGAAAAGGCGGTCCTGAAGCTGGCCCCCGGCGCGGCGCAGCACACCCTTCTCGTCCGCCGCATCGCCGCCTTGAAGATCGCGCGCGATCTGATCGAGGAGCGGCTGGACGCGACGCGCTGAGGCGCGGGTCTTGCGGCCCCCTTGCGATGATGTACAGAACTTCGTACATTATCACTTATGAACGCCATCTCTGTCTCCGAACTGCGCAAGAACCTGGCCGCGACCATCGACCGGGTGGCGGCGGATCATGACTACACGATCATCACGCGCGAGGGCGGCAAGCCGGCGGCCGTCCTCATGTCGCTGGAAGACTTCGCCTCCTGGCAGGAGACGGAGTATCTGCTGCGCAGCCCAGCAAACGCGGAACGCCTGCGTAAGGCTGTCGCTGAGCTGGACGCCGGTAAGGGCCAGGCGCGCGATCTGATCGAATGAAGCTGACGTTTCAGGAAGAGGGCTGGGAGGACTACCTCTACTGGCAATCTGACGACCGCAAGCAACTCAAGAAGATCAACGGCCTGATCCGCGAATGCCTGCGGACGCCCTTTAGCGGAACTGGGAAGCCGGAACCTCTGAAAGGCGAGTTCTCCGGCTGGTGGTCGCGCCGGATCGATCAAGAGCACCGACTGATCTATCGCGCGACCGAAGACACCCTGCTGATCGCGCAGTGCCGCTATCATTACGGTCGCTGAGGCGTCCTATCGCAGCAGCAGGGCGCCCGCGATCAGGGCGCCGGCGAGCACAATCGAAGCGGCGATCCACCGCCCGGCCGAGACGATCGACCGGGCGGTTTCCTTGTCCGACGATGCAGCGGCGACAGGGTCGGCCGTCAGGCGGCGCGAGGCGGCGCGGATCAGGCGGGGCAGGTCGTCGCTGGCCGCCGACAGGTCCAGCAGGGCGCCGATCAGGCGGTTGCGCAGGGCCTCGGGGCTGCGGCTGGAGAAGAGGGCGCGGCTCCAGGCGCCCTTCATCGTCTTGACCAGATCGAAGTCGGGATCGACGCGCGACAACACCCCCTCGATCGTCACCAGCGCCTTGAGGATCAGCACCAGATCGGGCGGGGCGGCCACCCGTTCCTGCCGCATCAGTCCCATCAGGTCGCCGACGATGGCGGGCAGGTCGACCGCGCCCTGACCGTGGCGGGCGATCAGCCGCTCGGCCCCGGCGGTCAGGCTGGCGCGCGAGACGTCCGTCCCCTCGGTCCAGTCGGCCAGCACCTCGGCCATGCGGACGCCGTCGCCGGCGGCCAGCGACTGGACGAAGCTGATCAGCTCTGCCCGGCGGCGCGGGGTGACGGTCCCGACCATGCCGAAGTCCAGCAACCCCACCCGGTCGCCGGGCAGGCCGCGCAGGTTGCCGGGGTGCGGATCGGCGTGAAACCGGCCGTTGACCAGCACCATGTCCAGCACCGCCTCGGCGCCGACGCGGGCCAGCCGGTGCGGGTCGACGCCCGCCGCCCTCAGCCGCGCCGCATCCACGGGAGGCACGCCGTCGAGATAGTCCTGCACCAGCACGCTGTCGGTCGTGTGCGGCCAATAGACGGCCGGGATGACCACATCGCGGTTCCTGGCGAAGTCGGCGGCGAAGCGGTCGACGTTGCGGCCCTCTGTCGTGAAATCCAGTTCGTCCAGCATGGCCTCGGTCAGCTGGGCGATCAGGGCGCGCGGGCGATAGCGGGCGATCTCGGCGCTGGACTGTTCGGCGCGGCGCGCCAGTTCCGCGATCAGGCGCAGGTCGGCCTCGACGCGCGGGCGCACGCCGGGGCGGCGGATCTTGACCACCACCTCGGTCCCGTCGTGCAGGGCGGCGCGGTGCACCTGGGCGATGGAGGCGGCGGCCAGGGGCGCCGCGTCGAAACGGACGAAGACCTGTTCCGGCGGCCCGCCCAGGGCGGCCTCGACCTCGGGCCGCAGCGTCTCGAAGTCGAGGGTGGGTCCGGCGCTCTGAAGCTGTTCGAACTCGATGATCCAATCGGCGGGCAGCAGGTCCGAGCGGGTGGACAGGATCTGGCCCAGCTTGACGAAGGTGGGGCCCAGCGCCTCCAGCGCCTGACGGGTGCGGCGCGACAGAGGCTCGGGCCCGTCGGCATGGGCCTCGCCGCCGCCGAGACCGAGGCGCAGCAACACGGCCTCAAGGCCGAAGCGGGCGGCGACGCCGGAAATCTCGGCCAGACGTTTTCGATCGCGCGCCGCTACGGCCAAGGTTGTGAACATGACAGACGAACGCGGGCGGAACGGCCGCGGTTCCTGTAGGCCGAGGTTGGTCGCGACTGCCAAAGCGCGATATGCAGGCGCCATGATCCGTCTTTACGTCCAGGGCGACCTCGCCCCCGGCGCCGCCGTGGCGCCCACGCTCGACCAGTCGCGCTATCTGACGCAGGTGATGCGGTTGAAGGCGGGCGACGAGCTTCTCGTCTTCAACGGCCGCGACGGCGAGTGGCGCGTCAGCGTCGCCGAGGTGCTGAAGAAGGGCGTCATCCTGCGCGCCGAGGAACAGACGCGGCCGCAGGTCTATGGCCCCGATCTGGAGCTGATCGTCGCCGTGGTGAAGAAGGCCCGCATCGAGACCATCGTCGAGAAGGCCGCCGAACTGGGCGCCAAGCGGGTGCGGCTGGCGCTGACCCATCGCACCAACGCCGACCGTCTGCGGCTGGACCGGCTGGACGCCATCGCCGAGGAGGCCGCCGAGCAGACCGGACGCCTGGACGTGCCGGTCGTGGATGATCCGGTGAAGCTGGACGCCCTACTGGACGGCTGGGAGGCGGGGCGGCGGCTGATGTTCTGCGATGAGACGGGCGGCGCGCCGGCGGCGTCGGCGTTGACCGGCGCAGGCGACGGCAAGTGGGCCATTCTGATCGGGCCCGAGGGCGGGTTCTCGCCCGAGGAGGGCGAGCGGCTGCGGTCCCTGCCCTTCACCACCGCCGTCTCGCTGGGGCCGCGCATCCTGCGGGCCGACACCGCCGCCATCGCCGCCATGACCCTGTGGCAGGCGGCCGTCGGCGACTGGGATCGCTAGAAGTTTCCGCCGCCCCCTTGAGCATGGCCGACGGCTGGCCCATCTAGCCGCGACAGCAGAGGTTACAGATGTCCGACACGGCGCCCCTTTCCAGAGACCAGCTGATCCACGCCATGTCGAAGGGCGAGAAGCCCCGCGATCAATGGCGCATCGGCGCCGAGCACGAGAAGTTCGGCTTCGACAAGTCGACCCTGCGCCGCCCCGCCTATGAGGGCGAGAACGGCATCCTGGCCATGCTGACGGGCCTTCAGCGCTTCGGCTGGTCGCCAGTCGAGGAAGCCGGCCGCGTCATCGCCCTGGAGCGCAAGAACGCCGAGGGCTTCAGCGCCTCGATCAGTCTGGAGCCGGGCGGTCAGTTCGAACTGTCGGGCGCCCCGCTGAAGGACATCCATGACATCTGCAACGAGACCGGCCAGCACCTGATGGAGGTCAAGCAGGTCGCGGACCAATTGAACCTGGGCTTCCTGGGCCTGGGCTTCGACCCGATGTGGCGACGCGAGGACATCCCCGTCATGCCCAAGGGCCGCTATGACATCATGCGCGCCTATATGCCCAAGAAGGGCAAGCTGGGCCTGGACATGATGCTGCGCACCTGCACCATCCAGGCGAACCTCGACTTCGACAGCGAAGCCGACATGGTGATGAAGTTCCGCACGTCGCTGGCGTTGCAGCCCATCGCCACCGCCCTGTTCGCCAACAGCCCCTTCACCGAGGGCAAGCCGAACGGCTTCCTGTCGGCGCGCGCCAACGTCTGGACCGACACCGACCCGGACCGCACAGGAATGCTGGACTTCGTGTTCGAAGACGGCTTCGGCTACGAACGCTACGCCGACTATGCGCTGGACGCGCCGATGTATTTCGCCAAGCGCGGCGAGACCTATGTCGATCTGTCGGGCCAGTCGTTCCGCGCCTTCATGGACGGCAAGCTGGACGCCCTGCCGGGCGATCGCGCCACGGCCAAGGACTGGGCCGACCACCTGACCACCCTCTTCCCCGAGGTGCGGCTGAAACAGTATCTGGAGATGCGCGGCGCCGACGGCGGGCCGTGGAGCCGCATCTGCGCCCTGCCCGCCCTGTGGGCCGGGATCCTGTATGACGCGCCGTCGCTCGCGGCGGCCTGGGATCTGTGCAAGGACTGGGACATCGCCGACCATGAGCGCCTGCGCCGCGACGTGACGCGACTGGGCCTGAAGGCCGAGGTCAACGGCCGCAGCGTGCGCGACATCGCCGTCGACATGGTCAATATCGCCAAGCAGGGCCTGAAGAACCGCGCCCGCTTCAGCGGCGGCATGGTGGACGAGCGCGGCTACATCACCGAACTGGAAGACATCGCCGACAGCGGCGTGACCTCGGCCGACCGGCTGCTGGAGCTGTACAACGGCGAATGGGGCGGCGACGTCGGGCGCGTCTATCGCGACTGCGCCTACTGAAGCTCTCCTGACGGGCGAGCCGCAAGGCGCCCTTAACCGGCAGGCGCTAGGGTGAGGTCCAGCCCGCCTTCAGGACCGCGCCTCAGGACCGCCCATGCCCCTCACTCCGGCCGCCGCCCCTTCCTCGACGGGACAGCCGCAGCCGCCGCCTGACGCCGGGGTCGATCTGGCGACCTTCTTCGACGTGTCCCTGGACCTGCTGGTGATCCGCGACCTGGAGGGGCGGATCGTGCGGGTCAGCGCCTCCTGGGCCTCGACCCTGGGCTATCGGCCCGAGGAACTGGTCGGGCTGGCCATACTGACCCTGGTCCACCCCGACGATCTGCCCGGCACCCTGGGCAGCGTGACCGAAGTCGAGACGCGCCGACCCGGCGATCCGGTGCTGGGCCACGTCAACCGCTATCGCCACAAGGACGGCGGCTACGTCACCCTGGAATGGCGGGCGCAGAAGTTCGGCGACCGCATCTACGCCGTCGCCCGCGACGTGACGGCCAAGGCGGCGGCGGAGCGCGCCCTGATCGAAGCCAAGGCCGCGGCCGAGACCGCCAACCGCGCCAAGTCCGACTTCCTGGCCAATATGAGTCATGAGATCCGCACGCCGCTGAACGGGGTCATCGGCGTCATCGACGCCCTGGCGCGCACGCCGCTGTCGCCCCAGCAGGCCGAAATGGTCGAACTGGTCCGCAGTTCGGGCGTAACCCTGGAGCGGCTGGTCACGGACATCCTGGACGTGTCGCGCATCGAATCCGGGCGCATGACGCTGGAAACCCGTCCCTTCGACCTGAACGACGCCCTGATCCCCGCCATCGCCCCCCTGCGCGGGCTGGCCGAGGAGAAGGGCCTGACCTTCCGCCTCGAACGCACCGAGACCGCGCGCGGCGTCTTCAACGGCGACGTGGTGCGGATCCGCCAGATCCTGAGCAATCTGCTGTCCAACGCCGTCAAGTTCACCGCGCGAGGCCAGGTCGCCGCACATATCGACCTGATGGACATGGGCGACGGCGCCGCCCTGCTGACGCTGGAGGTGCGCGACACCGGCATCGGCTTCGGCGCCGATCACGCGGCGCAGCTATTCCAACGGTTCAGCCAGGCCGACGCCTCCATCACCCGGCGCTTCGGCGGGGCCGGGCTGGGCCTGTCCATCTGCCAGGCCCTGGTCGAGATGATGGGCGGGCGCATCGAAGCCGAGTCGGCCCTGGGCGAAGGCAGCCGGTTCCGGGTCGAGCTGCCGCTGACGCGCATCGCCTCCCTGGCCGAGTTCGACGCGGCCTACGCCGAGGAAACGGCGCCGAACGCGCCGCCTTCCGGCTCTCGCCCCCGCGTCCTGCTGGCCGAGGATCATCCGATCAATCAGCGGGTGGTGCGGTTGATCCTGGGGGACAGCGTCGAGCTGACCCTGGTCGAGAACGGCGAACAGGCGGCGGCCGCCTTTGTCGCTGAGCGGTTCGACCTGGTGCTGATGGACATGCAGATGCCGGTGATGGACGGGCTGAGCGCCACGCGCGCCCTGCGCGATGTCGAGCACGCCGACCCGGCGCGCCCGCGCACGCCGGTCATCATGCTGAGCGCCAACGCCATGGCCGAGCATCAGGAACAGGCCGCCCAGGCGGGCGCCGACCTTCACCTGGCTAAGCCCGTCACGGCCGAAGCGCTGACGGCCGCCGTCCGCAGGGCGCTGGGCGGCCGCGCGATCCAGCCCGACTGACCTAGCCCAGCCAGCCGGCGATCATGGTCCGCAGCGGATTGGCCGGATCGGACAGCAGCCGCGCCGTCATGGCGAGGGAAATGACCACCAGCAGGGGGCGGATCAGCCGCGGGCCGAAGCGCATGGCCGCGTGCGAGCCCATGCGGCCGCCGACGAACTGGCCCACCGCCATGATCCCGGCCAGCGCCCAGACCACATGGCCGCCGACCGCCAGGACGACGATGCCGACGACGTTGCTCATCAGGTTCAGCGCCTTGGTGTGCGCCGTCGCTCGCGTCAGCCCCATGCCCAGCAGCATGACGAGGCTGAGCGCGAAGAACGACCCCGTGCCCGGCCCGAAGAAGCCGTCGTAGAAGCCGATCCCGCCCGCCACGAAGGCGTAGGCCAGCGGCGTCAGCCGGGCGTGGGCGTCCTCGTCCGCCGCCTTGGGGCCGAGCAGGAAATAGAGGGCGATGCCGACCAGCAGCGCGGGCAGCAGGATCATCAGCCACCGCGTGTCGACCAGGGTGACGGCGAAGGCGCCCAGTCCCGCCCCGACCGCGACGAGAACCAAGGGCCAACGGATCAGGCGGAAATCCACCCGCCCCCTGCGCCAGAAATTCCACAGGGCGCTGGCCGTGCCGACGCTGCCTTGGACCTTGTTCGTGGCGATGGCTGCGACCGGGTTCAGCCCGACCGACAGCAGGGCCGGCAAGGAGATCAGCCCCCCGCCCCCGGCGATGGCGTCGATGAAGCCGGCGATCACCGACGCGACGCCCAACAGGGCGATGATTTCCAGCGTCAGTTCCGGCACGCTTCGACACTCCCGCGACGCTGGCGCTATAGCCCCCCGGTCGCCATCGCGCCATCGTCTCGTCTTTGGCTTGGACAGCAAGGCCGCGACAGGCTCATAGTGGCGTTCTTCCAGGGGGAAGCGCGCCGGAGGATCCGTGTCGTTCATCGCCGCCGTGACGTCCGCCCTGATTTTAGCCGCCCCGCCTCAGGCGGCGACGGCGTCGCCCGCTTCGCCGTCCGCCTCATCCTCCGCGCCGATGTCTGTTGCGCCGACCAGGCCCCAGTGGCTGCTGTCGCGCGAAGGAGCGCAGGTCGTTTTCCGCGGCGCCTTGAACCCCGCATCCAGCGCGGCCCTGGTCGAAGCGCTGTCGGACAAGGACGCCGAGGGGCTGATCATCGACAGCGGCGGCGGCGACGACAACGCCGCCCTGGACGCGGCTGAGGTGATCCTGGCGCGGCGGCTGCCCGTGACGGTGCGGGGCCA
This sequence comes from Brevundimonas sp. 357, assembly GCF_003938605.1. Classification (GTDB taxonomy): domain Bacteria; phylum Pseudomonadota; class Alphaproteobacteria; order Caulobacterales; family Caulobacteraceae; genus Brevundimonas. The sequence goes on along the minus strand of NZ_RHWX01000009.1, from coordinate 25,219 downwards.
GTGCACGTCCGCCTGCGCCAACGCCGTCTTCGCCGCCGGAGCAACGCGGATCATAGAGCGGGCGGGGTTCGTCAGCTTTCACCACTCCTCACCGGTGATCGAGGCCAACTATCAAAGGCTGAACGAGGCCGTCCCCGAGGAGATCGCCCGCGGCGCCCGGCGGACGCGCGCCCTCTACGCCGCACGCGGGGTCGATCCCGCTATATTAGACTGCGCCGCCGCCCGGGTCGGCCTGTCCACCCTCCAGACCGAAGTCCGGATTCCCGGCGAGATCGCGCCGCGCGTCGCCTGGTTGTCGCGCCACTCCCTGTGGATACCGCATGAAGCGACGCTGCGCCGCTACGGCCTGGAATTCACCCGCTGGGGCCGACCGCCCAGCCGCCGCGACGTCCTGGCCCGCCTGCGCCCGCCCAACCCGCGCGCCGTGGTCTTCGGCCGGGCGGATGACTGCGTGTCGGACTGAGGCGGGGCGCGGCCCGTTTGGCTGATACGCTTACTGTCCGGAAGCTGGATTGAGGCGAACTTCGCTTCACGCCCCGTTGCGGACGAAGGCGGGGTTACCTATTCGGTCGGGGCGTAGCTTCAAATCTCGATCAGCTTGAGAGTTCGTCTATGAATAATGCACACAATGGAACTCGAGACCATGCAGGCGCGTGAGCGGTAGGCAATGAAAAGACTAACGATAAACGATATAATCAGAACATCAGCTCTTGCTGCTTTTTTTATCGTGTTCGTTCGCGCCCCCACCATTAAAGCCGTGTTCTTTTTCGTCATGTTTGTAGGGATTCTTATAACAATTCAGTCTATAGATTTGATGAAATCAGATTTTCGACGACACACGATGGGATACATCGTGACGATGCTTGTAGTGACGTGCATTCTTGCCACGACCATATATTTCGTTTGACGCCAACCGTGGCCCTCACCGGTCGCGCCGTCGCGTTTCGGATGAGGGAAGGAGACCACTTCGACTCATCGCGGACGTTGGCTAAATCACCCTAGCTGCGAGCATGCCAAGTATCTAAACGATCAACACCCGCGTTTTTCAGTTTTTGGGAGCCTTGGTGCTTGCAGGGTTCGGCCTTTCTAACCGTCGCCTTCCTGCGCGATTGTGACGGGCTTGCTTCGGCACCTTCACGCCATCCGCTTTCCGTAGCCGCCGTCGGTGATTTCTGCGATCAAACGGCCTGCATCAGGAGGCTAGTTCATGGCGGAATCCATCCATATCGGCGTCGGCGGCTGGACGTTCGAGCCTTGGCGCGGGGTCTTCTATCCCGAGGGGCTGGTGCAGAAGCGGGAGCTGGAGTTCGCCAGCCGGGCGCTGACCTCCATCGAGATCAACGGCACCTATTATTCGACTTTCAAGCCGGACAGCTGGGCGAAGTGGCGTGACGAGACGCCGGACGGTTTCGTCTTTTCGGTCAAGGCCAGCCGCTACTGCACCAACCGAAAGGTTCTGTCCGACGGCGCCGAGAGCTTCGAGCGGTTCCTGTCGCAAGGGCTGACGGTGCTGGGCGACAAGCTGGGGCCGATCAACTGGCAGTTCATGGGGACCAAGACGTTCGAGCCCGAGGACTTCGAGGGTTTCCTGAAGCTGTTGCCCAAGGAGAAGGACGGCGTGCGACTGCGGCACGCGCTGGAGGTGCGCAACCCGACCTTCGCCACCGAACAGTTCTATGATCTGGCGCGCAAATACGGCGCGGCCGTCGTCTATGCGGTCGATGACGAGGAGCCGACCTGGCCGCAGATCGACGAGGCGACGGCCGACTTTACCTACGCCCGGCTGATGTCCAGCCGCGAGGACGAGCCGACGGGCATGACCTCAGGAGAGTTGGACGCCGTGGCGAAACAGGCGCGCGGCTGGGCCGAACGCGGCGACGTCTTCGCCTACTTCATCTCAGGGGCCAAGGTGCGGAACCCGGCGGCGGCCCAGGCGCTGATCGCCAAGCTGAAGGACTGAACCCATGCCCATCGCCACGCGCGCCTTCGCCGCGACCGCCGCCGACCAGCCGCTGAGTCCCTACAGCTTCGAGCGGCGCGATCCCGGCCCGGACGACGTGGCCATCGAGATCAAATACTGCGGCGTCTGCCACTCGGACCTGCATGTGGTGAAGAATGATCTGGGCGGGACGCGCTATCCCATCGTGCCGGGCCATGAGATCGCCGGGGTGGTGACGGCGGTCGGCGCGAACGTCACGCGCTTCAAGCAAGGCGACCGCGTCGGCGTCGGCTGCATGGTCGACAGCTGCCGGACCTGCTCGGCCTGCCGCGAGGGGCTGGAGCAGTATTGCGAGCCGGGCATGACCCAGACCTACGGCTCGCGCGATCCCAAGGGCGCGGCCGTCGGCCAGACGATCACCCAGGGCGGCTATTGCGACCGCATCACGGTGGATCAGGCCTTCGTGCTGAAGATCCCCGACAGCCTGCCGCTGGATGCGGCCGCGCCCCTGCTGTGCGCGGGCGTGACCACCTGGTCGCCGCTGAAGACCTGGGGCGTGGGGCCCGGGTCGAAGGTGGCGGTGATCGGCCTGGGCGGCCTGGGCCATATGGCGGTCAAGCTGGCCGCCGCCCTGGGCGCCGAGGTGACGGTGCTGTCGACCTCGGACCGCAAGAAGGCCGACGCCGAGCGGATGGGCGCCCGGCATTTCCTGATCAACTCGGACGCAGACGCCATGAAGGCGGCGGCCGAGCAGTTCGACCTGATCATCAACACCGTCTCGGCCACGCATGAGATCGCCAGCCACGTCAATCTGCTGGCGCGCGACGGGACCATGGTCATGCTGGGCCTGACGACCGAGGGGCTGCCGGTCTTCGCCATGCCCCTGCTGTGGCGGCGGCGCCGCATCGCCGGTTCGCTGATCGGCGGCATTCGCGAGACGCAGGAGATGCTCGACTTCTGCGGCGAACACGGGATCGTGTGCGAGATTGAGGTGATCGCACCCGATCAGATCAACCAAGCTTATGAACGGATGGAGCGGTCGGACGTGCGCTACCGCTTCGTCATCGACATGGGCCGTATGGCCGCGACGGCATAACCCCGTCTTCTCGTTCGCCGCCAGCCGCGCTAAGGCTGTCAGCAAGGGAGACGGACGGCGTCGCAACCATGACGACCGCCGCACAGGACAGGGAGACGTCATGACGCGTACCGCATTCGTTACCGGGGGCACCCGGGGCATCGGCAAGGCGATCGTTCAACGACTGAAGGAAGACGGGCTGCAGGTCGCGGCCGGTTATTCCGGCAACACCGAGGCCGCAGAGGCCACCGCCCGTGAACTGGGCGTCATGGTGGTGAAGGGCAACGTCGGCTCATTCGAGGATTGCGAGCGGGCGGTCAGGGAGGTCGAGGCGCAGCTGGGCCCCATCGACGTCCTGGTGAACAACGCCGGCATCACGCGCGACGGCTTCTTCCACAAGATGAGCGCGGACCAGTGGTCCGACGTGATCCGCGTCAACATGGACAGCGTCTTCAACATGACGCGCCAGGTCATTAACGGCATGCGCGACCGGGGCTTCGGCCGCATCGTCAACATCTCCTCGATCAACGGTCAGAAGGGCCAGATCGGCCAGACCAACTATTCCGCCGCCAAGGCCGGGATGATCGGCTTCACCAAGGCGCTGGCGCTGGAGAACGCGCGCAAGGGCGTGACCGTCAACTGCATCGCACCCGGCTATATCGACACCGAAATGGTCGGCGCCATGGACCAGAAGGTGCTGGACGCCATCGTGGCCCAGATCCCCGTCGGCCGCCTGGGCAAGGGCGAGGAGATCGCCGACATGGTGTCCTGGCTGTCGGGCGAGCGTGCCGGATATGTCACAGGGTGCACGCTCTCGCTCAACGGCGGGCAGTACCTGGTTGGATAAGCCGCGTTCGCCCAAAATCCGCCGTTCGCGCGTATCACCTCTGAAAACATGAGGACTGCGGTCGAAGTCGTGGCGGAGAAACCGCCTGCCTTCATCCTCGCGACGCATCGCGCCGCGAGGAGCAGACGCGCGCGCGCCTGGCGCCGGTCCGGCATGACGGCGGGGCTTACCCTTTTCCTTGCCTGCGGGGCTGTCGCCGCCGAAGCGACGGCCCAGACCCGATCCAACGCCCAGGCCGAGCAGAGTCGGGCCATCCGCGACCAGTCGATCATCCGCACCACGCCGCCGCCGGGGCGCTACACCTCCGAGGCGGGCCAGTCCTTCATCCTGGACCAGGCGGGGTCGCTGACCCTACTGCGGTTCGAGCGATCGACCGAGACCTGGGCGCTGCGGCCGTCCTCGGCCCCGCGCGGCGACACCATCTATCGCAACGACGCCGGCGATCAGGTGCTGCGCGTCACCACCGGCGGCGGCATCACCGTCTATACGACCCGCGCGCCCGGCGGCTCGCCCGTGTCCCTGGCCGGACCGCCGGTCAGCCTGGCCCCCCCGTCGTTGGGGCCTGTGCAGATGTTCAACCTGATGGCGCGACGCAGCGGCCTGGTGTCGGAAGCCATGGGTCGGTTGGTGCGCATCAACCTGGACGGCCAGGAATCCGAAGCCCTGTGCATCGAGGCGCTGATCGTCACCACCGACGCGGTGGTTCGCATCGCCCGGTCGCCCAGCGCCCGCCCCTTCCTGGACCGATTGCGCAGCATCACTATCATCGAGGGGCAGCGCTCGTCCGTGACCTATTCCGGCGGCGATCTGCGGGTCGTGGTCGACCCCCGGCGCGGCATCGCCGGCCGCCCGTCGTCTGCGCGCGTCATCCGGGCCGTCATCCCGCAGGACTGACATTGGACCAACGGTCCGCCGCGCCGCATCTGCCCTTTCGCGCCCATTGGGCGTATGAGGGCCGCCATACTCACCATCACAGAGGCTGATTTCACAGTGACCTCTTCCCTCACCGCCGTCTCCGCCGAAGATCAGGCCAAGACCCGCGCCATCGTCCCGGTGTCGATGAAGGGCTATGACGCCGACTTTCAGGCCTTCTCGGACGCCCTGGGCGCCTCCTTCGCCCGCTACGGCTTTGCCGTTATCGCGGACCACGGTCTGGATCAGGGGCTGATCGACGCCGCCGTCAACGACGCCAAGGCCTTCTTCGCCCTGCCCGAGGATGTGAAGCGTCAGTATCACCAGGCCGGCACGGGCGGCGCGCGCGGCCTGACCCCGTTCGGCGTCGAGGCGGCCAAGGGCGCCAAGGCCGTGGACCTGAAGGAGTTCTGGCACACGGGCCGCGAGCTGCCGGAAGGCCATCCCTATCGCCAGTACATGCGTGACAACGTCTGGCCGACCGAGGTGGCGGGCTTCCGCGAGCACGTCTACGGCCTGTACGACGGTCTGGACGAACTGGGCCGCCGCATCCTGAAGGCCATCGCCCGCTATCTGAAGCTGGACGACGCCTATTTCGAAGACAAGGTCCAACTGGGCAACAGCGTGCTACGCCTGCTGCACTATCCGCCGATCCCGGCCGACGCCGAGGGCGTGCGCGCGGGCGCCCATGAGGACATCAACGTCATCACCCTGCTGCTGGGCGCCGAAGAGGCCGGGCTGCAGCTGAAGGATTCGGACGGCGAATGGCTGGACATCGCCCCGCCGCCGGGGGCGCTGGTGGTCAACATCGGAGACATGCTGCAGCGGCTGGTCAACCACGTCCTGCCGTCGACGACCCACCGCGTGGTCAATCCGGCGCCCGAGCGTCGCGGCTTCGCCCGCTATTCGACGCCCTTCTTCCTGCACTTCAACCCGGACTTCCCGATCGAGACCCTGCCGTCGACGATCACGCCTGACAACCCGGACCGCTATGCGGGCAAGACCATCCTGGCCGAGGACTTCCTGACCGAACGCCTGAAGGAAATCCGCCTGATCTGACCGGGCGGGACGACTGAAAAGCACGAAGGGCCGGCGGATCGCTCCGCCGGCCCTTTTTCTTGCCCGCCGATTGTCTGCGTCAGCGCGCGATGCGCAGGCGGGTGATATCGCGACCGATGGCGCGGAAGGCTTCCTTAAGGTCGGTATTCTTGTTCGGCGTAAAGAAGTGCTCCTTGCTGGTGGCGCACTTATCCATGACCTCATAGGCCGTATCCACGCCCGCCCCGCCCGTGCTGGTGCTGAGGTTGAAGCCGACCGTGTAGATGACGATATTCTCCTTCTTCATCCCCTCACAGAGCGCCACGGACTGGGCGAAGGGGGTGCCGTTCGGCGCGCTGCAGTTGATCTGATAGTTGGCGTTGCCGGCGGATCCGTTGCTGGGGGCGTCATGCGAGATCACGCCCTGGCAATAGGGGTTGTTGAACTCCCCGTCCGTCATCAGCACGACGGCCTTCAGCGTCTTGGAGGGGTCATAAGGATTGGCGCTGCTGGCGGAAGGCCAGACGGTGTTGAAGTTCGGCGAGACCGCATACCAGCCCCATTCAATGCCGATCTGTCCCGCCGTCGAACCGGCCGCCTGATAGGCGTCGATCTGACTGTCCAGCCCTTTCACGCTTCCCTTGTCGTCAACCTGATTGGTCAAGGGCGTGAGCGTATTGCTCAGGCAACGGTTGTCGCCGTGCGGGTAGTTGCGGCCGCCCCACTCGTCCCGCTCCAACGTTCGGCCTGGACTGCGGTCTGTCGGGATCAGTGCACCGGACCTATTCCGTTCGGTCCACAAACGTTCGCTGACACAGGTGCTCGAAGACAGGTCACGCAAGGTGCGATTGTCGCGACCGATGAAATAGCGTCGTTCGCAGCCGTCATAACCGCACTGAACGGATCCCCCTCTAGAGTAGGCGGATTGCTCTGGCCCCCATAGGCCGACGCTGAACTGGTCGTCGGAAATCTTCTTCACCTGGAAGGTGTTGTTGAGCGCGCTCATGCCCTGAACGCCCGAAACCTTCACCCAATCGCCCGTCGAGAGCGTGTGCTGGGTTGATGTCACCCAGACCTGACAATCGGGCGCCCAGCACCGACGGAAACTACCGGTATTGTTGCGGCCGTTGCCCGAAAAGCCGGAAACTTGGAAGCTATTGGTCGTCACAGACGACACGCGATGGACGCGATTGTTCAATCCTGAAGAGGCGTTGCTGACGCCGCTGATCCAGACGTAATCGTCCTTTTTCAGCCCGTGATTGTTGGCGGTCAGAGTGCCGCCCGAAACGCGCGAAAGCGACTTGCCTGCATCCGCCCAATCTGCGCCCTCTATCACCGTCGACGCCTGCAGCGGCCCCCGCGCCTTAGCGGCGTAGTCGCCCAGGTTCACGCCCATGGAATAGGGCACCAGGGCCACGCGCGAGGTAAAGGGCGTCTGCTCCTTCTGCACCACGAGACCCACCAGCTCCTTGGCCGCTTCCTTCAAGCTGGTGAGCGGAGAGCCGGACATCGAACCGGTGATGTCCAGCACCAGCGCCACCTCCACATTGCGTGAGGCGCGCAACACCTGCGAACTGGTGCTGACCGGAAGGTAGTCGTCCATGAGCTTGCCGTAGGGCGGCAGGAAGACATTGGCGACCAGCACCTTCACATCGACCCTGGCTTCAGCCTCTACCCGTCGATTGTCGACCAGAACGAAACTGGCGGTGTCTCCGTCCTTGTCGAAATAACCCGGCATGTTGGCCTGCAACGCCGCCATGCCGATTCGATTGATGTTGAAGTCGTCGCTGTACTTCGAGCGCGCCGCGGCCAGGGCGGCGGCGTCTAGGGCGTCCTGGAGTTGAGCCTTCACCTTGGACGCCTGGTGAATATCGACGGCGCCGAGGGTGATCATCATCAGAATCGGCAGGGCGATGGCGAACATCAGCGCGACGTTGCCCTGGGTCTGGCGCATCAGGCGGCGGACGAAGAGGCGTGCGCCCCGCCCGGCTCGTTTCAGACCGTGTGTCACCCTTCAGACCCCGTCGTCGCGCGCGGACGCAAGGGTCCGCAATCGACCTCAGCATGACACGCGTCCGTTAAGGCTTGGCCCCCCGTTCACGGTTAACGGCGGGTTGCGAAACGGCCGACTTCAGCGGCGGTCGATGCAGGCGTCCAACCCCTGTTCGCGCACCGTGCCCATGGCGGCCTGGATGCGGGCGGCGCGACGGCGGACATAGGGGCCGGGCGATCCGGCGTTGTAGCGGCGCGGGCTGGGCAGGATGGCGGCCAGGCGGGCGGCCTCGCGCGCCGTCAGCTTGTCCGCGCCCTTGTCGAACCAGTGGCGCGAGGCGGCCTCGGCGCCATAGACGCCCGGCGCCCATTCGGCGACGTTCAGATACATCTCCATGATCCGCCGCTTGCCCCAGCCGATCTCGATCAGGCCGGTGTAGCCGACCTCCAGCCCCTTCCTGACCCAGTCGCGGCCGGGCCACAGGAAGACGTTCTTGGCGGTCTGCTGGCTGATGGTCGAAGCGCCGCGCCTCTTGTCCGAGCCGCGCTGTTCGGCGCGTTCGTTGGCCTCCATCGCCTTCTGGATGGCCTCGACGTCGAAGCCGTGGTGCCGGCAGAAGCGGGCGTCCTCGGCGGCGATCACCGCCTCGACCAGACGCGGCGAGATACGGTCCAGCGAGCGCCAGCGATAGTCCATGCCGTGCCCGGCCGCCGCCTGCTTGACCATCAGGATCGTCGCCAGCGGCGGCGCGAAGCGATGCACCGCCACCCCGGCCAGCGGGAACAGGGCCAGGATCAGCAGAAGGGTCAGGAGCGGCCGCCGCTTGCGGTGTTTCGCACGGGTCATGGACGGAGCATGGCTCAGGAAGGTTGAGAAATCACGGCGACGCTTGCCGAGCCGCCGTCGCGAGGCTGGATTCTCGGGTCAAGCCCGAGGATGACGGCAGGAGGGCGTTGTTTCAGAGCGAGGCCACGCCGGCGTGGCCGTCCTCATCCGCCCAGGCGATGCGGGCGGCGCCGGAACTCATGGCCAGGGCGGTGATGGGGGCGCCCTTGTCCTGTTTGACGAACTGCAGGCCGCGCCCGGCCGGATCGGCCCACCAGACGCGCCCGTCTTCCAGCCCCGCCGCCAGACGGCCGTGGGCTGCGGCGGCGGCGACCTGGGCGATCAGGGTCGTCTCGTCATAGCCGATCTCGGTCGCCTCGCGCCCCATCGGCCCGTTCGAGCCGACGAAGGGCCACAGCACCACGCCCTGCGCGCCCGAGGTGGCCAGAAGCTGCCCCTTGGCCATGAAGGCGAAGCTCTTGATCTTGGACGGATAGCCGCCCATCCGCATGTTCTTCTGATCCTTCAGCCGCCAGCCGTGCAGCTGGTTGTCCTGCATCGAGGTGACGACATAGGCGCCGTCGGTCGAGAAGCCGACCGCCAGATGCGACCCGGCCCAGGCCAGCTTGGTCGGCTGCTGCTGCTCGATGCGGGCGTACCACAGCCAGGCGCCGCCATAGGTCGAGGCGGCGATGCGGCGCCCCTTGGGATCAAAGGCCACGCCCGAGACGGTGCGCTCGTGCTGGAAGTCGCGGCGGAAGTGCGGATCCTTGACGTCCAGCACGCTCAGCGCGCGGCCCGAGGAGAAGGCGATCAGGCCCGACTCGGCCGAGGCGGCCACGGCGTCGATCCATTGGCCCTTGGTCTGGGCCAGCAGGACGGCCTCGCCCTCGCGGCTCCAGACCAGCTTGCCGTCGTCGCCGCCGGTGACGATCCCCTCGCCCGAGGGGTGGACGCAGGCGCACAGGACGGCGCCGTCATGGACCTCGCTGCGGGCGCCGCTCTCGAACCGCACCGAGCCGTCGCCGAGGGCGAAGATCGCGCCCGTCTTGTCGAACAGGGCGGCGGTGACCTGGGCGTCGAAGGAGAAGGTCGTCATGTCGGCTCACGCAGGGCGAAGGAGAAGTCGGATGCGCCTCATAACCTCCCCCGTCGCGTCTGTCGCGTGGCGGGTCTATGAGGGGGCCATGACCCTGCTGCTCATTCCCGGCTTCATGGCCGATGCGACCCTGTGGGACGCCATGACCGATGATCTGGCGCCGTTCGGACCGCTGGTCGCCACCGACCTAAGCCGGGGCGAGGATATCGAGAGCATGGCGGCCGCCATCCTGAGCGATGCGCCGGAGCGGTTCGTCGCCGTGGGCTTCTCCATGGGCGGCTATGTGGCGCGGGAGCTGGCGCGGATCGCGCCGGAGCGGGTGGAGGCCCTGATCCTGATCGCCACCTCGGCGCGCGGGGATACGGAGGAGCTGATCCGTCAGCGGCGTTCGTCGTTGAAGGCGCCGCCGAAGGCCTTCAAGGGGTTGAGCCGTCCGGCCATCGTCTCGTCCCTGCACCCCGATCTGGCGAACGACGAGGCGATGATCGCGCGGGTGCGCGACATGGGCTTGCGGCTGGGCGGCGAGGTGTTTCACCGCCAGTCGGCGATGGCGCGGGCGGGCGATCTGGAGCGGCTGGGGGAGATTGTCCAGCCGACGCTGATCGTGGCGGCGGATGCGGATCGGCTACGGAGCCGGGAAGAGGCGGAAGAGCTGCACCGCGGGATCGCCGGCGCGACGCTGGAGACGGTAGCCCACACCGGCCACATGATCCCGCTGGAACAGCCGAAGGCGCTGGCGCGAGTGATGACGGAATGGCTGAAAACCCTCTCCTGATGGGAGAAGGTGTTAGCGGTGCGTTTCCACCCAGCGCTTCGTCATCAGTTCGCCGGACGCATAGGCTTCCTGAAGCTCGACGCTCCAGTAGTTGAGCGCCTCCAGCGGGATCGGCGCGCCCGAGACGGCGCAGCGGACGTGGTCGCCGTGCTGCACGATCTCGAACTCGGGCGTGCCGTAGATCAGCTTGGCTTCGGTGCGCGGGCGAGGCGGCGGGTTCATGCCGCGCAGGCCTCGAACCCGGCCTTCAGGGCGGCTTCGTCCAGATCGCGGCCGATGAAGACGGCGCGGCTCCAGCGGCGCTCCTTGTCGCCCCACGGTTTCTGAAGGTCGCCTTCGAGGATCATGTGCACGGCCTGAAAGACCAGGCGGCGGTCCTCGCCCTGAACGTCGATGATGCCCTTGGCGCGCAGGATGTTCTGGCCCTGCTCGCCCAGCAGCTTGTCCAGCCAGGCGGTGAATTTGGCGCCGTTCAGCGGGCGGTCCAGCGTCAGGGAAATACCCTTGATGTCGTCCTCGTGGGCGTGGCCGCGTGGGCCGTGTGCATGATTGTGCCCATGATCGTGATGCTCATGGCCGCAGTGCTCGTCATGAACGTGGTCATGCCCGTGATCGTGGCCGCAATGCTCGTCGTGGACGTGGCCTTCGGCGCCGTGGGGCGGGTTCACGAAGTCCGGCTTGACCTCGAGTATGCGGTCCAGGTCGAAGGCGTGCAGGCCCAGCACCTGATCCAGCGGCACGTTCGAACGCTCGGCGCGGACGATGGGGGCCAGCGGGTTCAGCGCGCGCAGGCGGGTCTCGACCTCGGCCAGTTGAGCCTCGTCCACTAGGTCGATCTTGTTCAGAATGATGCGGTCGGCGAAGGCGACCTGCTCGCGCGCCTCTTTGGAATCGTCCAGACGCGCCATGACGTGCTTGGCGTCGACCAAGGCGGTGACGCTGTCCAGCTGGGTCTTGGCCTTGACCTCGTCGTCGACGAAGAAGGTCTGGGCCACCGGACCGGGGTCGGCCAGGCCGGTCGTCTCGACGATGATGGCGTCGAAGGCCGGCTTGCCGGGGCGCTGCCGCTTCATCAGGCCGTTGACCACGCGGATCAGATCGCCGCGCACCGTGCAGCAGACGCAGCCGTTGTTCATCTCGAACACGTCCTCGTCGGCGCCGACCACCAGATCGTTGTCGATGCCGATCTCGCCGAACTCATTGACGATGACGGCGTAGCGCTTGCCGTGGTCCTCGGTGAGGATGCGGTTCAGCAGGGTGGTCTTGCCGGCGCCGAGGTAGCCGGTGAGGACGGTCACGGGTGTCTTCTGGGTCATGGCTCGCTAGATGGCGGCTGAGGGCCGCCTTGGGAAGAGGCGAAACCGCTCAGCAGGTCGGACAATCCGGCAGGACGCCCGTTTCCAGCTGCAGCGTCGTGTGGCTGATGTCGAATCGGCCGCGCGCCAGGGCTTGCGCCTCGGCCAGCAGGGCGTCGCCGTCGGGGCGCTGGTGGACGATGTGGGCGGTCAGGGCCGCATCGGTCGTCGACAGCCCCCAGACGTGCAGGTCGTGCACCGCCGTCACCCCCGGCAGGGCCAGGAAGGCGGCGCGAATCTCGCCCACGTCCAGCCCGTTGGGCGCGGCGTCCAGAGCCAGGTTCACCGAATCCTTCAGCAGGCCCCAGGTGCCGATCATGATGACGGCGACGATGATCAGGCTGACGATCCCGTCGATCAGCGACCAGCCGGTGAACAGGATGACGACGCCCGCGATCACCACGCCCAGCGACACGGCGGCGTCGGCCATCATGTGCAGATAGGCCCCGCGCACGTTCAGATCCTTGTGCTGGTCCTTCATGAACAGCAGGGCCGTGCCCAGGTTGATGAAGAAGCCGATCCCGGCCACGACGATGATGACGCCCGAGGCTACCGGCGCAGGCTCGGCCAGGCGGCGCACCGCCTCGAAGGCGATCGCCCCGCAGGCGAAGATCAGCAGCAGGGCGTTGCCCAGGGCCGCCAGCACCGTCGCCTTGCCATAGCCGTAGGTGCGCTTGGGCCCCGCCGCGCGCCGCGCCAGCCAGGCCGCCCCGCCCGCCATGGCCAGACCCAGCACGTCGGACAGATTGTGCCCCGCATCGGCCATCAGGGCGGTGGAATCGGCGATGAAGCCGGCCGTGAACTCGGCGACGACAAAGGCCAGGTTGACGATCAGGCCGACGGCGTAGCGCCAGTCGCCCGTGTCGGTCGGTCCATGATGATGGTGCCCGCCGAAGCCATGGGAATGGCCATGGCCGTGCGAATGACCGTGGTCATGAGCGTGGGAGTGATCGTGATGATCGTGGCCGTCATGGCCGTGTGCGTGATCGTGCGCCATGTCCGCTCAGCTAGGTCTTCCCGCGCGGGAAGGTCAAGCCCCGCAGAAGATAAGTCTTTGAATGTAAATATATAACCTATCGAAACTCAGTGCTGATGCGTCAGCACCAGGAAGCCGATCAGGATCAGCGCCCCGCCCAGGATGGCGCCTTCATAGCGCGCCCACCGCTCCAGCCTGAGAATAGAGTAGCCCGCCGTCGCCAGGGCGGCCAGCAAGGTCATGCCCAGCACCGTCCCCGCCGCGAAGGTCAGGGTCAGCAGGGCCAGGGCGCCCACGCCCTCGGTCGCCGAGGACAGATAGATGGGCAACAGCACCTCGCCCGGCGTCACCGCCATCATCAGCACCAGGCCCCAGAAGGCCGCCTTGTCCGAAACCGCGGGCTCGGTCAGTTCAGCCGCCGGTCCGCCCGCCGTGACGGGACGCTTCAGCGAGGCCCTGGCCAGGTAGAAGGCGCCGAACAGGAACAGCAGCGCCGCCGACAGGTGCGGCAGCAACCCCTCGACCCAGCGGTTCAGCGCCAGCCCCGCCGCCACGATCAGCGACCCCACGAGAGCCGTCGACGCGATATGCGCCAGTCCGGCCGTCACCACGGCGGTCATCACCCGCGCCACGCTCCAGCGCTGGGCGCGGCCGACCAAGACGAAAGGCAGCCAATGGGTCGGCAGGGCCGCGTGCAGGAAGGCCGCGACGAAGCCGCCGCCCAGAAGCGACAGCAGCACCGGCTCGGCGAGATCGGGAGAGGACATGGCCGTCCCCTTAGAGTGTTACCTTATAACAGTCGAGAAGAATCGACGAAGAATCTTCATGCGCGGCGTCACGCCGCGCCCCTGCATATATATAGCGCTCTCGCGTACGTGCGCCCGCTTGCGCCATCCGTGCAATCGGGCCACAGAGTCCGCCAGGAACCGGTTTTGCACGGGTTTTGGCCCGGCAGGCGTCCGTTTCACGTTGACTCTTCCGTGACCATCCGTATATGTCGCCGCTCTTCGCCCGCAGGGTCTCCTGGCGGGCGCATCCATTTTTGCGTTCACGCTGAGGCTTCCAAATGTACGCGGTGATCAAGACCGGCGGAAAGCAGTACCGGGTTCAACCGGGCGATGTGATTGTTGTCGAGAAGATCGACGGCGACGCTGGCGCTGCCGTCAATTTCGGTGAAGTCCTCATGCTGGGCGGCGACAAGGGTGTTACGGTCGGCGCTCCGCTGATCGACGGCGCCGCTGTCGCAGCCACGCTGATCGAGACCCGCAAGGGCGAGAAGATCAAGATCTTCAAGAAGATCCGTCGTCAGGGCTATCGCCGCACGAACGGTCATCGCCAGATGGAATCGGTCCTGCGCATCACCGGCATCGAAGGCGCCGGCGAGAAGGCCAAGTGGGACGGCACGGTCGACCTGATGACCAAGGCCGAGATCAACGCCCGCGCTCGCGGCCTGGCCCCGCGCGTCGAGGCTGTCGAAGCCGAAGCCCCCAAGGCCAAGAAGGCTCCGGCCAAGAAGGCCGCCAAGGCTGACGCCGCCGAAGGCGCCGAAGCCTAAGATTTTCACCGGCGCTGGACCAGCGCCAGTTACGATTAAGCAGTGCGTTCAAGCAGGCCGAACGGCCGGTAGCGCGCTAAGAAGAGGAGCAGCAAGATGGCTCACAAGAAATCTGGCGGTTCGTCGCGTAACGGTCGCGACTCAGAGTCGAAGCGCCTTGGCGTGAAGAAGTTCGGCGGCGAGCGCGTGCTGGCCGGCAACATCCTCGTGCGTCAGCGCGGCACCAAGTTCCACCCGGGCGCCAACGTGGGCCTGGGCCGCGACCACACCCTGTTCGCCACTGTGACCGGCGCGGTGCAGTTCACCACCAAACGTGGCGGCCGTTGTTACGTGTCGATTCTCCCGGCCAACGACGACGCCCAGGCGATGGCCGCCGAGTAACGCGAAGCCAGGACAGTATTTCCCCGGATCGCGTTGCTCTCGACAGCAGCCGATCCGGACCAAGGGAAAATTTTCCGCGGGGAGTCTGGATCACCAGGCTCCCCGTTTGCGTTTCCCCGCCTCGAATGCCGCCCGAGCCCTCCAAGGAGGCGGCGCCGAAGACATCGAGGCCGAACCATGTGCGTGATCGAAACCTCTCCCGTCGTCGAGACGCGGCGTCTGCTGCTGCGCGCCCCCGGCGCCCAGGACGTGACGCGTATCGCGGCCCTGGCCAACGACCACGACATCGCCCGCATGACCCAGCGGATGCCCCACCCCTTCCGCGTCGACGACGCCGAGGACTTCGTCCTGCAGGTGGCGTCCCAGGATCCGAAGCGGGCCAACACCTTCCTGATCGAGCACGAGGACCACGGCCCCGTGGGCGTCATCGGCATGTTCCAGAACACCGACGCCGTGCCCGAGGCCGGATACTGGATCGGGCGGGAGTTCTGGGGCCGGGGCTATGCGACCGAGGCGCTGGAAGGCGCCCTGGTCTGGGCCTCGACGCGCTGGAAGCGCCGCGCCCTGATGGCCGGCCACTTCGCCGACAACCCCGCCTCGGGCCGGGTGCTGGAGAAGGCGGGCTTCCTCTACACCGGCGAGACCCGTCCGGCCTTCAGCCGCGCGCGGGGCGAAAGCGCCGATACGCGGATGATGGTCTGGCTGGCCTGATAGAGCGCGGATTTCTCGGAGCTTTTGGTCAACGGTGCAGTTTTTTCCGGAATCGGAAAAAAGCCTGTTGACCGCCCCGAGGCTCCCCCCTATTAGTCCGGCCCTCGGCGGGGCGACCCACCGGGCCCAGGTGGCGGAATTGGTAGACGCGCTGGCTTCAGGTGCCAGTGGCTTAACGGCCGTGGAGGTTCGAGTCCTCTCCTGGGCACCATTTCTCAGACGGCGCTGTATCCGATCGGATGCGGCGCCGTTTGTCATTTCGGCCCTCCCCCTTCCTTTTGCGACGGTCGTGACAGCAAAGGTCGAGCTTGCGTCCTAGCGATAGCGCGCGGTTCGTCTATGTTACGGCCTGAACGACTGACGAGTTTCTGCATGACGGTTTATTTCCACGAAGGCGACCTGCCCGACGGCCTCGACCTAGGCCCTGAGGTGGCGATCGATTCCGAGACGATGGGCCTGCGTTTCCGCCGCGATCCGCTGTGCGTGGTGCAGCTGTCGTCCGGCGACGGGAACGCCCACGTCGTGCGTCTGAACCGTCCGGCCTACGACTGCCCCAACCTGAAGCGGGTGCTGACCGATCCGAAGGTGCTGAAGATCTTCCACTTCGGCCGCTTCGACATCGGCATGTTCGAACTGCACCTGGGGGTCGAGACGCGGCCGGTCTATTGCACCAAGATCGCCTCCAAGCTGGCGCGCACCTATACCGACCGCCACGGCCTGAAGGACGTGGCGCGCGAACTGGCCGGGGTCGACATGTCCAAGGCGCAGCAGAGCTCGGACTGGGGCGCGGCGGAACTGAGCCAGGCTCAGATGGATTACGCCGCCTCTGACGTGCTGTATCTGCACGCCATCAAGAACCGGCTGAACGAAATGTTGGTCCGCGAGGGCCGCATGGAGCTGGCCCAGGCCTGCTTCGACTTCCTCCCCGTGCGTTCGCGCCTCGACCTGGCCGGTTGGGACGAGATCGACATCTTCGCCCACGCCTGAGGACGGATCCGAAACGCGGATGAGCGATCAGCACGCCCAGGACGAGCAGAAGCGCGCCGACGAGGCCCGCGTCGCCCGCGCCGGCGAACGTTGGCGCACGCGCTCGCGTCAGGTGAAGCTGTACCGCCGCATCCTGCCCATCGTCATCCTGATGCTGGCGGGGGGCGCCCTGACCTGGACCGTGTTCCGCACCGTCATGTCCGGCGTGGAACGCAAGGCCAGCGAAAGCCGCGAGATCCGCCTGGACAACCCCATGTTCCACGGCCAGGACGCCCAAGGCCGCTCCTTCGTCATCGGCGCCCAGGGCGCGGTGCGCGATCCGGCCACGGGTCATTTCCGTCTGGTCGGCCCCCTGCTGCGGCTGAACCTGGGCGCGCGCAAGACGACCGAGCTGACCGCCGACGGCGGCACCTATGTCGAGACCCAGCGCAAGGTGGTCATCGGCCCCAATGTGAAGATTTCCGACGGCGGTTCGGGCTGGACTCTGGTCACGCCCGAAGCCGTGGTCGACACCGAAACCGGCGTGGTGACCGGCGACAAGGGCGTGCAGGGTCGCGGCCCCCTTGGAAGCATCGATGCTTCGTCTTACGCGATCTATGATCAGGGCCAGCGGGTCGTCTTCAACGGCCAGGGCGAAAACAAGGTGCGCGGGACCATCAATCCCGCCGGAGCCGACAGATGAACATGTCCAAGTCCAAACTGACGATCGCAGGCGCCGTCCTGCTGACGGCCCTGGCCCTGCCCGCCGTTTCGGGCGCCCAGAACACGTCCGCCAACCGCGCCGACTCCAGCCGACAACCGGTCCAGTACGGCGCTGACTCCGGCGAATACACGCCCGACGGCTTCTCGCTACGCGGACGGGCCGAGGTGACGCAGGGCGGAAACCGCTTGCGGGCCGACGCCATTCGCGGCTTCACCGCCAACGGCGACCTGAACCGGATCGAGGCGACGGGAAGCGTCTATTTCGTCACTCCCGATCAGAGCATGAAGGGCGACCGGGCGGTCTATACGCTGAACGACGGCAACGTCGTGGTGACCGGCGACGTCATCCTGACCCAGGGCAAGAGCGTTCTGACCGGCAATCGCCTCGTCTATAACGTCCGCACCGAGACCGCGCGCATCGAGGGCGGCAACGGCCGCGTCCAGGGCGTCTTCTATCCGCAAGGGAACTGACCCCGCGTGGCGCGCAAGGAACTTTCCGCACTGAACCGGGACGAACCGGTCGCCGAAACGGCGACGCCGGCGGTCGAGGACGCACGGCCCACGGGTCTGCGCGTCGAACACATCGCCCGCAGCTTCGGCCAGCGGCAGGTGGTGCGCGACGTCTCCCTGAACGTCCAGCGCGGCGAGGTCTGCGGCCTGCTGGGCCCCAACGGGGCGGGCAAGACGACCTGCTTCTACATGATCACCGGCCTGATCCCCGCCGACAGCGGCTCGATCTGGCTGGACAATGAGGACATCACCCAGCAGCCCATGTACCAGCGCGCGCGCATGGGCCTGGGCTATCTGGCGCAGGAAGCCTCCATCTTCCGCGGCATGACGGTCGAGCAGAACGTCAAGGCCGTGGTCGAACTGCGCGAGAAGACCGCCGCCGGCGTGCGGGACGAGACCACCCGCCTGCTGGAGGAACTGCGCATCGACCATCTGCGCCACGCCCCGGCCACCGGCCTGTCGGGCGGCGAGCGGCGCCGCGTCGAGATCGCCCGCGCCCTGGCCGCGCGACCCAGCTTCATGCTGCTGGACGAGCCGTTCGCGGGCATCGACCCCCTGGCCATCGCCGACATCCGCCAGGTGATCCGCTATCTGTCCAGCCAGGGCATCGGCGTGCTGATCACCGACCACAATGTGCGCGAGACGCTGGACATCATCGACCGCGTCTCGATCATCTCGTCCGGCTCGCTGCTGTTCGAGGGCACGGCCGACGAGGCCGTCGCCGACGCCGAGGTGCGCCGCGTCTACCTGGGCGAAATGTACGCCTGACGCCCAGAAGGCCTGACGCAGCGGCTGTTCGCCTCGCGTTAACGGCTTCCGATCCATGATCCCAGCAAGAAGCGGGCCAATAGCGCCTGCGTGCGGGGTGGAAACGACGTGATCGGTCAGAGGCTGGAGGTCAGGCAGGGGCAGGGGCTGGTCATCACGCCCCAGCTGCAGCAGGCGATCAAGCTGCTGCAACTGTCGAACCTTGAGCTTGAGGCCTTCGTCGAGGGCGAGCTGGAGCGCAATCCGCTGCTGCAACGGGACGAAGGCGAGCCCGCCCCCGACACTGCGCCTGAAGCCGCCAATGACGCCGCCCCCGCCGCCCGCGACGACGGCGAGATGCGCTTTGACGAAGGCTCGGACGCCCACGCCCAGAGCCTGGACGCCGGCGCCGACGATCTGTACGGCGACGCCGCCCCCGGCGAGCGCGTCAGCGACCGCCAGGGCGATCAGGCGACCGACCAGCCCGGCCTGACCGACTGGTCCCGCGCCGGCTCCGGCGGCGGCCTGGCCGACGGCGAGGAGCGCGAACGCCCCGACCAGCGCGACGAGACCCTGTGGGAGCATCTGCAGGCCCAGGCCTCGGCGGCCGGCTTCAGCCCCGCCGACCACGCCATCGCCCTGACCCTGATCGACGCCACGGACGAGGGCGGCTATCTGCGCGCCGACCTGGGCGAGATCGCCGAACGGCTGGGCGTGGACGAGGCCCGCATCGAGGCCGTGCTGGCCGTCTGTCACGGCTTCGAGCCGACCGGCGTCATGGCCCGCTCCATTCCCGAATGCCTGAAGCTGCAGCTGATCGAGCGCAACCGCTTCGACCCGGCCATGGGCGCCCTGCTGGATCATCTGGAGCTGCTGGCGCGGCGCGACCTGGCGGCCCTGCGCAAGGTGTGCGGCGTAGACGCCGAGGATCTGGTCGAGATGATCGCCGAGTTGAAGGCCCTGACGCCGCGCCCCGGCGCCGGCTTCGGCGGCGAACCGGCCCAGACGGTCGTGCCCGACGTCCATGTGCGCCCCGACCCGGCGGGCGGCTGGCGGATCGAGCTGAACACCGACACCCTGCCCCGCCTGCTGGTCGATAAGCGCTATCACGCCATGGTCGCCGCGGGCGCGCGCTCGGACACGGAGAAGACCTTCGTCGCCGACTGCGCCGCCCAGGCCAGCTGGCTGGTCAAGTCGCTGGATCAACGCGCCCGCACCATCATGAAGGTGGCGTCCGAGATCGTGCGCCAGCAGGACGCCTTCCTGGCCTTCGGCGTCGAGTTCCTGCGCCCCCTGACCCTCAAGACGGTGGCCGAGGCCATCGAGATGCACGAATCGACGGTCAGCCGCGTGACCTCGAACAAATACGTCTCCACCCCGCGCGGGGTGTTCGAGCTGAAGTTCTTCTTCACCGCCGCCATCCAGTCCAGCGACGGCGGCGCGGCCCATTCGGCCGAAGCCGTACGCCAGAGAATCAAAACGATGATCGACGACGAGGATTGCGGGAACGAAGTGCTGAGCGACGACCGCATCGTCGAGATCCTGAACGAAGCCGGTATCGACATCGCGCGACGCACGGTCGCCAAGTACCGGGAAGCTTTGAAAATTCCCTCGTCGATCCAGCGACGTCGCCTGCTCAAGAGCGCCTGATCACGCCACCGCCAAGCGTCACCACAAATCGGTGATCGGCGTTGACACCAAACACGGTCCGTCGCGTTCTATGCCTATGCAGATTCAAGTCAGCGGCAAGCAAGTGGATGTCGGCGAAGCGCTAGGCTCGCGCATCTCCCAGGAACTCGAAGAGGGCATCGGCAAATATTTCGCCCGCGGCGCCCAGGATGCCGAGGTCGTGGTGTCCAAGGATCGCCACGGCTTCCGCGTCGATTGCTGGGTGCGTCTGGCGTCGGGCCAGTCGCTGGTGACGACCGGCTTCGGCGGCGACGCCCAGGC
The DNA here is from genome assembly GCF_003938605.1 of Brevundimonas sp. 357. Taxonomy (GTDB): domain Bacteria; phylum Pseudomonadota; class Alphaproteobacteria; order Caulobacterales; family Caulobacteraceae; genus Brevundimonas. The sequence goes on along the minus strand of NZ_RHWX01000009.1, from coordinate 4,842 downwards.
CGCCTTCGCCGACAGTCTGGACAAGCTTGAGAAGCGCGTGCGCCGCTACAAGCGCCGCCTGAAGGATCACCACGCCGGTCCCAAGGGCCTGTCCCCCGAGAAGACCGAAAACGCTGCGCGCGAAGTCGCCGCCCTGACCATTTTCCGCGACCCTGACACGGTCGAGGATGAGGAATTCGGCGACGCTGGCCGCCCCGACGAGCCTCCGCCCGTCGGCATGGTGATCGCCGAGACTCAGGCCGAGATCCGCACCCTGACGGTCGGTCGCGCCGTGGCCGAACTGGACATGACCGGCTATCCGCTGGTGATGTTCCGCAACGCCGCGCACGGCGGCCTGGCCGTGGTCTATCGCCGGCCCGACGGCAACGTCGGCTGGATCGACCCCGAGCGTACGGTGAACGGCGCCGCCAAACGAGTCGGCTGAAAGACTTCCTCTGGAGGGGCGAAGGCGCTAGAAGGCCCTCGCCCTTCCGCACATGTCGGGTACCGTTTTCGGGGTAGTCATGGACATCGCTGATTTGCTGTCGCCGGACGGGATCGTCCTGCGAGGCGGCGCGTCATCCAAGCGCCAGGCTCTGCACGCCGTGGCGGAAGCCTTTGCCGGCGCGACCGGCATGGACGCAGACCGCACGTTGGAAGCCTTGCTGGAACGCGAAGCCCTGGGCTCGACCGGCCTGGGCTCGGGCGTCGCCGTACCGCACGCCCGCATCAAGGGTCTGGATCAGGTCTGTGCGGTCTTCGTCCGCCTGGACTCGCCGATAGCCTATGAATCGCTGGATGATCGTCCCGTCGATCTGCTGTTCGCCCTGTTCGCCCCCCTGGACGCCGGAGCCGAACATCTGCGGGCGCTGGCTGCCGTGTCGCGCGCCCTGCGCTCGCCGGAACTGCGCGAACAACTGCGCCAGGCGCGGACCGTGGACGCTATCCGCGCCCTGTTCGTCAAGGATGTGTCGAAGACCGCCGCCTGAGCGGTCTTCCTTACGTCTTCATTCGGCTTTCAAGACGCCTAATGGACCGACATCGGCTCCAGGTCATGCGCCACGGCGGCCGCGAAGGCGGTCTCGCGGTCCAGCATGACGGCCAGACGCTCGCCGTCGGCGCCGTGCACGGCGTAGAGGATCTGATCGGGGTCGATCTCGACATCGGCGGCCGTCTCGACCCGAGCGTCTTCCAGCACGTCGGAAGCGCGGATCGCGCGGACATAGACCAGGTCCGGGGCGCCGAAATCGGCGAAGTCCTTCGTATTCATGTTGGGCGTCATAAGACCGCCTCCTTACGCTTGACTAAACGCCTGGAAAGCCAGGCGGTTCGACGGCCGTTCAGCCCGTCGTGATGGGAATGCGCCGCACGCTGCGTTCCTGTTCCGGACGGACCAGTTCGACGTGCAGCAGGCCGTGCTCCAGCCGGGCGCCCGCGATCTCCAGCCCGTCGGCCAGGACGAAGTTGCGGACGAAGCCGCGCGCCGCGATGCCGCGATGCAGGAAGGCCTGTGGGTCGCGCCCGGCGTCCTCGCGCTTGCCGGTGATGGTCAGTTGGCGCCCTTCGACCGTGACCGACAGCTCTTCGGGCGTGAAGCCCGCCACGGCCAGGGTGATGCGCACCGCCGCATCGCCGAGTTGCTCGACGTTATAGGGCGGATAGGACTCGGCCGCCGCCTTGGCCGCCCGGTCGATCAGGGCGCGCGTATGGTCGAAGCCCAACAGGAAGGGGCTGTCGAACAGCAGGGTGCGTGCAGTCATGGGGCCCTCGCAATCAAGCGACCTCGGCCGTCCGGCGCCCCCCGTGATCGGCGAAGCGCCCGGCCGCTGTTACAGATGGGGGGACAGGCTCTGGAGGTCAACGGCCGACGACGCCCGCCGACGTTCATGGTCCATACACATTGAAACCTTAACTGTGGGGCAAGCGTTCACGCGACCAGAGGTCGCTATCGAAAGGATTCTTCCATGCGCGCCAAGATCGCCGTCGCCGGTCTGAGCATCGCCGCCCTGCTGGGCGCCGCCGCCTGCACCACGACCGACCCCTACAGCTCCACGCCGCGTCGCAACAACACCGGCACCGGCGCCGTCGCCGGCGCCCTGGGCGGCGCCCTGCTGGGTTATCTGACCAACACCTCCAGCGGCGAGCAGGGCCGCAAGAACGCCCTGATCGGCGCGGGCATCGGCGCCCTGGCCGGCGCCGGCGTCGGCCAGTACATGGACGGCCAGCAGCGCGCCCTGGAAGCCGAACTGTCGGGCACCGGCGTCGGCGTGGCCCGTCAGGGCGACAACCTGGTCCTGCGCATGCCGTCCGACGTGACCTTCGCCACAAACCAGTCGGACCTGGACCCGCGCTTCCTGCCGGTGCTGGACGACGTGGCCCGCGTGATCAGCCAGTACGACCGCTCCATGGTGGACGTGATCGGCCACACCGATTCCTCGGGCGGCGACGCCATCAACCAGCCGCTGTCGGAGCGCCGCGCCGCCTCGGTCGCCTCGCACCTGATCAACCGCGGCGTGATGCGCGAGCGCATCTATGTCGCCGGCATGAGCTCCCGCGCGCCGATCGGCTCCAACGCCACCCCGGAAGGCAAGGCTCAGAACCGCCGCGTCGAAATCCTGATCCGCCCCTTCACGGGCTGATCGACGAAACCAGAACATGAAGAAGGGGCGGCCGGTTCGGCGCCGCCCCTTTTTTTTAATGCCCGGCGACTGCGGGCGAGAAACAGCACAGCTTTACGCCCCACCCCTCTTGCCTTGCGGGGCGGACTGTCGGCCTCCTGTCCGCGCAGGAGATTCGGATGGAAGACGACGGCCTGGGCCGAGCGATGAAACTGGTCGGGATCGCAGCGGCGTCGGCCGTCGTGGTCGCCGCCGTGGTCATCACCGCCGGCCGTTTGCTGCTGCTCTAGTTACGCCGCATCCACGGGGCGACCGATGGAGAAGTAGCGGAACCCCCGCGCCCTCATGTCATCCGGACGATAGACGTTTCGCAGATCGACCAGGATCGGCTGCTTGAGCAGCAGCTTCACGCGGTCCAGGTCCAGTGCGCGGAACTGGTTCCACTCGGTCAAGATCACAGCCGCATCGGCGCCCTCGACCGCGTCATAGGGGCCGTCCTTGAAGCTGACTCCGTCCAGAAGCCTGGCGGCTTCCTCCATGCCCTCGGGATCAAACGCCTGAACTGTCGCGCCGCGTGCGATCAAGGCCGGCGCCACGTCCAGCGACGGGGCGTCGCGCATGTCGTCCGTGTTCGGCTTGAACGTCAGCCCCAGCAGGGCCACCGTCTTGCCCTTCAGATCGCCCCCCAGCGCCTCGGCCACGCGATCGGCCATGGCCTTCTTGCGCGCGTCGTTGATCGTCACCGTGGTTTCGATCAGCCGCACGGGCGAGCCGGCGTCCGTCGCCGTACGCACCAGCGCCAGGGTGTCTTTCGGGAAGCACGACCCGCCATAGCCCGGCCCCGCATGCAGGAATTTCGAACCGATGCGGTTGTCCAGACCGATGCCGCGCGCGACCTGCTGCACGTCGGCGCCGACGGCCTCGCACAGATCGGCGATCTCGTTGATGAAGGTGATCTTCATCGCCAGGAAGGCGTTGGCCGCATACTTGATCAGTTCGGACGTGCGTCGTCCGGTGAACATGATCGGCGTTTCGTTCAGGTTCAACGGTCGATACAGCTCGGCCATGACGGCGCGGGCGCGCTCGTCGGTCGTGCCCACGACGACACGGTCCGGGCGCTTGAAGTCGCCGATGGCGGCGCCTTCGCGCAGAAATTCGGGGTTGGAAACGACGGCGAAATCAGCGTCGGGGCGGCGCTCGCGAATGATACGCTCGATCTCGTCGCCGGTGCCGACAGGGACGGTGGACTTGGTCACCACGACGGTGAAGCCGTCCATCAGATCCGCGATCTCCTCGGCCGCCGCATAGACGTAGGACAGATCCGCATGGCCGTCGCCGCGACGCGAAGGGGTGCCTACGGCGATGAAGACGGCGTCGGCTGCACGAATGGCTTCGGCGCCGTCCGTGGCGAAGGACAGGCGCCCGCCCTTGACATTCGTCGCCACCAACGCGTCCAGGCCCGGCTCATAGATGGGCATGATATTCTGGTGCAGACGATCGATCTTGGAGACGTCCTTGTCGACGCAGACCACTGTATGGCCGAAGTCGGCGAAACAGGCCCCAGACACCAGGCCGACATAGCCCGTTCCGATCATGGCGACGCGCATCATGCACTCCTCTTGGAATCGTCCTGCAGGAAATAGCCGTCGATGCGGACCGGCGCCAGCAACGGCGACTTGCGGGCAAAGAAAAAGGACGGCCGGCCCGAATGGGCTGACCGTCCTTGATCGTATCGACGCTTCTCAGGTCGCGGGGGCTGGAATGAACCAGCCCCGTTGAGCCTTAGAAGTTGATGTCGACGGTGGCGCGGCGGTTCAGCGGCTCACGCACGCCGTCGCCGGTGGCCTTGGCCGGCTGGGTCTCGCCCTTGCCGTCCAGGGAGATCACGCCGCCATTGACGCCTTGAGCGACCAGGGCGTCAGCCACGGTGCGCGCACGGCGGTTCGACAGGCCCTGGTTGTAGGCCGCGTTGCCCGAGGTGTCGGTGTGGCCGACGACCAGCACGCGGGTCGGAGCGCCCGACTTGGCGTAGTTGGCGGCTTGCGTCACCACCGAGCGGGCTTCCGCCGTCAGGTCCGAACGGTCGAAGTCGAAGTAGACCACGAACTGACGCGCAGCCGGCTTGGCCGGAGGCGGCGGAGGCGGCGGCGGGGGCGGCGGGGGAGGCGGCGGCGGGGGCGGATTCGGAGGCGGTGGTTTCGGCGGAGGCGGCGGCGGCTTCGGCGGCGGCGGCGCCTCGGGGGGA
>NZ_RHWX01000008.1 GCF_003938605.1 Brevundimonas sp. 357 | reverse complement strand
TGACATAGCCAGCCTGTCACCCTGACTCGGGCCGGAAAACTCCAGCCTCGGATGCTCCAGAAAACGGGGGCGGATCATCAAGGGCCGGACTCTAGCTCCGCGTGGAGGAAATTCTCAGGGGCACGTCAAAGGCTACGAACCGGTCCTCGGCGATGACGTATGCATAGCGTCCGACCAGCCGCGCCACATCCGGCTCCATGTATCCCAGTGAAATGGGGGCAACCACCGTGCCATAGAGGGCAAAGGATTCATCGGGCTCAAACGATCTCAGGATCGAACGGATGTAATCGTAGGTCGGAGGTCCAGCTTCCTCAGATACCCGACTGAACATCCGATCCGTCTCTTCCACGCTGTAGTTGGGGTGCCCCTCCGAATAGGCGTGAGCTAGACGCCGCCCATCGACGCAGAACGCCAACGTCCCGATCAGGGCTCGCCATTCCGGCTCTGACAGTTGCGCAGGATGATCGACGCAGTGCCGCATGAAGGCGCACGACGCGAGGATAGCGTCGAAGTCGCCTAGGTTCTTGTCTGCCCCATCCACATTGGGGTCAGGCACACTTCGCAAGGCCGTGACTGTAACAGGCGGTCTGGGGGCGAGAGACGTCAGATAGTCCAGGCCATATCGCTGTGTATCGTCTAGGAAATCGACCGTGACGGGTTTCGGGTTGGCGAAGTCCTTCACGTTATTGCTGCCGACAGCCCTATCGAGCCGGGCAAGATCGGCAGTGATATCCGTCTTCCAACCTTTAGCCGCCACCTTCTCTTTGACGTATTGGCTCACGCCCCGAAACGTTTCTGCCACGCGCCGACGGTCATCATCGGTGGCGATGAAAAACGGTTCGTTGAGCAAAAGATAGACGTGCGAGCCGTTGCCGGTGTTGGTGACAGCGGTGGGGGCAAGCCCGATCTCGGTGAACGCTTCAAGTATTTCGTCTAGAGAAACGCCTCGCTCGGCACGGCCATCGTATCGGCTACCGTCTGATCGAGGCATGTCCAAGTCGATGTAAAACCCTACCATCGTGGCCACATCTTCACTTGTGCCACGGCCATTGACCGGCTCATTGGGTAGCAAACCCAAACCAACAAAGATGTTGTCGTTCGGATTTGCTGCGATGATCGCTGCGATCTCGGATGGATAGGCGCTAGCCTTCACATACTTCCGCCTGACACGGCTTCCGTTCTTCATCAGGACGGACACAGTCTCGGTTGTCGCCCCCCTGAACAGGGCGCGGTTGAAGTCGATATTATCTTTCATCGTTGAATCTACGCTAGGACGCGTGTGGCCGACCCAGCGAAGTCTGAATCGGCCAAAGCCGAAGCGCGAAGCTAGGGCCTTAGGCGTCGCAGTCAGCCCTAGGGCTGCTGCAAATCCGAATTGGTGCGCGATTAAGAAGTTTCAAGGGGTATCGACGAATTTTCTACTTGATCTAGACGCTCAACAAGCGATCTAGCCTTTAGGTGGGTGTATCTAAGCAGCATTCGGTGGTCACTATGACCACTGAACATCATAACCGATGGCAGGTCGAAGCCTCGTTCGACTAGGCGGGATATCGCCTCATGTCTGAGGTCATGGAAGCGCAGGTCGTCAATCTTCGCACGCCTCGTGACCCTGATGAAAGATCGTTTGATCGCCTCGGCGGTGGTATTGAATATCAGGCCATCTTGGCCATCACGATCCCCGATTGCTTTCACGGCACCGTGAGATAGAGGAACCGTTCGAGGAACGCCGTTCTTCGTGGTGGGCAGGTACAACACCCTCGCCTCAGCGTCGAAATGCTCCCACCTCGCCCCAACGATCTCGCCGAGCCGCATAGATGTCTCAAGCGCCACCGTAATGACCGGCAACAGATTCCGGTTCCCCGCCTGTGCCGCCATTTGACGTAAAAGCTCCTCCTCTGCCGCAGCAAGACGGCGAGTTCGGCCCCTTGGGAGCTTAGGCTTCTCCACGTCCTTGACTGGATTACCCAGTCCTTCGTACCCCCAGGTCCGTCGAGCAACCTCGTAGCCGTGCTGGAGGAGCCCCAACTCCCTTACAACGGTGGCCGGGCCGACCGTCTTAAGCCGAAAGTCTCGATGCGTTTGAACTTGGCGAGGCGTGAGTTTGTCAGCCTTCACATTGACGAAGGCCGCGCGTTGAAGAACCCTTATCATTGAGGCTTCTCGCGACGCCCCTCGCTTCGCGGGAACGATCTCCGTTAGATAGCGGCGCAGCAGGTCCCCTACGGTAATATCGCAAACAATCACGCCGACCCTGCCCTGGCTCTCTAACAGGTCCAGCTCTCGCTCTTTAAGGATGCCCCAGCGCTCCGCATCGCGCTGCTGGGAGAAAGAGCGTGATTGGGCTGCAAAACCCCCTCGTCGCACCTGCACTTGCCATTTTGATCCACGCTTGCGGATAGTCGCCATTTCGGTCCTCTGTGACACAGAAGTGACCGGCTTCATTGGCGAGCGATATGCGAGCGGGCAAAAGCCCGCAAACCTAAGCAGAGAATGGTAGGCGGCGACGGGTTCGAACCGCCGACCCTCTCGGTGTAAACGAGATGCTCTGACCAGCTGAGCTAGCCGCCCACATCATCCGACTCATCATCGGGACAGGCTTCATGCCCTGTGGCGGTCAGCCGTTCAAGGCGCTTTTCAATCCTTCGCCGGGCCGAAAGCGCGCGGTACGCGAGGCCGGGCGGGCGATTTCCTGACCGGTCTGAGGATTACGGGCCACGCCCGCCTTACGGTCCACGGCCACGAAGCTGCCGAAGCCGACCAACCGCACGTCGCGTCCCTGGACCAGAGAGGACGTCACCTGATCGGTGAAGGATTCAAGCGCCAGTTTGGCCTGGTCGCGGCTGATGCCCGCCGCCTCGGCCATGCGGCCGATCAGTTCCGTCTTGGTCATGTCTGCGGCTCCCCTCGCGAGCGAAGGGCGCACTTAACGCCCTATCGACATGAAGGTCAAAAAGAAGGCGGTCCGGGTCGCCCCGAACCGCCGTCCTTCATCTGGTCAGAGATCCAGCGTCAGTGGCTGATGCTGGCCCCCTCGCCCGCCCTCGGGGCGGGCGGCGTCGGGGTCATGGGTTCGGCCGCCTCATCCCATTCGACGGGGGTCGGCGTGCCGGTCAGTGCCCACTTCAGCGCCTCGTCCGCAGTGGAGATCGGGACGATCTCGAGGGCGGCCTTCACGTTTTCGGGCACGTCCTCCAGATCCTTCTCGTTCTCCTGCGGGATCAGCACGGTCTTCACGCCCGAGCGAAGGGCCGCCAGCAGCTTCTCCTTCAGGCCGCCGATGGCCGTGACCCGGCCGCGCAGAGTGATCTCGCCGGTCATGGCGATGTCCTTGCGGATCGGGATGCCGGTCAAGACCGACACCATGGCCACCGTCATGGCCACGCCGGCCGAGGGGCCGTCCTTGGGCGTGGCGCCGTCGGGGACGTGAACGTGGATGTCGGTCTTCTCGAACACCGGCGGCTTGACGCCGATGCTGAGGGCGCGGCTGCGGACGTAGGACGCCGCCGCCGAGATCGACTCCTTCATGACCTCCTTCAGGTTGCCGGTCACGGTCATGCGCCCGCGGCCCGGCATCTTCAGGGCTTCGATGGTCAGGATGTCGCCGCCAAACTCGGTCCAGGCCAGGCCGGTGACGATGCCGACCTGATCTTCCGTGTCCGTTTCGCCATAGCGGAACTTCTTCACGCCCGCGTATTCGGCCAGCTTGGCCGCATCCACGGTGATCGAGGCGGCCTTGGTCTTGGCCATCTCGCGCACCGCCTTGCGGGCCAGACCGCCCAGGGCGCGCTCCAGCGAACGCACGCCGGCTTCGCGCGTGTAGTAGCGGATCAGGTCGCGGATCGTCTCATCGGGGACTATCAGTTCCTCTTCCTTCAGGCCGTGGTCCTTGAGCTGCTTGGGCAGGACGTGGCGCTTGGCGATCTCGACCTTCTCGTCCTCGGTGTAGCCAGAGACGCGGATGATCTCCATCCGGTCCAGCAGGGGTTGAGGCATGTTCAGGCTGTTGGCCGTGGTGACGAACATCACCGGCGACAGGTCGTAGTCGACCTCCAGATAGTGGTCGCCGAAGGTCGAGTTCTGGGCCGGGTCCAGCACTTCCAGCAGGGCCGAGGACGGGTCGCCGCGCCAGTCGGCGCCCAGCTTGTCGATCTCGTCCAGCAGGACGAAGGCGTTGGTGGTCTTGGCCTTCTTCATCGACTGGATGATCTTGCCGGGCATGGAACCGATATAGGTCCGGCGGTGGCCGCGAATCTCGGCCTCATCGCGCACGCCGCCCAGCGACATGCGGACGTATTCACGCCCCGTCGCCTTGGCGATGGACTGAGCCAGCGAGGTCTTGCCGACGCCGGGAGGACCGACCAGGCACAGGATCGGGCCTTTCAGGCTGCCGGTGCGCGCCTGAACGGCCAGATACTCGATGATCCGTTCCTTGACCTTCTCCAGGCCGTAGTGATCCTCTTCGAGGATGTCCTCGGCCTTCTGCAGGTCGATGGCCTTGGGCTTGGTCTTGGACCACGGGATCGACAGCAGCCAGTCGAGGTAGTTGCGCACGACGGTCGATTCCGCCGACATCGGCGACATGTTGCGCAGCTTCTTCAGCTCCGCCTCGGCCTTGATGCGGGCCTCCTTGGACAGGCGCGTCTTCTTGATGCGCTTTTCCAGCTCCAGCAGTTCGTCGCGAGCGTCGTCGGTCTCGCCCAGCTCGCGCTGGATCGCCTTCATCTGCTCGTTCAGATAGTACTCGCGCTGGGTCTTCTCCATCTGCCGCTTCACGCGGCTGCGGATCTTCTTCTCGACCTGCAGGACGCTGATCTCGCCTTCCATCAGGCCATAGACCTTCTCCAGCCGGGTCGGGATGACCACGGTTTCGAGCAGGGCCTGCTTGTCGGCGATCTTGACCGACAGATGGGCGGCGACCGAGTCCGCCAGCTTGGACGGATCGGTGATCTGGGGGATGGCGCTGAGGGCCTCGGGCGGAACCTTCTTGTTCAGCTTCACATAGTTTTCGAACTGCTCGATCACGGCGCGCAGCAGGGCTTCGCTCTGCGACGGATCGCCGGCTTCGTCGTCGATCTCGACGGCTTCGGCTTCGTAATAGTCCTCACGGTCGGTGAAGCGGGTCAGGCGCGCGCGCGACTTGCCTTCGACCAGCACCTTCACAGTGCCGTCCGGCAGCTTCAGCAGTTGCAGCACCGTCGCCAGCACGCCGGTCGAATAGATGGCGTCCGTCGCCGGATCGTCGTCGACGGAGTTCTTCTGCGTGGCGAGCAGGATCTGCTTCTCGCCCTTCATGATCTCGTCGAGGGCGCGCACGGACTTCTCGCGCCCGACGAACAGGGGCACGACCATGTGCGGAAAGACGACGATGTCTCTCAGCGGCAGGACAGGGAGGATTTTGCTCTCGGTCATGATGCGTACTTTCCGGGGCCTTCGTGAATCTCAGACCCGCCGAACCGATCCGACTTGGCGTTACTGCCGCCTCGTCTCGACTCGACCCGCTATTTTTCAGCGGCTTTCGTGTGAGTATGTGGTTCTGTCTGGACGCGGTTCAAGCGTAACGGGGCGGCGGCCCACAGAAGCGTGAAAAAGCGTGTGATTTCAGACGGCCGCCTGGGTCGCCTCTGAAACGATGAAGGGGCGGCCCGTGGCGAGCCGCCCCTTTTCGCTTGGATCGGACCTCAGCGTCAGGCGGCGCCGTCGGCCGTCTTCTTCTTGGTTTCCGAATAGATCAGCAGCGGCTGGGCCTTGCCCTCGATCACCTCGGCGTTGACCACGACTTCCTCGACGCCCTCATAGGTGGGCAGTTCGAACATGGTCTCCAGCAGCACGCCCTCCAGGATGGAGCGCAGGCCGCGAGCGCCGGTCTTGCGGGTGATCGCCTTCTTGGCCACCGCCGACAGAGCGTCGTCGGTGAAGGTCAGCGTCACATTCTCCATCTCGAACAGGCGCTTGTACTGCTTGACCAGAGCGTTCTTCGGCTCGGTCAGGATCTTGATCAGAGCGACCTCGTCCAGATCTTCCAGCGTCGCTAGGACCGGCAGACGGCCGATAAACTCAGGGATCAGGCCGAAGCGCATCAGGTCGTCCGGCTCGACGCCCTTGAGGATTTCGCCCGTGCGGCGCTCGTCGATCTCCTTGACCTTGGCGCCGAAGCCGATCGAGGCCCCCTCGCCGCGCGCCGAGATCACCTTCTCCAGGCCGGCGAAGGCGCCGCCGACGATGAACAGGATGTTGGCGGTGTCGACCTGCAGGAACTCCTGCTGCGGATGCTTGCGCCCGCCCTGCGGCGGCACGGAGGCGACGGTGCCTTCCATGATCTTCAGCAGGGCCTGCTGCACGCCCTCGCCCGACACGTCGCGGGTGATCGACGGGTTGTCCGACTTGCGTGAGATCTTGTCGATCTCGTCGATGTAGACGATGCCGCGCTGGGCCCGCTCGACGTTGTAGTCCGACGCCTGAAGCAGTTTCAGGATGATGTTCTCGACATCCTCGCCCACATAACCGGCTTCGGTCAGGGTGGTGGCGTCGGCCATGGTGAACGGCACGTCGATGATCCGCGCCAGCGTCTGGGCCAGCAGCGTCTTGCCCGAGCCGGTCGGCCCGATCAGCATGATGTTCGACTTGGCCAGTTCGACGTCGTTGTTCTTCGTCGCGTGGTTCAGGCGCTTGTAGTGGTTGTGAACGGCGACGCTCAACACCTTCTTGGCGTGGCTCTGACCGATCACATAATCGTCGAGGACGTCGCGGATCTCCTTGGGCGTGGGCACGCCGTCCTTGGAGGTCTTGAACGCGATCTTGTGCTCTTCGCGGATGATGTCCATGCACAGTTCGACGCATTCATCGCAGATGAAAACGGTCGGTCCGGCGATCAGTTTGCGGACTTCGTGCTGGCTCTTGCCGCAGAACGAGCAGTAGAGCGTGCTTTTGGCGTCTGTGCCGGCGGCTTTGGTCATAGACCCTTCTCACTATCCGCGATCCGCCCCGACATTGGGACGAAAGGCGCTTCCTTCACGATCGATCCAAGGAATCTATCATCGAAGGTCTTCAAAAAATGACAATCACCCATCACACGTTCCGCCACAACCCCGTTGCGGCGCCGCAGCGCGCTTCGGGGAACGGACAGGACAGATAATATGGGGATCACGGCTAATGTCTGACATGGGAAGCGAAAAAGCCTTTCACCAGTCCCCTGCCCCCGGCCAACTCATCGTCGCCTTCGATTTCGACGGCACCCTGACGATTCGCGACAGCTTCACCAGCTTTTTGAAATGGCGGGCCGGGCCGGTGCGCTGGCTGACCGGACTGGTGCAGATGATCCCGGCCGTCTTCGCCTATCTGGGCGACCGCGACCGGGGCCGGATCAAAATCGCCTCGGTGCGCGAGTTCCTGATGGACGCCGACCGCAAGGCGCTGGAGGCCGAGGCCGAACGCTTCGCCGCCGAGATCTGGCCGCGTTTCATGCGCCCCGACGCCCTGGCGACCTGGGAAGACTGGGGCCGGCGCGGCGCCCACCGCGTCATCGTCACCGCCTCGCCCGAAACCACCGTCGCCCCCTTCGCCCGCAAGCTGGGCGCCGAGAACCTGATCGGCACACGCCTGGCCTTCGACGATCAGGACCGCGTGCTGGGAACCTTCGTCGGCGGCAACTGCCGAGGCGAGGAGAAGATGCACCGCCTGCGCGCCGCCTACGGCGCGGACATGCAGCTGGCCGCCGCCTATGGCGACACCTCAGGCGACGCTCAGATGATCGCGGCGGCCGAGGAGAAGGGCTACCGCGTTTTCACGGGCCGCCCCTGATCCCTAGCCGACCATCCGGCCGACCGTATCGTCCTTCCAGATGAAGCGGTGGACCAGCACCATCAGAATGTGGCCCGCGATGGCCGCCAGCAGCACCCAGGCCAGCAAGCCGTGCGCGGCGTCAGCGGGGGCCGTCATCCACGGCAACTCTGCCCACCCGCCCTCAATCAGGCGCATGCCGAACACGTCCAGCGGCTTGCCCGATCCATACTGCCGCAGCAGCGCCAACGCCGGCACGATCAGCATCAGGGCGTAGAGCATCAGATGCCCGACCTTCGCAGCCAGGCCCCAGAAGCCGCCGCCGTGCGCCGGTCGCGTCTTCATGTTGTAGAGGCCCCACAAAGCGCGCAGCACGATCAGGCTCAGCAGCACGACGCCGATCCCCTTGTGCGTGCCGACCCAGAAGGCGGTGATCGGCGCCCGGCCGACAATCAGTTTGATCGCCATGCCAGCGAACTGCCACGTCAGCAGCAGGGCCATCGCCCAGTGCAGCCCCCGTGTGACGGCGCCATATCGAAACCCGTCGTCTCTCCACTGCATCGCCATGAAGCGCCCCCTTCGCTGATAACGAGTCTCAAACACGATTCGAGGCGGAATCCGTCGCCGGACTCCGCCTCGCAAATTGTCGCAGCCGAAGCGCGTTTAAGGGTTAGGGAGCCTTCACGCCGTCGTCGTCGGCCTGGGTGCGTTTGTCATAGACGTGATCGACGATGCCCCAGGCCTTGGCTTCCTCGGCGGTCATGAAGTGGTCGCGGTCCAGGGTGCGCTCGACCTCTTCATAGGTGCGGCCGGTGTGCTGGACGTAGATTTCGTTCAAACGGCGCTTGGTGGCGATGATGTCCTCGGCATGGCGTTCGATGTCCGAGGCCGTGCCGCGGAAGCCGCCCGAGGGCTGGTGCACCATGACCCGCGCGTTCGGCAGAGCGATGCGCTGGCCCGCTTCACCGGCCGTCAGGATCAGCGAACCGGCCGAGGCCGCCATGCCCATGACCACGGTCGAGACCGGCGACTTGATGTATTGCATGGTGTCGTAGATCGCGAGCGCCGAGGTCACCTGACCGCCGGGGCTGTTGATGTACATGCTGATTTCCTTCTTCGGGTTTTCCGATTCCAGGAACAGCAACTGGGCGCAGATCAGCGAGGCCATGCCGTCCTCGAACGGGCCGGTCAGGAAGATGATCCGCTCGCGCAGCAGGCGCGAAAAGATGTCGAAGGAGCGCTCGCCGCGGCTGGATTGCTCCACCACCATCGGCACCAGGTTGTTGGAGATGTAGTCGATCGGATCGCGCATGAAGGCCTTCTCGAATTCAGGAGGGTCGCACGACTCATAACGGCGCGCGCCTGTCTCCTACGATATCGCGTCGCTGGCCCGCCGGCGCAAGGCTCCCTTGCGCTCGACCTTATCGGCGCTGCGCGTCCCGCTCCGCTCGTCGGAGGTCACGCACGATCGAAGAGGCATGATTGTATCGGTCGATGCGCTCCGGAAACGCCCCGTATAGCGAAGCGAGGTAGGCCTTGTCCCAGCCCGACAGGCCCTCGTCCCTGCCCGCTTCATGGAAAAGATTCAGCACCGTATCGAACCGACCCGAGCCGCCCTCGGGATCAACCTGAGCCAGGGCCACCATCGCCAGATAGTCCCCCAGCAGCGGAAGCTCGATCCCCTCGACCTTGGCGATATCGACGATGACGATCACCTTGCTCAACACGTCCGTGATGGGGCGCCCCTTGTTCGCCAATCCCTCGCCCGGCACGTAAATCGGGCCGGTGTCGCCGGGCATCCGGATGGCCCGCCGCCCTGATATGCCGATGACCGGCATGCTGACGTGCCACCAGCGCACCGGCCAGTCGCCGTTCTGGAAGGCGTCCAACGCTTTCTGGCCCCGGTCCAGTTGGCTGGTCCAGCGCACGCGGAACGCATCGGCGTCATGCTCCACCAGCCCCCGCGCCAAGCCCGGAGCATCGTCCGTAAAGACAATGATGACATTGGGCTGGCAGCCCGGCTCCCGTATGCGCACGTCGTAGCTGCTCGCCACGGTGGCGATGTGGTCGATCAGCGGGCGCGCGACGCTCTGCGACAGGTTGGCGACGCCGAGGCATATCGGCTCGCGCCATCGCGCCAGACCGCGCTTGGGCGGCGGCGCCGCCAGTTCCGCCACAAACGCCTCAGCCTCGTCCTGGAGGCGTCGGCTCGATACGACAACATCCTCGACCCGGACGGGGTCACCCTGCTCCGACGGCGAGCCCGCGGCTTGCACCGGAGCGCTGGAGAGCAGTGCTGACACCATCATTGTTGCGAGGCTCAGCATAGTCGTCTCCGTGTCGAAACCCCGACCAAACATCGATATCCTACCGTCTCCCTTCTCACATGCAAACAGGGGCGGCCCATGCGGACCGCCCCTCATTAACGCGCGTCAGGGAAGAAGGGCTTACGCCTCGTCTTCTTCCTTCATCAGCTCTTCTTTCGAGATGGCTTCGTCCTTCACCTCGGCGACCGAGACGATCAGGTCGACGACCTTCTCTTCATAGATCGGCGCGCGCAGCTGAGCGGCGGCGTTCGGATTCTGGCGGTAGAAGTCCAGGACCATCTTTTCCTGACCCGGATAGTTGCGGGCCTCGGCCATGATGGCGTTCGACAGTTCCTGATCCGAGACGCCGACGTTGTTGGCGCGGCCGATCTCGGCCAGGACCAGACCCAGGCGCACGCGGCGCTCGGCGATCTTCTTGTACTCGGCCTTCAGTTCGTCTTCCGATTTCTTGGCGTCGTCTTCCGGCAGCTGGCCGGCGTCCTTGTCGGCCGAAACCTGAGCCCAGATGCCTTCGAACTCGGCGTCGACCATCTTCGGCGGCAGGGCGAAGTCGTGGCCTTCGTCCAGCACGTCCAGCAGGGCGCGCTTCAGCTTGAAGCGGGTGGCGCCGGCGTATTGCTGGTTCAGGTTGGACTTCAGCAGTTCCTTCAGCTGGTCCAGCGACTCCAGGCCGATGCGCTTGGCGAACTCGTCGTCGATCTTGGACTCGACCTCGGCCTTGATGGCCTTGACGGTGACGTCGAAGGTCGCGGCCTTACCGGCCAGGTGCTTGGCCTGGTACTCTTCCGGGAAGGTCACTTCGATGGTCTTTTCTTCACCGACCTTGGCGCCCTTGAGCTGCTCTTCGAAGCCGGGGATGAAGCGGCCCGAGCCGATCACCAGGTCGGCGTCGGTGGCGGCGCCGCCGTCGAAGGCCTCGCCGTCGATCTTGCCCAGGAAGTCGATGGTCAGCTGGTCGCCGTCGGCGGCCTTGACCGTCTTGCCCTTCTTGTCCTCGTAGGACTTGGCTTGCGAAGCCAGTTCCTTGAGCGCCTCGTCCAGATCCTCGTCCGAGGCTTCATAAGTCGGGCGGGTCAGCTTCAGGGTCTTGGGGTCGACCGGGGTGAATTCCGGCATGACTTCCAGCGACATTTCATAGGCCAGGTCTTCCTGACCGGCGATGACCTTGTCCATGTCGGAGGTCAGGTTCATCTCGGCAGGTGCAGCCGGGCGCAGCTTCAGCTCGTCCAGAGCGCCCTGGCTGGTCTCGTTCAGCGAGGCGTTGATGATTTCGCCCATGAAGTCGCGGCCGA
The DNA here is from genome assembly GCF_003938605.1 of Brevundimonas sp. 357. Lineage (GTDB taxonomy): Bacteria > Pseudomonadota > Alphaproteobacteria > Caulobacterales > Caulobacteraceae > Brevundimonas. Next base: position 157,224 of record NZ_RHWX01000008.1, on the reverse strand, counting down.
AGGTCTTCTTGACGTACGAGGCAGGCACCTTGCCCGGACGGAAGCCTTTCAGCTTCATCTGGGGAGCCACTTCCTTGATGCGGGCTTCGAGCTTCTCATTCAGCTCAGCGACTGGAATGGTCACCGCGATCACGCGGCTGAGGCCTTCGTTCGACTTTTCGACGACTTGCATGGTCGGGTATCTGACGCTCTGTGGCGACGCCGCAAAGGCGCGCGGTGGATAAAGCAACAGGGCCGCCCCTTTCGGGAGCGGCGCCTCGGAGCCCGCCCTTATGTCGAGAAGGGGCCGAAACGTCAACGCAACGCGGTTCCTTTGTGGGCATCGGGCCGCTATCTCATGATGCATGAGCCAGCCTTCAGCCCCCATCGGCGTCTTCGTCACGCCCGTTACGCCGCTTCAGCAGAACTGCACGACGGTCTGGTGCACGCAGACGAAGAAAGCCGCCGTCATCGATCCCGGCGGCTCGGTCGACGCCATCCTGGGCGAGGTCGCGCGGCGCGGCCTGACGCTGGACGCCATCTGGATCACCCACGGCCATCTGGACCACGCCGGCGCCGCCGCCGAGATGCAGGAGAAGACCGGCCTCGACATCGTCGGCCCGCACCCTGAGGACCAGTTCTGGATCGACCTGATTCCCACGCAGGGCCAGAAGTACGGCCTGCCCGAGGCCCGCAGCTTCACCCCCACGCGGTGGCTGGACGACGGCGACGTGCTGACGCTGGGCGAGACGAGCTGGGAGATCTTCCACTGCCCCGGCCATACGCCCGGCCATGTGATCTTCTTCAACCGCGAGGCCCGCTTCGCCCAGGTCGGCGACGTGCTGTTCCAGGGCTCGGTCGGGCGCACCGACTTCCCGCGCAGCGACCATCAGGCCCTGCTGACGGCCATCACCACCAAGCTGTGGCCGCTGGGCGATGACGTGACCTTCGTGCCTGGCCACGGACCGCATTCGACGTTCGGGGCCGAGCGGCGCAGCAACCCCTTCGTCTCGGACCGGGCGATGCAGGCGGCGCCGATCGCACGCCCGGCCTCCGGCCCGGCCTGACCCCTTGGATGCCGGACCATTGATCTGAGTTCGGATTGAATCAATCCGAACCGATAATGGCCTAGCGCGCGGCCAGCAGGCCGATCAGAACGCCGATCCCGAGCGCATAGAGCGTCATGCGGATCGGCTCATCGCGAATCGCTTCGCAGGCCTGTGAGCCGCGATGGCGCGCCCAGTCGCGCACCTCGGCCGCATCCTCACGCACGGCCCGGCGCAGGGGGCGCGGTCGAGCGCCCGCCGCCAGAATCTCATCGGCGGCCCCTTCAAGGCGGCTGCTGCGCGTCGAACGGCCTTCGATGATGTCCTCAGGCGAAGGCGCGTTGTCGGCGCGTGGGGGCGGGTCGTTGGAAACCGGCATGGGCTGAACTCCTGACTTCTGCACTCAGAGCCTCGAAGAACCCGCCGAAATCGTCACAGTTCCGCCGACTGCACATGGGCGCGGTTCGTGTCGACCGAACAGGGTTTTAATCCTTTCTCGGAACCTCCACGCCGGCGCCGGGTTCTTTTGCGCAAGCGCCACCGTCTACGAAAGGAACATCTGAAATGACCGAAGGTCAGCCCACCCGCGGCTCCGGTGTTTCCAAGCGAGGCTTCGCCTCCATGGACCCGGAACGTCAGCGCGAAATCGCTCGCAAGGGCGGCGCGAGCGTGCCCAGCGAGAAGCGCAGCTTCTCCCAGGACCGCTCCCTCGCGGCCCAGGCCGGACGCAAGGGCGGCGAAGCCTCCCACGGCGCACGAAACAAGACCGGCCAGGATCCGGCGCCGCCGAAACGCTGATCGCTGCGATCGATGTCAGAACTTTTCGACGGCGTGGGAAACCTCGCCGTTTTTCTTTGCCTGACGCGCGGGACGATGTGTTCAGCAGGCCAAAAGGGCCAGGGCCACGCGCGGGGTTTCGCTGACCTCGAACGCCTCGACGCGCCAGCCGGCGGCCTCAGCCAGGGCGCGCACGCGGGCCTCATCGAACTTGCACGAGTTCTCGGTGTGTATCGTCTCGCCCTGCGCCAAACGGAAGACCAGCTTGCCCAGCCGCACCGTCATGGGGCGAAGGGCCTCCAGATGCATCTCCATCCGCGCCTCGGCCGCGTTCCAGACGGCGCGATGAGCGAAGGCGTCCAGATCAAAGTCCGCGCCCAGGTCGCGGTTGGCGCGCGCCAGGACATTCAGATTGAAACGGGCCGTCACGCCCTCGGCGTCGTCATAGGCCGCGATCAGGGTCGAGGGTTCCTTGATCAGATCGACGCCCAGAATGAACAGAGCATCCGGCCCCAGCATGTCGCGCATGCCGCGCAACAGGGCCTCGGCCGTCTCCGGCGCCAGATTGCCGATGGTCGAACCGGGGAAGAAGCCGATGCGACGCCCCTGCCCTGCTTCAGGGGGCAGAACGCCCAGGTGTTCAAAGTCGCCGACGATGGGCAGCACTTTCAGGTCGGGATAGGCCTGCCTCAGCCGCGCGGCCGCCTCGTCCAGCGCCGAAGGGCTGATGTCGATGGGAACATAGGCCGCCAGGTCCGGCGCGGCGTCCAGCACGATGCGCGTCTTCTCGCTGGCGCCCGAACCCAGCTCGACCAGAACGGCGTCGGAGCCGAAGCGGTCGGCCCAGCGCGGGGCGACCCGGCGCAACAGGGCCGCCTCCTGCCGGGTCGGATAATATTCCGGCAGGCGGGTGATGGCCTCGAACAACTCTGACCCGCGCGCGTCATAGAACCATTTGGGCGGCAGGCTCTTGGGCGACGAGGCCAGGCCCGCGACCAGATCACGGCGGAAGGCCTCGTGCTCGTCGTCGGCGCAGTCGCGATAGGCGTCGTCGTCAGGGGCGGCGGCGAGGCGGACGCCCGCAAAGGCCCAGCGCTGATCCGGGTAGAAGAAGTTGCGATAGGTCGGCCGCGCATGTCCCGGCGCCGTGGCGAAGGCGCCGCCGCGCAGCACCATCTGATTGGCCATGAACTTGCCGTTGTACTCGGCCGCCGTGCCCTCGGTCGGACGAAAACCGGGGTAAGGGGCATAGGCGCTAGCGGTCCACTGCCACACCTCGCCGTCCAGGTTGGAGAAGGCGTCAGGGCGGCTGCGCGCCGCATGCTCCCACTCCGCCTCTGTCGGCAGACGCCGGCCCGACCACCGCGCGAAGGCGTCGGCCTCGTAGAAGCTGACATGGCGCACCGGCGCAGCGGGATCGACGGAGCGCCGGCCCGCCAGCGTCATGACCGTCCAGCCCTTCCCCTCATCCTCTCGTCGCCAATAGAGGGGCGCGGTCCAGCCGCGCGCCTGGACCGTCGCCCAGCCGTCGCTCAGCCACAGTTCGGGCCGCGCGTAGCCGCCGTCATCCATGAAGGCCAGCCAGTCGCCGTTGGTGGTCAGGCCGGAGGCCAGAACGAACGGCTCCAGCCAGACGCGGTGCGCGGGCCGTTCATTGTCGAAAGCGAACCCCTCGCCCGAAGCTCCCATCTCGATCAGACCGCCCTCGAACGCCTCCCAACCGCTACGCGCCGGTTGCAGAAACGCCGCACGCGGCTCGTTCTCATAGGCCGCCGGGTCCAGCGGCGAACGGGACATCAGATGCAGCAGGTCCATCAGGAACAGCTCCTGATGTTGCTGTTCGTGGTTGAGCCCCAACTCGAACAGGTAGCGCTCCAGCCCTTCCAGCGGAGCTGAGACGTCGGCCAGGCGCACCTCCATCCGTCGGTCGATCTCGGCGCGATAGGCCATGACCTCAGCCAGCGACGGGCGCGTCATCAGACCTCGCTCATCGCGGCCTATGCGTTCGCCGAGCGCCTCATAGTAGGAGTTGAAGACCTCCTTCAGACGAGGATCGAACGGCTCATAGCCCGGCCTGTCCAACAGCATGGTTTCGAAGAACCAGCTCACATGGCCCAGGTGCCACTTGCCCGGACTGGCTTCGGCCATCGACTGCGCCTGCATGTCTTCGGCGGACAAGGACGCCGCCAGGGCGGGCATCACCGCGCGCACGCGGCGATAGCGCTTTAGATTCCCGGCGACGCGTGCCGGTCTGCGCTGCGTTCCGGCCATGGTCTCGCCTGCCCCTGGGAGAGTGTTCGCTGTGGTCACCCTGTAGAAATGCAGCCTGAGACGAGGCGGTTCCGCGTGATTGAAACCCGTCTCCGCGCGCCTTCACGGTCCTATTTCAGAGGAACAGTCAGGATCAGAGGGCGTTCTGATTCAATCAAGTCGCCGTAACGGCGCAGGTTTTTCAGGATCCCGTCGCATGCCCGAAGTTCGCATGCGAGAGGGGCCGAACGCCATCGAGCCCTCACCCTCGCCGCCCCCGCTTGAACGGGCGCCGGATCTGGCCGACCGGGCCAACTACGCGCCATGCTGGCCTGTCAGATACCGGCGCTGAGAGCCTTCGCCTTTTCGCTGGCGCGCAACCGGGCGGATGCGGACGACCTGGTTCAGGAAACCCTGGTCAAGGCCTGGGCCCACCGGGCGCGGTTCGAGACGGGGCAATCTGCGGGCCTGGCTGTTCACCATCCTGCGAAACAGCTGGTACACCGGCGCCGCCCGCCGTCGACGCGAAGTGGCCGATGAAGAAGGCCGCCACGCCGCCGGCCTGACCTCCGAGGCCAACCAGGGATGGACCGCCGAACTGACGGCGCTTCAGTAGGCCCTGAACACCCTGCCGCCCGACCACCGCGAGGCCATCATCATGGTCGGCGCCGCCGGTCTTTCCTATCAGGAGGCGGCCGATATCGCCGGTTGCGCCGTAGGCACGGTCAAGAGCCGGGTCAATCGCGCGCGGCGTCGCCTGGCCCTGCTGCTGGCGCACGAACTCCCGCTCGGCGGCGCAGAAAATAATGAGGATGACGACAGCTAAGCGGAGGGAACGGAGGAACCGGCGAAGGGGTTCAATTCCCGATCTCAGGAGAGTCCGTCATGATGACTCCGCAACGTCCTCCCTCCCCCGAATCCCCGCGCACGCGCAAGCGCGGCTTCATGGACTGGCTGTTCGGTCGCGCGCCGCAGCCGCCCAGCAAGGCCAGCCCCAACCTCTATCTGGGCGACATCGTGGACGGCGACTTCAGTTCGCCCTCCGCCCATCATCATCACAAGCGGCCGCCCAGCGACGGGCTATGAGCTGAGCGACAGCCTAGCGTCCTGCCCGCCCGGCGTACTCCAGTCGGGCGATGGTGCGGTTGTGCACCTCGTCCGGACCGTCGGCGATGCGCAGGGTCCGCACCATGGCGTAAAGCTCGGCCAGCGGCGTGTCGCCCGACACCCCCGCCCCGCCGAACGCCTGAATGGCGTCGTCGATGACCTTCAACGCCATGCGCGGCGCGGCGACCTTGATCTGGGCGATTTCGGACTTGGCGCCCTTGGCCCCGACCTCGTCCATCATCCAGGCGGCCTTCAGCACCAGCAGGCGGCACATCTCGATATTGGTGCGCGCCTCGGCCACCCGCTGCTCCCACACCGAATGCTCGGCAATGGTCTTACGGAAGGCGGTCCGGCTGAGCAGGCGGTCGACCATCAGCTCCAGCGCCTTTTCGGCCGCGCCGATGGTGCGCATGCAGTGATGGATGCGGCCCGGCCCCAGGCGGCCCTGGGCGATCTCGAAGCCGCGCCCCTCGCCTGCGATCAGGTTGGAGGCGGGAACGCGGACGTTCTCCAGCACCACCTCGGCGTGGCCGATCGGCGCCTCGTCATAGCCGAAGACCGACAGCATCCGCTCGACGCGGAAGCCCGGCGTGTCGACCGGAACGATGATCTGGCTCTGCTGCTGGTGAACGGCGGCGTCGGGATCGGTCTTGCCCATGACGATGGTCACGGCGACGTTCGGGTGCGCCATATTGGTCGACCACCACTTGCGGCCGTTGACGACATAGTGGTCGCCGTCGCGCTCGATCCGGGTCTGGATGTTGGTGGCGTCGGATGAGGCGACCTCAGGCTCCGTCATCAGGAAGGCCGAACGGATTTCGCCCGCCATCAGCGGCTTGAGCCACCGCTCCTGCTGGGCGGCGTCGCCGTACATATGCAGGACTTCCATATTGCCGGTGTCGGGCGCGTTGCAGTTGAACGCCTCGGCCGACCACAGCGCTCGGCCCATCAGCTCGGCGATGGGGGCGTATTCCAGGTTCGACAGTCCCGCTCCATGCTCGCCCGGCAGGAACATGTTCCACAGGCCCTCGGCCCTGGCACTGGCCTTCAGCGTCTCCATCACCGGCGGCTGGCGCTTGGGATCGGCGCGGACCTGGGCGCGGTAGTCCGCCTCGCGCGGCAGAACCTCCGCCTCCATGAAACGGCGCACCCGCTCGCGCCAGTGCTCGCCCCGCTCGCTCAGCCGGAAATCCATCTTACGCCTCTCCCGAAATGAAAACGGCGCGGCCCCGTCGGAGCCGCGCCGTTGAACATCAAGCCTCAGCCCGCGCTCAGCCCTTGAGCAGCGGCGCCAGCTTCTGGGCGATCATCATGTCGCCCGCGATCTTCAGCTTGCCCTGCATGAAGGCCATCATCGGGTCGAGGCGGCCTTCGGCCAGGGCGACGAAGTCGTCCCACTTGATCGAGACGGTGGCGTCAGCCGGCTTGTCGTCGTTGCTGACGGTGTTCGGAGCCGAGGCCCCGTCGATGAAGATCTTGCCGTCATCGCCGAAGTCCAGCTTCACGGTCTTGCCCAGACCCGAGTTTTCGCCGACGGCGGCGCGGATCTTGTCGGTGGCGAGGGCCAGATCGGCCATGTGCGTCTCTCCCGTTGAGAAGTTGAACCACACGCCTAACCCGCGCGCCGGGCGGCGCCAAGATCACGCAAGGGAAGGCCAGGCCAGGAAGTCCCCGATCGCGCCGGTTCCCTCACATATGGTTCAGCTTACATGAGTTTGCGTTCGGCCGCGGCGAGATGGCCTAGAAGTTGCTCGTTTGCGTAACAAGGACTCGCCAATGACCCGCCTGCTCACTCCGGAGGAAGTTCGCCTGGACCAGTTGTGGCGCGAACACTTCGGCCAGCCCCTGCCCATGATCGGCGCCCCCGAGGTCGCCCGGCGCATCCTGCGCCAGCACGGCGTCGCCGTGCGCCGCCCCAGCGACGCCAAGGCCGCCGTCCCTTCGGAAGGCCGCGACTGACGTCTGAGTTTTCGGAAAGAATTCTGGCGGAGACGGAGGGATTCGAACCCTCGGTACCCCTTACAGGGTACGACGATTTAGCAAACCGTTGCCTTCAGCCACTCGGCCACGTCTCCAGCAGGCCGCGTGGATAGCGAGTCGCGCGACGCTTCGCAATGCGGAACTGACGCCCTTTGTGTTAACCCGGCATAAGAGTGGCATGTGACACGGGGTTCGCACCTCATTTTGCTCGATATCGGGAAAAAGACTTGGCTATCACCCCTGCTGACGCTCTAGGCTCCGCGACCGAAGGCGCGCGCGCGAATCGCGCGGCGCGGGTCGAATCGCGCGCGCCGACAGTGGAGACAGGGCGTGCGGGCCGGGCTCGGCGCGGGCCCTTGCGGCCGGACGTATGGCTGAACACCCGTCAGCGCGCGGCCGCGCGGCGGCGCGTCTTCTACTTCCGCGGCGCCGACATCGTCGCGTCGAGCTTCCTCTGCCTTGTGGCGATCGGCCGCATGAACGCCGGCGGACTGGCGCAGGTCACCCTGTTCGAAGCCGCGCCCATTCTGATCGGCGCGCTGATGACCCTGGGCCTGATGCGATCACTGGGCCTGTATCGTTTTGACAATAGCCGGGCGCCCGCGCGCCATCTGGCCGGGGTCGCCGCCGTGGCGGGCCTGGGCGGCGCCTTCGCCTGCCTGCTGGGCCTGGCCCTGCCCAACGGCGAGACGCCGCTGGCCGAGTACGGCTGGTGGGCGATCGCCTCAGCGGTGCTGCTGACCGGCCTGCACAGCATCTGGCGGATGCTGGTGGCCCAATGGCGCAGCCGGGGCGATCTGACGCCCAACGTCGTCGTGGTCGGCGCCACCCGTCACGCCGAATCGCTGATCCGCGAGGCGCTGGACCGGCGCGACCTGAACATTCTGGGCGTGTTCGACGACCGCCTGGCCCGCACGCCCGACGCCCTGGCCGGCGTACCGGTTCTGGGCGGCGCCGACGCCCTGCTGGACCATCGACTGACGCCCTATATCGACCGCGTCATCCTGGCCATCGATCCCAAGGCCGAAGAGCGGGTTCGCGCCCTAACGCGCCGGCTGGAAGTCCTGCCCATCCCGCTGACGCTTCTGGTCGACCCCAAGGGGGCGGCCCAGCGCAATGAGGCGCTGGAAAAGCTGGCCTCCTCCTCCCTGCCCCTGCTGAGCGGCGCGGTGGACGGCGAGCGGCGCGCGTTCAACAAGCGCATCCTGGACATCATCCTGTCGGCCCTGGCGCTGGTCGTGCTCAGCCCTGCGCTGTTCCTGATCGGCCTGGCCGTGCGGATGGACAGCAAAGGGCCGGCCCTGTTCCGCCAGCGCCGCCACGGCTTCAATCAGGAGGAGATCGTGGTGTGGAAGTTCCGCACCATGCGCCAGGAAGCCTCCGACGCCACCGCCAGCCGTCAGGTGACCGCCGGCGACGACCGAGTGACGCGCCTGGGCAAATTCCTGCGCGCCACCAGCCTGGACGAACTGCCGCAGTTGGTGAACGTTCTGTGCGGCGAGATGTCGCTGGTCGGGCCGCGCCCGCACGCCATCGGCATGAAGACCGGCGGCGCCGAGTCGGCGCGTCTGGTCGCTGAATACGCCCACCGCCACCGCATCAAGCCCGGCATGACCGGCTGGGCCGCCATCAAGGGTTCGCGCGGGCCGCTGCATACGGCGGATGAAGTGCGCGACCGGGTTCAGCTCGACATCGAATACATAGAGCGCCAGTCCTTCTGGCTGGATCTGTGGATCATCGCCGTGACTGTTCCCGTGCTGCTGGGCGACCGGATGGCCGTGCGCTGATGTTCTGGCGGGGGGTGTTCGGCTACCTGCCGGCCAATATCGTGCAGGGCGTGGTCGGGTTTCTGACCATCATCATCTTCACGCGCCTGCTGTCGCCCGAGGATTTCGGTCGCTATGCGCTGGCCTATGCGGTGCTGACGCTGGCCCATGTGGCGACGTTCAGCTGGCTTGAGGCCTCGATGGCCCGCTTCTGGGCGGCCCAGTCCGACGAGGCGCAGATGGCCGGGCATTTCGCCAGCCTGTATCGCGCGGCCTTCCTGATCACCGCCGTCTTCGTGCCGGTCGCCGGCCTGCTGGTGTGGCTGTGGCCCATGCAGGACAACTTCCGCCTGCCGCTGGCCGTAGCGCTGGCGGGGATACCCGTACGCTGCTTCCTGAAGCTGGCGCAGGAGCGGTTCCGCGCCGCGGGCGAGGTCGGCCCCGCCGCCGCCATCGACATCTGGAGCGCGATCGCGGGGCTGGCCTTCGGCGTCGGCCTGGCCCTGCTGGGGATGCGGGCCGAGGCGCCGCTGGCCGGGATGCTGCTGGCCCCGCTGGTCGCCTTGCCCTTCGTCCTGCCCGCCGAACTGCGCGAAGCCCGGCGCGGGCGGCTGGATCGTCAACGGCTGAAAGCCTACGCCGTCTATGGCTATCCCATCGCCGTCGGCCTGGGGCTGACCGTGGTGCTGGCCTCGACGGACCGCTTCCTGCTGGCCCTGTTCATGAACGAAGCGGCGGTCGGCGCCTATCACGCGGCCTACAGCATCGCTAACCGGACGCTGGACGTCATGTTCGTGTGGCTGGGCGCAGCGGGCGCTCCAGCTCTGGTCATGGCGCTGGAGCGCGGCGGGCGCGAGGATCTTCAGGCCGCTGCGCGCGAGCAGGCCTCGACCCTGGTGCTGATCGGCCTGCCCGCCGCCGTGGGCGTGGCCCTGGTCGCGCGGCCGCTGGCCGAGTTCATGATCGGCGAAGACCTGCGCACCGTCGCCGCCTCGGTTACGCCGTGGGTGGCGCTGGGCGCCTTCCTGTCGGGCATGACGACCTATTACTTCGGACAGGCCTTCACACTGGGCCGCCGCACGGGCTGGCTGTTGCTGGCCATGAGTATCCCGGCGGGGAGCAACGTCATCCTGAACATCCTGCTGATCCCGCGTTTCGGCGTCATGGGGGCGGCCTGGGCGACAGCGATCAGCTTCGCTTTAGGCCTGATGGCCTCCATGGCTATCGGACGGCGCATCCTGCCCCTGCCCGTGCCTTGGAACGCGCTGGCGCGATGCGGTCTCGCGGCCGCCGCCATGGCAGGCGTGGTGCTTCTGCTGCCCCCGATTGGGGGCTTCCCTGAGTTGCTGCTGGACGCCGGGGTCGGCGCCGTCGTCTATGGCGCCGCCGCCTTCGCCCTGAACGCAGGCGGGGTGCGCGACCTGCTGCGCCGTCTGCGCGGCTTTCTGCAGGCGCGGAGAGCTGCGGCATGAGCGTCGTGATCCACGACAACGCGGCATGTGGCGACGCCCGCCCCACGCTGTCCGTGTTGATGCCCTTCCTCCGTGATGATCCATCGGACCTGCTGTGCATGCTGGACCGCGAGGCGCAAGGCGTCGGCGGCCGCGCCGAGTTGATCGTGCTGGACGACGGCACGGCGGACCCAGCCCTGACAGCGCGCCTAACCGCCCTGATCGACGCCCTGTCCCTGCCCGCCCGGCTGATCACGCTGGGCGCCAACGAAGGACGGTCCAAAGGCCGCAACCGCCTGGCCCAGGAGGCCCGCGGCCGCTTCCTGTTGTTCCTCGACAGCGACATGCGCCCCGACCATGCGCGTTTCCTGGCCGACTGGGTCGATCTGGCGGTGAACGACAATCCCGCCGTAGCCTTCGGCGGCTTCTCCCTGCTCCAGGCGCCGACCGACACGCGTTACGCCGTCCACCGCCAGATGGCCGCCCGGTCCGACTGCATTTCCGCCGATCAGCGCACGCTGCAACCTGAGAAATACGTCTTCACCTCCAATCTACTGGTGCGCCGCGACGTCTTCGACACCGAAAGCTTCGACGCCGGGTTCAGCGGTTGGGGCTGGGAAGACGTGGAATGGGCCATGCGCGTCTCGCGCCGATTCCCGGTCGTACACATCGACAATCCAGCCACCCACATGGGCCTGGACACGGTCGAGGCCCTGACCGCCAAATATGAGCAGTCAGCGCCCAACTTCGCCCGCGTCGCCGCCCGACACCCTGATTTCGTCGCCGCCTATCCCAGCTATCGCGTGGCGAAGAAGCTGAAGGCCGTGCCCGGACTGCGTATGATCCGCCCCCTGTTCAAGCAGGTCGCGCGTCTCGGCCTGCTGCCGCCCGCCCTGCGTGGTTTCAGCCTGCGCCTGTACCGCGCCGCCTTGTATGCGGAGGCGATATGAGCGCGCCCGATGTCGCCGTCGTCATCCCTACCCTGCGTCGCCCCGATGAGCTGACCCGCGCCTTGCGCTCCATCTTCGCCCAGCAAGGCGCTGAAGGTCGCCTGCGCGAAATCATTGTCGCCGACAACGACCCTGAAGCCAGCGCCCGCAAGACAGTCGAGGCGCTGACGTCGGAATCGCCAGTTCCCCTGATCTGGACCCATGCGCCGCGTCCGGGCGTGGCCACCGCCCGCAACACGGGCCTGACCGCGACCCAGGCGCCGCTGATCGCCTTTCTGGACGACGATGAGGCGGCCAGTTCCGGTTGGCTGGCCGCCCTGTTGCGCGGACAGGCCGCGACCGGCGCCGACGCCGTCTTCGGTCCGATCCAGGGCCGCGTTCCTGACGGAACCGGCTGGGCGTCGCCGTATCTCGAGCGGTTCTTCGGCCGCGAAGGGCCTGAGCACGACCAACAGATCGAAGAGCCCTACGGCTGCGGCAACGCCCTTCTGGTGCGCGCGACGGCCCTGCCCGGTGATGCGCCCTTCCATGTCGGATCGGATCAAATCGGCGGCGAGGACGATGTCCTGTTCGCGGCGCTGAAGGCGCGCGGCGGACGATTCGGCTGGGCGGCGGACGCCTGGGTCGAGGAGTTTGCACCTCCGCACCGGGCGACCCTGCGCTACGCCCTGACCCGCGCTTTCGCCTATGGTCAGGGCCCCAGTCAGACGGCGGCCGAAGCGCGCGACGGGCTGAACGTCGGCCGCTGGATGATCATCGGCGTCGCCCAGACGCTGGTGTGGGGCGCAGCAGCCCTGGTCCTGACGCTGCTGGGCCGCGACAGCCGCGCCCAGATGGCCGACCGCGCCGCGCGCGGCCTGGGCAAGGTGCTGTGGATGAAAAGTTTCGAGCCGCGCTTCTACGGCCAGAGAGAACTGGACCGCCTGAACCGCCAACGAGCCTCTAGCTGAAGAACCGCTTCAGCAGCTTGGGCGGACTCCAGGTCGAGCGGTTCATCACCAGACCAGCGACCCGACCGCCGGCGGCGTCGATCTCTTCACGCAGGGCGGCGGGCGCGGCGGCGCCCGTGCTGTCGGCCGCGACCACCATCACCGTGGAATCGACCAGCGGCGCCAGGGTCAGGGCCATGTCGCTGCGATCCGCCGCCGGTGCGTCGATCACCACCGTATCGGCATGGGCGCGCAGCCGGGTCCAATAGCGAGGATCGTCCACCGCCTCGACGCGCTGGCCCGCGCGCAGCAGCTCCACATGGAAGCGGGTGACATACAGCCGTCCGCCCAGGCAGGCCTTGGCCGTCAGGATGCGTCCCGGAGCGGCGGGCTTGCCGTCGCGTCCGCGCAAGGGCGGCGAAACAGCATAGAAAGCCGATCCGTCCGGCGAGGCCTGCACCGACGGTCCCAACCGTCCGAACCGATCCGGTTCAGCAGCGATCTGCTCCATCTGGCCTTGTTGCGGCAAATCCCCGTCGATCAGCCAGACCGGTCGGCGTCCGCGTACGGCGGCCATGCGGGCGAACTCGCGCGCTACCGTCGACACGCCCTCGCCCGAGGTCGCGGCGGCGAAAAGAATGACGCGCCCGCGATGCGCCGGCGCTGGCCCCAGCGCGGCCCACAGACCAGCCATCTCTGTCGTCAGATCGACCATGCGAATCGTTTACGCGCGCGCCATTTGGAACAGCCTAGCACGACACAACCGTCGGTTTCTGCGGCATGACGGCGTCATGGAACGGATCAGGCGCCTTTGGCGGGCGCGACCGCCAGGACCGGCGCGTGCAGGGTGCGGCTCAGGGTCGACGGCATGGCGAACCCCGGGCGCAGGAAGACCCGCAGCAAACCGACGCACAGAGCGGTGAAACCCGCGAAAAGCAGCACGGCGACCATCAGCGGCATCCGCATGCTCTTGCCCTTCGACGGCGGCTGGGCGCGCTCGATAACGGTGACGTTGTCGGCGCCCGCCTTGACTAATTCGTTGTCGGCGCGGCTCTGGGTCTCGCGTTGCTGGAACTCGCGGATCGAGGCCGTCAGCACCTCACGGTTGCCCGCCAGGGTCGAGTTGCGCGATTCCAGCTCCGTCAGGCGGGTCTGGCGCGAGCGCAGGTCCGACAACTGACGATCAAGCACAGCCAAGCGCGCCGCCAGGGAATCACGGTCAGCCTGAGCGTTGATACGGGTCGTCTCCAGCTCGATCCAGACCGGGTTCGGACCGGTGCGAACCTCCTTGGCGCCCACGGCCGTGCCGGTGCCCACATAGGCCTGCATCTGAGCGATCTTGGAATCGATTTCACGCACAGGCTGAGCGTCTGGTTGATAGCGCGCCAACAGGCTCTCGCGCTCGGTGCGCAGTTGCAGAATCTGGTCCTGAGCCGACACGTTCAGATCCTGGTGCAAGGCCACCTCCGCCGGCGTCCGCGACATTTGACCGACCAGGGTCGCCAGACGCTGCGAAGCCTGCTGCAACTGAGCTTGCACGCCCATGCGCTCTGTGAAGACGGATTGATAGCTGTTGGCGATAGTCGACTTGGCCGTAGCGAAGTCGCCGATGTTATTCGTGCGCAGGAACTCTTCATAGGCGCGGTCGGCGTCGCCCAGCTCATCCTCGAACGTCTGACGCTGCGTGCGGATCGCAGCCGTGGCGCGGTCCTGGAAGACCTCGCGACGATAGGTCAGATACTGGTCGATGACCGTGTTCAGGATGCGCGCCGACTTGGCCGGGTCATCGCTCTTGTAGCTCAGGCCGATGACCGGGCTCAGCGGCGTCACCTCGACGCCCAGTCCGGCGGCGACGGCGCGCACGGCGGCGGCCTCCTGGCGGGTCGGGTCCGCAGGCGCCGGCGCGCCCGGTTCCTGGAAGCTTTCGACGCCTAGGGCGCGCACAACCCGGCGTTTGACTTCTAGGCTGTTCAGTATGGCGGCTTCGGACTGGGCCACCTCGGCAGCCGACGGCGGCATGGCGCGTTCGCCCATGCCGACACGCGGCTGATAGACGTACTCCTGCCCTACCCCGACGAACAGGCTGGCGCCGGCGGTGTAGGTCTTCTTCATCGTCATCACGACAGCGGCGCCGATTCCGAAGATCACGGCAAAGATGAGGATCATCAGCAACAGTTCGCGGAACAGCAGGGCCACGACGTCCATGACGCCGTAACGGGGACGGGTGGCTGTGACGTGCGAACGCATACGGGCTGGATCATCCACCAGTGTCAGACCGGGGCACCTTGAAGCGTTGGCGTTAACCGGCCGTTACCCATAAGGCGTCAGCTTGGCTGAACTTCAGTTTTGCAACCGACCGGACCGCCCGCCCATGGACGTTGATCGCCGCCTGCTTCTACTGGCGCTGGCCGCCGGCCTGTCGGGTTGTGCGGCGTCCGCAGGGCGAAGCGCGTCCAGCGGCCTGCCCCGGCCGCAGACCGTCTCGGACCTGCCGCCCGACCTGCCTTTCGCCCCCTGGACCGATGTCGAACCGGAGTATCGGCTTTATACCGGGGACGAAATCGAGGTGGTTCTGCCTACCGCCACTGAGCTGAATCGCCAGTTGAAGATCGGCCCCGATGGGCGCGTCTCCCTGCCTTTGGTCGGCCATGTGACGGCCGCCGACCGCAGCCTGTCGGAGCTGGAAGGCGACATCTCCGCCGGGTACGCGGCTCACTTGCTGCGCCCCGAGGTCGAGGTGACATTGCGTCAGGCCGGGCCGCTGAAGATCTGGATCGACGGCGAAGTGCGCAATCCGGGCGTTTTCGACATGCCGGGCCAGATCGACGCCTATCAGGCCCTGATCCTGGCGGGCGGCGCCCTGCCGACCTCCAACGCCCGCAACTGCGCCCTGATCCGCCGTGGCCCTGGCGATCTGCGCATGCTGAAGGTGCTGGATCTGCGCGCGCCGCGCGGCGAGATCCTGCCCCTGCGCCGCGGCGACATCGTGTTCGTGCCGCGCTCGACCCTAGGCGAACTGGCCGCCTTCTTCACCCAGGTGCGTAACGCCCTGCCGATCGGTTTCTCCTACGCGATCAATGGAAGCTACGCCTCGACTTGACGGCAAGATAAAGCGGTCGCGAAAGCCTCAGGCGCCCCTGCGGCGGCGCACGCAACGGTTCCATCATGGCTCCATTCTTCAAGACGGGTATTTCGGAGTCGCTGGCGCTCGCGGCTGATTCAGCCATGACGGCGCGTCTCTCACGCACACGACCTTGGTTGCGTCTGATCGCCTTCATCCCGATCAGCATTCTGTCCGTACTCATGACGATGATAGCCTTGGTCTTCATCAGTAGACTTGCGCCTGGGTTGGAGGAACGCATGGCTGCTATGGGTGAGCGACTTGATGACACCCCATTCCGCCTCATCGAAGAGAGCATACAAACGCTAGTCTTCGCCGCAGGGCTCGGCCTGATCTCGGTCAGCTTCCTTGCTGCGGCCTGCGTGACCTTGCGCGCACCCCTTCGTGAATTCCTGTGGCCAGGTAGGCGTTTCGACTGGAAGTTGTTCGGCGCCGGCGCCTTGCTAATGACGGCGATCCAGCTGCTGTGGATACCATTTGCACTCGCGACGGGCGGCGAATGGAGACCGCCTGTGCTCGATTCTTACTACCCTGAGCATACGCGCATCGTTTACGCAGCGGCGATGGCTGCGGGGCTCCTGGTTGCAGCGGCTGCCGAAGAGGTGGTCTTTCGTGGCGTACTTCTTCGCGTAAGCGGCCTGTTCACACGTCGCGCCCTGGTCCTTTGCCTGGTGAACGGTGTGATGTTCTCGGCCATTCACCTTGATCCCGACCCCGTGTCGTTTCTTCAACGCACCTTGGCGGGAATGGGGTGGACATGGGCGGCGCTACGCCTAGGCGGGCTGGAGTTCGCCATCGGGTCCCACTTCGCCAACAACTTCTTGCTTGTCCTGATCTGGTCGCCAATGTCAGCGGCAGTTCAGGTGCAGCAGGCGCCTTGGTCTGTCATCGTCCCCGAACTCATCACGAGCGCCATTGTAGTGACCACCGTAGAGTTGCTGGCACGGCGACGGGTTGGCGCCGCCCCATGTCCGACAGCACCTGACGCTGCCTGAGCCCTGCGCCAAAATGTGAAACGCCAAACTTAGTGCGCGGGCCCGACAACGGGTAAAATCCGTCCAGCCCAAGCAAGCTTAAACCGTGGTCGGGGCGAGAGGATTCGAACCTCCGACCCTCTGGTCCCAAACCAGATGCGCTACCAGGCTGCGCTACACCCCGGACCGACGGAGCGCCCTCATGGCACGTCGGGTGAGTCTCCGCAACGGCCTAAGACGCGAGTCGCGCCTCAAGGACGAAAGAAGGGGTGCTTGATCGTATCGCCTGGCTTGGCGCCGATCTCGCTAGCCCGACCCGCACGCAATTCCAGCACGCCGTTGGCGGCGCCGTTCGAGGGAATCGGCGCCTCTGAATTCGGCGTGGCGTGGCTGGCGATGGAGACGATGCGACCACGCGGATCAATGTAGATGATGTCCAGCGAGCTGGGCGTGTTCTTCATCCAGAAGCTCTGCTCGGACGCCATCGGGAATTGGAACAGCATTCCGCGGTCGTCTTCCAGCGGCGGTCGAAACATCAAGCCCCGCGCGCGCTCGGCGTCATCATCCGCGATCTCGACCATGAACTTGTGCTCGCCGGACGCCGTGACCACGGACAGCGCTTCCAACGGCTGACCGGACGCATCCATCGGCCCCGTGCGCGTACAGGCCGAAGCCATAAGAACTCCGGACAGAACAACAGCGGACAGCGTTATTCTAACCACGACACGGCGACGGATCATCATATTCGTCCTCTTCGGACGAACTCAACCGCCCTGTCTGATATCGGCGACCACAAGACCCTTCGGCCCCTCGGCGAAACGTACGTTCACCGGATCGCCCGGCAGCAGGTCATCCAGACCGCAACGCCGCAACGTTTCGACGTGGACAAAGATATCCCCGTCCTGGCCGTCGCGCACTACAAATCCATAGCCCTTGGTGCGATTGAACCATTTGACCACGGCGGCTTCCAGAGGCGCGTCCGAAGAGACGCCGACATGACCGATCGACGATGAGCGAACGCTCTCTCGGCGCGTCGGCTGTACGGCAGCGGCTTCCAGCTCGGCAATCGTAACCACCTGCCAACCCTTGGGTCGCTTGGCGCACTCGCAAGTGATCGTCGCCCCCTCGCCCGCCAGTTCGTGCCCCGCCTCGCGCAGGCTGGTGACATGAAGCAGAACGTCGCGCATTTCCGTCAGAAGCGGGTCGTCCGGGACGATGAAGCCGTAGCCCTTCCCAGCGTCAAACCATTTGACCTTGCCCACGACCTTGACGGTCTCGAGCGTATCGCTCTCTTCGAAACTCATCACCTACATCCCCGCCCGAACACACCGGGACAGTCAGAATAACACAGTTACACAAAGATTGGCAATCTCGCGGCCCACTTTACGCCACATTGTCGTCAAAAAGACAAGGCGAACGTGTAACATCCCCGCTCTTGAAGCGAGAGAAGACAGCCTGGCGATCGAGGGAGGAGCATTGCTCCGCGTGGCAGTCCCTAGGGGAGTCGAACCCCTCTTTTCAGGTTGAAAACCTGACGTCCTAACCGATAGACGAAGGGACCGCTGCGCGGAGGAGCGGCCTGATAGCCGTCCCTTTTCGGCGATGCAAGAGGGCGTTGCGCGCTTTTGCAAAAAAACGACCGACGCGCCGTTTCGATGCCGGATCGCGGACGCCGCAGACATCCAGGCGGACAAAACCGCCGTGGAAAAATGCATTCAAATGTCGAGGGAGATAAAACTCCGCGTGGCAGTCCCTAGGGGAATCGAACCCCTCTTTTCAGGTTGAAAACCTGACGTCCTAACCGATAGACGAAGGGACCGCTGCGCGGAGGACCGTGTAGATAGCCGCCGATTCCGCTTATGGCAAGCGCGGCGAAGCGGATTTATGCGACTTTTTCAAAGACCTGCGTCGTTTCACGGCCAAGGCTGACGGTTTCAGGCCATACGCGGGTCGGCGACGTCCTCGATCTCGAACTGAACCCCGCGACGACCGTTCCAGTCGTCGGCTTTCAAGCGCCCGACCAGGTTCAATCCGCCCTGCCCCGCCAGCAGCGCCTTGCCCGTCGGCAGGTCGGCGCAACGCCAGGCGATGGCCCGCACCGAGGCGCCGTCCGGCCCGACCAGACGGCACCGCACATGGCCGCCGTTCATGGCGACCGGCTCGCGCGCCTGGACGCCTTCCAGCGCGAACAGAGGCTCCGGGTTGGCCGGACCATAGGGGGCCAGTTGCTCGAACGCCTCGAACAGGTCGCGGGTGGCGGCGCGCGGGTCGATCAGGGCGTCGACCTCGACCCAGTCCTGAGCCACGGCCTCGACGCGCTCGGCTGACAGGCGCTCGTTGAGGAAGGCGCGCAGCTCGTCGATGCGCTCGGCCGCCACCGTCAGGCCCGCCGCCATGGCGTGCCCGCCCCCCGCGATCAGCACGCCCTCGTTCCAGGCCGCCTGCACCGCCCGACCCAGGTTCATGCCCGGCTGCGACCGGCCCGAGCCCTTGCCCACCCCGTTGACGGTGTCGACGCCGATGACGATGACGGGTTTTCTCCAGCGTTCGCGCAGGCGCCCGGCGACGATGCCGACCACGCCGGGGTGCCAGTCCTCGCCGCTGACGACCACGGCGGCGCTGTCGTCGGCGTGGGCGCCGGTCGCCTCGACGCGGCGGACGGCCTGTTCAGTGACTTCAGCCTCGACCTCGCGCCGGGCGAGGTTCAGGGCGTCCAGTTCCTGAGCCAGCATTCGCGCCTCATCAGGATCGTCGGTCGACAGCAGGCGCGCGCCCAGATCCGACTTGCCGATGCGACCGCCCGCATTGATGCGCGGGCCGAGGATGAAGCCCGCGTGGTTGGTCTTGGCCGGTCCCGGCTCGGCCCCCGCCGCCGCCAGCAGGGCGCGCAGGCCCGGATTGCGCCAGTGTGACATGACCCCCAGCCCCAGACGGGTCAGGGCGCGATTGAAGCCGGTCAGGCCCGTCACGTCGCAGATGGCGCCCATGGCGGCCAGATCCAGCCACTGGCGGATGTCGGGCTCAGCCTTGCCCTCGAACAGGCCCCGCCCGCGCGCCTCGCGGTTCAAAGCGGCCAGCAGGACGAAGACCACGCCCGCCGCCGCCAGATTGCCCTGCCCCGAGCCGCAGCCCGGCCGGTTCGGATTGACCACGGCGAGGCAGGCGGGCGGCTCTTCACGCATCATGTGGTGATCGATGACCACGACCTTCAGGCCGATAGCCGCCGCATGGGCCACCGCCTCATTGGCCGCCGCCCCGCAGTCGACGGTGATGACCAGATCGGCGCCGCGCGCCTTCAGCGTGTCGAAAGCCCGCGCGCTGGGACCGTAACCCTCGGTCAGGCGGTCGGGGACATAGATGGGCAGGTCCGCGCCCAGGGTGCGGAACCAGCGCACCAGCAGGGCCGCGCTGGACGCCCCATCCACGTCGTAGTCGGCGAAGACATGGATGCTGGCCTGCGCCTGAAGCGCATCGACGATGGCGATGGCGGCGGCATCCATGTCCATGAAGCTGGACGGATTGGGAAACAGCGCCTTCAGCGTCGGTTTCAGGAAATCAGCGCCCTGCTCCGCCCCCACGCCGCGCGACGCCAGCGCTCGCGCCAGCGGCTCGTCCAGACCCAGCGCCTGGATGTGCGCCCGCGTCACGCCCGCCTCGGCGGGACGCAACCGCCAGGCCCGGCCAGACAGGGATCGGGACACGTCGAGGAAGGCGGGCGAGACGGCGCCGTCAGCCATCAGCGCGCGCCGCCGAGACGGCAAAAGGGTTCAGACGGGACATGGGCCATGACGGCTCCTCGCACTCAGGACGGCGAAATGCGGCCGGAGCGGCAGGATCGCCGGATTCGCCCAGGCGGGCGATGAAAGCCAAACGGCGACCTTGGGCCGCCGCCACGACTATTGCGGACGCGGTCGATCGATGGGGGGCGGCGCCTTGGCGCGCTGACGCAGCGCCTCGGCGTAGGCCTCGACCTCTTCCGCCGTGCGCGCCGTTTCAGGCGACATCCGGCTGGCGTCGATGCGGCGGTTGATCGATTCGGTGAAGACGGCCGGGTCTTCGTTCAACGTCCATTCGATGCGCGCGACCTCGGCGCCCAGGGCGGCGCTACGCCCTTCCAGATTCGCCACACGCCCGGCGATCTCCGCCGGCGCCGGCAGAGGAGCGCTGGACTTCGGAAAGTCCGCCCAGCGCGGATACTGGCGGTTCTCGTCCACCAGTTGCTGCACGCGCGGCGCCAGCGGCGAGGTCGGGTCGGTTTCGGGCGCGAAGGCGCTGACGCAGCCGCTCAACAGCGCAGCTCCGCCCAGCATTGTCGCCAGACCTGTCTTTTTCAGCATCAGCACGTTCATTTCCTGCAACGACATATGCCATCATCGCGCCGGGAGGAAGGCGTGCGCGTCGCGCGCCCCCATCGGAGGTTCCGCGCCCATGGCCAAGCGCCCGACCAAGACCCCGTCCGCCACGCCGGATGCGCCCGCCGCGCCGCGCAAGTCCGGACGCCCAACCTCAGCCAAGCCGCGCGCCGCCAAGATGCCCGCCCCAGCGGAAGAGGTGAAGGCTGCCGCGCCTGAAAAACCCGCCGCCGAGGCCCCTGCCCCGCCGCCCGAAACGCCGAACGCCGCGCCCGACTTCATGACCTTCAGCGCCGAACAGCGTCAGCAGCTCGAGACCCTGTCGCTGAACCTGGCCAAGGCGGCGATGATGGCCCAGACGGCGGTGGCCGAGGCGGCCCTGTCGCAGGCCGACCGCCCCGCCGCCCTGTCGCCCGACCCGTTCAATGTGGCCCCGGCCATGTCCTCGGTCATGACCGGCCTGGCCGCCCGCCCCGAAAAGCTGTTTCAGGCTCAGGCCGACCTTTTCGGCCGCTATATGGAGTTGTGGTCGACCACCACCCGCCGGGCGATGGGCGAGACGGTCGACAGCCCCGCCCCGTCCGACAAGCGGTTCCGCGATCCCGCCTGGTCCGAGAACCCCATGTTCGACATGATGCGCCAGTCCTATCTGGCCACCTCGGACTGGATGAACAGCCTGGTCTCCAGCGTCGAGGACGTGGACCCGCGCGTGAAGCGCCGAGCCGAGTTCTTCACCCGCCTGCTGACCGACGCCTTCTCGCCCGCCAACTTCCTGGCGTCGAACCCCGTGGCGCTGAAGGCCCTGGCCGAGACCAGCGGCGAATCCCTGGTGCGCGGGATGCAGAACTTCGCCGCCGATCTGGAGCGCGGCGCCGGGTCGCTGAAGATCAGTCAGGCGGACTACGGCCGCTTCGTCCTGGGCGAGAACGTCGCCACGGCGCCGGGTCAGGTGGTCTGGCGCGACGAGCTGTTCGAACTGATCCAGTACGACGCCGCGACGGACCAGCAGCATGCGATCCCGCTGCTGATCTTCCCGCCGTGGATCAACAAATTCTACATCATGGACCTGCAGCCGGCGAACTCCCTGATCCGCTGGTTGAGCGCGCAGGGCTTCACCGTCTTTGTCTGCTCATGGGTCAACCCGGACCGCGACAAGGCCGAGTTCGGCCTCGACGACTACATGAAGAAGGGCGTCTATCGGGCTGTCGAAAAGACGCTGGAGCAGACCGGCCAGACGCATGTGAACACCGTCGGCTACTGCATCGGCGGCACCATGCTGGGCGCCAGCCTGGCGCACATGGCGGCCAAGGGCGATGATCGCGTCGCCTCGGCCACCTTCTTCGCCGCCCAGCACGACTTCGCCGAGGCGGGCGACCTGTTGCTGTTCACCGACGAGCACTGGCTGGCCGAGATCGAGCGGCTGATGGACGAGGCGGGCGGCGTCCTGCCCGGCACGGCGATGGCCGACACCTTCAACGCCCTGCGGGCCAATGACCTGATCTGGTCCTTCTTCGTGTCCAACTATCTGATGGGCAAGGCGCCGCCCGCCTTCGATCTGCTGGCGTGGAACGCCGACCAGACGAGGATGCCCAAGCGGCTGCACCTGCAATACCTGCGCCTGATGTACGGCCAGAACGCCCTGGCCAAGGGCGAGCTGGAGATCGACGGCGAGCGCATCGATCTGTCGAAGGTCCGCATCCCCCTCTATTTCCAGGCCAGCCGCGAGGACCACATCGCGCCGATGAACTCAGTCTATCGCTCGGCGCGGCTGTTCGGCGGGCCCGTGACCTATACGCTGGCCGGATCGGGCCACATCGCCGGGGTCATCAACCCGCCCTCAGCCGAGAAGTATCAGCACTGGGTCAACGCCGCCCTTCCCGAAACGCTTCAGGAATGGCAAGCGGAGGCGCAACAGCATCCCGGCAGCTGGTGGACGCACTGGGCCGACTGGCTGGGCGCGAAGTCCGGCGAGAAGATCGCCGCGCGCGATCCCAAGGCCGGGGCGTTGAAGCCTATCGAACCGGCGCCCGGCGCCTATGTGAAAGTAAAGTCTTGAAGCGTATCGAGCCCAACCTGCTGCTGGCGATCGCCACGGCCTTTCCCCTGATCCTGCTGATCGCCACCGCAACCCTGTTCGGCGCGCCGGGACAGTTGGTGAAATACGTGATGATCGCGCTGATCGTGCCGGTCGCTTTCGTGCCCATGAACGCCGTCATGCGCCGGAAAATGGGTTGGGTGCGCCCGCCGATGATCCATCCGCAGGCTGCATCGACCGCCGTCTGGGCCAGCCTGTTTCCCGCGCTGATCATCCTGGCGGCAGGCGTGCCTCTGATCTTCCCCGGCCACGATTACGGACTGCTGATCATCATCGCCGCCGTCTTCTTCGCCGGAACGGTGGAGTCAGCGATCAAGGCGTCGCGGGCTCAATAGCGCCCTACCGTCATCCCCGGCCCTGTGCCGGGGATCCAGACCCTCGACGTGGAATGCAGAGGCTCATCCTTGACCTCGGCATGTCTGGATTCTCGGGGCAAGCCCGAGAATGACGGCAGAATAAGGCGTCAGCTGAGGCCGGTCGCCTCGTCCAGACCCAGCATGATGTTGAGGTTCTGGACCGCCGCGCCCGAGGCGCCCTTGCCCAGATTGTCCAGCAGGGCGACCAGACGCGCCTGTTCACCCCCGCGGTCGCCGAAGACGTGCAGGCGCATCCGGTTGGTGCCGTTCAGGCCCTCGGGCTCGATGCCGGTCATGGCCTCGGTCTCGTCGATTTCGGCGACCTCGACGAAATGCTGGCCCTCATAGGCCTCGACCAGGGCGCCGTGCAGCCGCTCGACCGAGGGCGTCTCGGGCAGGGCCGATAGGTGCAACGGCACCTCGACCAGCATCCCCTGACGATAGTTCCCCACGGCGGGCGAGAACAGCACCGGGCGCGACAGCCCCGCGTGCTTCGTCATTTCCGGCACATGCTTGTGCTTCAACGTCAGGCCATAGGCGCGGAAGGCGGTCGCAGCCCCTTCGGCCTCGAACTCGGCTATCATGGCCTTGCCGCCGCCGGAATAGCCGGACACCGCATTGATCGTGACGGGCCAGTCGGCCGGGACCAGCCCCGCCTTCACCAGCGGCCGCATCAGGCCGATGAAGCCGGTCGGATAGCAGCCGGGGTTCGACACCCGCGTCGAGGCGGCGATGGCCGCACGCTGGCCCGTATCCATCTCGGCGAAGCCATAGGTCCAGCCGTCCGCCACACGATAGGCGGTCGAGGCGTCGATGACCCGCACCGCCGGATTCTCGATCATTGACACGGCTTCCTTAGCCGCATCGTCCGGCAGGCACAGGATGACCGCATCGGCGCTGTTCAGCGCCTCGCGCCGCGCCTCGACATCGCGTCGGCGGTCGCCCAGCAGCATCAGCTCCAGATCGCCGCGCGCCTCCAGACGCTCGCGAATTTCCAGCCCCGTGGTTCCGGCCTCGCCGTCGATGAAGATAGTGTGGGTCATTCGCATCTCCTGCCCTTCTCCCCTTGTGGGAGAAGGTGGCCCGCACAGCGGGTCGGATGAGGGGTCGCATTGAAACGACATTCTGGCGATCTTCAGGCGAGGGATCTCGGCGAAGCGAAACCCCTCATCCGTCGGCCTTCGGCCGCCACCTTCTCCCACAAGGGGAGAAGGACAAAAGAAAAGGCGCTTCGAGTTGCCTCGAAGCGCCCTTGTATTCCCAGTCGCGGGTTCGCGACCGACTTAGCGCTTCGAGAACTGGAAGCTGCGGCGAGCCTTGGCGCGGCCGTACTTCTTACGCTCGACGACGCGGCTGTCGCGGGTCAGGAAGCCGTGCGGCTTCAGAACCTTGCGCAGTTCCGGCTCGTAGTGGGTCAGGGCGTGCGACAGGCCGTGGCGGATGGCGCCGGCCTGGCCCGACAGGCCCGAACCTTCGACGGTGCAGATCACGTCGTACTGCGTGGCGCGGTCCGAAACGGTCAGCGGCTGGGCGACCATCATCTGCAGCACCGGACGGGCGAAGTAGGCGGCCACGTCCTTGCCGTTGACGGTGATCTTGCCGGTGCCGCGCTTCACCCACACGCGGGCGATGGCGTTCTTGCGCTTGCCGGTCGAGTACGAACGGCCCAGGGCGTCGATCTTCGGCTCGCGGACGATTTCCTCGGCAGCAGCGGTGCCCAGGCCCTTCAGGGCGTCAAAGCCGGCGGCGGTGTCTTGAGTCACGTCGGTCATGCTCAGGCGCTCCGGGTGTTCTTGGACGACATCGACTTGAAGTCGATGGTCGTGGGCTGTTGGGCTTCGTGTTCGTGAGCCGCGCCGGCGAACAGGCGCAGGTGGGTCATCTGCTTGCGAGCCAGCGGCGACTCCTTGGGCAGCATGCGCTCAACGGCCTTTTCGAGGACGCGCTCGGGGAAACGACCGCCCAGAACCTTCTCCGGGGTGGTTTCCTTGATGCCGCCGGGGTGGCCGGTGTGGCGATAGTAGACCTTGTCGGTGGTCTTCTTGCCGGTGAACACCACCTTGTCGACGTTGGTGACGACGACGTAGTCGCCGCAGTCAACGTGCGGGGTGTAGGTCGGCAGGTGCTTGCCGCGCAGGCGGTTGGCGATGAAGGTCGCGAGGCGGCCCACGACGACGCCTTCGGCGTCGATGTGGATCCACTTCTTCTCGACCTCGGCCGGCTTCAGCGAAGCCGTAGTGCTCTTCAGCATGATGAGGGTCCTGGAAGACGAAAAACGCGGCTCGATCCGGACGGATTGAGCGGAGGCCGTGCTGATAGAGGTTCCCTGATCAGAGGTCAATGCCAGTGTTGATGCTAATAATAACCTATCTAATTGATATATAATCATTTTTCATGAACGGTATCAAAATACCCGATCATTGCCGCTCAAACCGCCCCGCCCCTTGCAACATCGCTCGCTCACAGCCCAGGCGTTTTCATCTTCTCGCAGGAATCCAGACGCGGTAATCGCCAGTCATGGCCCTTCGCTCGCTGTTCCCGACCCAAGTCTATGAAGCTTTTGTCAGTGCTGGGCGCGGCTGGAGCGATTTGCATGAAGAACTACTGGACCTCTGCCTGGTCATGGCCGAGGAGGACAAGGCCGGGATCGAGTGGTGCCGGGCCAACCACTATCCGGGCTACACCTCCTACGGCTCGATCAACGACCTGCCGCAGCGGTTCCCCGAGTTCGCCGAGCTGAAGAAGCTGCTGGACAAGCACGCTGCGAGCTTCGCCGAGAGTCTGCATTTCGACCTGGCCAAGAAGCTGCGGCTCGACAATCTGTGGGTCAATGTCCTGATGCCCGGCGGAGGTCACACCGGCCACATCCACCCGCATGCGGTTCTGTCCGGCACCATCTACATCCACGTGCCCGACGGCGCCTCTTCGCTGAAGATCGAAGACCCGCGCCTGGTCATGATGATGGCCCGCCCCGGCCTGACCGCCGCCGCCGCCGAGGCCGAGCAGCCCTTCGTCTATCTGAAGCCCGCGCCCGGCACGGTGCTGATGTGGGAAAGCTGGCTGCGTCACGAAGTGCCCGCCAACCGCGCCGCCGAACAACGCATCTCGATCAGCTTCAACTACGCCTGACGCCCGGTTCGCCCTTCCCTCGCCGCATTTGCCCCGAACCTTGCGTCAACGGCGAAGCTTTGGAGGGAATGGATGCGGGTTTTCAGCGCGGCGGCGGCGATCGCCATGTTCACGACAGGCGCCCTGCTTCTGGGCGCATGCGGCGAAAAGGCGGATGCGCGAACGGCCCCTGCCCCTGATCCCGCCGTCGCGACCGAAGGCGCGCCCTATGTCCTGACGGGCACCCAGGTATGGAGTGTGCCCGACCCCGTGTCCGGGCGGAACTATCAGGTCTTCGTCAGCCTGCCCGCCGGCTATGAAGCCAACCCCGGCCGCCGCTATCCCACGCTCTATGTCACCGACGCGGACTACGCCTTCCCCATCATCCGCCAGATCGCCAGGCGGGTGAATCTGGAAGGACCGGTCGTGCAGGAGTTCATCCTGGTCGGCCTGTCCTACGCCGACGGCGACAAGGGCGCCGACAGCCGCCGCCGCGACTACACGCCGACGCCCAACGGCCCGCGCAGCTCAGGCGCCGCCGTGCATGGCGGCGGCGCGGCCTATCAGACCTATCTGAAGACCCAGGCCCTGCCCTTCATCGAGAAAACGTTCCGCGCCGATCCGGCGCACCGCGTCCTGCTGGGCCACTCCTACGGCGGCTTGCTGGGCGCCCAGATCCTGTTCAGCGACCCGGCGATGTTCCAGTCCTACGTCCTGGGCAGTCCCTCGCTCTGGTACGACAAGGGTTATATGATGGGGGTCGAGGCCGACTACGCCCGCAAGCATCGCGATCTGAACGCCCAGGTCTTCATGTATGTGGGCGGTCATGAGAAGCCCGGCCCGACGCGCCGCAACAGCGAAGCCGACATGGTCGGCGACATGCAGACGCTGCACCGCAACCTGGAATCGCGCGGCTATCCCGGCCTGAAAGTCAGCTCCGTGGTGCTGGAGGACGAGGACCACCTGACCGTCGCCCCCGTCGGATTCACGCGCGCTCTAGAGGCCGTGCTTCCCGCCCGCTGAGACCGCCTCCGAAAAGCCGCGCGCCTATCCGAAGATTTGCCCAAAGGCGTCGGGATCGCTACATCCCCCGTCAACTTCCCCATCCGCACTGAATCAAGGGCGTGACGCGACGCATGGCGCAGCAATATATCTTCCAGATGCAGGGTCTGACCAAGACCTTCCCCGGCGGCAAAAAGATCTTCGAGAACATCTGGCTGAGCTTCTACAACGACGCCAAGATCGGCGTCGTCGGGGTCAACGGCTCGGGTAAATCCACCCTGCTGAAGATCATGGCCGGTCTGGACAGCGAGTTCCAGGGCGAGGCCCGCGCCGCCGACGGCGTCAAGCGCGGCTATCTGGAGCAGGAGCCCCACCTCGATCCGGCGCTGAACGTGCGCCAGAACGTCGAGGCCTGGTGCGAAGAGAAGCAGTGGGTCAACCGCTTCAACGAAGTCGCCGCCGAACTGGGCGAAAACTACACCGACGAACTGATGGAGGAGATGACCGCCCTCCAGGAGAAGATCGACGCCGGCGACGTCTGGGACATCGACAGCCGCATCGATCAGGCCATGGGCGCCCTGCGCTGCCCGCCCGACGACTGGGAAGTCACCAACCTGTCCGGTGGTGAAAAGCGCCGCGTGGCGCTGGCCCGCCTGCTGCTGTCGAAGCCCGACATGCTGCTGATGGACGAACCGACCAACCACCTGGACGCCGAATCCGTCGCCTGGCTGCAGCACCACCTGGAGAACTTCCCCGGCTGCGTCATCCTGGTGACCCACGACCGCTACTTCCTGGATCAGGTGACGAAGTGGACGCTGGAGCTGGACCGCGGCAAGGGCCACCCGCACGAGGGCAACTATTCCTCGTGGCTGGAAGCCAAGCAGAAGCGCGTCGTGCAGGAACAGTCGGAATCCGAAGCCCGTCAGCGCGCCCTCACCCGCGAACTGGAATGGGTCCGCTCGGGCGCCAAGGCCCGTCAGGCCAAGTCCAAGGCCCGTCTGGCCGCCTATGAGAAGATGGTCGCCGAGCAGGAAAATTCGCGTCAGGCCCAATCCTTCGCCGTCATCCAGATCCCGCCCGGCCCGCGCCTGGGCAACGTCGTGCTGGAAGTCGACGGCCTGAAGAAGTCCTACGGCGACAAGGTTCTGTTCGATAACCTGACCTTCAAGCTGCCGCCCAACGGCATCGTCGGCGTGATCGGCCCGAACGGAGCCGGCAAGTCGACCATGTTCAAGCTGATCACCGGCCAAGAAACGCCCGACGGCGGCACGATCAAGGTCGGCGAGACCGTCAAGCTGGCCTATGTCGACCAGTCGCGCGACGATCTGAAGCCGGACGACACCATCTGGCAGGCCATCTCGGGCGGCACCGACGTCATGATGGTCGGCAAGCGCGAGATTAACACCCGCGCCTATGTCGGCAGCTTCAACTTCAAGGGCGGCGACCAGCAGAAGAAGGTCGGCCAATTGTCGGGCGGTGAGCGTAACCGCGTCCACCTAGCCAAGACCCTGGCCACCGGCGGCAACCTGATCCTGCTCGACGAACCGACCAACGACCTGGACATCGAAACCCTGCAGAACCTCGAAGAGGCGCTGGAAGAGTTCGCCGGCTGCGCCGTGGTCATCAGCCACGACCGCTGGTTCCTGGACCGTCTGGCCACCCACATCCTCGCCTTCGAAGGCGACGGACACGTGGAATGGTTCGAGGGCAACTTCGAAGCCTACGAACAGGACAAGATGCGCCGCCTGGGCGCGGACAGCATCATTCCGAAGCGCATCCAGCACCAAAAGTTCGGTCGCTGATCCAGCTGACAGATTGACAAGCGGCCCTCCGAACAATCGGGGGGCCATTTTTCTATGCCCCCTCTCCCGTTCATCCCGGCGTCCGCCGGGATGAGCGGTGAATGAGAAGGCTGGCGCTCCGACGAAAGCGGGATAGTCTGTCCCCATGACCCAGCGTCCCGCCGTCCTGATCATGCAGCGGCATCTGGCCCCGCTGAGCGCCTTCCTGGAAGGCGCCTACGACGTCTATCGCTTCTGGGAAGGCCCGCCGATCGAGGCCGCCCATGATATCCGCGCTCTGATCGTCGCGGGCGAGTTCGAACTGGACAAGAGCCTGATCGAACGCCTGCCCAATCTGTCGCTGATCGCCTGCTTCACGGCGGGCTATGACGGCATCGATGTCGAATGGTGCCGCGCGCGCGGCCTGCCCGTCACCCATGCCCCCGGCGTGAACCACGAAGACGTGGCCGACCACGCCATCGGCCTAATCCTGGCCGCTCGCCGCCAGATCGCCGAGGGCGACCGCACCATCCGCGCGGGCGAGTGGAGCCTGTCCAGCCGCAGCATCACCACCTCCCTGAGCGATCAGAGACTGGGAATAATCGGCCTGGGCCGTATCGGCGAGGCCGTAGCGAGACGCGCCGAAGTCATGCGGATGGAGGTCCATTGGTGGGCCCCGCGAGAAAAGGAGGCCGCCTGGTCTCGCGCCGACAGCCTGATCGATCTGGCGCGCGGTTCCGACATCCTCGTCGTGACTTGCCGGGCCGATGCGAGCAACCGGGGCCTGATCTCGGCCGAAGTGATCGAGGCGCTTGGACCGTCGGGCCTACTGGTCAACGTCGCGCGCGGACAATTGGTGGACGAGGACGCCGTCATCATCGCTCTCAAGGACGGTCGTCTGGGCGGCGCAGCGCTCGACGTCTTCGCAGAGGAGCCGACCGAGGCCGCGCGTTGGGCGGGCGTGCCCAACACCGTCCTGACGCCCCACACTGGCGGCGCCACGACCGAAGCGGTGCAGGGCATGCTGATGCTGCTTCTGCAGAATCTCTCGGCCCACTTTGCGGACGAGCCGCTGAAGACGCCTGTCGCAGACTGAAATTCCGTCCCTCGGGGCCGTCTCGCCCCCTATTCCAGACACGAAAAGAATGATCCGTGCCTGCATTACGCGGATAGAAGACGCACGCGACCAGATTTTGCTTGCATAAGCGTATAAGGATATCTTTATACGCTCCATGACACTAACCGCTGACCAGACCGTTGAAGCCCTGCGCGCCGCCGGCGAACCGACCCGCCTGCGCGTCCTGTCCCTGCTGGCCGCGGAAGAGCTGTCGGTGATGGAGCTGTCGCGTGTTCTGGACCAGAGCCAACCGCGCGTCTCGCGCCATCTGAAGCTGATGGCCGACGCCGGTCTGATCGAGCGATTCCCCGACGGCGCGCGCGTCTTCTATCGCCTGTCGCACGACGCCCTGTCGCGGCGTCTGATCGACACCGTCCTGGACCTGCTGGACGACGGCGAGGGCGAGGCCGACCATCGCCGTCTGGACGAGGTGCGCAAGGAGCGCGCCATCGACGCCGCCCGCTATTTCGAGCAGATCGCGCCCCAGTGGGACCAGATGCGCAGCCTCTATGTCTGCGAAAGCGCGGTCGAGGCGGCGGTCGCACGCGCGGCCGGGTCCGGCCCATTCGAGCGCGTGGTCGATCTGGGCACCGGCTCGGGCCGGATGCTGACCCTGTTCGGCAAGCAGGCGAAGATGTCGGTCGGCCTCGACCTGTCGCAGAACATGCTGAACATCGCCCGCGCCAATGTCTCCAAGGCCGGGCTGGACAAGGTCGAGCTGCGCCACGGCGACATCTTCTCGACCCGCCTGCCGCACGAAAGCGCCGATCTGGTGATCGTCCACCAGGTGCTGCACTACCTCGCCGATCCGGCCGCCGCCGTGGCCGAGGCCGCGCGTCTGGTCATGCCGGGCGGCAAGCTGCTGATCGTCGACTTCGCGCCCCACAAGTTCGAGCACCTGCGCGAGGCGCATCAACACCGCCGTCTGGGTTTCGCCGACGCCGAAATCCGCGAATGGCTGACCAAGGCGGGCCTGACGCCCTCGGCGCCCATCGCCCTGCCGCCCGACACCGAGGGCCTGACCGTTCACATCTGGACCGGCGAACGCGCCGCAAGCCCTGCCCGAAAGACCGCCTGATGGCCCCCTCCTCTCTCGCTGAAGCCCGCGCCCTGCTGCTGTCGCCGCTGGGGCCGGTGGCCCGCGCCGGCTCCAACCGCAACGCCGTCAATGTCTCCTTCGAGTTCTTTCCGCCCAAGACCGACGCGGCCGAGGCCAATCTGTGGGCGGCGATCCGGCGGCTGGAGCCGCTGAACCCGGCATTCGTCTCCGTCACCTACGGCGCGGGCGGCTCGACGCGCGAGCGGACCCACCGCACCGTCCAGCGCATCATCAGCGAGACGACCCTGCGCCCCGCCGCCCACCTGACCTGCGTCGAGGCCAGCCGCGCCGAAGTCGATGAGGTCATCGAAGGCTATAAGGCCATCGGCGTCGATCACATCGTCGCCCTGCGCGGCGACCCGCCTGGCGCGGCAGGCATCGGCGGCGCCTATACGCCGCGCACCGACGGCTACGCCAACGCCACCGAACTGACCGCCGCCCTCAGCCGCATCGGCGGGTTCGAGGTCACGGTCGGCGCCTATCCTGAAAAGCACCCGGAAAGCCCGTCGATCGACCACGACATCGAGGTGTTGAAGGCCAAGGTCGACGCGGGCGCCACGCGCGCCGTGACGCAGTTCTTCTTCGACATCGAGGCCTTCCTGCGCTTCCGCGACCGGGTGCGGGCGGCGGGCGTGACCATCCCCCTGATCCCCGGCGTCATGCCGGTGTCCAACTTCGCCGGGCTGAAGCGGATGACGGCGGCGTGCGGCGCGGCCCTGCCCGACTGGCTTGCGGGGCATTTCGACGGGCTGGACGACGACCCGGAGACACGCAAGCTGCTGGCCGCCTCCATCGCCGCCGAGACCTGCGCCCGTCTGCAGGAAGAAGGCTTTTCGGACTTCCACTTCTACACCCTGAACCGCGCCGAGCTGGTCTATGCGATCTGCCGGGTGCTGGGCGTGCGTGAAACCAAGGCTGTTGCGTAAATGACTTCTCCCCTGACCCGCGCCGAACGCATCGCCGCCCTGCACGCGGCGGCGAAGGAGCGCATTCTGGTGCTGGACGGCAGCTGGGGCGTGATGATCCAGCGCCGCGACCTGACGGAAGAAGACTTCCGCGGCGAACGCTTCCGCGACCACAAGCATCCGCAGAAGGGCAACAACGACCTGTTGATCCTGACGCGGCCCGATATCGTCGCCGATCTGCACGATGTCTATTACGCCGCCGGGGCCGATATTTCGGAGACCAACACCTTCTCCTCGACCACCATCGCCCAGGCCGATTACGGTCTGGAAGACGCGGTTTACGACCTGAACTATGAAGGCGCCCGTATCGCGCGCGAGGTCGCCGACCGCTGGACGGAAAAGGAGCCGCACAAGCCCCGCTTCGTCGCCGGCGCCATCGGCCCGACAAACCGCACCCTGTCGCTGAGCCCCGACGTCAACGACCCCGGCTATCGCGCCGTCACCTATGACGAGGTCTATGAGGCCTATAAGCAGCAGGCGCGCGCCCTGCACCGCGGCGGGGTCGACATCTTCCTGATCGAGACGGTGTTCGACACCCTGAACTGCAAGGCCGCGATCAAGGCGATCAAGGATCTGGAGGACGAGGGGCTGGAGCCCCTGCCCCTGTGGATCTCGGGCACCATCACCGACCGTTCGGGCCGCACCCTCAGCGGCCAGACGGCCGAGGCCTTTTGGAACTCGATCCGCCACGCCAGACCCTTCGCCGTCGGTTTCAACTGCGCCCTGGGCGCCGAGCTTATGCGCCCGCACATCGCCGAACTGAGCCGCGTCGCCGACACCCTGGTCAGCGCCTATCCCAACGCGGGCCTGCCCAACGCCATGGGCCAGTATGACGAACAGCCGCACGAGACGGCTCACTTCCTCGAGGAATGGGCGCAGTCGGGACTGGTCAACATCGTCGGCGGCTGCTGCGGCACCACCCCCGACCACATCCGCCACGTTGCTGAGGAGGTCGCGGACGTGACCCCGCGCGCCGTGCCGGAGCGGCCGGTCGCTCTGCGCCTGTCGGGTCTGGAACCGTTTGAGCTGGTGTCGTGATGCGCCCTGTCTTCATCAACGTCGGCGAGCGGACCAATGTCACCGGCTCGGCCAAGTTCAAGAAACTGATCATTGCGGGCGACTATACGGCCGCCCTGTCGGTCGCGCGCCAGCAGGTCGAGGCGGGCGCCCAGGTCATCGACGTCAACATGGACGAGGGCCTGCTGGACGGCCCCGCCGCCATGCGCACCTTCCTGAACCTGATCGCAGCCGAGCCCGACATCGCCCGCGTGCCGATCATGATCGACAGCTCCAAATGGGAGGTGATCGAGGCGGGCCTGAAGTGCGTTCAGGGCAAGCCAATCGTCAACTCAATCTCGATGAAGGAGGGCGAAGACGCCTTCCGCCACCACGCGATCCAGTGCCTGCGCTACGGCGCCGCCGTGGTGGTCATGGCCTTTGACGAGGTGGGTCAGGCCGACACCGCCGCACGCAAGATCGAGATCTGCACCCGCGCCTACGACATTCTGGTCAATGAGGTC
The DNA here is from genome assembly GCF_003938605.1 of Brevundimonas sp. 357. Lineage (GTDB taxonomy): Bacteria > Pseudomonadota > Alphaproteobacteria > Caulobacterales > Caulobacteraceae > Brevundimonas. The sequence goes on along the minus strand of NZ_RHWX01000008.1, from coordinate 123,499 downwards.
GGCTTCCCGCCCGAAGACATCATCTTCGACCCCAACATCTTCGCCGTGGCGACGGGGATTGAGGAGCACGACAACTACGCCGTCGACTTCATCGAGGCGGTCAAGGTCATCAAGACCACCCTGCCCCACGCCCGCGTCTCGGGCGGGGTGTCGAACGTATCGTTCAGCTTCCGCGGCAATGAGCCGGTGCGCCGGGCGATCCACAGCGTCTTCCTGTACCACGCCATCAACGCCGGTCTGGACATGGGCATCGTCAATGCGGGCGACCTGCCCGTCTATGACGACATCGACGCCGAACTGCGCGAAGCCGTCGAGGACGTGATCCTGAACCGGCCGCAGCGGACGAATGTGCCCAACACCGAGCGTCTGGTCGACATGGCGCCCCGCTATAAGGGCGAGAAGGGCGCGGCCAAGGTCGTGGACCTGAAATGGCGCGACGCCACGGTCGCCAAGCGCATCGAACACGCTCTCGTCCACGGCATCACCGACTATATCGTCGAAGATACGGAGGAAGCCCGTCAGGCGTCCGAACGCCCGCTGCACGTCATCGAAGGCCCCCTGATGGACGGCATGAACGTGGTCGGCGACCTGTTCGGCTCGGGCCGGATGTTCCTGCCGCAGGTGGTGAAGTCGGCGCGGGTGATGAAGCAGGCGGTGGCCCACCTCGAACCCTTCATGGAGGCCGAAAAGGCCGGTCAGGAGCGTCAGGCCGCGGGCAAGATCCTGATGGCCACGGTCAAGGGCGACGTCCACGACATCGGCAAGAACATCGTCGGCGTCGTGCTTCAGTGCAACAACTACGAGGTCGTCGATCTGGGCGTCATGGTCCCGGCCGACCGCATTCTGGACGCCGCCATCGAGCACAAGGTCGACATCGTCGGCCTGTCGGGCCTGATCACGCCGTCGCTGGATGAAATGACCTTCGTCGCCGCCGAAATGGAGCGGCGCGGCTTCGACATTCCCCTGCTGATCGGGGGCGCCACGACCAGCCGCACCCATACGGCGGTGAAGATCGAGCCGAAGTATCACAAGGGCTCGACCACCTATGTCATCGACGCCAGCCGCGCCGTCGGCGTGGTGTCCGGCCTGCTGTCCCCGACCGACAGGGCCAAGAACGAGGCGGCCACCCGCGACGAATACATCCGTATCCGCGAGCAATACGCCCGCGGCCAGGAGGTGAAGGCCCGCGCCACCATCGGACAGGCGCGCGACAACCGCTGGCGACCCGATGAGGCGCAACGCCCGGCCCCGGCGCCCTCCTTCCTCGGCGTGCGGGCCTATGAGGCGTGGGATCTTCAGGATCTGGCCGACCACATCGACTGGACGCCCTTCTTCGCCAGTTGGGAGTTGATCGGGCGCTATCCGCTGATCCTGGAAGACGAGATCGTCGGCGAGGCGGCGCAGGATCTGTTCCGCGACGCGCAGGCCATGCTGAAGCGCATCGTCGAAGAGAAGTGGTTCACGGCCAAGGGCGTCGTCGGCTTCTGGCCCGCCAACGCCCGCGACGACGACGTGATCGTCTGGACCGACGAAACCCGCACCGAGGAAGCCGCCCGCTTCCACGGCCTGCGTCAGCAGATCAAGAAGTCCAACGGCAAGCCGAACCTGTGCCTGTCCGACTTCGTCGCCGAGAACGGCGCCGATTATCTGGGCGCCTTCGCCGTCACCGCCGGTCATGGCGAGCTGGAAAAGGCGGCCGAGTTCAAGGCGGCGGGCGACGACTATTCCGCCATCATGGCCACGGCCCTGGCCGACCGTCTGGCCGAGGCCTTCGCCGAGCGGCTGCACAAGGAAGTGCGCACCCAGCTGTGGGGCTATGTTCCCGACGAACAGACCTCGGTGCAGGATCTCATCGAAGAGAAATATCAGGGCATCCGCCCCGCCCCCGGCTATCCGGCCCAGCCCGACCACACGGAGAAGGCGACCCTGTTCCGTCTGCTGGACGCAGGCGCCAACGCCGGGATGGAGCTGACGGAATCCTTCGCCATGACCCCGCCCGCCTCGGTCAGCGGCCTCTACTTCGGCCATCCGGGCAGCCACTACTTCGGCGTCGGCAAGATCGATCGCGACCAGGTCGAGGACTACGCCGCCCGCAAGGGCTGGGACGTGCAGACGGCCGAGCGCTGGCTGGCGCCGATCCTGAACTACGATCCGGCCGCCATCGGACGAGACGACGCCGCCTGACCCGCGACCGGGGCCGCCATGTCCCCGACAGCGCGGGGGTGCTAAGGGTCAGGACGTCGTCTTTTTCGCCGGATGCCTGAGACCTATGAAGCCCCTGCCCGCCCTCGCCGCCCTCGCCTCGGACATGACCGCCTGGCGTCGGGATTTCCACGCCCACCCCGAGCTGTCGGGCGAGGAAAGCCGCACGGCGAAGATCGTCTTCGACGCCCTCAAGGACATGGGTCTGTCGCCTGAAGGCGGCATCGGCGGCGCGGGTGTTGTGGCGGTGGTTCAGGGACGAGAGCCCGGCCCGTCCATCGGCCTGCGCGCCGACATGGACGCCCTGCCCATGAACGACGACAGCGGCGCCGAGCACGCCTCGACCAAACCCGGCGTCTCGCACGCCTGCGGCCACGACGGCCACACGGCGACCCTGCTGGGCGTCGCCCGCCACCTGGCGGCCAATCCGCCCTCGCGCGGGCGCGTGGTCCTGATCTTCCAGCCCGCCGAGGAGAACGGCCTGGGCGCCAAGGCCATGATCGACGACGGCCTGTTCGACCGCTATCCGTGCGACGAAATCTACGCCTATCACAACATGCCCCTGCTGCCGTTCGGAGAGGCGGCGGTGCGTCCAGGCGCGACCTTGAACGGCTACAAGATCTGGGACATCGACATTCAGGGCGTCGGCGGCCACGGCGCCGCCCCGCACAAGACCAAGGATCCCCTACAGGCCGCCGTCCGCGTCGCCTCGGAAATCTCGTCCATCATCGGTCGTCACGTCGATCCGATGGAACCGGCCCTGTTCACCGTCACCAAGCTGCAGGCCGGCGCCTCGCACAACGTCGTGCCGCACGAGGCCAGCCTGGCGGGCACCCTGCGCGCCACCTCGCCCGAGGTGATCGAAACCATGTGGAACCAGCTTCAGGCCATCTGCGACGGCGTCAGCCGGATGACCGGCTGCACCATCACCATGACCGAAATCGCAGGCGTGCCGCCCTGCATCAACGCTCCGGACCAAGCCGCCCTCGCCGCCGACGCCTGCGCCTCCGTGTTGGGCGCGGACAAGGTGCTGCGCGACTTGAAACCCTACCCCTTCACCGACGACTTCGCCTATATGCTGCAGCACGCGCCCGGGGCTTACATGTTCTTTGGCCAGGGCGGACCAATGGTCCATCAAACCGTTTATGACTTCAACGACGCCGTCCTGCCGGTCGCGTCATCGATCTTCGCGCGGATCGTGGAAGATCGCCTGACCTGACGACGTCAGGCGGTCGGCGGCGAGACATAGGATCATGCCCCGTCGCCGCCCCTGATCCTTAAAGCGTGTTCTTGTGGACGTGCCCGGCCTTCATGATCAGCTTCATCGTGCGGTCGGGGTCCGCGATCACCGAGATGTCCGTCAACGGATTGCCCTCGACCACCAGAAGGTCGGCGTAGGCGCCTGCCTCGATACGCCCCAACTTCGCCGGATAGGGATTACGCGGCCCTGACAGGCTCAGAATCTCTGCATTGCCGCCCGTCAGCATCCGCAGCACTTCCGCCGCGCCATACCAGCGCGCGAACTTGGCCAGTTGCTTGCCCTGCGTCGTCGTCCCCTTGGGACTGAACAGGATATCCGTGCCCAGAGCCATGTTGACCTTGTGCTTGCGACCCCATTCGACCGCGCGAGCCGTGCCCTCAGCGATGGTCTGCTGTTGGGCGCGCTGCTCAGGCGAGGGGTAAACATTAGCGTCCTCATCGGCCAGGAAGGGCTGGATGCTCCACCAGGCGCCGGCGTCCGCCATGCGTCGCACGGTCTCCTCGTCCGCCATCTGTCCATGCTCGATGGACTTCACGCCGCTGGCGACCGCCCGCTGGATGCCTGCCGGCGTATAGGTGTGGGCGCAGACATAGACGCCCCAGTCGGTGGCGGCCGCCACCGCCGCCTTCATCTCGGCCTCCGTATATTGCAGGGCGTCGACCGGATCGTAGGTCGAGGCGACGCCGCCGCCTGCGTGGATCTTGATCTGGCTGGCGCCGAGCATCAGTTGTTCGCGCACACGGCGCAGCACCTCGGCCTCGCCGTCGGCGATGGCGGCGATTCCAGCCTGTTCGGCGACGCTGAGCGTGCTTTGGGACGTCCGGGGCAGATCAGCCCGCATCCGGAAGTCGCCATGTCCCGAGGTCTGGGAGATCATCGAGCCCGACGGATAGATGCGCGGCCCGGCAAAACGACCTTCGTCAATCGCCCGCTTCAACGCAAAGCTGGGGCCGCCCATGTCGCGAACGGTCGTGAAACCCCGCATCACCGTGCGTTCGGCTTCCTGAGCCGCCACGAGGTGCAGATAGGGAATATCGGCGGTCATCGCCGCCATCTGGGAAATGCCCGCCAGCATGGCGTGCCAGTGGGCGTCGATCATGCCCGGCATCAGAATACGTCCGCCGCAATCCACGACATCGGCGTCCGCGACAATCTCGTCCGCCGGAACCAGCGCCTGGATCATGTCGCCGACGATGAGGACGTTGCGGCCTTCGATCAGGCGGGCGCTCGCTCCGTCGAAGATCCTCACATTGGCGAGCAGGCGCGGCTTGGCCGACGCCTGGGCGAACGCCGGCGAAGCGACGCCAAGCCCGGCCGCAGCGAAGCCCGCCGCCGCACCAGCCAGAATGGAGCGCCGCGACATGCCGGCTTCCATGCGGGCCAGCAGTTTTTGCGCCTGGGGAGAATGACAGGCGCAGGTCACGCCATGTTGCAGAGGCCGCTGCTGCGCGATTCCGCCGAACCAGGTCTTCAAGAGCACATCCTCACCAATCGAGCGGCCATGGCCGCATGCCAACGCGATAAGAACGGCTACGCTATTTCGATTCCGCAAACGGTCGGGGGGATTTCATAGGCCGCGACCATCCGTCGGCGACGACGGTTGTTCTTCGCCACGAAGCTTGAGGTCATGATGTTCGGAGGGACGCCCCGAAGGGCGATTTCTTCAGCGAAAACCGATGGCTGGGGAACTAGGACTCGAACCTAGAATGACGGTACCAAAAACCGTAGTGTTACCATTACACCATTCCCCAGCGGTCCGGTGTTCCCGCCGCCGCAGTGCGTCGCGGCGAGGAGCGGTCATCTACGCCAAGGCTCCGGGGGATGCAACACCTGAAAACGAAAGAAATTTCATCGACCCGAGACTTTTTTCCGGAGCCTCATTTACCCGCTTGCGAGGGCCGGTCGGCATGGCTATAAGCCCCCTCCTCGACGCAAGCGGCGGCCCACGGCACGTGTGATTGCGAAAGTCGGAGTGTGGCTCAGTCTGGTAGAGCACCGCGTTCGGGACGCGGGGGTCGTAGGTTCGAATCCTATCACTCCGACCATCTTTCCTTAAAATGTGAATGTAGGCGACACCGCTCAGCTCGTGCCTTTTCACGCCCTGCTGCTAGGCTTGCAGCATGACGCGACTCCTTTCCTCGACTGAAGTGCTGGATTTCTGGTCCGACGCTGGACCGGATAAATGGTTCGCCAAGGACGCCGCTTTCGACCGCGCATTCACTGATCGCTGTTGCGACACCCACTACGCCGCCGCGCGACGTGAACTGGATCACTGGATCGAGGCGCCAGAGTCGGCGCTCGCTCTGATCATTCTATTGGATCAACTGCCTCGAAACGCTTTTCGCGGCACGGCCCATATGTTCGCAACCGATCCATTGGCCCTCGGATTCGCCAAGGAGGCGATCCGACGAGGCCATGACAGCAAGCTCTCCTCGGAACTACGCGCCTTCATGCTGATGCCCATGATGCACGCCGAATCCTTGGAGGATCAGGAACGGTTGCTGACCCTCCTAGACGAAGAACGTGAACCGGAAACCTACAAGTTCGCCGTCATCCACCGCGACATCATCGCCCGTTTCGGGCGCTTTCCCCACAGAAACGCCTGCCTGTATCGCAGCACCACGCCTCAGGAGGACGAGTTTTTGGTTTCAGGCGGTTTTTCCGGGTGACATCTAGGCACTTTTGGTTGTCCTAAATTTCTGGACGGCGACGACAACATCGGCTGGGTGCAGAACGTGCGTCTGACGCCCGCACACTAAGCGTATCGCCTGCCGCTCATAGGGAGAGGCGCCCGCTGGTTCGACCGGCGGGCGTTTCTCTTTTCTGTGAGCAAGCGAATCAGGCGCCTGCCCTCGAGCACGAATCAGCGGCATCCTTATCGCCATGAACGCCGCCGTCGCCCTCGCCGATCTCGAAGCCCGCACGGCGGTCGCGCCCGCCGACCATCCCGAGTGGCAGTACCTGAATCTGCTGCGGGACATCCTCGACAACGGCGTGCGGCGCGACGACCGCACCGGCACCGGCACCCTGGGCGTTTTCGGCCGCCAGATGCGCTTCGACCTGTCCAAGGGCTTCCCCCTGCTGACGACCAAGAAGCTGCATACGCGGTCGATCTTCATCGAACTGCTGTGGTTCCTGCGCGGCGAGACCAACATCGCCTGGCTGAAGGACAACGGCGTCAGCATCTGGGACGAGTGGGCCGACGCGAACGGCGACCTCGGCCCCGTCTATGGCAAGCAGTGGCGCTCCTGGGCCGCCCCGAACGGCGCGAGCATCGACCAGATCCAGAAGCTGGTGCACGGCCTGAAGACCAACCCCAACAGCCGCCGCCACATCGTCAGCGCCTGGAACCCGGCCGATGTGGACGACATGGCGCTGCCGCCCTGCCACTGCCTGTTCCAGTTCTTCGTCGCTGACGGAAAGCTAAGCTGCCAGCTGTATCAACGGTCGGCCGACTTTTTCCTGGGCGTGCCGTTCAATATCGCCTCCTACGCCCTGCTGACACACATGCTGGCCAAGGTCGTGGGGCTGGAGCCGGGCGATTTCGTCCACACTTTCGGCGACGCCCACCTGTATCTGAACCATATTGAACAGGCTCGCCTTCAACTGACTCGCCAGCCCTTGGATTTCCCGGAGCTCAACCTCAAGCGACAGCTGCGAGATATTTTTGAATACGCCTATGAGGACATTGAACTCGTCGGCTATACGGCCCATCCGCATATCCCGGCCAAAGTGTCCAAATAAAACATGGACAGACCCGCGCTGTTCATTGGCTCCTCGCGCGAGGCGATGGATGTCGCCTATGCCTTGCAACGCAATCTTGAGTACGAATCTGACCCAACAGTCTGGGATCAGGGCGTGTTTCGCCCGATGCGTCAGACGCTGGTCGATCTTGTTGCCGAAGCCGCTCGAACCGATTTCGCAGTCTTCGTCTTCGCCCCGGACGACGTGGCGGATATTCGTGGCGAAACGAAAGCTATTGTTCGCGACAATGTCCTGTTTGAGCTGGGAATATTTATCGGTGCACTCGGACTTGAACGCTGCTTTATCGTAGCGCCGCGCGATGCGCCCAATCTCCACCTGCCCAGCGATCTTCTGGGGCTGGAGCCATTACGCTATGCGGCGGATCGCAGAGACGGAAGACTGCTCGCCGCCCTCGGACCCGCCAGTCATGAAATCCTTGGCGTCATTCGTCGCTCCGAAGCACACTGGCGCGGTGTCGATTCCGCGCCGAAGCCTTCGGCTCCCGCCGACATCACGCTCGACATCCAGCGATTGACCAACCGCTTTCTCGCCGACTGGGCTGGCGAAAACCTTGCCCCCTTCCGCGAGCGGCTCAGAAGCCCGCTTCCCATGCACATGGTGGAAGATGAGGATGGATCGGCGACGGCGGCGATCAAAGCTGTCTTCGGTTTCCTCAACACCATGGCCGAAGCGTTGCTTTCGGGCAGGGTCGATGAAGCCAGGCTTCGCCCCGTATTCGAGCAACCCGTCCGGCATGTCTGGGGTCGAGCTTTCACCTACCTCGCGCCTCCCAATCATGCCGACGACGCTTGGGATCCATCTCCATACATCGCCTTGCTGGATCGTCGCTGGCGACGAGATACGCTTTGAAACTCACCGATCTTCAAGCGGATGTCCTGCGCATCTCCGACATCTATGCGCGCGAGCATTCCATCGACCGCGATCGCGATTGGGCCCTGCTGAAGCTGCAGGAAGAGCTGGGCGAGCTGACTGCCGAGCATCTGCGCCTCACCAGCCGCGCGCGCGGCGCCGCCGACCCGCAAGCCCTGGCCGATGAGGCGGCGGATGTTCTGGGCATGCTGCTGATCTACTGCGACCGCGCCGGCGTCGACCTGAACGCCGCAATGCAGCGCAAATGGTTGAGTTGGTTGAGGGCTGACACGTAAACTCACGTAACGACGACTGGCGAACTGGGCCGTTTGAGCGCACCCTCCCCGCGATCCGCCATCAGGCGGTGTCTGGAAACGGGAGGGTTCCATGGTCAAGAAGTTCGCCGCCGAACTGGTCGGCACGCTGGTTCTGGTGCTTTTCGGGTGTGGGGCCGCCGTGCTGGGCGGGTTCGATCACGTCGGGCAGTTGGGCATCGCCCTGGCCTTCGGCTTCGCCATCGTGGCCATGGCCTATGGCATCGGGCCGATCTCGGGCTGCCACGTCAATCCTGCAGTCAGCCTGGGCGCCTTCGTCGCCGGACGGATGAGCGCCAAGGACATGGTCGTCTACTGGATCGCCCAGTTCATCGGCGCGATCATCGGCGCCGCCATCCTGGGCATGATCGCCAAGACGGGCTTCGCCAGCCTGGGTCAGAACGGCTTCGACGCCGGATCGCCGGGCGGGTATGGCCTGCACGCCGCCCTCATCTTCGAGATCGTCGCCACCGCCATCTTCCTGATCGCCATCCTGGGCGTAACCGGGGCCAAGGGACACGGGGCCTTCGCCGGGGTCGCCATCGGCATCACCCTGGCCGTCATCCACATCGTCGGAATCCAGGTGACGGGCGTGTCGGTCAACCCGGCTCGCAGCTTCGGCCCCGCCCTGCTGGTCGGAGGCCAGGCGCTGAGCCAGGTCTGGGTCTTCTTCGTCGCCCCGGCGATCGGCGCGGTGATCGGCGGTCTTCTGTTCCGCTCGAAACTGCTCGAGCCGGACGCCTGATCAGGTCGAGGCGGCGCCGTCCGGCGCTGTCATCGGCATGCGCGCCAGCCTGGCGCTGAGTGCGTCCCTGTCTTCGGGCGCGGGCACGAGCACGACGCTGTTCTTGACCGCGCCCATCGACACCGTGGCCCGATAGGCGAAGAACATGCCTTCACGCGCGACAAAGCTGACAACCGCGGCGTTGTTCTGAGGACCAGCCAACCCGCCAAAGCCGGCGGCCAGTTCGTGTTCGCCCGGATCCACTGCAACGGCGGTGAACTTGCCGCCCTTGATTTGGGCGAACTCCCGGCCGTCCAGCGCCAGGTTCATGCCCGCGGCCATGGCCACGAATCCCTCGCGATAGACGATGACCAGGGCCTTGCCGGGCGGCGGCTTCAGGCTCGCGACGTTGGCGCGCTCGGCCTCGGACGCGGCGACGCCGGTCCGGTTTCCCGCCAGATTGGCCATGATGTAGGCCGTGAAGGCGCCTGCAAATAGGCCCGCCATCATCGGCAACACGCCCAGGTCCGCACCGACCGCTCCGCCCAGGAAGCCGAGAAGGAAGGAAACGGCCAGCAGGACGATGAATCCGACGATCAGCGGCTTGGCGTACTTGTTCACGCGGGGCTCCGGGGGCATTTGAAAGTGACGTTCCAGCATCAAACGGACAATCAGCTTGGCTGTTCCTTCCATCGCCCTCGTCGTCGCCCGCGCCAGGAACGGCGTCATCGGTCGTGACGGCGACCTGCCCTGGCGACTGCGCTCGGACCTGCAGCGCTTCAAGGCCGTGACTGTGGGGAAGCCCTGCATCATGGGCCGCAAGACCTGGGAGAGCCTGCCGTTGAAACCCCTGCCCGGCCGCCTGAACATCGTGCTGACCAAGGATGAATCGTACGCCGAGGCGGGCCTGGCCAAGGGCGCCGTGGTCTGCGCCACCCTGGACGAAGCCCTGTCCATCGCACGCGAACAGGCGGCGGAGGACGGCGTGGACGAAGTCTGCGTCATCGGCGGCACGGCGGTCTTCGCCGCCGCCCTGCCCCGCGCTAAGCGTCTTTACATCACCGAGGTCGAGGCCGAGCCTACAGGCGACGCCGTCTTCCCGCCCTTCGACGAAACCGCCTTCGTCCGCACCGCGTTCGAACCGCACGAAGCGGGCGAGAAGGACGACCACGCCTTCGCCTTCACCGTTCTGGACCGTCGTTGAATCTAAGGGAGAGCCGTATGATCGTCGCCACCACCAATGACCTGGCCGGTCATCGCGTCGTGCGCCAACTGGGCGTGGTGCGCGGCATCACCGTGCGCTCGCGCAACGTCATCTCCGACGCCATCGGCGGGGTGCAGTCGATGATCGGCGGCAAGGTCGGCGCCTATGTCAAACTGGCCGAGGCGGCGCGGCAGGAAGCCTATGACGACCTGATCGCCCATGCGCAGGAGATCGGCGCCAACGCCATCCTGGCCATGCGCTACGACGCCAATGAGATCATGCCCGGCGTGACCGAAGTCCTGGCCTACGGCACCGCCGTGGTGGTCGAACCCGTCTGAGAACTCGGCAGGCGCGACCTGTCTCCAACTACGCGCGCGCCTTTTCCCCTTCCGGGCCCAGTCCCAGGGCCCCGGCGACCTGGCGCGCCACGACGTCAAACCGGCGCGCGATGTCGCCATCAGGCTCAGCCACGACCAATGGCCGCCCCGCATCGCCCGCGCGGCGCAACGCTCCGTCCAGCGGCAGATCGCCGAGATAGGGCGCATCCAGACGCGCGGCCTCGGCCTCGGCGCCGCCGGTCCCGAACACTTCGCCGCTCATGTTCTCGATCAGACCCAGGGTCGGCACGCCGACCTTTGCGAACAGAGTGTGCGCCCGGCGCGCATCAGCCAGGGCTACTTCCTGAGGCGTCGAGACGATCACGGCTCCATCCAGCGGCGTCTTCTGGATCAGGGTCAGTTGCACGTCGCCGGTGCCGGGCGGCAGGTCGATGACCAGAACGTCCAGCGGCTGCTCTTGCGTCCCCCAGCGCGTCTGGGTCAGCATTTGGGTAATGGCCTGCGACGCCATCGGCCCGCGCCAGATCATGGCGTCCTCGGCCCTGGTCAGCAGGCCGACCGACATGGCTTTCAGGCCGTGCGCCGTATGCGGGACCATGGCCCCGTCCTCATAGGCGGGCTGGCCCGACAGGCCCAGCATGGTCGGCAAGGACGGGCCATAGACATCGGCGTCCAACACCCCGACCGACAGGCCGCGCGCCGCCAACGCCGCCGCCAGGTTGACCGCAACCGTCGACTTGCCGACGCCGCCCTTGCCGCTGGCCACGGCCAGGACGCGCTTCACATGGGCGGGGCGATCCGTCGGGACCGGCGCCTTGGGCCGCCCCTGATCGGTCGCGGCTTTCGACAGGCCTGCGGTGCGGCGCGGCGCGGCGGCCACAGCCTCAGCGGTCAGGACGACCGACACCCGCTCCATGCCCGGCATCGCCTTCAATATCGCCTCGGCCGCATCGCGCACGGGGGCGTACAGCGCCGTTTCGCTAGCCGGAACTTCCATGACGAAGCCCGCACGGCCATCGGCCACCACCAGCCCCTGCACCAGCCCCGCCGTCGCCAGCCCCTGGCCCGACTTCGGGTCGATCACGGCGTCGAGGGCGGCGAGAACGGCGGCGCGATCGGTCACGATAGAAGCTCCTTGTGGCCTGACGGACTTGCCGGGCCGGTGACGGGCGTTCTATCGCCCTAAGCGTCCGTTCGCGAGTTGATCCTTTGTCCCAGCCTCACATCACCCTGATCGCCGGGCCCACCGCCTCGGGCAAGTCGCGCCTGGCGATGGAACGCGCGCGTGCGACGGGGGCCGTCATCATCAACGCCGACAGCCAGCAGTTGTACGCCGACCTGCGGGTGCTGAGCGCCCGCCCCTCGGCTGAGGACGAGACCGAAATCCCGCACCGTCTGTATGGCGTGGCCAACGCCGCCGACGCATGGTCTGTCGGTCGCTGGAGTCGGGCGGTCATGGACCTGCTGGCCGAACTGGCGGCTGAGGGGCGCCCCGCCCTGCTGGTCGGCGGCACCGGCCTCTATTTCAACGCCCTGACCAAGGGGCTGGCCGATATTCCGCCGGTGCCGGTCGAAACCCGCGACGCCGTTCAGGCCGAGTTCGACGCTGAAGGCGAAACCGCCTTCCGCCGCCGCCTAACTAAAATCGACCCCGCCGCTGAAGCCGCCGTCTTTCCCGGCGATCGGCAGCGTCTGGTTCGCGCCCTCAGCGTGCATCGCGCCAGCGGCCGCGCGCTCAGCGCCTGGAAGGCCGACACGCAACCGCTGCTGCCCCCCGACGGCTATGACGCCCTCGTCGTTGAGCCGTCGCGCGAGCGCCTCTACGCCTCATGCGATGCGCGCGTGGACCTGATGATGGCGCACGGCGCGCTGGACGAGGTGCGCGCCCTCGTCGCCCGCGATCTGGACCCGGACCTGCCCGCCATGAAGGCGGTCGGCGTGCGCGAATTGGCGGCGCATCTGTCGGGCGAACTGTCGCTGGGCGACGCCGTCGACGCCGTAAAACAGTCCACTCGCAACTACGCCAAGCGTCAGCTGACCTGGTTCCGCAACCAGCAGCGAGACTGGCCCCGCCATCCCGGTTTCGCCTGAACTTCTTCGCCAGCCTCTTGGAAGGCCGCGTCGCCCATACTATATTGATCCTGCTCGGGTTCGCCCGAGCTATGGCGATAAACGCGCCTGTAATAAGCGGACCGGACCCGGGTGCGATTCCCGGCGGCTCCACCAACTTCTTCCCCGCGTTATCGGCGGAGGCAGCATGGGGCCGACTAGCATCGACGGACGTGTAAAGAGGATTGCTTTCGCTCGTCCTGGCCCACCGTATCGGGCCTTTATCTAACTGCGAACGATAACTTCGCTGGAGAAGTCCGCCTCGCCGCGTAATGCGGTTCGGTTGATTTCGAACACTTAAGTCCTAGGGGTTCAGATCCTTAGGCGGGGCCCGGGGGGCGCCTGGCAACAGAAGCCCCCCCACTCATCCGAAATCGAAATTCCTTCCGTGGCGGCGACTCTGCGTCTTCCGTCGCCTGCGCTTGGCGGGTAACAGTCGCGCGTTCCCCTTTCTTGAGGCGCCGATGACGGATCAAACTCCCCCTGTCGACGAGATGCACTATGAGCAACTCGCCCAGGACGCCCTGCGCGGCGTGATCCGCCTGGCGCTTGAGCGCGCGGCCGAGCCCGAGGGCATCCCCGGCGCCCACCACTTCTACATCACCTTCAAGACCCGCGGGGCCGGCGTCAGCGTCCCGCCGGACGTCCTGGCCAAATACCCGGATGAGATGACGGTGGTGCTGCAACACCAGTATTGGGATCTGGCGGTCGAGCCTGACCTCTTCTCGGTCATGCTGAAGTTCGGCGGCGCGCCCAAGGTGCTGACCGTGCCCTACAGCGCCGTGGTCCGTTTCTACGACCCCAGCGTGCAGTTCCTGCTGCAGTTTGACGAGCCTGAAATCGTCGAGGCCGAGGTCGCGCCCCTGTCGCCGCCCGCGCGCGATCCGGACGCCGCCCCGCCTCCGCCCTCGGACGACGACGGTCCGAAGGTCGTTTCGCTGGACCAGTTCCGCAAGAAATAACGCCTTTGCGTCAAGCAGAACGCAACCTTTGGCTGCAGACAAGCGTTGCCGTAACCTCCCCTTCCTTACCTAAGCGAGGTCGCTTCCATGCGTCTGTCCCTCATGTCCGCCGCCGCCGTTTCCCTGACGCTGGCCGCCTGCAGCCAGCCTGAAGCGACGCCGCCGGCGGAAACCCCGACCGCCTCGACCGAAGCCGCGCCCGCAACCGCTGAAATCGCCGCTGCTGACTGGAACGCCCTGAACACCCAGATCGGCAAATATCCCAACGAGACCAAGCTTCTGGAAGACAGCGCGATCACGGCTGATCTGAAGACGCTGCTGGGCGACAAGTTCGACGTCCTGACGACCAATATGCAGACCCAAGCGCCGCTGCAAAAGGACGGCGCCGTTCTGTTCACTTCGGGCAACAAGCAGCATGAGGGCGGCGTCAACGCGGCCTATCTGCTGATCGACCCGGCGACCAAGGCGCTGGAAGTCGGCCTGTGGGAAGGCGGCAAGCTGACCACCTACAAGACCGCCGGCTCGAACATCGCCAAGCCGAAAGACGTACAGACGCTGATCTCGAACGCGGCAGGCTGAACCGCCTTCAAGACTGACCTTAAGGATAGGGGTCGCGCCCGGCTCGGCCCCTATTTTCGTAGCCCTATTTGCGGGGAAAGACTCGAATGGTGATCCGCTCGCGCTCGCCTTCGCGGCGCTCGACCAGCAGGCGGGCGACCTGGCTGTCGTCGTGAAACAGATAGCCCTTGATCGCGTCCAGCAGGGCCTTGGCCAGGTTGTCCAGGTCCATCCACGGCGGGTCGCCGACGTGCTCCATCACGATCTCGACGACGTAATCGCCCCACGATGGTCGCGACGTCCATTCCTTGCGCATGAACTCATAGACCAGCGGCTTGTAGTATTTGGCCTGGGTGGTCAGGCCGTCGATGGCGATCTCGACCGCCTCGCCCTGCTCGCGCGCCCTGACCTTTCCGGTTCCGATCCAGCCGTCCACGCGCCGTCCGCCTTTCGTGAAGTGCGGCTCGCCTTGCCCCGCCGCGCCTGCGTGCTACACCGCCCGGCATCTTCCCGCCACGCCTGAGAGACGAGTCCCGCGCACATGAGCAACGTTCGTATCGAAACCGACACCTTCGGCCCCATCGAGGTCGCCGCTGATCGCTACTGGGGCGCGCAAGCCCAGCGTTCGCTCGGCAACTTCAAGATCGGCTGGGAAAAGCAGCCCCTGCCGGTCGTGCGCGCCCTGGGCATCGTCAAGCGCGCCGCCGCCGAGACCAACCGCGACCTGGGCAAGCTGGACGCCAAGCTGGCCGACGCCATCATCGCCGCCGCCAATGAAGTGATCGAAGGCAAGCTGAACGACCACTTCCCGCTGGTCGTCTGGCAGACGGGTTCGGGCACCCAGTCGAACATGAACGCCAATGAGGTGATCTCGAACCGCGCCATCGAAATGCTGGGCGGCGAGATGGGCTCCAAGAAGCCGGTCCACCCCAACGACCACGTCAACATGAGCCAGTCGTCGAACGACACCTATCCGACGGCCATGCACGTCGCCTGCGCCGAGCAGGTGGTCAACGACCTGATCCCCGCCCTGAAGCATCTTCACGCCGCGCTGGACGCCAAGGCCAAGGCCTGGGCCCACATCATCAAGATCGGCCGCACCCACACCCAGGACGCCACGCCCCTGACGCTGGGCCAGGAGTTCGGCGGCTACGCCCACCAGGTCGCCATGGGCATCGAGCGCATCGAGCAGACCCTGCCGCGCCTGATGGAGCTGGCCCAGGGCGGCACCGCCGTCGGCACCGGCCTGAACGCGCCGATCGGCTTTGCTGAAAAGGTTGCGGCCCAGATCGCAGGCATCACCGGCCTGCCCTTCACCACGGCGCCGAACAAGTTCGAGGCCCTGGCGGCTCACGACGCCATGGTCTTCACCCACGGCGCCATCAACACGGTCGCCGCGTCGCTGTTCAAGATCGCCAACGACATCCGCTTCCTCGGCTCGGGTCCGCGCGCGGGTCTGGGCGAACTGTCGCTGCCGGAAAACGAGCCCGGCTCGTCCATCATGCCGGGCAAGGTCAACCCGACCCAGAGCGAAGCCCTGACCCAGGTCTGCGTCCAGGTATTCGGTAACAACGCCGCCCTGTCGTTCGCCGGTTCGCAGGGCCACTTCGAGCTGAACGTCTACAACCCGGTGATGGCCTACAACTTCCTGCAATCGGTCCGCCTGGTCGCCGATGCGGCCATCAGCTTCACCGACAACTGCGTCGTCGGTATCGAGCCGCGCGAGGACAACATCAAGCACGGCCTTGAAAACAGCCTGATGCTGGTCACGGCTCTGAACGCCAAGCTGGGCTATGACACCTGCGCCAAGATCGCCAAGACGGCGCACAAGAACGGCACCACCCTGCGCGAGGAAGCCGTCGGCGGGGGCTATCTGACGAACGAAGAGTTCGACGAGTGGGTCCGCCCCGAGAAGATGATCTCGCCGCAGTAAGCAGCGCTCATCATCAGAGTTGAAGACGCCGGCCGGGTGCGCCCCGGCCGGCGTTTTTCATGCTCAGCCCTTGTCGCGAATGGTCCGTCCGACAGGTGCGACCGACAGCCTAGCCAGTTCCACATTCTTCAACGCAAACGGAATGCCGATCAGGCTGACGAACTGGGGCACGGCGATCAGGATATGCGCCAAGGCGATGTACCAGCCCGCCAGCACCAGCCAGATCACGTTCAGGCCGACGCCCAGGCAGCCCGCGCCCAGATCAGCCGGGTCGGGATCACGCCAGACGATCTCACGCCCGAACGGCCAGAAGGAATAGCTGGCGATCCGCCATGCCGAAAACGCCCAGGGCAGCCCCACGACCGTCAAGGCCAGCAACAGCCCGCCGAACAGCCAGGCCAGGCCTGAGGCGAAACCGCCCAGGAAGAACCACAGCAGGTTCAGGATCAGTCGGATCAAGTCTGTCGCCCCTTCGCGTCAATCACACCCTCTATATGGCGAAAGGCCCCGCTGATTGCAGCAGGGCCTCGGGTGAAATCGCGGTAAGGCGACGCCTTAGTGTTTCTCGGTCCAGCGCGCCTTGGCCTCGTCCTTCGTCATGTTCAGATGCACATGTTCATCCACGCGCGTGACCCAGGTGACGGGGATCATGTGGTGTTTGAGGCCTGAACCCAGATCGAGCTTGGCCAGTTCGATCTGGTCGCCCATCACATGGTCCACGCGGCCGACGTGACCGCCGTCCGATCCGACGACTTCCTGATGTTCCTTGATCATCGAGGCGTTTATCATTGACGCTCTCCGTTACTATGGGGACCGTCCCGGAACGGCCCGCGCGCTAGAGGGTTCACCGCAACGCCAGGCGAGGAAGTTCACAATGTCGATGATCGTTCATCACGCGCCGCAGTCCCGATCGACCCGCCTTCTGTGGCTTTTGGAGGAGTTGGGCGCCGACTATCGCGTCCACTACGTCGACATTCTGCGGCGTGAGGGTCAGGGCCGCACCGACCCGGCCAACCCCCATCCGCTGAAGCAGGCCCCGGCGCTCGAAGTCGACGGCCAGGTGCTGATCGAATCCGTGCTGATCTTCCTGTTCCTGACCGATCGCCACCCCGAGGCGGGCCTGGCGCCGGGACCGGCCGATCCGCGCCGGGCGGAATATCTGTCGTGGCTGGGCCTCTACAACAATGTGCTGGAGACGGTCCTGACGTCCGGTCCGCCCGCCGGTTGGAACGAGACGCAGAAGGCCGCCTATGCCGAACTAGACCGGCGCTGGCGCACGGCGATCCAGGGGGGCGGCTACATCCTGGGCGACTTCTCGGCTCTCGACATCCTGTTCGGCAGCCTGCTGCAGTGGTTCCGCGCCGCCATGCCTGCGGGCGAGCCTTATGACGCCTATGTCCAGCGCATCGGCGCTCGCCCGGCGCTGAAACGCGCCTGGGCCAAGGATAGCCCGGACGGTCATGTCTGATGGGTGAGATCGTCAACCTGAACAAGGCGCGAAAGGCCCGCGACAAGGCCGCCGCCAAGCGCACGGCCGAGGCCAACCGCCTGACCTTTGGACGCACCCGCGCCGAACGCGAGACCACGCAGAAGGAACGCGACCGCGACGCGGCCCGCCTGGATGGCCACAAACTGGACGAGCCGGACGCCTAAGCCGCCGCCGAACGCTTCGGCGCGCGGATCAGAAACAACTGCCCGGCCAGCACCAGCGCCAATCCGGCGAAAGCCAGAACGCCGAACCGAGCCCCTTCGAACATCACCGACACCAGCATGGCGATCGGCGGCGTCAGAGCCGAGATGTAGCTGGCCACGGCGTACCCCCTCGCCCGCGCGATGGTGAAATACAGGCCGAAGGCGATGACCGAGCCGAACACCGCCAGATACAGCAGCGAGATCACATAGGCCGGACTCCAAGCCACTGACCAGGATACGCCCGTAACCAGGGCGTAAAGCGCCAGCGTCCCCGTGCCGTAGGCCATGGCCCAGGCGGTCGAGGGCAGCACCTGCGACCCCGCCTGCTGCCCTCTCCAGGCGAACCAGTTGCCGAAGGCGGAGGCGACGACGGCGATCACGGCGAAGCTGACGCCTGCGACCGCGTGGGCGCCCAGGCCGGCGCCCATCACCTCGCCCGCCGACAGGACGCCGACGCCGATCACGCCCAGCCCCGCGCCCAGCCAGGCGGCGCGCGCCGCCTTCTGGCCCGATGCGACGCGGAACAGGATCAGGTTCAGGAAGGCCAGTGCGGCGAAGATCACCGCCACGACGGCCGAGGCGATCTTTTCCTCCGAGGCGTAGACGAAGGCGTAGCTGATGGCGAAGGAGAACAGGCCCTGCCCCAGCGCCGCCAGATGCTGTCCGCGTGTCAGGGCCAACCGCCCGCCCGTCGCCTTAACGATCAGCGCCAGCAGGGCCGAGGCGATGCCGAAGCGCAGCACCACCGAAACCACCGGATCGACAGCCCCCAGCTGGAAGGTGATGGCGTACCAGGTCGTCCCCCAGATCAGGGCGCAGATCCCGACGCCGCCGAAGGCCAGCATGGCCGGCGACAAGAACCGCGACGACGCATTTTCGGATTGGGGAGCTTCAGACTGGGACACGCCGGCGACTCGGTCGAAACGAAACGGGAACTTCCGATAGCACCGCTTCGGGTCCGCCGTCTCTCACCTGTTGCAGCCTTATGTGACGCTGGCGCGTTCTGCTAAGCTAGTCCTTCAAAGGAGACGCCTATGCGCCTGTTCCTCGCCCCCCTCGTTCTGGCCCCGGTCCTCTTGGCCGCCGCCTGTTCCTCCATGCCCGAAGCCTCCATGACAGAAGTCCAGGTCACCGCCACCTATCGCGAACGCATCATGCTGCCGCCCGGCCATGTCCTGACGGTCAAGGTCGAGGACGTCAGCCTGATGGACGCGCCGTCCCGCACCATGGCCGAAGTGCGCCAGCCGCTGAACGGTCGCGCCCCGCCTTACGCCGTCACCCTGTCGGTGCCCAGCGACAAGATCGACGCGCGCCACCGCTATGCCGCGCGCGCTGAAATCCGCGACGCCTCCGGCGCCCTGCGCTTCACCACCGACACCAACTACGCCGTGCTGACAAACGGCGCCTCAAACAGCGCCGACATCGTCATGGTGGGCGTACGCTAAGCCTTGAGCGGCCTCGCCAAACGATCGGTGCTGCTGTCCGGCCACGCCACCTCGGTGGCGCTGGAGCCTGAGTTCTGGGCCGTGCTGGACGCCATCGCGGCCGAACTGGCGCTCAGCCGGTCCGGCCTGCTGATCCGCATCGACGCCTGGCGGGGCCGCCGCCCCCTGGCCTCCGCCTGCCGCATCCTGGCCCTGCAATGGACCGGCGGCGACCGCAGTTTCGCAGAAGAGAAGACGCCATGAGCGACGCTCGCATCGACAACAGTCGCCTGATCCCCGCCGCCGTCTTCGGCGGACTGGTGGCCGTGGGCCTGATCGGCGGCGGCGCCCTGATCGGTCAGGGCGTGGTCAACGCCCGCGCGGGCGACCGCTCCGTCACCGTGCGCGGCCTGGCGGAAAAGGATGTGAAGGCCGATCTGGCCGTCCTGCCGATCCGTTTCACAACCTCAGGCGACGTGTTGTCCGAGGTGCAGGCCCGCATCGACGGCGACCTGGCCATCGTGCGCCAGTTTCTAAAGGCGCAGGGCTATCCTGATAACGCCGTGGACCTGGGCCAGCTGGGCGTGGCCGACACCCGCTCGCGCGAATACGCCAGCCAGACCGGCGGGCCGCGCTTTATCCTGACCCAGACGGTGATCGTGCGCACCACGGACGTCGACAGGGTGCAGACCACGACCCGCAACCTGAACGATCTGGTGCGTCAGGGCGTGGTGCTGCAGGACTTCAACGGCCCCTCCTACATCTTCACCAAGCTGAACGACGTGCGCCCGGCCATGATCGCCGAGGCCACCGCCGCCGCCCGTAGCGGCGCCGAACAGTTCGCCAAGGATTCCGGCGCGCCGCTGGGGCCGATCAAGACGGCGGGACAGGGCTCGTTCGAAATCCTGTCGCGCGACGGCACGGGCGATGAAGCCGGCTCGCCGAACAAGAAGGTGCGGGTCGTCACCACGATCAGCTATCGGCTGAAGTAGGCGCAGGGTCGATTTCGCCTGTGACCCTCTCCCTATCCCGTCATTCTCGGGCTTGTCCCGAGAATCCATAAACACGGCGGGGCCTGATCAAAGCGCGGCGCGCAAACACGAAAAGCCTGAGTGTATGGATCCCCGGGACAAGCCCGGGGATGACGATGGGAGGGGCGAGGCTTCAGGCCTCTGACAGATAGTCCGCCAGCACAATCGCGTCGTTATGCGCTTCGTCCTTTGCGCCATAGACCAGTGTCGCTGTACCGTTGGAAAGAGCGGCCTTCAGTTCAGAAACGGCGTCGGAATTCAGATCCAGCTCCGCGCGATAGCGGCGCTGAAACTCCGCCCATTTCTGCGGATCGTGACCGAACCACCGCCGCAACTGCGTCGTCGGCGCGATGTCCTTCAGCCACAGATCGACGCGGGCCTTGTCCTTGCTCAGCCCGCGCGGCCACAGTCGATCCACCAGAATACGCGCGCCGTCCGCATCCGACGGCGGCTCATAGACGCGCTTCAGGATAACCTTCACGACCTCACGCCTTGGGTTCGGGCGCGGCCACCTGCGGCGGTTCGGTCGGGCTGGGCAGTTCGGGCGGTGCGGGACGGTCCGGTACGTCGGGCAGGCGTGGCGCCGGCACATTGATATCCACGTTCAGGTTGGGCGTTTCCGGCCGCATCGGCCCGCCGCGTCCCAGCAGAAACCACGCCAGCACGGCGACGACCACCACCAAGGCGCCCACGATGAAGGCGAGACCGACGTTTGCGCCGCCGCTGGAACCATTTGCCATCAGGCGGTCCTCCCTTGCTTGCCCTGTCAGTCGAAAAACGGTGCTCGCTGTTCACGGTTCCAACCACAGATCGTGTGAATGGGACTGACTTTGGCCGCTGTGCTGCTTATGTTCTCCCTTTCAGATTCCGATGGGCGCCCTGCCCGCTCCAGACGCCGCCCGAGTATCCGCCCCTGTGACCGACCTGCCCGCTCCCCGCATTTCCGACCTCGCCCGCGCCCAGACTCCGCAAGGGCCGGCGGCCGACTATCTGTCGGGCCTGAACCCCGAGCAGCGCGAGGCGGTGGAGACGACCGAGGGGCCGGTGCTGGTTCTGGCGGGCGCAGGCACGGGCAAGACGCGCGTCCTGACCACGCGACTGGCGCACATTCTGGCGACCGGCCGGGCCAAGCCGTGGGAGCTGCTGGTCGTCACCTTCACCAACAAGGCCGCGCGCGAGATGCGCGAGCGGATCGGCCATCTGATCGGCCCGTCGTCCGAGGGCTTACGCTGGCTAGGCACCTTTCACTCGGTCGCGGCCCAGATTCTGCGTCGCCATGCGGAACTGGTCGGGCTGAAGTCCAGCTTCACCATCCTGGATACGGACGATCAGGAGCGGCTGCTGAAGCAGCTTCTGGAAGCGGCCAACATCGACACCAAGCGGTTCACGCCCAAGTCCCTGGCCCATATGATCGACCACTGGAAGAACCGCGGCTGGACGCCCGACAAGCTGCCGCCGGGCGAGGACTTCGCCAACGGCAAGGGCCCGGCGCTGTACGCCGCCTATCAGACGCGGCTGGCGACGCTGAACGCCTGCGACTTCGGCGATCTGCTGCTGCACAACATCACCATCCTGTCGAAACACGCTGATCTGGCAGAGGAATATCGTCGCCGGTTCCGCTACATCCTGGTGGACGAATATCAGGACACCAACGTCGCCCAGTATCTGTGGCTGCGGCTGCTGACCTCCTCGACCGGCAATGTCTGCTGCGTCGGGGACGACGATCAGTCGATCTATGGTTGGCGCGGGGCCGAGGTGGACAACATCCTGCGGTTCGAGCGCGACTTCCCCGGCGCCAAGGTCATCCGGCTGGAGCGCAACTATCGCTCGACCAAGCACATTCTGGGCGCCGCCTCGGCCCTGATCGCGGCCAATCAGGACCGACTGGGCAAGACCCTGTGGACCGAAGACGACAGCGGCGACAAGGTGCGCGTGCGCGGCGTCTGGGACGGCGAGGCCGAGGCCCGCCTGATCGCCGACGAGATCGAAACCGCGCGCAAACAGGGCATGAATTACAAGGACATGGCCGTCCTTGTTCGCGCATCCTTCCAGATGCGAGCGTTTGAAGAACGCTTCCTGATGCTGGCCATTCCCTATGTCGTCATCGGCGGGCCGCGCTTCTTCGAGCGGGCGGAAATCCGCGACGCCCACGCTTACTTGCGGCTGATCCAGTCCGAGGACGACGACCTGGCGTTCGAGCGCATCGTCAACGTCCCCAAGCGCGGCATCGGCGACACCAGCGTCCAGAAGATTCTGCACATCGCGCGTGAGAACGGCGTCTCGGCCGTGCGGGCGGTGCGCCACCTGATTACGACGGACGAGCTTCAGGCGCGCACCCGCACGCCGCTGGCCAACTTCGTGCGCGACCTGGACCGCTGGCGCGACCTGATGGCCATGGGCACGCCCCACTGGCAGGTGACGGAGACCCTGCTGGACGAGAGCGGCTATACCGCCATGCAGAAGGCTGACCGCACCAGCGGCCAGACGCGCCTGGATAACCTGAAGGAACTGGCCCAGTCGATGCAGTCGTTCGAGACGCTGCAGGCCTATCTGGAGCACGTCTCCCTGGTCATGGATCTGGAGCGCCGCGACGAGAACGCCGACGGATCGGGCTCGGTGCAGATCATGACCCTGCACGGCGCCAAGGGGCTGGAGTTCCCGCTGGTCTTCCTGCCGGGCTGGGAAGAAGGCGTCTTCCCCAGCCAGCGCAGCATCGACGAGAAGGGCGTGAAGGGGCTGGAGGAGGAACGCCGCCTGGCCTACGTCGGCGTCACCCGCGCCAAGCAGGACGCACGCATCAGCTTCGCCGCCAACCGCATGGTCTATGGCCGCTGGACGTCTCAGTTGCCCAGCCGCTTTGTCGATGAACTGCCCATCGCCCACGTCGAGCCGCAGTCGGACACCGGCTATTACGGCGCCTCGACCGGGATGAAGGAGGCCAAGAGCCGCTGGGACGACGCCCCCTCCTTCGGCGGCGGCTATTCCAGCCCCGGCTGGAAACGCGCCCAGACCTATACCGCCGCCCAGACGCCCAAGCCCGCCTACGCCCGCCGCGCGGTGATCGAGGGCGAAGGCCGCCTGATCGCCACGGCCGATCCCAAGGCGGCGTCCGGCTGGTCGCGCGGCGACCGCGTCTTCCACCAGAAGTTCGGCTACGGCTCCGTCCGCGCGGTTGAGGGGAACAAGCTGGTCGTCAGCTTCGACAAGGCGGGCGAGAAGAAGGTCATCGACACCTTCGTGGAGAAGGCGCCCTAGGCGCGCCGTCCTCGCGGGGCGAAGGACTCCCACAGCCCCGTCGCCACCAGAACGACGGTCGACGCCATCGTCAGCGCCAGCGGCGACCAGCCTCGCCCGATCAGGAAGACGGTCCCCAGGATCGCCACGCCGATCAGGCGCGGCCACGCCACCTTGCCCCAGATGCTGAAGACCGACAGGGCCGTTCCCAGCAGGAACAGCAACGGCCCGCCGATCAGCACGGCCGCGCTCGCCGCGCCCGCCACGCCCAACGGATGCGCCAGGGCCAATTCATCGCCGACCGCCGTCACCACGATCCCCGCCACCACGATGATCGGGCAATAGGTATAGGTTCTTCGGGCGATGGCGCCGGGGTCGGCGGCGTGGCTGATGGTTTCCGATCCGGCCTCGTGCGCCTCGCTGAAGAACAGCCACCACATGGCGATGGTCGTCACGAAAGCGGACACGAAGGCCGCAGCCACCGGCGGCGCCCAGTCAAGCTCCGCGAACGTCGCTCCGGTGATGATGATCGACTCGCCCAGGCAGATGATGACGAACAGACCCACGCGCTCGGCCAGGTGCGCGCCCTCGACGTTCCAGTCCGTCGTACTGGATCGGCCCAGGCCCGGCACGAAGAAGGCCAACGCCGGACCGATGAACTCCAGTGCCAGGGCGACCAGCCAGATCAACAGCCGCGTCTGCCCCTCGGCCAGGCCGCCGCTGATCCAGAATACGGCGCCCAGCAGGGCCCATAGCGATATCCTCTGGAAATTCGCCCTCTGCGTCGGCGAACCGCGCACCGCCCACAGGGTGAACAGGCTGCGCCCCACCTGAATGGCGGCGAAGGCGCAGGCGAACGTCAGCCCCCTGTCGCCGAACGCCGTAGGCAAGGACATCGACATGACCAGGCCCGCCGCCATCAGGACGAACATCATCAGCCGCACAGGGCCACGCTCGGGGTCCAGCCAGTTGGTGATCCAGCTGGTGTCGATCCACACCCACCAAACCGCCGCCAGCAGGACGGCCGCCTCCAGCGCGCCCAGCGGCGTCAGGTGCGCCAGCAGCAGATGGCTGACCTGGGTGATGGCGAAGACGAAGACGAGATCGAAGAATAGCTCGACAAAGCTGACCCGAGCATGCTCTCCGGGCCGTCGAACGCGCATCAGACTGGCGGCCATGCCCCACCCTTCCTTAACCCTGTTCCACGAACGTGCGCCCGTGCGCGCCGTTCGTCCAGAACCCCAGACATCCTCGATCGCGCCGCGCCTTTGGGAGCAGGCCGCGGCGGCCTTCATCCTGTTCCTTCTGACCGGGGCGCTGATCGGCCCCATCTTTGCGCCGCAGCAGCAAGAACTTCCGGCGCTCCGGCTGATCTGGCCGCCGGTCTATCTGATCATACTGGGCCTCATGGCGGTTCGCGCGCGCCAGATGGCGGCGGCCTGGCCCGCCTTCATCCTGCTGGCCCTGATGGTCATCCTGGCTCTGTCGTCCAGCCTATGGTCGCAGGCGCCGGATGTAACCCAGCGACGGGTTCTGGCCCTGGCCCTGACCGGCGGCTTCTCCATCTATCTCGGCGTCGTATTCCGGGGCGCTGAACTGCCGCGCCTGCTGACCTGGACCTTCCTTGCCCTCGGCGTCGGCAGCCTGATCGCCGTCTTCCTGTTTCCCAGCCTGGGCGTCCATCACAGCGCCAACGCCGGGTTGTGGCGCGGCCTGTGGTACGAAAAGAACCACATGGGAATGATCATGGCGGTCGGCCTGATCGCCGCCTCGGCCCTGCTGGCGGCGGGCGCGCCGCAGGATCGGCGCATCGCCCTGGCCGCCATCGGCGTCTGCGCGCTGGCTCTGCTGGGCTCGCAGTCCAAGACCGCCCTGATCATGGCCATGCTGGGCGGCGGACTGATCGCCATGTGCCGCCTGATCGCGCGCATGGGGCCGGTGTTCGGGGTCGTCGTCGTATGGAGCCTGGGGCTGACCGCCGTCATCAGCCTGTGGGTCTGGAGCCAGTACTCCGTCGAAATCCTGGCCTTGTTCGGCAAAGACCCGACCCTGACCGGCCGTACCGAGATCTGGGCCGCGATCGAGCGCATGGCGGCGCAGCGACCCTGGCTCGGCTATGGCTACGGCGCCTTCTGGGTGCTGGATACCGAGCCGATGGAGTGGATCCGCCACGAGACCGGCTGGCGCGTGCCCTCGGCGCACCACGGCTGGCTGGACCTGCGTGTTCAGCTGGGCTGGGCGGGGACATGGCTGGTCAGCGCGGTCATAGCTCTGACCTCGGCCGCTGTCCTGTTTCGCCTCTCGGGTCTGGGACGGCGCGAGGGATACTGGAGCTTGGCCTATCTGGCCGCCTTCCTGCTGCTCAGCGTGTCGGAAAGCGTCTTGATGAGCCATCAGGATCTGCCCTGGACCCTGTTCGTCGCGGTTCTGGCGCGCAATCTGGTTTCCGACCGCACGACCTGACGCGGGCCTTGCCCCCGCCGTCTTCGAAGCCTACCAGACCCTGCCCCGAATCGCCGCAAAATGCCCTGATGGACGATCTGTTTTCCAACCTCGACGACGCCGAACCGGCCAAGCCCGCCGCCCCTGCCCCGGCCCCCGCGGCGACGCCTCCGGCTGCGGCCCAGCCTGCACCGGCCCCTGTGCATCAGCCCAAGGTCGAGCTGACGTCCCACGCCAGCGCCGCGACGGCGGCCGCGACCGGCTATTCCGCGTCCTCGATTGAGGTGCTGGAGGGACTTGAGCCCGTCCGCAAGCGCCCCGGCATGTACATCGGCGGCACCGACGAGCGCGCCCTGCACCATCTGTTCGCCGAAGTGCTCGACAATGCGATGGACGAAGCCGTCGCCAAGCACGCCAAGCTGATAACCGTCGACCTGGACGCCGAAGGCTATCTGTCGGTGCGCGACGACGGGCGCGGCATTCCGGTCGACCCCCACCCCAAGCACCCCGGCAAGTCGGCGCTGGAAGTCGTCATGACGGTGCTGCACTCGGGCGGCAAATTCTCGGGCAAGGCCTATGAGACCTCGGGCGGCCTGCACGGCGTCGGCGTCTCGGTCGTCAACGCCCTGTCGGAGAGCCTGGACGTCACCGTCTGGCGCGACGGGTTCGAGTGGCGCCAATCCTTCAGCCGCGGCCATGTGCAGGCGCCGATCCAGCAGGTCGGCCCGTCCAAGAAGAAGGGCACCCTGATCCGGTTCAAGCCGGACGATCAGATCTTCGGCGCCGGCGCGACTTTCAAGCCAGCCCGCCTGTTCCGCATGACGCGGGCCAAGGCCTATCTGTTCCGCGGCGTCGAGATCCGCTGGACCTGTGCGCCCGAACGCATCACCGACGCCACGCCCGCTCAGGCGACGCTGCACTTTCCCGGGGGCCTGGCCGACGCCCTGGCCGAGCGCGTGGGCGAGATCGAGACCGTCACCCCTGTCTTCGCTGGGCGCGTCGAGCGCAAGGGCGAGGCCGGCGCGCTGGAATGGGCCGTCACCTGGTCGCCGATCGGCTTCGGCGACGCCGACAGCTTCGTCGCCTCCTACTGCAACACCGTCTCGACGCCTGACGGCGGCACGCATGAAACGGGCTTCCGCGCAGCACTGGTCAAGGGGCTGAAGGCCTATGGCGAGCTGACCAATGAAAAGCGCGCCTCCCAGATTACGGCCGAGGACGTCATCGCCAATGCGGGCGCCCTGATCTCGGTCTTCATCCGCAACCCGGAATTCCAGGGCCAGACCAAGGACCGCCTGTCCTCGCCCGAGGGTCAGCGCCTGACGGAACAGTTGCTGCGCGACCCGTTCGACCACTGGCTGACCGAAAGCCCAAAACAAGCCAACGCCCTGCTCGGCTTCGTCATCGACCGCGCCGAGGACCGCTTGCGCCGCCGCAAGGACAAGGAAGTCCAGCGCGCCGCCGCCACGCGCAAGCTGCGCCTGCCCGGCAAGCTGTCGGACTGTTCGCGTCAGGCCGCCGAAGGCACCGAGCTGTTCATCGTCGAGGGCGACTCGGCCGGCGGCTCGGCCAAGCAGGCGCGCGACCGCACGACCCAGGCCATCCTGCCCCTGCGCGGCAAGATCCTGAACGTGGCCTCGGCCACGGCGGACAAGCTGCGCGCCAACGTCGAGCTGACCGACCTGATGCTGGCCTTGGGCGTGCAGGCGGGCAGCCGCTTCAGCGTCGACGACCTGCGCTATGAGCGCGTGGTCATCATGACCGACGCCGACGTCGACGGCGCCCACATCGCGGCCCTGCTGATCACCTTCTTCTATCGCTCCATGCCGGACCTGATCCGTCAGGGGCGGCTATATATGGCCCTGCCGCCGCTCTATCGGATTTCGGCCGGGCCGTTGTCGGAATACGCCCGCGACGACGCGCACCGCGACGAACTGCTGGCCACGACCTTCAAGGGCAAGAAGACCGAGATCGGCCGGTTCAAGGGTCTGGGCGAGATGATGGCCTCTCAGCTGAAGGAGACCACCATGGACCCGAAGAAGCGGACCCTGGCCCGCATCGCCCTGCCCGACAGCGAGGAAGAGATCGAGGATCTGGTCGAGCGCCTGATGGGCCGCAAGGCCGAGGCTCGCTACAACTTCATCCAGGAAAACGCCCGCTTCGCCCAGGCAGATCTGGACGTTTGATCAGCCTGTATCGCCGTTCCGCCGCCCTTTCCCGAGGGGGACGTCGCCTAGGCGCGTAGTTGTGATTGAGCATCCTTCGCAACTGGAGCCTATCATGTCCTTTCTTCGCCCCCTCGCCTCTATCGGTCTGGTCGCTGCTGTCTCCCTGGCCCCCGTCGCGGCACAGGCGCACGCCCGCCTGGTTAGCGCCACGCCGGCGGCCAAGTCGACCGTGGCCGCGCCGCGCGTCGTGACGCTGACCTTCAGCGACCGCGTGGCTCCGGCCTTCTCCAGCTTCGACGTGGTCAACGCCGCCGGCGCCAAGGCGACGGTTCGCACCCAGGTCAGCCAGGACGGCAAGACCATCACCGGAACCCTGGCTCGCCCGCTGGCCGCCGGGGCCTATGTCGTCAACTGGCGTATCGCTTCCACCGACGGCCACCGCATGACCGGCAGCTACGACTTCACCGTCCGCTGATATGGTCGAGGTCTGGATCATCCTCCTGCGCGGCGTGCAATACGTCGCCGGGGCGGTGCTGCTCGGCATGCCTGCGTTCATGCTGTACAGCGCAGGCGCTGTCGGGCCGCTGGGCCTGCGCTGGCCGCGTCCTGCGACGGCCTGTGCGGCGGCGATCCTGATGCTGGCCGCGCCCGCCGCCCTGCTGGCTCAGACCGCCATGATGGCGGGCTCGCTGAGCGAGGCGTTCAAGCCCGATGCCCTGACCTTCATGGTCACAGGCATGGGGCTGGGCAAGGCGCTGGTCGTGCGGACTCTGGCGGCCGCCCTGGCTCTGGGCGCCGCCTTGTTGCTGCGGTCAGGGAATCTGATGTGGAGCCTGCTGACGCTGCTGGGCGTGGTCGTCTCGGCCAGCTTCGCCTGGACCGGCCACGGCGCGGCGACGCAAGGGTCGGGACATATGATCCACCTGGCCTCGGACATCGTGCACGCCGTGGCCGCCTCCGTCTGGGTCGGCGCCCTCGCCGCCTTCGCCGTCCTTATCGTTCGGCGGCCATCGGGCGATCCCGCCTGGGACGCCGGGGTGGCGCGCAGTCTGACCGGCTTCGCCGGGGTCGGTACGGCGGCCGTCGGCGCCCTGGTCACAACAGGCCTGATCAACAGCGCCTATCTGGTCGGTCTGTCGAAGGCGCTGAGCCTGGGCGCCAGCTCCTATGGCGTCCTGCTGACGATCAAGCTGGCGCTGTTCGGGTTGATGGTCTGCCTGGCGGCGGCCAACCGCTTCCGCCTGGCGCCGTTGATGGCCCATGATGCGGGTCAGGCCATGCCGCATCTGAAGAAGAGCCTGGTGGTCGAGTTCGGTCTAGCGCTGACGATCCTGGCCGTCGTGGCGGTCATGGGCGTTCAGCCGCCGCCCGCCTCGCTCTGACGTCAGTCGGGGCTGTGACGCGAACCGCTTTCGTCACGGCCCCGACATGGCGTAGAGATTACAACGATTGGAACCATACGCCCTGGATGCGTACGCTGTCAGACGTCTTTCCAAGGGAAGGCGCGTCGCCTCGCGTATGACAGACAGGGCCCGCGAAAGGTGCAGAATGACAAAAGACATCGACCGCATCCTGGCGACGCCGTTTCCAGCAGATGAAACCTTGCGGTTGGCGGGACTGGAGAACCATGTCTGGCGGCGGATCGAAGAGCGGCAGGAGCAACGCCGGTCGGGTCAGGTGCGTCTGGCGGTCATGGCCGTCGCCCTGCTGGTCGGCGTAACCAACGGCGGCATGCTGGGTCAGGCGTTCAAGCCCAACCACTCCGACATTCAGGTCTTCAGCGTCTCTGCGGGCCTGTCGCCGATGACCCGCTTCGAGGTCGGCGGATGAACGCCAACTGGAAGTCCATCGCCCTGACCGTGGCGCTGGCCGCCCTGGCCAGCGGGGGCGCCGCCTGGCTGGCCGCGGGCTGGATGATGAAGCAGCACGAGACGCCCAGCGTGCACGACATCGTGCATCAGAAGCTGGACCTGACCGCAGATCAGGACGCTCGCCTGGACGGTATCGAAGAGCATTTCACCGTGCGGCGTGAAACACTGGAGGCCGACGTGCGCGCCGCCAACCGCGAACTGGCCAACGCCATCGCCGCCAGCCAGGGCGACAGCCCCGAGGTTCGCGCCGCCGTCGACCATTTCCATGACGCCATGGGCGCCTTGCAGAAGGCCACCATCGCCCATGTGTTCGAAATGCGCGCGGTTCTGACGCCGGAACAGGCCCGCGTCTTCGACAAGGAAATCGCCGGCGCCCTTACGCAAGAGCCTCGGTAAGGCCGAGGTGACGGCCGGGGGCGACACAGACGAGGCGCGCGCCGCGCGCGGCGACCGCACAGCCTTCACCGCCCTGATGGCGGCGACCAGCGGCGACCTCTATCGCTTCGTGCGTCGTTACGTCGGCGACACGGACGAGGCCCACGACCTGCTGCAGGAAACCTATGTCTCGGCCTGGCTGGCGATCCGGCGCTATGATCCGACGCGCTCCTTCGAGACATGGTTGCGCTCGATCGCCATCAACAAATGCCGCGACTGGGGCCGCAAGCGCACCGTGCGCCGCATCGTGCGCGGCGTCATGGGGCTTGACACGCCCGAAGCCATGGCCGTGGGCGAAGACGCGCCTGAAGTCGAGGTCCAGTTGGACGACCGCCGCCGCATGGACGAGATGAATCGCGCCCTGGCCGCCTTGCCCGACAATCTGAAAGCGCCGCTTCTGCTGGCCTCGCTGGAAGGCCGCTCCCATGCCGAGATCGCCGAAGTTCTGGGTGTCACGCCCAAGGCGGTCGAGACCCGTATCGCCCGCGCCAGGCAGAAGTTAAATCAGGCCCTAGCGCGTTAAGGCGTCGGCATGCTGCGGCGCCCTGCCGCAACGGCGATGCAAGGGGCGACCGTGTCGCCTGCGTATCCCGATCAGACCCCCTCCCCGCGCGCCTTTTTAAGGCGAACGGCCTCTTTGAGACTTGGACTTCATGGCGACAACATCACTGGACCGTCGAACCCTGTTGCGAGGCGCCGCCCTGGGCGGCGGCATTCTGGGCCTTCAGGGTCTTTTGCCCGCCTGGGCGCAGACCGGATCGCCGGGCCTGCGGGCCGACCTGCCGACCCTGACCGGGCCGAACATCGACCTGAGCGTGGGCGACTCCAGCTTCACCGTGGGCGGCCGCACCGGCCACGCCTTCATGATCAACGGCCTGCTGCCCGCGCCCCTGTTGCGGATGCGCGAAGGCCAGAACGTGCGCCTGTCCGTGACCAACAATCTGGACGAGGACACCTCGATCCACTGGCACGGCCTGCTGCTGCCGTTCCAGATGGACGGCGTGCCGGGCGTCAGCTTCCCCGGCATCAAGCCGCGCGAGACCTTCGTCTATGAGTTCCCGATCAAGCAGTCGGGCACCTATTGGTATCACAGCCATTCGGGCCTTCAGGAAGCCATGGGCCACTACGGTCCCATCGTCATCGACCCGGCCGGCGCCGATCCTGTCGCCTATGACCGCGAACACGTCCTGGTCCTGTCGGACTGGAGCTTCATGCATCCGCATGAAATCCTGGACAAGCTGAAGAAGAGCCCCGGCTACTTCAACATGCAGAAGACGACCCTGGCAGGCCTGCTGGACGGTTCGGACGGAATGAACGCCGCCGAGCGCCGGATGTGGGGCGGGATGCGCATGGACCCGCGCGACATCCTGGACGTCAACGGCACCACCTACACCTATCTGGTCAACGGCCATGGTCCGGAAGAGAACTGGACCGGCCTGTTCCGGCCGGGCGAGCGCGTGCGTCTGCGCATCATCAACGCCTCGGCCATGTCGATCTTCAACGTCCGCATCCCCGGCCTGCCGATGACCGTGGTTCAGGCCGACGGCGAGAATGTCCGCCCGGTCGAAATCGACGAGTTCCAGATCTCGGTCGCCGAGACCTATGACGTCATCGTCCGCCCGCTTGAGGACCGCGCCTACACCATCGTTTCCGAAGCCATCGACCGCTCGGGCATGGGCCGCGCCACCCTGGCGCCGCGCATGGGCATGACGGCCGAGGTTCCGCCGCTACGCAAGGTGCCCAACCTGACCATGAAGGACATGGGCATGGGCGGCATGGATCACAGCGCGCACGGCGCTGCGAGCGCCGACCACGCGGCCATGGGCCACGGCGCCGCTGCGGGCGCTGCGGGCGCTGCGGCGGCTGCGCCGATGGACCATTCGGGCATGAGCATGCGCGATCCGAACAACGCCCCGGCCGACATGGCCGTCGGCGTCGGCGTGGACGCCATCGCCCCGGCCCCGTCCAACCGTCTGGCCGACCGGCCGCAGGGCCTCGATGACGTCGATCACCGCGTGCTGGTCTACGCCGACCTGCGCTCGCTGACGCCGAACAAGGACACCCGCACGCCCTCGCGCACCATGGAGATTCACCTGACCGGCAATATGGAGCGGTTCATGTGGGGCTTTGACGGTCGCAAATTCTCGGAAGTGGTCGAGCCGATCCGCTTCGAGTTGAACGAGCGCGTGCGCGTGACCCTGGTCAACGACACCATGATGGCTCACCCCATCCACCTGCACGGCCACTTCTTCGAACTGGTCAACGGCCACGACGGCAATCAGCCGCTGAAGCACACGGTCAATGTCGCCCCCGGCGGCAAGGTCACCTTCGACCTGACCGCCGACGCGCCCGGCGACTGGGCCTTCCACTGTCACCTTCTGATGCACATGCACGCGGGCATGTTCAACGTCGTCACTGTTCGCCCGCTGGCTGGAGCCGTCTCGTGAAGTCCCTTTCCTTCTCCCTGGCGCTCGCGCCCCTGATGTTGGCCGCGGGCGGTCCCGCCCTGGCCCAGAGCCACGCCGGTCATGCGGGTCACGCTCCCGCAGCGTCTGCCCAGGCGACACCCCCGGCCGCCAAGCCCGCGCACGACTGCCCCATGATGCGCGACGGCAAGTCCTGCCCCATGCATGGAGCCGCCACCTCCGGCGCTCCGGCTGATCCGCACGCCGGTCATGACATGAGCGGTCACGCCGGGCACGGCGCGGCTCCGGCTGATCCCCATGCCGGCCACAACATGGCTCCGGCCCAGGCGGCCCTGGCGGATCCCCACGCGGGTCACGACATGGCTCCGGCCGATCCGCATGCCGGTCACGATATGAGCGGCCACGCCGAGCACGACGCCCCTGCGGCCGATCCCCATGCGGGTCACGCCATGGCTCCGGCGCAGACGGCCCCCGCCGACCCGCACGCGGGTCACGACATGAGCGGCCATGCCGGTCATGGCGCCGCCCAGACCGATCCCCATGCCGGTCATGACATGAGCGCCGCGCGCGGCGGGCCGAACATCCCGACCAGCGTGGACGCCGTCGGCGGCCGCATGGTCGAGACCCCGCCCCCGGCCGCCGCTCGTTCAGCTCCGGCCCATGCCGCCGACCTGCTGTTCGACCCGGCCGTCATGGCCGCTTCGCGCAAGCAGCTTCTGGTCGAGAACGGCGACATCCGCTCGACGGCTGTGCTGATCGACTCCATCGAAGCCAGCTTCGGCGACGGCGCTGACGGCTACAGCTGGGGCGCCCAGGGCTGGACCGGCGGCGATATCAACCGCTTCTGGTGGAAGACCGAAGGCGAAGGCGAGATCGACGGTAGGCTGCACGAGGCCGAGGTTCAGGCTCTCTACAGCCGCGCCATCGCACCCTTCTGGGACGTGCAGGCGGGTGTGCGCCAGGACTTCCGTCCGGACGGCGACGACACCACCCACCTGACCGTCGGCATTCAGGGCGTGGCTCCCTACTGGTTCGAGATGAGCGCCGCCGCCTTCCTCTCGACCGAGGGCGACCTGACCGCCCGCGCTGAGGCCGAATACGATCAGCGCATCACCCAGAAGTGGATCCTTCAGCCGGCGATCGAAGTGGCCCTGTCGGCCAGCGACATCCCGGAGCTCGAAATCGGATCGGGGCTGACTTCGGTCACGGCGGGCCTGCGTCTGCGCTATGAAATCCGCAAGGAGTTCGCCCCTTACGTCGGCGTCGAGTGGACCCGTTCGCTGGGCGACACCGCCGACTACGCCAAGGCCAGAGGCCAGGATCCCGAAGACACGCGCTTCGTGGTCGGCATCAAGGCCTGGTTCTGATTGGAAAGAAGGCGCGCCTGCAAACAGGCGCGCCTTTCGACCCACCAGATCAGCTCATCTGAAAACTGAGTCTCAGGGCGCCGTTGATGCCCTTGACGCCCATACGCATGCAGATCGAGCGTAAATGCGCCCGCACTGTATGGATCGACATCTCCAGCTTGCGGCCGATGTCCTTGGGCGTCGCGCCTGCCGTCAGATGCAGCAGCACCGCTGTCTCGGCCCGGGTCAGACCGAAGACGGCGCCCAGGGCTGTAATCCTCGCCGTATCCAGCGGCTTGACCGGCCGCGCCGTGGCGAACACGCGGTTCGGCGCCTCCGGCGTCGTCATAAGATCCAGGATGCACCACTCGTCATCGCCTGCTCGGAACAGAATACGCCCGCTTTCCCGGCTGCCGTCGGCAAGACCGCGTAGCAGAGCATCCAGTTCGGCCCGGCTGCGATGAGCCGCGCAGATGAAGACGCCGCGTGATCCCACCATGCCGCAGTCGGCCAAAGCCCGTGCCTTGGCGTTGGTCCGCAACACTCGTCCCGACGCATCCAGAATGAACCGCGCCGTATCGTCGGCTTCAAACCAGGCGTCTGTCTCCGAATGACGTCCCCGGGACGCGGCGCGGAGAAAGGACCGCGTATCGGCGAAGGCGGCAGAGGCGATCGGCTTTATCAACAGCTGATCCACAGGCTGGGCCTTGCCTTGCGAAAACGCCGCCAGGCTCCGTTCTCCGATCATCGCCCTCACCTCCCGCACGCCTGGCCTTAAGGCTCATCAGCTTTTAGCCAAGCTGATCGGCGCGTTCTCATCAGCCTCATTCTGGACACAAAACGCCGAATTTCAAGCGGTAAATTCAGAAATGTGTGTTTTAATAACCTTAGCTAAAGAATTTAACCTACCAAACAGTCAAAATATTCAAATCGAAATAACTTCAATCGACCAAACCACTAACATAAAAATACTCGTTACTGTTTCAGATCACACTTATTTGGCATGATAATTTATATGATCATTTATATTCCCAAAAAGGGTCAGTTCACTTGGGCGAGATATCTATCGTCAACATATCCGCATATCGTCCCTCCATCGCACCTCCGACCTGCCCCAAGGTGAAGGTCATCGGAATGGAGACTCCAGCCAGGGTGCGCGGCGGATCGACCTGTTTTGTCCACAAGCTAGACAGGTCCACCTCGTCTCCGTCCAGTTCCACGGCGTAAGGCAAGGTCGTGGCGTTGGGGACTTCCTCCACCCGACGCATAACGCCGCCGTGCTGAGACGCGATCGACACCGTCGCCAAGGTGTTGGCCCGAACCTGGAGGAATATTCGCCGCGTCGCCCCGGCGACCGCTTCGCCGAAATCGACCACCTCAACACTGGAGCCGCTGCCGAAGGCGCCGGCGGCGCCCGCAAGGTTGAGTTGCGCCCGCGGCGTCGCCTGAAGGATCAGGCGCACAGGGATCGGCGCGCCGATCGACTCCCCGCCCGGCGTCTTCAGCACCAGCCGCAAGTTCACGCCATATTCGCCCGCGTCAGCGACCGCTCCCTGCACCACGGCGGCGTCGATTTGGGCCTGTCCCTTGGCGCCTGCCGCGAGTTGGTACTGGAACACGGCGGCCTGTACGTCCGCCATCTGCACGCCCGACGCCTCTCGCGGGCGGAACTGCAACGCGACATTGCCTAGAACAACGCTGGTCACTTCCATGCCGACGTCGTCCGTGAACGACATCCGTACGTCGCAGGCAGCGTCGCCACGGTTCTCCATGCTGACATCCAGCGCACCGGACGAGGGCCCGATGGCGAAAGGATTATACTCGATCCGCACCGTCTGCGGTCCGTCCAGCACAGCCAGATCGCACGCCTGGGCCGACGCGCCCGAAGCCAGGGCGACGAGGGCCACAACGCCCGCCACTCCGCCCATCACCCGCAACCGCGCCCTATGACACCGGTCCGGGGGTTTTGATTTCACCCACATCGCTTACTCCTTCAGCACTATCCGGGATGACAAATTCCCCGACCGTCCGCCCCTTGATCACCAACCGATAGCGACCGGGGGACAGGCCGTCGGCGATGAAGCGGCCGTTTCGATTGGTGAAGAAGGGCTTGCCGTGCGCCTCGTCTTCGCTTCCGGCGGCCACGATCATGCCCCCGATCAAGGCGACCGGCCCTTCGGGCGAGATCAGATAGCCGCGCGCGGTATGCGAGGCGTCGCTGCCGACCACGAAGCGATAGCCGTTGCCGAAGCCGGGGAAAGCGGAAATCACGCCGCTGCCCAGGTCATACCCCTCGGGCAAGGGGTCGACCTCCAACTCATAGCGCCGCACGCCGTAGCCGCGATCGACGCCCGCCAGCGCCGGCCCGAACCAGCCGCTGTTGGCGACCGGATAGCCGCTGGAATCGGTCAAACTGACTCGCGCGCCCTTCAGCGTCGGATGGCCAGTGGCGATGACGAAACCTTCGCGCGCAGAACGCCCGATGCCGAAGGCTCCGTTTGCGTAACCGACCATGGTCGAGGCCCGCCACAACGATTCCTGTCGCGTCGCCCCGCCCGGCTGGCTTGACACCAGCCGGTTTGAGATGAGCTCAGCGTCGAAACGGTTGTTGATATAGCGCAGGTCGCCCGCGATGGTCTGCTGCGTCCGATCCTCAGAGAAACGCAGGTCGCCGCTCAAGTCGTTCAACCGCCCGGTCGAGGAGCGCGAGATACCCACTTCGCGCAGGTCGTTCTGGGTGTCGTACCGCGCCACCCCGCTCCAACGTCCGCCGAAACGAGTGGTCAGGTTGATCCCGAAACGCGTATCGTCACGGCCATCCAGCGCAGTTGTGCGCTGCACGGTCATATTGACGCCGAAGCGACGGAATGACCGGCCCACGTTCATGTTGAAGTCGGTCCGATCCCGTTCGCCTCGCCCCTTCACGAAGGCCGCGCCGAACCCCAGGGTATAGGCGCGAAACCTCAGCAAGGCCTGCCCCGCCGCGCGCCACTGCTCCCGATTGAAGGCTGAACTTTCAAAGGCGTTCTGGAAGTATCGGCTAGTGGCCTGCACCGACGCCACGAGCCGCAGGTCGATCTCACGTCCGAAGGTGGTCTCGCGCAGATAGTCGACGGAGGCGATGTAGCCCTGCTCGCCCGTATCGCCGTTGTGACTGACGGCGGCGCTGGCCTGAATCAGGCCGACGCGGCTGCCCCATACGGCCAGACCGCCCACTTGCCCGCGCCCTTCCGCCAATTGGGCGTTGGCGCCCAGGGTCAGCACGTCGCTAATCCCTTTGCGGACAAAGCCCGAGGCGGCCAGGGACGAACCGTATTCCAGAGACCCGCCCTCTTCCAGCACCCCGGCCGACACGCCGAAGTCCAGAACGCCGGGATCCAGAAGCCCCGCGCCGCCGAACAGATCGAACACGGCGATCTCTCTTTGCCCCGTATTGTCCTCAACAAGCAGGCGCACGGTGTTGGCGCCCTGGCCAAACGGGAAGTCGCCCAGGGAATAGGGGCCGGCGTCCAGGCGCAGCCGCTCTATGATCACCCCGTTGACTTCGACCACCACGAGCGCCGGGCGATCCAGCACGAACTGACGCCGGCCGGCCGGCCGCACGTTCTGAAACGGCCGGATAGTCGAATAGGCCCGCGCCGCCGACAGGCCCAGAAACCGCCGCGATCCCTGAAAGCTCTCGACCGGCGGTGCGAATTCGCCCGCCGTAAGGCGCACGGCCGATTGAAACAAATCCTTGGTCAGCCTGATCTCGCGGCGACGCCAACGCTCATCCGTCGAACTGCCGTCATAGTCGCCTCCCGCCGTTAGCGTCACGCCGTCGAAACCGCCGAAATTGACGAACATGTCGATCCCGCCCGACAAGGGCGCGAACCGGTCCTCGGTGTGCGAATACTGCTGCGCCACCGTGATATTGGCGCCGGCCGAGAAATTGGCCGGTTGATCAAACGACGCCGGATCGACCAGTTCGTTGCGGTTGAAGCTGACGTCTCGCCGCGCCCTGGCCCCGGCCGACAGATCGGCGACGAACGTCAGCGCCAGAGGGTCAAAGCTCAACGAAAAGCCATCGCCTCTCAGATCAGCCATGTTCACGCGCCGCTGCGACGCGATAATCGTTTTCAACCGCTCGCGCTGGGCGGGCGCGAGGCTGGGGCCCAGAAGGTCCATCAGCGCCTCCGCATCGACCACCCCCTCGCCTTGCATGTCCACCTCCCCCGCCAGATCGCCCAGATAGCGACCATCGAGGGTCAACGGCCCCTGGATCGGGCTCAGCACCGGCGTGGGCCGGGGCGACGGAGCCTGCTCCTGGGGTCCGCCGGCCGCCGCATCGAGCGCGGGGGGAACACTCGACGCGGCGCCGGCGGCGAGCAGGACGTCAGGGGCGTCTCGCTCGACCGGGACTACGGCGGCGGCGCCGTAGGTGACTTCTGGATAGTTTGGCGCCGTGCGAATGACTTCATCCGCAGCGAACGGGGCTTCGGCGTTGCTGGCGGACGCGACGCTGCCGCCCAGGCAGGCCGCGGCGCCGAGGCGCCGCCAGATCCGATTGCGGCCAGGCATCTCACAGCAGGACGATCGAGGCGGTCACGTCGCCGCCGGCTTCCGCCGCCAATGCCGCCGGGATGCGGATGTTGCGCGTGGCGCCGCCCGCCATCACGCTGACCTCGCCGACATCGATGTCCGCCGCCGGAACTTCATGCGTCCGGCCATCCGCGGTCTTCAGCGTGAAACGCGCCTCGCGCAGATGGGCGAAGCCGTCGCCTGTATTACGCGCAGTCAAAAGAACGTCGCCGTTCGCCGCTCGCGAGACCGACGTCACCTCCACTGCGGCCCTGGCGCTGGTCGGGGCCACGAAGACGTAGGTGTTGATGGTGAAGGCCAGCTTTATGTCTGCGCCCGCTTCGGTGTCGCCTGTGACCGACTGCATGTCGATCGGCAACTGCGCCGCACGAACCAGGTACATCTTTCCTTCGGGGCCGCCGTCGCCCAGGTAGCGCACCTGCACCACCTGCTCGCGATTGGGCGGGATGACCGACTGCACCGGAAAGACTCCGATGTCGTCGTCTTCGGGGACCAGGCTGCGGTGGCCGTTTTCATCGACCTGCATGCGATAGACTTCGATCTCGACCGTGGCCGGCGCCGTGCTGGTGTTGCGTACGGTCAGTCGATAGCTGGATCCGCTTCCTGAAGGCGTGATCTTGGCCACCATCGGCGAGACGTCCATGGCGCGCGCATCGGACGGCGCCGTCATGGCCATCATCAGGCAGAGCACTGAAGTTGCGACGACTTGGAATCTCATAACTGCATCTCCCCTGCAGTAATGCGAAAAGAAAAACGGGGAGCCTGAAGGCTCCCCGTTCTGGCTCGATCAAGCCGGGTTCAGCGTGAAGGTGAAGACCTCCGTATAGGTGCCGGCCGGAGCCGACGCCGCGCCCGGACCAGACGGCGCAGCCGCGCAGCCCGACGAACCGGGGTTGGTGTTGTCGCCTTGCGAGCCGCCGACGCCGGGGCCGCCGGGGACGTTGTAGCAAAGGTTCAGGAACAGATCGGCGAAGATGCCGTCCGCCAGAGCCTGGCTATAGCCGCCCGAGTTGGTGATGACGGCCGGGCTGCCGGGCCAAGTGTCCTGAGCCGGGAAACCCAGGCTCGGCACTTGCTGGACCACCAGGTCCCAGTCGTAGTTGATCAGAACGCCCGCAGCCGACTTGAAGTCGCCGTTCTGGGCGCTGGAGGTCAGCTTGGCGCCGGTCGGGGCGTTACACGACATCCGCAGGGTGGTGACTTTCTGGCGCGCGCCATTGGCCACGGCGACATTGCCGCCGGCCACGTTGGCCAGCCCGATGCCGCAGAAATTGGTCACGCTGGTGCTGACCGTCACATTGGTCTGGGCGCTGGAAACGCCAGGCAGAGCCAACAGAGCCGCTGCGGCGGTGGCGGCCGCAGTAATCATCAAAGTACGCATCTTCGCCTCCGGGATTCTTGATTTTTCGACAACCCAGGTCGCCGTCTCCGCCGCCTGGACTTGCGGCTACTCGCCACAATCTCGCCATTTAAATCCCGCCCCCGGAGCGAACATCCCCAAGATTGATACTCATCTTGAGCTAGTCAATTTTGACTAGATCGCAGTGCTCGTCGTGGCGTCGATGCGATCAGGTCTCGACACAAACGCCCGAGGCGGCCATGCAGTCAGTGATGACGACGCCTGCCTCCTCACGCTCACTTGAAGCCGACCGCGTCGCCGCCGCCGCCATGACCCTGGTCACAAACGTCGGCCTACGCGGCCTGACGCTGCGAGACCTGGCCCAGGCCGTGGGCAAGAGCACGACCGTCATCGTCAACCTGTTCGGCGCCAAGGCGGGATTGATCGAGGCGATCGCCTTCAGGGCCTTCGAGCAGGACAAGGCCTATCACGAGTCATTCTTCGCCGGCGTCGACGCCCTGGCGCTCAGTCGCGACAGCCTGCTGGCCCTGACCGCCCGCTATCTGAGGGAACGCGCCGCGCCCTCGGCCGACTTCGCTCGGGTGTGGGAGGAGCTGCTGGTCAGCCCCGATCCGGCCGCCTTCCTGCCTCCCCTGCTGCGACGCTGGGATCTGATGCGGCGCAACGCCTGGACGGCCTTCCTGTCGCGTCGCCCCGGCCTGGAATCGTTCGGCGAGGCGATCTCCACCTATCTGATCATCGAGCAGTTTTACGTCGGCGCCCTGGGCGGTCGCTCCGACTATGAGGTGATCGCGGCCGAGGGGTTGGGCGGCCTGATCGACCGGGCCTTCAGCCGCCCCGACGATCCGGCCTCGGCGACCGAAAGCTATGTCGATCGGATGGTGATTCCCAAGGCGCCGGGGGACGGGCTGGAACCCGACTCCATCAAGCGCCGCCTGCTGGACGTCGCCGCGGACCAGATCCTGAGCAAGGGCGTCGGGGTCGTCACCAACCGATCGGTCAGCACGGAGATCGGCACTTCGACCTCCACCATCGCCTACCACTGGGCGGATATGCGGCGGTTCGTGATCGACGCGATCTGGCACGCCGTCTTCCGCGAGATGCCCCGCTACCTCGATTACCGCCATCCGCTGGGCGCCGGCCCCCCGGACGTGCAGCGATGGGGCGAGATGATGGCCCTTACCCTGGAGACGCCTCCGGGCGGCGAGCGCGGCTTCTACGTCAAATACGCCCGACTGATCGCCCAGGTCTGCCTGCAGGCCCGCCGCGATCCCTCCTTCCAGGAGCTGGCGATGATCCTGCGCGGGCCCGAAGGCGGCGGCAACTACATCAACCGCGACGAGCTATGGCCGCCTCAGTTCGACCTGACGCGCCGCGCGGCGACCCGTTTCGCCTTATGGATCAAGGGCGCGGCCATCATGGCGGCGGCGACGGGCGATGCGCCGGACGCGGCGCGTCTGCGGGCCGCCGCTGCGACCTTGGTCACGCAACACGACTAATTCGAACAAACGTTCCTATACGGAACTTTCTCTCTGTTGCAGACTCGACGGCAACACTTCAAATAAGCGTCACCAAAGCATAACGACCATCCCCTACAGCGGAGACGTTGTCGAACAGTTGTTTTTTCAATCCGGTCGCGCGGCATCATAGACGGTCGATCATCTCGGCCTTTGTCGCCGCGCCACGGCCTGAACACAGCAGTTGCTCGCGGCCCTCCCCAACTCTCCAGCCCGAGCGACTGGATCGCCCGCGCTGCCCGATGGATCGACACATGAACCGTCTTCTCTTCGGCGCTTCCAGCGCCGCACTGCTCCTGGCGGCGCCCGCGGCGGCCGAGGTCACGACCGAGCCGCAGGCCACCACCGTTCAGGACGTCATCGTCACCGCCCAGCGCCGCGAGGAATCCGCGCAGAAGGTCGGCCTGGCCCTGACGGTCGTGTCCGGCGAGGATCTGGACAAGCGCAACATCCAGACGGTCAATGACCTGGAAAACGCCGTTCCCAGCATGGAAGTCGACAGCCAACTGGGCGGCGGCCAGCCCCAGTTCCGCATCCGCGGCGTCGGCCTGACGGACTACGCCGCCAACAACACTTCGACGGTCGGCGTCTATATCGACGAAGTCGCCTATCCCTACGGCGTGATGACCCAGGGCCAGCTATTCGACATCGCCCGCATCGAAGTCCTGCGCGGGCCGCAGGGCACCTTGTACGGCCGCAACACCACCGGCGGCGCAGTCAGCATCATCACCGGCGCACCGACGGACTATGTCACGGCCGGCTTCAACGCCAGCTACGGCAGCTATGACGCCGCCAAGCTTGAGGGTTTTGTTTCGGGTCCAATCGCCGGAACCCTGAGCGCCCGCCTGGCCGTCGCAGCCGAGACCGGCGGCGGCTGGCAATACCACCGCGACACGGGCGAAACCCTGGGCGACAAGGACACCAAGGCCCTACGCCTGCGCCTGAACTGGCGCCCCAGCGACCTGACCGACCTCGACCTGAACGTCCACTACAGCCAGGACAAGTCGGACGGTCGGGGCCTGCGCCTGATCACCACTCCCTTCACGTCGGGCGGCGGCAAGGTCTATCCGATCGACACGGCCCACCGGATCACCGGCTGGGGCATCTCTTCCTATTTCGCCCAGCTGATCGGCGTCTCGCCCAACGCCAAGCCGTTCCGCGATAACGAAGGCAAGGGCGTCAGTCTGCGTCTGAACCACGACCTGGGCTGGGCCACCCTGACCGCCGTCGCCGCCTATGAAGCCTTCGACCGCAAGGAGTTCAACGACTGGGACGCCACGGCCTCGAACGAAGCCGGCACCTACTTCTTCAACGACATCGAGACGATCTCGCAGGAAGTGCGCCTGGCCTCGAACGGCGACGGTCGCCTGCAATGGCTGGCCGGTCTCTATCACGCGACCGAAGACATTGACGGCGGTTTCTATTCCGACTTCTCGGAAGCGAAGAACCTCGCCTTCTGGATGAGCACCACCTACGGCCAGAAGGTCCAGACGACGGGCGCCTTCGCCAATGTGGACTACCGCCTGACGGATCGCCTGACCCTGATCGGCGGCCTGCGCTACGAGGACGAGACTCGTGAACTGAACGACTTCAAGACCGAGGTTCTGGCTCCGGTCCCGCGCGTCAACGCCACCGCTTCCAAAGCCCAGAGCATGGGCGAATGGACCGGCAAGATCGGTGCCGAGTACGCCTTCAGCGACAGCGTGCTGGCCTACGCCAACGTCTCGCGCGGGGTGAAATCCGGCGGGTTCACCACCTACAACAGCGGACTGCCCGATCAGTTGGAACCGTTCAAATTCGAGGAACTGATCGCCTATGAAACGGGCGTCAAGGCCAGCCTGTTCGACAACCGGCTCCAGGCGAACGCGGCGATCTACTACTACGACTACCGCGACCAGCAACTTCAGGGCGTGCTTTACACCCAGACCGGGCGCGTCGGCCGCATGATCAACGTGCCGAAATCTCACATCCAGGGCGCCGAGCTGGAACTGCGCTGGCAGCCCCTCGACAACCTGACCATCACCCAGGCGGTCGGCTACAAATACGGGGAATATGACGAGTTCTTCTTCGTCAACGCCTCGGCTACCGAAGCCGCCAAGGATCCGGTGACGGGCGAGTACAACACCATCATTTACAGCGACCGCGCGGGCGAGCGCCTGCCCTTCCCGCGCTTCGACTACAAGGGTTCGATCGCCTATGAGCACCAGATCGGCGACTGGGG
Source organism: Brevundimonas sp. 357 (assembly GCF_003938605.1). Classification (GTDB taxonomy): domain Bacteria; phylum Pseudomonadota; class Alphaproteobacteria; order Caulobacterales; family Caulobacteraceae; genus Brevundimonas. The sequence continues at coordinate 79,532 of NZ_RHWX01000008.1, read as the reverse complement.
CGTCGAGGCTGAAACCAACTACGCCTATCGCAGCGAGAAGTTCAGCACCTCGTCCAACTCTATCATCGGCGACTACTGGCTGATGAACGCCAACCTGACGTTCCGTCCGATGAACGGCGGCTACGCCTTCGGCCTCTTCGTCAACAATCTGACGAACGCCTATTCGGAAGAGTCGCGCAACCGCTTCATCTCGGCGTCCACCGGCTCGCCCAACGCCCCGCGCACCTGGAGCGCCCGCGTAAGCTATCGCTACTGATCCCGCCTGCGAGGCTTCGGGCCAGACCCGGAGCCTCGCTCCCTTTTCATACGAAGAGAGTGAGATGCGCCCATGTCGATGATGCGTAAGCTGTTCCGCTCGACCGTCCTGGCCCTCGGCCTGCTGGCGGCCGCCCCCAGCCTGGCCCAGCAGGCGACCGACGCCCGTTTCACCATCGCCGTGATCCCCGACACTCAGAACTATGTCGATCACACGCGCCAGCGGGCGGCCGGCTTTCCGTTCGACGCGCGGGATATGATGACGGAGCAGTTCCGCTTCATCGCCGACAACGCCGCATCGCGCGGCGGCGACATCGTCTTCGCCACCGGCGTAGGCGACGTGTGGCAGCATCCCATCATCGACATCGACCCGGACCACGCCGCGCGCGGCTTCAGTCCCCGCGCCCTGCCCTCCGGCATGGGCCCGGCGAAATGGGCGTCGGGCGTGCGCGAGGTGGAGATTCCCGCCTCCATCGCCGCCTATCGCCTGCTGGACGGCGCCCTGCCTTTCTCGGCCGTGCCCGGCAACCACGACTATGACGCCCAGTGGTGGGAAGAGTCCTGGCCGCGCGACCTGACCGCGCCCGAGGGCGACCTGCGTCGCCTGGGCATGATCCATGTCGGGGGGCTGACCGAATGGGTCCGCGTCTTCGGCGCCGCCTCGCCCTTCTTCAAGGATCGCTCCTGGTACGTCGGATCGCACGACGGCGGCGCCGACAGCGCCCAGGTATTCGAGGCCGGCGGCTACCGTTTCCTGCACATCGGCCTGCAGTTCGCCCCCTCCGACGCCAGTCTGAAATGGGCCGAGACCGTCATCCACGCCCACCCCGGCCTGCCGACCCTGATCAGCACCCACGACTTCCTGGACAAGACGGGACAGCGCCGCGCCCATCCGGTCGTGGACATCAACGCCCTCGACCCCTTCGACAACAGCGCCCAGGGCGTGTGGGACAAGCTGATCAGCCGGAATCCGCAGATCTTCATGGTCCTGAGCGGGCATCACAACGGCCAGGCCTTCCGCACCGATCCGAACCGCCAGGGCGGCGCCGTCTATCAACTGCTGTCCGACTATCAGGACCGCAACCGCGCCGCCGTCGACGCCGGGCTGGATGCGGGCAAGGCGCCGGGCCTGGGCGACGGCTGGCTGCGGCTGATGGCCTTCGACATGACGGACGAGGTTCCGACCGTGCGCGTCCGCACCTATTCGACCCACTTCAAGCGCTACGCCTCGGACGAGCCGAACTACGCCCGCTGGTACAAGCCGAACGAACAGCCCCAGATGACCGACGAGGCGTTCCTGGCCCAGGACGAGTTCACCATCCGCCTGGACGACTTCCGCGCCCGTTTCGGTCCCAGCCGCAGCGCCGTCCAGCAGTAAGCGCCATGAACCATCCACTGCCTCGCCTGGATCGCCGCGCCCTTCTGGGCGGCCTGGTCGCCGCGCCCGCCGTCCTGCATTTCGGTCGGGCCCAGGCAGGCGGCGCCTATGTATTCCCCCTGGGCGTCGCCAGCGGCGATCCCGCCCCGGACGGCTTCGTCATCTGGACCCGACTGGCCGTCGATCCGGTCGCGCCCGACGGTATGGGCGGCATGAGCGAGGCGGTTCCGGTACGCTGGGACATCGCCGCCGACGAAAGCTTCCGCACCCTGGTCGCCTCGGGCCGTACGATCGCCGAACCTGGTGATGGCGGGACTTCGGTTCGGGGACGGCGGCCCTGACACGCGCTACTGGACCGACACTTGGGACGGCTTCCCCGCCGCCCGCGACCGCCTGACCCAGGCCCTGGCGGCGCTGAAGCCCGCCAACCCGAGCCGGCCGCCTTGTCGGCGCCGCCATGGTCGCCCGCCTGAAAGCCGATCCGGCCTTCCAGCGCGACTTCGCTTCCGCACGTCGTGAACTTCAGAGCCTCAGAGAAGAAACCATAGCTCGCTAACCCAACAAGGCCGTCCAAACTGCACCGTGAGTACGAACATCCGATAGATGCGCTGGACCAGGTCGATCTCTTCGACCGGGCGGTGGCGAGGAGCGCCCGGTCATTCAGCAAGCTCTTGCACTCGCCGCGCGAGGCGTCCGTATTCGAGGCGTATTGACAACAACTCCAAGCCGATAGTCTAGCCGTTCGTTCCTGTATAAAGGCCCAGTTCAGAACACCCTACCGCGGCGTTTCTGACTTTCCTGAACCGTGAATCTGACATCAACTGGCGCCCATGATTGCCGCGTAACGGCGGCGTTCGAAAGGCGGAGTTCCACCTTCCTTTAAATCCGCGAGGCGCGGCGCCAGACCATTCAGCGCGACTTGATCGCCTTTCGCTTGAGCGATCTCGGCCAGCGCCAAGTCCAACATCACGCCCCAGGACGGGTCGCCGACCAGTTCCCCCACCCGCGCGCGATCGACCTGGGTCAGAAGCTGCTCCGCTTCGCCGTACCGCCGATCCAGCACCAAACACTCCCCGAGATAGAACCGAATGACGTGGGTCAGGGGATAGTCATCGCCGAACCCTTCGCGAGAGGCGCGATAGGCCTGATCGAGATAGTGCAGACCTCGGCGTCGGTCGTCAGTCCGGCACAGAACGGCTCCGAGGTCGTTGAGCCCGACGAGCGTCTGATGCGCATTCGGCCCCTGGCTGATCTCCGCTCCCTTCCAGACCGCTTCAGCAGCACTGGCCGCCTGTGCATAGCGGCCCATCGCAGCCAGGGCTTCGTAGCGGGTCGACTGAAGGCCAAGCGTGTAGCGACTGTTCCGGCCGAACCGATCAGCCATCAACGGCAGCAGGGCGTCGGCCTCGGCCAGGGCCTGGCTCAGCTCGCCCGTCATCAGCTTAGCTTGAGCCACATGTTGACGGGCGATCAGGGTGTTGGCGTGCTCGGCTCCAAGCGCTTGGGTCCATTCGGCCGCCACCCGAAGCGTCAGGGGAAGGGCTTCGGCTGGACGACCCAGGCGCATCAGCACGACGGCCTGCTGCTGACGAACCAGCAGCACGTCGCGCTCGGATAGCCCCGCCGGCCGGGTTTCGGCGATGGCCAGGGCCCGCGCGAAGGCGGCGTTGGAGGCGTCGAGATCTTCGAAGAAGCCGATCACCGCCTCGGCCTGCGCGAGGTGGAAGCCGAGCATGCCCTTGTCGGCGGCCGAGCCCAGACGACGACGCTCCGCGGCGGCGAGAGTCTTGGCCGCGGCCAACCCTCCGGGTTGGGCCGACAACGCCTCGGCCCGGGCATGCAGCAACCGGGCGCGGGCCGCCGCGGGCGACTCCTGCAGTCCCGCCCTCTCATAGGCGGCGGCGGCCAGGCGGAACGATCGACGCGCCTCGTCATACTGTCCACGCTGGACGAAGGCGGTGGCCAGCGACAGGTGCAGGCCAGCAGCCACTTCCGGCTGGCGGGCGAAGCGGGCGTCGACGGTGGAGCGCGCACGCAGCGCCGCGGCCGCCAACGTCTCCTCCGCGGCCGAACCGGACAGCGGATTGGCCTGTCCCAGCAGGTCGTCCACCAGGAAGGCGTAGCTGGCCTCGGCCGCCGCCGTCTGGGCCCGGGCCTCGTTCCTCTGGTTGACAGCGACCAGCGCCGCCGTCGAGGTCGCGGCAAGGCCCACGGCGCCGAGCCCGACGGCCAGCCGGATCCATGGACGCCGAGTGGCGCGCGCATCCTCGCGGCGGCGTTCCGCCTCGCGCCTCTCCGCTTCCGCCTCGGCCTCGGCGCGCGCCTTGCGCCGTAGTTCGAGCGTATCGAGCCGCTCGGCCAGCAGCGAGGCGGACTCCAGCCGTCGGCTCGGATCGCCGGCGGCGGCCAGGGCGATGTCCTCGCGCAGGAGAAGATCGCCCACCTCCCCTTCCCAGCCGGCGGCGAGCGGCCGATCCAGGTCGCCGACGATCATCTGATAGAGGATCAGCCCCAGGGCGTAGATGTCCGCGGCCATGCCCGGCGCGGCGCCCTGCGCCACCTCGGGGGCGCGATAGGCGGCGGTGTCGGAGCGGGTCGAGGCTTCGTTCTCCCCCGGGGGAAAGCCGCCGCCCGAGATGCCGTGCAGGTCCAACGCCGCCTGATCGAGCAGCCAGCCGCTGCCGAAATCGGCGAGACGGACGACGGGATTCCCGTCCGGCGGCGTCTCGATCAGCACGTTGGCGGGCTTGAGATCCTTGTGCAGAACCCCGGCGCCGTGCGCGGCGGCCACGGCGCGCGCCAGGTCGGCGACGACCGCGATCCGGCGATCCAGCGCCATGGCGGTCAGCCCGCCCGCCAGGCCGCCTGCCCAGGCGCGCATGTCCCGTCCGGCGTCCGCCGCTTCGATGAAGTAGGGCGGCGCGTCGAAATTCCACTCCAGGATATCGACGCAGGGCCGCCGATCACCCAGCACGTTGCGCATCAGTCGGAACAGCGCGACCTCGCGGCGCAGGCTGCGCAGACGATCCGGCGCATCGGCGAACTTGAAGATACGCGTCTCGTCCACCTTCTGGTGACGCGCCCGCCAGACGTCGCCCGCGCCGCTGTCGCCCAACGCCTCCTCAAGCACCCACTGCGGACGGCCCGGGACAGTATCCCCCGGTGCGAAGGCGAAGCGCGGCGCCAGCGGCGTCGACAACTGCTCAATCTCGACCGGAACGCCTATACGGTAGCCGATCCGGGGCAGGGTCTGAACGATGTCGCCTCCCTGCTCGCCTAGAGCCCCGCGGAGTTTGGACACGGCCGTGGTCAGGGAGGCCTCCACCACATGGACGCCAGGCCAGACCGTATCGAAGAGCTCCGCCTTCGTCACAGCCTCGCCGGCGCTGAGCAGCAGTTCGTGCAAGACCTGAAGCGGCTTGCCTTCCAGCTCCACGAGCCGGCCGGCGACGGACAGGCTCCAGGCGGCCTCATCGAACACCGCGTCCGCAAAGCGCCACCTGCGCCGTCTCCGGCGCGGTCCGGAACCGCCTTCTGTCATGAGCCCACCTCGAATGCCCGTTGCGATCCGGCAGCCTACGGGAGCCCGGTCCAGCATGGCAACGCTCGGCGAGCGTCGGCTGACGACTTCAGAACTTCTTTAGCTCGGCTTTAGGACCGGGCGGGGCGATCCGGCCAGGCTGACCTCCTGAAAGCGCGAGAGGCGCGCTCTGTCACGGAGGCCGAGAGGCATGGAGAACCCGCTTTTCCCGAACCGGATCGAACGATCCGCCGCGCTCGGCGCGTTCAAGCGCGCCGGATCCACAGACCTGGACGTGCTGGCGTCCGTCAAGGCTGCGTTGATCCAGACGTCAAGAACAGCGGTCCGGGGCGGATGGGGGCTGATCATCTCGGGCGTCCTCGTCTGCCTCACCATTCTCGGCATACCGGCGGGCATCGCCATGGCCCTGATCGGCTGGTGGGTGATCGGCCGAGCCCAGAAGAACATCCGCCTGGTCGACGACGTCCTGGCGGAGTTCACGGCGGCCCCCCAACCGGCCTGACGCAACAATTCCGAACAGGAGGAAGAACCATGAAGGGCAAGATTTTGGGCGTCGCAGCCGGGGAGTTGACCGGCGCCATCACGGGCGACGACGGCAAGCGCTATCGCTATGTCATCGCCGACTGGCGCGGCGAACGGCCCGCCTCCGTTGGAGCCGTCGTCGATTTCGAGGTCGAGGGCGGCGCGGCGCGCGACGTCTATCCGGCCGTGGGCGCCTTTGCCGGCGTCGGCGCAGGCGCGGCTTCGGTCGAGGCCCTGGCCCGGTCGTCCGGGGGCGAGAAGGTCATCGGCCTGTTCAAGGGAACCTTGGCCTTGCCTCTGGCGATCCTGGTGTTGGTCGCCTTCTTCCTGCCCGCCCTGTCTTCGCCGGCGCTGACGGTTTCCCAAGTAGGGCTGGACAAGGTCACGACCGCCGCGGGATTGAACCTGGAGCAGGCCGAGCACGGCCGGCGCCGCCTGGCCGACCTGGAGCGCGACCTCGCCCGCTTCAAGACCGAAGCCGCGCGCGGCGGTTCCGGCGCCCCGGACAGCGTCTACGGCTATGGCAACGTCGGCGACCGCATCGCATCGCTGGAGGAGCAACGCGCCGAAGTCCGCAAGGGCCTGGGCGCGGTCGACTTCCTGAAGACCGTGGACACCGCTCTGATCCTGCGCTTCGCGGCCGTGCTCGCAGCCCTGTGGCTGATCTGGCAGGCCTGGGCGGGCGCGGCGCTGCGCCCCTGGGAACTGGCGGCGGGCGCCGCCGCCATCCTCGCGGGCGGCCTGACCTTCCTGTTGCGGTCCGCGATCCTGGGCCTGTTCTCGGCCATGAACCCGCTCGGCGAAGCCGCTGCCGCCCGGGCGGAAGCGCTCATCTCGGTCGAGATCGGGCCGTGGCTTCTGCTCGCCGCGGGCGCGGGCCTGATCGCCTCCGGCCTGGGCCTGGTCCGCAATCCCCTTGGACGAACCTGACTCTGAAAGGAACCGCCATGCGCATCCGTCTCCTTGACGGCGCCCTAGTCCGCGAGGCGTCCTCGATATCGTCCAAGGCAGGAGAAAAAAGCATGCACGCCAAGGCCGCTCCGCAAACGCCGGAGCTCGATCCCGCCCGCCGAGAGGGCGACACCGTGGGCGTGCTCGCCGGCGATGCGCTCCGGTTCGCCGCGAGTTTTCTCGACTCGATCGAGAGCGACGCCGCAGAAGCGCGCAGGACGTTGGCAGAGGAAGCCAAGGTGTGCCGCAAGATGGCCGAGGCGGTCGCTCAAGCGCCCCTGCGCAACTCGTCCCGGGTTCTAACCCCGACTGATCTTGGCGGGCGCTTCTTCACCCTCACCGAGCGCATGTGGCCCAACGCCGAGGTCGCCGGCTATCTCCTTGGGCATGTGGCGGAGCTGATGCAGGCGCTCCCTGCGGCCGACGGCGCGCTGAAGAACCGCCTGCTTCGGGACGCTCAGCAGCTCCGGCGCGTGCAGCGACTGCTGAAGATCGCTCCCAACGCCCAGCTGGGCCCACGCCTGAGCGAACTTATGCCTCTGCTTCAGAAGCTCGAACTCCCGGTGCAGGGCGAAAAGCCCTTTCCTCCGATGCTCATCGACGGCGTGACCGCGGATCCGGTTTTCCATGTCGCCGCCCAGGACGCCTATCGCATGGTGGTCGGTCGCGAACTGGATGATCTGCCCCCCATGGCGGGCGCGGTGTGGTCCGGCAAGCTGGCCCTCGCCTGGCCGCAGACGCGCAACGAAGGCTGGCCCCTGACCCCGGTGGACGCAGCGCGGCTGGCGAACGCCGTGCGCTGCCCGCGTGAGCCGTGGAGCCGATCGCCCGGCATGCCTGGGGACTGGACTGACCTGAAACCCGAGGCGGCGGCCGAGGTACTGCGCCTGATCGGCGCGCACCACCGCGTCGGCTCGGCGCGCGCGCCCTTCCCGCTGGCCGGCTTCTGCGATCGGGTCCGAACCCTGGCGCTGCGCTGCCACGGCGGCGTGATGCTGATCGAGACCCAAGGCCGGGTCAGCGGCGGCGCGACCGGAATCGCCTCGTTCGTACTGACCGAGAACAAGGTTCTGGCCGTCGACGGAACCTCGGCCTGGATCCACGAGCTGAACGACGCCGTCGGCCCGCACCTTCAGGACGAGGGCGCGCGGTTGGACTACATACGGCTCTTCATGAACTGCGTTCGCCATGAGGGGGAGCGATTCCAGCCGACGGAATCCTTCGAGGACTTGGCGGACCGGGCTGCGGACGCCGCCCTTTTGCGCGACCTCTGCACGGGCCACGCCCGCGCCATAGAGCCAGCCGGTTTCGACGCCGAGGGCCGCTGGCTGTTCCTGCTGGTGGTCTGTCACCGGCAAGGGTTCTTCGCGACCGGCTTGGCCCTGGCCCCGGACGGCTTCGTTGAGATGATCGACGACACCTTGCTGGCTGACGGCGTCCCTGTGCTGAGCGAACGCATGGACGGCCTTTTCGTCATTCTGGAACCGAAGGAAGCGACCTCATGAGCTTGATCCCGATCGATAGCGAGCTCACCCTGCCCGACAGCATCGACGAGCCGGGCCTGATTGTCGGCTGGTCCCTTGAGCGTTGGCACCGACGCCAGCCGATCGGCTTCAAGTTCGGAGCCGCCGCGGCCGCCGCCCCGGCGGCGGCTGTGGTCGCGCCTATCCTGATGGAACGCGAGGGGCACCTGATGACCATCGCCCCAACCGGCGCCGGCAAGGGCACCGGCTGCATCGTCCCGGCCCTGCTGCGCTTCGACGGACCGGTCATCGTCGTCGATCCCAAGGGCGAGAACGCCCTGATGACCGTACGCCGTCGGCGCGAACTCGGGCAGGAGGTGGCGGTCATCGACCCCATGGGCGTGACCGGCCTGCCCTCCGCCTCATTGAACCCGCTCGACATCCTGGACCCGGAGAGCTCGACGCTCGTCGATGACGCCATGGCCATGGTCTCGGTTCTGGCCAATCCTGATGTCGAGACAGACGCCAGCGACGGCGGTTATTGGCGCGAACGCGGGGCGACGTTCGTCCTCGGCGTGGTGCTGCACGTGATGAGCGACCTCCCGCCCGCCAGCCGCTGCCTGGAGACCGTGCGCACCCTGGTCAACCAGGCGGTCGGCGAGATCGGACTCTACAGCGCCGCGACCGAACGCCGGGACGCCGTCAGCAGTCTGGGCGGCACCGTGCTGGCGGCGCTGGAGGCCTCGCGCAACGCCGAGGCGCGCGACATCGGCCGGATGCTCCGGATCGGCGCGGTCTCGACCCTCGGCGGGATCCTCTCCTTCTCCCAGAATCTCGTCGACATCGCGCGTTCGGGAATGATCGCCCCCTCGCTGAGAACAACCAGCTTCGATCTGGGCGCGGTGCAGCGCGGCGATCCGCTGTCGATCTATCTGGTGCTGCCGCCGCACATGCTCGAAAGCCACGGCCGGTTGTTGCGGCTGTGGGTGCACACCTTGATGACGCTGATCTCAGGCCGCAGCGGCCGGCCGCCGAAATCGACGCTGTTCATCCTTGACGAGGCCGCCCAGCTCGGGGCGTTCGACGACCTGCGGCGGGCCATCACCCTCATGCGCGGCTACGGCCTGCAGACTTGGAGTTTCTGGCAGGATTCAAGCCAGTTGCAGAATCTCTACCCGCGGGATTGGCAGACCATGGTCAACAACTGCCGCGCTGTGCAGTGCTTCGGAGCCAACACCATGCTGGCGGCCGAGTCGATGGCGCGCCTGGTCGGCTTCGGCTCGCCCGAGCAGTTGCTGGACCTCGAGGACGATGAGATTCTGCTGCAGTTGTCCGGAGATATGCCGGTGATCGCCCGGTTGCCGAACTACCGGGCCGACCCGGTGTTCGCCGGCCTGTATGATGTCAATCCTTTCCACGATCCGTCTCGTCCGGTGCAGAGGTCCAAGCCGGTTCTGCGCGTGTTCGAGCGTTCACTGCCGGTCGTCGAACCCAACACGCCGGCGGAAGTCCTAGCGCGCCTCAGGGCCAGATCAACCTCCAGCTGATCGCCCGCTTCCGGGTCGTCGCTCTCAGGCTTGGCCGCCCCAATCCAGCAGCGCCCGATCGACGGCCGCCGAAGACTTGTCGATGTAGGGCGCCTGGGCTTCCAGCGGGCCGACGCATAGCCGACGCAGCTCGCCCAGCAGCATCTGCGCCCTCGTCAGCTTGTCCCGATTGCGGTCTTGCGCCCCCAGTTGGGTCGCCAGATCCGCAAAGGCATGCGCCGTCTTGAACCACAGGCCCAGGTTCCGATCCCGGTCGAGATGCGCGACGGCGAATTCCAAGGCTGGGAACGCCTTGCGCGCATGTCGATCCGCCTCCGGACCGGCCCCTTCCAGCACGGCCTGGTCCAAGTGCGACAAGCCCAGCGCCCGCATGGCGAGTAACCGTCCCTCCTCGTTTCCCAGCCCGGCGAAGCCGTCGACCGCCGCCTGGGCGTCGCGGATCGCTCGGTCCAGCACCTCACGCCGCCGATCCTGCGGTTTGAGAGGCGCGAGGTCTCGCCGGACGTTCGACGCGGTGAGGGCTGCCGACGCCCGCGCCATCGGGTCCGCCGTCTCAGCCAGGCTGTCGGCGAGTTGGGCCGCCTCCTCCAGCCGGATTCGCGCGAGGTCGGGGCGAGCGCCCTCCGCGAAATTTAGAAGGGCGATCGCCATGTTGGCCCGCGCCTCGTTCGAAAGAGGATCGTTGCTCAGGTCGGGGTCGTTCACCAACTGTCGATAGGTCTCGATCGCCCGTTCCGTGAGAGCGTCTCGCTTCGGCCCGAAAGGCTTGGTCGAGGCCTCCAGCACAAAGCGGTTCGCCTGGATTTCCCGCACGACCGCCCTGACCCGCGGCGCCTTGCCCATCTCGGGACCAAGCGCCTCGCACCACCTCTCGATCTGCCCAATCGCATCCTGCCGCGAAGAAGCCACCGCACGGGCGCGAGCGCTCCAGGCCTGGGCGAGACGCAGGGCGGCGTCGGATCGCACGGCCGCAACCTGCGCTTGGGCATAAAGCGCCTCGAGATCCCGGATCGTCCGATCCAGGCGTTCGAGGGCGTCGTCCGAAGGTTCGCGGCCGAATTGCAAGATGGTCGCAGCGGCCTGATCCAGTTGCGCCAGGGGCGTGCCTGGCGTCGCCGCGGATACGGCAGGGGGCGTCATGCCGCGCAACTGCATCCAGGTTCCGATCCGCGCGACCAGTCTGCGGGTTTCGGCGACGACTTCGGCCTCCCCGTCCGCCCCCATGCGGTCGATGAACCCCTGGATGTCCGCGATCAGCAGCGGCGGATGCTCCGGCGGGATCGCTTCGACCTGATGGAGCGCCTCGACCTGAACCGCCCAGTAGCCGAGCTCCGCCCGATCCGCGAGCCGCGGCGCCTCGAGAATGGACAGGCTCTGGGCCGCCAGCTTGAAGCCGTCGCGCGCCTCGATCAGGCGTCGCCGCCCCTGTTCGCCCCCCGCGAGCATGCCCAGCAGGTAGGCGGCGTGCGCCCGTGCGGCCACCGACTTCGCCCACTGCAGAGGCGCCTCGCGCTGCAATTCCGGGGTGATCAAGACGTCATAGGTCAGGAGCGCGGCGTTCAGCCCCGAAACCCCGACGACGGAGCCGTCCTCGTAGAGGTTCAGGAGCATATCCGCAGCGGCGCGGCGCTTGAAGACCTCGTGACGCGCGCCCCCGTCCAACGGAAGCGCGACGGCTTCAAGCTGAGCCAGTGCTGTGATGTTGCCGCGACGCGCCAGGTCCGCGAGCGCTTCCAGCGCGGCGTAGGCCCGATCCTCGGTGTCTGCGGCGCGCAGAGCCTCCTCGTGTCGCCGCAGATCCTCGCCGGTCGCAATCCGGCGCGCGACGGCGAGCGCCTGGAGCAAGCCGCCGATGACCAGAAGGTCCAGCGCCATGCGCAAAACGAAGGCGACCCACCCGCCGTTCGGAAGCACGGCCTGGACGCCGGACGGATTGTCGTAGCCCAGCACCTCGACATTGCCGACGATCGGCAGGGCCTCCAGAGCTTCGGAAGCGACGTAGGTCACATACTCCAGGACGCCGATCCCCGAGCCGGCGTTGAAGAAGTGCAAACCCGTCAGTCTCCAGACCAGAAGGCTGCCCAGCATGAAGACCGCCGACAGGGCGACGAGGAGTTCGTTGTTGTAGTCCTCGCTCCCGGGCGCCCGCCGCCGATCCGGATCCAGGCCGGCGGCTCGATCCTCCTCGTCCCAGGCCCAGCGCCGGAACACGGCGAGCACGGCGATCAATCCCAGAACCAACACCGGCGCGCCGATCAGCGGCGGCAGCAGCGCCCCGAACACGCCGGTCCCCAGCAGCACGACCAGCAGACGTCCCCAGCGGCGCGCTCGCCCTTCCTCATCCAGCCCGACCCACCGCGCGACGGCAAGCGCCAGCGCGCGATCCAGCCACTGAAAACCCGGCCTGAACCAGACCAGTCCGCGCTCGAACGCCGGATGCAGTCCCCGGATCAGAACGGCGGTCACGATCAGGAATAGCAGAGCGCCCGTCAAAGCGACGCCGAACTGAAGCAGGGAGACGCGGAACTCGGACATCGGATTCTCCGCAGTGAACAGCCAAGGTAGAACCAATCGACAGGGGTCGTCACGCGTTCCGCGTGATGACGAGCACCTCGGCCATGTCCCGGACCAGCGCGCTCGCGGTCTGTTGAGTGAGGCCGTCGACCAGGACGATCGGACGGCTGTCCGAGCGCAGGCGCAAGCACGCCTGATAGCTGACGGCGATCTGGGCGTTCTTGAGGTCCACGACAGCGGCCCCCGTCCGGCCTCCCGTCGCGGCGTCCGGATGGGTCACGACGAACTCCGCGATGTCGGCGGCTGCATAGGCGCAGCCATCGACCACGACGCCGGATGCGTTGACCAGAATGTCCTTGGGTTTGCGGCCTTCGTTCTCCCGCCTCCATCGCGCCCTGAGTTTTCGACTTTGCACGATCCAGGCGATCCCCAGCCCGATGAAGGCGATCCCGACCACGAACAGCAGCAACAGGACGCCGACGCATATCGCTCCTACGCCCAGCATCATGATCTGCCCGGCGGCCTTGTCTCCCGGATAGGGAGCCGGCGCCACGCTGAACAGGATGTCGCCGTCCCGATCTCGGCGATTGTAGTGTGATCCCACGATTTTTCCCCGTGTCCCTGTCTCTAGGTTTGCGGCCAGGCCGCAGTCCGCCATCCGCCCCAAGGGGCTAGAGCGGTTATCGTCCCGAAAGGTCGCCCCAGTCTTCGCGCTCGCTGCGGGGTATTTGTCCGGTCGGGCAATGGGTGTGGCGGTCGCCGTGTTCGTCTGTGAACGTCGTGCGGCTGGAGACCGTAATGACCATGTCCGCCCCCCGGAAGCGGTAGCGACCGCCGCCTAGCGCCTCGACGTCCTGGACGCGCCAGCCGCCATCGAACGACGCCACCCGCGCCTGGTCCAAATACATCAGCACGCCGGTTGGATCGGCGGCCGCTTCGGCGCAAGTGACGCCAATGGCGTAGTAGCCCTTCTCGATCGGCGGGAAGACCGCGGCGCCCTCCGCTGGCGCGTGCGCGCCTCCGGCCGCGCGTCCCTCCGGCGTCAAGGCGCACACCCGGCCCTCGTCGGAGGCGCCGCCATCAATGTAGGAGCTACCGTTCCAGCGCTGGAAATCCACGCACCCGGTCTCCTCGCCGCTGGCGATCTCGATATCCGGCCAGGCGATGCCGGGGCGGGGATGGAACCCGTAGTTGGCGAACCGCGCCTGAAACGCGATCAGCGACGCCCATCCTCCGCTCGTACGATGAAGGACCGTGACGAAATGCTGGTTCATGCCCCAGCACTGGTCGCCGTCAGCCTTCACAACGGCCTCCAACTGGCCGTCGTCGTTCAGATCCCGGACTTCCTCGATCTCGGCCCATACGTCCTCGCAGAGAGTCTCGGCATCGTCGGGATCCCGCCAGGTCCAGCGGCTGTCGGCTTGCGGGTTGAAGAACCCCGCCGCGCGCATGACGGAGGCCCGCTCCTGCGCCGACAAGCCCGGCCCCGGTCTGATCTGCGAATCCGCTTCGAGCCTCGGAGCCGCTTGCCAGCTCACCGCCTTCCCTTCGGGCGATGAGGTCGTCTCATCGCTGTCGTTCGCGACCGATGGCGAGTTGCAAGCGGCGAGCGAAAGCAGGGTCGCCAGCAGAGCGCGGGCGCCCCGAGACATCCTTGAAACGGGTCGATCGAAGCCGCCGATGGCGCTCTTCGCCGGTCTCGAGGCGCTTAAGGAATCGAATGGGTCAGTTGGTTTTGTCATGCCGGCGCCTTCCGCTTCAAAGCGAAGACAGGCATAGGCGCGCGCTCCGCGAAGTCTTGACGCTGTCCTCAAGATTTTCTGAAGCGTTGAGCTTTGCGTCTTCAGGCGCGTGCTCCGCCGGGGCCCAGTCGAGCACCTCACCCAAGCAATACGAGATGTTCAGCAAAAGGACGTCGTTCACGTGGCGCGTTGACGTACCCGTCTGGTGGGGAGCAGGAGGCCAACGCTGTTCGGAGCGCATCGGAAATCTACGCAAATTCCGCCATTGTTGACGCCCTCCCCTTCCCGCTACCCCTCGCTGGAAACGGGGGAAGCAAGATGAAAACTCAGATCCAGGCTCGCGTGGGCCGCCTGGCCGTCGGCGTATCCGCAGGCGCATTGATGCTGGCCGCACCCGCCCTGGCCCAGAACGCGCCGACGCCCGGCGACTTCGACCAGGCCTTGGCCCAGCCCGTGTCCTTCCCGTCGGACGCTTCCGCGATGACCGCTCAATGCGACGCCGGCTTGGCTCGGATCGCCGTCCAACGCGCCGAGCTGGAAGGTGAAACCGGCCCTGCCGCCGTGGAAGGCACGTTCCGTCGCTATGACAACCTGATCCTGACCGCCTTTTCGCTGTCCAACGACGCCATGCTGATCGGCAACGCCCATGTGGACGGCGCCGTGCGCCAGGCAGGGCTGATCTGCGCCCAACGCGTCGGCGACGCGACGTCGTCGATCAACCTGTCGCGCCCCATCTATGACCGGCTGAGCGCCGTCGACGCTGCGAGCGATCCCCAGGCCGCCTTCTATCTTCAACGGACGCTGCGCGCCTATCGCGACGCCGGCGTCGATCGCGACGAAGCGATGCCTGTCGCAATCCCGCGCTGAACCTGCTGGAACTGGCGGTTCCGCGCCAGCGGCAAACGATAGTCCGCCTCGCCGAACAGGCAGGCGAGCGGCGCGTAGTGAGCCGTCAGCCAGTTCTGATCATGGTCCAGCATCCGGTCCGTCGGCCGGAGCAGACGCACGCGCCCGTCGACCGGCGACGGCCGGCTCTCAAGGTATCCGATCTGGACCAGGCGGCCGAGAATGTGATCGATCCGCCGCGGGCTGGTCAGGCCGAACATCGCCGAGGCCGCCTTGAGATTGCCGACTGTGGGCCAGGTCGCGCGGTCCTCCTCGCGATGTCCTGCTTCCAGGCAGATGGCGACGGCGAAGACCACTATCCGCGCCGCCATCAGGAGCTTGTTGTGGAACGGGTCGTCTCCATATAGCGCCAGGACCTCTCGGATGTAGGTCCGCCTCGCCTGCGGGAAATCCGGGTGAGCCCGGATGGATTCAGCCGTCCGATAGGAGACGTCGAAGCCAGGATCATAGGTCTTTCCTGTCCAGCCCTGACCCACTGCGCCCTCCCCAGAACACTTCGCCCCAACGCTCGATGGCGAAACTCAGTTTGTCGAGCAAAAATTGCCACTTGGGATCCACTGATGAGAGCCCGTAGAGGCCGGTCGAAGCGATCGACACAGCCGGCTGTTCAAGCATAGTAGCCAGGCTTGCTCGGCGATGGCCGACGTCACCCGATTGAAGGCGGCTCGCGACATCGGGGCGTCGGCATCGTAGCGCGACGGCAAAATGTAGCGCGAGTTCCCGGCGCAGGTCTTCAGCGCCATCAGGATATCCGGCATCAAAGTCGAGAGGCATGGGCCCAGAGTCGGCTGGGCAACGGCCGGCGATACCGTCAAAGGCGACGGCATCACAAAAAAGAGGCCCTCCGAAAAACCTCGAAGAGCCTCGTATAAATTCACTTTTTATCAGTAACTTATCGGAAATTGAGAAAGCAATTCCGAAAGCTTCCGAAAGGCCTGAATCATTCCCACTCGATTACACGAACGCTGGTAATGATTTGATCCATATGGGCTTTATGCCAATGGGCGTCAACAGCGCCGTGTCGCAGTCCGAATAGATCGAGGAATGTTGAAAACAATGAAGAAATAGTCTGATGTAAAAAGCGCGTGATCACGACATCTTTCGAGATGTATTGACAATGCCGAAAGCTTGGTTTGCGAGAGAAGCGAGCCGATATACCTCGCTGACACGGGATACCACAACCGAACGATCTGACGAACAGGCTGGATCTACAACCCGCTCCGGAGGCGGTCGCAGCGGCTGGCGTGACCCGTCGGCTCAAGGAAGCCTGACGGCCTTCAAACCCGTGCGACGATCGAGTCGTTGCGCGAGTCCGGGTCACCCAGTATGGGTCGAAGGTCAGGAAACCTGTATTGACGCGACTGCTCCGCTAATTCTGCGCCGGCCTCGCCGTGACCATCGTGATCGCGCTGCAGTTCCAAGACGCGGCCCCTACCGGTTCACTCGTCACCCAAAATATGTGATCGCGTCCCTCGAAATCCTCGTCCTGCCGCTCGCGTTCGGCCAAATCTGGATCGCCCTCGCATGGACCATCGCTAACGCCATGCTTCTGGCGTGGCGTATTCGGGTGGAGGATGGGGCGCTTGCCGACCGCAGATAGGCCCTCAGGAGCATGACCGGACAGCGTGATCCCAGCCTAGCTGTGCGTCCGGGGAGGCACGCTGTTCACGTTTCACGGCGCACGCGATCACCGGGGAACGGCGGCCGTTCCGGCGGGTTGACCGAGTCCGCCATCGGAGAATCCCATGCATATCCAGTCCATGATCAGCGCCCATCCTCACGTCAAAGGCTCGACCAACGACGCGCTGATCCGCGCCGTCGAGGCGGCCTACGCGTGCGCCGCGACCTGCCGCATCTGCGCCGACGCCTGTCTCGGCGAAGCCATGGTCGCCGATCTCGTACAATGCATTCGGCTCAACCTCGACTGCGCCGACGTCTGCGCGGCCGCCGGCGCGGTCGGCGCGCGCCGCACGGGGAGCAACGAGGCGGTCATCAAGGGCCAGCTCGAGGTTTGCGCCGACATCTGCGCGGCCTGCGCCGCGGAGTGCGACAAGCACGCGGACATGCATGAACATTGCCGCATCTGCGCCGAGGCCTGCCGCCGCTGCGAAGAGGCGTGCCGGGAGGCGGCTGGCACGATCACTCCGTCGAGCCGTTGATGGAGCACCGCCTTCACCGTGCGTGCGCTGACAACGCCCCGCACGAACGGTGAAGGCGAGTCCGGCTATTCCGGGCGAATGGCGGTGACTTCACCCGCGTTGCCCTGAACGGTCAGGTCGAACTCGACGCGATCCCCGACAGCGGCTTGCTGTACCACGGCGGGGTCTGCCGTGAAGCTCATCGTCATCGCTGGCCAGCCGACCGCCGGAATAGCCTCGTGATTGATCGTCACGGTGCCGGCCGCCGCATCCACGGCGGTGACCACGCCCGCGCCGCTGCCGGATCTGGAGCCCGCAGCAGGGGATGTCGCCGTGTCCGTCGCGCCGGCCGCGGAAGCCGTGTCGACGGGAGCGGCAGCGTCCGGTTCGGCGGCCGGGTCTGCGGGTTGGCCGCAGGCCGATAGCATCATGACCGCGCCGGCGAGTGCGATAAAGGTTCGAGTCATGGAGTCGCTCCTTGGGTTGAGAGGGTCGAACGGGCCTTGCGGCGCCTGAGGAGAAGATAGCCCGCCGGGATAACGAGCATCGAGAGCAAAGGCGCGGTGATCATGCCTCCGATCACCGGCGCGGCGATCCGGCTCATTACTTCCGAGCCCGCGCCGTGGCCGATCAGAATCGGAAACAGGCCCGCGAGGACAACGGCGACCGTCATGGCCTTGGGCCGGACCCGCAGCAGGGCGCCTTCGCGAACGGCGTCTTCGACCTGTCCGCGATCGGGGTCGGCTCCGCGATCCTTCAATGCGTGCTTCAGATAGATCAGCATCACCACGCCGAACTCGGCCGAGAGGCCGGCCAGGGCGATGAAGCCGACGCCGGTGGCGACGGACTGGTGAAAGCCGAGTAGATAGAGCAGCCAGATCCCCCCGGTCAGGGCGAACGGCAGGGTGGCCATGATCAGCAGGGCTTCGTCGAAGCGCCCGAAGGTCAGGTAGAGCAGGATGAAGATGATCGCCAGCGTGGCCGGGACAACGATCCTGAGCCGCGCGGTCGCCCGTTCGAGATATTCGAACTGGCCCGAGTAGGCGATGCTCACGCCAGGCGTGAGGGTGACATCGCTGGCCACCGCTCGACGCAGATCCGCGACGACCGAGGCCAGGTCGCGTCCCCGCACGTCGACATAGACCCAGGTGGTCGGCCGGCCGTTCTCGGACTTCAGCATCGGCGGCCCGTCGGCGACCCGCAGATCGGCGACGGTGCCCAGGGTGATCTGCTGGCCTGAAGGCGTCAGGATCGGCAGGGCTCGCAGCTGCTCCACGCTGTCCCTCAACTCGCGCGGATAGCGCACGCTGATGGGATAGCGCGCCACGCCCTCCACGGTCTGGCCGATGGTCTCGCCGCCGATCGCGCCGGAGACGATCGACTGCACATCGGCGATGTTGAGCCCGTACCGGCCCGCCGCGTCGCGGTCGATGTCGATATCGATGTAACGGCCGCCCGTCAGCCGCTCGGCCAGCGCCGAGCTCACGCCTGGCACGGATCGGGCGATCTCTTCGACCTCGGCGGCGATGCGGTCGATCTGACCGAGGTCAGCGCCGGACACCTTGACGCCGACCGGGCTCTTGATGCCCGTCGCCAGCATGTCGATGCGATTGCGGATGGGCGGAACCCAGACGTTGGACAATCCCGGCACCTGAACCGCGCGGTCGAGCTCCTCGACCAGCTTCTCCGGAGTCATGCCGTGGCGCCATTCATCGCGCGGTTTGAACTGAATGGTGGTCTCAAACATTTCCAGCGGAGCCGGATCCGTCGCGGTTTCCGCCCGGCCCGCCTTGCCGAACACGGTCGCCACTTCCGGCACCGTGCGGATCATGCGGTCCGTCTGCTGCAGCAGTTCCGCGGCCTCGGCGGCGGACAGGCCGGGCTGTGCGGACGGCATGTAGAGCAGGTCGCCTTCATCCATCGCCGGCATGAACTCGCCGCCCAGCTGACTCAACGGCCAGGCCGTGGTCGTGAAGGCCGCGAGGGCGATCAGCAGGGTCCGCTTCGGATATCTGAGCACCCAGTCCAAAGGTCCGCAATAGGCATGTGTCAGCCAGCGATTGATCGGATTGCTCCGCTCCGCCGGTATCCGCCCGCGGATCAGATAGCCCATCAGCACGGGGACGAGGGTGATCGACAGGATCGCGGCCGCCGCCATCGCATAGCTCTTGGTGAAGGCCAGAGGCGCGAACAACCGGCCTTCCTGCGCCTGCAGGCTGAACACGGGGATGAACGACAGGGTAATGATCACCAGGCTGAGGAACAGCGCAGGCCCGACCTCGACGGCGGCCTCGGTGATCACGGCCCAGCGGGTTTCGCCGTCCAGCCTGTCGTCAGGATGATCGTGCTCCCATCGCTCGATGTGCTTATGGGCGTTCTCGATCATGACCACCGCCGCATCGACCATGGCCCCGATGGCGATGGCGATCCCGCCCAGCGACATGATGTTGGCGTTCACCCCCTGCACATTCATGACCAGGAAGGCCGCCAGCACGCCGAGCGGCAGTGTCAGGATGGCGACAAGCGCGGATCGCGCGTGCCAGAGGAACAGGCCGCAGACCAGGGCGACGATGAGGAATTCCTCGATCAGCTTGCCGCTCAGGTTCTCGATCGCCCGATCGATGAGCCGGGACCTGTCGTAGGTGGTCACGACCTCGACGCCCGGGGGCAGTCCGGCCTTGAGCGTCTCGAGCTTCTCGGCGACGGCGGCGATCGTTGACCGCGCGTTCCCGCCGGACCGGAGGATGACGACGCCGCCGGCGACCTCGCCCTGCCCGTTCAATTCGGCGATCCCGCGCCGCATCTCCGGACCGATCTGAACCGTGGCGACATCGCCGAGCCGGATCGGAACCCCGCCGGCCGCGGTGCGGAGCGGTATGGCCCGGAAGTCCTCCAGCTCGGTCAGATAGCCGTTGGCGCGCACCATATACTCGGCCTCGGCAAGCTCCAGCACGGACCCGCCCGTTTCGCCGTTGGCGCGCTGGATGGCCTCCACCGCGGTCTGATGGGTCACGCCGTACGCGGCGAGCCGGACGGGGTCGAGCACCACCTGATACTGCCGCACCATGCCGCCCAGGCTGGCGACCTCCGCCACGCCCGGCACGGTCTTCAGCTCGTAGCGGAGAAACCAGTCCTGCAGGCTGCGCAACTGCGCCAGATCGTGGCGGCCGGTCCGATCGACCAGGGCGTACTCATAGACCCATCCCACGCCGGTGGCGTCGGGACCCAGCGCCGGTTGGACCGTGGCCGGAAGCCGCGCTTGAACCTGGTTCAGATATTCCAGCACCCGGGACCGGGCCCAGTAGAGATCGGTCCCGTCCTCGAAAAGCACATAGACGAAGCTGTCCCCGAAAAAGGAGTAGCCCCGCACCGTCCGCGCGCCGGGCACCGACAGCATGGTCGTCGCCAGCGGATAGGTGACCTGGTTCTCGACGATCTGGGGCGCCTGGCCCGGGAAGTTGGTGCGGATGATGACCTGCACATCCGACAGGTCCGGCAGGGCGTCGACCGGCGTGCTTCGCACCGCCCACAGGCCGGCCGCGAGCAGGGCGAAGGCGGCCATCAGGACGAGGAAACGCCCCTTGACCGAGGCGCGAATGACGGCAGTGATCATTGCGCGGGCCTCGCGCGCGCAGCGGACGCCGCCGGCCCGCCGGCGACCGACCGGCCTTCGGCCAACGGCGCGGCGGCGGCCCGTTCGACCTCCCCGATCGGCCGGGCCGCGACCCCCGACATATTGGCTTCGGAGTCGATCAGGAACTGGCCCGACGCGACGATCCGTTCGCCCTCCCTGAGGCCGGCGAGAACCTCGGTCCGGCCGCCGGCTTCCCGTCCGATGCGGACCTCCGCCGCCTGAAAGCGGCCTTCCGGGAGGGCGAGCATGACGAGGTCACGCTCGCCGGTCCGGATCACCGCCTCGGTCGGCACGAGCAGAGCCGAGGTCGAACCGCCGCCGAAGGTGATGCGGCCGAACATGCCGGGCCTGAGACGCCCTCCCCGACTGTCCATTTCTATTCGCGCGGTGACCGTACGGCTATCGCCGACGAGCTCCGGCAACAGGGCGGTCAGGCGGCCGGTGAAGCGCTCGCCCGGGAATGCGGCCAGGGTGACCGCGACGGATTGCCCGACCCGCAGCTGGCCCGCCAACGCCTCCGG
This sequence comes from Brevundimonas sp. 357, assembly GCF_003938605.1. Taxonomy (GTDB): domain Bacteria; phylum Pseudomonadota; class Alphaproteobacteria; order Caulobacterales; family Caulobacteraceae; genus Brevundimonas. The sequence continues at coordinate 58,420 of NZ_RHWX01000008.1, read as the reverse complement.
AATGGCGGCGTTGAGCCAGACGGTCGTCAGGCCGTTGATTTCGGCCAAGGTCGCGCCCTGAGCCACGCTCATGCCCGAACGCACGCCCAAGGTCTTGACCACGCCGCCGGCGGGCGCCGTGATCGTGATGGTGTTTCGCGCCCGCCCGCTGCGCTCGATCGCGGCGATCAACGCCTCGGACATGCCCAACAGGACCAGTCGCTGCCGCGCCGCGCGGATCAGGGACGTATCGCCGGTGCGTCGCACCGCCAGATATTCGGCCTGGGCGCCGCCCCAGGACGGGATGAGCAGGTCCACCAGGGGCGCGCCGGCGGCGATCACATCGCCCGGCGCGCGATCGTAGACCCTTCGCACGAATCCGTCCGCGCGCGCCTGGACCACGGCGATGTCGCGCTGGTTGAAGTCGATGACGGCGGTGGCCTCGGCATCGGCCTCCAGCACGCCGCGACGCACGAAGGCGAACCGGGCGCCCAGGTTCTGGGTCAGCGACGGATCGATGCGGACGCCAGCCCCCGAACCCACCTCGTCCGCGTATTTCGGGATGGTGTCCATGTTCATGGACGACTTGCCTGGCCCCGGATACCGTTCGTTCGGGACCATTGGATCGTACCAGTAGAGCACCTTCCGCTCCGTAGCGGCGTCATTCGCCCCGCTTCCCGTCCGCTGGGAGATCAGGACGCCCGCGCCGGCCCCGATGGCGACCAGCAGGAGCGCCGCGGCCGCCATCGCCAGACGCTTGTCGCCAAATCCGGTCATCTGTCACCCCCATAGGTCAGGCTGATCTCGACGGCGCCCCGAACCGCCGCCGCTTCCTTGTCCAGCACGTCGAGCCGGGCCTCCGCCACGGCGGTGAAAGCACGGATGATGTCGCCGATCCCGATGCGGCCGGCGGCATAGGCCGCCGTCTCCAGGTCTGATTGCTGCACCACAGCGGGCAGCACCACGTCCCGCGCCCGGATCCACAGGTCCTGATCGGTCGCCTGCCGGGCCAGGGCGCGCCGCAGATCGGCTTCCAGGCGTCGCCGCGTCGCATCGCGCTCCGAGCTCACTCTCAGCGCGTCGGCCGCCCGGGCGGCGATCAAGGATTCCTGACGTTCTCTCTGAAAAAGCGGCAGACTGACGCTGGCGCCCACGGACACCATGTCTCCGAACCGGGGATCGCGACGTTGATAGCTGGCCTCCACCGACCAGTCCGGCCGGCGGCCGGCGCGCGCCAGATCCAGTTCGGCGTCGGCGCGACGTCGCTCGGCGGCGTAGGCCCGGAGCGCCGGCAAATCCTCGAGTCCCGCTCGCAGACGCGTGGGATCGAGTCCCGCCCGGGGCGGCTCTCCCTGCGTGCTCGCCGCCGGATCGCCGGTCCAGCGGGTCAGCTCGGCCCGGGCCGCGTCCCGATCCGCGAGGAGCCGGCTCCGGCGGTCGTCCAGGGCCGCCTTCAGCTGGATCGGGATCAGGGCGGCGGCCGGCCGTTCGGAGCCCGAGGCCACGCCGGACGGGGCCGCCTCCCAGAGGGGTTGCAGGGTCGCCAGAATCTGATCGACGACCGCCAGCTTGCGGTCCGCGTAGTAGAGGTCGATCCAGGCCACGCCGGCCGCGATCCGAACCTCCCGCAGGGCGGTGGCCTCATCCGCCACGGCGACGCCGACGGCGGCCTCGGCCAGGTCCCGCTCCGCCCGGCGGCGCGCCCGGCTCGGCAGATCCTGCTCGACCCCGATCCGCAGGGCGGTGAAATCGTCCTCGCCGAACTGGCCCGCCAACGGCCCAGTCACCGGAAAACCGTCGAGGCCGAATTTGAGACGCGGATCCGGCAGACGCCCGGCGGCGGGCGCGGCGGCCCGAGCCGCGTCGACGCCCAGAGCGCTGGCTCTCAGGCGCGGCGCATCGCTGGCGGCGCGGGCCAGAGCCTCGTCGAAGGTCTGAGGATCGGCGCGGGCCGGCGCGGTCCAGAGTGCCACCACGAGGACTGCCGACAGTGGCCACGGCCGGTGAACGGCGCCCAACCAGCAAGGCCGCCGCACGCGTCGCGGCAAGGGAACGGCCGAAAGACGGCGCACGACAGAGGCCGCCGTGCCGAAGCGAATGATCATGAGAATTCTCGATAACCGCCGCGTCCACCTCGCGGCGTGACGCAGGCGCAGACCTCAGTCGATCGGCGGACGCCGCGAAGCGGTGCGCGGCTTTCCGATCAGCGAAAGCAGTCTACGACAGCGGTTTGGGCGGACTCTTCAGTGGAAGCGGACCCGCGCCTTCCAGCGCGACATCGACCTCGGCGAACGATTTCGCCCCCGACCCGAGCGGATGCTCGATCGCCGGCGCGGGCGGCATCGGCGAGGCGACGGCGGCGCAGCCCATCTTGGCGATGCAATCCGGCGTCATCTTGCTGCACGGGCCTTCGGCGTCGTCGACGGCTTCGTCCGCCATGTCCATCATCTCGGCGCAGTCCGCCTCCGGCATTGCCGCCGTCGCCTCGAACACCTGAACCGGAGTGGCGTGCGCCGACGACTGGCCGATGAACCCGGCCACCGCGAGGGCGAACAGAAGGACGCGGACAATATTCCACATGGCGGCCGAGATAGGCGCTTCGAGGCCCTTCGAGTCAAGACGCGACCGCGCCGGACGGCGCGCGCCGTCCGCTTCAGTCGCGACCATGACGAACGCCCTTCATCGCCGTCCGTCGGGAGCATGATCGACCGCAGAAGAGCCGCTCCAGTGGCGCTTCAGCGCAGACCCGCTTACGCTGGGAGGGAAGATTCAGGATCTGAGAGGATGGCGTGCCGGACAGACTTCGAGACCTCATCGCGCAATGGCGTAACGATCCCTCGGCGACCTACCAGACCTGGTTCCTGTGGGATGAACGGCTGAAGAATTTCCGGTCGATCCGCCGGGGCATCGGCCAGGTAGTCGAGGAGATCGAGACGGGCCGCTTCGGTGTCGCCTATCGCGGCTCGTCCCTGGAGACCATCGTCCATTCCGTCGCCGAGCAGCGACAGATCTTCAAGGGCGCCGACCACGCCTTTCTGTGGAAGCCCAAGTTGAGGATCCCCGACATCTACGAGAACCCGGCGAACCAGCGCGCCTTCGGCCGCCTGCTGCATCATTGCAGCGGCTGTTCCACAGCCGACGAGATTCTCTCCGGCATCCGCACGATCGATCAACTCAAGATCAAGGGCCTCGGGCCGGCCGTCGCCAACCTGATCTATTTCCTGCACCCCACGCATGCGCCCCCGTTCAACACCGCCATCGTCAACGGTTACAACGCGATCACCGGCTCGAAGGTGAAGCTCGGCAGCTGGGAACATTATCTGGCCATGCGGGAGGGCCTCCTGGCGCTGAACGCCCGATATCGTGACCTTCTGTCGAACGATCTGGGCGCCCTCGCGGGATTCCTGTTCGATGTCGGGTCAGGGCGGTATCCGGCGCCGCCCCCCGCCGGTGACGCGCTCTCGCGCCAGGGGTGGGAAGAACGGCTCGCCCAAGCCCGCGCGGAAGCCCTGAAGTTCGAGAAGGCGACGGCGCAGCAACGCGAGACGGATCGCACGCACACGGAAATCCAGGCCTGGCTTCGTGATCTGGGACGCGCGCTCGGCTATCGGGTCTGGATCGCCGCCAACGACCGGAGCCGGCTCCATGACGGCGCGCGTCTCGGCGAGGGCTGTCTCGATCAACTTCCGACGGCGCTGGCGAACGGCGCTGGCGCCGAGTCGATCCGTCTGATCGACGTCCTCTGGCTCGATGCCTCGCCGGATCGCGTAGCGGCGGCCTTCGAAGTCGAGCACTCCACCACCATCTATTCCGGCGTGGTGCGCATGCTGGATCTGGCGCTCTCGGGTGAACTCCACACGTCCGCCGGTCTCTTTCTGGTGGCGCCGGACAGCCGGGAAGGCGATGTCCGGGCCCAGCTCCAGCGGCCGGCTTTCAGCCGGATCTCGGACCTGGACGTCCGATATCTGCCCTATGGGGAGTTGGACCGGCACCGGGGATCGATCGCGCGCTTCGGCTCCGACCTGCGAGGCCTGACCGAAATCTCTCACCGCCTGACCTGACCACCCGCCCGCGCCCGGGCGCAACCCGCATCAACTCGAACCGCCCGTCCGCCGAGACGCCCGGAAAGCCTTCAGATCACGCGCCAGGCGGATCCATAGCAGGATGATCCCGGTGATCACGATGCTCAGGGTGAGGAAGGTCGTGATGATGATCAGCGGATGGTTGAAGTTCTCGCCGGTCTTCCAGTCCATGATGTGGAGCCGCCAGAAGAAGTCATAGAACCGCCAGACGCCCGAGCGGCGCGTCACGACCTCTCCGGTGGCCGGCGACAGATAGAAGGTCGTCCGTTCGCGGTCGGCGAAATCGACCCTCCAGAGCGGTCCTGTCCGGCCGGTTTCCTGAGGCGCCATGGCCAGCAGCACGGCGTCGGACACCTTCGCCTCGCCCTTGTAGCCCGTCCGGGCGAACGCCGAGGCCTCGCCAGCGGACATCGGCCCGAACGGAAGGCCCGTGACGGCGGACACGACGACGGGCTCTCCGTCCGCCGGTTTCAAAGTCCAGGCGGGTCCGCGCGGCGTCGTGCGCAGCTCCGCCTCGACAGGGGCCACGCCCGCGCGACGGGCCACGACGGCGAGGGTCGGAAGAGCTCCAACCTCAAGCAGAGCCGGCTTGAGTTCGGCCGCGCGATGTTCGCTACGCACCGTCTCGATCGGAATGACGGTCATGACCAGACCGCCGCCGACCCAGAACAGAACCTGCAGCCCCACCACGAGGGCGACCCATTTGTGAAGCTGGGTCGACAGCCTGAGAACCTTCATGGAACGAACCCGACTAGCCGTGACGCGCGAAGACGCGTGTGCCGCCGCCCTCGAGGATCAGCAGGGTCTCATAGGGCTCGCGCTGGCCGTCCGGCGTCTCCATGCCCGGCGACCCCAGGGGCATCGCCGGAACCGCCAGGCCCACGGCCTTGGGACGCTCGGCCAGAAGCCGTCTCACGTCCTCGGCCGGCACATGGCCCTCCAGAACATAGCCCCCGATCAGGGCGGTGTGACAGGACGCGAGGGCTTCGGGCACGCCTTGGGTGCTGCGGATCGAGCGGAGACTGGGAAGCTCGCTGATCCGCGCCTCGAAGCCCGCGGCGCGCATGTGATCCACCCAGGCCGTGCAACAGGCGCAGGTCGGCGTCTTGTAGACGGCGAGCTCGTTCGACGCGCGACCGACCGGGGCGCAGGCCGCGACCGCCAGGGCGCCCGTTCCCATGGCGATGAGACTGCGGCGTGAGAGTGGAATGGACTGGGACCCCATGAGACCTCAAGAAAACGATGTGCAAACGGCGCTGACCGTCGCGGTCGCGCTCAGGCCGCCGGACGGAAAGGCCGCGCCGAGGAATGATAGATGTCGAACCTCCACTCGTCACCTCGCTTGCGCAGGACGCTGGTCGCGGCGCCGCGGCGTTCTATGGGAGCTCGCGCGCCGTCCTTGAAGGTGATGTGGTAGGTGTAGGTCTCGCTTACGAAGGCCGTATCGCCATCGACCTCGATCTTCATGTCGTGGTCGCGGAAGTCGAACCCAGCGAGATCGGCGAACTCAGGACCCAGATGGTGCTCCAGATAGTAGGCGAACGATCCCTCCACGCCGCCGTTCTCGAAGATTTCGGAGTCGGACCAGAACAGGGCCGGCGTCTGCGACACATCCATCCGCTCGATGGCGGTCTTGTATGCGGTGACCACGGCGCGGACCTGTTGTTCGTCCGCGGTCTGGGCCTGCGAGGCGGTGGCGAGGAGAGCGGCGACCGCCAGTCCGGCGAAGGTTGAACGAAACATCGTGGGCGAGGCTCCTGTTTGCCGGCCGCGAAAGGTGTGTCGGACGGGCGTGGGTGAAAAAACGAGAAGGTTGAACGACGGCGCGGCCTTCAGAACATCAGATGTCTCACGCCGTGGGTCAGCATGCCGCCCAAGAGGCCGTTGATCACGACGGCGACGGCGGTGAGCGTCAACAGGCCGATGTAGACTCTCTCGCGCCCGGGCCCCGGCCGGCGGACCCAGTGCTCCTTCGCCCACCAGCTGAGGAGGCCCAGCGCGGCGATCGAAGTGCCGAGCCATCTGTGAGAGGCGTGGGTCGCGTCGTCCCGTCCCGGCATCCCCATGGCGAACCAGCCCAATGCCACTGCGCCGACCGCGGAGATGGCCGCCAAGGCGATGATGACGCGCGTGCCCTGGGTCAGGACCGGACGCCGGAGGGTCAGGGCGGCGATCTCGAGGAGGGCGGCGACGAGGAACAGGGCGATCGGAAAATGCACCGCGGCCGGGTGCATGGCGCCGAGCCAGCGGTACAGGCGCTGCGGCATGGGTTTCGGACCCTCGTCCGCCATCATGGCCCCGTGGTCCATGTCGGCCGCCATGCCGGGCATGGCCGTCATGTCCGATTGCGGCCCCTCGGCGGTCGATGCGGCGCTCTGGCCGCGAACCGCCGGGGCGTCATGATCCTCGTGCGCGATCGCGGGCGCGCTCACCGACAAGGCGAGCGCGAGTCCCAATGCCGGGAAAAATCCGCGTGATGTCATAAACCCTCTCCACTCCTGTCCCTTCTGCTATCTACGCAGCGCGAGGTCCGCCCCCTCGCCCGAGGGATGTCACGGTCTTGGCCGTAGTAGGATGTAGGGGCGCAAGGAGAGTGTTCGATGTCGCTTAAACTGGATGACATTCTGGCCGAGTCCGCGATGACGCCCATCGGCCGGTCGCTCGACGGGCTCGAACCGCTGGTCTGGAGCCGGGTCGAGACGCTTCGCGGCGAAAGACTGGCCACGCAGGTCCGTCTCGGCGCGGTCGCCGTGGCCCTCGCCACCGGTCTGACGGCGGGCGGCGTCGGCGCGGCCGCCGCGCCGAGCCCGCCGGGAGAGATGGCCATCTTCACGGTCGATGCGGGCCTGTCGCCTCTGGTGAGACTGGAAACCGGGCGGTGATGCGCGGCTGGCGCGCGATCGTCCTGACGGCCGTGCTGGCGGCCGTCGCCAGCGGCGCGGGCACCTGGATCAGCGCCAGCTGGGTGCTGAGCCGGCGCGAGCCGCCGTCCCTGCACGACATCGTGCACCACGATCTCAAGCTGTCGCCTGACCAGTTGACGCGCATCGAGGCGGTCGAGGCCCGGTTCGCAGCGCGTCGGCCCGCGCTCGAAGCCGATGTCCGCGCGGCCAACCTCGAGCTGGCGCGCGCGATCGAACAGAGCGACGGCGACGGTCCCCCGGTTCAGGCCGCGGTCGACCATTTCCACGTCGCCATGGGCGCCCTTCAGAAGGAGACGATAGCCCACGTCTTCGAGATGCGGTCGGTGCTGACCCCTGCCCAGGCCGAGGTCTTCGACGACCGCATCGTGGCGGCTCTCGCGCCCGACGAAGGCTAGCGTTCCGGGTGGAGAGTCCAGCGAACCTGTCAGCGCGCGCCGCCGGCGGCGATCGGGCGGCCTTCGGCGCGCTGATGCAGCAGACCAAGACGGCCCTGTTCCGCTTCGTCCGGCGCTATGTCGGCGACGAACAGGATGCGTGGGATCTGTTGCAGGAGACCTATGCGGCGGCGTGGATCAACATCCGCCGCTATGACCCGACCCGGCCCTTCGAAGCCTGGATCCGGACCATAGCGCTCAACAAATGCCGGGACTGGAGCCGCCGCCGGTTCGTCCGACGCCTGATCCGGGGCGACGTCGATCTGGCATCGCCGGAAGCCTTGGCCGTGGCGAACGGCGACGAGCCGGCGGATGAACGGATGGAGGCCGGCGACCGACTCGCCCGTCTGAACGAGGCGATCAGCCTTTTGCCGCCGCATCTCAAGGCCCCGCTGCTGCTCACCGCGATCGAGGGGCGCAGCCAGGCGGAAGCGGCCGAAATTCTGGGCGTGACCGTCAAGACGGTGGAGACGCGCGTGGCGCGCGCCCGTCGCAAGCTGTTCGATGTCCTGGGCGGCGCGGGCGACGTCCCGCCGGCTCCGAAATGACGCGGATGAAGGCCGGACGGCGAGGGCTGCGGCGCTCGCCCGCGTAAACCAGTATGAAGGCGTCGATGGAAATACCTGACCGTCGCCCTCTTATCAGGAGCTTGCCACATGAGATTGCCGATCCTCGCCGCGGCCGCGGCGGTCACCCTGGGCGCCTGCCAGCCCGCCGCCGAGCCTCAACCGGTGGACGCCGAGCCGACGCCGGACGCTTCAGCGATGGCTCCGATGGAAGCCGTGCCGGCCGCAACCCCCGAGGCGACGCCGCCGCAGGCCGCCACGCCCGCCCCTGCCGCATCAACCCCGGCCGCGCCTCCCAAGGCATCGGCGCCCCGCCCGGCCCCCCGGCCCGCGCCCGCGCCAGAGCCGACACCGCCGCCTGCCGATCCGATGGCCGGCCATGACATGTCGAAGATGGACGGCATGACCATGCCGCCCAAACAGTAGTTCGCTTGAAGTCCAGGAGTTTTCGATGAACCGTTCAATACTCGCCACTCTCGCCGCCCTCGCGGCCTTCGCTCCTCTGTCGGCCGCCCAGGCCCAGAGCCAGTCGCATGCCGGCATGTCGGCGCAGGACCACGCCGCCATGCAGGCGCCGGCCAATGGCGTGGCGACCACTCCGGCGGACAACGCCATGCTGTCCTCCGCCCCGACCACCTTCTCGGCGACTTTCCCGCACGCCATGGTCCTGACGTCCCTTCGCCTGACCGGCGGACCGTCGAACCAGGCGGTCGATGTGGCCCTGTCAGCGGAGGCTGCACCCGCGGTCACCGTCAGCGCCCCGCTTCCGGCCCTCGCGCCCGGCACCTACGCCGCCGCCTGGACCGCGAAGGGCGCCGACGGCCATCAGATGAACGGCGTCGTCCGTTTCATGGTTCACTGAGGAGGCGGCCTCCCGCCTCCTGAGGGGCCGAAACCGAAGTGGGGAACGCCGCGCGGCTCGCCGCGCGGCGCTTTTCTTGCGCGATCGGATCGTCGATCTGGCGCACCTCGATCGCGGGCGGCTTAAAAGCGACGCGGCGGTATCCCGCACGCCGAACCCTTCATTCACGCTGAGTGTGAAGCGCAGGCAGACAACGCGCCAGGCCCGTCAAGGTCCTGACCACCACGTCGGCGTCGCTGCGACGGGGTTCGGCCTCAAGGGCCCGTTCCGGATCATACAGCACGGTCCGACAGCCCAGAGCCTTGGCCGGACGGATGTCCCATTCGAGGCTGTCGCCGATCACGCAGACCTCGGGAGCCTCGACGGCCAGGGCGGCGAACGCACGCCTGAACGCGTCGGGAAAGGGCTTTCCCACGCCGACTTCGCCCTCGATCTGAATGTGATCGAAATACGGTTCGAGACCGAACCGTTCGATCTTGGCGCGCTGCAACGGTCCGGCGCCGTTGGTGAGAAGCGCGAGGCGATAGCCCGCGTCGCGCAAGTCGAGCAGCAGGGCCTCAGCCCCCGCCTCGAGCCGCATCTCTTCGTCCCGCCGCCGGCTGAAGGCGTCGGCGAGGCTCGAGACCGTTTCGCAAGCCGGTGCGGGATGGCCTTCCCGAAGCAGGGTCTCGAAGGCCACTGTCGCGATGAGGCGCCGCGCGTGTTGTGGGTCGGCGCGACCCAACTCATGACACCGCGGGTCGCGCCAGAACGCCTGCCCGGCCCGCGTCAGCGCCTGCGCCGCGACATCCGGGGCGAGGCCGCCCAACTCGGCTTGCATCGTCAAGCAGACGCTCCGCCAGGCCAGATCCGGCCGGCGGTAGGCCGAGAGTAGGGTGTCGTCGAGGTCGATGACCACGGCCGAGAGGGGCCGCGGCCTCACCGAGACCTCCCCGTCCTTTCCAGCCGCCGAGACCGGGGACGCCGCGCCTCGGCGACGATCCGCGACCGCCTATCGGGGCCAAGGATCAGACGAGGCCCGCCGCCGCCGACCTTCGCTAGAACCACGTCCGGATGCCGACGACGAGGCGCGTGTCTTCCGAGCTTCGCCCATCGGCTTCGAGGAAGTCCGCCGTATTCCCGAAGCTCTTGGTCCATTCCAGGCCGACATAGGGGGCGAACTCCTTGTGGAATTCGTACCGCAGCCGAGCCCCGATCTGGAGCGACGTCAGGCCGGATCCAATCCGGAGCTCGGGGATGTCCTCGGCCGACAGCACGACTTCAGCGCGAGGCTGCACGATCCAGCGGTTGGTGATCCGCTGATCGTATTCGGCCTCCGCCCTCGCCGTGAGTTCACCCTTGTTGGAGAGGAAGGCCGCCGCATCGACCTCGAACCAGTAGGGCGCGAGGCCCTGAACGCCCACGACCAGATCGGTTCGATCGCCCTCCGGACGGTAGGTCTGTCGCAGACCCGTCTGGAAGTCGAAGAAGGGCCGGAACGCCCGGCTGTAAAGGGCCTGGATCTCGGCTTCCTCGACCTCGCCGTCGAAGTCGCCCTCGACTTCCGACTTCCACCAGAAGCGGTTGATGTCGCCGCCGGTCCAGCCCTGCGCGTCCAGCGCGTAGCCTTCTTCGCCGTCTCCGAAACTCGCTTCGAGCTGGTCAATGATCACCGCGGTGGTCCGCACGTCGCCATTCTCGACGCGAAGCTGTTCGCGGGCCGCCGCCATCTCCGCGGGATCGAACAGGGTATCGGCGGCGTGAGCGGGGCCGCTGGTCGCCCCGGGCGGAAGGGGCATTTCCGGAGGGCGTCCCGGGTTGTCCGCGCTGGTCGGCACGTCGGGCGGCATCGCCATGGCCGACATGTCATGACCCGGGGGCATCTGCCCCATGGTCGACATGTCATGTCCCGCCGGCATGGCCGACGCGGGCGCGGTCTGCCGCATCGTCGACATGTCGTGCCCGGCGTGGGGATCCGGCTGAGCGGCGGTGGCCGGCTGTTGGCCGCTCTGCATGGTCGACATGTCATGTCCCGCCGGCATGGCCGGCGCCGGCGCGGTCTGGCCCATCGTCGACATGTCATGTCCGGCGTGGGGATCCGGCTGACCGGCGGCGGCCGGCCGCTGGCCGCTCTGCATGGTCGACATGTCGTGGCCCGCCGGCGTGGCCGGCGCGGGCGCGGTCTGCCGCATCGTCGACATGTCGTGCCCGGCGTGGGGATCCGGCTGACCGGCGGCGGCCGGCTGTTGGCCGCTCTGCATGGTCGACATGTCATGTCCCGCCGGCATGGCCGGCGCGGGCGCGGTCTGGCCCATCGTCGACATGTCGTGCCCGGCGTGGGGATCCGCCGACGCCGGCGCGCGCTCGGGCACGGCGCCGGTCGGGCAGACCGGCGCCCCGGGCGTTCCGACGCGGGACGGATCCGCCGTCGGCGCGCCGCGCCGGACGCAACCGGCGGGCAGCTGGACGGCGGTCTGGACGGCGTTAGCCGCCGCGCCGTGCCCGGCGTGGCTCTGGGCGAACACCGGGCCGGCCGAGGCCGCGAGGAGCAGAGGGACGAGACCCACGGACCGACGGATCATGACGAGGCTCCTGACATCGGGCGGACGGTGACGACGTTGAACATGCCCGCGTGCATGTGCATCAGCATGTGGCAGTGGAAGGCCCAGTCGCCCGGTGCGTCGGCGGTTAGATCGAAGGTCACCTTGCCGCCGGGGGCGACGTTGACGGTATGCTTGAGCGGCTGATGCCCGGCCGGTCCGCCCGTGACCAACTCAAAGAAGTGGCCATGCAGGTGGATTGGGTGAGCCATCATGGTGTCGTTGACGAGGGTCACCCGCACTCGCTCATTGCGCTCGAAACGGATGGGCTCGACCAACTCACTGAACTTGCGGCCGTCGAAGCCCCACATGAACCGCTCCATATTACCGGTCAGGTGGATTTCCATCGTGCGCGACGGGGGGCGCTGGTCCCTGTTGGGGACTAGCGACACCAAGTCGGTATAGACCAGCACCCGGTGCGGGACGTCTTCCAGCCCCATCGGCCGTTCACCCAGGCGATTGGCCGGATCCATGGCGATGGCGTCTACGCCGACGCCAACCGCCATGTCTGGCGGAGCGTTTTCAGGGTCGCGCATGTTCATTCCGCTCATGGACATGCCGCCCATGTCTCCCATCGGAGCCCCGCCTTGCGTCGAGGCTCCATGATCCATGCCGGTCATCGCGCCATGATCCATTCCGGACATGCCGTCCATCGAACCGTGATCCATTCCGCCCATGCCCATGTCGCGCATGGTGAGGTTCGGGACCTCGCGCAGGGGAGGGACCTCGGCGGTCATGCCCAGGCGCGGAGCAAGGGTCGCCCGCCCCATGCCGGAACGGTCAATGGCTTCCGACACGATGGTGTAGGCCCGGTCCTCGGTCGGCTGGACGATGACGTCGTAGGTCTCGGCGACTGAAATCTGGAACTCGTCCGTCTCGACCGGGCGCACGTTCTCGCCGTCGGCCTGCACCACGGTCATCGGCAAGCCCGGGATGCGAACGTTGAAGATGGACATGGCCGAGGCGTTGATGATGCGCAGCCGCACCCGCTCGCCGGGCCGGAACAGGCCGGTCCAGTTCTCCTGCGGCCCATGGCCGTTGATCAGATAGGTGTAGGTCGATCCGCTGACGTCGAGGATGTCGCGCGGGTCCATCCGCATCTGGCCCCACATGCGCCGTTCCTCCAGGCTCATGCGGTCCTCGCCGGAGAAGAGGCCCGCCAGGGTCGTGCGCTGCCGGTTGAAGTAGCCGGGGCTCTTCTTCAGCTTGTCGAGGATTTCGTGCGGATGCATGAAACTCCAGTCCGACAGGACCAGCACATGCTCGCGGTCGTAGGCGACCGGATCGGCGCCGGCCGGATCGATGACGATCGGCCCGTAGTGGCCGAGCGCCTCCTGCAGGCCGGAGTGGCTGTGATACCAGAAGGTGCCGGACTGCCTGATCGGAAACTCGTAGACGAAGGTCTCGCGCGGCTTGATGCCTGGGAAGCTGATCCCGGGCACCCCGTCCATCTGGAAGGGTAGAAGAATCCCATGCCAGTGGATCGAGGTGTCTTCGTCCAGGGTGTTCGTCACCGCCAGACGGACGTTCTGGCCTTCGCGCAGCCGCAACACCGGCGCCGGCAGCACGCCGTTGATGGTCGTGGCCGTCGCGGTGCGCCCGTTCACGGTGAAGGGCGTCTGACCGATGGTCAGATCGATATTCGGCCCAGTCAGGGTAGGCAGGTCCGACCGCAGCCCCGGCGAGCCCGTCTGCGCCCAGGCGGGCATCAGGCCCTGCAAGGCGGCGAGACCGCCGCCCGCGACGACGCCGCGCAGCAGCAGTCGACGATCCAGCTTCATAAGATACTCCTCAAAGTCAGAACCGCGCCTCGGCGAAGCGACGATCTATATGGTTTTACGCAGGCGACCCGGTCGGCCCTCGCGACACGCTGCCGCAGAGCCGACCGGGCCGGAAACTCCCGTCGCCTAGCGCTGGATCAGCGCCTCGCCAGGATGGCTTTCATCTGGGCGATCTCCCTCTCCTGGGAGCTGACGATCTCCTCGCACAGACCCAGCACTTCCGGATCCGTCAGCGAGGCCTGCTGACACATCAGGATGGCGCCGGAATGGTGCGGGATCATCGATTTCAAGAACTCGGTGTCGCCCACCGCCGCCTGGGTCCGCATGCCGTAAAAGCTCACCGCGAACACCAGGGCGGCGGCTCCGCCGATCAGAAGGTTGGTCCGTTTCGACGGATACATCGATCGCATAAAGATCAGCATGAGGATGGCCATCGGCGACACCATCATCAGCGTCATGTAGACGTTGTTGAGGTTGAAATAGAAGTGATTGAGGGACGCGATCATCGTGTACATCACCAGGTACATGATGATGAAATCCACGATGAGCTCGACGCCGAAGGAACGGTAGCTCCCCTTCATCGAGTCCATCGTCTTCATCTTTGAGTCCATCGTCTTCATCTTTTCCATGGATCGGTCCTTTCGCGACAACGCTCTTCAATCACATTCCGATCGCCAATCAGGCAGCGCCGGCCGGATGGGAGTCCAGCCAGGCGCGCAACTCGGCGATGTCGGCGGTCTGCATCTCGATCGTTTTCTGCGCCATGCGCCGGATGTCGGCGTCCTGACTTTCGCGCAACACCACCTGGGCCATGTCGAGGGCGCCCTGGTGATGCGCGATCATCTTGCGAGCCCAGGTCTGGTCCGTGTCGGCCCCGGTCGCGGCCATCATGGCGTCCTTCATCTCGGCCTCGGCCGTCGCGTATGGATTTTCCGCGCTTCCGCCTGGAGCCGCCGCGCCGGCGGCGGCGCCCACGTTCGTTTCAAGCCAGCGCCGCAGCTCGGCGATGTCGCCGGGCTGCATCTCGATGGTCTTCTGGGCCATGCGACGGATATCCGCGTCCTGTGTGTCCCTCAGCACGATCTCGGACATGTCCAGCGCGCCCTGGTGGTGAGGGATCATCTTGCGGGCCCATGTCTCGCCCGCATCCGCGCCCATGGCGGACATCATGGCCTCGTGCATCTTGGCCTCGGCGTCGGAGAACGGAGTCTGCGCCATGGCCATCGGCTCCTGCGTCTGAGCCGAGGCTTCGGCCTCCGTGTTCGCCGGCGGTTCCGCCGACGGGCTGCAGGCCGCCAGAACGAGAGCGGAACAGCCGGCGACCAGGAGAGACGTGCGGGTGAAAGTCGGGATGAGCATAGGGCGTCTCCGCTTGAGGGGGTCGCCGGCGGATCGCCGGACGGCCAGACGAACGATGCGTCCGACAACGCTGCGGCGGGTGCGAGTTTGGTCCCTTGCCCCGACTGCCCACGCCGGACATCGTCCAGCGTAATCCAGCCCCGGCGCCACGGTTCCGCCGTGATTAAATATTCCCGAACGCCGTTGGATCAGGCGAGGGATCGGTCGCCGGAATGCGTATTGGCACCCCCCCGCGGCTCTCGTCTGCGACGGCTTTCTGGCCAGGGGACATCCATCAGAGTCGGACGGCCCGGAGCCGCAGCGCGTTGGCGATAACACTGACGGAGGACAGGGCCATCGCCAACGCCGCCAGGGCCGGCGACAACAGAAGGCCGAAGACCGGGTAGAGCAGTCCCGCCGCGATCGGAATGCCGAGGGTGTTGTAACCGAAGGCGAAGACCAGGTTCTGACGGATGTTGCTCATCACCGCCCGGGACAGTTTGCGCGCCCGGACGAGGCCCTGGAGATCGCCTCCCAGCAGGGTGACGCCGGCGCTTTCGATCGCCACGTCCGACCCGGCCCCCATGGCCACCCCCACGTCGGCGGCGGCCAGGGCCGGGGCGTCGTTCACACCGTCGCCGGCCATGGCGACGATCCGACCCTCCGCTCTCAGCCGCTCGACGACCGCCGCCTTGTCCTGAGGCAGGACCTCGGCCTGGACGTCGTCTATGCCGAGCCGGCGCGCCACCGCCTCGGCCGTCGTGCGGTTGTCGCCGGTCATCATCACCAGACGCAGCCCCGACGCCTTCAGATCGCGGATGGCCTCGGCGGTGGTCGCCTTGACCGGATCGGCGATGCCCAGCACGCCGGCCGCAGCCCCGTCCACGGCCACGAAGATGGCGGTGGCGCCCTCCTGGCGAAGCGCTTCGGCCTCGACCTCCAGCGTCCCCACGTCGACGCCGATCTCGGCCAGATAACGGCTGTTGCCGAGCGCCACGCGGCGGCCGTCGACGACCCCGGTGACGCCGCGCCCGACGGGGCTGTCGAAGTCCGACGCCTCGGACAGAACCAGATTTTGGTCGCTCGCCGCCCGAACGACGGCGTCCGCCAGCGGATGCTCGCTGCTCCGCTCAAGACTGGCGGAAAGTCTCAGAAGCTCGGCCTCGTCGAACCCATCGGCTGGCCGGACGGCCGTCACCGAGGGGCGCCCCTCCGTCAGGGTGCCGGTCTTGTCGAGCACTAGGGTGTCGACCTTTTCGAAGCGCTCCAGCGCCTCGGCGTTCTTGATCAGCACTCCGGCGTGGGCTCCGCGCCCCACCCCGACCATGATGGAGATGGGCGTGGCGAGCCCCAGGGCGCAGGGACAGGCGATGATCAGGACCGAAACCGCCGCGACGAGCGCGTAGGAAAGCCGCGGTTCGGGGCCGGCGAGCCCCCACACGACCGCGGCCAGAACCGCGATGCCGATCACCGTAGGGACGAACCAGCCCGAGACTTTGTCGGCTAACCGCTGGATCGGGGCGCGGCTGCGCTGGGCCTGGGCGACCATCTGGACGATCTGGGCCAGCAGGGTGTCGGCGCCGACCTTGTCGGCCCGCATCACGAACGATCCCGTCTTGTTGAGCGATCCGGCGACGACCCTGTCGCCGATGTCCCGGGTCACCGGCATCGACTCCCCCGTCACGAGGGACTCGTCGAGGGTCACCCGCCCATCCAGAATCTCGCCGTCGACCGCCACCTTCTCGCCGGGACGGACGCGCAGCCGGTCTCCGACCGCGACCAGGTCGAGGGTGACGTCCTCGTCCCCGCCGTCGTCGCGAACCCGCCGGGCGGTCTTAGGGGCGAGGTCGAGCAGCGCGCGGATGGCCCCTGACGTCTGCTCGCGCGCCCGAAGCTCCAGGATCTGGCCGACCAGCACCAGGACGGTGATGATGGCCGCCGCCTCGAAATAGACCGGCGCGCTGCCGTCCATCCGCCGGACCGCCGCCGGGAACAGATGCGGCGCCAGCACCGCGACCACGCTGTAGATCCAGGCCGCGCCGACGCCGATGGCGATCAGGGTGAACATGTTGAGGCTGCGTTTGCGGAGGGACGCCCAGCCCCGCTGAAAGAACGGCCAGCCGGCCCACAGGACGACCGGCGTCGCCAGGGCGAACTGGATCCAGTTGGAGGTCTGGCCCGGAATCCGCATCGCCAGCCCGGTCAGATGGCCGCCCATTTCGAGCGCGAAGACCGGCAGCGTCAGAACCGCGCCGATCCAAAGGCGGCGGGTGAAGTCGATCAGTTCGTGATTGACCGGCGCCTCCGCGGTGACCGTCTCCGGCTCCAGCGCCATGCCGCAGATCGGACAGGAGCCGGGTCCCTCCTGGCGCACCTCCGGATGCATCGGACAGGTGTAGATCGCACCGGGCGTGACGGGAGCCGGTTCAGGCCGCTCGCCGAGGTAACGAGCCGGGTCGGCCATGAATTTGGTCCGGCAGCCCGCCGAACAGAAGAAATACGCCTGCCCCTCGTGGGCGGTCCGATGCGCCGCGGTCGCCGGATCGACGGTCATGCCGCACACCGGATCGACTGCCCGCCCTTCGGCCTGAGGCGCCATGTTCGAACAGCAGCCGCGGCCGGCCGGCTGGGAGGGGGAAGACATGGCCATGGCGGCTCCTCGGACGACTTCACCGCTAAAGATATACCCCGCATGGGTATCGCGCAAGGCGTGGCGGTGAGCTAGGATCGAACGATCGGAACGAGGAATAGGATGCAGATCGAGGTCAAGCCGAAGGTGTTGAACCGCCTGAACCGGATCGAGGGGCAGGTGCGTGGCCTTTCCAGAATGGTCGAGGAGGACCGCTACTGCATCGACATCCTGACCCAGCTCCAGGCCGTGCGGGCGGCGCTGGCGCGCGTCGAGAGCGAGGTCTTGAAGGACCACATGGATCACTGCGTCATGGGCGCGATCGCGGGTGACGATGTCGCCGACCGCAAGGCCAAGGCGACCGAACTGATCGAACTTCTCGGCCGCGCTTCCCGCTAGTCAGGGACGGACTTCCGGCGTTCGGTCGCCAGGCCAGGCGGTCGGCCTGGACATCCTCTCGTCCGGCTGAGGGACATGACATGTCTTGGGGGGCGGCCTCACCTAGAGCGCAGCGGTCCAGGCTGGCAAACCGGCCGAGGGCATTCCGAGCCCCGAGCCAGACTTGGACGTCCCGTATGACCGGCCGGCCCCGTCTGGCGTCGCGCATGAGGGATGTTTCCGCCCGATGCGTATCTCAATATGGCGGCGGTGCTGATCCGCCGCCCTTGGGGGGCCATCGCGAATGACATCCGTACCGCCGACCCGAGACGGCTACCCCGCCGATCTCAGGGCTCTGACCAGTCTGCGCGCCTTCCTCGCCGTGGGGGTGGTGCTGTTTCACTATCAGCTCCAATGGGATCCGGCCTTGGGCTTCAGCCCGATTATCGAGCGCAGCCGGCTGGCGGTGGACGCCTTCTTCATGCTGTCGGGCTTCATCCTGGCCCACGTCTACGGCCCGGCCTTCGCAAGCGGCGGTTTCAGCTACCGGCGTTTCATCGTCGCCCGGCTGGCGCGGCTTTACCCCTTGCACGTCGCGGTTCTGACGGGCGCCTTGATCATGGTGCTGGGCGCGACCGCCGCGGGCGTTCGCTTCGACGGCGAGGGCTATGGGCTGCTGGCCTTCTTCCAGACGCTGTTTCTCATCCAGGCCTGGTTTCCGACCGATGCGGAATTGAATTGGAGCGGGCCGAGCTGGTCGCTGTCGGCGGAATGGTTCGCCTATCTGCTGTTCCCCGCCTACGCCTGGCTGGCCCTGCGTCTGCGGACGCGGCCCTGGGTGCTGCTGGGGATCGGGGCCGCGGCGTTCGTCGTCCTCGACGCCTTCTACGTCCAGGCGTTCGGCAAGGTTCTTCCGCGAGCCGAGGACTCGCTCGGCATTCTCCGGATCGCCCCGGAATTCCTGGTCGGCATGGCGCTTTACGGGCTGGGCCATCGCTGGCGCTGGAGCCCGCCCGTGGCCGCCGCGGCCGCCCTGTCCACGACCGTCCTGCTGCTGGGCGCGATGCAGCTATCACTGGACGATCGCATCATCGTCGCCCTCGCCGCCCCCGTGATTCTGACTTGGTCCCTGCTCGCGCGGGCGGATTGCGAGGGCCCCCTCGCCGCCCCGGGCCTTGTCTTCGCCGGAGAAGCGTCCTTCGCCCTCTATCTGGTGCACATGCCGGTGATCGTGGCCTGGAAGGGCGTCGTGGCCGAACTGCGCGGCGTCGACAGCACCTTCCGCATCACGCCGGTCGAACTGATCGGATTGTTCATCGCCACGGCCCTGATCGCGGCGGCGCTGCATCTGCTCGTCGAAAAGCCCGGCCGAACCTGGATAAGGCGCCGGTTCGACAGGCGTCGCGACGAGCTCGCCCCGGCCGCGCTCAGCCCGCCGGCGCTCCGTGAGCCTGGCGACCGCTGAGCCGACCGGTCTCTTCGCTCTTCGCGACGGCCGTCCGCTCGTTGGCGATGACACCGCCGTCGTCGAGAACCGGCCGATCCCGACCTCCGATCGACCCGTCGCGAGGACCTCCGTCGCGGATAAACCGCACCGTCTCCGTTCGGAGATGCGGCTCGGCCACGAAGCCGGCGTCCGCCAGGGCGAGATGCTGTGGCGTCGCGGGCGCGCCGCGCTCAGGTTTCCACCAGCCCTCCGTCGCCGCAGCCTTCGGAAAAAGGCCGCTGATGATGCGTTCGATATCGCGGAACGTCAGCACCACTTCGGTCCGCCTTTGACGCCGCAGATAGGTTGCGAGAGGCGCGTATTTGGCCATCAACCTCTTTTCCTCTCGCCGCCCCGCAGGTCAAGCGCTGCTCGGCCCCTGTGATAGCCACGAAGAAGCCAACGCCAGGCTGGCTAGATGCGAGTGCGATTGACTCGCAAGAAGGCCTGTGGTCAGACGCCCTCTATGTCGTTCCCACTGAAGTGCTCCATGTCCCCTCGTCTCCTCGCCACCGGCGCCCTTCTGCCGCTGCTGCTGGCCGCGCTTCCCGCGGCGGCTCAGGAGGACCCCACCCCGGACACGACGCTTCTGGATCAGGTGGTAGTCACCGCCTCCCGGATCGAAGCCCCCCGTTCCGCGATCGCCGCCACGGTCGAGCTCATCGACGCCGAGGCCATCGCCCAGCAGACGGCGCTGGCCGCCTCGGCCGTCGACACGGTGGCGGCCCTGGTGCCCTCCTTCTCGCCGACGCGGCAGAAGCTGTCGGGCTTCGGCGAGACGCTGCGCGGGCGTTCGCCGCTCTATCTGGTCGACGGCGTGCCGCAGTCGACGCCGCTGCGCGACGACAGCCGCGACGGCTACACCATCGATCCCTTCTTCATCGACCGGGTCGAGGTCATCTTCGGCTCCAACGCCATCCAGGGCGTCGGGGCCACCGGCGGCGTGGTCAACTACGTCACCGCCCGCACGCCGGCCGAGGGCGAAGGCCTGACGGGCCGGATGATGGCCCAGATCACAACCGACGATGAGCTGCAGGGCGACGGCGTCGGCGCCAAGATCGCCGCCATCGGCGGACGTGACTTCGGCGCCTTGGACCTGACCCTGGGCGCCGTCTTCGAAACCCGCGGGGCCTATTACGACGCCGACGGCCGCCGCATCGGCTTCGACGGCGCCCAGGGCGAGGTGCAGGACTCGCAGGTCCTCTCGCTGTTCGCGCGCGGCGGCTGGGATCTAGACGGCGATCGCCGGCTGGAGGGTTGGGTCAACCGGTTCGATCTGGAAGGCGACGGCGACTATGTGACCGTGGCGGGCGACCGGGCGACGGGCGTCCCGACCACGGCCGTGCGCGGCGCGGCACCGGGTAGGCAGCCGTCAAATGCCGTGACATCGGCGGCTCTGAGCTACACCGACCGCGACCTGTTCGGCGGCGTCCTGCGGGCCCAGGTCTTCGCCCACGATTACCAGGGCGTATTCGGCGGCGGCAGCTTCCCCGACTTCCAGGATCCCCGCATCGCCCCGGTCGGGACCCTGTTCGACCAGTCGGCCAACAATTCGGAAAAACTGGGCTTCAAGATCGACTGGCAGGGCCAGGTTCCCGGCCTGACGGGCCTGAAGGCACTGGTCGGCCTCGACGGCCTGCGCGACCGGACCTATCAGGAACTGATCCTGACCGGGCGCAACTGGGTGCCCGAGACGGCCTACGAGAGCCTGTCGCCCTTCCTGCAGCTGAATCAGTCGGTCCTGGCCGACCGCCTCAGCCTGTCGGCGGGCGTGCGGCACGAATCGGCGAAGCTTAAGGTCGACGACTCCCAGACCCTGTACGCCTACGGCCCTCAGACGGTGGCGGGCGGCGAGCCGGGCTTCGAGGAGACCCTGTTCAACGTCGGCGCCGCCTTCGAGGTTACGCCGGCTCTCCTCGTCCACGGCTCCTTCGCCCAGGGTTTCACCATGCCGGACGTCGGTCGGGTGCTGCGCGGCATCAACCGTCCAAACCAGGACGTCGACACCTTCCTCAACGTCGAACCGGTCGTGTCGGACAACACCGAGGTCGGGGTGGAATACCGCGGTGCGCGCGTCGAGCTGTCCGCCGCCGTGTTCCGGTCCGAGGCCGAACGCGGCTCGCTGCTGAACCGCCTGCCCTCGGGCATCTTCGAGGTGCAGCGGCAGCCCACGCGGATTGATGGACTGGAGCTGAAGGGTCTATGGCGCGCCACGGACGCCCTGACCCTTGGCGGCAGCTACGCCGCGCTCGACGGCCAGAGCGACAGCGACGGCGACGGCGACCTGGACCGCGACCTGAACGGGGCCAACATCTCGCCGGACCGCCTGCTGCTGTGGGGCGAGTACGAGACAGGCCCGATCGCCCTGCGCCTTCAGGCCCAGACCTTCCTCGCGCGCGACTTCGACGGCGAGCCCGCGGCGAACGGCTTCGAGGGTTATGCCGTGTTCGACGCCGTGGCCCTCTACGAGACCGGTTTCGGCGCGGTGTCGCTGGGGGTTCAGAATCTGCTAGACGAGCAGTACATTTCCTATTTCTCCGACACTCAGGGCCCGACCGACAACCTTCGCTATTTCGCCGGTCGCGGGCGCACGGCCACCCTGACCCTGACCCAGAGTTTCTGAGCCGGTGATGGGCGCGATCCGCACGTTCCACGCCTGGGCCGGGACCGCCCTCTCGATCCTGGCCGTGTTGTTCGGCCTTACGGGATCGTTGCTGGTGTTCGAGGACGACTGGATCCGCGCCACCGTCCCCGCCGCGCGCGCCGAGATCGATCTCGATGCCGCCCGTCTGGGTGCGGCGCTCAACCGGCTCGAGGCGGCCGAGCCCCGCCTCACCTCGGTGGTCCTGCCGGGCGGGGCGGTCGGCGTTCACCGGCTCTACCTGGCCGACGACGATTTCGGCTACGCCGACGCCGACGGCAAGGTGGTGGACAGCTGGCGCGGCGCGGCGCGAGCCGAGACCTGGATCTTCGACCTGCACCACGAGCTGCTGGCCGGTCACACCGGCAAGCTGGTCGCCGGCGGCGCCGGCCTGGCCCTCGCGCTGATGATCCTGACCGGCCTGATCGTCTGGATTCCCGCCTGGCGCGCCACCGGCTGGCGGGTCTGGCCCCGCTCGGGGGCCCGGCGCGAACTGATCGGCAGCCATCGTAATCTCGGCCTGATCTTCGCCATCCCGCTGGTCGTCTTCAGCCTCACCGGAGGGGCCATCGTCTTTCACGGCACGACCCAAGCCCTGCTGGGGGCCGTCCCGGCGCCGCCGGCGCCGGTGGTCGGGACGGGAGACGTCGACTGGGCTCGCGCGCTGACGGAAGCCCAGGCCCGCTTCCCTGAAGCGACCCCGCGCATGGCCGTCCGCCCCGCCGCGCCGGGCAGGCCCGCCACGATCCGTCTGAAGCAGCCCGGCGAGTGGCACCCCAACGGCCGCACGACCGTGACCATCGATCCGGCCACCAGCCGGGCGGTGGCGACCTCCGACGCCAACGCCCTGCCGAGCGGCGTGCGGGCCTACAATGCCTTCTACCCCCTGCACGCCAGTTCGGTCGGCGGCTGGCTCTATGACGCGGTGACGGCGCTCAGCGGCGTCGCCATGGCGGCGTTGGGGCTGGTCGGCGCCTGGGCATTCCTGGGAAAACCCCGACGGCGCTCGCCTCGGTCGAAACCGACCCGCCGAGGACAAGCGCGCGAGGGAGCGGAAGGGTCTGCCTGATCCACGGCCCTACCCTCCGCCGGTCGCCACTCCAGGCCTGATGCACTCACACGGCCCCGCGCGAACCCCTATGCGGGACCACCGGCGGCAAGGCCTCGTTCACCGTGTCGGGCAAGCCTTCCTTGGCGCCTGTAGGGGATGATGGCTGGATGACGGAAGATCCAGCACACCCTGAGCGCCGATGCCCGCCGCCGATCGCGCGCGGCGGCTGGCTCGATCTTCTGCGTTTCGTCGTAGGGGCGATGATCGTCCTCTATCACTTCCGCGAGGCCGCTCCGGTCCCCTTGCCGCTGTTCCATCCGGTCTTCGACCGCGGATATCTGCTGACCGACTTCTTCATCATCGACTCCGGCTACGTTCTCGCCCGCGTCTACGGCGAGCGGCTCGCGGACAGGCGAATTCCGCTTTCCGTCTTCTACCGTCAGCGCTTTCTCAGGGTGGTTCCGGCCCACATGACCGTCAGCCTCGCCCTGGCGGGGCTGGTACTGGCGGCGGCGATCCTGGGCCAGACACCCAGCCACCCGGAATGGTTCGACTGGTCCCGGTTTCCCGCCCAGCTCTTCCTGGTGCAGGCCTATGGGGTGCCCGGCGGAGAGGGATGGAACGCGCCGACCTGGACGCTCTCGGCGCTTCTGGGCTGTTACGTCAGCCTGCCCTTCCTCGCTCGCGCGGCGCGCGGCCTGTCCCCATGGCTGATCCTCGCTTTCGGGGTCGGCGGGCTGCTCGCCGCCAACCTGGCCGCCCACGCCGCCTTCGGTTTGCCGATCTACGAGATGCCATTGCGGCTCGGCTTCCTGCGGGCCTTTCCGCTGTTCGCCCTCGGCGTCGCCGTGGCTCTGTTTGCGCGGCACGTCTACTGTCCGCCCCGACTGGCGGCCGGTCTAGGTGGTTTCGCCCTGGTGGCTGTGGCGGGTCTGCAGGCTCTGGGACCCAATAATCTGGCGACCCTCGGCCTCCTGACCGTCATCATCTTCGCCACCGGGGCCTTGCCGGTCCGGCGCCCGTCCAGGCTGGTCGAGCACCTCGCCCTGATGGCGTTCGCGATCTTCCTGACCAACGAAGTGGCCCGGATCGTGTGGTTCGGCGGGCTCGAGGCCGTCGATTGGCGGAGTTGGAGTCCGTTAGTGCAATGGACCGCCTGGGCGGTCGGCCTGGCCGCGGCTTTCGGCGGCGCCGCCGTCTTCCGCTACGGCTTCGACCGGCCGACGCAGGTCTGGTTCAATCGTCCGAACTCGGAGACGCGATCGACCTCCGCCGCGGCCAAGTCGCCCGTTCCCGCGCTATAGGCCGGTCCTTCGCACAACCTCGGCGAGGTTCACATCATGGCGGCGGGGGGCGCCTGGGTGCCCATGATCGCCACGATCAGAAGCAACATGGCGGCCAGCACGGTCTCTAAAGCCAGGCTGCGCCGCAGGCGGCGCAAGGCGAGCGGACGGGCCTGCTCATCCTCAAGCGCCGATCCGAGATGCGGGGTCAGGACGAAGCGGTTCGACGCCGCGAGGGCCAGCATGCCGGCGAACAGGACGAGTTTCAGGACCAGAAGAACGCCGTAGGGCGTCGTCAACAGGCTCCCGAGCCGGCTGAGTCCGATGAGATAGGCGCTGTTCACCAGACCCGTGATCGTCAGCAGGACGACGGCGAGCGTTCCCAGACCGGAGAACCCCTCCAGGGCGGCGTGCGTCACCGACGCGCCCGCCGCGTGCCCGTGGCGGGTACGCAGCATCAGGAACAGCGCGACCAGACTGCCGAGCCAGAGTCCGGCGGCGAGCGCGTGAACGACATCGGCGATCAGATGCGGCCAGCGGCCCGCCCCTTCCGTCGCCGCGCCGTGACCGGTCCAGGCCAGGCTGGCGCTCAACACGGCGCCGACGACAGTCAGCGCGATCCAGCCGCCGCGTCCCGGTTTCGGGCTGAGCAGCAGCACGGCGGCCAGAAGAGCCATCGCCGCGCGAACCAGGAAGCCGACGCCCAAGCCCGTGCCGAAGGCCACGTAGGACAGCGACTCCGGCTTCAGCGCATCGGTCAGCGATCCCGCCATCACGGCGGTCTGGACCACTAGGTTGGCGAGAGCAGCCAAGACGGTCGCCACGGCGGCGACCAGTAGCGTCGTTCGCGGCCACCTCTCGGCGGCCGCGTCCGACATGGGCATCCTGAACGCGAAGAACAGGGGGACGCCAAACAGCAGGACGGCGCCGATGTACTGCCCCAGCCTCAGCAGGACGACCGTTGTCTCCATCTGATCAGCGGACCGAGAAGTTGGTGGACCCCGTCATCCGGTGCCCGTCCGGAGACGCCACCCGCCAGTTGACCACATAGGCCCCGGTCGCCAACGGCCTCGCCGGAGCGCCCGAGATCGTCTTGCCGTCCTCGGACACCCGCGTCTGGACACGAATGGTCGCGCCCGCGGCGTTGACGAGGTCGAACCCCGAGAAGGCCGGAGCCACGCGCTCGCTGAAGGTCAGACTGATGGTGCGCGGCGCCGCGACCGCGGCGCCGGCGGCCGGCGTGGCGCTCACGAGACGCGCGTGCGCGTCCGCCTGACCGGCGACCAGGGAAAGCGCCGCGACGGTCGCGGCGAGTGATGCGATCTTGAAACGGGTCAACTCAAACTCCTTGGAAGGGACGCCCCTACTGTCACTTACGCGCCTTGGAAATCTTCCCCTCGATTATTCAAGATCACACAAAGCCGCAGCTGCTTCATCCCGACCTGAGACACCTCCTGTCCGAGACGTCCGAGTGTTTAGTGCCGCTCAGATACAGTTTCGAGCCGATCCGCTTCGGACCTACGAGCGGGTGGAAGTCACCCGGGTGAACGACGCCCCGATGGTCCATCCCATGATGCTGAAGACGGTGACCCTCACCGCTCAAGGCCAGGCCCGGTGGTCGTCAACGGTCGTTTGGTTCCGCCCGCAGCCACAGCCAGCACCGCGCTTCCGCGCCTCGCCTCAGGAACCTATACCGCGGTTTGGGCCGCAGAGCGTCTGAATGGTCATACGACTACTGGCTCGGTCAGGTTTATGGTTGATTAGGAAGGAACGAATGAGAGTTTCCAACCTGCTGGCCGCAGCCGGCGCGATCCTGGCTCTGAGCGCGGGAGCGGCCCTGGCCGCTCAAGCTGATGAGTGCTGCACGGAGATGGCGGCCAATGCCGCCATGAGTTGTTGCGACAAGATGAAGTCCGATCAAGCTCCGGCGGAACCGGTCCAGCCGGCGCCGACGGCAGCTCCGTCAGACGCGCCGGCGCTTCAGGGCCCCGCCGACCCTCATTGACGCAAGCGGCGCCGGTCGTCTCCTGAGTCACCCGGAGCCGTACGATCACCGAGCACTTTCGGATTCGGCTCGACATCCGTCAGCACGACGCGACTTTGAGGCGACCCCACGAAACGCACGACTTCGCCGCGTACCTGCGGCTCAGCGACGAACCCTGCCTCTGCCAAGGCAATGTGCTGAGGCGCCGACGGCCCCGACGGACCCTCGCGCCACCAGCCGTCGGCGGTTGCGGCTTTCGGAGAAGGGCGCCGACGATCCGTTCGATGTCCCGAAACGTCAGCGTCACAGTCGTCTGCTTTTGCCGGCGAAGGAATGTGGCGAGGGGCGCGTACTTGGGCATCTGGGTGTTTTTCCCCTCAAGGTCATCCGGTCAAGGCTGCTCGCGAAGTGCGTGGAAGCGGTATAGGATCAAGCGCGGCGGGTTCCGGGATCGATAGCCGCCGATCGAGAGCCAGGGGACGCGAGAGTGTCGGCGGCGATCGACGGTGAAACGCCGGGCTTCATCACAGAAGTTCCTGGCCCGCCCCCTCCCTCATCCGGGGTCGATCAGACCGCGCCGCACCCCTGACGCGACCGCCTCGATCCGGGTGCGGACCCGGAGTTTCGAACAGACCTTCTCGAGATAACTGTCCACGGTGCGGGGCGACAGGGACAGAATGACCCCGATGTCGGACGAGCTCTTTCCGCGACAGACCCATTGCAGGCATTCCTGTTCGCGCGGGCTCAGGGTGACAGCGGGCGATCCACGGTCCGGATCTTCGGAGACAGCTTCCATTACTACACCACCGGTTGTCCGACTTCTTCCGTACACGGCTAGTTCGGACGCGGGCAACGTCGATGAATTGCGGGTCGCCCGCAGGTTTCTTGCGGTCTGGCGGCCCTCCCGCCGGTTGAACCGCAGACAGGCTGGGCCTACGACGGAGGCGTCGGGCGCCGCGAAATAGGCGCGCAGCAGGAGCCGGGGTTCGTCGCTGACGGAGGCGGCGCTGTCCGCTGAATTAACGGGCCTCGATCGCAGAGGATTCCAACGCCCGACCCCTCCCGCTTGCTTCGGGATTCCGTTTGATTCATGCTGACCAAGCCGACCTTCGCGTCGGCAGGGGCCTGGAATCCCCTGTGCGATATCAATCATCGACGGCTTCCGCTCTGCGCGTGAGCCGGTTGCCGCCTTCTGAGGGCGCGCGTCCGCGCGCCTGCCCAGAATCGCGCGGCCACGCCGGGATTCCCGTCCCTCTCGTCGAGGGGTCGGAGATCCGTGGTGACCGATACGAAGCCGCTAGTGGCGGAGGCGCAGGACGGGATCAACCGTCTCTACCGGCGCTACGCCGTCTGGCTAGATCGCCGGTTGCGCTCTCACATCGGGGCCGACGCTGCGGCGGATGTCGTTCAGGAGACCTATCTCCGAGCGGCGCCTTACGCCCTGTCGGACATCCGACATCCAAAGGCGTTCCTGCTTCGGATCGCCCTCAACCTGGTCCGCGATGAAAGCCGACGAGAGGGCCGCCGCCGCCAGAGCCAAGCGCTCCAAAGACCTGCCGAGGCCGAGGCCGCGCCGCAGTTCGACCAAGTCCTTCTCGAGCAGGTTATCAGGTCCATGCCGCAACTCTACCGCGACGTCTTCGTCTTGAACCGCTTTGGCGGTATGACTTATCCCGAGATTGCCGTGTCGCTCGAGATCAGCGTGAAAACGGTGGAATGGCGAATGTCGAGGGCGCTCGAGTACTGCGCGTCTCGGCTGGACCTGTAGGCAACGGATGATGATCGAGGCTGAAGCCGACATCAGGCGTAAGGAAACCGCCGACTGGTTCAGCAAGTTGAACCAGCGCAAGGTCACGACCGCCGACATCAGGGCTTTCAGCGAATGGCGGCGAGACCCGGAGAACGCCCGCGCTTTCAGCCGTCTCGAAGCCATGTGGGACGCGGCAGGAACGCTGGCGCAAAGCCCGGCGATCGCGGGGCTCGCCGACGAGGCCCTGGGTCGGATTGAAAGGGCGCGCCCGCGGCGTCGGATGCGCGACGCCGGCCGTCTGATCCCGCTCGGCGTCGCGGGCGCCCTGGCGCTTGTGATTGGAGCCGGAAGCCTGACCTGGTGGTCCCTGCAGCGGCCAGACGCCTATGCTACGGCCATCGGCGAGCAACGCACCGTGCGGCTGGAAGACGGCTCCCGCATCGTCCTCGACACGGACTCCCGGGTCACCGTTCGCTTCACCGACGACCGTCGCGTGGTCACGCTCGCTGCAGGACGCGCCATGTTCGAGGTCGAGGGCGACACCGAGCGGCCTTTCCTTGTCCAGGCGGGCGACACGGAGGTCACCGCCGTCGGCACGCGGTTTGACGTTCGGCGATCCGGCTCCGGGGCGCGTGTCGTCCTGGTCGAAGGGCGCGTCGACGTTCACAAGCCGTCTTCGCCGACGGCCCAATGGACCCTGGCTCCCGGCCAGCAGGTCACGACCTCGGGTCCGACGCCCCGGGTCATCGCGGTCAATGTCCCGGCCGAAACCAGTTGGACCGTCGGCCGGCTCACCTTCGAGAACACGCCGATCGCCGCGGCGGTGACGGAGGTGAACCGCTACACCGCCAAACCGATCGAGCTTCGCGACGAACGCATCTCGTCGATCCGGGTCAGCGGCGTTTTCAACGCCGGGGACGTCGACGGCTTCGTCGCCGCCCTGCGCGACCTCTATCATCTGGAAGCCGCCACGGCGGCCGACGGCCATCTGGTCCTCTCCGGGCCGGCATGAAAATAATCTGCGCCCGGACTTAGGGGACGCCCCGCGACCCAACGTCTCCTCCACGCCCCGCAAAGCCGGGGGTAGAAACGAGGGGGAAATCATGGGTTACAGGTTCACTTCAACCGCGCTCGCCGCGCTCATGCTGGGTGTCGCGACGCCGGTCATCGCGCAATCGACCGAGGCCGTCCGGACTTTCAGCATCGGCGCCGGTCCGCTCGAGCGCAGCCTGCCTGTGTTCGCCCAGCAGAGCGGACTTCAGATCCTCTATCCCAGCGCGCTGGTGGCCGGCCGACAGGCCCGCGCCCTCACCGGCGAATACACCCCTGAGGCCGCGCTCGCGGAGCTCCTGCGCGGGACGGGCCTGACCTATCGCCAGAGCCGTCCGACGGTCTTTGTGCTCGTTGATCCCTCGGCCCGCGCCGAAGCCGAACCGCAGGCCACCCAGCTTGAGGAAGTCGTGGTCACGGGGACCTATCTTCGGGGCGCGGACAGTCCGTCGCCGGTCACCGTGATCACCCAGGACGACATCGCCCGGCAAGGCCGCGCAACAGTCGCGGAAACTCTCGCCGCCCTGCCGCAGAACTTCACCGGGGCGGCCTATGAGGGGTCGGCCGGGACGGGTGCGGATCGCACGAGCCGCAACTCGGCCTATGCGACCGGGGTGAACCTGCGGGGTCTCGGGGCGGATGCAACGCTGGTGCTGGTCAACGGTCGGCGGATCGCGGGCACGGGCAGCGCCGGCGACTTCTCGGACATCTCCAATCTTCCCAGCAGCGCCATCGCCCGGGCGGACGTGCTGCTCGACGGCGCGTCCGCCCTCTATGGGGCTGACGCGGTCGGCGGCGTCGTCAACATCATCCTGAAGTCCCGCTTCGACGGCGCGGAAACCCGGCTGCGCGTCGGCGGCACCAGCGACGGCGGGGCCGAGGAGACGCTCCTGTCCCATAGCGGCGGTTTCAACTGGTCCAGCGGCGGCCTCATCGCCGCTTACGAATTCCACGACCGCGGCGAGTTGCGCGCCGCCGACCGTCGCGCAACCGCGAATGCGGACCTGCGCCCGCTGGGCGGCTCGGACTGGCGCTTCACCTATGCGGCCCCGGGCAACCTGATGGCGTTCGATCCGGTCAGCGGATCCTATGAACCGGTCTACGCCGTCCCTCGCAACCAGAACGGCGTGGGCCTAACGCCCGGAGACTTTCGCCCTGGCGAAGTCAACCTGACCAATCAGATGGAGGGTCTTTGGAGCCTGCCGCACCAGCGCCGGCACAGCCTGTTCGTGGCGGGTCGGCAGGACCTTCCGGGCGGCTTCAGTCTGGACGGCGACCTTCGCTACACCGACCGGTCTTACAGCCAGGACTCGGTGGCCGACATTGGAATCCTGTTCGTGACGCCGGACAATCCCTTCTTCGTGCCGGTGGCGGGCGAGCCTTACCAGGAGATCGCCTATTCCTTCACCAACGACCTGGGGCCAGGCCGTGACGAAGGCTTCTCACGCAGCGTCGGCGGCGCCGTCGGGATCACGGGCGAACTCGCCGGATGGAACCTCGCGGCCTATCTGAGCGGCGGTCGCGAGACCACCGGGCTCACGGCCTCGAACCGAGTGCAGACGACCCGGCTCGACGAGGCGCTCGGCGCCACGCCGAACAATCCGTCGACACCCTTCAACCCGGCGGTCGACGGCTATTTCAATCCCTATGGCGATCCCGCCGCCCATAGCCCGGCCCTGTTGACCTTTATCGGGTCCGGCTACCTCCGGTCCGAGAACATCAGCACGGTCGGCTCCTTCAATCTCAAGGCCGACGGAGTCCTCTTCGCCCTGCCGGGCGGCGACCTGCGCATGGCCGTCGGTGTCGATTATCGCCAGGAGCGCTTCGAAACCTCCGGCGAGAATTTCATCTCCGGCGCGGCGCCGCGCGTCGCCCCCCCGACGGCGTTCGACCGCGACGTCTCGGCCGCCTTCGTCGAACTGCGCGCCCCGCTCGTGGGTCCCGACAACGCCCGGCCCGGTCTCGAACGGCTGGAGCTGTCACTCGCCGGTCGTATCGAAGACCATGAGGGGATCGGCCAGACCAGCAATCCCAAGGTCGGCATCCTCTACAACCCGAAGCCCGATCTGCTCCTGCGCGCCAGCTACGGCACCTCGTTCCGCGCCCCGTCGCTGAGGGAGTTGAACAGCGCCTACCGGATCGGCCCGGTGTTCCTGGACCGCGCCGGCGCCAATGTCATCAGCATCGTCCAATACGGAGGCAACCCGGATCTCATCCCGGAAACCGCGGAGTCGTGGACCGCGGGCTTCGTCTGGACGCCCGCCGCCGTCGAAGGGCTGCGGATCGAGGCCGGCTGGTTCCGGACGACTTTCGAGGACCGGATAGCGACCCCGGTCGCGGAGAACCTGATCAACGCCCTCAACGACCCGACCCTGGCGCCGTTCATCCGTTATGTGAGCCCCGGCTCCAACGCGGACGACCGGGCCTATGTCCAGTCCCTGCTCAGCCACCCGGGCAATTTCAATCCGAACGTCTTCCCGGCGACCGCCTACGGCGCCGTCATCGACAACCGCTACGTCAACGCCTCGGCCGTGGAGGTCGAGGGGCTCGATCTTTCGACCCGCTATCACTTCGCCCTGGGGTCGGACGACATCTCGCTCGACGCGAGCGTGACCCATCTGCTGACCAACGATCGGGCGGTCACCGCTGCGTCCCCGACCGAGGACCTGCTCGGCGCCCCGAACTTTCCGGCGCGGTGGCGGGGGCGCTTCGGGGCCCAGTGGCTGCGGGGTCCGCTCACCCTTGGCGGCGCCCTCAACCACGTCAGCGGAGGACGCGATCGGGTCAACGGACGCGGGATCGACGAGTGGATCACTCTGGACGGCCAGGTCCGCTACGACCTTCAGGGCGGATGGGGCGAAGGTCTTTCGCTCACTCTCAATGTGCTCAACCTGACCAATGAGGAGCCGCCCTTCTACGATGCACCGGCGGGAATCGGCTACGACGCCGCCAACACCAATGTGCTGGGCCGGCAGGTCTCACTTCAGCTCGTCAAGCGCTGGTGATCGACCATGCGCATGGTCGTTCTCGTCCTCGCGGGCCTGCTCGCGACGGCGTGCCCGGCGTTGGCCCGGCAAGAGCCGCTCACGGTGGATGTCATTCTAGGGCTGGAGAGCTTCGGACGGGTCGCGATCGATCCGTCCGGCGCGGTCGCCGTCTTCGAGGAACGGCGCGCCCGAGGCGACCTCCCCCGCCATGATCTGGAGGCCGAAGGCGCCAACCGGTACGCCCGGCTCTACCGCATCGACCTCGACGCCCCCGACCGTCCGCGCCCGCTCCTGGTGATGGAAGAAAGCGCCGGCTATTCTGTCGGCGCCTTCTCACCCAGCGGTCGGCGTCTGGCCGTGTCCCGGCTTCGGAACGACGAATGGCGGCTCGGGATCGTCGAGATGGCGACCGGACATGTGGTCTGGACCGAGGTGGCGCCGGAGCTCGGCCTTTGGGGCCGGTCCCTGGAATGGCTCTCCGACGACGCCCTCGTCGTGCTGGGCATGCCGGACGGGGCCCTTCCTCCAAGACTCGCCGGGCCCCGCGCCGAGCAAGCGCGCCTGCTGGCGCTGAGGGCGGCGGCGACGGCCGGGTCGCCGGCCGCGATCACGGTGGGAGGGGACGGCCCACCGGAAGCCTTGCCAGCGCGACGCCTCTGGCGGATCGACGCCGTCACTGGAGAGGCCGCCGCGATCGCCGACGGCCCCTTCCTCGACCTCGAGGCCTCCCCGGACGGACGATACGCCGCGCTGCTCCTGGATGGTCCCCTCCTGCCGCCGCCCTCCGCCGACACCGCGAGCGAGGTGCGCCGCGCCCGGGGGCTGGGGATCGTCGATCTGATCACCGGGGCCGCCGTCCGGCCGCCCGAGGCCGGCAACATCTCGACGAGCCTGCTCGCCTGGTCGCCAGCCTCCCACGCGCTTCTCGTGGCGGCCATTGGCGAAGCACCGGCCCGGATCCTGACCGTCGCTCCGGATGGCGCGGCGCGGGACGTCACCCCGGCCGGGGCGCACCCGACCACGCCGATCGACTTCCAAGGCATGGCGACGGCCGAGGGCGGCTGGCTGGGCGAGACCCCGATCTTCAAGGGCCGCTCCGGAGCCCGCGAGGGCTGGTTCGTCGCCAGAGCCGACGCCCCGCCGCTCGTTAGTCTGTCTCCGGACGCCCGGCTCGTCGCCGAGGGTCGGTCCTCGGTTCTGTTCACCAGCGGCGGTCGCATCATCCGCCTGGGTGCAGACGGCGAGCGCGCCGATCTCGGGGCCGCCATGTCGGCGGTGAACCCACGAGGTCCGTTCGGACTGCGGGCGCAGAGCGGTCCAATGAAGGCGGCCTTCGCCGTGGCCGCGCGTCCCGATGGGCGACTGTGCCAGGTCTGGGCCGATCCCGAGCCCGAGTCTCGATGCGTCGCGGCTACCCCCGGGGGTGCGATCAGCTGGAGCCGGGAGATCAGCCTCGACCGGAGCGTCTCTGAGGCGGAACCCGATATGCTGCGCCTGCAGCGCGGTCCTCGCCGGGAGGTGGTCTGGCGGCTGAACCCCGAACTCGACGAGATCTCGGTCGCGGCGCCCAGACGGATCACCGGCGTCGGCGGCGCCGGCGGTTGGCTCTATCCGCCGTCGAACCCGACAGCGGCGCCGCCCGTGATTGTGGTGCCCTACCAGGGCGAGGCCTACCCCGCCCCACCGTGGTGGATGCGGCGGGAGTCCACCAGCCTGTCGCTGGCGCCGCAGCTGATGGTCGCCGCGGGCTACGCCATCCTCATCCCGGACCTTCCCGCGACCCCGGAACCGGCTGACGGCCTCGCCCAGCGCATCCTGTCGGTCGTCGACGCCGCGGCGGCGGAAGGGCTGGTCGATGCGGACCGCATCGGCCTGTGGGGCTGGAGCTTCGGCGCATGGTCCGCCGTGATGAGCGCAGCCCAGTCGCCCCGCTTCGACGCCGTGGTGGCGCTGAACGGGCCGATGAATTTTTCGACGGTCATCGGGGACGTTGGTTCGACCCTGCGGCTGGAGGGCGGGCATGCGCTCGCCGCGACGGCCGGGGCCCGCTGGCTGGAATCCGGCCAGGCCGAGATGCGCGACGCCTACTGGCGCGCCCCCGACCGGTATCGGCGCAACAGTCCGTTCGAACAGGCGGACCGCATCACCGCGCCGACCCTTCTGGTGGTGGGAGAGTACGACCTGATGCTCGGCCAGTCGGAACAGCTCTACGGCGCCCTGCACCGTCTAAACCGCCCCGTCGCCATCACCCTCCTGATCGGCGAGGACCACGGCGTTCAAAGCCCGGGGAATATCCGGCTCTACTACGATCAAGTGCGCGACTGGTTCGACCGGCATCTCAGGGGATCCGGCGGTCCAGCCGTTCCCGCCAGCGACGCACCCAGGCCTCCGTCAGCGCCAGACTGAGCAGTTGGGAATGCCCGCCGCGCCAGAGCAGGGCGTCCCGGGTGAGGCGATCCTCTAGGGTGGGATCGATCAACCCCGCCTCCGCCAGCGCGCCGCCGAGCAGATAGTCGCGCAAGAAGTCCAGATGCGCGGCGACCGCGCCGCCATAATAGGCGCCCAGTTCGCCCTTGGAGCGGCGATCCAGGATCGACGGCGGCAGGACGTCCGCGAAGGCGGCGCGCGCGGCGGCGCGGTCGCGTCCGCCCCAGGTCAGATCGACCGCCGACAGGGCCAGCCCCGCCTCCACCACCGGCTGGCTGAGCAGTGGATTGACGCAGGGACCGAGGCGGCTGCGCACCGCCGGTCCCTGAAAGGTCTGGCAGAAGGCCAGGGCGGACATCTGCAAGGCCTTGGCCGGCGGGACGCCCTTCAGATCGTAGAGCCAAGGGTGGTCCCAGCCGGCGCGCTGGCGGACCTCCTCGCGCCAGTCCCGGGCCAGCGCCGTCGGCCACAGGGGGCGCCGCAGCCAGCGCGAGAGCCGATGCAGGACCGTCAACCGCGCGCGACCTCGCCGCTCCCAGATCTCGTCCAGCCCGATGAGCAGGCTGGGCATCTGGAAGAAGACCGCGTCGCCGCCCTGCCCCGTGAACGAGCCCCAGCCGCCCGTCGCCTCGATCCGGTCCGCGATGTCGTCGTTGTAGTCGGGATCGATGTCGTTTGCCGCCGGCCGGAAGGTCTCGGCGCACGCGGCCAGACGGACGGCGTCGAGCCTGATGCCGTCGCGACGGACTTCCGTCAGCGTAAAGCCGTGCCGTCCCGCGACCGCCCGGGCGTAATCCCGCTCGTCGCCCTCCGGCTGGTCGACGTAGTGGTTGACCCAGGCGGCGACCCTTCGGCGCTGATCGACGGTCAGGACGCCCGCCACGATGGCGGAATCCAATCCGCCGCTGACCTCGGCGATCCAGCGCCTGTCGCCCGCCAGCGCCCGTACCGACCGTTCCACCGCCTCTCGTAGATCGGGTGCCGGACGCGAGGCCCGGCCCCGATACACCTCGGCGGGCCGCCAGATCTGCTGCGCCCGGTTGACGCCCTCCCCGATCACCCGCAGCTCGCCGCCGGCGACGGCTTGCAATCCGGTCAGGGCCAGTCGATGTCTGTGCTCGCCGGGCCGGCCCACAAGGGCGGCGACCGCGTCCCAGTCCAGCGCGATCCCATCGGGCAGCCAGGGATCGATGACCGCCGCCGCGCTCGTCGAGATCAGGGTCACGCCGGCCTTGCGCCAGGCGACGCAGTCCAGAGCGCCCGACGGGTCACGGAGCACGGCGACGTCGCCCTCGACCCGCCGGACCAGAAGGTATCGCCCCCAGTGGTCCGAACAGACCGCGCGAGCCTGCGCCGCGTCCAGCCGCCGGCATCCCAGGGCGCCCCGCGCCCGCGGCGACAGCACCTGGCCCTCGCGGTCGTAGATCTCGCCGATCATCACGCCGTGCCCGTCGAGCCCGCGGGCGACCTCGAGCCGTCCGCCGGTCGGGGCGAACACCTGAATGAAGGGGTCATGTGATTTGCGCGACCAGCCGGCCCGGCTCAGACGCTGTCGAACGGGCGCGACCAGGCCGTCGAGCGCGGCCGGGTTGTCGCCGACGAGAATAATCGCACAATCCGCCCCCACCTCAGATCACCAGGATCGGCCGATAGACGGTCAGGGTTTCCGGGGCCTCGCTGACGCACCGGTCGCCGCTCTGGAGCCAGCAATGGGCGAGAAAGGGGAAGGTGCGAACCCCGAAGACCCAGTCCGCGTCCAAATCCGCGGCGTTGACGAAGCGCAGCAGCAGTTCCGCCTGGAGCAGGCAGGCGCCGGTCCAGGGCACCAGCGGCAGCAACTGGCGGAACACCTCGACCCGCGCGGCGAGCGCCTCGGGATCAGACCGGCGACCACGACGCCGGGCGTATCGCCGGCTGAGGTCCAGAAGCGTCGGCCGACGCCGCACCGCATCGACCCAGATGACGCCGAAGGTAATGAGATCTCGAAGCGTCGGCCGGATCGGTGGCGCGGGCGGAAGGCGCGCCGACGGCAGGGCCGGCGGCGGGGTGCGATCGTCCAGCGCTGACGTGGGATGCAGCAATTCCTCGGCGGCCAGGCGAAGAAGATCGTTCATCGATCCCAGAGCCCGCCGTCCCTCGATCCGGAGATCGCCGCACTCCGTCAGGCACAGATAGTCGTCTGCGGCGAGATCAAGCAGCACCAGATCGTCGCCGACGCGAACTGCGTGTATGCCCTCTGCGAGCCAGCCGCAGTGACCGTCCTCGGAGCGAAGCGCTTCGGCCATTCCTGACTTCTCCCTGTTACAGCTGAACCTGGCTGGTACGCCCGCCGGCGGGACCCGGCGGGGCCGTCCGGAACCGGGCGGCCCCCTTGGGTTCATTCCGGCGGCATCGTCCAGTGACGGGCCGGGTTCAGTTCGGTGAACGGTCCCATCAGGATCGCCCGGGTCAGCCGACGGGCGGCCCCCAGACGCAGGACGCGCGTCTCGTTCTGGATCTTCATGGATCCCTCTCCTGTGTCAGGATGGCCTCTGGTCGCGGCGTCCGGGGCGAGGCCGGGCCCGGACGTCCGGGCCGCCGAAGCGGCCCGTCCGGTCATTCGCTGGGCGGAATGGTGTACTTCAGCACCGGATTCAGCTCGTCGAATTCGCCGCGCGAGACCGCACGGGTCATGGTGCGGGCGGACCCGAGGCGCACGAGGCGCGAGGTGCTCTTGGTCATGGTCGTCTCCTGTTTTGAAGGTCGACAAAACGTCGACGACGAACCATCAGCGCCGGAAAGCAAATCGATTCAAACTATATTTCGCGTATACTTCGACTGATCTGGGTCGATCCGTCGGACGCGCGAGGCAAGCCCCATCGCTGCGATCCGCCAGCGCGCGTAGTAGGCCTCGATCTCGCTGGCCGGCGCGGGACCCGCGGCCGCGTGGGTCGGGCCGTTGAGGCGTCTGAGCGGCGACAGGCGACGGCGCACGCGAACGAGGCTTTCGATCAAGGGCTGGTTCTCACACGCGTCGATCAAGTCGTCGATCCACGCCTCGACCGCCGCGTCCGAACCGTCCCGGGGCTGGGCGACCGGCGCGCAAAGGGCCGCGAGACGGACATGGGCGGCCTCGAGATCAAGCAGGCCCAAAACATCCTCGAGAGGCGCGGCGCGGGTGAAATAGCCCAGACCGCGGCGCTCCTCGATGAGGCCTTCGCCGCACAGACGGGACAGGGCCTCGCGCACCGGGCTCGTGCTCAGGCCGAGCGAGGCGGCGATATCGACCACGGACAGATGCTGGCCGGGGGCCAGACCCTCCTCGAGCGCGGCGCGCAGACTGGCCAGCGCCATGCCAAAAGGATCGCGCTGTCTCACGGCCGCCTCCATATCGCTCCGTGACGCAGATCGACGACCGGCAAGCTTCGGGGCGATCGAGACACGCGCTTCCTATACTGATGTCCGCAAGAAACTTGCATGGTACCCGCAGCTTTTATGCTGTTGATCTTTCTAGGCTTTCATTTGACGCGTCGCTGAGGCATTTTTCAACCAGTAGGGGTGCACTCGCTTCGTGGTCGTCGGGCGCCGGAGGCGAGGGAGTAACTGGAGACATGGACGCCAGACACACCCAGACGGCGAACGCGGTGCTCTCCTCTAGCCTGCGGCTGATCCGGTCTCATCGGCGGATGCGGGCCGTGGACATCGCCCAGGGCATGAACATGGCGTTGCGGTCCTATGAGCATTTCGAGTCCGGGGCCGGTCGGATCAACCTCGAGCGCATTCATCGTTTCGCCGAGGTCACCGACAGCGATCCGCATGGGATTCTCGCCGCCCTCGCCCTCGGGTCGCCCGCTTTCGCCTTGCGGTGCGCCGACAACAAATTAGCGACCATCCTCGCCGTGGCGCTGCAGGAGTTCGACGAAGAGGCCGGAGACGCCATCGCCGATCTGGACGCCCGCACCATCATTAACGCCTTCACCAAAACTCTGAAGGACCTCGCCGATCAGTCCGTCAGGCGCGACGCCGAAGCCGAGGCCTGGCTTGAACAGCGTCGGGGACGGTTGATGGCCCCTGCCCGTGAGGATGGGACCGGCGACGGCGCGTAGCGGACCCTCTCCACGGTCGTAGACTTGCGGTCCGACACTCGCGGAATGGCGCGCGGGACCCATTGCGCGGTTGGATTCGGGGATGAAAGTCCTCACGCCCTATCCCGTCGCCGTCTCCGCCTCACCTTGCGACCGTCTTTCGGATCGCCAACGGGAATGTCTGGATCTGGCGGCTCTGGGTCTGACCTCCGCCAGGATCGGCGATCGGCTCGGCCTGTCGCCCCGAACGGTCGACGAGCATCTCATGGCCGCCTGTCGCGTCCTAGGCGTCCGCACCCGCGTCCAGGCCGTCGCCCGCCTCGCTGCGGTTCAGCGACCGCCGGAACCCCGGCCCTTCCTACCGTAAACGCCCGGCGGGAGGGTCGCGGGTCGCGGCGGCCGGCACTCATCGGCTTTGCTCGGGGCTCACGATGGAGCCTCCCTTGCTGGACCTCGCCCTCATCCTCAGCCTGTCCCAAGCCTGCGCCCCGCAGGTGGCCCCCGAAACCCTGGCGGCCGTCGCCTATGCGGAAAGCCGCTTCAATCCGAACGCCATCGGGGTCAACCGCGGCCCCCGGCCGGCGCGGACGCCACGCGACGCCGCCGAGGCGGCGCGCGTGGCGCGCGACCTTCTGGCCCGAGGCGCGAACCTCGATCTCGGCGTGGCCCAGATCAACAGCGACAACCTCGACTGGCTCGGCCTGTCGGTCGAGGCGGCCTTCGATCCCTGCCGAAACCTCGCCGCCGCCGGTCAGGTGCTTCGCGCGGGCTATCGGCCGGCCGAGGGCGTCGATCCGCAGACGACGTTGAGGATCGCCCTCTCCCGCTACAACACCGGTCATCCCGAGCGCGGCTTCCGCAACGGCTATGTCGCCCGGGTCGAGGCGGCCGCCGTCCGCCTCGGCGTTCAGGCCTTGCGCCCCGTCCAGCCCCTTGCGACCGCGCCGCTGCCCGACCCGGTCCAGACCGCGCCAGCGGCGGACTGGGACGTCTTCGCGCGCGCCCGGACCAGCCTGGTCCTGACCTTCACCGCCACCCAGACCGGGAGTTCTGAATGACCGCCTCCGTCTCCTCTCGCCGGTTCGGCGCCGTCGGCGCCATCGCCCTGGCGACCAGCCTGATCCTGGTCCAGCCGGCCTTCGCCTCCGCCAACGTCGAAGGCCTGCTTCAGAACGTCGTCGACATGCTGACCGGCAACACCGCGCGGCTGCTCGCCGTCCTGGCGGTCGTGGTCGTCGGCATTCTCTGGATGTTCGGCCTGTTCGACCTGCGGCGCGCGGCGATCGTGGTGCTCGGCATCGTGGTCGTCTTCGGCGCGGCCGAGATCGTCAATCTGATCACGGGCGGCGCCTGATGGACGACGCCCTCCCCTGGGTCGTGATTGGATCGGCGTCAGCGCTCCTGGCCCTTGTCCTGATGCTCGGCCTGAAGCTGATCTCGCCCAAGCGCTTCGCCCAGATCTTCGCCGGGCTCGCCTCCGGCGTCGCCATCGGCCTGGCCCTGTCGCGCCTGTCCGCCGGAGGCCCGCATGGCTGAAGAGCGACTGACCGAAGACCCCTTGTTCCTGGCCTGCACCCGACCGGCCATGATCCTTGGTGTCCCCATGGAAGCCATGGGCGTCAACGTCATCCTATCGGGCGTCGTCTTCCTGGTCGGCGGCAGCCTGCTCTATCTGCTCGTCGCGCCGGCCTTGCACCTGGTGTTCCGGGCGATCTGCCGGGCGGACCACAACGCCTTTCGGCTGCTGTTCGTCTATGTCGACACCAAGGGCCGGTCGCGCAACGCCGCGCTCTGGGGCGGCAGTTCGGCGACGCCGCTTCCGCTGATCCGGCGCTATCGTCCGGCGGAGCTGGCCCGTGGCTGAGGGCGGCGTCAGCGCGATGCGTCTGCGGCGCGAGGCCGACGCCCGGCCTCATCTGCCCTACGCGCGCCACGTCTCCGACGCCGTGGTGGCGCTCGACAACGGCGCCCTGATGATGGTTTTCCAGATCGACGGGGCCAGTTTCGAGACCGCGGACGCGCGCGATCTGAACGACTGGCACGTCAAGCTGAACCAGGCCTGGCGCAATCTGGCCGACGATCGCCTGGCGGTCTGGCACCATGTGGTGCGCCGCCCGGCCAAACTCGAGCGGTCCTCCGGCTTCCGCTCGGACTTCGCCGGCGAACTGGGCGCGCTCTACGACGACCGGGTCGCGGAGCGTCAGCTCTGGGTCAACGAGCTCTTCGTCACCCTCGTCCTCCACCCGGGCCGCGAGACCGGCGATCGCGCCGCAGCCCTGGCGCGTCGTCTGAAGGCGGCGCGGCGGGCGGAAGCCGAGGTCGAGACCGCCCACCTCCAGCGGATCGAGGAAGCGGGCCGGGACCTGATCCAGTATCTCGACCGCTACGCGCCGCGCCGGCTGGGCCTGTATGAACGCGACGGTCTCTGGTTCTCCGAGCCGATGGAGGTGATGCGGCTGGTTCTGACCGGTCGTCGTTCGGCGGTTCCGATCGTCTTCGGCCACCTCGGCGCGGCCGTTCATACGGTGCGCGCCATCTTCGGCCGCGAAACCCTGGAGCTGAGGGACGTCGCCGACGCCCGCTACGCCGGCGTCCTGGCGGTGAAGGAATATCCGGCGACGACCCGGCCGGGGCTGTGGGACGATCTGCTGAGCGTCAGCTTCGGCTTCGTGGCGAGCCAGTCCTTCGCCTTCCTGTCCAAGGCCGCCGCGCGGACGGTGATGGAGCGCAAGCAGAACCAGATGGTCTCCGCGCGCGATCGCGCCGCCTCCCAGATCATCGGCCTGTCGGACGCGCTCGACGACCTGGTCAGCAACCGCTTCGTGATGGGCGAGCACCAGGCCTCCATCCTCGTGCACGGCGATACGCCGGCGGCCCTGGCGGACCACCTGTCAAAGGCGCGCGCCATCCTCGCCGATTCCGGCCTGGTCGTGGCCCGGGAGGATCTCGGACTGGAGGCGGCCTTCTGGTCCCAGTTCCCCGGCGCCTTCGCCCGCCGCACCCGGCCCGCCGCCATCACCTCGCGGAATTTCGCGGCCCTGGCGCCGTTCCACGCCCATCCAGTCGGCAAGGCGCGCGGCGCCCACTGGGGCGAGGCCGTGGCGGTGCTGCGCACCACGGCTGGATCGCCGTTCTGGTTCAACTTCCACGTCGGCGATCTTGGACACACCTTCATCTGCGGGCCGTCCGGATCGGGCAAGACGGTCGTCCAGAACTTCATGCTGGCCCAGCTCGAACGCTTCGACGCCCAGCAGCTGTTCATCGACAAGGACCGGGGAGCCGAGATCTTCGTGCGCGCCTGCGGCGGCACCTATCTCGCCCTGCGCAACGGCGAGCCGACGGGCTTCGCCCCGTTCAAGGCGCTCGACCCGACGCCGGCGAACCGCGCCTTCCTGGTTCGCCTCGTCCGCGCCCTGGTCGATCGTCCCCACGAAACCCTGACGGTTCCGGAGGCGCGCGCCATCGATCAGGGCGTCGCGGCGCTGGAGGCCCTGCCTCGCGAGCGCCGATCCATCGCCGCCCTGCGCAGCCTGCTCGGCCAGGGCGACGTCGGGGGCGTGGGCGCGCGGCTGGAGCGTTGGCAGCGCAGCGGTCCGCTGGGCTGGGTGCTCGACAATGAGGAGGACGCCCTGAGCCTGGAGGCGCGGTTCGCCGGCTTCGACATCACCCAGATGCTGGACCACGACGAGGTTCGCACGCCCGCGATGTTGTATCTGTTTCATCGCATCGCCGAACGCGTCGATGGCCGACGCCTCGTGCTCGACATCGATGAGTTCTGGAAGGTGCTGGACGATCCGGCCTTCACCGAGCTCGCCCGGGATGGTCTCAAGACCTGGCGCAAGCAGAACGCCCTGATGGTGTTCGGCACCCAGTCGCCGGCCGACGCGCTCCGCTCGCCCATCGCCCATGCCATCCTCGAGCAGTGCGCGACCAAGATCTTCCTGCCCAACGCCCACGCCCAGGCCCGGGACTACATCGACGGCTTTGGCCTGACCCAGGAGGAGTTCCGGCTCGTCCGCGAGGTGCTGACCCCGGAGTCGCACCGCTTCCTGGTCAAACAGGGACACGACAGCGTGGTGGTCGAGCTCGACCTGCGCGGCATGGACGACGCCTTGGCCATCCTGTCCGGCCGGACCGAGACCGTCGCCTTGCTCGACCGTCTGCGCGCCGAGGCGGGCGACGACTACGCGCAATGGCGCGCCCCCTTCCATGACCAGAGGAGGTTCCTGTGAGAGCCCGAATCCTGTCCGCCGCGGCCGTCGTCGCCCTCGTTGTCGCTGGCGCTCCGGCCGCCCGGGCCCAGCAGATCGTCCACGACCCGAGGGCCCTCGCCCAGATGATCGAGGAGGCGCGCACCACCCTGGATCAGTTGAAAGCGCTGCAGACCCAGGTCGAACAGGGCCAGCGGCTGTTCGACAGTCTCAACGACCTGTCCGACGTCAACGCCCTGGCCGGCGAGCTCGGCCTGCCGACCGTGCGCAATCCCCTGCCCGATATGCGGTCGCTGCGAGCGGCGGCGAACGGCGACCTCGGCGCGCTCGGTGACCTGGCCGACCGCGCCGACGCCATCCGTCGCGACACCCGACTGTATACGCCGCCGACGGGCGATCTGAGCCCGGCCGGCGCCTATTACCGGGACAGTCTCGAGCGAGCGGGCGCCCGCACGGCGCGCGATCTCGCCGTGGGCGAGGCGGTGGCCGGAGCCGCCGACCGGCGGCTTGAAGGTCTGGAGACGCTGCGCTCGGCGCTCGACACCGCGCCCAACGCCCGGGCGGTGATGGATCTGGAGGCGCGGCTCGCGGCGGAACAGGCCCTGATCCAGAACGAACAGGTGCGGCTGCAAGGCCTGGCCCTGACCCAGGCGGCGGAGGCCCGGCTGGAGGAGCAACGCGCCCGGGAACGCGCCGAAGCCGCCCGTACGGCGCGCATGAGCGTCTACGAGAGGGCCTTCCAGTGACGCGGATCGCCCTGTTCGTCGCCGTCGCGCTCGCCGGCTGCAGTGCGCCGGACCGAACCGCCGAGAAATTCGCGGCCGACCCGGACGCGGCGGCCCGGGTCGTGGCCGCCTGCGACGCCGGCCGGACGGAAACGGAGTGCGACGCGGCGCGTCGCGGCCTGGCCGAGGCCCGGCGCGACGCCCGGATGGGCGCCTATGAGCAGGCTTTCTGAGGACCGGCCATGAGCTTCCGCGTCTTCGAGCCCAGCTACGACTTCATCGACGAGCGGTTGAACGTCTTTCTCGGCGACCGGCTGTCCTCGGTCATCGCCGAGGTCGAAGGACCGCTGCGCATCGCCCTGGTCCTCTATGTCGTGCTCTACGGCGTCGCCATCCTGCGCGGCGCGATCAGCGAGCCGGTGATGGATTTCGCCGTTCGCTCGCTGAAGCTGGCCTTCCTCTATCTGCTGGCGACGACGGCGGCCTATTCCACCTTCGTCACCGAGCCGTTGTTCACCGGACTGCCCAACGCCCTGACCCGGGCGGTCAGCGGTGCGGATACGCCCAGCGTCGGCGCGGCCTTCGACCAGTTCTTCGCCTACGCCGCCTGGCTGGGCGAGGACATCTCGCGCGACGCCTCGGCCTTCAATCCCGGCCCCTATGTGGTGTCGGCGGCGGTCTTCCTCGTCGGCGCCCTGGCCGCGGCCCTCGGCTTCGGCGTGGTGCTGGTGGCCAAGCTGGCGCTCGCCCTGCTCGTCACGCTCGGCCCGATCTTCATCGCCTGCGCCCTCTTCGACGCGACCCGGCGCTTCTTCTTCGGCTGGCTCAGCCAGGCGGTGAACTATCTCGTCCTGTTCGCCCTGATCATCGTCATCTTCCAGCTCGTGTTGTCGCTGGTGCGCGATCAATGGGGCGCGATCCAGGGCGCCGATCCGATGATTGGCGGCCTGATCTTCATCGCCCTGTGCCTGCTGGGCGCGATCTTCTTCCTGCAAACCCCCGCCATCGCCGCCGGGATCGCCGGCGGCGCTAGCGCCGGCCTGGCCGACTTCGCCAACGCCGCCGCCCTGGGCGGAAGCGGCTCGGGCCGCGCCCAGGGTCCGCAGGAATCCAGCCGCCAACCCCCGAGGAGCGGCGGCTCCAT
Source organism: Brevundimonas sp. 357 (assembly GCF_003938605.1). Lineage (GTDB taxonomy): Bacteria > Pseudomonadota > Alphaproteobacteria > Caulobacterales > Caulobacteraceae > Brevundimonas. Next base: position 14,065 of record NZ_RHWX01000008.1, on the reverse strand, counting down.
CCGACCGAGAGGCGCCTGACATGACCTACCGCTCACTTCTGCTCGCTAGCCTGTTGCTGCTGGGAGCCTGCGCCCACCGCGGCGATCCCTCGCTGCCGACCTGCGACGGCTCCGCCCGGCGACCGGCCAACCCCTACGGATCGGTGCTGACGCCCGCGTCCGAGCCTCCCGCCGAATCCGTCGCCTCACCGGACACGGGAGGCTGCGCATGAGCGGCGTCCACTCCTCAGAGCTGCAGCGCTATTTCGTCGAGGCGCGGCGCTGGGACCAAGACCGCCTGGCTTCGGCGCTCCGCTCACGCCGCCTGGCCTGGTCCGCCGCAGCGCTCGCCACGGGTCTGGCCGTGGTCTCGACCGGAGCCGTCGCCCTGCTGACGCCGCTCAAATCGACCGAGCCCTTCGTGATCCGGGTCGATCAGGCCACCGGCGCGGTCGACGTCATGCGCGGCCTCTCCGCCGAGGACGGGCCGGTCCGTTACGAGGAAGCGGTCAGCAAATATTTCCTCGGACAATATGTCCGCCAGCGGGAGGGCTATCTCGATCCGGCGGCGGAGGACGCCTTCCGGCTGGTGTCCATCCTGTCCGCGCCCGGCGAGCAACGCCGTTGGGCCGATCTATTCCGGGGTTCCAACCCGGCCAGTCCGCAGAATCTCTACGGTCCGGACGGCGAGGCCATCGTGGCGATCCGCGCCATAGGCTTCATCAACGACGGCGTCGCCAATGTCCGCTTCCGACGCACGGTCCGACAGGACCAGCAGACCGTCGAGAGCGACTGGATCGCCACCATTGCCTTCACCTACACGCGCGCGCCGATGTCGGAGCCTGACCGGCTGAGGAACCCTCTCGGCTTCCAGGTGACCTCCTACCGCGCCGATCCGGAGGTCATCCGATGACACGTCCCCTGCCGGCCCTGGCCCTGATCGCCGGGCTTGTTCTCGCCGCCCCGGCGATGGCGCAAACACCCCCCGATCCCCGGATCCGGGAGGCCGTCTACGACCCGACGGCGGTCTACCGCATCGCCGGCGCCTTCCGGACGGCGACCCAGATCGTCTTCTCCCCCGAGGAGATCATCCGCCACGCCGCGATCGGCGACAGCGTCGCCTGGGAGGTGGCCGCCGAAGGGTCGGTGCTGTTCCTGAAGCCGCGCGAGCGCCATCAGGCGACCAATCTGCTGGTGGTCACCGAGCGGGCCGGCGTCATCCGCCACTACGCCTTCGAACTGGTCGCGCGCGACCCTGGCGACCGCGCCGCCCTCGCCTATCAGGTGCGCTTCCGCTACCCGGCCGACGATCAGGCCCAGACCGCCCGCGCCCTTGCCGTTCAGGCCGAGGCGGTCGAACAGCGCCTGATCGGCCTCGAACTGGACCGCGGCGTGCTCGAGGGTCCGCGCAATCTGGCCTGGTCCGCACAGGGCGACGCGGCCCTGCAGCCGAGCGAGGTCAGCGACAACGGCCGCTTCACTATCCTGCGCTTTCCGGGGGTTCAGGCCTTGCCGGCCCTGTTCGAGGTCGCCGAGGACGGCTCGGAGCGGCTTATCCCCTACGACGTGCGCGGTGAGTTGGTGGTCGTCCACGGAGTCGCGCGCGGCCTGCGGCTGAGACGCGGATCATCGGTCCTCTGCCTGTTCAACGACGCCTTCGATCCGCGCGGCAGGGGCCTGGGCACGGGCACGGCCTCGCCTGTCGTCGATCGGGCTCCCCTCGGAGATCCGTCATGACCGGGGTCGCGGCGCCGCCTCCGGACGAGAGTCCGTCCCCGGCCTCGACGGCGGCGGACCGCGGCGTCTCGCCGATCGCCGGACGGTTTGGCGGACCGCGCGGCAAGATGATCACCCTCGCCGCGCTCGCCGCCGGTTGCGGCGTCTTCCTGATCGCGAGCTGGGATCGGGGCGACCGCGACGCCGAAGGCCCGACGACGCGTGATGACCCGCCGCGCCAGACCGCGCCGTTCGAGCCCGCGCGTCGCGACCCGGCGCCCTTGCTCAGCGACCCGATCGTCGATCCCCAGGCCCCCGTGCTCGACGACGGGCCTTCCGTTCCGCCGATCGAGGCCGGACCTCAAGGCGCGCCCCGCTCCGGTCCGTCGCCAGCGGAGGAACGACGCGCTCTGGCTGAAAGCGCGCGGCGGGCGCCGCTGCTGGCCTACAGCCGGGCGGGCGGCGGCTCCGCTATTCCTCCGCAGGCACCGGCGCCCGGCGCGCCTGCGGGACCGCAGACCTCTCTGGACCAGCTCAGGCAGGTCACCCCGGTCGGTCAGGCCCGCGCGCACCGCCTGCCCGACCGCAATCTGCTGATCACCGCCGGGACCAGCGTCCCCTGCGTGCTGCAGACGGCCATGGACAGCACCACTCCGGGCTATGTGACCTGTGTCCTGTCCCGCGATGCCTGGTCCGACAACGGCGCCGTGGTGCTGATGGAGCGGGGCACCCGGGTCCTCGGCGAGTATCGCGGCGGCCTCCAGCAAGGCCGGCGCCGTCTGTTCGTCCTCTGGACCCGGGCGGTGACGCCCACGGGAGTCGCCGTCGCCCTCGCCTCGCCGGCCGCCGATGCGCTCGGCCGATCCGGCTTCGACGGCGTGGTCGACACCCGCTTCTGGGATCGGTTCGGGGGCGCGCTGCTGCTGTCGATCGTCGACGACGGCGTCTACGCCGCCGTGGGCCGCGACGACGGCGGCGCGACCGCCCGCCTCCCGTCCGACGCGGCCGGGGTCGCCCTGCAGGGCTCGGTCGATATCCCGCCGACGCTGCGAAAGGGCCAGGGCGCGGAGGTATCGATCTTCGTCGCCCAGGATCTGGACTTCGCCGGCGTCTATCGGCTGCGATCCCGGTGATGGACGACACCTCCGTCCTCGATCACTACCTCGCGCCGCTGCGCCCCTTTCTGGAGCCGGAGACGGTGACGGAGGTCGTCGTCAACCGTCCCGGCGAGGTCGGGGTCGAAGCCGACGGCGTCTGGCGCTGGGCCGAGACGCCGGAGCTGACCGAAGCCTGGCTGCGCACGCTCGCGATCGCGGCCGCCGCCTACACCCGACAGGACGTCAGCCCCGAACAGCCAATCTGCTCGACCACCCTGCCCGGCGACATCCGTTGCCAGATCGTGTTGCCGCCCGCGGTCGCCGACGGCGGCCTGTCCCTGACCCTGAGAAAGCCGTCGCGGCGACGCCTGGGCCTGGCCGAGTTCGCGGCGGCCGGCCTGTTCGACCAGGTCGCCGACGCCCGCGCCGAGACCGCCGATCCCGTCGATGCCGAGCTGACGCGCCTGCGCGAGGTCGGAGATTGGCCGGGCTTCCTCACCCTGGCCGTCACCGCTCGCCGCAACATCCTGATCTCGGGCGCTACCGGCTCGGGCAAGACCACCCTGGCCAAGGGTCTGATCGCCCTCATCCCCGATCATGAGCGTCTGCTGACGATCGAGGACACCCGCGAGTTCGTGACGCCCCACCGCAACGTCGTCCATCTGGTCTATTCCAAGGACGGCCAGGGTCTGGCCCGGATCGGCCCCAAACAGCTTCTGGAAAGCGCCCTGCGCATGCGGCCGGACCGCATCCTGCTTCAGGAGCTTCGCGACGGCACGGCGTTCTTCTACCTGCGCAACGTCAACTCGGGGCATCCCGGTTCGATCACCACCGTGCACGCGGATTCGGCCGCCCTCGCCTTCGAGCAACTGACCTTGCTAGTGCGGGAGTCCGAAGGCGGGCGCGATCTGCCGCGCGAGGATATCCGCGCCCTGTTGCACCTGCTCGTCGATGTCGTCGTCCAGATGAAGAAGGTCGACGGCCGGTTCCGTGTGACGGAGGTCTGGCATGACCCGGTTCGCAAGCGCCAGCCCGGCGACTAGGGCGGCGCTGATCGCCACCGCGGCTCTCGGCGCCGCCGTGGTCCTGGGCGTCCTCACCGTGACCATCGCCCTCATCGGCCTGGGTCGGTTCTCCGGCGACATCGACCCGACGCGCGTCCCCGGCTGGCTCTGGTACTACCGTCACGATCCCGAGGTGCGACGCTGGCTGACCGTGGGCCTGTCATGCGCGGGTCTGGTCGGCGGGATCCTCATCGTCGCTGTCCTGCTCCGCCAGAGACGCCCTCTGCACGGCGCCGCCCGATGGGCGTCGGCGGCCGAACAGAGCCGCGCCGGTCTCAGATCGCGCTGCGGCGTGGTCCTGGGCCGGGCGGACGGGAGGTTCCTGATCGCCGACGGCCCGGAGCATGTGATGCTCTACGCCCCGACGCGCACCGGCAAGGGCGTCGGCGTGGTCATTCCGAACCTGCTCGCCTGGCCGGACTCGATCGTGGTGCTGGACATCAAACGTGAGAACTATCTCGCCACCGCCGGCTATCGGGCCGAGGCCGGCCAGACGGTCCATCTATTCGATCCGCTGGCGCCGGACGGCCGCACCGCCCGCTTCAACCCGCTGGATCACATCGACCGTTCGGACCCGATCCAGGTGCTGGACGAACTCCAGCGCATGGCGGCGATGCTGTTTCCAGCCCATGACAGGGCCGATCCCTTCTGGGCGGAGGCGTCGCGCACCGGCTTCATCGGCGTCGGCGGCTATGTCGCCGCCACGCCCGATCGCCCCTTCACCCTCGGCGAGATCTTCCGCCAGCTCACCGCCGGCGACGCCCGCGCCCGTCTGCCCCGCATCGTTGCGGCGCGCGCGCGGGAGGGACGCCCTCTTCCGGGGCCCGTCGTCGCCGCCCTGACGGACTTCACCAGCTCCAGCGAGAACACCTTCGCCTCCGTGCGTCAGTCGATCACCACCCGGATGGGCCTGTGGCTCAACCCCCGGATCGACGCCGCCACCTCGGTCTCGGATTTCGACCTGCGCGATCTGCGCCGCGGGCGGCTCTCCCTCTATCTGGGGGCCACGCCGGACAACATGCTGAGGATACAGCCACTCTACGCCCTGCTCTTCCAGCAGCTGGTCGATCTCAACAGCCGCAGCCTTCCGGCCCCCGCCGACCGTCCCACCCTCGTCATGCTCGACGAATTCGCTCGCCTCGGCCCGGCGCCGGTGCTGGCCCACGCCTTCGCCTGGGTGGCGGGCTACGGGCTGCGTCTGCTGGCCGTGCTTCAGAGTCCCTCCCAGCTCCGGGCGCTCTACGGACCCGATCTGGCCGAGGACGTGATGACCAATTGCGGCATCGAGATCGTCTTCGCGCCCAAGGAACTGAGGATCGCCCGGGAGCTCAGCGAACGGCTGGGCTATTATACGACGGACGGGCGAAGCCGCAGCCGGCCGACCGGCCTCGCGCGCGGCCGACGCAGTACGACCGTGTCCGATCAGCGCCGGGCGCTGATGCTGCCCCAGGAGCTCATGCAGCTTCCGCAGACCGCCCTGATCGTTCTCAAGGCCGGCCTGCCGCCCGTTCGCGGCATCAAGATCGCCTACTGGCGGGAGCGGATCTTCCGGCGCCGTCTGCGTCCCCCTCCCACGCCCGCGCCGACGGTCGATGCGCCGGTCGTCCCGTCCGCTCTCGAGGAGGACCCCATGGATTTCGACGTCATCGCCCGCGCCTTCGCCGCCGAAGGCCTTCCTCCGCCCCCGCCCGACGCGGATGAAACCGATGTCGCGGCCTGGCTCGACCGCGTCGTCGACGCCACCCCGCCGGAGCGCGAGCCATGACCCCGCCAGTGTCCGCGCCGGCGGCCAACCGCCTGCGGCCCGCGCCCGGCGCAGCCGCCCGCTCGACCGCCAAGGGCGACGTGCCCGACGCGGTGCTCGACCGCTATCTGGTCGAGCGCGATCTCAGGGGCCGGGCGGAGCGGTTCTTCCGGGATCATCGTGCCCCCGCGCCGATGTTCCGCGACCGGGGTGGATCGCTCACCTCGACCCAGGCCTATCCCGACGCCGTCATCGACATGCTCAAGATCGCACGGCACCGCGGCTGGGAGCGGATACAGGTCTCGGGCGACCCCGCCTTCCGGCGCGAGGTCTGGATCCAGGCCCAGAGCCTGGGTCTGGAGGTCCACGGCCATCGGCCCAGGGACCGCGATCGCCAGGCGGCCGGGATCGACCGGGCCTCCTCCCAGAAGCCCCTCCAGGATCCGCTCGCCGAGCGGCTCGCCCGCGCGGCCGTGGTGGTGGCCCGTCTCATCCCCGATCCCGCCATCCAGACCAGGCTGCTGGAGGCCGCCTGGGCACGCGCCGGCCGCGCGCGTCCGACGGAACGGGACACGACGCGCGACCGCGAGCGGCGGCGCTAGCGGTCGCGCCTAGAAATTGTTCTTCAGATACGGCGACACGGTGAAGGCCGGGAATCCGACGCCGTCCCTCATCCGGTTGATCAGGTCCCAATACATGCCCAGCGCCAGCGGATCGCGGATGTCCGCCGGAACATCGAAGCTGTAATCGCCCTCGAACCGGGCGCCACGTCGCTAGGCCCGGGCGAACTCCGGCGAGAGGTAGGCGAACAGGGCCCGGCGGATCTGGTCCAGGAACTCGCCGATGGTGCTGGCATGATAGGAGAAGACGTCGGTGTAGAACCACTGCTGGAAGTCCGGCAGGGACCGATAGACCATCCCCTCATCGATCTCATGGCCGTGCCGCGCGAGCATCGCCCTGATCTGCTTCACCCGTGCATCGAGCCGGGAGAAGTTGTGCTTGTTGGCGTCGCCCACGATCTTGAGCAGCCAGATGCGGGAGACGCGCAGGTCCACCGACAGGTCGAGTTCGGGAAGCCAGACCTTGGGACAGAAGCACTCCGCGTTCAGCCAGTCCGCGAAGGCCGAGGCGGAAGCCGCCAGACCGGAGGCGTCGGCGCCCAGGGTCGGCTGACGGCCGATGGCGTCCAGATAGAACAGATAGGTTCGATCGGTCTCGCGCGCGTCTGCCGTCGAAGGGGCGAAGGCGAAGGGCAGCGCAGACGGCCGGGGCTGGGCCAGGAAATCCGCCAGCAGGATGGCGAAGACTCGTTTATGGGTTCCCGACTTGAACACCAGATTGGTCGGGCGGGAGGTCATCGGGTAGTCGAAGATCTCCAGATTGACCATGTCGTCGATCATGTCCCAGACCGCCTTCAGCAGGATCGCTTCCTGCTCGATCGGCGCGTAGCGCAGGATCACCGGGCCGTCGGGGCGTTGGCGCGGTCCGCGAGCGCCTCACAGGTGTCCATCAGCGTCTCGAAGGGCTCGGCGTCCGCCTCCAGCAGGCCGTCCTCGACCATCCGGCGGTAGTCGTCCCTGAGGGCCTCAAGCGAGGCGCCTTCAGGCTTCAGACGCAGCCCGCCCGTGACCGCCTGTCCATAGTCGATCTCCGCGCCGTCGGCGGTCTCGCGGAAGAACATCGCCTTGTGTCGCGCGACCGCCTCGGCGACCGCCCGATCCGCGATCGCGGTGTCGGCGAAGCCGGCCGCGTCCAGCCGCGACAGATCGTGCCAGTGGCGAGAGAAGCGATCGCCCCGCAGTCGTCCCTGCGCGCAATAGACATGGGCGGCGGTGGCCTTCTCCCAGAACGTCCGTTCGGCCGCCATCACCCGCGGCGTGGCGGTCGGGAAGACGATTCCTTGCAGATGAGCCGCCGCATCGCAGACCACCGGTCGCGGCGCGCTGGGCTCGCCGGTCGCCCGCGCGCCGAACTCGAGCATCACGCTGGGCGAGACGTAGCCGGTGCCGGTGCTGGTCGGCGCATAGTCGACAAAGGCTTTGGCGCCCTCGATCCGCACCGTGGCGCCGACGCCCTCGGCGGCGATCCGGGCTTCCAGAAGCGGCCGCACCTCGCCATCGACCCAGAGCGGCAACAGCCGCTGGACATCCCGGGACCAGCGCCGCTCCTCGGCGCGAGTCTCCGGCACCGGGTCTTCGGGCGCATTGGCCAGATCGGGAAGCAGGCGACGGATGTCCCAGGTCAGATCGATGTCTTCCGAGAACCGCTGGATGACGTCATAAGCCTTGGACAGGGACGTCCCGCCCTTGAAAACCAGGCCTTCACCCACGGGCGCCTCGAACAACGCGCTCAGGGCCCAGACAACCCAGACATCCTTCTCAAGGAGATGAGCGGGCCGGCCGGACTCCGACGCCGCCGCCGCGAGGGCTTCGGCCCGGTCCTCGGCTGAAAGCTGCAGGAAGGTCTCAGACATGGGCCGCCTGGCTGACCGACCGCGCCAGCCAGGTCGGCAGACGCGGTCCGACGGACACCAGTTCGCCGAAGGCGGCAGGCCCCAGTTTTCGTTTCAGGGCCTCCAGCGCCGTAGCGGCCTTCTCCGGCCCCAGCCAGGCCAGGGCGCGAACCGCTTCGCCGGCTGGACGATCGGCCAGGAGCAGCTGCCATGCGGGCGCGTGCTGAAACTCCACCGTCTGCTTGCCGACGTTTAGGAGCCGGCTCTTGCCGTTGGTCAGATAGACCATGCGGATCGGCACCTGGGTGGTCAGGCCCAGGGCGTTGGCGGCCGCCGCCCCATTGGAGGCGACGACCTCGCCACGCTGCTCGCTCACCGCGCGCACGACCGTTTCCACCGAAGGCGTCCGCGATCCGAAGCGGCTTTCCAGCGGACGCATGTAGACGCCGCGCCCGGCGCGCACGAGCCGCCCCCGTCGCACGAGGCGCGACAGGGCCTGATCCACCGCCGCGCGGCTGCCCAGATGGAGCAGCCCCTTGGCGGCGACCGGCGCGCCCTCCGGCAAGGCCTGGGCGCGCTCCATGATCTGTTCAGCGAGCACCTGCATGATCGTCTCCTTGTCAGAAATATAGTTCTGTTTCTGACACTCCGCAACCGAGCCCATGGAAACGCACTGCTTCATCGGCTTCGCTCCCGCCCGGTCGAGCGATCGACGGCCGCGTCCCTCAAGGCCTGGTCGCGGGTTTTCGGCCCGGGCCGCTCCCGCACGAACCGCTCCACCACCAGGGCCAGGGCGCGATCCGCCGGCCGATCGGACCGACCCAAGCGAACCGCTTCAGCGACCAGGGCGCGCCGCATCGCCAGCTCGCGCGCCTCGATCGCGTCCAACCACGGACCTCGACCGCCGCCCTCCCGAAGCGCATCGCGATAGGCGGCGGCGAGCGCGTCGGGCAACTCCCCCTTCCCGGCCAAGAACCGCTCTCGCATCTTGCGGATCGGCATCCGTTCGGCCTTGCGGGTCACGCCACGCGCGCGCCGCGGGGTGGCCTCCGCCTCGATGGACCGGTTGCGCAGCGCCCGGGCGAACCCCTCGCGCCAGATCTGCAGGTCGGCCTTTCGCGGATTGAGCCGTTCGCCGTCGCGTCCCAGCCGGCGCACCGTCAGATGCACGTGCGGGTGCCGTCCCTCGTCATGCAGGGCGAAGACATAGGCGAAGCGCTCGCCGAAGGTCTCGGCCGCGAACGCCCGGGCGGCGTCATGCAGACGCACCGCATCAGCCCCCGCCGGCATGCTGAGCACGATCGACAGGGAGATCGAGGCGTCGCGCCTGCGTCCCGGCTCCATCGCGAATTCCTCGGCCCAATCGCGGGCGAGCGCACGCACCTCGGCGCGGCCGTCCAACCGCTCCCCGTCCGGCCCTTCCAGAGCCACGGCGCCGTTGCGGCTGATGTAGTCGAGATGCGCCTTCAGGTGGTCGCCGTCCCGGGTTCGGCCGGTCACCTTGACCATCACCTCCGGCGCCCGGCGCGCGACGCGGACGAAACGAGCGACCGGATCCTGATCCCTGTTTCGGGACGGCCGAAGCACCGTGGGCGTGATCCGCGCGCGGCGAGGATCGACCGGCGGCCGCAACGCCTCCTCGAACCCACGCGGCGAGCGGAAATCGCTCACGGCCGCGCGGCCCAATAGGACAGGTTGCCGTCGAAGGCCTCGCCGAGCGCTTCCACCCAGGCCGCGATCTCGGCCTGGAAGGCGCCGAGCTGGGCCAGCTCAAGATCGAGCACCTGCCCCTCCATCACCGCCGTGTTCAGGGCGCGGGCGATCTGGTTGATGTTCACGCCGATGCGCCGCAGCTCGCGCCGCACCTCGATCAGCGCCAGGGCCTCGGGACGGCTGAACTGCGGACGATCCCGCAACCGCCGCCGGATGAGCGAGACACTCCATTGGGTTCGCGATAGCCCGACAGCGGCGGCCTCGGCCTCCAGGAGACGCAGGTCAGCCTCGCTGAGGCGCAGTGTCAGCTTGCCGGATCTGGGCGCGCAGACCGCCTCCAGCGACGTCGGGACGGGTGCCTGCGCAGCCCCCTCCATGAGCCGACGAAGCAAGCGGGAGCGCCCGCCCTGACCCGCCGCCGCGGCGTCGAACCGGCGGATCAGATCGGGCGAGACGCGAAGGGTGAGGCGGTTCATCGGGAGGTTGGTCTGTCAGACATTGCCGGCGCAAAGCCTATCCTGCCCTAGACCGTCACCACCCTCGCCCCGTAGGCCTCCGGTGCTGCCCGCCCTCCCCTCGGCGTCCGCTTCACGGCCGCTCGCCCGCCGCCCTGAAGGGCGCCCCAACCGAGGCGGCGCGACGCCGGGAGACGTCGCGTTTGTGGAGAACAGGGGATCGCGCCTAGGCTTGTGACGCGCGTTGTTCTGCACGCGCAGGTTTGCAGGATCCGGCGTCGTATCGACGGAGTGGCGAGACTATATGCCCGACGATTTCAGCCTGAAACGGTCAGCCCGTCTCAACGCGGCCTATGCCGACTACAGAGCCGCGCTCGATGCGTCGGGGGTCGCGAAACGCTTCATGCCGTATCGCTGGTGGACCCTCCCGAACCCCATCAGCGGCCTCTGGCTTGTGTACAGCAGCATGCTTGAGGACTACGCCACCGACCTCGCCAATGTGATCAACGACCTCACTCACCACGTCGCGCGTCTGCGAGCGTGGGCGATCATCGTCGAGCCGATGGATGATGACGCGAAGATGGAAGTCGCGCACGAGTTTATCGGCATCCTCGGCGTCGCCGCGCTCAGCGCGCCGTACGCGATCAAATCGCGCTTCGCGGTCGCGGCGGCCCACCTGTCCCACCAGGCGAACATGGCTAAAGACCTCGAGAACTGGAGAGACGAGTTTCCCGACAAGAACCTCTACTTGAACGACGTCGAGCCCTTTGGTCGCACCTGGGGGAAGTTTCTTCGCTTCAAGCTCAAGGTCGAACCCATCGCCGGCAGCGGCTTCAAAGCCCAAACCCACGACTTCCGGAACGCCTACAACCACCGCTTCTCACCCCGGCTCCTTCTGGGGCTGAGCAATACGGTGACCCGCTACGTCGATGGGGCGACGGGCGTCGTGAGCTACGGAGTCGGCGGAACGCCTCCTCTCGATTTGAACAAGGTCGCAGATTTGCTGCAGCTCGAGTGCGACCAATGCTACGTCGCCTTCGACGCCTTCCAAGCGCTGGTCGGGGAGCAGGTGGAAGCCATCACCAAGTTCGAGGCAAAGAACGCTCCAGAAGCGAAAGCCGTCTGATGTTGAACCAGGCCTACTTCGAAATGGGCGACGTTCCAGCCGTCGCGGGCCAATCTTGGATCCCCCTTAGAGCCAACCACGATGTTGATCTGGAGGCGCCCGAGGACCTGAGATCGGCGAAGCGCTTTGCGGGTGTCGCCACACTGGCGGTTTACGCCGGGAAAGAGGAAAGCGCGGCACGTCTGAACTGGGGCGACCTGAGCCTCCAGCCTCATCGCGCCTTCGTCTGGAACGGAGAGTACCATCCCGCCGACGTCTACTTGGACAATCGCTTCGACGGGCCGCTGGGGATCAACCTCGTCATAGATCAGGACCTCGAAGGCGCGGCGGACGGCGTCTGGCACCTTCACCCTGATCTGGTCCTGGCCCTCCGTCTGAGCCGCGATGGCGACACCTGGTTTCGGCCTGACGAAGGCTGGGCGGAGGTCGTACGCCTCATCCGCGATGAAGATCGCCCGGTTCGATTGGAGATCCGCGCCGAGTTTCTTGCCGACTATCTCGCTGCTCGTTCGATGAAACTCTACCTGTCCAGCTACCACGAGCGAGTTGTCGAGGCGGATGAGGCGCCCAGCTTCTCTTGGCCCGAAGAGGGGTACAGCCTCGAGAACAATCGCGACACGCATGAGGGCCGGATCGCCCCCAGACGGAAGTTGGGATTGGGCGGCGACGGGTTCCGGATCGCCGGCGTCTTATGGCGAACGGAGTGGTTCGAGCCAGGCGATTTCAGTCCGCGCGTCCGCGGCGATCGCGATCCCAACCCGATTGCATTTGCGTCAGGACCTCGCGGTGAGCGTGTCACCGCCGATGCGTTGCAGAGAGGCATCGACTGGCTTTTCTTCGAACCAACTCTGGTCGGGCATCTTTTGCGACACCGCGGCAGCCGGCTGCAGTGGGCCAGCGCAGAAACCGGCGCCGTCGGGGCAGCTGAGGCGCCGCTGCATTTCGGTTTGAATGAGCGAGGCCTCATCAATGTATTCGCCAAGGATGTCGGTCGCCTTCAGGCGTGGGAACAGCGCATCTGGGCTGCTCACAGCGTGGCTGAAGACGGCGGCGTTTCCGCCGAGCTCTTCCAGGTTCAGATGATGGTGAACCCGGCGGATACAACTGCCCCGGAGCATGTATTGCCAGAAGTGCTGGGTGCGTTCGAGGCGACATTCCGAGACGTGTTCGGAAGCGAGATTCTGCGCCCACATCAGTCAGTCAATGATCTGCTGAAGCGATCGCACCGGTTTCGTGCAGCGGAACCCGACGGTTTGCTATCCCTCGCGAAAGACGTCACGCGCTTGTTCATCGAGCGAGTAGATGTCGACGCCGTTCGCAACGCCGCCGTTGCGCGTGGCCATGTCATTGGGGGCGTCAAGGCGCTCAAGGCGCTTGAAGCCCTCGCGTCCACCGGTGTCGGCGAGATGGCGGCGAAGGCGCTCATGGCGCCGCTGTTCGGCCTCTATGATCTGCGTCTGGCCGATGCTCATCTCGGATCGGACGTCGCTTCGGCGCTCGACCGACTTCGCGTCGATCCGAAGGCCCCGGCAGTGATCCAGGGGCGTACTCTTCTGGAAAACGTCGTGATCGCGGTATCGGCGCTGACTGAGGCCATCGCGGCCCAACCCGGTGGGTCCGCGGCGTAGTCCATTGCGGTTCTGGCAACTTCTGGGTCCGCAATCGGGCGGTTAATCAGCCTCAGGGCGGAGGCTGAAGCGCCTTTAGGTGATCCACGGCCTTCTGCGCATGAGAGGCGGCCGAGACGACAAACCGTACATCGTCCTTCAGGACCTGCAGCGAGTTGGCGATATAGGCGGCATGGTCCTCGCGCGGTTCCAGGGCGAGCCCGAGGTCCGCGCAGAGGAAGGCGGCCCCCAGTTCGGCGACAAGTTCCTCGCGAGCGTAGCCCGGATCGCCGAAACGCTGCCGGCCGAAGTCCCGGTCCAGGCGGCTGGGATGACGCGTCCAGTGGGTCATCTCGTGGCAGAGCGTGCTGTAATAGGCATCCGCCGTCTCGAAACATTCGAACGGCGGCATCTGCACATGATCCGGACCCGGGGCGTAATAGGCGCTTCCACCGCCGTGACGAATGTCCGCGCCGCAGTGCCTGAAGAAGGCGTCGATGCGCGCGATCCGCTCGTCCGGATTGATCTCGATCGTCTCCGGCTCGCCGTAGCGATCTGGCAGGCCCTCGATCTGATCGACGTTGAAGACGGTGTAGGCCTTCAGGAACGGGATGCGCTGCTGGACGTCGGCTCCGGTGTCGTCTGTGTCCTCCCGGACGATCTGGTTGGCGTAGACGACCGTCGCGCCGCGTTCGCCCTTGCGGACGTGGGCGCCGAGGGCCAGCGCCTGGCGGAAGGTCATCCAGGTCGATCGGCTGAAGCCACGGCTCGCGGCCTCGCCCCAGAGCAGGACGACATTGATGCCGTTGTATGGCGTGCCGTCATGGCGCAGCGGGCGGCTGACGGAGCTCTTGGCTTTCCACGGCTGGGTCCAGGGGCGAACGCCGGCTTCGAGCTGGGCGATGATCTGTTGGGTGATCCGGCTATGGATGTCCGGGCGTGCGGGATCGGCGGGGCGCGTCATGGCGGCCTCCTCGAGAGGGATTTTCGGATGAAGGAGCGGCGGGGGGGGGGGCCCCCCCCCCCCCCCCGGGGGGGGGGGGGGGGGCAAAAAGCAATATGAAACCCCACACCACAACACCACCACGGAAAGATAAAAAAAAAAAAAAAGC
>NZ_RHWX01000007.1 GCF_003938605.1 Brevundimonas sp. 357 | reverse complement strand
TCGCTCGTTTCATTCCGTCCGTCCTTTCAAGGGCCGGACTCTAGCTCCGCGTGGAGGAAATTCTCAGGGGCACGTCAGTGGCCCTACCATCCCCCTCCCCAGCCCCCCGCCCAGGCGGGTCACCCTGGGGCAAATGCGGGTCCGCCCCGCTCCAGACTTCCCCCTCCAAACCGCCTCCCGCTGCGCCCCCTTCGGCACCGCGTGATGGCGCTCGTCTGAACTCAACCCACCAAAGGAAAATCACCCATGCCCAAGGCACACCTGACTCAAGCTTTCGTCGCCAACGCCGGTTGCGAGGTCGGCAAGAAGAAGACCGATTGGTACGACACCCACATCTCCGGCTTCATCCTCGAGTGTCGCATCAGCGGTACAGCCACCTTTTCCCTCCGCTACATCGATGCGAGCGGGAGGCAGCGACAGTACAAGATCGGGGGCGTCAATGACGTCACCTGCGCCGCAGCCCGAAAGAAGGCCCAGGAACTGCGGTCGGAGGTGGTGATGGGCGGCGACCCCGGCGCGAAGAAGGCGCTGGCCAAGTCCATCCCGACCTATGGTGAGTTGGCCGAGAAGCATCTGGCCTTCGCCAAGCTCCACCTCAAATCCTACCACGATCTGGAGTCCTGCATGCGGATCCACATCATCCCAAAGTGGGGGAAGACCCGCCTCACCGACATAACTAGCCAGTCGGTCGGCCAGTGGTTGAACGAGAAGCGTGTCGGCGGCTTGGCACCGGCCTCGGTCGAGAAGATGCGGGTGATCCTGGGCCGATCCTTCGTCCTGGGGGCTAGCTGGGACATACCGGGCACGGAAAGGAACCCGACACGGGGCATCCCCAGAAAGCCTCTGAACAACGGGCGTGAGCGCTTCCTGACGCCCGAGGAGACCGCTCGACTGAAGGCGGCGGTGGCCGCGTCCCAGAACTCGCAACTTCAGCACATCGTCGGCCTGCTCCTCCTCACCGGTGCACGCCTGCGGGAACTCCTAGACGCCAAGTGGGAGAACGTAGATGTGGAACGACGGTCGTGGTTCATCCCGACCAGTAAGACAGGCAAATCACGCCATGTGCCGCTGTCCACGCCTGCCTTGGCCATCATCGAGAAGTTGCCGCGCTTCAAGGGGTGTCCCTGGCTGGTCCCGAATGTGGAGACACGTCTTCCCTTGGTGTCGATCAAACACAGCTGGCAGCACGCAATTAAGGAAGCGAAGCTGCCGGGGCTCCGCCTCCACGACCTGCGCCACAGCGCGGCCAGTAACATGGTCAACAGCGGCGTCGATCTCTTCGCGGTCGGCAAGGTGCTGGGTCACGCCAGTTATCAAAGCACCCAGCGCTACAGCCACCTCGCCAATGACACCCTGCTGAAGGCTGTCGAGGCCGGGGCCGCTAAACAGGCCGCCTTCTAACTTCCCGAGCGCTTCATCCGCATCCTGGCATCACGTCGGGGTGCGGGTGGGGCGCCTTTTATTTTTTCTCTTTGGCTGTTTGACCGGACGCAATATTCATCTGCGCCATCGTCTGGCGATCTCATCGTAGCGGACGTCGATCATCAGCCGGTCAATGATCTGAGGATCGAATGGGCCGCCGTACCAGTCCAGCGTGGTTCGGCGCTAGGGGTGTCCACTGAAACGAGGGAGGATCACCTATGCTCGATCACAAACGGAGCTTCAGCAAGCGCTGATCTGCGGGAGGCACATCTCGACTGACCCCAGTGAAGACTTCACACGGCCGCATGGTTGGAGGCTACGTCGGAGCGACGCCTTGTGGCCAAGTCTCGCCGTACTCCTTTAGCGCCGGGGCGGAGCAGACTACCGTGAGCCAGCTACCCTCCGCGCTACGTTTGAGCCGCGTCAGTCCTGCATAAATGAGGGCTAGGGACTCGGGACTTTCCGCATGGTCTACGTGGACAACAAGGGCTCGGGTCTCCCATCCCTTGAAGCTGTGGAGCGTCGTCGCCTTTACGCGGGCGTCGCCCATGTAGAAGCCCATTTTAGAGCGCCGCTGTTCGCGCTTGTCCCCGGAGAAAGTTTGCACAACCCTCGGCCCAAATTCTTCCAGATCGATCACCACCCTCTCCCCAAACGCCATATTGGCTGTCAGGAGCGTGATGTCCGCATTGGCTAGGCCGGCTTTTCCTGATTGATGCATAAGCGAGATGATCGCGCGAACGCAAAGTTCCTGCGCATCTGCGACCTCGCATTGAACCCAGCGCAGGTTGCACGGATAGAGGGCGAGAGATCCTTGCTCTTGTTGCGGGATGTCTGCCGTGTCGCCAGGCAAGAAGCGTTCCGCGAAGGCTGTCGCCAAGTTCAGCATATCCGGCGGAAGTCGGTAACTGACACCCAGTTGCGCCCACCGCCCCCCCTGGAAACCGGCCCCGGTCATTACTTCCTCGGTCCACGCTTTCGCTGTCCCGTAAACGTCCTGAGTAGCATCGGCCACCAAGACCATCTCACCGCCCGGCTTGCACGCCGTCCGTAGAGCGGCCCACCAAGACGGGTGATAATCCTGCCCCTCGTCAACCAAAACTGCGTCGTATCGCTGTGCCCCAGGCTCGGCCATTGCCCGTATAGCTAGAGCAGGCAATACCTCTTCCAAGAGTCTCGTGAGTTCGCGCTGCCTGTTCCCGCCGCTTTCCGGAAGGCTCGAGAATAGACGATCGTAGACCTCGTCCCAACCTGCATCGTAGCACACGCTTTTACACCAGTAGTGAAAGTGTGAGAACGAAATATTCTGGAGGCTTCTTCCGATTTTCAACCCTCGGACCACTGCATCTCTAAGGTAGTGCCAGAGCGTAATATTGAAGGTCACGATGAGGACGGTTTTTCCTTCATCAGCCAACTTTGCCGCGCGGGCGGCCAGAATGAGAGACTTGCCTGACCCTGCGGGGCCCTTTATTCGTCTGTATCCCGAATCCGTTCGTGTATTCGCCAGCATCTGTTGATTTTTATCGAGCTCCAGTGGCTGTCTCTGAGTCTTGGAGAAATCAGGCTCCACTAGCCAACCGCGCAAATCGTCAGCTAGCGCTGGGGTCATAAACTTGGAGTGTTCACGAACAGACTCAGGAAATACGTGACATAGATCACCATTCCTGAGCTCTTGGATTCCGCTAATGGGTTGGTATGCTTTGTATTCTTCGTTTTCTCCCAACTGCAAAAATGGTCGAAGCAAAGAGTGCACGCGCTTGGAGTCCGCGAACGGAAATATGACGCCTGCCGTCACTGCTGCGAACCCGCCATTACTGTTCAATCTCGGGCAGTAGAGTTGAAATATCTCGTTACGATACCGGTTCACCTGTGTAGCAGGATTTTTGTTCTGAACACTGAACCTCCGTTCGCCGTCATTGGCGCACAGGACTTCGTAGCCGAAATTATCGCGTTCGCGATAGTACTCCATGGCATCTAGATTCCAGTCTTTTACCTCAAAGACCGCGATGCCGACGTTGGGATTAAGTAGAACGAAATCCGGTCTTAGCCCGTTCAAGTGCGGCTGTACGTATATTTCCCAATCAGGTGACAGTCGCTTATTGAAGAAATCTAGGACAATAGACTCGCCTCTTGTCAGTGGCTGCCGAAGGGACTTGTAATCTTCCAGAGGCGGCTCGATAATTCGTGTCATCTTTGCCCGAAGGATATTGATACGACTATTCTGGACTGCGCATAGCGCGGTCTAGTTTTTTGAGTGTCGGCGTTACGCGCCAGAGGGAAAGAACCTGCGCTGGGGCCCCTTGATCGCTACAATGCCTTCCGATTGCAGGCGCGCCAACGCACTCCCTTCTTGGAACCCGAGGCCGCCTCCCTGCTCCAGGACACTTTCTGCTGCACTTAGAATTGCTTCGGTGTTTGCCGAGGATGCGGACGCATAGAGAGCCAGTCGGCGCGACATCTCATCGGTGACCAATGCCGAGGGGCTCTGGCCAGTCAATTTGGACAGAAGGTCGAGCATGACCGCCACCTTCTCGCCGGGGCGGACATTGACCACGACAAAACTCTCGGCCCGCTTTTCCGCTTCAGCCTCGCCGATCCCGTCGATGATGGTGGATAGAACGCCCTTGGTCATTTTGTCATACCCTGCAACTTGTCGCGCAGCCCGTAATAAGTAGCCGTGTGGTTGTCGTAACCATCCTCTTCTGGGCGACCATGAATGTTTCCGTCATCCAACATATTGCGAAGCATATTATTAAAGTCATCTCCCAGCGCGTCCCAAACCCACGGCTGAGAGATGCTGTCATAGGAAGCTGACTGATCTGCTGTGTGAGCCAACATGGTCCGAGCATCGACCTCCTTGATACTCATCAACTCATCCCGCATGTACGAATGCAGGATTTCGTTGATCAGCGAGGAGCGCGTTATCCCGTACAGCGTCGCCAGGGCATCAAGCAGGACAATGTCATCCTGCCTAATCCGAATGTTGAACTTCCGGTCATTCCTACCAAGAACCGCGCTGGGGCCAGCCTCTCCGCGGAGCTTTTCTGGGTAAACGTGGACGGCAATTTCACCGCGTTTCGTCTTAAGTGTCCGACTATCATCCTTAGACATGGCGGAACCTCTTCGTATTACGGAAGACTGTAATCTGCGTTGCACCATCATTGCCGAGAACCAAGGTCGCGCCCCCGGCCCGACGCAGACGCTCCAAAACCTTGAGCTGTCTCCTTTTGCGCGAAATCTCTTCTTCAAACATGTTTCTGCCCCCTGCCTAGTTGTGTGTTTCCTGCGCGGCGTTCGGCGTTCCGGATTTCTTGCCGCAAGATGGATTCTGCGAGGGCGCAGCGGCGGGCAGTCAGGACAATTCTATCCGCTCGCTCATTCCACTCGCCCAATTCGTGGATCACGGAGATCTCTGCCTCTGTGATGCCGCGCTGCCTCATCCGGTCGTTCATATGGCTGGTCCGCATCGCGAACTCCTTTCTGCAACTTCGAACATACCGATGTATAGCCAGAAATTGGCCGTCCACAAGAGCCAAATTTTCACGCACACAAAGTTGCGGGCAAGCCAGATGGTGTGCGGGTAAGGGTGGACTTGCAGCTCGAGAGCTTCACGGGGCGCTTGCAGGTATGGCGCAGGTCGGATTTCAGCGTCGGACTGAGTTAACGATCGCAACTTAGGAAACGTCGGAATCACCTCGTCACGCCAGAATGGGAAGTCTGTGGGTGGGGCTCTTTCGCTGCGGCCCGAACAACGCTAGAAGCCAAGCCACGACTGGGTTTTACGGCTCGCCTTCCGACGAGTTCGTAATGAGGGGGTCAGGTGTTCGAGTCACCTAAGCGGCACCACTTCTCTCTTCGCCCTTCAAAACGCACCCAGCCTCGGGCGACGCATCCGCACGCTCGCCAGGCGTCAAGCCGCCAGGGCGCGGAGCGGTCGGCTCAGGGCAAAGTCGGATGGGGCGAAGCTGCGGACCTCGTGGTTGCCGCGATAGAGGTCGATGCGCTCCAGGCGCGGCCAGTCGCGCGCGACCTCCGTCAGGCCGCGCACGGCCTCGACCTCGGTGGCGCCGGGCAGGACGCACAGCTCGGGCGTGATCGCCTCGGGCGTGTGGATCAGACAATAGAAGACGTCCATGAGCGCGATCCCGACCTTCAGTCGCCGTCCCCTTGCCGAAGATTGATGACAGGCAGGCGCTTGAAAATGCGACGCTTTGGAGAAGTCGCATTAAGGATGCTCGACCTGAGAGGTCGCACCCGCGACAGAAGCCGCCTTGCACGTATAAGCATATCTTTATATGTCTAGCGACCTTATCGTCACGCAGGAGCCTGCCTTGGCCCGTTCGTCGTTCCTCTTCACCTCCGAGAGCGTCTCGGAAGGCCATCCCGACAAGGTTGCGGATCAGATTTCCGACGCCGTCGTCGACCTGTTCCTGTCCAAGGATCCCGAAGCGCGGGTGGCCTGTGAAACCCTGACGACGACCAATCTGGTGGTGCTGGCCGGCGAGATCCGCGGCAAGGGCATCATGAACGCCGAGGGCGAGTGGGCGCCGGGCGTTCAGCAGGAAATCGAAGCTGCGGTGCGCGGCGTGGTGCGCGACATCGGCTATGAGCAGGACGGCTTCCACTGGAAGACCTTCCGCTTCGAGAACAACCTGCACCCGCAGTCGGCCCACATCGCCCAGGGCGTCGACGCCGGCGAAGACAAGGACGAGGGCGCGGGCGACCAGGGCATCATGTTCGGCTACGCCTCGAACGAGACGCCCGAGCTGATGCCGGCCACCCTGCAATACAGCCACAACATCCTGAAGGTCCTGGCCGAGGCCCGCCATTCGGGCAGGGAGCCGGGCCTTGAGCCCGACGCCAAGAGCCAGATCACCCTGCACTATGAAGACGGCCGCCCGGTGCGCGCGACCTCCATCGTCGTCTCGACCCAGCACAAGGCGAACCTGAGCCAGGAGCAGGTCGCGGCCATAGTGAAGCCCTATGTCGAGAAGGTGCTGCCGCAGGGCTTCATCACCGCCGACACCGAGTGGCACATCAACCCGACCGGCACCTTCGTCATCGGCGGGCCGGACGGCGACGCCGGCCTGACCGGGCGCAAGATCATCGTCGACACCTACGGCGGCGCGGCCCCGCACGGCGGCGGCGCCTTCTCGGGCAAAGATCCGACCAAGGTCGACCGCTCGGCCGCCTACGCCTGCCGCTACCTGGCCAAGAACGTCGTCGCGGCGGGCCTGGCCGACCGCTGCACCATCCAGATCAGCTACGCCATCGGCGTGTCCAAGCCCCTGTCGGTCCACGTCGACCTGCACGGCACGGGCAAGATCGATGAGGCGGTGCTGGAGGCCGAACTGCCCAAGCTGATCGGCGGCGCCTCGCCGCGCGCCATCCGCGAGCACCTGGGTCTGAACAAGCCCATCTATCGCCGCACCGCCGCCTACGGCCATTTCGGCCGCACGCCGGACGCCGACGGCGGCTTCTCCTGGGAAAAGACCGACCTGGTCGACGCCCTCAAGGCCCTGGCCGCCTGACCCTTCTAAACGGCTGAAAATCCAGCCTAAAAACGGGGGCGTCGCGGATCAGTTCGCGGCGCCCTAGACGCATTGGCGGACCGGCGCCGCAATCCCGCGCTTGCATCGCGGCGCGTCTGGTCCTTTAAGCGCGCCGAACGCCTCCCCCAAGCGTCCCCTGACCCTTGCGTCTCCTGAAAGGATTCACCGACCGATGAGCACGCCCGCCCCCAAGAAAGTCGTCCTCGCCTATTCGGGCGGGCTGGACACGTCGATCATCCTGAAGTGGCTGCAGGAGGAATACGGCGCCGAGGTCGTGACCTTCACCGCCGACCTGGGTCAGGGCGAAGAGCTCGCCCCCGCCAAGGAGAAGGCGCTGAAGCTGGGCATCAAGCCCGAGAACATCTTCATCGACGACCTGCGCGAAGAGTTCGTGCGCGACTTCGTCTTCCCGATGTTCCGCGCCAACACCGTCTATGAGGGCCAGTATCTGCTGGGCACCTCGATCGCCCGTCCGCTGATCTCCAAGCGCCAGATCGAGATCGCCCGCATGGTCGGCGCCGACGCCGTCTGTCACGGCGCCACCGGCAAGGGCAACGACCAGGTCCGCTTCGAGCTGGGCTATTATGCGCTGGAGCCCGACATCCGCGTCATCGCCCCCTGGCGCGAGTGGGACTTCAAGTCCCGCGAGGCCCTGCTGGACTTCGCCGAGAAGCACCAGATCCCGATCTCCAAGGACAAGCGCGGCGAGGCCCCCTTCTCGGTCGACGCCAACCTTCTGCACTCCTCGTCCGAGGGCAAGGTGCTGGAAGACCCAGCCGTCGAGGCGCCCGAGTTCGTGCACCAGCGCACCATCTCGCCGGAAGCCGCCCCCGACACGCCGACCGTCATCACCATCGCCTATGAAAAGGGCGATCCGGTCGCCATCGACGGCGAGGCCCTGTCGCCCGCCGCCCTGCTGACCAAGCTGAACCAGCTGGGCCACGACAACGGGATCGGCCGTCTGGACATGGTCGAGAACCGCTTCATCGGCATGAAGTCGCGCGGCGTCTATGAGACCCCCGGCGGGACCATCCTGCTGGCCGCCCACCGCGGCATGGAGTCGATCACCCTGGATCGCGGCGCCATGCACCTGAAGGACGAGCTGATGCCGAAATACGCCTCGCTCATCTACAACGGCTTCTGGTTCAGCCCCGAGCGCGAGATGCTGCAGGCCGCCATCGACCACAGCCAGCAGAAGGTGTCGGGGACCGTCCGCGTCAAGCTCTACAAGGGCAACGTGACCATCATCGGCCGCGAAAGCCCCAACAGCCTGTACGATCAGGATCTGGTGACTTTCGAGGAAGGCGTCCAGGCCTATGACCACAAGGACGCCGAGGGCTTCATCAAGCTGAACGCTCTGCGCCTGCGCGTCCTGGCCAAGCGGGACGGCCAGAAGGGCTAAGTCGCCCCTGACAACCCAAGCCTACCGGGGCCGGGCGATTCTCAGGATCGCCCGGCTTCTGTCATCCGTGACCCAGATGGAGCCGTCCGGCGCCGTCGCCATCGTCACCGGCGAGCCGCGCGGATGACGCCCGGCGACCTTGTCCCAGCCCGGCGTCAGCACCTTGCCGTTCACGCTGGGCGCGCCGGCGGGGTAGGGCAGGGCGCCGCGCGGATAGACGGCGTAGCGCCCGCCTATATCGGTCAGAGGCCGGCCCGCCTCGTCCGTCTCGACCGCCACGATGCGTCCGGCAGCGCGGCGGAAGCCGTGCCAGGTCATCAGCAGCCGCCCCTGCAGCTCAGGGAACATCGCCCCATCGTAATAGATCAGGTCCAGCGGCGCCGCGTGCGGCGGCAACAGGGCGATCGGCCGTTCGCGCTCATTGCAGCGCGCCTGACGCGCCGGCCAGCCCGGCAGGGGCGTGGCCAGATCGACGCAATAGGGCCAGCCGTAATGGCGTCCCTGCGTCAGGACGTTGATCTCGTCATAGGGATGATCCGGCGTGTCCAGATCGACCGAATTCTCGGCCTGAAGCACCGTTCCCGACGAGTGCCGCACCAGGGCGATGGAGTTCCTCAGCCCGCTGGCGAAGACGGTGCTGTCCTCGGCCCAGCGGCCGTTCCCCAGATAGGCGTGGCGTCGCACCTGCGCCGTCGCGGCGTCCTCGACGCAGGCCCCGCGCGCATCCGTCTTCGGCTTGCCCGCCGCGTCCAGACAGCGGTCGCTGGGCGCCCCGACATTGACCAGCAGGTCGCCGTTCCCGTCGAAGACGAAGCTGGACAGCGGGTGGCGGTTGTCGTGCAGCCGGTTGTCCGGCAGGTCGCCGATGACGGTGCGGACGCTGGCCTGCGCATCGGCCGCGTCGGGATCCAGCGTCAGGATGCGGTTCATCTCGGACACATAAATCCGCCCGTCCGGCCCGCGCTTGACCGTGTGCGGCATCGAAAGGCCGCTCGCCAGCCGCCGCCAGCGCGCCGCGCCGTCGGCCGCAAACGACAGCCGCCACACCGCCCCCTTGCCCGCCTCCCAGGCGCCCAGGTCCGTGACCAGCCAGTCGCCGCCCTCCAGCGGCATCAGGCCGCGCGGCATCCGCGGCCCGTCCTGGCCCGCCCCCTGCCACACCAGACCGAGGCAATAGCCCTCGGCCATGCGTACGGCTGTAACGGCACGGCCGTCGCAATCCCCCTGCACGGCGTAGGCCCGGACCGCCGCCTGCGCCAGGGCATGCGGCGCGAACGCCGTTGTCGAAAGAAGAACAGCGGCCGCGATCAAACGGAGCATCATGATGGTCAGGCCAGATCCTGAATCTCTTCTTCCGTCAGTTCGCCGGGCACGATAGTGACGGGCAGCTTTCGGCCGGTGAAGCCGGCGCCGTGTTTCAAAACGGCGGAAATCAGAGGGCCAGGGCCGCGCCCGTTGGCGCCGGCGGCCAGGATCAGGATCTTGATGTCGGGATCGTCGCTGACCGCCTTGCGGATGGCGGCCTGGGGGTCGCCTTCCTCGATCAGATAGACGGGCGGGGCGCCGGACGTCTCGGCGACCTTTTCCCCCAGCCGGGCCAGCAGAGCCTCGGCCTCCTCGCGTTGCTGGCGTCGAATTTCATCGCGGACGCCGGACCAGTGCTCGTCCGATCCGCCGACCAGGGCGCGCAACAGCACCACATGGCCCCCGGTCGAACGCGCGCGGCGCGCGGCATAGGCCAAGGCCGCGTCCAATTCGGGAGTGTCGTCGACGACGACGAGGAACTTCCTGGGCATGGGCCCTCCGGTTCGCTGAACAGCAGGCGCCACCTAAACCGACCCCGCCCCAAACGCCAAGGCCCGCCCGCCTCGCCAAACGACGAAACGGACGGGCCCTGATTGCGGCGCCGACGCGAGCCGCTCCTGCTCGAGCGCCTCATGCGCTCAAGCAGCGAACCGCCGCGCGGCGAGCGATAGCGCACTAAGAGCGCTCAAGCAGTGAGCGACCGCGTCGCGAACGTAGCGCGTGACGCCGGGCTCACGCCCGGCGTCACCACCATTTAGGAAGCCGAAGCCAGCACCTCGCGGATCTCGCCGTTGGCGATAGTCAGCTTGGCGAAGGTCCAGCCGGAGCCCGAGGTCTCGATCTCATCGACCGAGGCGCGCAGGGCCTCCACCTGATCCATGCGGGCGCCGATCCAGGCGTCGACCGCCTGTTCGGCGCTGTCCTCGCCGGCGCCTGCCGCCTGGGCCGAGGCCTTGGCCACGGCGCGGGTCAGCTGCTGCTGCTCGGTCATCAGATCCTGGATCAGGCGACGCACGGCCAGGCGATCGAAGCGATCGCCGGACGGCACCGACCCCGCCGCCACGCGCAGGCGGTCGAAATCGAAGGCGGCGCCGACCTGGTGATAGACGCGGGCCATGGCCGGGGCGTCCCAACCCAGTTCGCCCGACAGGTCGCCGATGTCGGCCGTGGCCACCATCGGACGCAGCATGGCGATGTCGCGGGCCAGGTCTTCCGGCGCGCCCAGACCGATGAAGGTCTGGACCCGGCCTTCGTAGCGGGCGTGCTCATAACGCGACAGCACTTCCGGGCCGGCGGCGCGCAGGGCGTCGGCGGCGGGCTGATAGGCGGCGATCATGCCGCCGACCGTCGTCTCGGTGCGGGCCGCGCGGCGCGCCAGCCAGAAGGTCTGGCGACGCAGGACCAGGGCGATCTCCTGATAGAGGGCCGTCTGGGCCTCGGCCGGAATCTTCAGGTCCAGGGCCGACACCGCCTTCCAGGCCTCGTCGAGGCGGAAGACGTGGCGGGCGGTCTCGAAGGCCGTGACCATGGCGGCGGTGTCGCATTCCGCCGCCGCGCGCAGGCGGTCGGGGAAGGTCGGCCCGGCCATGTTGACGATCTCGTTCGACAGCACGGTGGCGATGATGTCGCGACGCAGGCGGTGGCCCTTCATGTCCTCTTCGAACTGGGCCAGCGGCGCCGGGAAGTACTCCAGCAGCAGGCGTTCGAAGAAGGCGTCGTCCGGCGCCGTCGAGCCGACGATCTCGTCGAACAGCTCGAGTTTGGAATAGGCGGTCAGGACCGCCAGCTCCGGCCGGGTCAGGGCCTGGCCTTGCAGCTTCATCTCGGCGATGCGGGCGTCGTCGGGCAGGTATTCGACCGCCCGGTTCAGCTTACCGATCGACGACAGGTGCTGCATGAAGGCCTGCTGAGAGTCCAGCGCGGCCGCGCCTTCGGCCTGTTGCAGGGTCAGGGCCAGGGTCTGGTCGTAGTTGTGGGCCAGCACCTTGTCCGCGACCTCGTCGGTCATCGACTTGAGCAGGGCGTTGCGGTCCTCGGCCTTCAGATGGCCCGAGGCGATGGCGCCGCCGGTCAGGATCTTGATGTTCACCTCGTGGTCCGATGAGTCCACGCCGGCCGAGTTGTCGATGGCGTCGGTGTTCAAACGCACGCCCGCGCGGGCGGCTTCGATCCGCCCGAGCTGGGTCGCGCCCAGGTTGGCGCCTTCGCCGACGACCTGCGCACGGATCTCGCCGCCGTTGATGCGGATGGCGTCGTTGGCCTTGTCGCCGACCTGCAGGTTGGTCTCGCCGGCGCCCTTGATGTAGGTGCCGATGCCTCCGAAGTAGAGCAGCTCGGCGCGGGCCTTGAGGATGGCCTGCATCAGGGTGACCGGATCGACGCTGTCGGCCTCGATGTCCAGCAGCGCCTTGATCTGCGGCGTCAGGGCGATCGACTTGGCCGAGCGGGAGAAGACGCCGCCGCCTTCGGAGATCAGGCTCTTGTCATAGTCCTGCCAGCTGGTGCGCGGCGTCTCGAACAGGCGCTTGCGCTCGGCCCACGACTTCGCCACGTCCGGGTTCGGATCGATGAAGATGTCGCGGTGATCGAAGGCGGCCACCACCTTGATCGCCTTGGACAGCAGCATGCCGTTGCCGAAGACATCGCCCGACATGTCGCCGACGCCCACCACGGTGAAAGGCTCGGTCTGGATGTCCTTGCCGATCTCGCGGAAGTGGCGCTTGACCGCTTCCCAGGCGCCGCGCGCCGTGATGCCCATCTCCTTGTGGTCATAGCCGGCCGAGCCGCCCGAGGCGAAGGCGTCGTCCAGCCAGAAGCCGTAGGACTGGCTCACGCCGTTGGCGATGTCCGAGAAGGTCGCCGTGCCCTTGTCGGCGGCCACGACCAGATAGGGGTCGTCGCCCTCCCAGGCCACGACATTGGCCGGACGCACCGGGGCGCCGTCGCCGACGATGTTGTCGGTGATGTCCAGCATGCC
This sequence comes from Brevundimonas sp. 357, assembly GCF_003938605.1. Taxonomy (GTDB): domain Bacteria; phylum Pseudomonadota; class Alphaproteobacteria; order Caulobacterales; family Caulobacteraceae; genus Brevundimonas. Next base: position 173,475 of record NZ_RHWX01000007.1, on the reverse strand, counting down.
GGACAGGAAGGTCTTGTAGGCGCGAATGGCCTCGGCCTGGGTCTCCTCGCGCGTGCCGCCGACCGGCAGCTGCTTGGGATAGAAGCCGCCCTTGGAGCCGACCGGCACGATGACCGAGTTCTTGACCTGCTGGGCCTTCACCAGACCCAGAACCTCGGTGCGGAAGTCGTCGCGACGGTCCGACCAGCGCAGGCCCCCGCGCGCCACCGGGCCGAAGCGCAGGTGCGAGCCCTCGATATGCGGCGCCCAGACGAAGATTTCGCGGAAGGGCTTGGGCAGGGGCAGGTCGGCCAGTTCCTGACCGGCGATCTTGATCGAGATGTGGGCCTTCGGCGCACCCTCGGCGTCCAGCTGATAGAAGTTGGTGCGCTTGATCCCGTCGATCAAGGCCGCGATGCGGCGCAGGGCCCGGTCGTGATCCAGGCTCTTCACGTCCTGCAGCAGGGTTTCGATCTTGGCGTCCAGTTCGGCCACGGCCGCCTCACGCTCGGCGACCGAACCACCGTGCGCCGGGTCGAACTTGGCCTTGAACAGCGACAGGATGGCGCGCGCCACGTCGGGGTACTCGCGCAGGGCGGCTTCCTGCACCGACTGCGACGGGTCCAGGCCCGTCTGCTGGCGATAGCGGGCCAGGGTGCGGATCAGGGCCGCCTCGCGCCAGTCGACGCCCAGCTCGAGTACCAGGCGGTTGAAGCCGTCGCTCTCGGTGCGGCCGTTCCACACGGCCTTGAAGGCCTCTTCGAACGGGGTCTTGAGGTCGGCGAACACCAGGTCGGCGCCGCGCGGGTCTTCCAGCAGGAAGTCGTGGATGTAGATCGGCTCCTGGCCGATCGTGCGTACGACGTGGTCGGATTCCTCGAGCGTCTTCAGGCCCATGTCGGCCAGGATCGGCAGGACGTCCGACAGCGGTACGGCCGAACCGCGGCGATACAGCTTGAAGCGGAACTGCAGATTGGTCTCGTCGGCCGTGCGGAAGGCGCGCACCGCCACCGGCTCGGCGTGGACGCCGTCGGCGGCCGAGCCGTCGTTCAGACGGTCGAACTGCTCCAGGTCGGCCACGGCCTCGGCCGCGTCATAGCGGGCGCGGAAGGCCACGCCGAAACCGTCGGCCCAGCGGGCGCTGGTCGGGCCGACGGCGGCTTCATCGACCCCGGCCAGGCGCAAGGCGCGCTCGAAGCGATCGATCCAGCTGCGGCCGGCCTCGGCCACCTCGGCCTCCAGAGCCTGCAGGTCCGGGGTCGGGTGATCGCCGGGCGTCACGCCGATGATGTAGTGGACGCGGGTCAGCGGCTGATCGGTCAGCTGCGGATACCAGGCCGAAACGCGGCCGCCCCAGGCCTGAGCCAGAATGCCGCCGATGCGCTGGCGCAGGTCGGCGTCGAAGCGCTCGCGCGGAATGAAGCACAGCACCGAGACGAAGCGGTCGAACGGATCACGGCGCGTGAACAGGCGGATGCGCGGACGGTCGTACAGGTGCAGAATGCCCAGCGCCGTATCCAGCAGCTCGTCTTCGCCGATCTGGAACAGCTCGTCGCGGGGATAGTTCTCGAGGATGTTCTTCAGGCGCTTGTAGTTGTGGCTGCCCGGCGTCTTGCCGGCGCGTTCCAGCGCATTGGCGACCTTGCGCCGGATCAGCGGCACTTCCTTGGCCATCTTGTCGTAGGCTTCGGCGGTGAACAGGCCGACAAAGCGGGTCTCGCCGGTCGCCTTGCCGTCCGCGTCGTAGCGCTTGATCCCGACGTAATCCATGTAGGCGCGGCGATGCACGCGCGAGCGCATATTGGCCTTCGCCACGGTGACCGGATCGCTCTCGTCCAGCTGGCGCTGCATGGCGGCGGTCAGGACGGCGGGCTCGGAGGCGCGGCGCAGGACGCGGCGCTCGGGATCGCTGAGCACGCCCAGGCCGTCGCTGGACTGGTTCAGGGGCGCCTCGGCCTCATACGAACCCGAAGCGTCGCGCGGATAGTCGTAGTCGCGCGCGCCCAGGAAGACGAAGTGATCGCTCTTGGCCCAGCGCAGGAACTCGAGGTTCTCCTTCAGCACCTCGGGATCGACGCCCTTCGGCGGAGCGGCTTCAAGACGCTGGACGGCGTCGCGCATGGTCTGGACCATGGCGCCGTGGTCGCGCACGGCGACGCGCACGTCGGCCATGGCCTGCGCCAGGCCCTCGCCCAGGGCGTCGCGGCGCTCCTGCGGCAGGGGGTCGATGACGACGATGATCAGGGAGTCGCGACGGCCGGCCTCGACCTCGACGATCGGGTGGAACAGGGCGCGGACGGTGACGCCCGCCTCAGCCAGTTCGCCCAGGACGCTGTCGACCAGGAAGGGGCCGTCGTCCTGCAGGATCAGGATCTGATCATAGCCGGTGTTGACCCCGGCGGCGTCGGCCAGCGGGCCGACGGTGATGCGGGCGGGCTCGCCCGCCTTGCGGGCCTCGGCGCCGCGCCAGGCCCCCGCCAGCAGGACCGCCAGGTCGTCGCCGCCGAGTTCGGGCGTCTCATCGGCCGAATAGTCGTCGAAAGCCTGAGCCAGCAGGGTCTTCTCCGCCGCGCCCGGCGGCGCCGCAATCCGCGCGTAGGCCGCCTCCAGCGCTCCCAGGTCGGCGGGAACGGCGGGAACGATGCGCGAAGCAGCGGACATGACTCAGGTCTCGAACGGCGCGGTGGAAAACCGCTGGGGAAAACAGCCGCACCTTAGCGTCCCCGGCGAGAACGGCTAGGCCGCCGACGCCCCGAAAGACAGGGAATTTCAGTGTGCACCGCAGCATGTGGCGCAGGAGGCCCAGTTGTGGACTGTTTTAGCCAAGCCCGCTGCAGAACAGAGAAATAAAAGCCCCAATTCAGCCGTGATCGGACAGAAGCGCGCGTCGGCATGAAGGAAAATCGGTCCCCGAAACGAACAAGGCCGTCGAACGATGTCCGACGGCCTGCTCGGTCCGGCGCTTAGGAGGGGGAGGGGAAGCGCCGGCCTCAGACGCCGCGGCCCGGGAGGGGGAGGGGAGGGCCGCGTCGTGTGAGGATGAGATAGGCGACGATTACGGCCATTCAAGGACAATTGAAGGATTATTTCCGGCTTTCGTCCTGCGGCGGGACGTCGCGGCCAAGAATCCGTCCGAGCCAGGAAGATCCGCCCTCCTTTTCCGATTCCCTGCCGCGCTTCTGCGCATAGGGCTCGCCGTCGCCGGACAACAGCACGGCGATCCAGCGCGAGCCCTTGAACTCGGCCAGGATGGCCATGGCCATCACCGCCAGCGGGGTCGACAGGAACATCCCCGCCACGCCCCACAGCTTGCCCCAGAAGGCCAGGGCCAGAAGGACGACGATGGGGTCGATGTTCTGATTGTCGCCCTGCATCCGCGGCTGGACCAGGTTACCCACCAGAAACAGCAGGGTCTGAAGACCGACGAACAGGATCAGGGCGGGCCAGTAGCTTTCGAACTGGACCAGGGCGAACAGGGGCGGGGCGCAGCCCGCCACGGCGCCGCCCAGCACCGGAATGAAGCCGACGATGAAGATGACGAAGGTCCAGAATTCGGCGTTCTGAAGCCCCACCGCCCGCATCAGCACCCAGGCCACGGCGCAGATCATGACCCCGGTCACGGCCTGGACCCACAGATAGCCCTCGACCCCGCCGCGCACGCGCTCGAACACCTCCAGCGCCTCCTGGCGCGGGCCGCGTTCCGGGAACATGCCGACCATCTTCTTGCGGAAGCCCGCCTGCGACGCCAGCAGGAAGCCCAGGTAGATCATGACGAAGAAGGCGCCGGTGGCCGCGCCCTGCACCTGGAAGGCCGCGCTGGTCAGCCAGCCGCGCACGTCGATACCGGCGATCATGTCGTGCAGCGTCGGCGGATCGCTGACCCCGACCAGGGCCGAGACGTCGCGGCTGATCTGATCGATGCGCGGGCCGATGCTGCCCGCCACGCCCGAGGCGTCGGTGAAGAAGCCGGCCGCCCCGTCGACGATGATCCAGATCGAGGCCAGGAAGCCCAGCACCACCAGGATCAGAGCCGCCGCCCCGGCGAAACGGGGCGGAATCGGCGTGCGCCGCTCAAGCGCGCGCTTCACTCCGTCGATCATGATCATCAGGAACAGGGCCATGGCCAGGGGCGTCAGAATGTCCCTGAGCCAGTAGAGCGCCGCCCCCGCCGCCACGACGGCGATCAGCACCACCGCATTCGTGGCCGGGGAGGAGTGACTGACGGTGATCGGAAGCTTCATGGCGGAACTGTCGTCGTGACCGGGAACGGCGTCAATCGCTGTAAACCGCCGAGGTTCCGCCTTGCGGCGACGGCCCGGTCGATTAAGCATGGCCTGGTACGCAGGAGACCCTCTTCATGACCGACGCCCCCGCCCTGTTTCTCGGCCAGTCCTTCGAGGGCGCGCCCGAGCGGCTGCTGCTGAATCGGGCCAACCGCCACGGCGTCGTCGCCGGCGCCACCGGCACGGGCAAGACCGTGACCCTGCAGATCATGGCCCAGGGCTTTTCCGAAGCGGGCGTCCCCGTCTTCTGCGCCGATGTGAAGGGCGACCTTTCCGGCGTCAGCCAGGACGGCGGAGTCGAAAAGTTCGCCGAGCGCGCGGGCAAGATGGGCCTGACGCTGAACGGCAAGTCGGCCCCGGTCGTCTTCTGGGATCTGTACGGTCAGAAGGGCCACCCGATCCGCGCCACCGTGTCCGACGTCGGTCCCGTGCTTCTGGCGCGGATGCTGGAGCTGAACGACGTGCAGGAGGGGGTGCTGACCGTCGCCTTCCACGTCGCCGACAAGGAAGGCCTGCTGCTGCTGGACCTTGAGGATCTGCGCGCCCTGCTGGCCTATGTCGGCGAGAACGCCCAGACTATCGGCCGCGAGGTCGGCAACGTCTCGCCAACCTCCATAGCCGCCATCCAGCGCGCCTTACTCCAGCTCGAACAGCAGGGCGGCAAGGCCTTCTTCGGCGAACCGGCCCTGCGTCTGGAGGACATGATGCGGACGGCGCTCGACGGCCGGGGCCAGGTGAACGTGCTGGACGCCACGCGGCTGATGAACAGCCCGCGCCTGTACGCCGCCTTCCTGCTGTGGCTGCTGTCCGAGCTGTTCGAGCAACTGCCCGAGATCGGCGACCCGGAGAAGCCGCGCCTGGTCTTCTTCTTCGACGAGGCCCACCTGCTGTTCAACGACGCGCCCAAGGGCCTGCTGGAGAAGGTCGAGCAGGTGGTGCGCCTGATCCGCTCCAAGGGCGTCGGCGTCTATTTCGTCACCCAGAACCCGGCCGACATTCCCGACAGCGTCCTGGCCCAGCTGGGCAACCGGGTGCAGCATGCGCTGCGCGCCTATACCCCCGCCGAGCAGAAGGGCCTGCGCGCGGCCGCCCAGAGCTTCCGCACCAATCCCGCCTTCGACACCGCCGAGGCCATTCAGGCCCTGGGCGTCGGCGAGGCTCTGGTCTCCACCCTCGATGAAAAAGGCGCGCCGACCGTGGTGGCCCAGACCAAGATCCGTCCGCCGGATTCGCGCCTCGGCCCGGCGACCGAGGCCGAACGCGCCGCGACCCTGGCCGCCAGCCCGGTGCGCGGCGTCTATGACACGGCGGTCAACCGCGAGTCGGCCGAAGAGGTGCTGAAGGCCCGCCGCGCCCAGGCCGACCGCATCGAAGCCGAGACCGCCACTGCCGCCGCCGAAGCCAAGGCGGCGGAAAAGGCGGCGCGTTCGGCCCCGGCGCCCGCCCGCGAACGCGCGGCGCCGCGCGCTCGAACCTCCAGCCGCCAGACGCCGATGGAGGCCCTGACCAAGTCGGTGCTGCGCACCGCCGGCTCGACCATCACCCGCGAACTGCTGCGCGGCGTGCTGGGCAGTCTGAAGAAGCGCTAGGGCCTCAACCCAGCTCGACCGGGCGGCCGTCCTTATAGACGTCCGTGACCTTGATCCCGGCCAGACGGTCGGGATCGACGGTCATGGGGTCCGCATCCAGCAGGATCATGTCCGCCAGCTTGCCGGCCGTCAGCGAGCCCTTGCGGTCGTCCTCATAATGCTGCCAGGCGGCCCACAGGGTCATGGCCTTCAGCGCGACCTCGACCGGCACGCGCTCGTCCGGCCCCAGGATGTCGCCCGACCGGGTGCGGCGCGTGACCGTGGCCGACAAAACCCGCAGGGCGTCGGGATTGGCCACCGGGGCGTCGTGATGGCTGGTGAAGCGCATCCCGCGCCGCCAGGCCGAGCCGCAGGGCGAGATCAACTCCGCCCGGCGCGGCCCCAGCACGGAATCCCGGTGCCAGTCGCCCCAGTAGAAGGTGTGCATGGGGAAGAATGAGGGGACGATCCCCAGGGCCTTCAGCTCGTCCAGCTGGTCCATCCGCGTGGTCTGACCGTGGATCAGCACCGGGCGGCGGTCGCGGGCGCCGTGCTTGCGGCTCGCCTCGCGCACGGCGGCGATCATCAGGTCGATGGCGGCGTCGCCGTTGGCGTGGACTTCAATCTGCCAGTCGTTGGCGAAGGCCAGGTCCACGGCGTCCAGGGCCTGCTGCTCCGTCACCGCCGGATAGCCCCGCCAGGAGGCGGGCTGGCCCTCGGGCGGGACGAAATAGGGCTGGGACAGCCAGGCGGTCTTGGCCTGGGGCGAGCCGTCCAGCGTCAGCTTGACCCCGCCGATGCGGTAGCGCCCCTCATAGTTCCGCCGGTACAGCGGCGTGGCCATGACGTCGGTCGAGGTCAGGATGTCGGGGAAGGACAGGATGTCGATGGGCAGGGCGCCCGCCTCGGCCAGGCCCGCGATCATGCGGCAGGTGTCGGTGGACGACCGTCCGTCCTGGGCCGTGGTGTAGCCGAAGCGGGCGTAGTAGCGCGCGCCCTCGACGATCATCTGACGGTTAGCCTCGGCGTCCAGACGGGTGAACAGGGCGCCCATGACGGCGAACAGGGCGGTTTCCTCCAGCACGCCGTTCGGCTCGCGCGAGCCGTCCTTGCGCCGGAACACTCCGCCGGGCGGGTCCGCCGTGTCCGCCCCGATCCCCGCCGCCGCCAGAGCCGCGCCGTTGGCCGCGCCCAGATGCCCAGACTGATGCAGGAACAGCACCGGCACGACGTCGGATATGGCGTCCAGCTCGTCCCGCGTCGGGTGGCGCCGCTCCTTCAGCTGGGAGTCGTCATAGCCGAAGCCGATGATCAGGCCGGTGTCGCGCACCAGGGCCTCATGACGGTTCATCCAGTCACGCGTGATCCGCTGCAGGGCGGCGATGTCGTTCCCCTCGCCATCCGGCGCAGGCAGGAGGTTGGCGTAGCGCGCCTGCAGCCCGACCATGGAGACATGCCCATGCGGGTCGAAGAAACCCGGCAGCAGGGTCCGGCCGTCAAGGTCGACCAGGCGCGCGCCTCGTCCCGCCCCCGCCCGCACCGCGTCCAGGGCGCCGACCGCCAGGATCGTCTGCCCGCGCACCGCCACGGCCTCGGCCGACGGCTGCGCATCGTCCATGGTGCGGATCGGTCCGCCGTGAAAGACGGTCGTCGCCGCCGCTTGGGCCTGGGCCTGGGCCGCCCCGCTCGCCGTCAGGCCGCCGACGGCGACCCCGGCCATGAACAGGCGGCGATCCATCGGATAGGCAAGGGTGCGTGTCATGGCGTCCTCCCGGCGACGGCTTCACCGTAGCAACCTTTTGCGGCGTCGAGCGGTTCCTAGCCGCGCGGGATCAGCCGCCACATGCGCAAGGGGTGGCGCACCGCGCCCGCCTCATGCCCCGCCGCGTCGCCGCGCCCGATGTAGAGGTCGGCGCGCACCGGGCCGCGAATGGCCGAGCCGGTGTCCAGCGTCATGACCAGGCCGCGATAGCTGGCGCGCGCGCCGCGCAGATTGCCGCCGTCCGCCTCGATCCAGGCCGCTTCGCCATAGGTCCAGCGCGACGGGTCGACCGCCACCGAGCGTCGTGCGGGCAGAGGCACGCCCGCCGCGCCCGTCGCCTCATTGCCGTCGTCCGGGCTGGTGGTGAAGAAGATGTAGCGCGGGTTCAGCGCCATCACCCGGCGCGCCTCGGGTCCGCGATGCGAAGCCAGCCAGCCGCGAATGGCTTCGCCCGACGTGCCGTCGCGGGGCAATAGGCCTTCCTCGGTCATCGGTCGGGCGATGCCGACGAACTTGGCCCCGTTGTCGGCGGCGTAGGCGGCGCGCAGGCGGGCGCCGTCGGGGAAGGTCAGGGTTCCCGAGCCCTGGATCTGCAGGAAGAACAGATCCTCCGCCTTCATCCAGGCCAGGGCCGAGGACTGGGCCGAGCCCGCCTCGATGGCCGCGCGATCGCCGACGCTGGACAGATTGGCCGGGCGGCTCAGAACCGGGGCGTCGAACTCGGCGTCCGGCACGCGGCGGGCCGGATACTCGGGCGCGAAATAGGCAGTCAGCAGGCCGCGCCCGCCGTCGTCGGTGCGCACCTCGGCGGCGGTGAAACGGGTTTCCAGGAAGGCGCGGGCGTCGCTGGGATTGGCGCGGGCGGCCAGGGCGCGGGCGTCGCGGCAGGTCTCAATGGCAATGCGCGACGGGCCGCAACCGGCGGCGTAGGCGCGCAGGGCCGCCAGATGGTCTTCCTCGGCCCAGCCGGGCAGAGCGGCCACGTTTAGATCTCCGGCGGCCGGCGGAACCGGCGGCGACACCGGCGGCGGCAGGGGGACAGGACCAGGCGTCGGCGGAACCGGACGCGACGTCGAGGCGCAGGCCGCCGCCAGCAGGGTCAGGGCCAGAACGCCGGACAGACCGCCCAGGCGCCCAAGCGGAGCCGTAAGGAGACGGGCCGCGCCCGTCTGATCGAGGGGCGCGGACCGTGCGATCATCAGGCGGTCGCCGGCTCGACGCGGGCCAGGGCCCAGTTGGGGTCCGAGGCGCCCAGGCGGCGTTCGAAAGTCCAGATCTCGGCCGTGCGGCGTTCTTCGGTGACCGTCTCGCCGCCCGAAGGCGTCAGCGAACCGCGCACCTCGGCCAGGAAGCGCACCTTGGCCAGGGCGCGGTCGCCCTCGGTCGTCGCCAGCTCCAGATCGGCGCGCGGGGCGTGGATCAGTTCGACGCTCTCGGCGTCGCCGCGCGCCTCGCGCGCCGCAATGCCGGCCTCGAACGAGCCCATGACCTTGTCGGTCAGCAGCGGACGCAGGGCGTCGCGGTCGCCCTTGGCGTAGGCGCGGACGATGGTCTCATAAGCCTGGCGCGCGCCTTCCAGGAAGCGGTGGGGGTCGAAGTTCGGCTCGCGCGCCTTCAAGCCTGCGATGGCGGCCGTCAGCGCGGGGTCGACAACGGGGCCGCGCGCGGCTTCAGGCGCGCCGGCAGAGGCTGCGGGAACCGGGACGGGCTTGGGATTGTCCTCGGGCTGACGGCCGACCTTCTTGCCCAGCACATTATAGAGTTGGAACAACAGCACCGCCGCAATGACGGCGAAGATCACGATCTGAAAGGTCACCGGCACGGTGGGTTCCTCGACTGGTCAGGCCTCATCTTCCCGACAGGGAAGCGCCTCGGGTTTCTCCCCAAAGGCGAAAGGGCAGCTCATACAACGTGATTAGGGGTCGATCCGGGCGGGCGCAAGGCGAAGCGAGAGGCGAACGCGGGTCTCGACGTTGCGACACAGGGTCTCGCCATGCTACCGCCGCCCCCTCAGGCCCGCCTCCAGGGGGAGCGGGACGCCTCATTCCTATAAGACGGTTTTCAGACTCATGACCGACGCCACGCCGCCCGCCGACGCCAACGGCCAGACGCCCGACCAAGCCCAACCGCAGGGCGGCCAGCCGCAAGGCCCCGGCTTCCGCATCCTGGCCCAATACGTCCGCGACCTCTCTTTCGAGAACCCCAAGGCCCCGGACAGCCTGCGCATCGACGGCAAGCCCGCCATCGACATGGGCGTCGAGATGAACGCCCAGGGCCGTCCCGACGGTCTGTTCGAAGTCGATCTGAAGCTGTCGATCAAGGCCACGGCCGACGATCAGTCGCCGGTGTTTCACGTGGAACTGCTCTACGGCGGCCTGTTCGCCCTGCAAGGCGTCCAGCCCCAGGACATCGAGCCCCTGCTGCTGATCGAGTGCCCGCGCTACCTCTTCCCCTTCGCGCGCCAGGTCATCGCCCAGGCGACCTCTGACGGCGGCTTCTATCCGCCCTTCATGGTCGATCCGATCGACTTCGCCGCCATCTACGTCGCCCGCCAGCAGCAGATCGCCGGCGCCCCGGCCGAAACCGGTCAGGCATGATAAAGGGTCGCTAACGCGACGCGCGCGGCGCATCGCTGCTTGAGCGACTATCTATGTAGAAGGGGCGTCCGGTGGGGCGCCCCTTTTTCTTGCGCAGGGGGGCCCATGCTCAAGGTCATCGCCGAGGACTTCATCAAACCCGAGCATGTCGAGGCGGTGCGGCCCCTCTATGCCGAACTGGTGCGGCTGACGCGGCGGGAGCCCTTGTGCCGCGCCTATGATCTGTTCGAGGATCGCAAACAGCCGGGCCATTTCATCTTCATCGAGGAATGGCCTGACCAGGCCGCGCTCGACGCCCACTGCGCCAGCGAGCATTTCCGGCGCCTGGTTCCCCAGATCGACGCGCACCAGGCCCGACCCGGAACCTACATACTGATGAACCCCGTCCCGACGGACGCGCCGGTTCAGGCGGCTTCTTCAGCCTCGGTCGCGACCGTCACGCCGTAGCCCGCCCACAGGCTGAAATCCTTGATCGTCGCCTTGAGGAAGGCCTGATGGGCGGCTTCTTCCTCGGCCGTGACGAAGGCGGGCAGAGGACGCGGCCGGGCGCCATACACGACGCGCTCCGCCGTCTCGGCTGCGCCGCCGCGCGTCGAGGTCAGATCCAGCGCGCGCTCCTTGCCGCCGCGCAACTCCAAATAGACCTCGGCCAGCAGACGGGCGTCGATCAGGGCGCCGTGCAAGGTGCGCTCGACCAGGCTGATCTTGTAGCGTTTGCACAGGGCGTCCAGCGAGTTGGCCATGCCCGGAAACCGCTTCTGGGCCAGGGCCAGGGTGTCGATCCAGCGGTCCTGCGGCGGCGGCTTGCGGCCGATGCGGCCGATCTCGAAATCGATGAAGTTGCGGTCGAAGTTGGCGTTATGCGCGATCAGGGGCGCATCGCCTAGAAACTCCATCAGGTCATCGACGACCTCATGAAACTTGGGCGCGTCCTTCACCTTGTCGTCGGTGATGCCGTGCACCTTGATGGCGTCCGGCGGGATCAGCCGCTCAGGGTTGATGAAGCGGTGAAAGGTTCGCCCCGTCGGCAGCAGATCCTCGATCTCGATACAGCCCACTTCGATCAGCCGGTCGCCCGTCTTGGGGTCGAAGCCGGTGGTTTCAGTGTCGAGAACGATTTCGCGGGTCATGCCCCTTAATGCCGGGGTTCGGCCTTAAGCGAAAGGGTTCAACCCTCCAGGGCGCGACGGATCGCCCGTGCAACCGCCAGGCTGCGTTGCGCCTCCTCGTGGTTCTCGTCCTCCAGATGCCAGGCGGCGGAGAGGCAGGCGTGGCAGAAGCCCCAGGCCATGACCGCCTGGGCGGGCCGCCCCACCGCCGGCGCCAGGGTCTCGGCCAGCCGCCGCGCCCGTGCGGGGTCGGTCCGGAGATCCTGCCGCTCCAGCGGATTATAGAGCAGATTGGCCGCGTCATAGGCCGGATCGCCCAGAACGCCGTGCGGGTCGATCGCCAGCCAGCCGCGCGGACCGTGCAGGATGTTGTCGTGATGAAGGTCGCCGTGCAACGGTCGGGTCGGCGCCCTCTCGGCCATCAGGTGCGCCGCCATGACGGCCGCCTCGCCGAACAGACCGCCCTGTCTCGCCGCCTCAAGCCTCAGGGCGGCGAAGCGGTCCGTCATGGTCTGAAGGCCCTCGGCCGGACGATCCGAAGGCGCATGGAGCGCCCTCAGCACGTCGGCGGCGATGCGGGTCGCGGCCTCATCGCCCTCCGTCTCCAGCACGGCGGCCAGCATGTGATCGCCGGCGTCCTCCAGCCACTGCCAGGGGCCCTGGGCGCCCAGCAGACGGATCGCGCCCGACCCGTCGCGCCAACGCAGCCAGGCCAGGGCATGAGGCGCATCCGGCGCCGCCTGCGGGCTCAGGCGCTTGACCACGCTGGTGCGGCCGTCGGGCGCGACGGCCCGCCAGGCCGTTCCGCCCACGCCCTCGGCCAACAGGCTCAGACGGCCCAGGCCCCAGGCGGGCGGCGGCGCGGGCTTCCAATCCGGTTCGAGAACCTTCGCCACGACCGCCCGCACCTGATCACGCGCCGCCTCCAGACCATGTCCGGTATCGATCAGGAAGTCGGCGCGGGCGCGCTTTTCCGCGTCCGGCGTCTGGCGCGCCAGGATGGCGTCGAACCGCTCGCGCGTCATGCCGGGGCGGGCCAGGACGCGCTGCGCCTGAAGCTCGGCGTCGGCCGTGACCACCGCCACGGCGTCGACGAAGGCGTCGCCGCCCGTCTCGAACAACAGGGGGATGTCGACCACCGCCAGACGCGCCCCGCCTTCCGCCGCCGCCTTCAGCGCCTCGGCGCGGTCAGCCGCCACCAAGGGGTGGACGATGGCCTCCAGCCGCTGAAAGGCGTCCTCGTCGCGGCCCAGGGCCTCGGCCAGGCGCGGCCGGTCGACCGCGCCGTCCACGACTACGCCGGGAAAGGCCTGCGCCAGCGGCGCGACCGCCGCGCCGCCGGGGCCGTAGAGGCGGTGAACGGCGGCGTCGGCGTCCCACACTACGGCGCCTTCGTCGGCGAACATCTGGGCGGTCGTCGACTTGCCCATGCCGATCGAGCCGGTCAGGCCCAGAACGATCACGCCGCCTCTCCCAAATGGCTCAGCAGCAGGGCGCGCAAGTCCAGCGGCGGCGGCGGGCGGCGGAAGATGGCCTCGAACGACGGCGCCGCCTGGCCGATCAGCATGGCCAGCCCGTCCACGGTCGTCAGCCCTCGCGCGCGAGCCGCCGCCAGCAGGGGCGTGACCACGGGCTTGTAGGTCATGTCCATGACCACGGCCGAAGGCTTCAGCGCCGCCAGCGAAATGTCCGGCGCGACGCTCAGGGCGTTGATGACCAGATCGGCGCCTTCCAGCACGCTCGCGTCCGGGGCCACCGACACCGCCGGGCCGAGATCGGCGGCCAGAGCCTCGGCCCGTTCCCGCGTGCGGTTGAGTATGGACAGGGCCGCGCCCGCCTCGATCAGGGCGCCCGCGCCAGCCCGCGCCGCGCCGCCCGCGCCCAGCATGACGACGGAGGCGCCGTTCAGCTTCAGCTTCGGCGCCTGTTCGGCCAGGGCGTAGAGCACGCCCGCGCCGTCAGCGCTGTCGGCCCGCACCCGGCCGTCCTCGAAGACCAGGATATTGGCCGATCCCGTCATCTGCACCGCCGCCGCAGCCTCATCCGCCAGGGCGAAGGCCTGCTCCTTGAACGGCGCCGTGACGTTGACGCCCGCGATCAGCCCCGCGCGCCCCGCCGCGACCAGGGCCTCGAACCCGGCGGCGTCTTTCGGCGCAAAGGCGACGTAGGCGCCGTCGATCCCGCCGGCCTCCAGCCAGGCGTTATGGATCACAGGGCTGAGCGAATGGCCGACCGGATTGCCGACGATCCCGCCCAGCAGTGCGGCGCCGGTGATGCGGCCGACTGGCGTTCCGCTCATGACACGATCACGCCCGCGCGCCGCAGTTCGGCCAGGACAGGCCATAGCGGCAGGCCCAGAACGGTGAAGTAGTCGCCCTCGACCGCCTCGAACAGCTGCGAGCCCAGCCCCTCCAGCCGATAAGAGCCGACGCAGGCCAGCAAGGCCTCGCCCTCCGCCGCCAGATAGGCGTCGAGGAAGGCGTCGGAAAAATCGCGCACCTTCATCTCGACCGTGTCCACGCCGGACCAGACCACCTGGCCGTTGCGGGCCAGGGCGGCGCCGGAATGCAGTTGGTGCGTGCGGCCGCGCATGGCGCTCAGGCGTTCGCGCGCGGCCTGAAGCGTCGGCGCCTTGGACACCAGCCCCCCCTCGAACGACAGGGTCTGGTCCGCGCCCAGCACCCAGGCGTCGGCGTCATGGCGCGACACCGCCAGCGCCTTGGCCCGCGCCAGTTCGACCGCCAGCTCGACCGGGTCGACGCCCGGCGTCTTCAGGGCGTCCTCATCCACGTCGGCGACCTGGACGGCGAAGGGCACGCCAGCGTCGGTCAGCATTGCGCGGCGCGCGGCGCTCTTGGAGGCCAGGATCAGGCGTTCGCCGTCAGTCGTCGTCACATCGGGGCTCCCAGCTTGCGGCTGCGCCGCTCGCTCAGCAGGTTGATGATGGCCGCCGCCGTCTCTTCGACCGAGCGGCGGGTTACGTCGATGGTCGGCCAGCCGCGGCGTTCAAAGGCGCGGCGCGCCTTGATCGTCTCTTCACGCACAGCGTCATGATCAACGTACTCAGAGGCATGTCCCGCATTCAGCCCGTCCAGGCGGTTGCGACGGATCTGAACCAGACGATCAGGTGAAACCGTCAGCCCCACCACGAGAGGATTTTTCAGCGCCGTCAACCGTTCGCCGTCCTCCTGACCCGGGACCAGAGGCACGTTCGCCGCGCGAATGCCCCGGTGCGCCAGATAGATGCAGGTCGGGGTCTTGGAGGTCCGGCTGACTCCGCACAACACCACATCCGCCAGCTCCAGCTGATCCAGCGCGCCCTGGCCGTCATCATGAGCAATGGCGTAGTCCAGCGCGCCGATGCGGTTGAAATACCCCGTGTCGAGCGCGTGCTGGGCGCCGACCTTAGCCGAGACGTCCGCGCCCAGATAGCGAGACAGAGCCCCGACCAATGGGTCCAGCGCCCCGATCTGCGGTGTCTGCAAGCGACGGCAGCCTTCTTCAAGCTGTTCACGCAATTCCCGATCCACCAGGGTGTGCAGAACCACGCCCGGCGCAGCCGCCACCTCTTCCAGCACCCGTTCCATCTGTTTGGGAGAACGCACCAGGGCGTAGATATGCTCGATTGGAATGACGCGGTCGAACCGCGCGATTACCGCCTTGGCCATGGCGTTCAGCGTCTCGCCGGTCGAGTCCGAGACCAGGTGGATATGAAAATAGGTGGCCAGGCGCGAAGCGCCGATCAGGCGGGCGGGGCTCATGAGGACGGCGTCTCCTTCCAGGCGGCGGTCGGATCATCCCCGCGCCCTGTTGAAAAGCCGGGGCGCCGTTCGTGAAAGACCGGGCGCCGAATCCTCTAGCAAGCCTGGCCGCCGGTCGCGAGCGGGGATCGCGGGCGCCGTTGTGGTGATCGGCGCCGGAGTCGTCCGCCTGGGCGCCGAGGATTCATCCCGTGCTGGGGGCAGGACATTTTGTCCAACAACGGCGCCCGCGGATTCACCCACAACGGCGCCCAGAGGCAAGCCAGAGTCTGACGGGTGTTTCACGGCTTATCCCCATGACTCACACCCCGCCTTGTAAACGCCTGGGTTTCCACGCCGCGATCAGGGGACAAGCGGGAGTCCAACCGGGACTGCCCGCAGTTATCCCCGCGCTCCCCGGCCCTGCTTCCACCTACCAATTCTTTCAATTCTTAAATCTGAATAGGGATTGAGGCTTAGGGGTGTGCATCCTAAAGCCCAAAGCATGAGCACGCCCCTTCTGATCCAGGCTCTCCAGGGCCGAACCCTTTCCCGCCCTCCCGTGTGGTTCATGCGTCAAGCCGGGCGCTACCTGCCGGAATACCGTGAGCTGCGAGCCAGGGCGCCGGACTTCATCGCCTTCTGCCTGAATCCGGAAATGGCGGCGGAGGCGACCCTGCAGCCGATGCGCCGGTTCGGCTTCGACGCCGCCATCGTCTTCGCCGACATCCTGCTGATCCCCGGCGCCCTAGGCCAAAAGGTGTGGTTCGAGGCGGGAGAGGGGCCGCGCCTGGGCGCCCTGCCGTCGGTGCAGTCGATGGCCGACAAGGCTCAGCAGGCTGGAGAGGCCCTCAAGGCCGTGGGCCAGACCCTCAGCCTCGTGCGCGCGGAACTGGAGCCTGAACGCGCCCTGATCGGCTTTGCAGGGGCGCCCTGGACGGTCGCCACCTATATGCTGGACGGCGAAGCGCGCACCATCGGCAAGGGTGAGCGCGCCGCCGCCCGCACCTACGCCTATACCAACCCCGAGCTGGTGGCGGGCCTTCTGGACGTTCTGGTGGAGTCCACCGCCCACTATCTGAAGATGCAACAGGACGCCGGCGCCCAGGTGCTGAAGATCTTCGAGAGCTGGGCCGAGGGCCTGCCCGACGACCTGTTCGAGACGCTGGTGCTGAAGCCGCACCAGAAGCTGGTGGCCCGCGCGCGCGAACTGGGCGTCACCGTGCCGTTGATCGGCTTCCCGAGAGGCTCGGCGGCGCTGGCCGAACGCTACGCCCGTGAATGCGACGTGCAGGGCGTGGCGCTGGACACCGCCTGTCCGCTGGACGTCGGCAAGCGCGTCCAGGCGATCAAGCCCATTCAGGGCGCGCTGGACCCCTTGCTGCTGCGTGCGGGCGGCGACGCCCTGGACCGCCGCGTCGATCAACTGATGGAGGCCTGGGGCCAGGGGCCGTGGATTTTCAACCTGGGCCACGGCATCCTGCCGGACGTGCCGATCGCCCACGTCGAGCAGGTGCTGAAGCGGATCGGCGCCCAATGACCCGGACCGCCACAACCCCCGAGGGACGACCCAACCGGCGCGTGGCGGTCGTTCTGACCAATCTGGGCGGTCCCGATCGCCCCGAAGCGGTCAAACCCTTCCTGTTCAACCTGTTCAACGACCCGGCCATCATCGGCCTGCCGGGGATGTTCCGCACGCCGCTGGCTAAGTTGATCTCCAGTCGTCGCGAGACCTCGGCTCAGGCCAACTACGCCCTGATGGGCGGCGGATCGCCCCTGCTGCCCGAGACGCAGAAGCAGGCCGAGGCCCTGTCGCGGGCTCTGGCCGACGCGGCGCCGGGCGACGACAGCCGCGTCTTCATCGCCATGCGCTATTGGCATCCGCTGACGGAAGAGACGGCGGCGGCGGTCAAGGCTTTCCAGCCCGACAAGATCGTCCTTCTGCCCCTCTATCCGCAGTTCTCGACGACTACGACGGCCTCGTCGCTGAAGAAGTGGAGCGAGTGCTACGACGGGCCGGGCGAGACCCACGTCGTCTGCTGCTATCCGGACGCCGAAGGGTTGATCGAGGCTCAGGCCCGTCTGATCCGGCAAACGCTGGACAAGGCCGAAGGCAGGCCGGTGCGAGTGCTGTTCTCGGCGCACGGCATTCCGGAAAAGCTGGTCGCGGCCGGCGATCCCTATCAGGCCCAGGTCGAGGCCACCGTGGCGGCCGTGGTCGAGCACATGGGCCTGACCGACTGGGGCATCTGCTACCAGAGCCGGGTCGGGCCGCTGAAATGGCTGGGGCCGGCCACGCCGGACGCCATCGAACAGGCGGCCAAGGACGGCGTGGGGGCCGTCGTCGTCCCCATCGCCTTTGTCTCCGAGCATATCGAGACCCTGGTCGAGCTGGACATGGAATACGGCGAACTGGCGCATAAGGTCGGTTGCGCGCCCTATTTGCGAGCGCCGACGGTCAGCGCCGATCCGATCTTCATCGCCGCCCTGGCCGATGCGGTCGAGCGGGCGCTGGAAACGCCGGGGATCGCCCCGCAGGGGTCTTCGCTGGGTGGACCATGCGCCCACTTGAAAGCCTGCCCGTCTGGCTGTTCTAAGACCTCAAGGGCGGCCTGAGGGGAAGCGACATGGACTATTACAATCTGGCCCGCGGGCTTCACATCCTGGCGGTGATCGCCTGGATGGCGGGCATGCTCTTCCTGCCGCGCCTGTTCGCCTATGACGCCGAGCAGAACGCCAAGCCCGAGCCCCTGCGCGGCGAGATGCAGGCCCTGCTGCGCGTCTGGCAGACGCGGCTGCTGCGCATCATCATCAACCCGGCCATGATCCTGGCCTTCGTCTTCGGCGGCTGGCTGCTGTGGCTGCGCAGCGGCGACGGCGCCGACTGGTCCTTCGCGCATCAGCCTTGGATGATGACCAAGTTGATCGGCGTCTTCCTGCTGGCGGGCTGGCACGGCTTCCTGGCGGGACAGCGCAAGAAGATCGCGGCGGGTACGTCGAAATATTCGGGCCGTTTCTGGCGCATGACCAATGAGATTCCCTTCGTCCTGGCCATCATCATGGTGTTGTCGGTGACGATGGAGTGGAGTTTCTAGAGGCCCTAGCGCGAGCGGTGCGGTCGCTCGCTGCCTGAGGGCCTTGACCCACACGGGTCTTTTGTGGTTCCGCTGCGATGAACCGTGCGGCTGATCCGTGCAGTGCGGTCCCTCTCTTTCGCGACGCCTGCCGGTTTGAGCCTGCGGGAGACCGTCGCCCTCCCTCCCAGCCCTAGCGGCTGAAGCCATCGACGACCTTCTGCTCCTGAACGCTTTGAAGCGTTTGGGCGCGCGAACGAGCACGCCATCATGACCGATACGCCTGACACGCCGGAAACTGAAGTCACTGAAAACGCAGTGGAAACACCTGCTGAGCGCCCGCGCCGCACCTTGAGCTTGGGTGGAAGCCGCGCTGCCGCGCCGGTCGAGGAGGCGCAACCCGAAGAGGTCATCGCTCCGACTGCCGCCGAAGACGACGATCACGGCGTCGACACCACAGCCGAGGATGACGAGGACGATGACGGCGAGCCGATCGTGCCCAACGGCCGCATCACCCTGCAGGAACTGAACGAGAAGACGCCGGAAGATCTTGTCGCCTTCGCCGAGGGCCTGGACATCGAGAACGCCGGCAACCTGCGTAAGCAGGATCTGCTGTTCGCTATCCTGAAGACCCTGGCCGACGAAGAGGTAGAGATTATCGCTTCGGGCGTGCTGGAGATCCTGCCGGACGGCTTCGGCTTCCTGCGTAGCCCCGACGCCAATTATTTGCCGGGCCCGGACGACGTCTATGTCTCGCCGTCGCAGATCCGCCGCTTCGGCCTGCGTTCGGGCGACACGGTGCACGGCGCTGTGCGCGGCCCGCGTGAGGGCGAGCGCTACTTCGCCCTGCTCAAGGTCGATACGATCAACTTCGAAGATCCGGAGATGGTCAAAACCAAGGTTCTGTTCGACAACCTGACGCCGCTCTACCCCGAAGAGCGGCTGCACATGGAAATTCAGGATCCGACGCTGAAGGATCGCTCGGGCCGGGTCATCGACATCGTCGCCCCGCTGGGCAAGGGTCAGCGCTGCCTGATCGTCGCCCCGCCGCGCGTCGGTAAGACGGTCATGCTGCAGAACATCGCCAAGTCGATCGAGCGCAACCATCCGGAAGTCTTCCTGATCGTTCTGTTGATCGACGAGCGTCCGGAAGAAGTGACGGACATGCAGCGCACGGTGAAGGGCGAAGTCGTCGCCTCGACCTTCGACGAGCCCGCCACCCGCCACGTCGCCGTGGCCGAAATGGTGATCGAAAAGGCTAAGCGTCTGGTCGAGCACAAGAAGGACGTGGTCATCCTGCTGGACTCCATCACCCGCCTGGGCCGCGCCTACAACGCCACCGTCCCGTCGTCGGGCAAGGTGCTGACCGGCGGTGTCGACGCCAACGCCCTGCAACGGCCCAAGCGCTTCTTCGGCGCCGCGCGCAATGTGGAGCAGGGCGGTTCGCTGACCATCATCGCCACGGCTCTGATCGACACCGGCAGCCGCATGGACGAGGTGATCTTCGAAGAGTTCAAGGGCACGGGTAACTCGGAAATCGTCCTGGACCGCAAGGTCGCCGACAAGCGTATCTTCCCGGCCATCGACGTGCTCAAGTCCGGCACCCGCAAGGAAGACCTCATCACGCCGAAGGACCAACTGGCCAAGACCTATGTCCTGCGCCGCATCCTCAACCCGATGGGTCCGCAGGACGCGATCGAGTTCCTGCTCGACAAGCTGCGCCAGTCGAAGAACAACGCGGACTTCTTCCAGTCCATGAACACCTGATACTGGCCCTAGCGCCGCCCGCGCGGCGGGCGGCTGCTTGAGGGCCTGTTTCACGTGAAACACGCGAGGGCGTCATGAAGCTGAACATCGAGATCGACTGCACCCCGGCCGAGGCCCGCGCCTTTCTGGGTCTGCCGGATGTGACGCCGCTCAACGATCATCTGGTCGCCGAGATGCAAAAGCGGATGGACGCCAACATGGCGGCCATGCAGCCTGATGAACTGATGAAGACCTGGACCAGTTTCGGCGTTCAGGCTCAGGACCAGTTCCGCCGTCTGATGGAAGCCGCCGTCACGGGCGCGCCCAAGGGCTGACGACTTGAGTTCCAACGCCGACACCATCTTCGCTCTGGCCACGCCGCCGGGGCGGGGCGCCATCGCCATTCTGCGTCTGTCCGGGCCGGGCGTGGACGCGGCCCTGACCGCGCTGGGGGCAGGGGGGCTGACCCCGCGTCTGGCCTCGCTGCGGACGCTTCGTCATGAGGGCGAGATGGTGGATCAGGCCCTGGTCCTGCGCTTCCCCGGACCCAATTCCTATACCGGCGAAGACAGCGCCGAGCTGCATCTGCACGGGGGGAGGGCGGTGATCGAGGCCGCTAGCCGCGCCCTGATCGCCCTTGACGTTCGCCCCGCCGAGCCGGGCGAGTTCACCCGCCGCGCCTTCCAGAACGGCCGCATGGACTTGGCCCAGGCCGAGGCCGTCGCCGACCTGATCGACGCCGAGACGGGCGCTCAGAAGAACCAGGCGCTTGGGCAATTTGACGGCGCCCTTTCGGCGGCCTACGCCGGGTTTCGTCGCGAGCTGCTGAAGGCTCTGTCCCTCGTTGAAGCCGAGATCGACTTCCCGGATGAGGAGGTGCCCGACAACCTGGCCCGCACCGCGGGACCGGTTCTGGACAAGCTCTCGGCCGATCTGCGCTCGGCTCTGGCGGATTCCGATCGAGGACGGCGGGTGCGCGAGGGCTATCGCATCGTTCTGATCGGCGAGACGAACGCGGGCAAGTCGTCCCTGTTCAACGCCCTTGTCGCGCGTGAGGCGGCCATCGTCACGCCTATCGCCGGGACGACACGCGATGTGTTGGACGCCGACATCATGATCGGCGGCTACGCCGTCACCCTGTCAGACACGGCGGGTCTGCGGGACAGCGACGATCTGGTGGAGGCCGAAGGCATCCGTCGCGCCCGATTGAGAGCCGAAGGGGCCGACCTGCGCCTATGGGTCCGTTCGCCCTCCGCTGAGCCTGTCGAAGACCCAGCCGCCGCTTTTGTCGGGGCGTCCGATCTTCAGGTGTTGAACAAGGCCGACCTCGGCGCCGTGACGCCGGCGCCCGAGCTCGAAGCCCTGACCGTCAGCACCACGACGGGGCGAGGGCTGACTGAGCTGCACGACTGGATCGCGGCCCGTCTGGCGCGCGATCTGTCCGGGGCTGACTTCCCCGCCGTGACGCGGGAGCGTCATCGTCGCCGCCTGGCGGAAGCTCTGGCCGCCGTTGAGGCGGGGCGCCGCGCCCTCGATCTGGCGCCCGAGATGGCGGGCGACGACCTGCGTCGGGCGGCCGACGCCCTGGCTCGTGTCACCGGCGCTATCGGCGTGGAGGATATTCTGGGGGAGGTCTTTTCTTCCTTCTGCATCGGCAAATAGGCCCGGCTTTCGCCTGTTTCACGTGAAACAACGGTTCTCGAGCCGGTGGCGATTCCGGCTCGAATGGACTATGTGGACGCCATGAGTTCGACCCCCGATCACACCTTCGATGTCGTCATCATCGGCGGCGGCCACGCCGGTTGCGAGGCCGCGACGGCCGCCGCGCGCGCGGGCGCCCGCACCCTGCTTCTGACCCAGAAGCTCGAGACGATCGGCGAGATGAGCTGCAACCCGGCCATCGGCGGACTGGGCAAGGGCCATCTGGTGCGCGAGATCGACGCCCTGGACGGCGTCATGGGCCGCCTGGCCGATGTGTCGGGCATCCAGTTTCGCCTGCTGAACCGCTCCAAGGGGGCCGCCGTGCGCGGTCCGCGCAGCCAGATCGACCGTCGCCTGTATCGCGAGGCCATGCAGGCCGAACTGGCCGACTACCCGAACCTGACCCTGATGGCGGGCACGGCCGAGGGGCTGATCCTGAACGGCGATCGCGTGGCCGGGGTGAAGACTGGGGCGGGGGAGACCATCCGCGCCGGGGCTGTGGTGCTGACGACGGGCACCTTCCTCAACGGCGTCATTCATCGCGGCGATTTGCGCATTCCGGCCGGCCGCTATGGCGAAGACCCGTCGACCGGTCTGGCGGGCGATCTGCATTCGGCGGATCTGATGATGGGGCGCCTGAAGACCGGCACGCCTGCGCGTCTGGATGGGCGAACCATCGCCTGGGATCGGCTGGAGATGCAGCCGGCAGACGATCAGCCCGCGCCTTTCAGCTTCCTGACCGACCGGATCGAGGTGCCGCAGATCGCCTGCGGCGTCACCCATACGACGGAAGAGACGCACCGCATCATCGCCGACAACCTCGGTGAAAGCGCCGTTTACGGCGGGCGTCTGTCGGGTCGCGGGCCGCGCTACTGTCCGTCGATCGAGGACAAGGTGGTCCGCTTCGCCGACAAGACAAGCCACCAGGTCTTCCTGGAGCCGGAGGGTCTGGATGATCCGACCGTCTATCCCAACGGCATCTCGACCTCGGTGTCGGATGCGACCCAGCTGGCCTTCCTGCATACGATGCCCGGCCTGGAGCAGGTCGAGGTCTTCCGTTTCGGCTACGCCATCGAATACGACTATGTCGATCCGCGCGAATTGACTCCGGCGCTGGAGGTCAAGAAACGCCCCGGCCTCTATCTGGCCGGCCAGATCAACGGCACGACCGGCTATGAGGAGGCGGGGGCTCAAGGCCTGATCGCCGGCCTCAATGCGGCGCGCGCCGCCGCGGGTTCCGACCCGCTGATCCTCGGTCGAGACCAGGCCTATATCGGCGTCATGATCGATGATCTGGTGACGCGCGGCGTCACCGAGCCCTATCGCATGTTCACCAGCCGGGCCGAGTATCGCCTGACGCTGCGCGCGGATAACGCTGACCAGCGTCTGACGCCGATCGGAATCGCGGCGGGCATTGTCGGCGCCGAGCGCGCCGCGGTATGGCTGGAGAAGGCGGACCAGTTGGACCGGGCGAACCGTGTTTCACGTGAAACACAGTTCACGCCCAAGGAGGCGGGGGCACTGGGCATCACCGTCAATGCGGATGGCCAGCGGCGTTCGATCCGTGATCTGCTCGCCTTCCCGAATGTGACGCTGGATCAGTTTGTCGCCGTCCGCCCCGAAATCACGGACTGGTCGCCTGCGGTGCGGGATCAGGTCGAGATCGACGCCGTCTACGCGAGCTATCTGGATCGCCAGACGCAGGATGCGGAAGCCTTGCGGCGGGAGGAGGGGCTGTCGCTTCCCGTTGACCTCGACTACGCCGCTATCGGCGCGCTGTCGAACGAGGTGCGCGAAAAACTCGCCCTGATCCGCCCGCTGACGCTGGGCCAGGCTGGGCGCATTGAAGGCATGACCCCGGGCGCTCTGACGGCGCTTCTGGGTCATGTGAAGAAGGTCAAGGATGTGGAAGCCGACCTGGCGACGGTGGTCGCCTGATGTCGAGCGCCATTGATGCCTTCCGCGCCCAGACGGGCGCCAGTGACGCCAACATCGCCGATCTGCACGTCTTCCTCGGTATGCTGACCGAGGCCAATGAAGTGATGAATCTGGTCGGTCCGGATACTATCCCCGACTTCTGGAACCGTCACGCCTGGGACAGCGCCCAGCTGCTGAGCCTGGCGCCGGAGGCCAAGACCTGGGCCGATCTGGGGGCCGGGGCGGGCTTCCCCGGCGTGGTCCTGGCCATCCTTTTGAAGGGACGGCCGGGCGCTCATGTGTGGCTGATCGACAGCCTGGGCAAGCGGTGCCGCTTCTTGCAGACCATCGTCGATACGCTGGATTTGCCCGCCACCGTCGTCAATGGTCGGGCTGAGGAACAAGCGATCACGGTCGACGTCGTCACCGCGCGCGCGGTGGCGGCGATGGAGAAGCTGTTGGGTTATGCACAGCCCTACTTCCAACGCGGTGCAAAAGGGCTGTTTCTCAAGGGAGAGAAGGCCGAGGCTGAGTTGAAAGAGGCCCGTCGGGTCTGGCAGTTTGAGGCTGAGCTTACGATCTCGCGCAGCGATCCGCGCGGCCGCATCGTTTCACTGGGGAGCCTTCGCCGTGTCCGTTGAGTCCGTAAAGCCGCCCCGCGTGCATGAAACCCGCGTCCTGGCGGTCTCCAACCAGAAGGGCGGGGTGGGCAAGACCACGACCGCCATCAATCTGGGCACGGCTCTGGCGGCGATCGGCGAAAAGGTGCTGATCGTGGACATGGACCCGCAGGGCAATGCCTCCACGGGTCTGGGTGTTCCACGTGAAACACGGCGGGTGACGATCTATGACGTCATCGTCGACGGCCGCCCGGTGGACGAGGCCGCCATTGAGACCGCAGTGCCGGGGCTGTTTATCGTCGCCGCCGACGCCGACATGTCGGGGGTCGAGATCGAGCTGAGCCAGGCGGATCGTCGTTCCTACCGTCTGCGCGACGCCCTAGCGAAACAGGGCGGCAATGGTCATTCCCGGTATGACTATGTGCTGATCGACTGCCCGCCGTCGCTGAACCTGCTGACGCTGAACGCCATGGCGGCGGCGGACGCCGTTCTGGTTCCGCTGCAGTGCGAGTTCTTCGCCCTGGAGGGCCTGACCCAGTTGATGCGGACCATCGACATGGTGCGCCAGAGCCTGAACCCGGCGCTGGAGATTCAAGGTCTGGTCCTGACCATGTACGACCGTCGCAACGCCCTGTCGGGGCAGGTGGCGGCCGACGTGCGCGCCCACTTCGGCGACAAGGTCTATGACAGCGTCATCCCTCGCAACGTCCGGGTGTCCGAGGCGCCGTCCTTCGGCAAGCCGGCGCTCATCTATGATCTGAAATGTGCGGGCAGCCAGGCCTATCTGAAGCTGGCCCGTGAACTGGTGGCGCGCGAGCGTCAGCGTCGTCAGGCCCTGGCCGCCTGATTGGCGGTCTGATCCCAAAAACAATAACGGAATCGATATCTTGTCCGAACGTCAGCGTGGTCTGGGCCGGGGTCTCTCGGCGCTTCTGGGAGAAAACACGCAGGAGCCAGTCGCTGTTGACGCGACCGGCCCGGCGCCAGCGGGCGTGCATCGGGCGCCGATCGAGGCGCTGAAGCCCAACCCGGACCAGCCGCGCAAAATCTTCACCAAGACGGATCTGGACGAGCTGACGGCCTCCATCCGCGACAAGGGCGTGCTGCAGCCCATCCTGGTGCGGTCGCAACCGGGCGAGCAGGGCGTGTGGCAGATCATCGCCGGCGAGCGCCGCTGGCGCGCCGCCCAGGCCGCCCGCCTGACGCAGGTGCCGATCGTCGTGCGCGAGATGGACGACATCGAGGTGCTGGAGGTCGGCGTCATCGAGAACGTCCAGCGCGCCGACCTGAACCCGATGGAAGAGGCCAACGCCTACGCCGTCCTGATGGAACGCTTCGGCCGCACCCAGGACGCTTTGGCGGGTGTGGTGGGCAAGAGCCGCAGCCACGTGGCCAACACCCTACGCCTGCTGCAACTGCCCGAGGCGGTGCGCGAGCATGTGGTGCGCGGTGAGCTGTCGGCGGGTCACGCCCGCGCCCTGATCACGGCGCCGAATGCAGAGCAATTGGCGGCGGAGGTTATCGCCAAGGGTCTGAACGTGCGTCAGACCGAGGCTCTGGCCCGTCGCGCGGTCGAGGGCCAGAAGGCGCCCAAGTCCAAACCCGCGCTGACCGGCGAGGGCGCCGCCGATATCGCGGCGCTGGAGCAGGATCTGTCGGACGCCTTGGGCCTGAAGGTCTCACTGGCGGACAAGGGCGGCAAGGGTGAGATCACGGTCAAATACGGCACGCTGGAACAGCTTGACGATCTTTGCCGCCGCCTGATGCGCGGCTGATCCATGGAAGCGAAAAAGCCCGTCCTGGTCGAGCCGGGACGGGCAAGTCGGGGATGAGAGCGGGTTCGCGGTTCGCTGGTCGGCGGCGCGCAAAACCCGTTCGATGATCGAGGGATCGATCAAAGGCATAAAACACTTCTATATACTTTTCTGTCAATACTGCGGACTTGGCTCAATCGACAGGCCAACCGCGGCGCTAAGGCGGCGAACTGAGACCAGGGTGAGAACGCTCTTTTTTCGGCTGTTTCTGCTAAGGTGTCGTTCATGATCGAGAACCCTGAGAAGTCGAGCGCCGCTGAAGCTCTCAAGCGAGTCTTGGCGGCGAAGCGGGCCGCGACACAGGATGGCGGCGCCTTCAGCAGCGCCGCAGGCGCGCGCAAGTCCGAAAAGACGATGCAACGTCAGGCTGCGGCCTTGAACAAGCCGGCTTTCCGCCGCGCCTCCAAAAGGGGCTGAGGGCAGGGCGCGGCTTCAGGGTTGCGGAGCCGCCGCCTGACGGGCGACGCGGAACTGTTCCAGGCGCGCGTCCTGTTCGGCCAGGTTGGGCACGCCCGCAGCGGCGCGTACGGCGGCGGGCAATAGGTCGCGATCATAGGGCTCGAGCGTCGGCTCGCCGCCGTTCATCATGCGAGTCTGGGTGCCGTAGATCTGTTTCCGGTCCACCGATTGGAGGAAACGGTCGAGTGAGGCCGCTGCGATCCAGGCCGCCTGCTTCGATCCCTTGGCGACGCCGGTGACGGCCAGGCTGTGCGCCAGAAGATAGTCCTCAGGGGTCGATCCGTGTTGGAAGACGAAGGCGGCGGCGCGGAAGTCTTCTCCGGTCTGCAAGGCGCCCGCATCGAGCAGGGCGCGGGTTCGCTCACGGCGGGCGGCGTCGTCGGCGTTCATCTGCTCGACGAAGGCGCGATCACGGAACCGGGCCGGATCAATGTTCTGACGAACGGCTTGATCGGCGACGAAGATGGCGGCCATTTCGGCATTGTCGGTCGGTACGGATGCTTCCTGGGCCAGCGCCAGGCCAGGCAAGTTCAGAAGAACGGCGGCGGCGACGGCGGTGCTGAACAGACGCATGAAGATTCCCCGAGGTCATCCCGGCTCAATGCCGAGGCGATAGGATCAGAACGCCGAATTGCCGTTGTGTCGAGTCGGCGTCATGTCGCTCGGGTTCATCGTCTCAAAGTCCCATGCGCTTGGCGCGGGCGGCGATCTCCAGCAGCAGGCGTTCGGCGATCAGGGCCTCGGGCATGCCCGTGGTCTTGGTCATGACGTCGGCGGTGTTGACGCTGTCCTGCACCTCGTCGAGCAGTTCGAGCCGCCAGGCGCGCGATTGGCGCAGCATTTCCGCTTCCTGTTTCCAGAACACGCCGGCGGCCTTGGTGGCCTCCTTGGCGCCTGCGCCGTTGGCCTGCAGGACATTGATCCGGCGCAGCTTTCCGAGATGGAGCGAGGCCATGCGCACGGCCATGACAGCGCTTTCGCCCTCGGCCAAAGCGCGGCGCAGGCCCGCCTGGGCGGGGCCGGGCCGGCCGCCGAAGGCCTGCAGCGCGGCGTCGGACAGGGAGGCGTCGGGCTCGACCCCCAGGTGGGCGTCCAACTCCTCGACGTCGATAGTGCGGCTGGAGCCCGGGCCGATGTAGAGGATCAGCCGCTCGATCTCCTGACGCATCAGGCCGCGCTCGCGGGGCAGGCGGGCGACAAAGCGATCCAGGGCGTCGGAAGACAGGCCGACCTTGTCGGCGCCCAGGGCCTCGCGCGTCATGCGGGCGACGTCGCCGACCTCGTCTTCATAGCAGGCGATGGCGACCGCCCCCTGGGCCTTTTCGGCGGCCTTGCGCAGGGCGGATTCGCGGCCCAGCGCTCCGGCTTCGATCACCAGCATGGCGTCGGGGTTGTAGGCGCCTTCGGCGTGGGCGGTCAGGGCGGCGGCAACGGCCTTGTCCACGCCCGCCTTGCCGTCCGACATCCGGATGCGCACCAGGCGCCGCCCGCCGATCATGCTGAGCGCCGTCAGCGCCTCTTCCAGCCGCACGGCGTCGCCGTCGATGTCGGCCTCGGTCAGCAGGGTGACGTTAAAGGGGTCGTTCAGGTCCGGGGTGATCGTGCGGCACAGCGTCAGGGCGCGCTCGGTCACGCCCGAGCGGTCCTTGCCGTGGATGACGGCGGCGCGGACGCCGGCGTCCGGCGCCTTAAGGAAGCGGTCGACGTCGGGCCGCTTGGACAGGATCATGCGAAGGCCATCAGCGCCCGGCCAGGACGCGCATCATGTCCAGGCGGATCAGGCGGGCCAGGTCGGCGGCGGCCCGGTCCTCGCCGTCCTGTTGTGCGGCGATGGCGGCGTAGGGCTGATCCGCGGCGGCGTAGGTGACAGTCGTGGTCTGCACGCCCTTTATCGCATCTCCGCCGGCGGCGGGGGTCAGGGCCCAGGCGGCCTTGACCGTCAGCTCATAGCGGCTGGCCGTATCGTCGATACGACGGCCCAAGGGGCGACGGCTCTGCTCGACCTCGGTCGTCAGGCGATAGAGGGGCGAAAGACCGCCTCCATCGCGACCGAAGGCGTCTTCCAGATGTTCGCGCAGCCGATAACCCAGGCGGTCGTCCGGCGTGGTCACGGCGATGCGCGAGAGGTTCGAACCCACAGCGCCTTCGCCGTACATGGGCGTGAAGCCGCAGGCGGACAGCAGGCTTGCGCCCGCCAGGACGCCGAGCAGGGTCAGACGGCGCATCAGCCGGCCACCAGATTGACGATACGGTCGGGCACCACGATCACCTTGCGAACGCTGAGGTTGTTGGCGGCAAGGTAGGCCTGAACCGTCGGATTGGCGAGAGCGGCGGCCTCGACCATCGCATTGTCCGATCCGCGCGGCAGGACGACCTCGCCCCGACGCTTGCCGCCGATCTGGACGGGCAGGGTGACCTGGTCGTCGGCGGCCAGGGCCGGGTCATAGACGGGCCACGGCGCGTCCAGCACCATTCCGGCCTCGCCCAGCTGGGTCCAGGCTTCCTCGGCCAGGTGGGGGGTGAAGGGCGCCATCAGCCGCGCCAGGGTCGACAGGGCGGTCTTCTTCGCTTCGGCGCCGGCCTTGTCGTGTTGACGGATGGTCGCCAGGAAGGCGTAGAGCTTGGCCACGGCCGAGTTGAAACGGAAATGCTCGACGCCTTCGCTGACGGCCTTGATGGCCTTGTGCGTCTCGCGGATTAGGGCGGCGTCGACATCGGCGTTTGCGGGCGCGGCGACGTCGAAGGCGGCGTATTCGCCCCAGACGCGCTGGACGAAGCGGGCGGCGCCTTCGACGCCGCCGGTCGACCATTGGATGTCGCGTTCAGGCGGGCTGTCGGACAGGATGAACAGGCGTCCGGCGTCCACGCCATAGGCGGTGATGATGTCCTGGGGCGCGACCACGTTCTTTTTGGACTTGGACATCTTTTCGATGTCGCCGATCGTCACCGGGGCGCCGGTGGACAGGCGGGTGGCGACGCGCTGGCCGTCCACGGTCTCGATGCGGATGTCCGACGGTTCGACCCAGCGCGGTTTGCCGCTGTCCTCATGACCGTCGAAATAGGTCTCGTGGATCACCATGCCCTGGGTGAACAGGCCGGCGAACGGCTCCTTCACGTCCATCAGACCGGCGTCCGACAGGGCGCGGGTGATGAAGCGGGCGTAGAGCAGGTGCAGGACCGCGTGCTCGACGCCGCCGATGTACTGATCCACCGGCAGCCATTTGGCGGCGGCGGCCTTGTTGATCGGCTCGGCCGCCTTGGGATCGGCGAAGCGGGCGAAATACCAGCTGGAATCGACGAAGGTGTCGAGCGTGTCCGTCTCGCGCCGGGCGGCGGCGCCGCACGACGGACAGTTGACGTGTTTCCACGTCGGATGGCGGTCCAGCGGGTTGCCCGGTACGTCGAAGGTGACGTCCTTGGGCAGTTCGACCGGCAACTGGTCGGCCGGAACCGGCACGACGCCGCAGGCCTCGCAGTGAATGACCGGGATGGGGCAGCCCCAGTAGCGCTGACGGCTGACGCCCCAGTCGCGCAGGCGATAGATGGTCGCGCCTTCGCCCGTTCCGGCGGCCTCGATGCGGCGGATGGCTTCGGCCTTGGCGGCCTCGATGTCCAGACCGTTCAGGAAGTCGGAATGGAAGATGGAGCCGGGGCCGGTATAGGCCTCGTCCGCCACGGCGAAGTCGTCGCCCGCGCCCTCGGGGCGGACGACCGGGATCACCGGCAGGTCGTATTTGCGGGCGAAGTCCAGGTCGCGCTGGTCATGCGCCGGGCAGGCGAAGATGGCCCCGGTGCCGTAGTCGGACAGGATGAAGTTGGCGATCCAGACCGAAACCTCGGCCCCGGTGAAGGGGTGGACGACCTTCAGCCCCGTGTCCCAGCCGATCTTCTCGGCCTGTTCGATGTCGGCCTGGCTGGCGCCGCCCTTGCGGCATTCGGCGACGAAGGCGGCGACCTTGGGGTCGGCCTCGGCCAGTTGCTTCGAGATCGGATGATCGGGGGCCAGACCCATGAAGCTGGCGCCGAACAGGGTGTCCGGGCGGGTGGTGTAGATCTCCAGCCCGTCATTGAAACCAGCCGGGGCGGCGCCCGCCCAGGCCCATTTCATCTGCAGACCCTTGGACCGGCCGATCCAGTTTTCCTGCATCAGGCGGACCTTTTCAGGCCAGCGGCCTTCCAGCTCGGCCAGGCCGTCAATCAGATCATCCGCATACTGAGTAATGCGCAGGAACCACTGGTTCAGCTTGCGCTTCTCGACCACGGCGCCCGAGCGCCATCCGCGCCCGTCGATGACCTGCTCATTGGCCAGGACGGTGTTGTCGACCGGATCCCAGTTGACGACGCCGTCCTTGCGATAGACCAGGCCGCGCTTGAACAGCTCCAGGAACCAGGCCTGCTGCTTGCCGTAGTAGTCGGGGTCGCAGGTGGCGAACTCACGCGACCAGTCCAGCGACAGGCCCAGCAGCTTCAGCTGGTCGCGCATGGTGGCGATGTTGGACCAGGTCCAGTCGCCGGGATGGACGCCGCGCTCCATGGCCGCGTTCTCGGCCGGCATGCCGAAGGCGTCCCAGCCCATCGGGTGCAGGACGTCGAAACCCTGCGCCCGCTTGTGACGCGCCACCACGTCGCCCATCACATAGTTGCGGGCGTGGCCCATGTGGATGTTGCCCGACGGATAGGGGAACATCTCCAGGACGTAGTATTTCGGACGGCCGGTGTCGGCGTTGGACACCGAAAAGGCGTCGGCCTCGGCCCATCGGGCCTGCTGGCGGGGTTCGGCGGTCTTAGGCTCGTAACGGGCCACGGCGTATCCTGAGGCGGCGCCTCAGGCGCGAAGCTTGAGGCGGGCCTGAGGACGCGTTGAAGACGAAAGGTGAGGGGCGGCCGAACTTTAGCGACGGGCCGCGTTGGCGAGGTTGAGCTGGCGCGCCTTGGTCAGGATGGCGTTTTCCAGATCGGTTTCGGTCTGGGCCGCGACCGGGGCGGAGACCCAGGCGCCGGCCGCGTCCTTGACTTCCTTGGTCACGGCGACGTTCAGGGCGTCGGCGCGCAGGCGGCGATCCAGGATGAAGACGGTCGCCTTGAAGCGCTCGTTCGGCGCCTGCGGATTGACGTACCAGTCATAATTGACGACGCCGCCCCACGGATCGGCGTTGGCCAGCGGCATGAAGGACAGGGTGTCCAGGGTGGCGCGCCACAGATAGGCGTTGACGCCGATACCCAGCTGAGCTTCGGCCGAAGGCGCCTTGGCCTTGGACTCGCCGCCGACGAAGGGCAGGCTGGAGCAGCCGCCGAGCAGCAGTCCCGAAGCGATCAGGGCGACCGCAGCGCCGCGAACAAGAGCCATTCCGTGTCTCCGCAAAAGGGTTGGACGCCATGACGCCGGGCGGCGTCGGATCGTCGTCCGACGTCGCCGCGAACGCACGCGCCGCAGCGACGCTCTATAACACGGCGAAAAGGGGCGATGACAAGGCGAACCCGCGTTCTGAGCCTCCAATATCGATCAGGGAATGCCGTGACGGCGTGACGCAGGCGCCACAGCCGCCGCCGGACTCGTCGAGAACCTGCGCCTTGGACGTCTGACGCGTTGACCCCGGCGCATCAGTCCATATCTTATCCCCAGGCCGGATGGTTCCGGTTCGTCAACGATGGATCGACGACTCAAGTCGGTCTTCTGGGTGGGTGGAATGCGTTTCGTCGCCGTCATCTCTGGATGCGTGGGCGCCCTGGCTCTGGCCGGGATGACGAACGACGCCTCGGCTCAGACGCGTGGCCGTGCGCCCGCCGTCAGCCTGGCGGACATCGCCGCTCAATCCTCGGCCACGCCAGCGTCTCCAGCGCAGCGGCGCGGCCTGCGTTGGAACGAGAACGGCCGCTGGGGCCTGAACTTCAACCTGAACCAGCCCGTCGGCCGCGAAGCCGACTGGGGCGACGTCGAGGCCGGGGCCTATTACCGCCTCAGCCCGCGCCTGCGCGTCGGCGCCGCCGCCAACCTGGCCTCGCCGGAAGTCGATCCGGCCCGCGCGCCTGAAAGCGCCGCCGACCGCCGCGCCGCCCCGCGCGTGCGCCTCGAGACCATCTTCAAGTTCTGATCCTGGGCGCCTCTCTCAGCGAGAGGTGAACGCTGTCTGGATCGCTTCCACGCCCGCCAGACCGCACGCACCTGATTCGCTGAGGGCTTCGGCGTTTCGCGCCGTGATCCCGCCCAGGGCGTAGGCCGGGCAGGAGGCCAGGGCCGCCAGGTCGGAGAAGACTTTTACCCCTAATGCGGGCTTGGCCGCCGAGGCGCCGCCGGCGGTGAAGACGGGCGACAGCACCAGGGCGTGCAGGTCGCGCGCGCCGCGCACCGCCGCTTCGGAATGCGCCGCGCCGGTCAGCAGCCAGTCCGGCCGCCGTCCCGACAGGGCGTAGGCCGAGGACAGGGCGCGTTCGGGCAGATGCACTCCGTCGGCCTCCACCCGCTCGGCCAGGACGGCGTCCAGTCCGACCAGCAGCAGTCCGCCCGCCGCCCGCGTCGCCTCGCGCAGACGAAGCCCGGTCTCGACGGCGTCGGCGGCGCCGAAGGCGCGGTACACGACGCCCGCGCCCGCAGGCAGGCGCGCCGCCGTCTCCCACGGCCGAGGCGTGCGCTCGGGGTCGGTGAAGAACAGCAGGGGCGGCAGGGGGCGCGGGCTGACAGGCGCCGCCGTGAGGGCTACAGACTGCGACAGGGCCTGGGCCGTCGCCCACAGGGTGCGCGCGTCCTCGGCCATGAGTTCGGACAGGGTCATGACCGCCACTACGCCCGCTTTCGCCGTTTCGTCCATCGCCGACCGCTTCGCCGAGGTGCGCCGCCGCATCCATGACGCGGCCTTGGCGGCGGGCCGCGACCCCGCTTCGCTGGTGCTGACGGCGGTGTCCAAGACGCAGGGCGACGCCGCCCTCGACGCCGCCCTGGCGACCGGCCAGCGGGTCTTCGGCGAGAACCGGGTGCAGGAGGCCAAGGCCCACTGGGGCGAGCGCCGCGCCGACTTGCCGGATCTCGAGCTGCGCCTGATCGGCCCCCTGCAGACCAATAAGGCGCAAGATGCGGTCGAACTGTTCGACGTCATCGAGACTTTGGATCGCGAACGCCTCGCCGACGCCCTGGCCGCCGCCGCGCGTAAGACGGGTCGTCGTCCCCGCGTCCTAGTTCAGGTCAATACGGGCGCCGAGCCGCAGAAGGCGGGCGTGCTGTCGGACGACGCCGACGCCCTGATCGCCGCCGCGCGCGACGTTCACGGCCTGACGGTCGAGGGGCTGATGTGCATTCCCCCGGCCGATGAAGACCCCGCGCCGCACTTCGCCCTGCTGGCCGCGATCGCTGCGCGCAACGGCCTCTCGATCCTGTCGATGGGCATGAGCGGTGACTATCTGACGGCGATCGAGGCGGGCGCGACCCATGTTCGGGTGGGTTCGGCCCTGTTCGGGGAACGAAATATGGTCCCTGTGGCCTCTTAGGACGCAATATCGCGTTTGGCGCCCTTGGCGTCGGGCCCAAGCCTCGCCATTCTAAAGAGACCATGCGCACGCCCAAGACCATTCTGATCATCGATGACGACAACGACCTGCGCGAGGCCTTGGCCGAGCAGTTGGCGCTTCACGAGGAATTCCGCCCGGCCCAGGCCGCGACGGCGACCGATGGCGTGCGCCAGGCCAAGGAGGCGCGGGCCGATCTGATCCTGCTCGACGTCGACCTGCCCGACATGGACGGGCGCGAGGCCTGTCGCCTGATCCGCAAGGCGGGCGTCTCCACCCCGGTCATCATGCTGACGGCGCAGTCATCGGATTCGGACGCCATCCTCGGCCTCGATTCCGGCGCCAACGACTATGTCACCAAGCCCTTCCGCTTTGCGGTGCTTCTGGCGCGCATCCGGGCCCACCTGCGCAGCCACGAACAGTCCGAGGACGCCGTCTTCCAGGTCGGCCCCTATGAGTTCCGTCCGGCTTCCAAGCTGATGGTCGACGACAAGGGCAAGAAGGTCCGGCTGACGGAGAAGGAAACCAACATCCTCAAATACCTCTATCGCGCCGGGGCCAAGCCGGTGTCGCGCGAAGAGCTGCTGACGGAGGTCTGGGGCTACAACGCCGGGGTCACCACCCACACCCTGGAAACCCACATCTATCGCCTGCGTCAGAAGATCGAGGTCGAGCCGGGCCAGGCCCGTCTGCTGCTGACCGACGCCGGCGGCTACCGCCTCCAGCCCTGACATCCAGATGAGCGAGCGTCGCCCGACCCCGCCGCTGGTGGCGCTTCGGGCGTTCGACGCAGCCGCCCGCCTCGGCAGCTTCCGCGAAGCGGCCGAGGAGCTGGGCGTCACCCCCGGCGCCGTCAGCCGCCATGTGAAGGCGCTGGAGATGCGGCTGGGCCTGCGCCTGTTCGATCGCTTCAACCGTTCGGTGCGCCTGACCGCCGACGGCAAGCGCCTGGCTCAGGGCGTGGCCGACGCCTTCGAGCGGCTGGAAAGCGCGCTGGAGGCCGTGCGGCCGGGTCGTTCGCGCCAGCTGCGCATCACCGCCCTGCCGTCGCTGGCCAGCAAATGGCTGTCGCCGCGCCTGCATCGCTTCAGCGAGGAAAATCCGGACCTCGACCTGATCGTCTTTGCCGAGGACCGCATCGCCGACCTGTCGAACGGTGAGGCCGACGTGGCCCTGCGCTACGGAGAAGGCCCCTATCCGGGCCAGGTGGCGCGGCGGCTGGTCAATGAGCGGCTGATCCCGGTCTGCGCCCCGTCCTTCGCCGCCGCGCGGCGGTTGAACGAGCCGTCCGACCTGCTGGACGTGGTGCTGATCCATGAGACCTGGCACGACATGCCCTACGCCGACCGCATGGGCTGGAAGGCCTGGTTCGAGAGCGCCGGGGTTGATGATCCCCGGGTGAACCACCTGCGCGGCCCCCATTTCAGCCACAGCCATCTGGCGCTGGAGGCGGCCCTGTCCGGACGCGGCGTGGCCCTGACCTCGGCGCCCCTGGCGGCGGACGACCTGCGCGAGGGGCGGCTGATCCAGCCGGTCGATCACGCCCTGACCAACGATCTGGCCTATTGGGCGGTGGTCCTGCCCGAGCGGGCGGACGAACCCAAGCTGCGGCGCTTCCTCAACTGGATCGTGGCCGAATCACGGCTAGATGAGGACGCAGATGAGGTTCGGGTGACTTGAAGTCACTTGAGACGGCCTAACCGTGGTTTGTCCCCGGCGGCCGCGCTTCCTATCTTGAGACCGTTCGGAACTCCCCCGCCGAAAGGAACCAAGTCATGAAACTCGTGCATCCCCGCGCTTCGAGCTTCTCGTTCGAAGGCATCGTCGTCTTCACCGGCAGCGTCACCCTGATCCTTCTGGGCGTGCTGGCCGGCGCCAAGCTGCTGGGCGCAGCCTGAGCCAAACTCAACGCGGGCGCCATTCGCTGAGAAGGGCGCCCGTGGCCCCATCCTCGAAGGCCAGCCGGTCCAGCCGCAGCGCGGCGACGCAGACCGGACGGCTTTCGGCGTCCTTCTGGACGCAGTGGACGGCCTTGCCGTCCGCGAAGGCGGTCAGCCGTCCTTCCAGCCGCAGCGCATAGCCGCCCGGCGCCGGCGTCGGCGCGACGCCCTTCTCCCCCCGAATGACATGGACATAGGCCTGGCCCTGACGACGGCCCAGGCGCGAACCGCCCGTCTCGAACACGGCGGCCAGCCCGGCGCTGCGTTCGGGCTGGACGATTGGCGGCGCCGCGACGTCGTCAACGGTCTTGGCCTCAGCCGTCTTGCCCTCGGCGGGCGTTTTGATCGCCGTTTGAGCCGGCGAAGGCGCGAGATCCGGGGCGGGGGCGGCCAGAGTCGCTGACGCCGGGCAGGCGTCCAGGCCGCTCCATGGCCGGGCGATCCAGAAACCTTCGACCGCCTCCCACTTGTCGACCGCCCCTTCGCGGGTTGCGGGGACCAGCGCCGACGCGCCCAGGTCTTCCGGCATGACCGTCAGCGTCAGGCTTCCATCCGCATTGCGAACGAGGCGAGGCAGGCCGCCGACCTCGCTGACGACGGCCGCCTCGCCGCCGCAGCCGAAGGGC
This sequence comes from Brevundimonas sp. 357, assembly GCF_003938605.1. Classification (GTDB taxonomy): domain Bacteria; phylum Pseudomonadota; class Alphaproteobacteria; order Caulobacterales; family Caulobacteraceae; genus Brevundimonas. The sequence goes on along the minus strand of NZ_RHWX01000007.1, from coordinate 137,043 downwards.
AGGCGCACCGACACCGTTCGGCCCGTCAGGGCCGCGTTGCGGGTCTGGCCGTCGGCCAGGGCGGTTCCGGCCTCGGTCAGGGCGGCCAGCAGGGCGGCGCGGTTCAGCGTGGAGTCCAGCACGACCGTCGGCGGCGGGGTCGGCTCCGCAGGCGCGGCCGGTTCCGGCGGACGTTGACACCAGGTCAGAAGCGGCAGGGCCGCCGCGAGGGCGAGCGGCGCGGCGAGACGGGTCGTTGTGATCGACATGGAACCAGCCTAACACGGGAAACGCTGATTGACGCCCCGACCCGTGATCGTGGTCGCGGCTGGGCTGAAAGAGGGGGTCTTGCGCGGGTGACGCTGGACCAGATTATCGCGCTTATCGTTCTGATCGCCGTGGTCGGGGTGATGATCCACGGGCGGATGCGTTCGGACGTGGTGGCGCTCAGCGGCGCGGCGGCCTTGCTGCTGTTCGGCGTGGTGCGCCCGGTCGAGGTGCAGAGCGCCTTCGCCAGCCCGGCGGTCATCGCCCTGGCCGGGCTGTTCGTCATCGCCTACGCCATCGAGCTGTCCGGCCTGCTGGGGTTGATGATCCGCAAGGCGACGTCCTTGTGTCGGCGTTTCGGCGCGACGGGCATCTGGGTGGTGATCGGCCTGTGCGGCTCGGTCGGCGGTTTCCTGAACAATACGCCGGTGGTGGTGCTGGCCGCGCCGGTCGTGCGCGACATGGCCAAGTCGCTGAAGCTGTCGCCCAAGCGGTTCCTGATGCCGCTCAGCCATGTGACGGTGATGGGCGGGCTGCTGACCCTGATCGGCACCTCGACCAATCTGCTGGTCAACGACATGGCGCGCAACGCCGGTCAGCCGGTGTTCAGCCTGTTCGAGATCACGCCCGTGGGCCTGGTCATCGCCCTGGTCGGGGGTCTGTGGCTCTATTTCTTCGGCGCGCGCCAGCTGGGCCGTACGGCGACCGCCGAAGAAGAGGCCGAGGCCGAACGCGAGCGACAGGAGGCGGAAGCCCAGGCCGAAAAGGCCTCGCGTCAGGGGCGGTGGCGTCTGCCCTTCTCCCTGCCGTCCCTGACCCGTCTGGGCGAAAGCCGAAGCCAGCGCGACGGCACCGGCGACGCCCATCTGGGCGACGTCGACCTCTACGCCTCGGCCGACCGGCCCTTGCAATGGAAGCGGGCGCTGATCGCCCTGGCGGTCTTCGTCCTGGTGGTGGCGGCGGCGGGGCTGGGGATCGCGCCGATCGCGGCGGCGGCCTTCGCCGGAGCGGTGGCCCTGATCCTGCTAGGCGTGCTGACGCCGGAAGAGGCCTATTCGGGCCTGAAGCCGGACATCCTGCTGCTGATCGCCGGCATGGTGGTGGTCGGCACGGCGATCGAGGTGACGGGGCTGGCGGCGCAAGGGGCGGGCCTGCTGATCGAGGTGATCCGCCCGTTCGGGCCGCTGGGCGCCCTGATCGTGCTCTACGGCGTGACCCTGTTCGCGACTGAGCTTCTGTCCAACGCCACGGTGGCGGTGCTGGTGACGCCGATCGCGGTCGCCCTGGCCGAGAGCCTGGGGGTCGATCCGCGCCCCTTCCTGGTGGCGGTGATGATGGCCGCCTCGGCCGCCTTCGCCACGCCCTTCGGCTATCAGACCAACGTCCTCGTCTATCAGATGGGCGGCTACAGCTACATGGACTTCGTCCGGGTCGGCACGCCGCTGAACCTGATCACCTGGGCGGCGGCCATGGTCGCCATCCCGATCTTCTTCCCCTTCTGAGGCGGCTTCAGACGTCCAGGTCCATCACGACCGGAGCGTGGTCGCTGGGCCGTTCCCATTCGCGCACCGTGTCCAGGATGCGGGCGCTGCCCTGGACTACGGCGGGCGTCAGGCCGGGCGAGGTCCACAGGTGGTCCAGCCGCAGGCCCCGGTTCGACTTGCGGAAATCCTTGGCGCGATAGCTCCACCAGCTGGCCAGCTTGACCGGGTCGGGGATCTGGTCGCGCACCACATCGGCGAAACCGCCCGCCTCCTGAAGCCGGTACAGGGTCTCGACCTCGCCGGGGGTGTGGCTGACCACCTTGGACATGAAGCGGTGGTTCCAGACGTCGTTCTCGCCCGGCGCGATGTTGAAGTCTCCGGCCAGGACCAGCGGCCGCTGGCGGTCGCGGGTCTTCATCTCGGCGGTCAGCCGCTCATAGAAGTCCATCTTGTGATCGAACTTGGGGTTCAGCGCCCGGTCCGGCAGGTCGCCGCCCGCCGGTATGTAGAAGTTCTGCACCTCGACGCCCTCGACCACGGCCGAAACGCAGCGGGCGTGGCCTTCGCGGCAGACATCCAGCTTGGGGCTGTCGACGATGGGCAGGCGGCTGGCGATGGCCACCCCGTGCCAGCCCTTCTGGCCGCCGATCCGCAGGTAGGGCAGGCCCATGTCGATGAAGGCCTGACGCGGAAACTGGTCCTCGGTGCATTTGATCTCCTGCAGGCACAGGACGTCCGGGGCGTTCTCGGCGACGAAGCGGGCGACCTGATCGATGCGCAGGCGGACCGAGTTGATGTTCCAGGTGACGATGCGAAGGCTCATGCAAGCGGGCTTAGCAGCTTGGCGGGGCGGGGTCTAAGCCGGTTGTCGCGCGTATTAAAAAAGCGCCCGGAGCCAGGTCCGGGCGCATGAAGTTCGTCTCTCTCGCCGCCAGGCGGGGATGAATCCGTGGCGGGCGGGACGGCCGCCGCCGTCCTGTGTTCAAAGTGTCACGCCAAGCGAAAAAGGTCAAACTGTCACAAAATCGCCCCGCTTCTTTTTTCGCGACAAATCAGTTGCGGCGGTTGCGACGGGTCGGGTCGCGCAGCTGGAACAGGCTGGCGGCCAGGCCCGGAGCCGGTTGCAGCGTGGTCAGCTGGACCCGCGTACGCGAGCCTTGCGAGTCGGTGATGGTCCATTCCTGCAGCCGCACGGGCGAACCGGCGAAGGCCAGGATGACCGAGCCTTCGTTGGGACGGCGCGCGTCGCGGGCCGTGATGGCGAAGGCGCCGGAGTCCATGCGCGTGATCCGGTCGATCTTCACGCCCTGATCCAGCCGGACCTCGCGCGCCAGGAAGGTGGACAGCGGGGTCTGGCCCAGCGGCGCCTGGCGGAAGACGTTCAGGCGCGGATCCCAACGGCTGACGTTATTGCCGTCGGCGACGACCAGCAGGCCCGCAGGCTCGGTGTACTCGAACCGCATCTTGCCGGGGCGTTGCAGATAATAGCGGCCGGTGCGGCGCTGATTGTTCGGCCCGGTCTCGACGAACGTTCCCTGGGCCGTGGTCATGGCGGTCAGATAGGTCTGGGCCTGACGCAGGACGGCCTGGTCGTCGGCCGACAGCCCGGCCTGCGCCAGGACAGCGGCGGGGGCGGCGGCGAGCGCGACCAGGGCGGCGGAGCCGAGGCCGAAGGCGCGGCGGGAAATGCTCATGTCTTTTCTTCTCCCGTTCTGAACGGTTTTCGACCCGATTGAGGGTGGGGGCTTCATCCGGCAGGCTGATGACGCCAGCCTGACCATATTCCGGCGCTCCGATGAAGCGGTGTTCATTGTTTTAGTGTCCTAGCGCTCGCCGCGCGGCGGCTCGCTGCTTGAGGACGTGAGGCGTTTAAGCGTCAGCCGAGGCGTGTTGTTCCTCGTCGCGCGCGATTGGCGCTGAAGCAGCGAGCCGTCGCGCGGCGAGCGATAGCGCCCGGCGGCAAAGCCGCCGTTTCGGCTGCAAGCCGATCAAACCATAGGCGGCGGTCCGGCCAGCACTTCGCGCTTGCCGGCGTGGTTGGCGGGGCTGACGACGCCTTCCTGCTCCATGCGTTCGATCAGGGTGGCGGCGCGGTTGTAGCCGATCTGCAGGCGGCGCTGGACGTAGGAGGTCGAGGCCTTGCGGTCGCGCGTGACCACGGCCACGGCGCGGTCATAGAGGTCATCGCCGGTGCCGCCGCCTTCATCGCCCATGGCGCCGTCGCCGTCTCCGTCCGGCTCGTCGGTGATCAGGTCGAGGTATTCCGGCTCGGCCTGGGCCTTCAGGTGTTTGCAGACGTCCTCGACCTCTTGATCGCCGACGAAGGGGCCGTGCAGGCGGGTGATGCGGCCGCCGCCCGCCATATAGAGCATGTCGCCCTGACCCAGCAGCTGCTCGCCGCCCTGTTCGCCCAGGATGGTGCGGCTGTCGATCTTCGACGTGACCTGGAAGGAGATTCGGGTCGGGAAGTTGGCCTTGATGGTGCCGGTGATGACGTCCACCGACGGGCGCTGCGTCGCCATGATCAGGTGGATGCCCGCCGCGCGCGCCATCTGGGCCAGACGCTGAACCGCGCCTTCCACGTCCTTACCCGCGACCAGCATCAGGTCGGCCATCTCGTCCATGACCACGACCAGATAGGGCATGGGCTCAGGGCGGATCTTCTCGGACTCATAGACCGGGCGGCCCTGTTCGTCGAAGCCGGTCTGGACGGTGCGTTCGAAATGCTCGCCCTTTTCCTGCGCCTCGCGGGCGCGCTCGTTGTAGCTGGCGACGTTGCGGACGCCGAGCTTGGACATCCGGCGATAGCGGTCCTCCATCTCGCGCACGGTCCACTTCAGGGCCACGACCGCCTTCTTGGGATCGGTCACGACCGGCGCCAGCAGATGCGGAATGCCGTCATAGACCGACAGCTCCAGCATCTTGGGGTCGATCATGATGAAGCGGCACTCGGCGGGGGAGTGACGATACAGGATCGACAGGATCATGGCGTTGACCCCGACCGACTTGCCCGAGCCGGTGGTGCCCGCGATCAGCAGGTGGGGCATCCGCGCCAGGTCGGCGACGTAAGGCTCGCCGCCGATGGTCTCGCCCAGCGCCAGCGGCAGCAGATGGCTCTTCTTGTCGTACTCGCCGGAGGCCAGCAGGTCGCGCAGGAAGACCGTCTCGCGCTTGGCGTTGGGCAGTTCGATGCCGATGGCGTTGCGGCCCTGAACCACGCTGATGCGGCAGGCGCGGGCGGACATGGAGCGGGCGATGTCGTCGGCCAGGGCCACGACGCGGCCGTGCTTCACGCCGGGCGCGGGCACCAGTTCGTACAGGGTGACGACGGGACCGGGGCGGATCTGATCGATCTGGCCGCGCACGCCGAACTCCTGAAGCACGCCCTCCAGCATCTTGGCGTTGGCCTTCAGCGATTCCTCGTCGACGGCGCCGCCGCGCTGGCCGGGTTTGGCCAGAATGCCCAGCGGGGGCAGTTCGAAGCCGCCCTCATTGGCGAAGTCGAAGGCCTGTTGGTCCGCGTCGCTGCGGACGGGCTTGGGCGCCTTGACGGCCGCGACCTTGGGCTCGGCCGGTCGGTTGGTGCGGGCCGAGGGCGGGGCGATGGGGGCGGGGGCCGCATCCGCCCACGGCGGGGTGTAGGCGTCGGCCTCGTCGGCATAGGCGTCCGCGTCGTCGTGAGCTTCGGACGGGGGCGCGAAGGCGGCTTGAGCGGAAGATTGGGCAGGTGCGGCGAGGGGGCCGTCGGCCTCCATGTCGTCGGCTTCGGGCAGGCGATGGCGCGGCTTGCGGGCCGGGACGGCGGCCTCGGCGACGGCGCGCGGGGTCTTGCCCGGCTTGGCGGCCTTGGCCGGTCGGACGGCGCGGACCTCGGCGCCCTTCTGGGCGGCCCAGCCTGCGGTGTCGGTGAAATCGCGCAGGCGCAGCCCCACGGTGTAGGCCAGGCTCCACAACGCCAGGATCACGAAGAGAAAGCCCAGGATGATGCGCGCGCCCGGCACCTTCAGAGCGCCCAGGCCGTTGGCGGCCAGGCCGGTGACGGCGTCGCCCCACAGTCCGCCCATGCCCGCCGCCAGCGGCCATTTCGCGGGCGCCGCGGGGGCCGACAGGGCGGCCGACATCAGCAGCACGCCCGCGACGGCGCAGAAGATCTTGAACGGGGTCGGCTGCAGCCGGTGCTGCAGGGCGTCGCCGATGGCCACCGCCAGCCCGAAGGCGATCACCAGCAGAACGGCGGGCCACGCCGCCAGCCCCAGCGACTGCATGATCAGGTCGGCGAAGGTCGCGCCCGCCCCGCCCAGCCAGTTGGTCGGCGCTTGCGCCGATGCGGCGTTCCAGCTGGGATCGGCCGGGTTCCACGAGATCAGGGCCACCAGCAGAAGGGCGGCCAGCATGGCCTGCAGCACCCCCCTGAACCGCACGGCGAAGGGCGCCGCCCAGACGATGCGGGCGGTGCTCCAGACGCGATGGCCGAGCGCGAGGGCGGCGGACATGAAGGCGGACCTCTGAAAACGGGACTCTGGCCCTTAGTGCCTCGCATAAGGTTAAAGCGGCATTTACCAGCCCGGTCTTTGCTGGCGCGGATGAGCCCTTATGTCCCAGTGCGCCTGCGGGCTTGAGGTGGCGTGACGCGCGATAGGGGCCTAGAACGACAGCATGAGCGGATCGGACGACTACGACATCATCATCGCCGGCGCAGGCTTGGTCGGAGCGACCTTTGCGCTGGCGACGGCGCAGGGCGGCCTGCGGCCCGTCATGGTGGACCCTCAGCCCTTTGACGCCCAGCTGGCGCCGACGTTCGACGGGCGGGCGACGGCGATCTCCTACGCTAACTTCCGCATGTTGAAGGCCCTGGGGCTGGGCGAGGCTCTGGAGCCGCACGCCTGCCGCATGGACCGCATTCTGGTGACGGACGGCCGCCGTCCCGGCGCGGCCAGCCGCAAGCCCTCGGCCGCCTATATCCGCTTCGACGCAGATGAGATCGGCGACCGCAACGGCGGCGAGCCGCTGGGCTATATGGTCGAGAACCGCCGCTTGCGTTCTGCGCTGGCCGAGCTGGTCCAGGCGCAGGGGCTGGAAGTCCGCGCCCCCGCCGCCGTGGCCGATGTGGCCGTCGGGCCGGGGCGGGCGACGGTGACGCTGAAGGACGGCTCCACCCTGTCGGCGCCGCTTGTGATCGGGGCCGAGGGCCGCAACTCGACCGTGCGCCGCGCGGCGGGCATAGACGTTTTCGGCTGGACCTATCAGCAGAGCGGCGTGGTTTGCACCGTCCGCATGGAGAAGCCGCACGGCAACGTCGCCCATGAGTATTTCCTGCCGGACGGCCCCTTCGCCATCCTGCCGCTGACGGAGAACCGGGCCAATCTGGTCTGGACGGAAAGCACCCGCCGGGGCGAGGCGTTGCGCTCGGCCTCGAACGAGGCTTTCCACGCCCATATGACGCGGCGGTTCGGCGACTTCCTGGGCGGGCTGACGATCGAGGGGCCGCGCTTCGTCTATCCTCTGTCGCTGCAGCTGGCCGAGGGGCTGACGGCGCCGCGCATAGCCATCATCGGCGATGCGGCCCATGGCGTTCATCCGGTGGCGGGGCAGGGGCTAAACATGGGCCTGAAGGACGTCGCCGCCCTGTCCGAGGTGCTGGCCGAGGCTGCGCGCATCGGCGAGGACATCGGCTCGGAACTGGTGCTGGAGCGCTACGCCCGCTGGCGCCGGTTCGACAATGCGGCGCTGGCGGCGGGGTTCGACGGCTTCGTGCGTCTGTTCTCCAACGACATCGCCCCGGTGCGGCTGGCCCGTGATCTGGGCATGGCGGCGGTAAACCGCATCGCCCCCCTGCGCCGCGCCTTCATGCATGAAGCCGGCGGGGCGACGGGGGATCTGCCTCGCCTGCTGCGCGGCGAGAGCTTGTAAGAGAGCCTGCTCGGCTCAGTCGTGGGCGTGCAGCAGCACGTCGGCGTCGTCGCGGCGGTCGGCCTCTTCCACCGCGCAGCGCAGGGCCGAGGCCCGGTTCTGGAACAGGCCGAAGAAGAGCCCGTCCGAAGAGGTCAGGCGCCAGACGCGGCCCAGGCGGCGAATTTCGAACGGGACGGGCCGGGCCTTGGCGCGGGCGGCGGTCATGAGCGGGGCTCGGTCTGGAGCAGGCCGTCAGCCTGACGCTGTAGCTGGCGGGCGATGCGCGCGGCGGCCTCGCGGTTCTTGAAGGGGCGGGTGACGCAGCCGTCCAGGGTGACGCACCAGCCGCCGTCGCGGGCGACGACGCCATAGGCGCGCGGGCGGTGAGGGGCGGCGGGGCGCCCGTCGGGATAGCCGCTCATCATCGCGGGCGGCTCCCGTTGCGAGGCGTGCAGCCCAGGTAGAGGGCCAGCACGGTCTGGACCATGCGCCAGACGCCGGGTGCGGGCGGGCTTGGGCGGCTCAGCGACTGGTTCAGCAGGGCGCGGCGGCTCATGAGGGGCTCCTTCATGAGACGAAGAAACACCCGACGGCCATAAGGGCGCGATGAGGAAAGCGGGGCGTCGCCTAAGCGCGACGTAAGGTTCAGTCCAGCGGGCGGGCGTCTTCGGCCAGCATGATCGGCACGCCGTCGCGGATGGGGAAGGCCAGCTTGGCGCCCGCCGAGACCAGTTCGTTGCGCTCGCGGTCATAGGTCAGGCGGCCGCGCGTGACCGGGCAGACCAGCACCTCCAGCAGGCGGGGATCGACCGAGACGGGGGTGTTGAAGGCGTCGCTCATGATCTTTTTAGTTTCCTATCGTTCGCGCCGCGGGCGCTCACTGTTTGAGGAAGTTTGCGCCCTATCGCTCGCGCCGCGGGCGCTCGCTGCTTGAGGGCGTCGGGCGCCCTGTTCTGTTGGTCGTGTGTTTATCGCGTTGGGCGCGCTCAGACTACTGCATCGCCGGACCCGGTTCGTCGTCGTCGGGGGCGACGGCTTCGATGCGCAGGAGGGCGGTTAGGGCCGCTTCGCGCTCGGTCAGGGTCAGGGCCTCCAGCAGGGCCTGTTTCTCGGGCGGATCAAACGGCAGGGCCATGGCCAGGCTGTTGATCAGGGCCTCCTGCGGCGCGGCGCGGGCCGTGTCCCAGTCGATGTCCATGCCGCGTCCCGCCAGATAGGGCGCCAGGGCCGAGAGGAAGGGCTCGCGGTCGAAATCCTCGGCCGGGTCCGGGGCGCGCAGGTCCGCCTCATAGGGCAGGAAGTCGACCCGCGCCTGGCGATAGGGGGTGCGGACCTGCATCTCGGTCGCCACGGCGAAGCGGCACACTCCGGTCAGGGTGATCAGATAGCGCCCGTCCGACGTCTCGGCGAAGCTGGTGATCCGTCCGGCGCAGCCGACGCGGGTCAGGGGCGGGCGCAGGCCCGCGGGGCCGACCGGCTGGATCAGGCCGATCATCCGGTCGCCCGCCATGGCGTCGTCCACCATGTTCAGATAGCGCGGCTCGAACACGTTCAGCGGCAGCTGTCCCCGCGCCAGGAGGATGGAGCCCGGCAGCGGAAAGACCGGGATCACCTGGGGAAGTTCGCTGGCCTTGACGTAGCCCTGAGCCATGATCGCGCCGTTAGGAGAACAGGATGGAGGACAGGCGTCGTCGGCCGTCGCGGGCGACTTCGCTGTTGGGGCCGGCGGCCTCGAACACCGTCAGCAGTTGCTTGCGCGCCGCCTGGTCGTTCCACTCGCGCTCGGCCTGGACGATGGTCAGCAGGTGGTCGACCGCCCCTTTCAGATCGCCCGCCGAGGCCAGGGCCTGGGCCAGGTCGAAGCGGGCCTCGTGGTCGTTCTTGTTCGCGGCCAGCCGGGCCTCCAGCTCGGCGGTCGCGCCCGTCGGGGCGGCCGAGGCCAGCGACAGCTGGGCGCGCACGGCCTGGACCGTCGGCTCGGTGGAATCTGCGGGGGCCATGGCGCTGGTCTGGGCCGCCTGTTCGGCGTCGCCCTCAGCCAGATAGACGCGGGCCATGCCGGCGATGGCCTTCTGGTTGTCCGGCTCCATCGTCAGGACGTGGGCGAAGGCCTGGGCGGCGCCGCCCAGATCGCTGAGACCCAGCGATTCCTCGCCCAGCGACAGCAGTTGCTCGACGTCGGTGTTGACGCCTTCTCCGCCGGTCAGCTTGTCGATGAAGGCCTTGATCTGGCTGTCGGGAATGGCGCCCTGGAAGCCGTCGACCGGCTGGCCGTTGACGAAGGCGTAGACGGTCGGGATCGACTGCACCCGCAGCTGGCCCGCATAGGCCGGGTTGGCGTCGACGTCGATCTTGACCATCTTCACCGCCCCCTTGGCGGCGCGCACGGCCTTCTCCAGCGCGGGGCCGAGCGTCCGGCACGGGCCGCACCAGGTGGCCCAGAAGTCGACGATGACCGGCTGATGCTTCGAGGCCTCGATCACATCGGTCATGAAGGAGGCGTCCGTGCCGTCCTTGATCAGGTCGGGCGGGGTGGTCAGGGACGGGTCGGCGAAGGTCATGGTCGGGTCCGCTTGGGGGTCGAAGGAAGGTAACGGATCAGATGGCGTCGGGATGCCTCGCCATCAAGCCGAAAGCGCGCCTTGCCGCAGGCGAAGGCGAGGAGAGCGGAAAAAACAGAGTCCAATTCGTCTGAATCGTCTGAAATCTCCCTGTCGCCGAAATGGATGACGACCCAGCATCCTTCTCCCACAAGGGGAGAAGGAAGAAAGAGAGGCGGCTTCGTCATGCCGTAGCAGGCGGGTGCGTCAGAACGGGGCGCAACCCTATAGCCGGTCCATCCGCAGCCAGCGGGCGTCGCCCAGCCAGGCGGTCTTGAGGGCCTGATCCGCGGCGGCGGCTTCGGCGGCGCGGCCCTGGGCGGCTTCGGCGCGGGCCAGGCCGTAGAGGGCCCAGCCGTTGTTCGGGGTCTGGGCCAGGGCCAGGCGGAAGGCGTCGGCGGCCAGGTCCGGGCGCCCGGCCTGATAGAGGGCCGCGCCCAGCGACTGATGCACCGGATAGTACCAGAAGGCGGGCTCCATATAGGGCAGGGCGGCCTCCAGATCGGCGGCGCGGCGATAATGCTCCGTCGCCTCGGCGGGGCGGCCGCGCGCCATGGCCATGCGCCCGTAGGCCACGGCCTCGGCCAGGGCCAGAAGATCGGGCGCGGGCACGCCCTGGGCGACCATGTCGGCCAAGGCGGGGGAGGCCTTCAGCGCGTTCAGCGCCGCCATTTCGCGGTCGAAGCTTCTCTGGTCGTGCAACCGGGCGTGGGCGACGGCGCGGGCGTAGTGGCGCATGGCGGCGGCGTAGGGCAGGCGGGCGTCGGGGGCGGGCGCGGCCAGGACGGCGCGCGGTTCGGCGAACTGGGCCAGGGCCTGATAGGGGGCGGCGTCGATGACCTGGACCCAGGCGATGCGGGCCGAGGTCGCCGAGTCCAGCACCGTGCGCAGCCGCCGCGCCTCGCGCAGGGCGGTGTCCATGTCGCCGGCCATCTGGGCCGAGGCGACGATGAAGTGGATGTTGTGCGGATAGTAGCCGTAGCGGACCAGGCTCTCGTCGTTCGTGTCGCGGATGAAGGCCTCGTCCGCGCGCGCCGCCGCGAGGTTCAGGCGCATGGCCTCGGCGTAGCGGCCGCGCCGCAGATAGATGTGGCCCGGCATGTGCACCAGATGGCCGGCGCTGGCGGGGCGGGAGGCGGTCATGCGGTCGGCCGCCGCCTCGGCCCGCGCGGGATCGGCGGCCTCCATCAGGTGAATATAGAGGTGGGCCGCCTGCGGATGGTCGGGGCTGCGGTCCAGAACCGTCTCGATCAGGCGGATCGCGTCGCCGATGCGGCCGATCGGCGTGCGCTGGTCGGCCTCCCAATAGTTCCACGGCGTGGTGTCCATCGCCGCCTCGGCGGCCAGGACGGCGACGTCGTCGTTGTCGGGAAAGCGGCGCGCGGCGACCAGCATGGCGTCGGCGTAGGCGGCGTCCAGGGCGGCGCGGTCGGCCGCCGGGTCGTCGGAATAGCGCAGGCCCAGGGCGTCGATCAGCGCCTGCTCGTGCGGCGCGGCCCCGGCGCTCAGGACCAGGGCGCGGTTCAGGGCCTTGAGCGCCGCCGCCCGGTCGCGTTCGTCCATCGGAGCGTTGATGTTGGGGCCCAGGGCCATGGCCTCGCCCCACCAGCAGGCGGCGCATGCGGGATCGCGGCTCTGCGCCTCGCGGAAGGAGCGCACGGCCCCGGCGTGGTTGAAGCCGTAGGCCAGCGTCAGCCCCTGGCTGAAATAGGCCTGGGCGCCGGCGTCGTCGGTGCTCGCCTTGAACGGCGAGGTCGTCAGGTCGGGATAGAGAGGGATGGGCTGGGCCTGGCTGGCGGGCGCGGCGACGGCCGAGGCGACCAGCAGGCTGCGGGCCAGGGCGCCGCCGGCGGAACCCGGCCCGCAGACGCCGCCGAACAGGCGCTCTAGGCGCAGCGCCGTTGCGGCGTCGGACGCAGGGAGGGCGGTCATCGGCCCGGCCAGAACCAGACCCGCTCCGCCCACGGCGAAGGCTTTCCAGAACAGTCTCATGCACCGTCCCCTTTCAGGGCCTGACGCGATGAACGTCCGCCGCACAGGCGCGCGTGATGAAGTCGAGAACAGCGATATTACGCCTCGGCGCGCCCCTTAGACAGGGCGATTCCGGGAAACGGGACTTTCCAGGGCGGGCGGTTCACAGACGGAAGCGGTTGGGGTCTGCAGAGGGTGGTTAGCGGTCGTTCCAAGATCCGGCTTGAACCGCCGTGATAAGGCTTCCAACCGTCAGACTGCGATAGGTTCGCTCGCCGCGCCATTCGCGAAACTCTCGAACGAGGTTCAGGCCGAAGTTATGTGCTACCTCGTTTGGCGCGTATTTCCTCAAGTCCATGAGGCTGAAGTCAGTGCCGAACGGCTCCCTAATCGCATCGATGGCATCGCCCAGATCCTCACCGGCCAGACCCAGATCGTAATACAGTTCCGTTGTGTCGGTGATTGGGGCCGCGCACATGGTGACCTGCTTCAGCGCGCTGAACACATGGTCGCGGATAGCATTTCCTGATCGATCAATGTCGTCGGCCATGTCTTCAGTGAACGCGAAAGGGCTAATGTCCGCAACGGGTCGATTCCAGACATAGCCTACAGTCTGCGAAGTCGCCGTTCAGTCCAGCGCGTCGAAGTCCACTACGATCGGCTCGCGGTCCAGCAGCGCTAGGACGCGGCGGAAGCTGTCCTGGCTCAGGGCGGTGGTCGCCGTATTGGCCAGGGGGTGGAAGTTGACGACGGCCGCCTCCCACAGGCGGCGGTCCAGCACGAAGGTCACACGGCGGTCCGCATCGTTGATCAGGCCCAGCGCTGTGACCGAGCCGGGGCGCACGCCCAACGTCTCCCACAGCAGGGTCTCATTGCCGAAGGACAGGCGGTCCGAGCCCATGGCGCGGTGGGCGCGCTTCAGGTCGATGACCGTGTCCTGGGCCGCCGAGATCAGCCACAGGCGACCCTTCTTGTCCTTGAGGAACAGGTTCTTGGTGTGCAGGCCCGGCAGGTCGGCCTTGAGGTCCAGCCCTTCCTCGACGCGGAAGACGGCCGGGTGGTCGTGGGTGGCCTGTTCGATCCCGTGCTCGGCCATCCAGGCCAGCAGGCGGGCGCGGTCATACGCGGGCTCGTGCAGGACGTCGGAGGCGGGATCGGCGGCGATGGCGGTCATCTCGGTCTTGTCGGGCGGGCGGCGAGGGCGATAGGGGAGGAAGCCGACCCTCAGGGTCGCCGCCTTATTCGTCAAGCTTGGGAGCCGCGTCTTGGAACTGGAATGCTATCCGATGAATGCGCGTCCGTGCGACCTGGTGCCGGGCCGCCAGTCGCGCAACTGGATGGACGCCTTCGCCAGCCGTCACCCCTATCGCTGTCTGCCGCTGACCATGGCCAACACCACGGGGTGGGAGATCCTGTGTCCCTTCGGCTTCACGGCCGAGTGGAACGGCGGGCCGTCGCAGACCGATATCAAGATCACGCCGGACCGGCCGCAGCCCGAGCTGGATCACTTTGTCAGCTCGCACTTCTCGCGCGGGGTGCTGACCATGCATCCGCAGTATCTGTTCCGTACGCCGCCGGGCTGGGGCCTGATCGCGCAGGGCTCGCCCAACCACGTCAAGGACGGCATGCAGCCGCTGAGCGGCCTGATCGAGACGGACTGGCTGCCCTTCCCCTTCACCATGAACTGGATCTTCACGCGGCCGGGCCGGGTCAAGTTCGAGAAGGGCGAGCCCTTCTGCTTCATCCTGCCGGTCGAGCACCGCAAGGTGGAGCAGTTCGAGCCGGTGATCCGTTCGCTGGAGTCCAACCCCGGCATGAAGGGGCAGTTCGAGGCCTGGAACCGCTCGCGCACCGACTTCAACACCCGCCTGGCCTCGGGCGACCCCGACGCGGCCAAGGAGGCGTGGCAACGCTTCTATTTCAAGGGCGAGGTGCCCGAGGCCCTGGGCACGGCCCCGGCGACCCACGCGAACAAGCGCCGCCTGAAGAACCCGCGCATCGGCTGAGGCCAAGCGCCTGATGCAGCAACGCCCGCCTCCGTCGCCTGATGCAGCAACGCCCGCCTCCGTCGCCGGAAGCGGGCGTTGTCATATCTAGCGCCGCTCAAGTCGCGAGCGTTAGCGGCCCGCTTAAGAAGCCGGACGGGTCACGCGCGAGCCGAGGTTGTTGATGACCTCGCGGGCGTCGAAGGCGTTGGGGTCGCCGGCGGGCTTGGGACCGCGGCCCATGACGATCTCGGCCGTGGCCTCATAGCGGTCGACCTGACGGATATCGCGCTCCCGGCCCCAGTAGGGATCCCAGGTGCTCCAGTAGCCGCGCTGGTAGAAGCGCCAGGACGGACCCCAGTAGGGACCGTAGCGGTCGTAGTAAAAGGGATCCGGCGTGGTGTAGAACCGGGTATCGCGGTCGGTGGCGCGGGTGACGGTGGCGAACCAGTCGTAGCCGTTCTCGACCGTCAGTTCGGCCGAGCGCAGCAGCAGGGACATCTCGACCTGGTCGCGCGAGGTGACCGAATTGCCCGAGAAGCTGACGGCGTAGCGGTTGGACTCCAGGCGCTGCTCGGCATAGCCGCCCTGACCCTTCGAGCCGATCGGCTGATAGGGGGTGGCCGTCGCGCAGGCGCCCAGGGCGAGCGCGCCCGCCAGGGCGATCAGCACCGGGGTTTTGCGAAGCTTCATCATGGAAAACTCTCCTTGAGCGTTCATTGAACGCCCGTCGGTCTGAACGAGGGGTGAATGGTCAAGTTCCAAACCGCTCATCCCGCACCCATCACAGACGCGAGACGATGAGAACGGCGGCGAGGAGCAGAAGGCATCCGACCACAATGCCGAAACCCTTGCGGAAGCGCGGCGCGGTCATCTGTCGCGCCAGAGCCGCCCCGCCCAGGCCGTAGGCGGACATGCCCAGAAGATCGAGGCTGATCGTGCCGACGGCGAACAGGGCCAGCTGCGGCGCGACGGGGCGGCTGACATCGAGGAAAGGCGGCAGGACGGCGGTGAAGAAGAGGATGGCCTTGGGATTGGCGATCTGGACCATGAAGCCGTCGATCAGGGCGTTGCGGCCGCGCCGGACCTGGGCGTGATCGGGTTCGGCGGCGGTGTTGAAGGCCCCGTGCAGGGCCTTGATCCCCAGCCAGGCGACATAGAGGGCGCCCAGGACGGCGATGATGCGGAAGACCTGAGGAAAGGCCGCGACCAGCGCGCCCAGGCCCAGGGCGGCGGCGGCGAACCAGACCAGGGTGGCCGCGTTCATGCCCAGGACGGCGGTCAGGGCGGCGGCCTTGCCCTTATCCATGCCTGTGGCGACGGCGAAGATGTTGGCCGGGCCCGGCGTAACGGCCATCACGGCCATGACGCCGAGAAAGGCCAGATACAGATGCGGATCAACGGGAAGCGCGGCCATAAGGCCCTTTCGGGCCCGGTGCGTTCTGCGTCAAGCCGTCGCGGGCGCCGACGTCAGATTTCGGCCGGGATCGGCGGCGTCGGCGGAACGGTCAGGGCGGCCTCGACTTCGTCCATGGCGTCCAGGGCCTGATCCATGCCGTACTGGGCGATCAGCCCGTAGGTGATCATCTGTTCCGGGTCAGCCTGGGCCCAGGCGCCGTTGGTCGCCATGCCTTCGATCGCAGGTTCGACGCCGGCCATGGCCTCGCGGACGATCGCCTCGACGTCGATCTCGGCCAGTGCGGCTTCGGCGATCAGGCCGGCCTGGCGGGTCGCCTCGGCGGTAAAATCGACCACGTGCGGTTGATAGTCGGACCACAGAGCCGCGACACGCAGGCCTTTCTGGGTCTCGGTCAGGTTCTCGTCCGCCTGGATGCGTTCAGCGCGCGCGCCGAATTCCTCCATCTTCTGCTCGAAGGCGGCGGCGGCGTTTTCGAGCTGGATATCAGCGGAGGTTTTCTGTTCCTCAGCCACCGCAGCGGAAACCGGCAGCAAGGCGAGGGCGGCGGCGAGCGAGAGGGGGGCGAGCGAGAGGGCGCGGACCATGGGAAGCTCCTTCGGCGGACGCTGCAAGGTCCGCCGAAGGGCGCGAACGCTCAAGTGAAATCGCGGTAAGGCGCGAAAGACGACGCCACAATCCGTGGGATCAGTCCGCAGCGGCGGGAGCAGGCGGAGCGGTCACGGCCTGGGCGACGGCTTGACGGATCTGGGCCGGAATGGCGCGGATCTGGGCCGGGGCGGCTTCGGCGGCGGCCAGGATTTCGGTCTTCTTCTCGGCGTTCTCTGGCTTCTCGGCGAAGGTGCGGAAGAAGGCGCCCAGGTCGTCGGCGAAGGCGTTGAAGGCGGGTTCGTAGCGGGTGATGATGGCGTCGGTACGGGTCTTCTTGGTCTCGGCGTCCAGAGCCGGATCCTCGATTACGGCGTCCAGTTCGGCCTTCATCCGCTCGGCCTCGGCGTTGAAGGCCTCGCCCCTGGCTTCAAAGGCGGCTTCTTCCGGCGAGGGGGTGCGGGCGGGCGCAGGCGCGGCGGCCGGCGGCGCTGGCGGGGCGTCCTGTGCGAAGGCGGGGGCGGCGCAAACGGTCAGGGCCGCGACAGCGGCGGCGAGAGTCAGGCGGGACATGAGGGGGGCTCCGGCAGGCGACGGGCGCGCCCGTCAGACTAAGAACTCGCCGGCCGGGAGCGACCGGAGATGGGGCGCACGGTGGGGGCGTCGCGGACGAAGCGCAAGCGTGACCTTGCATGAAAGCGCAAGAGGCCGGGCGGCGGGGCTCTTGAACCGGCGCGCGTCAGGGCGCATCTGCGGGCCATGTTCATCCAGACCGAAGCCACGCCCAATCCGAACGTCCTGAAGTTCCTGCCCGGCCGCGAGGTCGCGACGGACGAGGTTCTGGAATACCGCACCATCGACGAGGCGGCGGCCTCGCCCCTGGCCGAGGCTCTGTTCGAGCTGGAAGGCGTCGAGGGCGTCTTCTTCGGCGCCGACTACGTGTCGGTCACGCGCGCGGCGGACGGCCCGGACTGGCCGGCGATGAAGGCGCCGATCCTGTCGGTGGTGATGGATCATTTCGTCTCGGGCGCGCCGCTGGTGCGGGCGGGCGCGGCGGCGGTCGATGACGACGGCGCGCCGGACAGCGAGATCGTGGCCGAGATCAAGGGCCTGTTGGACAGCCGCATCCGTCCGGCCGTGGCCCAGGACGGCGGCGACATCCTGTTCGATCATTTCGACGAAGACACCGGGGTTCTGCGCCTTCGGATGCGCGGCGCCTGCGCCGGCTGTCCGTCGTCCTCGGCCACGCTGAAGGCCGGGGTGGAGCAGATGATGCGCCACTATGTTCCCGAGGTGACGAGCGTCGAACAGGTGCTCTGATCCGTTCGAGGGCGTTTCACATGAAACGCTCGCGCCGGGCGACGGCGCGGGGCATGGTGACGTCATGCGCGCATCAGACGATCAGACCGAAAATGAGGCCCGCCTTCTGGGCGAGGCCCTGGCGGCCTTGCGCCGCGAACGCGGCTTGAGCCAGGCCGAGGCCGGCCAGAAGATCGGCATGACTAGCCAGGGCTGGGGTCTCTATGAAGCCGGCAAGCGTCCCGGCCTGTTCCGGCCCGACGTGCAGCGACGCCTGACCGGGGCGCTGGACATGACGCCCGAGGATCTGGCTCTGGCTATGCTGGGCGCGCCGGCGACGCCGATACCGACGCGGGACGTGCGCGGCCTTGAGGCGCGGGGGCGGGCGTTCGACGGCGCGGTCGCCGACCGCCGGCGCCTCCGGCTGGAGACCGATGAACTGGCGCCCTGGGCGGCGGCGGGGACGGTGCTGGAGTACGCGCCCGGGCGCTGGCCGCGGCGGGACCAGGGATGCGTGATCGAGACCGAAGACGGCCACGTGCGGGTGCGGATCTATGAGCGCGCCGACGAGGACGAGATCATCGTGCGCGGCGCGGGCGGGCTGGACGGAATCGAGCGCATGGCGCGCGCAGCCGTGCGTGCGGTGTCGGCTGTAACGGCGCGTCTTGATGAGGAATGAAACGAAATAGTTGCGTTCTGCGGCGGGTTGTGAAACGTTGTGATTGCAATCGGAGGCGTCGTCATGTCCCGCAGCGTTCAACAGATCGACCAGGCCGTCGGCTTGAGGATCGCCGCCCGACGGTCCGCCCTGGGCCTGTCGCAGTCGGCGCTGGCGCGCGAGCTGGGCGTCAGCTTCCAGCAGGTTCAGAAGTATGAGGCGGGCGCCAACCGGGTCTCGGCGTCGCGTCTGCATCAGGTGGCGACGGCCTTGGGCTGTTCGGTGGCCGACTTCTTTCCCGTCCGGCCGGATGCGGTCGAGACGGAGAATCCGGCGGCGGCGCTGCTGGGCAGCGTCGAGGGGCGGGGTCTGGCCGACGCCTTCCCCCGTATCGCCGACCCCGAGGTGCGTCGCGCCCTGACGCGGGTGGTTCAGGCTCTGGCCGAACCGGCGCCGCTGGCGGCGGCCTGAACGACGCGCTAGGGACAGGCCATGAAGGTCATGGTCATCGATACGGCGCTGGGCGCTTGCGTCGCCGGGGTGTTCGCGGACGGCGGAGTCGACGCGGGCGCGGGTTTGCGCATTCTGGGACTGCGCAGCGAACAGATGACCAAGGGCCATCAGGAGCGGCTGGGCGGTCTGGCCCGCGACGCGGCGGATGAGGCGGGGGGCTTCGACGGCGTGGACCGCATCGGGGTGACGGTGGGGCCGGGCTCGTTCACCGGCCTGCGCGTGGGCCTGGCCTTCGCCCTGGGTCTGGGGGCGGCGCTGAATCGACCGGTGATCGGGGTCTCGACGCTGGACGCCCTGGCCGCCTCGGTCGAGGCCGAAGGGCTGGTCGCCGCCGTGATCGACGCCCGCCGGGGTCAGGTCTATGCGCGGCTGTTCCGCGGCGGCGCGCCGCTGGGCGAAGCCGAAGCCTGGCCTTTGGAGACGGCGCGCGACCGCATCCTGGCCGAGGCGGGGGCGGGGACGCCGGTCCTGGTCGGATCGGGAGCGGCGGTTCTGTCCGAGGCCTTCCCTGAGGATTTCACCGCCGCGCGGCGGTCGCTTCTGGCGGCGCCCGCGCCAGAGGCGCTGGCCGCCCTGACACTGGCCGCCGATCCGGCGACCTCGCCGCCTGTTCCCCTCTATCTGCGCGCGCCCGACGCTACGCCGCCCAGCCGCCTGCCGGGCCAGCCGCGCCAGCCCGCCGCGTGAGCGCGCCGCTCTTTCAGGCGGTCGATCCTGGGCGTCTGGCGGCGATCCACGCCGAGGCCTTTGCGGCGTCGTGGGATGAAGCGGCCCTGACCGAACTGCTGGCCGCGCCGGGCGTGTTCGCCGTGGCTGAGCAGGACGGCTTCATCCTGATCCGCGTCGTGGTCGACGAAGCCGAGATCCTGACCCTGGCGGTGCGGCCCTCGGCGCGTCGCGCGGGTCTGGGCGTTCGCCTGGTCGAGGCGGCGGTGGTGCGGGCCGCCGCCCTGGGAGCCGAGCGGATGTTCCTGGAGGTGGCCGAGGGCAACGTCGCCGCCCGCGCCCTCTACGCCCGAAGCGGCTTCGTCGAGATGGGACGTCGTCGCGGCTATTATTCGTATGCGGACGGAAGCGGAGAGGATGCGTTGACGCTTGTCCTGAACTTTCCTCGATAGCTTCCATAAGGCGACGGTACAGCCTATCTTCGCCGCCATGGACCGGATCGAAAAACTCTGCGCCGAGCGCGGCATGCGCATGACTGAGCAACGTCGGGTGATCGCCCGCGTCCTGTCGAACGCCGAAGACCATCCCGATGTGGAGGAACTGTATCGCCGGGCCTCGGCGATCGATCCGCATATCTCCATCGCCACGGTCTATCGCACCGTGCGCCTGTTCGAAGAGGCGGGCGTGGTCGAGAAGCACGACTTCGGCGACGGCCGCAGCCGCTATGAAGAGGCCGGCGACGACCACCACGATCACCTGATCGACACCAAGACGGGCGAGGTCATCGAATTCTTCGACGCCGAGATCGAACGGCTGAAGACCGAGATCGCCAAGCGCCTGGGCTTCGAACTGGTCGGCCACAAGCTGGAGCTGTACGGCCACGCCATCCCCGGCGTCGAGCCGAGCGAGCGCGAAGGCCTGATCTACAAGCGTCATCGCGCCGAGGACGAAGGCTGACTTCGGTCGCCGTTCGTCCCGAGCCGCGCTCGCGCTTGCCGTCGTCGATTTCGGCGATCATAAGCCGTGCATGACTGATACGCTCGACACTCCCGCCTCGGCGGACGCTGGCGCATCTGAGGCGAGCGCCGCGCCCAAGCGCCTGTTCATCAAGACCTATGGTTGTCAGATGAACGTCTATGACTCCGAGCGCATGGCCGATGTGCTGCGGCCGTTGGGCTACGCCCCGACCGAAACGCCGGAAGACGCCGACTTCGTCATCCTGAACACCTGCCACATTCGCGAGAAGGCGGCGGAGAAGGTCTATTCCGAGCTGGGCAAGCTGCGGGAAATGCGGGACCGGCGCATGGCGGCGGGTCAGGGCGGCATGACCATCGCCGTGGCCGGCTGCGTCGCCCAGGCCGAGGGCGAGGAGATCATGAAACGCCAGCCGGCGGTCGATCTGGTGGTCGGGCCTCAGGCCTATCACCAGCTGCCGGAACTGCTGACCCGCACGGCGCGGGCGCGGGGCGAGCGCATCGGCGCCGACTTCGCGCCGAATGAGAAGTTTGACGCCCTGCCCGCGACGCGCGGCACGGAGGGGGTGACGGCCTTCCTGACGGTGCAGGAGGGCTGCGACAAGTTCTGCACCTTCTGCGTCGTGCCCTATACGCGCGGCGCCGAGTGGTCGCGGCCGGTCGCGGCGGTGCTGGCCGAGGCCCGGTCCCTGGCTGATCGGGGCGTGCGCGAAGTCACCCTGCTGGGCCAGAACGTCAACGCCTATGACGGCGAAGGGCCGGACGGAAAGCCGTTCACCCTGGCGAAGCTGGCCTACGCCCTGGCGGCCATCCCGGGCATCGACCGTATTCGCTATACGACCAGCCACCCGAACGACATGTCGGACGACCTGATCGCGGCGCACGGCGAACTGGACGCCCTGATGCCCTATCTGCACCTGCCGGTTCAGGCGGGTTCGGACCGCATTCTGCGCCTGATGAACCGCAAGCATGGGCGTCAGAAGTATTTCGACCTGATTGACCGCATCCGCGAGGCGCGGCCCGACATGGCGATGGCGGGCGACTTCATCGTCGGCTTCCCCGGCGAGACGGATCGCGATTTCGAGGACACGATGGATCTGGTGCGGCGGGTGAACTACGCCAGCGCCTTCTCCTTCATGTATTCGCCGCGTCCCGGCACGCCCGCCGCGACCATGGCGGCCCAGGTTCCGGACGCCGTGGCCAAGGAGCGTCTGCACGCCCTGCAAGGCTTGCTGACCGGGCAACAGGTCGCCTTCAACCAGTCGCTGGCCGGGCGCGTCCTGCCGGTGCTGTTCGAGAAGAAGGGCCGCCACGGCGCCCAGGCCATCGGCCGCTCCCCCTATCTGCAATCGGTCCACGTCGACGACGCGGATCAACTGATCGGCCGGATCGTTCCGGTCGAGATCATCAGCGGTCAGCAGAACAGCCTGTCCGGCCGACTGATCCAGACGAACTGACGCCTTTTCCGCCACGCGCCGTGTGCGGGATGGGAACACGCAACAACGTCCCTCAGGCAGCCTCGCACCGCGTGCGAGGCGACAGGGACTCTTAAGGAGACCTCATGGCGCGAGAGTCCGAGTTCCTGTCCCTCAGCGATGAGGCCCTGCGCGCCGTCATCGGGCCGCAGAGCCGTCACCTGGCCCTGATCGAGGACGCCTTCAAGGTGCTGGTCGAGACGCCGGGCGGCGGGGTGTCGATCAACGGCTCGACGCGGGATCGCGCCCAGGCGCGCCGGGTGATCGAGGCCCTGTCGAACCGGGCCGAGGCGGGCGCAGAGATCACCGAGGCCGACGTGCGCACCGCCCTGGGCGCGGCCGTGACCCAGCCGCGCGCCGAACCGGCGGGCCGCAGCCCAGGTCGCAGCGTACCCGAAGGCGCGGCTCTCCCGGTCGGCCGTCGCGGCGCCATCGCTCCCAAGACGGCGTCTCAGGCGCGTTATCTGGAGATGCTGGGCCGCTGCGAGCTGACCTTCGGCGTCGGCCCGGCGGGCACGGGCAAGACCTTCCTGGCGGCGGCCTACGGCGCCTCCCTGCTGAAGCGGGGGCAGGTGGACCGGCTGGTCATCACCCGTCCGGCGGTCGAGGCGGGCGAGAAGCTGGGCTTTCTGCCCGGCGACCTGAACGAGAAGGTCGACCCCTATCTGGCCCCGATCTGGGAGTCGCTGAACGACATCCTCGGCGTTGACGACGTGCGCCGCCGTCGCGAGAAGGGCGAGATCGAGGCCGCCCCCATCGCCTTCATGCGCGGCCGCACCCTGAGCCACGCCTTCATCATCGTCGATGAGGCGCAGAACACCTCGCGCATGCAGATGAAGATGGTGCTGACCCGTCTGGGCGAGGGCGCGCGCATGGTGGTGACGGGGGATCCGTCGCAGGTCGACCTGCTGAACCCGCGCGATTCCGGCCTGGCTCACGCCCTGCGCATCCTGAAGGACGTGGAGGGCGTCGGCGTTCAGCAGTTCAAGTCCGAGGACGTGGTGCGCCACGCCATGGTCGAGCGCATCGTGCGCGCCTATGATTCCGATGCGGCGCGCAGCCGCCCCTTCCCCGACCTTGAGGACGACGCCTGATGATCGAGGTCGAGATCGACAGCGAAGGCTGGACCGAGGCCCTGCCCGAGGCGGCGGCGGTTGCCGAGCGCGCGGCCGTGGCCGCCCTTGGAGCCATCGAGGGCGATGTGGTGGTGCTGCTGGCCGATGACGCGGCGGTGCAGGATCTGAACAAGCGGTTCCGCGACAAGGACCGGCCGACGAACGTCCTGTCCTTCCCCGCCGCGGAAAGCGCCTTTCCGCATCTGGGCGACGTGGTGCTGGGCTACGCCTATTGCGCGGCTGAGGCTGCGGCGCAGGGCAAGACCCTGTCGGATCATCTGAGCCATCTGGTCGTCCACGGCGTGCTGCACCTGCTGGGCCGCGATCACGAGGACGACGCCGAGGCCGAGGAGATGGAGGCCGAGGAGCGCGAGATCCTGGCCGAATTGGGCGTCGCCGACCCCTATGCCGCCGAGAATGGTGCGATCGAGCATGAGGGCGCCGCGTGAGCGGGGCGATCGCCGCCCGGTTCGCGGGCCTTCTGAACAACCGCTGGGGCCGGATCGTTCTGGCGCTTCTGGCCGGGGCGGGCGCCGCCCTGGCGCATCCGCCGTTCGGTTTCCTGCCGGGGCTGTTGGGCTATCCGCTGCTGCTGCTGCTGGCGGATCGTTCAGGCGGCATGAAGGGCGGCTTCTGGGTCGGCTGGCTGGCCGGCTTCGCCTATTTCTTCATCGGCTGCTGGTGGGTGGCCGAGGCCTTCCTGGTCAATCCGGCCCAGGCGTGGATGGCGCCCTTCGCGGCCAGCCTGCTGCCGGCGGGCATGGGGCTGTTCTGGGGGCTGGCGACCATGGCCTATCGCCGGCTCAGTCCGGCAGGCGTGTGGCGCGTCCTGCTGTTCGCGGCCCTGTTCGCCCTGCTGGAATGGACGCGCGGCCATGTGCTGACGGGCTTTCCGTGGAACCCGGCGGGCGCGAGCTGGGCGGCCGGATCGGCCATGTCCCAGTTCGCCTCGATCGGCGGGGTCTATGGGCTGGGCCTGGTCACGGTGGCGGCGGTCAGCGCGTTTGCGACTCTGGCCGACGCCGGGCCGCGTCGCCCGCGCCTGATCGCGGCGGGGCTGGGCGTGTCGACCCTGATCGGCCTGTTTGCCTTCGGCGCCGTGCGTCTGTCATCGGCGCAGGTGGTGGAGACCCCGACCTTGGTGCGCCTGGTCCAGGCCGACATCGCCCAGGACTACAAGTGGAGCCCCGAGGCCTATCACGCCATCCTGGGCCGTTATCTGGAGCTGACGGCCCAGCCCGCCGCCGCCCTGCCTGACGTGGTGATCTGGCCCGAGGGCGCCCTGCCGACGACGGCCAATGACCTGTTCGCCACCAACGACGCCTATGCGGTGGCCGCTGCGCTGCAGACCGGCCAGACCCTGTTGGCGGGCCTGAGCCGGGGCGAGTCGGACCCGAGCGCCGAGACCGGCGCCCGCTATTACAACAGCCTGTTCGCCCTGCACGACGAAGGCGGCGAGGCGGGGCTGCGCATCGGCCCCATCTATGACAAGCACCGGCTGGTGCCGTTCGGCGAATACCTGCCGATGGGCGAACTGATGAGCAAGATCGGCGTGCGTAGCCTGGTTCACGTTCCCGCCGATTTCACCGCCGGACCGACGCCCGCGCCGATCAGCCTGGTCAACGCGCCGCCGGTGCAGCCGCTGATCTGCTACGAGGCCCTCTATCCGGGCTTTACGCCGGCGACGGGGGCGACGCGCCCGGCGTGGATCGTCAACGTCTCCAACGACGCCTGGTTCGGCAAGACGTCGGGCCCGCGCCAGCATCTGAACCTGGCCTCCTATCGCGCGCTGGAGACGGGCCTGCCGGTGGCGCGGGCCACGCCGACCGGCGTTTCGGCCATGATCGATCCGTGGGGCCGCATCGTCGAAGGCAAGCGGCTGGACCCCGGTCAGGCCGGGATCATCGATGTGCGTCTGCCTCAGGCGGCGGCGCCGACGCTTTACGGCCGGTGGGGCGATATGGGGTTCGCCGTCCTGCTGGTTATAATGCTGATCGCGGGGCGACGCCGCGCCGGAAATGCGCTGCTGGAGCGTTAACCCTATCGAGAGCCGCGGCGCCCCTGTGACGCGAAAACGCATGACAGAAGCCGAGAGCGGCGGCATGTCGAAAAGAAAATCAGGGAAGAGGGCAGGACATGGTCAGGGGTTCCGGGGCTGATGGTCCCCATCTGGTGGATCGGCATGTGGGGCGGCGCGTCTGCGAGAAGCGCATCGCCCTGGGCTATAATCAGACCGATCTGGGCCAGGCGCTGGGAGTCACCTTCCAGCAGGTGCAGAAATACGAAAAGGGCGCCAACCGAATCTCGGCGTCCAAGCTATGGGACATCGCCCGCTTCTTTCGCGTCGACATCGGCTACTTCTTCGATGGGCTGACCGGCGCGGCCCAGCCCGGTATGGCCGAGGGCGAGGCCGAGCCCTTCGTGCATGACTTCCCCGCGACCCGTCAGACTATCGAGATCGGCCGCCTGGCGCCGCGCCTGTCGTCACGCCAACAGAAGCTGGTGGTCGATCTGATGCGTGAACTGGTTGAAGACGGCGCCGACAACGACGGCTGAGGGCGCCGCGAGCCGGCGGACAAAGAAAAGGCGCGGAGCGATCCGCGCCTTTTCCTGTCTTGGAATTCGCTCGGGATCAGGCGGTCAGCGCCGTCTCCGAGGCGATGATGCGGCTGGCGGCGTGGACGACGGCGCCGATGCGTAGGGCGGCCTGAATCTGGACGTTCGGCACGGCGTGCTTGCGCAGTTCGCCTTCGTGGGCGTCCAGGCAGGCGCCGCAGCCGTTGATGGCCGAGACGGCGGTCGACCACAGTTCGAAGTCCAGCTTGTCGACGCCCGGATTGGCGATGATGTTCATCCGCAGCTTGGCCGGCAGCGTCGTGTACTCCTGGTTCTTCATCAGGTGCAGCGAGCGGTAGTAGATGTTGTTCATGCCCATGATGGCGGCGGCGGCCTTGGCGGCGTTCATCGCTTCGGGCGTCATGACGGTCGCGGCCTGGGCCTCGATCAGCTTGACCACGGGGCCGACGCCGATGGCGTGCGCCGAGGCCAGGAAGCTGCCCCACTTCTGCTGATCGTTCAGCACGGTCTCGTTGGCGAGCGAGGACAGGTTCAGCGAGATGTCCTTGCCATAGGCCGGGATCAGGTCGCGCAGGGCGTCGATGGACATTTTCGTGTTCCTTTCAGGAAGCGGCTATCGTTCGCGACGCGGTCGCTCACTGCTTGAGCCGCACGGCTTGGATGGGCGCTCAAGCCGCGAGGCTCCGCGAGCCGAGCATAGCGCCCAAGAATAACGAAGCAGGCATGAAAAAGGCGGCGACAGTCGCCCGCCGCCGCCTCTTTCGAGGGGCGGCCCGGACCCTACTCACGCGGTCCGGGCCTGTCTGGGCCAGTACTTACGCGGCCAGAGTGTCGCCGCCGACCGGGCGGTTGCAGGCGCACAGCTCGTCGGTCTGAAGAGCATCGACGACGCGCAGGGTGTCTTCCGGCGAACGGCCGACGTTCAGGTTGGTGACGTAGACGTGCTGGATGACGTTGTGCGGGTCGACGACGAAGGTCGCGCGCAGGGCCACGCCTTCTTCTTCGTCCAGCACGCCCAGGGCGCGGGCCAGCTTGCCGCCGTTGTCGGCGAACTGCCAGATCGGCAGCTTGTTCAGGTCGGCGTGGTCGCGGCGCCAGGCCAGCTTGGTGAACTCATTGTCGGTCGAGCCGCCCAGAACCACGGTGTCGCGGTCCTCGAAGTCCTTGCCCAGCTTGGCGAAGGCGGCGATTTCGGTCGGGCAGACGAAGGTGAAGTCCTTCGGGTAGAAGAAGATGACCTTCCACTTGCCCTCGAAGCTGTCCTGCGTGACGGCTTCAAACGCCGAGACGCCGTTCTCTTCGTGAGCGTTGAAGCCCGGCTTCACACCGATAATCTTGAATTCAGGCAGTTTTTTACCGACGCCGAGCATCGCGCTTCTCCATCCGATGATAAAAGATTTCGGCGGCGTCGATTGGGGAGGACGCCGTCGATGGACAGGGGATCGGCTTTTCCCGGCTTGAAGTCAAATCGATGATTTGACGCATGACGATAGATTTAATCTATCAAACCGGTCGTGCTTGATAAGCGAGGCCTGCAAAGCAAATTCAGGCTTCGCTATAAGTTTCTTCTGTGATCGCGAACAAGTTAATCGATTTTCCTTTCCTCCTGAGCGGTCATAGCCTCGAGGCTTCGAACCTGAGGAGGAACGATCATGGACGGCAACACCGACGGAGCCCCCAAGGGCCGCCCGATGAAGAAAGACGCGGTGCGCTCGCTGCTGGGACGCACCAATCGCGATTGGTGGCCCAATCAGATGTCGCTCGACATCCTGCATCAGCAGGGGATTAACGGCGATCCGATGGGCGACGACTTCAACTACGCCGAGGCGTTCAAGTCGCTGGATCTGGCGGCGGTCAAGCGCGACCTGACCGCCCTGATGACCGACAGCCAGCCCTGGTGGCCGGCGGACTACGGCCATTACGGCCCCTTCTTCATCCGCATGGCCTGGCACTCGGCCGGCACCTATCGCACCGGCGACGGACGCGGCGGCGCGGGCGCCGGCCAGCAGCGGTTCGCGCCGCTGAACTCCTGGCCGGACAACGGCAATCTGGACAAGGCGCGCCGCCTGCTGTGGCCGATCAAGCAGAAGTACGGCTCCAAGCTGTCCTGGGCCGATCTGATGATCCTGGCCGGCAATGTCGCCATTGAATCGATGGGCGGGCCGGTGTTCGGCTTCGGCGGCGGCCGCGCCGACGTCTGGGAGCCCGAGAAGGACGTCTATTGGGGCACGGAAGAGCAGTGGGTCGGCGAAGAGGGCAATGAAACCCGCATCCAGCCCGACAAGGGCATGGCGCTGGAAGAACCGCTGGCCGCCATCCAGATGGGTCTCATCTACGTCAATCCGGAAGGCCCCGGCGGCGTGCCCGAAGCCCTGGCTTCGGCCCGCGACATCCGCGAGACCTTCGCCCGCATGGGCATGAACGATGAGGAGACGGCCGCCCTGACCGCCGGGGGTCACACCTTCGGCAAGGCGCACGGCGCCGGCGACGCCGGCAAGGTCGGCGCCAGTCCCGAGGGCGCGGACATCGCCCAGCAGGGCCTGGGCTGGATCTCGGGCCATGAGAGCGGCGTGGGCGACCACGCCATCACCTCGGGCATCGAGGGCGCCTGGACGCCGACGCCGATCACCTGGGACATGACCTTCTTCGACATGCTGCTGGACCACGACTATGAGCTGGTCCGCAGCCCGGCGGGCGCCAAGCAGTGGCAGCCGATCGGCAATCCGCCCGAGACCCTGGCCCCGGCCGCCCATACGCCGGGCAAGCGCGTGCCGACGATGATGACGACCGCCGACATGGCGTTCAAGATCGACCCCGAGTACCGCAAGATCATGGAGCGGTTCCGCGCCGACCCGGCCTATTTCGGCGATACGTTCGCGCGGGCCTGGTTCAAGCTGTGCCACCGCGACATGGGGCCGAAGGCCCGCTATTTGGGCCCAGACGTCCCGGCCGAAGACCTGATCTGGCAGGATCCGATCCCGGCGCAGCAAGGACCGGTGATCGACGCCGCCGACATCAAGGCGCTGAAGGCCAAGATCGCCGCCTCGGGTCTGACGGTGGCGGAGCTGGTGCAGACGGCCTGGGCTTCAGCCTCGACCCATCGCGGTTCGGACCATCGCGGCGGCGCCAACGGCGGCCGCATCCGCCTGGCTCCGCAGAAGGACTGGGACGTCAATCAGCCGGAACAACTGGCCCGGGTGCTGCAGGCCTATGAGGCGATCAAGGCCGAGTTCGACGGCCAGGCCTCGGGCGGCAAGACGGTGTCGATCGCCGATCTGATCGTCCTGGGCGGCGGCGTCGGTGTCGAGACGGCGGCCCGCGCCGGCGGTCATGCGACGGAGGTTCCCTTCGTCCCCGGCCGCACCGACGCCTCGCAGGAGGAGACCGACGTCGAAGGCTTCGCGGTGCTGGAGCCGCGCGCCGACGGCTTCCGCAACTATCTGCAGGTGCGGTTCAACGTGCCGACCGAGGAGCTGCTGGTCGACCGCGCCCAGTTGCTGGGGCTCAGCGCCCCGCAGATGGCGGTGCTGGTCGGCGGTTTGCGGGTCATGGGCGCCAATCACGGCGGCTCGACCCACGGCGTGCTGACCAATCGTCCGGGCGTCCTGTCTAACGACTTCTTCGTCAATCTGCTGGACATGGGCACGGCCTGGAAACAGGTGGACGACAGCGCCGACGAGGTCTTCACCGGCAATGACCGCGCCAGCGGCGAAGAGTTGTGGACGGCGACGCGCACCGATCTGGTGTTCGGCTCCAACGCTCAGCTGCGCGCCCTGTCAGAGGTCTATGCCTCGGCCGATGCGGGCGAGAAGTTCGTCCGCGACTTCGTGTCGGCCTGGGTCCAGGTGATGAACGCCGACCGCTACGACCTGGCCGCCTAAAAGGGCTGCGAGGCCGAACTCCACGCGGGCGCCGTCGATCGGCGGCGCCCGCAAGTGTTCGGAGCTGCATCATGGATTTTGCTCTCTGGGCCGCGAGCCCCTATGTCGCTCGCATGCTCCCCACTCTGCGCCAGCTTCAGTATCTCAAGCTCCTGGCCGAGCACGGCTCCTTCAGCCGCGCCGCCGAGGCCGCTCACGTCAGCCAGCCGGCCCTGTCGGCCGGCGTTCAGGAGTTGGAGAAGATCCTGGGCGCGCCCGTCGTCGAGCGCACGCGCGGAGCGGTGATCCTGACCGCCGTGGGCGCCGAGGCGGTCAAGCGG
This sequence comes from Brevundimonas sp. 357, assembly GCF_003938605.1. Classification (GTDB taxonomy): domain Bacteria; phylum Pseudomonadota; class Alphaproteobacteria; order Caulobacterales; family Caulobacteraceae; genus Brevundimonas. The sequence continues at coordinate 107,382 of NZ_RHWX01000007.1, read as the reverse complement.
GCCGAGGACGTTCTGGCGCGCACCGAAGATCTGGTCGAGGCGGCCCGTAACGCCGGCAAGCCCCTGTCGGGCCGGTTCCGCCTGGGCGTCATTCCGACGGTCGCGCCCTTCCTGCTGCCCAGGACCATGCCGGGCCTGCGAGACCGCTATCCGGGCCTGCGCCTGTTCCTGCGCGAGGATCTTACGCCGCGGCTGATCAGCGCCCTGAAGGCGGGACAGCTGGACGCCGCCGTCATCGCCTTGCCTTACGATGCGCCGGGCATCGACCACGCCCGTATCGGCGACGATGAAATCCTGGCCGCCGTGCCCGCCGGTCACGCCCTGGACGGCGCCGGACCCATCCCTGAAGGCCTGCTGAAGTCCGAGGATCTGATCCTGCTGGAGGACGGCCACTGTCTGCGCGACCAGGCCCTGGCGGCGGTGAAGATCGAGGCGCCGCGCGGCGAGGACGTCTTCGCAGCGACCACCCTGCCGACGCTGGTGCAGATGGTCTCGTCCGGCCTGGGGGTCAGCTTCCTGCCCAATATGGCGGTGAAGGCGGGCCTGGCCGATCATCCCGGCGTGGTCATGCGCCCCATCGCCGAGAACGCCCCGCACCGCGAGATCGTCGTCGCTTGGCGGGCCGGATCCAGCCGCGCCGCTGAGGCGCGCCTGCTGGCCGAGGCGCTGAAGCTGGATTGAGCCGCGTCAGCCGAACAGGCGGCTGTCCCACCAGACCGGCGTCTCCAGCCCCGGCTTGATGCGGGCGAAGTCGGGATGGGCGGTGTTGAAGACGAAGTTGCGCTCCATCCGCGCCACGACCGAGGGCGTGATCAGCAGGGCCGAGCGGCCTTCCGCATGCCAGGCGCGGCCGAAGGCGCGGGCGGCCGCCCCGCCCGGCTCGGCCCAGCCGGGGACCAGGTCCGGGTTGACCACTTCATAGGAGACGCCCGCCGGGATGTGGATCTCCACATGGTGCTGGCCCAGCGGCAGTTCGCCGCCGAAGTGGACCAGCTTCTCCAGCATGGCGGTGGAATAGTGCTCGGCGGCGTAGATCACCCTCTGGCCCGCCTCGTGCCAGCGGCCGGAAGCTCGGCGCGAACCGCCGTCGCTCCAGATGGGATATTCGCCGCGCGGATCGCCGATGCGGAATCCCTTGAGCGCGTCGTCCAGCCGACGGTGCATGGGAGGGCCTAGACCGCGAAGCCGGCGTCGGCGCGGCGCACCAGATTGATCACCGCTTCGGCCCCCGCCGAACTGGACTGGGCCATGGCCAGGGGGGTGCGGCCGTTCAGCAGCTGATGCGGGCGGTTCAGGAAGCGGACCACGGCGGCGCTGTCGCCGCGATAGGCGCGGCCCACGGCGTCGACCACGCGGCCGACCTCGTACAGGCGCTCGCTCATCTCGCGCGACAGGGGCTTGCGGCTGGTGCGGGCGCGCCGCAGCGTCGCCTCGGGGATGATCTGGCCGACCACGCGGGGCATGCCGATCACCTGACCCAGGGCGGCGGCGGCGGCGGGCTTCAGCCCCTGCGACACCCGCTCGGCCAGGGCCACGTCGTCCATCGTCTCATTGTCGTTCAGGCCCAGCAGCTTGCCGATCCGCGCCGCGTCGCTGGCGGGCAGGGTCTCGGGCGAGGCGTAGAGGTCGAGGGCGGTCATGGCGGCGGCTTTCGTCATATGACGACAATATGGGCGTCAAGCGACGATGCGGCAAGGGATGAGTGGAATGTGCCGGTCGGCGTCCAAGAAAAAAGGCCGGCGGATCGCTCCGCCGGCCTTCATTCTGGTTGGTCTAACGCGCTTTCGCGCGGCTTGAGACCGCTTACTTCTCGTCGCCGCGCGCCAGGTTGCGCAGGACGTAGGGCATGACGCCGCCGGCCTTGAAGTAGTCCAGCTCCGTCTGATTATCGATGCGGCAGCGGACCGGGAAACGGGCCATCTTGCCGTCCGACGGGCGGAACATCTCGACCCACAGATCCTGGCGGGGCTTCAGCTTGCCGACGTTGGCGTCGGTCAGGCCGCGGATGGTGACGATCTCTTCGCCCGTCAGGCCCAGCTTCTGCCAGCCGTCTTCCTTGAACTGCAGCGGGACGACGCCCATGCCGACCAGGTTCGAGCGGTGGATGCGCTCATAGCTTTCGGCGATGACGGCGCGGACGCCCAGCAGGCGGGTGCCCTTGGCCGCCCAGTCGCGCGACGAACCGGTGCCGTATTCCTTGCCGGCGAAGACGACCAGCGGACGGCCTTCCGACTGATAGCGCATGGCCGCGTCGTAGATCGACATCGTGTCTTCCGAGGGGAAGTGCTTGGTGACGCCGCCCTCGATGTCCGGGGTGATCTTGTTGCGGATGCGGATGTTGGCGAAGGTGCCGCGCATCATGACTTCGTGGTTGCCGCGGCGGGCGCCGTAGCTGTTGAAGTCCAGGGCTTCGACGCCGTGGTTGGTCAGGTACTGACCGGCGGGCGAGGCCTTCTTGATCGAACCGGCCGGCGAGATGTGGTCGGTGGTGATCGAGTCGCCGAAGATGCCCAGGATGCGCGCCTCGACGATGTCCGTGACCGGAGCGGGCTCCATGGTCAGGCCCTCGAAGTAGGGCGGGTTCTGGACGTAGGTCGAGGTGTCTTCCCACTCATAGGTCTGGCCGCCGGTGACGGCGATCGCCTGCCAGTGCTCGTCGCCCTTGAAGACGTCGGCGTAGCGCTTGGCGAACATCTTGGGCGTGACCGACTTCTTCTGGATGGCGGCGATCTCTTGCGAGGTCGGCCACACGTCCTTGAGGAAGACGTCATTGCCCTTCTTGTCCTTGCCGATCGGCTCCTTGGTGATGTCGATGCGCATCGAACCGGCCAGGGCGTAGGCGACCACCAGCGGCGGCGAGGCCAGGTAGTTGGCCTGGACGTCCGGGTTCACCCGGCCCTCGAAGTTGCGGTTGCCCGACAGGACCGAGGTGGCGACCAGGGCGTTGTCGTTGATGGCCTTGGACACGGCCGGGTCCAGCGGACCCGAGTTGCCGATGCAGGTGGTGCAGCCGTAGCCGACCAGGTTGAAGCCCAGGGCGTCCAGATCCTTCTGCAGACCGGCGTCGGTCAGATAGTCGGTGACGACCTGCGAGCCGGGGGCCAGCGAGGTCTTGACCCACGGCTTGGGCTTCAGGCCCAGGGCGTTGGCCTTGCGCGCCACCAGACCGGCGGCGATCAGGACCGACGGGTTTGAGGTGTTGGTGCAGGAGGTGATGGCGGCGATCACCACATCGCCGTCGCCGATGTCGAAGCTTTCGCCTTCCACGGCGGCGCGCGGGGCGTCGGCCGGACGGGCGAAGACGCCGGTCAGGGCTTCTTCGAACGACGGGGCGGCGACGGTCAGTTCAACGCGGTCCTGCGGACGCTTCGGACCGGCCAGCGACGGCACGACCGTCGAGATGTCCAGCTCCAGAACGTCGGTGAAGATCGGGTCTTCGGACTCTTCGTCGATCCACAGGCCTTGGGCCTTGGCGTAGGCTTCGACCAGGGCGACGCGCGCCTTCTCGCGGCCGGTGGCCGTCAGATAGTCGATGGTGGCCTGCGAGACGGGGAAGAAGCCGCAGGTGGCGCCGTATTCCGGGGCCATGTTGGCGATGGTGGCCTGGTCCTCGATGGTCATGCCGGCGATGGCGGGACCGAAGAATTCCACGAACTTGCCGACCACGCCCTTCTTGCGCAGCATCTGGGTGACGGTCAGCACCAGGTCGGTGGCCGTCGCGCCTTCCGGCAGCTTGCCGGTCAGCTTGAAGCCGATGACTTCGGGGATCAGCATCGGGATCGGCTGGCCCAGCATGGCGGCCTCGGCCTCGATGCCGCCGACGCCCCAGCCCAGGACGGCCAGGCCGTTGATCATGGTGGTGTGGCTGTCCGTGCCGACCACGGTGTCCGGATAGGCGACGGTCTTCTTGCCTTCCTCGGCGGTCCAGACAGTCTGGGCCAGGTTCTCCAGGTTCACCTGGTGGCAGATGCCGGTGCCGGGGGGCACGACGCGGAAGTTGTTGAAGGCCGAAGAGCCCCAGCGCAGGAAGTTGTAGCGCTCGATGTTGCGCTCATACTCACGCTCGACGTTCTGGCCGAAGGCTTGGGCGTTGCCGAAGTGGTCGACCATGACCGAGTGGTCGATGACCAGATCGACCGGGACCAGCGGGTTGATCTTCTTGGCGTCGGCGCCGAGCTTGTCCATCGCGTCGCGCATGGCGGCCAGGTCGACGACGGCGGGAACGCCGGTGAAATCCTGCATCAGCACGCGAGCCGGGCGGAAGGCGATCTCGTGCTCGACGGCGCCCTTGTTCTCGATCCAGGCGGCGACGGCCTTCAGGTCGTCTTCGGTGACGGAGACGCCGTCTTCGTTGCGCAGCAGGTTCTCCAGCAGCACCTTCATCGAGCGCGGCAGGCGGGAAATCCCGGCCAGACCGGCTTCCTCGGCGGCGGGAAGGCTGTAATAGGCGTATTTCTTGCGCCCGACCGCGAGGTCTTGGCGGGTCTTGAGGCTGTCAATCGACGGCATGGAGAGTAGTCCTCTGACAAACGCCGCCCGACAATTCGGTTGCGCCTTCGCGCGCTGGACGTCGGGGCGCACAGGTCCCCGGCGCGCGCGGCGAAAGCCTGCTGCGGCGCTTGCGCATATAGTCCCGCGCGCGAGAGCCGTCCATGTATCCACACCCTCGACGTGGACATTGAGAGAGACTCGCAAGTGTTGACCCGTCTGGAGATCGCAGGTCTGAGCCTGTCGCGCGGCGAGCGGCGGTTGTTCAGCGACCTGTCTTTCGCCCTTTCGGCAGGCGAGGCGGCGGCGCTGACCGGGGCCAATGGGGCAGGGAAGACCAGCCTTCTGCGCGCGGTCGCGGGGTTCATTCGCCCGGATGCGGGCTCAGTCGTCTTTCATGACGCCGACGGCGAGATGGAGGCTGAGACGGCCAGGCGGTCCGCCCTGCATCTGCTGGGCCATCACGAAGGGTTGAAGCCCCAGCGCACGGCCCGGCAGGAGCTGGGCTTTCAGGTTGAGTGGCTGGGCGGTTCTGCGCAGGCCTTCGGCGCCGCCGTGGAACGGTTGAAGCTGGCGCCCTTGCTGGACCTCGAAACGCGCAAGCTGTCGGCGGGGCAGAGGCGGCGGCTGTCGCTGGCGCGCCTGGTCGCCGCCCCGCGCGCCCTGTGGTTGCTGGACGAGCCGCTGGCGCCGCTGGACGAGGCCTGGCGCGGCGTCGCCGCCGAGTTGATGGCCGAGCATCTGGCGGGCGGGGGCATGATCCTGGCCGCCGTGCACGATCCCTTGCCCGTCCCGGCTCGGTCGCTGAATCTAAAGGGGTCGCGATGAAGGCCGTCCGCGCCCTGTTCGCGCGCGAGTTGTCGCTGGCCTGGGGCGGCGGCGGCGGGCCGCTGCTGGCCTGCGGCTTCCTGTTGTGTCTGACGGCCATCCTGCCGCTGGCGGCGGGGGGCGATCCGCGCGTCTTGGCCCCGGCGGCCTCGGGGGCCAGCTGGATGGCGCTGGCTCTGGCCTCCCTGCTGTCGCTGGAGCGGATGTTCGAGCGCGATCTGGATGACGGGGCGCTGGACTTGCTGGCGACAGGGCCGCTGCCGCTGGAGGCTGTGGTGGGCATCAAGGCGCTGGCGCAATGGCTGGCGAGCGGCTTGCCCCTAGCGCTGGCCGCGCCCGTCGCGGCCCTGGCCCTGGGCCAGCCGCCGGAGCTGATCGTGCTGACAGGATTGTCGGCGGCGCTGGGCGGTCTGGGGTTCGCCTTCACCGGGGCGCTGGGCGCGGCGCTGGCGCTGGGCGCGCGGCGCGGCGGGCTGCTGATCGCCGTGGTGGTGCTGCCGCTGTTCATCCCGCCGGTGGTGTTCGGGGCGGGCGCCCTGACCCGCGCGGCCAGCGGTCAGAGCCCGACCTCGGCGCTGGCCCTGCTGGGCGCTTACGTCCTGTTCGCCCTGGTGATCGCGCCGATCGCGGGCGCGGCGGCGGTCAGGAACGCGCAGGGCTAGCGCGGTTTCAGCGTGACATAAAGCGCGCCGTCGCCGCCGTGGCGCTGGTGAGCGGAGGCGAAGCCCGACACCACTCCGCGCAGGTGCGGACTGGTCAGCCATTCGTGCACCGAGGCGCGGATGACCCCGCCGCCACGCCTGCCCTGGCCTGTGATAACCAACACCGAGCGCAGGCCGCGCATCTGGCAGCCGATCAGGAAGCCGCGCAACTGATCCTCGGCCTCGAAGCGGCCGAAGCCGTGCAGGTCGATGCGCGCCTCGATCGGATCGCGCTCGCGCGACAGGCGGCGCTGGCGGCGCGGCTCCAGCTCTTCGGGCGCGGAACGAGGCCGTGGCGCAGCGGCCTTCGGGGGCGGAGGCGTCGCCGCCCGTCCGGCCGAGGCGGTCGTCAGGGCGGTCGCGCGCTTCTTGCCCGCGACGCCGCGCGGCGGCGGCGCGATGAGAGGCGCGGCTTCGTCTCCAAGCGCAGGAATAACGGCGCCGGGCGTCACGCGCGCGGCCTTGCGGCGGACGGGCGGCGTCACCGTGGACGTCACTCGGTTCCAGATGCGCTTGTCGTCGTCGCCGGTCGCGGAGGCGGCTTTCGGCGGTCCCTTGCCCGAAGGGGGGCGGGCCACGCTCAGCCCTCGTCGTCGAAGGCGTCCGGCGGACCGGGCTCATGGGCCAGCAGGTCGCCGGGCTGGCAGTCCAGCTCGCGACACAGGGCGTCCAGGGTGGAGAAACGCACGGCGCGCGCCTTGCCCGTCTTGAGGATGGACAGGTTGGCGACGGTCACGCCGACGCGGTCGGCGAGCTCCGTCAGCGACATGCGGCGCTGGGCGAGGATACGGTCGAGTTGGACGCGGATGGCCATGGGGTGAGCTTTAGCGTTTCTCGATCAGATCGTCAGTTCGGATTCGCGACGAAGGCGCGCGCCCTCGCGGAACACCTCGGCCAGGACGAAGACGACCAGGACGGAGAAGACGGGGGTGAGCAGATCGCTGATCCCTTGCGGCTCCATCACCCCGGGCGCCAGACGCGCGGCGACCAACCCCTGTACGATCCAGACGCCGCCGGTGACGACGGCCAGGATCAGGCCGATCTGGCGCAGGCGACGGACGTTGTCCGGTTGGAACGGATCGCCCAGGGTCAGGGTGCGGAAAATCTTGCGCAGATGGCGCAGGATCATCAGGAATCCGCCGAAATAGGCGGTCAGCGCGCCCAGGCCGAACAGCAGCAGCGGACGGGTCAGCGGCATTTCGCGGCCGTCCGCGCCGTCCGAGACGGTGACATTCAGGTTGTCGATCGGAATGAAGATCGAGGCGACCCACAAGAGCAGAAGCAGGCCGGTGACGAGGATCATCACCACATAGGCCACGTCCAGGGCGATCTTCAGCAGGCTGGAGACCGAGCCGGGGCCCAGAGTGCGCAACGGGGTGCGGAAATGAGGCGCGCGCAGCGGGGTCTGATGGCCGAGAGGTTTCGGTTTCCGCAAGCGCGTCATCGGGCGTCTCAGGCCGGGGACAGGGGCGCCGTCGCCGCGGCGGGTCCGGCCGACCCGCGCACGGCTCTATTCTTCATGGCGTTCATGGCGATCGTCAAAGCCTCCTCGCTCGCAGGAGCGGTCAGAAGCTTTGGATGATCAGGGCGATCGCGGCGGCCGGCAGGGAGGCCAGCAGGAAGGCGTTGCCCAGGCTGTGCGCCAGACGGTCCATCAGATTGGTTTTGTGCATGGCTTGCATATCGGTCTCTCCATCGATGCACGTTTTTTGTGCGTATCTGTTGTGCCGCTGGATCATTGTTGCGAGATGTTTCTCTCGTTTGAACGGTGCGGCCGCCCGTCCTTGAAAATGAAGATAGGTCGTGCGCCGGCCAAAGCCAACTTACATATCGTTTAACGATGTTACCATTTCGCAATGGATCGGACGGGGCTAAGGTCGGGCCATGAATCTCAAGCTGATCAAGGGGATGCGGCTCGTCGCCGCCACCCACAATCCGGGCAAGGCGCGCGAGATCGAAGCGCTGCTTGACGGACATTACACGATCGTCACCGCCGGAGAGCTGAATCTGCCTGAACCGGACGAGACGGAGACCACTTTCGTCGGCAACGCCATGCTGAAAGCGCGCCACGCGGCCCAGGCCTCGGGCGAGGTCGCCCTGGCCGACGATTCCGGCCTGTCGGTCGCAGCCCTGGACGGGGCGCCGGGCATCTATTCCGCGCGCTGGGCCGGGCCGACCAAGGATTTCGCACTGGCCATGAAGAAGGTGGAGCAGCGGCTGGAGGAGATCGCCTCGACCGACCGCCGCGCCTGGTTCACCTCGGCCCTGGCCGTGGCCTGGCCCGACGGCCCTTGCGTAGTGGTCGAGGGGCGGATTGACGGCGAATTGGTCTTCCCGCCGCGCGGCGACCGGGGCTTCGGCTATGATCCGATCTTCCGGCCGGAAGGCTCCGCCCTGACCTTCGGCGAGATGGACCCGGTCGAGAAGGACGCTCTCAGCCACCGCGCGCGCGCCTTCGCCCGCCTCAAGGCGGCGCTGATTGACTGAGAGGACCGCCCCACAAGCCGCGGCCCTGCGCCAAGGCGGCGATCGAGGCGAGCATCAATCTGTCCCTCAAGCAGCCGCCCTCCGCGAGGGCGGCGATAGGGACGAAAAAGACTCCATCGCCCTCTATGTCCACTGGCCCTACTGCGCGCGCATCTGTCCCTATTGCGACTTCAACGTGGTGCGCGACCGGGGGCGGACGCAGGAGCAGGCGGAGCTGGCGCAGGCCATCCTGAACGACCTGGAGGCGCAGGCCGCCCTGGTCGGGCCGCGCGCCCTGGCCTCGATCTTCTTCGGCGGGGGCACGCCGTCCTTGATGCCGCCCGACGCCGTGGCGGCGGTGACGGCGCGGGCTAGGGCGCTGTTCCCTCCTTCTGGCGATATTGAGATCAGTCTGGAGGCCAATCCCACCGACGCGGAGGCCGGGCGCTACGCCGCTCTGGCCCAGGCCGGGATCAACCGCCTGTCGATGGGGGTGCAATCGTTTGACGACGCGGCGCTGAAGTTCCTGGGCCGCGATCATTCGGCCGCCGAGGCGCGTCGCGCCATCGCCCTGGCCGCGCAGGCCTTTCCGCGGCTGTCGATTGACCTGATCTACGCCCGGCCGGGCCAGGGCGTCGCCGACTGGACGGCCGAGCTGACCACGGCGCTCGATCTGGGGTTCGAGCACGTCTCGCCCTATCAGCTGACCATCGAGGGGACGACGGCCTTCGGCCGGGCCGTGGCGCGCGGCGCCTGGTCGCCGCCGGACGAGGATCTGGCCGCCGCCCTCTATGAAGCCACGCAGACGACGCTCGAGGCGGCGGGGTTCGAGGCCTATGAGGTGTCCAACCACGCGCGCGACGTGGCCGCCCGCTCCAGCCACAACCTGCATGTCTGGCGCGGCGGCGACTATCTGGGCCTGGGGCCGGGGGCGCATGGGCGGCTGACCCTGGCCGAGGGGCGGATCGCCACCGTGGCTGCGCGCCGCATCGGCGACTATGTGGCGGGCGTCGCCGCCGGTTCGCCCTGGGCCGAGCGCGAGGTTCTGGAGCCGCAGGACGCCGATGAGGAGCGCGTGCTGCTGGGCCTGCGCACCGTCGAGGGCGTGCCCTTGGCCCTGCTGCAGCGGCTGGGCCTGTCGGCGGTTGAGGGCCGGCTGTTCGACCTTCTGACGGACGGCTTCCTGAGTCTGAAGGACGGCCGCGTCGCCGCCACGGCGACGGGCCGTCCCTTGCTGGACGCGGTGCTGAAGAGCCTGCTGGTCTAGACGATCAGACGATCAGACGGTCGCCGCCGCCTCTTCGATCAGGTCGCAGATTTCGGACGGATGCGACGCCAGGGAGGCGTGGCTGGCGTCCAGGGTGATGACCTTGCGGGCGTTCAGCCGCGCCGACATCCGTTGCTGGTTGGTCGGGGCGATCATGTGGTCCTGGCTCGAGACCTGATACCAGCTCGGCTTGCTGCGCCAGGCGGGCGCCGTGACCGCGTCGCCGAAGGTGGTGGCCAGGGGCGCCTTCTGCGTCACCGCCATGACCAGGGCCTCGTCCGCCGTCAGATCCTGGCAGAAGCTCTCGTGGAACTTGTCGGCCTTCACCCACAGATAGCCGTCGCTGTCGGGGGCCAGGTTGGGGGCGGCGACCGGGGGATCCTGCTGGGTGATGGCGCCGGGGCTTTCGCCTGCGTCGGGCGCGAAGGCGGCGACGAAGACCAGGGCCGCCACGTTCGGCAGGTCGCCGGCCTCGGACAGCACGGCTCCGCCGTAGGAATGGCCGACCAGGATGACCGGCCCCTCCTGCTGACGCACCATCTTGCGCACGCGCTCGGCGTCGTCGGCAAGCGAGGTCAGCGGCATCTCGACCGCGTGCAGGGAGGTGTAACCGCGCTTGGCCAGTTCGGTGATGACCTTGCCCCAATGGGCGGCGCCGCCCCAGAAACCGTGAACGAGGACGATGGAGGCGGATTTGGACATCGGCTCGGTTTTCCTTGGAGTTCAGCGGCTCTGACGCCGCGTGTGGCTGAAATGTGTCAAGGCCGCTCGCGTTCCCTGATGGTCGCCGCTTTCACGACACCGTGACGGTGACTAGGATGGCGTCATGTCCGACGCCTCCCTGTTCCCGCTGATCGCCCCGCCCGCGCGCCCCGTTTCGCCGGGCCTCTATCTGGTGGCGACGCCGATCGGCAATCTGCGCGACATGACGCTGCGGGCGCTGGACGTGCTGGCGGCGGCCGACCTGGTGCTGGCCGAGGACACGCGGGTGACGGCCAAGCTGCTGACCGCCTACGGGCTGAAGGCCAGGCTGGAGCGTTGCGACGACCACGCCTCGAACCGCGCCGCCGAGATCGCCGTCGAACGGTTGAAGGCGGGCGAGGTGGTGGCCCTGGTGTCGGACGCCGGCACGCCGCTGGTGTCAGACCCCGGCTATGTGGTGGCGCGGGCGGCCGTGGCCGAGGGGTTGCCGGTTCATCCCGTGCCGGGTCCGTCCAGCCTGCTGGCCGCCCTGTGCATCGCCGGCCTGCCCGCCGACCGGGTGCTGTTCGCGGGCTTCCTGCCGCCCAAGTCGGCGGCGCGCCGCACGGCGCTGGAAGAGCTGCGGCCCGGCCGTCAGACCCTCGTCTTCTTCGAGAGCGGGCCGCGCCTGCGCGACAGCCTGGCCGACATGGCCGAGGTGCTGGGCGCCCGCCCGGCCGCCGTCGCCCGCGAACTGACCAAGCTCTATGAAGAATGCGTGCGCGGCGACCTGGCCGATCTGGCTGTCGATCCGCGTCTGGACGCGCCCAAGGGCGAGATCGTGGTGGTGGTCGGCCCCGGCGAGGCCGAGACGGCCAGCGCCGCCGACGCCGACGCCGCCCTGGCCGAGGCCCTGACCCGCCTGCCGCCCGGCGAGGCGGCCGCCGAGGTGTCCAAGGCGCTGAGCCTGCCGCGCAAGCCGCTCTACAAGCGCGCGCTGGAGTTGAAGGGGCGGTGAGTCAGGCCCTGCGACCGCATCCGCCGCCGAAGACGTCCAAGGCGGGCTGGCGCCGCAGCCTGGGCGGGCGGTCGCATCGTCAGGGGCATGACGCCGAGTGGATCGCCGCCGTGTGGCTGATGCTCAAAGGCTATCAGGTGCTGGCCTTCCGCCTGAAGGGGCGGGGCGGAGAGATCGACATCCTGGCCCGGCGCGGGCGCGTCCTGGCCGCCGTCGAGGTCAAGCGCCGCGCGACGCTGGAGGCCGCGACCCTGGCCCTGGGGCCGGACCAGCACCAGCGCCTGATCCGCGCGGCCGAGGCGGCGGCGCGCGGGCGACCGGCCCTGTCGGGGCTGGAGCTGAGAATCGACATGGTGGCGCTGGCCCCCGGACGCTTTCCGCGCCATCTTCGCGGCGTGATCTCCACGGGAGCGGACCGGCGTTGACGCGCGAGGAAGCAGAGGCGGTGCTGGCCCAGGCGGGGCAGGGGGCGGACGAGGCCTTCCCCCTGCTGGATTGCGCCATCGCCTGCGCCATCCACGACTATCCGTTCCGCGACGCCGACTGCGTGCGCATTCTGGCCGACCACGCGGCCCAGCGGCTCAAGGAGCGGGCCGCCAACGAAAGCCCCGACGACGCTTTGACCGAGGCCCTGGCCGGCGACCTGCGTCTGAACGGCGACCTGTTGAACTACGACCATCCGGCCAACACGGACGTGATCGACGTGGCCGAGCGGCGGCGCGGCCTGTCGGCGGTGCTGGTCATCTTCTATCTGGACGCGGCGCGGCGGGCCGGGCTGACGGCGGCGCCGGTCGATTTTCCCGGCCACGTCCTGCTGCGGGTCGAGACGCCTGAGGGGCCGGTGGCGCTGGACCCGTTCAGCCAGGGGCGGCTGGTCCTACCGTCGGAGCTGACGCGCCGGGCCCTGCTGGCGGGCCTGACCCCGCATGTGGCCGACCGTCTGGACCTGCTGATGGCGCCGGTCAGCGAGCGTCAGGCCTTGATCCGTCTGCAGAACATCCTGTTCACCCGCGCGCTTCAGGCCCGCGACTACGAAGGCGCCGAGCGCTCGGCCCTGCGTCGCGCCCTGCTGGACCCCGAGGATCACCGCCCCTGGTTGGACGTGGCCGCCGCCCGCGAGAAGCAGGGCGCTCTGACCGGCGCCATGCAGGCCCTGTCGCGCGCCCGCAGCCTGGGCGAGCCGATCGCCGCCTGCGACGCCCGGCTGGACCGCGTGCGGATGCGGTTGAACTGAAGCGCGGCCTTGCGGCGGGCGCTGTCGGGCCTCAAGTAACGCCCAGCGGCGCTCTTGCTCGGGCGCTCAAGCAGCGCGCGCCCGCGGGGCGAACGTTAGCGCCACTAAAATCAGCTCAAGCAGCGAGCGCCCGCGGCGCGAGCGATAGCGCCACCAAGAAGGACACCCCATGCTCAAGGTCGCCATCCAGATGGACCCGCTCGAGGCGGTCAACGTCGAGTCGGACACCACCTTCCTGATGGCCCTGACCGGGCAGGCGCGCGGCCACAAGCTGTGGGTCTATGACTTCCGCGCCCTGGCGCTTGAGGACGGCCGCCTGTTCTGCCGCGCCCGTCCGGTGACGGTGAAGCGCGAGCAGGGAAACCACGCCGACTTCGGCCCCGAGCAGCGGCTGGACCTGGCCGAGGACGTGGACGTCATCCTGATGCGTCAGGATCCGCCGTTCGACATGGCCTATGTCACCGCCACCTATCTGCTGGAGCGGGTGCATCCCAAGACCCTGGTGGTCAACGACCCGGCCGAGGTGCGCTCGGCGCCCGAGAAGCTGATCGCCACCCTCTTCCCCGGCCTGCAGCCGCCGACCCTGGTGTCGTCCGACCCCGAGGCCCTGGTGGACTTCCACCGCCGTCACGGGGACGTGGTGCTCAAGCCCCTGCACGGCGCGGCCGGGTCGGGCGTGGTGCGGCTGAAGGCGGACGATCCGAACCTGGAGGCCCTGATCGAGATTCACGCGACCGGGTCGCGCGATCCTCTGGTGATCCAGAAATTCATCCCGGCCGTCTCGGCGGGCGACAAGCGCATCATCCTGATCGACGGCGAGCCGGTCGGCGCCATCAACCGCATTCCGGCCAAGGACCAGGTGCGCTCCAACCTGCGCGTCGGCGGCACGGCGGCGCCGGTCGAGCTGACGCCGCGCGATCTGGAGATCTGCGCCGCCATCGGCCCCTATCTGAAGGAACGCGGCCTGATCTTCGTCGGCATCGACGTGATCGGCGACTATCTGACCGAGATCAACGTGACCTCGCCCACCGGCGCCCAGCAGTTGCTGAACTTCGCCGGGATCGATGCGACCGAGCGCATGTGGGAGGTCATCGAGCAAAGGAAACGCGCGGCCGCCTGACGCCGCGCTGCACGGGAGGAGACTTTATGAGCGTACTGAACAAGGCCGGGGCGTCCGCCGCCCTGGCGCTGGCGATCGCCTGCCCGGCGGCGGCCCAGGAAGCCTCGCCAGACGTCGCCCCGAAACGCCCGTCGCTGGAGGTGCTGGAGCGGATCATCGAGACCCGCACGCCCGAAACCCGGATCGAGACGCCGGACCATGACCGCATCAGCGCCCGCCGCATCGACATCGTCGACGCCGACGGGACCATCCGCATGACCCTGTCGGGCGCGACCCCGCCCCCGATCATCGACGGCGTTCAATATAAGCGCGCCTTCAACGTCGCCGGACTGATCCTTTACGACGACAAGGGCAGCGAGCGCGGCGGTTTCGGCACGGCCGACGTCGAGGGCGGCATGGCCGTTCTGGCGCTGGATCACCCGGCGATGGACGCCGTCGGCTGGCGGGTGTCGCCCGACGGCTCGGTCAGCTTCGTCTTCAACCAGGCGCCGCCGCTGGTGCGCGAACCCGGGCTGGGCGGGGCGCTGGTTCCGGGCGTGCAGACGCCGACGCGGATGCGCCTGTCGCTGGCGGCCGACGGGACGCCCGCCGTCGCCCTGTCGGACAGGAACGACAAGCCGCGCCTGCGTCTGACCGTGACCGAGGAAGGCTTCGGCGCCATCCAGTTCCTGAACGCCGAGGGTCAGGTGATCCATACGATCGCGCCGGAGGCTGACCTGCCGTCGAACTGACCGAACAACGCTCTTGCAGTGTTGATTGGTTCGTGATTTGTTCTCTCGACTGCGGGAGGGAACGACATGGTCGCGCGGGTGGTGACGGTGGCTTTCGACGGCGTCGATGCGCGCCGGGTCGATGTCGAAGTGCAGCAGGTCGGCTCCCCCGCTGGGGCTTTCGCCATCGTCGGCCTGCCGGACAAGGCGGTGGCCGAGAGCCGCGAGCGGGTGCGCGGCGCCTTTGCGGGCATCGGCCTGGCGCTGCCAGCCAAGAAGGTGATCGCCAATCTGGCCCCCGCCGACCTGCCCAAGGAAGGCAGCCATTTCGACCTGCCCATCGCCCTGGCCCTGCTGGCCTCCATGGGGGTGATCGGGCCGGACGCCCTGGACGGCTGGGCGGCGGTGGGCGAACTGGGCCTGGACGGCCAGATTGCGGCGGTGGGCGGAACTCTGCCTGCCGCGATGGCGGTGAACGCCATGGGGCTGGGCCTGATCTGCCCCGAGGCCAATGGGCCCGAGGCGGCTTGGGCGGGCGAGGCGCGGCTGCTGGCGCCGCGCTCCCTGATCGGCCTGATCAACCATTTTCGCGGAACTCAGGTGCTGCGCCCGCCTCAACCGGGGCCGGTGCTGGAAGGGCGCGCCGTGCCCGACCTGCGCGAGGTCAAGGGACAGGAGGGCGCCAAGCGGGCGCTGGAGATCGCCGCCGCCGGGGGCCACAATCTGCTGTTCGTCGGCCCGCCGGGTTCGGGCAAGTCGATGATGGCGGCGCGCTTGCCGGGCCTGCTGCCGCCGTTGACGCCGATGGAGCGGCTGGAGACGTCGATGGTGTGGTCGGTGGCCGGACTGATCGAACGCGGAGGGCTGACGCGCGAACGGCCTTTCAGAGCGCCGCATCATTCGGCGTCGATGGCGGCCCTGACCGGCGGCGGGCTGAAGGCCAAGCCGGGCGAGGCCTCCCTGGCGCACAACGGCGTCCTCTTCCTTGATGAACTGCCCGAATATTCGCCCCAGGCGCTGGACAGCCTGCGCCAGCCGCTGGAGACAGGCGAGATCGTGGTGGCGCGAGCCAACGCCCATGTACGCTATCCGGCGCGCTTCCAGCTGGTGGCGGCGATGAACCCCTGTCGCTGCGGGCTGGGCGGGCCGGGGCGCGGCGCCTGCGGCAAGGCCCCGCGCTGCCAGAAGGACTATCAGAACCGCATCTCCGGCCCGATGTTCGACCGCATCGACCTGACGGTGGAGACCCCGGCGGTGACGGCGGCCGACATGATCCTGCCCGCCCCGGCCGAGGGGACGGCCGAGGCCGCCGCCCGCGTCGTCGCCGCCATGCAGATGCAGGAGGCCCGCATGGCCGAGGCCGGGTTGGCGGGAATGCAGGCGCTCAACGCCCGGGCCTCGGGCGAGGCGTTGGAGCGGTTCGCCGCGCCGGATCAAGCCGGCCGCGCCCTGTTGATGAAGGCGGGCGAGGCCGGGGGGCTGACCGCGCGCGGCTGGACCCGCACCCTGCGTCTGGCGCGCACCATCGCCGATCTGGACGGCGCGGACGGCGTGCTGCGCCGCCATGTGGCCGAGGCGCTGATGTATCGGCGCAGCACGGTCGGCGCCCATGAGGACTTCGATCGTCAGGTCAGTCGCCGCGCGCTGTTTCCCGCGCAGGAAGGCGAGGCGGGACAAACGCCGTTCGTCTGGAATTAACCCCTCGGCCCTAGCGTGGCCTTATGGGACAGACCCGTCGCAAACCGTCGCCGCAGAGCGATCTCTTTCCTGTCGCGCCCGACGTCGCGCAGGCCGCGATAGAGGCGTCCGCCGACGGCGTCTCGCCCGAACACCAGTTCCTGCGACTGATGAGCCATGAGATGCGCACGCCCTTGAATGGGGTGATCGGCATGCTGGGCCTGCTGTCGCGCACCCGTCTGGACGGCGCCCAGCGCGCCTATGCCGAGGCGGCGCAGAAGTCGGCCGAGCATCTTCTGGGCCTGGTCAACGATCTGCTGGACTATGCTCGGCTGGAGGCCGAGGCGCTGGAATTCGACCCTGCGCCGGTTGATCTGGAAGGCCTGGTGCGCGGCGTGGCCGAACTGCTCAGCCCGCGCGCCCACGACAAGGGGTTGGAGATCGTCTGGTCGGTCGCCGCCGACGCCCCGGATGTCGCCGCCGATGAGGGTCGCCTGCGGCAGATCCTGTTCAACCTGGCGGGAAACGCCGTGAAGTTCACCGACCGGGGCGGGGTGCGCCTGGCGGTTGAGGCGGTCGGCGAACGCATGGATGGGGCGCCTGCGCGCCTGGCCTTCATCGTCGACGACACCGGCCCCGGCGTGCCCGAAGCGGCGCGCGGCCGCATCTTTGAGGAGTTCGGACACGCCGACATCTCGGACGCCGCCCGGTTCGACGGGGCGGGCCTGGGCCTGGCGGTGGTGCGACGGCTGGCCCGCGCCATGGGCGGCGAGGCCGTGGTCGAGGATCGGCCGGGCGGTCCTGGCGCCCGCTTTCGCTTTGAAGCCGAGTTTCCGGTCGTGGCCGACGTGGAAGCGCGTGCGCGACTTCTCGACGGGCTGGCCGTGGCGATCCGCACGCCGAATCCCTTCGTGCGCCGGGCGGCGACCGATCAGATCGAGGCTTCGGGCGGTCGGGTGGCGCGTCAGGCCGGCGTGACGCTGATCGACCACGCGGGCGCCGAAGAGGAAGGCTTGGCGGTTCGACCCAGACAGGGCCAGGCCATCATTTTGTTGCGCCCGTCCGAGCGTGACCTGATCAGCCGCTATCGGGCGGCGGGCTTCTGCGGCTATCTGATCAAGCCCCTGCGCCGCGAGTCGCTGGCGGAGCGCGTGCTGGCGGCCGCTGCGCCGCGTCGGGGCCTGCCCTCGCCGCCGGTGCGGCCCGGCGACGACGATCGCGTGGCCCATGTGGCCTTCAAGGGCGTGCGGGTGCTGCTGGTCGAGGACAATCCGGTCGGCGCCCTTCTGGCCAAGACCTTGCTGCGACGCGAGGGCTGCGTGGTCCAGACCGCCGCCGACGGTCAGGAGGCGCTGGACGCCCTGAAGGCGGCGCGGTTCGATCTGGTCTTCATGGACATGCGGATGCCGCGCCTGGACGGACCGAGCGCCGCGCGGGCGCTGCGGGCGCGCGGGGACCAGACGCCGATCATCGCCCTGACCGCCAACGCCTTCGCCGAGGATCGCGTCGCCTGCCTCGAGGCCGGGATGGATGATCATCTGGCCAAGCCGCTGGAGGCGGACGCCCTGCGCGTCGCCCTGGCCCGCTGGACGAACGCCGCCAACCGCGCCAAGGTCGCCGTTTCCTGATCTGCCAGTAGTCCGTCGTCCGTATCGTCCGGCGGCGCCCCGCCGGAGCCACGCATGACCGATTCCAAGACGCCCGCTTCCGAGGTCGCGGCGTTGCAGCCGTCTCCCAAGGGCCTGGGCGTGCTCAAGGCGGCGTTCCGCGAACGGCGCACCCTGGCCATGCTGCTGCTCGGCTTCTCGGCGGGCCTGCCCTTCGCCATGTTGTTCGGAACGCTGAACGCCTGGCTGTCCGATGCGGGGGTGTCGGTGGCGACCATCGGCGTCCTGTCGTGGGTCGGGCTGTTCGGGGCCTTCAAGTTCCTGTGGTCGCCCGCGGTCGGGCTGACGCCGCCGCTGATCGGCCGGATGGGCCGGCGTCGGTCGTGGCTGATCCTGTGCCAGATCGTGTTGGCGGGCGCGCTTTTGACCATCTCCCTGTCGCATCCGGGCACGGGCGCCATCGTGGTGCTGGCGGGCGCCGCGGCCCTGGGCGCCTTCGCCTCGGCGACCCAGGACATCGTCATCGACACCTGGCGGATCGAGGTGGCCGACGAGCGGACGCCGGTCGACCTGCTGTCGACCGTCTATCAGCTGGGTTTCCGCACGGCGGCCCTGGTCGGCGGGGCGGGCGCCCTGGTGCTGGCGGATCAGCTGGGCTGGTCGGCGACCTTCGTCATCGGCGCCGGGCTGATGGGGCTGGGCGTTCTGGGCACGCTGATCGCGCCCGAGCCCAAGGCCGCGCCGCGCGCCGCGATCGCGCGCGAGCGCATCGGCTCGCCGCGCCTGCGCATGACCGCCCTGGTCGTCACCCTGGCCGCCTGGGCCTGGGCGGCCTTCATGCTGGTGCGCTTCATGGTCACGGCCCTGACGGTCAAGCCTGCGCCCAGCGCCGGAGAGTTCACCGCCGTCTGGGGGCCGTGGATTGTGGGCATGGCGGTGATCCTGCCGGCCGTCCTGGCCGGGATCATCGTCTGGCGCGGCGGCAAGTCGGCCCCATCATCGTCGCCGTCGAGCGCCAAGGGAACGAGTTTCGCCGACACCCTCTACGACGCCATCCTGGCGCCCCTCGTCGAGCTGATGGGCCGTCTGGGCTGGGGCGCCGTCATCGTGCTCGGCCTGATCCTGACCTATCGCATCACCGACGGCGTCTGGGGCCCGTTCGCCTTTCCCTTCTACATGGGAGACACGGGCGGGGCGCTGGGCCACACCAAGACCGAGATCGCCCTGGCGTCCAAGACCTTCGGCGTGGTCATGACCATCGTCGGCATCGCCCTGGGCGGCTGGGCGCTGCTGGTCATCGGGCGGATGGCCAGCCTGCTGCTGGGCGCGGCCCTGTCGGCGGCGACCAATCTGCTGATGATGGATCTGGCCATGGGCGCGCCGGTGATCGGCGGCTTCATGAGCGCGACCGGCCTCTACAAGCTGTTCGGCGCCTTCGGCGTGGGCGAGCCCCTGGCGCGGCTGATGATGGCCATTGCGGGCGAGAACATCGCCGGCGGCTTCGCGGGCGCGGCCTTCGTGGCCTATCTGTCGGCCCTGTCGAACAAGATGTTCGGGGCGGTGCAGTTCGCCGTCTTCACCTCCCTGGCCCTGCTGATCGGCACCCTGGGGCGCGGCGCCTTGGGCGAGTTGATCGAACGTCAGGGCTATGCCGCCATGTTCGTCATCGCGGCCTGGCTGGGCGTGGTGGCGGTGGTGTTCTGCGCGATGGAGTGGGGGCGTCAGACGATGGAGCGTCGTCGCCTCAACCTCGATTCCTAGAGGCTGAAGCGCCCTGAGTTGGAACGCAAAGAGGCGGCCCGAAGGCCGCCTCTCAACGTCGTCGCGACAGAGCGGACGATCAGTCCTCGATCTCCACCCCTTCGGCGTAGGCGGCGAAGGTGGCGGCGGTGATAATCTCGCCGACCGAGGCGCCCAGAGGCACGATCTGCACCGACTTCTCGAGGCCGACCAGCAGGGGGCCGATCACCGTGGCGCCGCCCAGCGACTGGACCAGACGGGTCGAGATGGCCGCTGAATGGATGGCCGGCATGACCAGGACGTTGGCGTCTCCGGTCAGGCGCATGAAGGGATAGTTGGCCCGCGCCTCGGGGTTGAGCGCCAGCTCCGGCGGCATCTCGCCTTCGTATTCGAAGTCGACGTCCATGGCGTCCAGGATTCGGATGGCTTCGCGCACCTTCTCGCCGCGATCGCCCGGCGGGTCGCCGAAGGTCGAATAGCTGAGGAAGGCCACGCGCGGCTTGCGGCCCAGCTTCTTGACCGTGGCGGCGGCCTTGACCGCGATCTCGGCCAATTCGGCGGCGTTGGGCAGTTCATGGATCGAGGTGTCGGCCACGAACAGGGTGCGGCCCTTGGCCAGTAGGATCGACAGGCCGATCATGCGGTCCGTGACGTCGAGGACGCGGCGGACCTCCTTCAAGGCCATGTTGAAGTTGCGGGTGACGCCGGTGACCATGCAGTCCGCCTCGCCGCGCGCGACCATGGCGGCGGCGAAGTAGTTGCGGTCCTGGTTGATCATGCGCTGCACGTCGCGGCGCAAATAGCCGCGGCGCTGCAGGCGGGCGTACAGCCACTCGACGTATTCGGCGTTTCGATCCGATACGCGGGCGTTCATGATCTGAATGCCCAATTCGTCGAAGTTCAGACCGGCTTCGGCGGCGTTGTGGCGGATCAACTCCTCGCGGCCGACCAGGACCGGCGTGCCCAGATCCGCTTGCTTGAAGGCCCATGCGGCGCGGATGACGACCTGCTCCTCGCCCTCGGCGAAGACGACGCGCTGCTTCGGACCCGAGCGCACGCTGGCCTGGATCTTCTGCATCAGGGCGGCGGACGGATCGACCCGTTGGCGCAGGGCGATGCGATAGGCGTCCATGTCGGCGATTGGCTTTCGCGCCACGCCGGTCTCCATCGCCGTCTGGGCGATGAAGGGCGGGATGTACCAGATCAGGCGCGGGTCGAACGGGGTGGGGATGATGTATTCCGGGCCGAACTTCAGCTTGCGGCCGCGATAGGCGGCGGCGACTTCGTCCGGCACGTCCTCGCGAGCCAGGGCCGCCAGGGCCTGGGCGCAGGCGATCTTCATCTCGTGGTTGATCTGACGCGCGCGCACGTCCAGCGCGCCGCGGAACAGATAGGGGAAGGCCAGGACGTTGTTGACCTGGTTCACATAGTCCGAACGGCCGGTGGCGATGATGGCGTCCGAGCGCACCGACTTGACGTCTTCCGGCGTGATCTCGGGGTCCGGGTTGGCCATGGCGAAGATGATCGGATTGGGCGCCATGGAGGCGACCATTTCCTTGGAGATCGCGCCCTTGGCGGACAGGCCCAGCACCACGTCGGCGCCGACCATGGCCTCGGCCAGGGTGCGCAGCGGCGTGTCGGTGGCGTGCGCCGCCTGCCATTGCGAGACGTTGTCGCGGCCCTTGTAGATCACGCCCTGACGGTCGCAGATGACGGTGTTCTCGGCCTTGACGCCGGCGGCCTTCATCAGGGCGATGGACGACAGGCCTGCGGCCCCGGCGCCCGACAGGACGACCTTGAGGTCTTCCAGCTTCTTGCCGACGATATGGGCGGCGTTGATCAGGCCGGCGGTCGAGATGATGGCCGTGCCGTGCTGGTCGTCGTGGAAGACGGGGATGTCCAGCAGATCCTGCAGCTGGGCTTCGATCTCGAAGCACTCGGGGGACTTGATGTCCTCCAGGTTGATGCCGCCCCAGGTGTCGCCGATGTTCTTGACCACGGTGACGAATTCATCCGGATCGGTGGTCTTCACCTCGACGTCGAAGCTGTCGACGTCGGCGAAGCGCTTGAACAGGACCGACTTGCCTTCCATCACCGGCTTGGACGCCATGTGGCCCAGGTTGCCCAGGCCCAGGATGGCGGTGCCGTTCGAGATGACGGCGACCATGTTCCCCTTGGCGGTGTAGTCGTAGGCCTTGTCCGCATCGGCGGCGATGGCCAGGACCGGCACGGCCACGCCCGGCGAATAGGCCAGCGACAGGTCGCGCTGGGTCGCCATCGGCTTGGTCGGGGCCATGGAGATCTTGCCCGGCGTCGGATCGCGGTGGAACTCCAGCGCGTCGTCGTCGGAGAAGGTCTGTTTGTCGGTCAATTCGGGCATTTCGATCTCGGGAAGGGGCAGGCGCATTTCGTTCCTAGATCGTGGGATCGGCGGCGACAACCGCTGACGCTGGGTCAAGGCCGATTGCGTGGTTTCTCCGTCACCCGGCGGGCAGGAGTCCTGTTCCTTCGATCTCGACCGGGCCGGTCATGAAAACGTGGCCGGACGCCTCGTCCCAGTCGATGATCAGTTCGCCGCCGTCGACCGTCACGGCGGCCTTTCGGTCGGTCAGACCGCGTCGCGCCGAGGCGACCAGGGCGGCGCAGGCGCCCGTGCCGCAGGCCAGGGTCAGGCCCGCGCCGCGCTCCCATACCCGCAACCGAATGTGATCCCGGGCCAGCACGTCGGCGAAGCCGACGTTGACCCCTTCGGGGAACAGGGGGTGGTGTTCGATCAGGGAGCCGGAGCCGCGCACGAAGGCGTCGTCCTGTCGGTCGGTGAAGAAGACGACGTGGGGGTTGCCCATCGAGACGGCGCCCGGCGTGTGCAGCACGGGGGCGTCGATCGGCCCGACCTGCAGCTCGATCCCGCGCGTGTCCATTTCTTCGGACAGCGGCACCTGGGCCCAGTCGAGGCGCGGCGCGCCCATGTCCACGGTGACTTGATGGGTTGCGGTCGTCGGCTCTTCGGGATTTCCGGACCCGACGCGGCCTGCCGCCCGGCGCGCCGTCGTCGGTCCGCCCAGGGTGTCGATGACCACCTCTTCCTTGTTCGTCGCCTCCAGCAGCAGCCAGCCGACGCAGCGCAGGGCGTTGCCGCAGGTCTCGACCATGGAGCCGTCCGCGTTCCAGACGCGCATGAAGGCGTCGGCCGTCTCGGACGGTTCGACGCCGATCAACTGGTCGAAGCCGCCCAGACCCGCCGCCGGACCGGCCAGGGCGCGCACCTGATCCTCAGTCGGGTGGAACGGCGCTTCAAAGGCCTGGACGACGATGAAGGCGTTTCCGGCGCCGTTCATGCGGATGTAGGGTCGGGCGGACTGGCTCATGTTCGTCTTCATATAGGATTTTTCGCCGGTTCATGTATCGGTGGCGGCGATGACGTCTGACCAGAGCCAAACCGCCAAATCCGACGGGCTGCGGCTGAGGGCGCGTTTGCGCTACCTCTATCACGGCTCACAGCCGGCGGCGGTGAAGTTCCGCCTGATGGTCATCGTCATCGATCTGATCATCATCGGCTTCTTCCTGGCCACGCCGATCCTGAAGGAGGCGGGCTGGGCCTTCTATGTGCTGGACTATCTGATCGCCGCCGTCCTGGGGCTGGACCTGGCGGCGCGCGCCTACGCCTATTCCGACATCCGGTCGTGGCTGAAGCGGCCGATCGTCTGGGTCGATCTGTTCGTCCTGGCGACCCTGCTGTTCCCGGCCTGGCTGGCCAATTTGGGCTTCCTGCGGCTGTTGCGCTTCTGGAGCCTGCTGAACAGCGACCTGTTCTGGCGCACCATCGGCCGCCGCTTCGACGACACGCGGGTCGAGGAGGTCACGCGCGCCCTGACCGCCCTGGTCACCTTCGTCTTCGTGACCACCGGCTTCGTCTACGCCTATTTCCGGGGCAAGGCCGAGCACATCAACGGCTATCTGGACGCCCTCTATTTCACCGTCGCCACCCTGACGACGACGGGCTTCGGCGACATCACCCTGCCGGGTAACTGGGGGCGGGTCATCTCCATCGTCGTCATGCTGGTGGGCATCACCCTGTTCATCCGCCTGGCCCAGACCCTGATCCGGCCGCACAAGGTGAAGTTCCCCTGTCCCACATGCGGGCTGCAGAAGCACGATCCCGACGCCGTCCACTGCAAGGCCTGCGGCCAGATCCTGTGCATCCCCGACGACGGCGACTGAGGCGCGTCCTGCGGCGAAAGATTACAAGCCTGTAAGATTACACACGCTTGCCCCCTGCCTCCGGTCTCGCCAAGGTGCCGCGCGAAACACACCGTCCGTTGGGGGACCATCATGATCATCCGCACCCTGGCGTCCGTCGCCGTCCTTTCCTTCGCCGCCGGAGCCGCACCCGTCGCCATGGCCCAAGCCGCCGCTTCCGCAACCGCCGCCTCGACGGCTCCGGGCTTCGCCACCAGCGACGCTACCGACCCCTACATCTGGCTGGAGGAGGTCGAGGGCGACCGCGCCATGGAGTGGGTCAAGGCGCACAACGAAACCTCGCTGGGCGTGCTGCAGGGCGACCCGCGCTATGAGGGCCTGCACCAGCAGGCGCTGGACCTGGTGCAGTCGCGCGACCGCATCCCGTCACCGGGCTTCACCCACGACGGCCATGTCGACAACTTTTGGCAGGACGCCGAGCATGTGCGCGGCATCTGGCGCCGCACGACGCTGGACTCCTACCGCACCGACGCGCCGCAGTGGGAGACCATCCTGGACATCGACGCCCTGTCGGCGGCCGAGGGCGCCAACTGGGTCTATAAAGGCGCGTCCTGCCTGCCGCCGGACGAGCGTTACTGCCTGATCTCCCTGTCGAACGGCGGCAAGGACGCGGTGACGGTCCGCGAGTTCGACAGCGTCACGAAAACCTTCGTGGAGGGCGGCGTCAACCTGCCGGAATCCAAGGGCGGCGCCAGCTGGATCGACAAGGACACCCTGCTGATCTCGCGCGACTTCGGCGAGGGCTCGCTGACGGACTCGGGCTATCCGCGCACGGTGCGTCTGATGAAGCGCGGCCAGAGCGTCGATCAGGCGATCGAGGTCTTCGCCGGCCAGCAGACCGACGTCTCAGTTTCGGGCTACACCCTGCGTGACGCCGACGGCGTGGTTCAGGCGGTGCTGCTGAACCGGGGGATCAACTTCTATGAGAGCGAGACCTGGCGCCTGAACGCCGACGGCTCGACGACCAAGCTGGAGCTGCCGCTCAAGGGCAATATCAACGCCCTGGTCGCCGGCCAGCTGGTGGTGACGACGGATCAGGACTGGACCGCGCCCTCGGGCCAGGATTTCAAGACCGGCGATGTCATCGCCTGGAACCTGCAGGCCTGGCTGGCCGACCCCAAGACCCCGGCGCAACTGGTGATCCGTCCCGGCGAACGCGAGGCGATCGAGGGGATCAACGCCACCCGCAACAAGCTGGTCGTCGCCCTGTACGAGAACGTGCGCGGCTCGGTCTATGTTTATGACCCGGCCGACTGGAGCCGCACGCGCCTGGACCTGCCGCAGAACGTCTCGGTCGGCGTCGGCTCGGCTTCCGAGCAGGACGACAAGATCTTCGTCAGCGTCACCGGCTATCTGAACCCGTCCAGCCTCTACCTGGCCGACGCGGCGACCGGCGCGGTCGCCCTGACCAAGGCCCTGCCGGACAAGTTCGACGCCAGCGGCATGCGCGTCGATCAGTTCGAGGCGCGCAGCGCCGATGGGACGATGATTCCCTATTTCGTCGTCCACAAGGACGCCATGGCGATGGACGGATCGAACCCGACGCTGCTGTACGGCTACGGCGGCTTCCAGTCGTCGCTGCTGCCCGGCTATTCGCCGACGGTCGGCAAGCTGTGGCTGGAGCGCGGCGGCGTCTATGTTATCGCCAACACCCGCGGCGGCGGCGAGTTCGGTCCGAAATGGCACCAGGCGGCCCAGCAGGAAAACCGCCAGCGCGCGCACGAGGACTTCCAGGCCGTGGCCCAGGATCTGATCACGCGCGGCGTCACCTCCCAGCCGCACCTCGGGATCATGGGCGGCTCGCAGGGCGGCCTGTTCATGGGCGCCATGCTGACCCAGCGCCCGGACCTGATCAATGCGGCGGTCATCCAGGTGCCCCTGTTCGACATGCTGCGCTTCCACAAGCTGCTGGCCGGCGCCTCGTGGATCGGCGAATACGGCAACCCGGACGTCCCGGAGCAGCGCGCCTGGATCGAGCAGTATTCGCCCTATCAGAAGCTGTCGGCGGGCCAGCCCTATCCGGAAGTCTTCATCCACACCTCGACCAAGGACGACCGCGTCCACCCCGGCCACGCGCGCAAGGCGGCGGCGCGGATGGAGGAGCTGGGCTATCCGGTGCTCTTCTATGAAAACGTCGACGGCGGCCACGCGGCCGGCGCCAACCTGCGCGAGACGGCCCGCCGCATCGCGCTGGAATACACCTATCTGACCCGTCGGCTGATGGATCAGCCGGCCCAGCCGTAACCGACGGAGCCCGAGATCATGATGAAGTCCCTGTTCCTCTCCGTCGCCTTGCCCGCCCTGATGCTGGCCGACGCGCCCGCTATGGCCGGGGGCGCCGTGTCCGATCCGGTCGCCGCGTCCGCGACCAATCCGCCGCCGCACTTCCCGCGCGACCTGTCGCCCGAGGGGGTCAAGGCCGCCGATGACCATCTGGCGCTGGAAGAGGTGGACGGCGCCGAAGCGCGCGCCTTCGTCGCCGCCTCGAACGAAAAGGCCCTGGCCGCCCTGACCGGCGACCCCCGCTATGAGCCGTTCCGCCGGCAGGCCGAGGCCATCCTGACCGCCACCGACCGCATCCCCGGCGTCAGCTTCCTGGGCGAAGGCCTGGGGAACTTCTGGCAGGACGCGGCCAATCCCAAGGGCGTCTGGCGCCGCACGACGCTGGCCTCATACCGCACGGCCCAGCCGCAGTGGGAGACGCTGCTGGACATCGACGCCCTGGCCAAGGCCGAGGGCAAGGACTGGGTGTTCAAGGGCGCCAACTGCCTGGCGCCGGACGAGACCCGCTGCCTGATCAACCTGTCGGACGGCGGCAAGGACGCCGTGACGGTGCGCGAGTTCGACCTGACGACCAAGCGGTTCGTGGACGGCGGCTTCGCCATCCCCGAGGGCAAACACCGCATCAGCTGGCTGGACCGCGACACCCTGCTGATCGCCACCGACTTCGGTCCCGGCAGCCTGACGGAGTCGGGCTATCCCTTCATCGTCAAATCCCTGACGCGCGGCCATCCGCTGGCGCATGCGACCGAGGTCTATCGCGGCGAGCAAGGCGACGGCGGCTACGGCGTCTCGCCCATGGTGTTCCGCGACAAGGCGGGCGCGGTCGAGGCGGTGCTGTTCAGCCGCCCGCTGGACACCTTCCGGTCAGAAATCTGGGCTCTGGGCGGCGACGGCAAGCCGTATAAGCTGAACCTGCCTGAGCGCGTCGCCATCGAAGGCGTAAGGGATGGCAAGCTGGTCTTCTCGCCGGAACAGGCCTGGAGCTTCGACGGCCAGGACTACGCCGCTGGATCGCTGTTGTCGTTGCCGCTGGGCGTGCTGGGCGATGTCCGTCTGCATGTCCGCATCGACGCGAAGTCGGCGACCATTTTCACGCCTGGTCCGCGCCAGTCGCTGCAGAACGTCAGCGTATTCGAGGACAGCATCGTCGCCGTCATCGCCGACAATGTTGTCGGCACGCTGAAACGGTTCACCCCGAGCGCGAACGGCTGGATCGCGACCGATCTGGATGTCCCCGCTAACAGCGCCGTGGGCCTGGGCGACAGCTCCAAGGCCAAGGGCCAGGTCTTCGTCTCGACCCAGGGCTTCCTGACGCCGCCGACCCTCAGCCTGGCCGATGTCGCCACCGGCGCCCTGAGCGAGCTGAAATCGGCCCCGGCCAAGTTCGACGCCTCGACCCATGTGGTCGAGCAGTTCGAGGCGACTTCGACCGACGGGACCAAGATCCCCTACTTCGTCACCCGGCCCAAGAACCTGGCGATGGACGGGACCGGCCCGACCATCCTGTTCGGCTACGGCGGTTTCCAGGCCAGCTTCCCGCCCGCCTACAAGCCCGAGATGGGCAAGCTGTGGCTCGAGAACGGCGGCGTCTTCGTTCAGGCCAACATCCGCGGCGGCGGCGAGTTCGGCCCCGGCTGGCACCAGGCGGCTCTGCGCGAAAACCGCCAGCGCGCCTTCGACGACTTCGCCGCCGTGGCCCGCGATCTGGAGCAGCGCCGCATCACCAGCCCGCGCCACCTGGGCATCTACGGCCGCTCGAACGGCGGGGTGCTGACCTCGGTGTCCATCACCCAGCATCCGGAACTGTTCAACGCGGCGGTCATCGAAAGCCCGCTGATCGACATGCTGCGCTATCAGGAGCTGCCGGCGGGCGCCTCGTGGATGGGCGAGTACGGCGATCCGCGCATTCCGGGCGACGCCGAATTCATCGCTCGCTACTCGGCCTATCAGCAGCTGCGGCCCGAGGTGAAGTATCCGCGCGTCTACATCACCACCAATACGCGCGATGACCGGGTGCACCCCGGCCACGCCCGCAAGTTCGCGGCGCGTCTGGGCGACCAGGGTCACGACCATCTCTATTTCGAGGACACGGCGGGCGGCCACTCCAACGACGCCGACCCGGTCGCCAACGCTCGCCGCTGGGCGCGCCATTACGTTTATCTCAGCCAGCAACTGATGGACTGATTGTAGCACTCGTCGCGCCCGACGCGCCGCTCACGCATTTATGAGCGGCGTTATCGGGCCGAAGGGATAGGATCGCCGCCATGATGGCACGGGGCCTGTTCAGGTACGGAATGACGGCGGCGGTCGCGGGCGTGGGCCTGCTGGCCGTCGCCGCCGCGCCGTCGCGCGAGCGGGACGCCCCGGTCCAGCCGGTGGTGGTCGAGCTGTTCACCGCCCAGGGCTGCGCAGGCTGTCCCGACGCCAACCGCACGGTCGAGACGGTGGCGGCTGAGCCGGGCGTGATCGTCCTGACCTACGGCGTCGACTACTGGGACTATCTGGGGTGGTCCGACACCTTCGCTCGGCCCGAGTTCGCCGAGCGCCAGCGCGCCTATCGCCAGGCCTTGAAGCTGCGGAACGTCTCGACGCCGCAGGTGGTGATCGACGGGCGCCGTCATGTCTCGGGCGCCCGCTCGCCGGAGCTGAAGGCCGCCGTCGAGGCCGAGGCGCAGGGCCGGGGCTGGCCGCCCGAGATCGAGTTCCGCGAGACCGGCGATCGCGTCGGCGTCGGTTCAGGGCGTCCTCCGGAAGGCGGAGCCGAGGTCGTCGCCGTCGTCTATCGACCGGGGCAGCAGACGGTCGAGGTCAAGGGCGGCGATAACCGCGGCCGGGCCGTGACCCACGTCAATGTGGTGCGCGAGGTGCGCCGTCTGGGCGACTGGAACGGGCGGCCGGTGCTGTTCCCCCTGCCCCAGGACGCAGGGAGCGACGACGGGGTGGTGGTGCTGCTTCAGGCCAAGGACGATCGCCGCATCCTGTCGTCGGCCGCGCGCCCGGAACCGGGGCGCGATTGAACCGCTGACGGAAAAGGTCTAAAGGCCCGCCGCTCTTGATGGGCGCGCGCCTCCTCGCGCGACCCGGAGAACATTGCATGGTCGGGGATACGCCCCGCGGCGACGCCGCGCCAACCGCCAACGCCTCCTCTTCTGCGAACGCCCAGACTCCGCCTTCCGGCGGGGCGGACGGGCACGGCGGGGGCAAGGCCAGCCATCGCGCCCTGATCCTGGGCGCCATCGGCGTGGTCTTCGGCGATATCGGCACCAGCCCGATCTACGCCCTGCGCGAGGCGACGGCCCACGCCCAGAAGGGCGTCGGCGGCGATCTGGCGATCATCGGCGTGGTGTCGCTGGCCTTCTGGGCGCTGATGATCGTCGTGACGTTCAAATACGTCATGTTCCTGATGCGGGCGGACAACAAGGGCGAGGGCGGCACCCTGTCGCTGATGGCCCTGGCCCAGCACGCCATCGGCCGACGCAGCGCCTGGCTGTTCGTCCTGGGCGTCTGCGGCGCGGCCCTGTTCTACTCCGACGGCGTCATCACGCCTGCGATCTCGGTCCTGTCGGCGGTCGAAGGCCTGCAGGAGGCGCCCGGCCTGAACGGGCGGTTGGATCCCTTCATCCTGCCGCTGGCGGCGGGCATTCTGATCGCCCTTTTCCTGGTGCAGTCGCGCGGCACGGCGGGCCTGGCCAAATTCTTCGGCCCCATCACCCTGATCTGGTTCCTGTCGCTGGGCCTGCTGGGCGTGGTCCATATCTTCGACGACCTGTCGATCCTGAAGGCCCTGTCGCCCTACTATGGGATCAAGCTGCTGATCGCCGACGGCTTCCTGGGCTTCGTCATCCTGGGCAGCGTCTTCCTGGCTGTCACCGGCGCCGAGGCGCTGTATGCGGACATGGGCCATTTCGGCAAGGCGCCGATCCGCCAGAGCTGGCTGTTCATCGTCCTGCCGTGTCTGACGCTCTGTTACCTGGGCCAGGGCGCCTTCCTGCTGTCGCACCCCGGCGCGGCGCATAACCCGTTCTGGAACATGGTGCCGCAGCTGGCCTATTGGCCCATGCTGATCCTGGCCACGGCGGCGACGGTGATCGCCAGCCAGGCGATGATCACGGGCGCCTTCTCGGTCACGCAGCAGGCGGTCCAGCTGGGCCTGTTGCCGCGTATCGACATCCGCAACACTTCAGAGACCCAGGCCGGTCAGATCTATGTGCCCGCGATCAACAGCCTGCTGCTGGTCGGGGTGCTGTTCGTTCTGGTCAGCTTCCAGTCGTCGCACAACCTGACGGCCGCCTATGGCGTGGCGGTGACGGGGACCATGATGGTCAACACCCTGATGGCCTTCACCGTCGTGCGTCACAAGTGGAAGTGGTCGTGGTGGGCCATCCTGCTGACGCTGGCGCCGTTCGGCTTCATCGACGCGGTCTTCCTGACGTCCAACCTGCTGAAGATCCCGGCGGGCGCATGGATGCCGCTGGTGCTGGGCGGGGGCTTGGTCATGCTGATGTGGACCTGGGTGCGCGGCTCCCAGATCCTGGCTGACAAGACGCGCAAGGACAGCCTGCCGCTGAATGATCTGATCGAGATGCTGCGCGCCCGTCCGCCGCACCGGGCGCCGGGTACGGCCATCTTCCTGACCTCGGACCCGGACGTGGCGCCGGTGGCCCTGATGCACAATCTCAAGCACAACAAGGTGCTGCACGAGAAGAACATCATCCTGACCGTGCATACGTCCGACCGGCCGCGCGTGCCGGACCTGCAAAGGGTGGCGGTCGAGCCGATCAGCGATGATTTCAAGCGACTGACCCTGACCTTCGGCTATATGGAGACGCCGAACGTGCCGCGCGCCCTGGGTCTGTGTCGCAAGCAGGGGCTGAAGTTCGACATCATGTCGACCAGCTTCTTCCTCGGCCGACGCTCGG
This sequence comes from Brevundimonas sp. 357, assembly GCF_003938605.1. Taxonomy (GTDB): domain Bacteria; phylum Pseudomonadota; class Alphaproteobacteria; order Caulobacterales; family Caulobacteraceae; genus Brevundimonas. The sequence goes on along the minus strand of NZ_RHWX01000007.1, from coordinate 76,383 downwards.
TCGTTCCATCCGCCCGCCAGGGCATGCCTCTGTGGCAGGACAAGCTGTTTATCTTCCTGATGCGTAACGCCGCCAATCCGACCGACTTCTTCCGCATTCCGCCCGGCCGCGTGGTCGAGCTCGGCACCCAGGTGTCGGTGTGAGCGGGGGAACGCCCAAGGGGCGCAGCTCGGCCGCGCGCGGCCGCCGCATCGCCGAAAAGGCGCGCGGGCCGCGTCGTGAACCGACCCGGCAACCCGTCGCGCACGATCCGCACGCGGACATCGGCGTCGAGGCGCGGTTGGTCGCAGGCATCCTGCTGAACGCGGCGCTGGAGAAGCGCACGGGTCTGGACGAGGCCCTGTCGCAATCGCCCGCGCGCGACCTGCCGCCCCAGGACCGGGCCTTCGCCCGCGCCGTGGCCATGGCCGCCCTGCGCCGTCTGGGCGAGATCGACCAGATCCTCGATCGTCGTCTGCAGAAGGCGCCGCCGCTGGCGGTGCTGACGATCCTGCGCGTCGCCCTGGCCCAGACCCTGGTGCTGGACACCCCGGCGTTTGCGGCGGTGTCGACGGCGGTCAAGCTGGCCGAACGCGACGCCAAGACCCGGCCGTACAAGAATCTGGTCAACGCCGTGCTGCGCGGCGTCGGTCGCGACGGCCCCGGCTTGACGACTGCTGAATCCAACCTACCCGACTGGCTGGCCCAGCGCTGGAAAGCCACCTATGGCGAGGCGGCCCTGATCGGCCTGGCCCTGGCCACGCGCGAAGAGCCGGCGACCGATTTGACGGCCAAGCCGGGCGTCGCTCCGGCCGAACTGGCGGCGTCGGTCGAGGGCGAAGCCCTGCCCGGCGGCACGGTCCGCACGGGCAAGCGCGGCGACGTCGCCTCATGGCCCGGCTTTGAGGCCGGCGACTGGTGGGTGCAGGACGCCGCCGCCGCCGTCCCGGCGCGCCTGCTGGCGGTCAAGGCGGGCGAGACGGTGCTGGACCTGTGCGCCGCGCCGGGCGGCAAGACGCTGCAATTGGCCGCCGCCGGGGCCGAGGTCGTCGCCCTGGACCGCTCCGAGGCGCGCCTGAAGCGCCTGCGCCAGAATTTCGAGCGCATGAACCTCAAGGCCGAGGTCGTCGCCGTCCCGGCCGAGGACTGGGAGGACGACCGGACGTTCGACGCCGTCCTGCTGGACGCGCCCTGCACCGCCACCGGCACCTATCGCCGCAATCCGGAAGTGCTGCGCGCCACCCGCCCCGCCGACGTGGCCAAGCTGGCCGACGTGCAGCACCGTCTGCTGGACACGGCCGCCGCAAAGGTGAAGCCGGGCGGTCGTCTGGTCTATTGCGTCTGCTCGCTGGAACGCGAAGAGGGCGAGACGCAGATCATCGCCTTCCTGCGCCGCAACCCGGCCTTCCGCACCGTCGCAGCGGTCACGGCTGAGATCGGCGCCCCTGACGAGGCCCTGACCCCCGAAGGCTGGCTGCGCATCCTGCCGTCGCAATGGGCGGAAAAGGGCGGGCTGGACGGCTTCTTCGCCGCCAAGCTGGAGCGGATCGCGGACTAGGACGCGGGTGTCTCAGTCCTCGTCGTCCTCGATGGCGTGGATCTGGTCGTCGTCCAGGCCCAGGTGGTGGCCGATCTCGTGGATCAGGACGTGGGCGATGATCTCGGCCAGGCCGACGTCGCCGCGCTCGCACCATTCGTCGAGGATCGGGCGGCGATAGAGGAAGACGCGCGACGGCTCCGGCGCCGGGCCCATGGCGTCGCGCTCGCCGATGTGGACGCCGGAATACAGGCCGGTCAGCTCGAACGGATCCTCGATCCCGAGGTCGTGCAGGGTCTCCTCGTCGGCGAAATCGTCGATGCGGATGACGACATCTCCCGCCGCCTGACGGAACAGGACGGGCAGGGCGGCGAAGGCCTCTTCGGCCAGGCGGGCGAAGTCGTCGAGGGAAGGGGCGGTCTGATTGTTCCAGGTCTGGCTCATGCCTTTGGATATCGCGCGCCGGGCGCGCTCCGGCAATCGGCGGCGACGCCGCATCGCAAATCGCGCAATCAGGTTATGGTAAACGCGAATCGGTCGGCTGGCTGACGATCAGCGGCGGCCGCAGCGCGACGCATCATTCGGGGATCCATGGCCGAGGCCGACATCGCTTATGCAGCCACAGCAGGGGCGGCCGGTCTGGCGCTGGCGGTCAGCGCCTGGACCTGGCGGCTGCGCGCGCGGCTGGGCGCGCGCGAGGTCGAGGTCGAGCGCTGGCTGGGCGGCGCCCAGGCGTCGGCCGCGGCCAGCGAGGGCGCCCTGACCGCGTTTGACGACGTGCGTCTGGCCCTGACCCCGGAAGGAAGGCCGCTGGCCGTGTTCGGATCGGTCGAGGCCTTGTCGATCCTGGCGCCTGGCATGGAAGGGACTGCGGCGGCGGAAGCGGTCGTCGATGTCCTGAACCGGTTGCATACGGGGCGCATGGAAGCTCTGGTTCAGGGCGGTGAAGCTTTCGAGACCTTGATGGAGACGCCCGAGGGCGCCTGGGCGGTCGAGGGGCGGCCGCACGGCGGATCGGCCTGGCTGCGACTGTCGCGCCTGACCGGCGTGGGCGAGGAGGGCGCGCTGGACGGCGGCGTGGGCGCGGGGGTTCTGGCCGAACAGTCGCCGGCGCCGACCTGGGTCGTGGACGGGGCCGGGCGTCTGGTCTGGGCCAACAGCGCCTGGCTGGCCGAGACGGGGGCCGAAACCCTGGCCGAGGCGCGCGAGCGGGGGCTCAGTTTTGATCGCGGCGCCGACGGGGTGGTGGGCGAGGCCCTGCGCCTTAACGCGCGCCAGGAGGGCTTTCGCTGGACCACCGCGGGCGGGCGGCGGCGGGCGTGGAAGATCCTGGCCGAGCCGCTTGCGGGCGGACGGGGCGCCGTCATCGCCTTCGCCGTCGAGATGACCGAGGCGGAGGAGACCCGAGACACCTTGCGTCGTCATGTCGAGGCCCATGACGAAACGCTGAACCACCTGGCGGACGCCGTGGCGATCTTCGGCCCGTCCAAGCGGCTGGCCTTCCACAACACCGCCTTCCAGTCGTTGTTCGGGGTTGATCCGGCCTGGCTGGACGAGCGCCCGACCCACGCCGAACTGCTGGACCGGCTGCGTCAGAAGCGACTGCTGCCCGAGGTCGTCGACTACGCCGCCTGGAAGGCCGAGGAGCTGGACTTCTACGGCGCCGCCGAGGCCTCGCCGGACGATAGCTGGTCCCTGCCGGACGGGCGGACGCTGCGGGTGGTGCGCCAGCCGCATCCGCTGGGCGGCATCCTGCTGATCTTCTCGGACATCACCGGCGAGCTGCAGCTGCGTAGTCGCTACAACGCCCAGATTCAGGTCCAGCGCGCGACCCTGGACAAGCTGAACGACGCCGTGGCCGTGTTCGGCTCGGACGGGCGGCTGCGGCTGCACAATGAGGCGTTCGAGACCTTCTGGGCCGTCTCGGGCGAGCGGCTGAACGAAGCCGCCGACTTCGACGCCGTGGCGGCCCTGTGCCGTCCGATCCTACCCGATGCGGCCCTGTGGCTGGGCTTGAAGGCGCGGGTGGCCGATCCCGATCCCGAAAGCCGGGTGCCGATTGCGGGCGAGGGGCGAACTGAGGACGGCCGCAGCGTCGCCTGGCAGACCCGGCCTCTTCCGGACGGCGCGACCCTGGTCGCCTTCTCGGACGTCACGGCGCGGCGTGGACTGGAGCAAGCCCTGGCGGCCAAGGAGGCCGCCCTGGCCGAGAGCCAGGCGCTGAAGCGCGAGTTCGTCGGCAGCGTCTCCTATGAGCTGCGCACGCCGCTGACGACCATCGTCGGCTATTCCGAACTGCTGGAGGCCATGGGCGACCTGCCCGAGCGCAGCCGTCAGCACGCAGGCGCTATCCGCGTGGCGGCCAGCCACCTGGCCCGCTCCATCGACGACGTGCTGGACATGGCCCAGATCGACGCGGGGGAGATGGAGTTGACCCTGGGCGACGTGCGGGTCTGCGACCTGCTGGACGAGGCGGCGGAAAAGATCAGGGCCAAGGTCGAGGGTCGCGGGGCGACGCTGCATCTGGCCTGTCCGACGGGGCTAAAGCCGATCCGCGCCGACGCCCGCCGCATAGCCCAGGCGGTCGATCATCTGCTGGAGAACGCCTGCCGCGCGGTGTCCGAAGGCGGCGCCGTCAGCCTGACCGCCGAGGCCGGACCCGGCGAGGTCCGCATCCGTGTCGAGGACACCGGCCGGGGCATTCCCTACCATCTTCAGGCGCACGTCTTCGATCGCTTCGTGCGGCGCGAGCGCGGCGGACCGGGCGTGGCCCTGGCCCTGGTCAAGGCCCTGGTCGAGCTGCACGGAGGCTGGGCCGAGGTCCAGTCGGAACCGGGCAAAGGGGCCGCCTTCATCCTGCACCTGCCGGTCGAGGCGACGGCGCCGACCGCCGCGCCGGAATTGCTGCTGGGCTGATCTGACCCGCCCAGTCGTGCTAGAGGGCGTGTCCAAGCCTTCCAGGACGTCCTCATGGCCGACACGAACCGCCCCCTGCTCAAGACCGCCGTCATCTATGATTTCGACGGCACCCTGGCGCGAGGAAACATGCAGGAGGTCAGCTTCATTCCCTCGATCGGGATGACGCCGGCCCAGTTCTGGAACGAGACCGTCCGTCCACGAACCATCGCTTCGGACGGCGACGGCATCCTGATGTACATGCAGATGATGCTGCTGGCCGCGCGCGAACAGGGCGCCCCGGTGACGCGCCAGACGCTGCGCGACCACGGCCGCGACGTGGCCCTGTTCGAGGGCCTGCGCGACCGCTCCTGGTTCGACCGGATGAACGCCTTCGGCGCCCAGTTCGGGCTGGAGATCGAGCACTATATCATCTCGGCGGGCCTGACCGAGATGATCGAGGGCTGCCCCATCGCCGAAGCCTTCACCCACGTCTTCGCCTCGAAGTACGCCTATGACGACGAAGACGTGGCGGTCTGGCCCGCCGTGGGCGTCAACTACACCACCAAGACCCAGTATCTGTTCCGCATCAACAAGGGGGTGCGCAACCACTGGGATGATGAGCGCATCAACCGCTTCATCCCGGACGAGGAACGCCCCATTCCCTTTGATCGCATGATCTTCCTCGGCGACGGCGATACCGATGTGCCGACCATGAAGATGATGCACACCAAGGGCGGCTTCTCCATCGCCGTCTACGACCCCGACAGCACCCCGCGCGACCACGACAAGATCCACCGCCTGATCTCGGAGGACCGGGTCAACTTCGTCGCGGCGGGCGACTATCGCGAAGGCTCGCCCGTCGACCTGATCGTCAAGGGGCTGATCGGCCGCATCGCCGTCAACTATGGCCGGATGCCGGCGGACTGAAGCAAGCGGGCTGAGGCGGGTCCGCCTTAACGCGGGGCGCGTTTCGCTAGGATGCGTTGCAGGGTGCGACGGTGCATGCCCAGGCGGCGCGCCGTCTCGGACACGTTGTGGTCGCACAGCTCATAGACGCGCTGGATATGCTCCCAGCGCACTCGGTCGGCCGACATGGGGTTCTCGGGCGGCTCGGGCGCTTCGCCGGACGACAGAAGGGCCTTGACCACGTCGTCGGCGTCAGCGGGCTTCTGCAGATAGTCGACGGCGCCGGCCTTGACCGCCGCGACAGCCGTGGCGATGGCGCCGTAGCCGGTCAGCATGACGATGCGGGCGTCCTCGCGCCGCTCGCGGATCATTTCGACCACCTTCAGGCCGTTGCCGTCCTCAAGCCGCATGTCCAGAACGGCGAAGGCCGGGACCGACTGGCGCAGGGCGTCGCCCGCCTCGGCCACTGAGCCGGCGACGGTGACGGCGAAGCCACGCGATTCCAAGGCTCGGCCCAGGCGGGTGCGCAGGGCTTGATCGTCGTCCAGCAACAGCAGGGACTTGTCGTTGAGGGCGGCGATCTGGGTCTCGAGTTCGGACATGAAATTCTCCTGCGGTTCAGGTCGTGCGTCAGCGACGCAGGGTCAAGGGCCAAGCTCGCAACTGCGACATCAGGTTCCGCTCTCGTCTGCGGGCCCGTCCATGGCCGAGGCGGTGACTTCCAGCGCCTGTCGCGGCCAACGCACGGAGACCAGCGCGCCGCCGGGCTGCCCCTTGGCGGCGTCGCCGGAGCCGACCGAGACCTTGGCCCCGGTCCGTTCCAGCAGGGTGCGGGCGATGAAGAAGCCCAGGCCCATGCCGCCCTGGCTGGGGGCGATGGGGGCGGTGACCGGCGGCGGCGCTCGGCGTCCGCGCTTGACCGCCGACCGGCCGGGGCGGGTGGCCGAGGCGATCTGGGCGGCCAGGGCGCGGCGCGCCTTGGCCTGGGGGCGACTGGTCACATAGGGCTCGCCCAGACGCGGCAGGATTTCGGAGGCGAAGCCGGGGCCGTCGTCGATGATGTCGATCTCGATCCATCCGGCGTCGACCACGGCGGTCAGCTGGACGCGGGCGGTGGCGAAGTCGGCGGCGTTCTCGACCAGGGTGGACAGGCCGTGGATGATCTCGGGCAGGCGACGCAGGCGCGGGGCGTCGTGGCCGAGCGGAATCTTCAAGGCGATGTCGAAATCGAGGTCAAAGCCCCGATGCGGTTCGGCCACTTCTTCCAGCAGAGCCTTCAGGCCGATGTCGGCGAACAGGGCGTCGCCCTCCTCGGGTTTGGCCGACAGTTGTTTCAGGATGGCGCGGCAGCGTTCCGCCTGCTGCAGGATCAGGGCGGCGTCCTCGGCGGCCGGACTGTCGGCGGGCGCGTCGCGCAGCATCTCCTTGGCGACGACCTGGATGGTGGCCAGGGGCGTGCCCAGTTCATGCGCGGCGGCGGCGGCCAGACCGCCCAGGGCCGCCAGCCTCTGTTCACGTTGCAGCACGTCCTGGGTCGTGGCCAGGGCCAGCTCCAGCTTGTCGGCGTCGGCCGCCACCTTCCAGGCGTAGCCGGCCGTGAACAGCACCCCCGTCACGAGGGCCAGCCCCAGCCCCAGTCGATAGAGGCCCGGCAGCTCCAGGTGCTCATGCAGCCGCCACGGCAGGGGCAGGGACCAGGAGAACAGGAATCCCACGGCGATCAGCGCCATGACGCCCAGGATCACCGCCTGGCGCGCAGGCAGGGCCGCCGCCGCGATGGTCACGGGCGCCACCAGCAGCAGGCAGAAGGGGTTGGCCAGCCCGCCGGTCAGGGCCAGCAGCGTGGCCAGCTGCAGGATGTCGAAGCCGAGCTGGGCGGCGGTTCTCGGCCCGTCGGGCAGGCTGCCGTCGATGCGCCGCGCCCGCGCCATGGTGGCCAGGTTCATCGCCACGCCCGCGCCGATCACGGTTAAGCATTCCCACAGAGGCAGGGGGAAGTGCAGGGCGAAATAGGCGGTCAGGATGGCCGAGGTCTGGCCGATCACCGCCATCCAGCGCAGCACGATCAGGGTGCGCAGCGACAGGCCCCGCCCGCGTCGGGGCAGTTCCGGCAGATCGGCCAGTTCGCCGGCCGCCTGGATTAGGTCATGCGGATGGGCCTGGGGGCGGGCGTGCGACGGGATGGGGGCTTCTGTACGGCTCACCGCTCTTCTATAGACCGGGCGAAGAGCGGCTGCACGGTTCGCCGTGTCGCGGCCGCCGAAATGACCTCCGTGCCTGATGAGGAGACGCCATGCCCCGCCGTCCTGTGATCCTGTTCGCCGCCGCCTGCGCGGTCATCGCCCTGGCGCTGGGCCTGATCACCATGGTGGTCGTCGGCGGCCGCCAGCAGGCGGCCCAGACCACGGACGTCGCGACGGGCCAGCCCCTGGTCGGCGGCGACTTCACCCTGACGGATCAGGACGGCAAGACGATCGATCAGACGATCCTGAACGGCAAATGGACCTTGGTCTTCTTCGGCTTCACCTATTGCCCCGACTACTGCCCGACCACCCTGGGCGTGCTGAACGCCGTGCAGGAACGGATGGGCGACAAGGCTGAGGATCTGCAGATCGTCTTCATCAGCATCGACCCCGAGCGCGACACGCCGCAGATGCTGAAGGACTACCTCTCGTCTGACGGCTTCCCCGACGGCGTCATCGGCCTGACCGGCACGCCGGAGCAGGTGGCCAAGGCCGCCAAGGCCTATCGCGCCTTCTATCAGAAGGTCGGCGAGGGCGAGGGCTACACCATGAACCACGGCCTGACCGTCTATCTGATGGGGCCGGACGGAAAGTTCCGCAGCGCCGTCGCCCACGACCTGGGGCCCAGCCGCACCGCCACCCTGATCGAGAATGCGATGGAGAAGGGCTGATCACCTTTCCCTGAACGAAGCGCGACCGGTCTTTTTTGCGGCGCGTCACTCTGTATGATCGGCGTTCCGCATCGGCGGGGGCCGCAATCGGGGTTTCATGCTCTACGCTTTTCACGAGCTCGCCTATCATTCGGCGACGCCGTTCCGGATCGGGGCCCAGATGGCCCGCCAGTTCTGGACCTCTCCGTTCAATCCGGCGTCGGACACCGCGATCGGCCGCACCGCCTATGCATCGGCCGAGGTGTTCGAGAGCCTGACCCGCCGTTACGGCAAGCCTGACTGGGGCCTGGAGACGCTTGAGATCGACGGCAAGCCGGTTCGCACCATCGAACAGGTCGTCTGGTCTTCGCCCTGGTGCCGTCTGGTGCGGTTCGCCCGCAACATCGGCGACTTGAAGCGCGCAGGCAAACCCGCGGCGGCGCCCGCCGTGGTGATCGTGGCCCCGCTGTCGGGCCACTACGCCACCCTGCTGCGCGGCACGGTCGAGACCTTCCTGCAGGACCACGACGTCTATGTCACCGACTGGACCAACGCCCGCCAGGTGCCGATGCTGGAGGGGCGGTTCGACTTCAACGACTACATCGACCACGTGCGCGAGATGCTGGCGGCGGTCGGGCCGCGCGCCCACGTCGTCGGCGTCTGCCAGCCGGGGCCGCCGGTGCTGGCGGCCTGCGCCGTGATGGCGGCGCAGAATGACCCGAACCGCCCCGCCTCCATGACCTTCATGGGCTCGCCCATCGACGCCCGCCTGTCGCCGACGGTGACGAACCAACTGGCCGAGGAAAAGCCCTTCACCTGGTTCAAGTCGAACATGATCCACACCGTGCCCTGGCCCTATCCGGGCGCGGGGCGGCGGGTCTATCCGGGCTTCGTCCAGCTCTACAGCTTCATGTCGATGAACGAGGACAAGCACGTCGACGCCCATCGCCGCTATTTCGAGGATCTGGTGGCGGGCGACGGCGACGGGGTCGAGAAGCACGAGCAGTTCTACGATGAATATCTGTCGGTGCTGGACCTGACCGAGGAGTTCTATCTCCAGACCATCGACATCGTCTTCCAGCAGCACCTGCTGCCGCGCGGCCTGTTGCAGCATCGTGGCGAGACGGTTGATCTGACCGCGATCACGGACATCGGCCTGGCCACCATCGAGGGCGAGATGGATGACATCTCCGGCGTCGGCCAGACCCAGGCGGCGCACGGCCTGACGCCCAATATTCCCGACGACCGCCGCCTGCTCTACGTCCAGCCCAAGGTCGGCCACTACGGCGTCTTCAACGGCCGTCGTTTCCGCGAGGAGATCTATCCCCGCGTGCGCGATTTCATCGCCAGCAACGAAGCCCTCAGTGTCGTACCGGAACGGTCAGCGTCTGCCGCTTGAGGGCGGCGGCGCCCTGAGGCTATCGGTCAATCCGCGCGCGCGTCGGCTGTCGATCCGCATCGACGCCCGCGCCGGCGAAGCCGTGGCCGTGGCCCCCAGCGAGCGACGCCTGGGCGAGGTGGTGGCCTTCGCCCGCACCAAGGCCGGATGGATCGCCGAGCGACTGGCCGCGCGGATCGAGACCTTGGCGTTTGCGCCGGGCGCGGTCGTGACCTGGCTGGGTCGCCCGGTGCGCCTGGAAACCAGCGGGGGCGCAGGGGCGGCGCGCCTGATCGACACGCCGGAGGGTCCGGTGTTGCGTTCGGGCGGCGAGGGCGAGGCCTTCTCGCGCCGCATTGAGAACTGGTTCCGCCGCGCCGCGCGCGACTTTCTGGTCGAGCGAACCGACGTCCATCTGAAGACCCTGGGCCAGAAGCCGGTGAAGGTGTCCATCGTCGACACCCGCTCGCGCTGGGGCTCGTGCAGCCCGCACAATCGCTCGATCCGCTATTCCTGGCGCGTCATCATGGCCCCGCCCGCCGTCGCCGACTACCTGGCCGCGCACGAGGTCGCCCACCTGGTCCACGCCGACCACAGCCCCGCCTATTGGGCGGTGGTCGCCCGCCTGGTCGGAGATCACCGCCCGCACCGCCGCTGGCTGCGCGATCACGGCGCGGCCCTGCACGCCGTCGGCGGCTAAAGCCCTTCTCCCACAAGGGGAGAAGGATCAGAAGAACAGCGCGTCGGGGCGGCGTTCCTGTTGAGGCGCGGCCTGCGGCGGAGCAGGGCGCGCCGCCGGGGGTTGCTGCGGCTGAGCCGGCTGCGGAGCCTGGCCGTCGATGACGACGGGCGGTTGCGCGTCGTCATAGGGCTGCGCCGTGGCGTAGGGGTCTTCGACCTGGCCCATCAGGTCGCCGACGGGATCGGGCGGGATCCAGCCCTCGGGCAGGGGCGGGCCGTTGGGGATGGCCTGGACCGCCAGCTTGGGCAGGGCCGCCTCCATGAAGCCGCGCCAGATGGCGGCGGGCGAGGAGCCGCCGGTGACGCGGGCCATTGGCTTGTTGTCGTCCTTGCCGACCCAGACGGCGGCGACGAAGCCGCCCGTGTAGCCGACGAACCAGGCGTCCTTGTAGTCCGAGGTGGTGCCGGTCTTGCCCGCGATGTCGCGCCCGCCGATGGCGGCCGAGCGGCCGCTGCCCGAGGTGATCACCCCGCGCAGCATCTGGTTCATATAGTAGAGCGGCGGATTGTTGATGGCTTGGCCGCCTTCGGACGGGCCGTGGGTGTAGATCACCCGCCCGGACGGGGTGCGGATGCGGCTGATGCCATAGGCGTCAACGCGGCGGCCGCCGTTGGCGAAGGCGTCATAGGCCTGGGCCATCTCCAGCGGGCTGACCTCGACGGCGCCCAGGGCCATGGACGGCTGCAGGCCGATTTCGCTGGTGATCCCCAGGCGCTTGGCGGCGCGGGCCACGCTGTCGCGGCCGACCTGATCGGCGACATAGGCGGCGACGGTGTTGGTCGACTGGGCCACGGCCTGAGCCAGGGTCATCTGGCCTGAGAAACGGCCGGAATAGTTGCGCGGCGACCAGCCGCCGATGGTCACGGGCTGATCGACCACGGGGGTCTCGGGCGTATAGCCGGCCTCGACCGCCGCCAGATAGACGAAGGGCTTCCAGGCCGAGCCGGACTGGCGACGCGCATCGACGGCGCGGTTGAACTGGCTGTCGCCGTAGGCGGCGCCGCCGATCATGGCGCGCACTCGGCCGTCGCCGTCCAGAGCGACCAGGGCGGCCTGTTCGACGCCCTTGCCCTTGTCGCGATCCAGGATGCGGCGCACGGCGCGTTCGGCGTCGGTCTGCAGCGTCAGGTCCAGGGTGGTCTCGACCACCAGATCCTCGGTCGGTTCGCCGACCAGGCCGCGGATCTGCTTGTCCAGCCAGTCGATGAAGTACTGGGCGTGCTGGCTGGCCAGGGTCTTGGACACCCGCACCGGCTCGGCCACGGCGGCTTCGCGCTGGGCCGGGGTGATGGCGCCGACCTCGACCATTTCGTTCAGCACGACGTTGGCGCGGGTAGCGGCGCGCTCGCTCTCGGACACGGGCGAATAGCGCGAGGGCGCCTTCAGCAGACCCGCCAGCAGGGCCGCCTCGCCGACCGTCAGCTTGTCGGCGCTCTTGTCGAAATAGCGCTGCGAGGCGGATTCGATGCCATAGGCGCCGGCGCCGAAATAGACGCGGTTCAGATAGAGGGCGAGGATCTCCTTCTTGGAGAACTTCATCTCCAGCCACACGGCCAGCATCAGCTCCTGGACCTTGCGCTTCATGTTCTGATCGGGCGTCAGGAACAGGTTCTTGGCCAACTGCTGGGTGATGGTCGAGCCGCCCTGGACCACGCGCCCGGCCTTCAGGTTCGAAGCCATGGCGCGGCTCATGCCGATCGGGTCGAAACCGGGGTGGTGATAGAAGCGGCGGTCCTCGATGGCCACGAAGGCGGCGGGGACGTAGTCGGGCAGGGCGTCCAGATCGACCGGCGGCGCCATCTGGGTGCCGCGCACCGCGATCAGGGCGCCGGAGCGGTCCAGATAGGTGATCGAGGGCTGGCGATCGACTTCATACAGGCTGGAGGTGTCCGGCAGGTCGCGCGCGAAGACGGCGAAGAAGACGACGGCGAAGATCAGGCCCCAGACGGCCAGAACCGCGCTCCAATAGAACAGGCGGCCCATGAAGGTCCGGCGCGGTTTTCCTCCGCCCTGATCGTTCCCATCGGGTCCGCGGTCTTTGCGCGCCATGAACATCCCTCTATGCCAGCGGCGCGAACCCTAGCCGTTCGCGTCGCCGACGAAAACGCCCCCGTTTCCGATCACGGCAGCGTGAGCGCCTATTTCGCCGAAAGAATGGCGCGCCGGGCCAGCCAGACGCCGTTGTCGCCGGCGTTCTCCACCGTCAGATCGGCCTCGGCCAGCAGGGCGCGATAGGCGTCGGGGTCCAGGCTGCCGTGATAGAGCGCTTCGCCGCGCCATTCGCCGATCGCCTCGCCGTGGGCGGGACCGGCGGTGAACATCAGCCGTCCGCCGGGCGTCACACGGGCGGCCAGGGCGGGCAGGACCGCCGTCTGCGCTTCCGGCGTCAGGTGGAACAGGCTGTGCCAGGCCAGCACGCCGTGAAAGGCGCCGTCCGGCAGGCCGTCGCGCATGTCGCCGACGCGCCAGTCGCCTTTGGGCAGGGTCTCGCGCGCATGGGCGATCAGGCCGGGCGAGGCGTCGACGCCGACGACCTCGAAGCCGCGTTCCAGCAGGGCGGCGCCCATCGGCCAGCCCGAGCCGCAGCCGACGTCCAGCACGCGGGCGACGGGCGGCCAGCCTTCTGTGAAGCGATCCAGCCAGGCGACCTCGTCCCAATCGCCGTCATGACGGCGCAGAACAGCGCCCCGGTCGCGAATCCAGTCCGCCGCCTTGTCCTGATAAAGGCCGACGATCCGATCCGCGGCTGGGTGGCTCATTTGGCCAGGAAGGCGTCCAGTTCGCCGTAGAAGGCCGTCGGCTGGTCGAACATGATGAAGTGGGCGCTGTCGTCGATGCGCTTCAGCTTCGCGCCGGGCAGGGTCGCGAAGGACATCTGATAGATGGCGTCGGTGACGGCGTCGGTCATGCGGGCGTCGTTGAACTTGACGTAGAGCACCTGGGTCGGGACGGTGATCTTCGCCAGTTCGGGGCGCAGGTCGGTCGTGACCAGTTCGCGGAAGGCGGCGGCCGAGACCTTCTGGTCGCTGTTGCGCATGTCCTCAAGCGCCTCCTCGCGGCGGCTCTCGGTATTGATCATGCCGTTGATGGCGGTGGTGGCCTGGGCGACGTAGGCCTCGCGCGGGCTGGCGGACTGGGCGGTCCAGATCTGGTCGGCGACGGGGGTCACGCTTTCGGCCGTTGTTCCCGGCGCGCCGAACATGGCGCCCATGAAGGGGATCATGTCCACGACCATCAACTTGCCGACCAGATCAGGGTGACGCGCGGCCAGCATCATGCCCATGGTTCCGCCCATGGAGTGGCCGACGACGGCGGGCTTGTTCAGATGCTGTTCGCGGATGTAGCGGGCGATCTCTTCGGCCACGGGGGCGCCGACCGGCTGGGGCGCATCGCCCTGGGCGTTGGCTTGCGGCGCGGCGCCCGCGAAACCGGCGACGTGGATGCGGTGGATGCGATAGCGCCCGGCCAGGTGCTCGACCGTGCCCTGCCAGATGTCGGGCGAGGACGACAGGCCGGGGATCAGGATCAGATCGGGCGCGCCTTCCGGCCCGTCGACGCGGACGCTGAGGCGGTCGGACGCAAAGGCGGCGTGCGCCGCGCCGTGGGCCGCGTGGTTGACGTGGCCGTCCTGAGCCAGGGCGGGCGCGGCGGCCAGCAGCAGGGCGGCGGCGATGAAGGCGGCGGAGGCGGTGCGGATCAAGGCGTCTCTCCCAAAGAGAATTTGAGACAGATTAATTCATCGGCTGAGGAAGGGAATGGCCTTTGGACGGCCAGCCGTCCCTGCTGCTACAAGGCGGCCATGACCGCAGACGCCGCGCCCGCATCATCCGCCACGCCTGAAGCCAAAGCCCCGCCGACGGCCTTCGGCAAGGGCTTCGTCACCGACGCCTGGTATTTCGTCGCCCTGGCGCGCGACGTGCCGGTCGCCAGCCTGAAACGCTATGAGATCATGGGCGAGCCGGTCCTGATCGGGCGCACCCGCGCGGGCGAGGTCTATGGCATGCGCGACATCTGCCCCCATCGCGCGGCGCCGCTGTCGGCCGGGCGGCTGGTCGAGAAGCCGGGCGAGGGCGAGACGATCGAATGCCCCTATCACGGCTGGCGCTTCCGGCCGGACGGGGTGTGCGCGGCCATCCCGTCGCTGGTCGAGGATCAGGCGTTCGAGGCGAACCGCATCAAGGTCCGCTCCTATCCGGTGCGCGAGAGCCAGGGCATGGTCTTCGTCTGGATGGCCGCCGACGCCCGCAACCCGTCTGAACCGGATCAGGAGCCGCCGCAGTTTCCCGGCGCCGTCGGCCAGCCGCGTCTGATCGAATGGATGGATTTCGACAGCCATATCGACCACGCCGTCGTCGGCCTGATGGACCCCGCCCACGGGCCTTATGTCCACCAGCAGTGGTGGTGGCGTTCCGAACATTCGATGCACGAGAAGGCCAAGACTTTCGCCCCGGTGGATTTCGGCTGGGCCATGGTGCGCCATGCGCCGTCGTCGAACAGCCGCCTTTATAAGGTGCTGGGCGGGGCGCCTGCGACCGAGATCACCTTCCGCCTGCCGGGCTATCGCTGGGAGCATATCCAGGTGGGGGCAAAGCAGGTGCTGGCCCTGACCTGCCTGACGCCGGTCAGCGAGACCAAGACCCGCATCACTCAGATCTTCTGGTCCGACCACTGGGTGTTCGGCATCGCCAAGCCCTTCCTGCGGATGGGCGTCGTCGCCTTCCTGAAGCAGGACGGCGGCATGGTGAACCTGCAGAACGAGGGGCTGAAGTACGACCCGGCCCTGATCTGGATCGACGACGCCGACAAACAGGCCAAATGGTATCAGCAGCTGAAGCGCGAATGGCTGAAGAGCCGCGCCGAGGGCCGCGCCTTCGTCAATCCGATCAAGGAGACGGTGCTGCGCTGGAAGAGCTGATGGTCAGGGCGGGGGGCTCTGGTCGTCGGCGCTTAATAGCGTAATCATGCGGCCATGAAGCGGGTCGCGCGCATCTTCCGTCTGCATTTCGCCCTGTGGCTGGGGCTCGCCGTGCTGGCGGTCGCGGTGGGGCTGACGCCCGCCGTCTGGGACTGGCCGATGCGGATCGCCGCCGCCTGGGACGCCAGCGTCAGCGTCTTCCTGAGTCTCACCTTCATCCGCCTGTATCGCCATCGCACGGCGTCGGCCATTCGCAAGCGGGCGGCGGACCTGGATCAGGCGGGCGGCGCCGTCCTGCCGCTCAGTTTGCTGGCGGCGGCGGCCAGCGTCTTCGTGATCGTCATGGAGACGGCGGACGGCGGCAAGCCGAGCCTGGGCGAGGCGTTGTTCTCCCTCGGCACCATCGTCGCCTCCTGGCTGTTCACCCACGTCCTGTTCGCCCTACACTACGCCCATGAGTTCTATGCGCCCGCTCGCGGCGGCGGCGATCGGCGCGGGTTGATCTTTCCCGGCGAAGAAGAGGCGGACTACGGCGACTTCCTGCATTTCTCCCTGATCATCGGCGTGGCCAGCCAGACGGCCGACATCCAGATCAGCAGCCGTAAACTGCGCCGGATCGCCACCGTGCACAGCCTGATCGCCTTCGTCTTCAACACGGTGATCCTGGCCCTGGCGGTGAATATGGCCGTGAGCCTGCTTTAGGCTTTCGCACGCCCATTCCAGCCGGGCGCCTTGACTTGGCCGCTATTGAGGCCCATCTGCGCTGCATCGCACAATGCGGTGACCGGCGCCTCCAGCGCGTGTTTGGCCTCCCTCCCCGGAAGGCCTGTCTGTCGAGCGGCCGGCTCATTCGATTTCATACGTCGTCCATACACGCGGGGCGGCGCCCGTTCCCCGCCCGATTTCGGGCAGGCGACGTGCGCCCTTTGTGAAGGCTGGTTCGTCCAGCCGCGCGCGCCGCCGTTCGTGAAAGACAGACGTGAGCGACACCATCACCTTCGAATCCATGGGCCTGAACAAGGCTCTCCTGACCGCCCTGGCGTCGACCGGCTATGAGAAGCCGACGCCGATCCAGGCCAAGTCCATCCCCGACGTCATGAAGGGCAAGGATCTGCTGGGCATCGCCCAGACCGGCACCGGCAAGACGGCGGCCTTCGCCCTGCCGATCCTGCATCGCCTGGCCGAGAACCGCGTGGCGCCCAAGCCGCGCACCACGCGCGCCCTGATCCTGAGCCCCACGCGCGAGCTGGCGACCCAGATCGCCGACAGCTTCAAGCAATACGGCGCCCACCTGGGCTTCCGCGTCGCCGTCATCTTCGGCGGCGTGAAATACGGCCCGCAGGAGCGCGCCCTGCAACAGGGTCTCGACGTTCTGGTCGCCGCGCCGGGCCGCCTACTGGACCACCTGCAGCAGAAGACGCTGGACCTCAGCTCGACGGAAATCTTCGTCCTGGACGAAGCCGACCAGATGCTGGACCTGGGCTTCATCAAGCCTATCCGCCAGATCGTCAGCCGCATCCCGGCCAAGCGCCAGAACCTGTTCTTCTCGGCCACCATGCCGTCGGAGATCGGCAAGCTGGCTGGCGAGCTGCTGAAGGATCCGGTCAAGGTCCAGGTCACGCCGCAGTCGACCACGGTCGAGCGCATCAAGCAGTCGGTGATCTGGATCGAACAGGGCAAGAAGCGCGCCCTGCTGACCGAGCTGTTCTCTGATCCCGCCTATACGCGCTGCCTGGTCTTCACCAAGACCAAGCACGGCGCCGACAAGGTCGCGGCCTATCTGGAGGCCGGCGGCGTCGAGGCCGGGGCCATCCACGGCAACAAGAGCCAGCCCCAGCGCGAGCGCGCGCTGGAAGCCTTCAAGAACGGCAAGCTGCGCGTCCTGGTCGCCACCGACATCGCCGCGCGCGGCATCGACGTGGACAAGGTCACCCACGTGGTGAACTTCGAGCTGCCCTATGTGCCGGAAGCCTATGTCCACCGCATCGGCCGTACGGCCCGCGCGGGCAAGGACGGCACCGCCATCAGCTTCGTCGCCGGCGACGAGATGAAGCTGCTGAAGGACATCGAGAAGGTCACGCGCCAGAAGATCCCGGCGATCGACCGCCGCAACGACAAGGCCCTGGCCCAGCTGGACGCCTCCATCATGTCGGCGGGCGTGGCCAAGAAGGCCACCCTGCCCGAGCGTGAAGGCCGTTCGGACGGCGAAGGGCGCGGCGGCCGTCGCGGCGGGCGCAACCCGCACCGCGAAGGCGTCAAGCAGGAGGGCGGCGGTCAGCCGCACCGCCAGCGTCGCGGCCGCAACGGCGCGCCTGCGGCCGAGCGTCCGGCGGCGGCCTATGATCCGATGGCGGGCGACCGCGCCCGTTCGTCGGCGCGCGCCGCCCCGGCGGCCGAGCCCAAGCCGGTCGGCGAGCTGCAACGCCGCCCGCGTCGTCGCCGTCCGTCGAACGGCGGCAAGGGCCACGCCGCCCAGGGCTGATGCTCTCGGCGTAGAGGCGAATAAAAACGGCGGCTCCTTTGCGGGAGCCGCCGTTTTCACGTCAGTCGTCAGGCTTGGGTCAGAAGGCCCAGCGCGCGCCCAGCGAGGCGACCAGGGCCGAGCCTTCGGCTTCACCACGCAGGTGCGAGGTCATGGCGCCCTGGTACAGGGTGCGGTCGTCGCGGATCGTCGAGTCGCTGAAGGCGATGTAGGTCAGGCCGGCGTCGAAGGTGACGCCCTCGGTCACTTCGGTCGAACCGCCGACCGAGAACAGCCAGCGGTCGGCGTCGGGGATGCGGGCGGTGCGCAGGCTGTCGCGGGTCGGGGTCGGGTCATAGCCGACGCCGGCGCGCAGCGTGGTCTTGTCGCTGATCGCATAGTCCAGGCCGATGGCGCCGGTGGTCACGTCCTTGTAGTCCTGATGGATGACGTCGCCGCCGCCCGTGTATTCGACGGTGATGGCGTCAAACTCGGACCAGCCGATGCGGTTGACCTGGGCGTTCAGGGTCAGCTTGTCGTTGACGGCGTAGCGGACCGAGGCCGAGGCGAACCACGGGGTGTTGAAGCTGGCCTTGCCGCCGGTCGAGACGTTGGCGCCCGCCAGCGGGCCCAGCAGGCCGGCCACGGTCACGTCGCCTTCCAGTTCATGCTCGATCTTGGAGCGGTAGCTGAGGCCGAAGTCCCACGGCCCCTTGTGCACCTGGGCGCCGACGTTCCAGCCGAAGTCCCAGCCGTCGCCTTCCAGGTTGTTGGAGCCGTCGGGCAGCAGCGGCGACAGGTTCGGCATGGCCGAGGTCAGCTTGGCCTTGACGAACTGGGCGTTCAGCCCGGCGCCGACATCCAGCCAGTCGTTGACCTGATAGGCCACGGTCAGGCTGGCGTCGCCCGAGCGCAGCTCCGATGTCAGGGCGTCATAGCGGGCGAAGGAGCCCTGTTCGTACTTGGTGGTGAAGTTGTAGGGGGCGGCCACCGAGACGCCGACGGCGAAGCGGTCGCCGATCGGCGTGGCGAACGCGAAGTTCGGCACCAGGCCGCTTTCGATCGGATCGACCTCGGTATTGCGCGGGTTGACCACCGGCACGTCCACGCCGCCCGGATAGGTCAGGTAGGAGCCGGCGTTCTTCACTTCGGAATCGATGCGAATGGCGTGCATGCCGACGGAGACTTCACGGCCGCTGCGGGCGATGGAGGCGGGGTTCCACCACATCGAGCCGACGCCGCGATCGGCGGCCTCGCCCGAGAAGGCGCGTCCGGCGCCGCGCACGGACTGTTCCTGCAGATAGAAGGAGCCGGCGAAGGCCGGGGCGGCGACGCCCGTCATCAGGGCGGTGATCAGTGCCAGGCCGCCGAGGCGGGCCATGTTCCTGGGGGTCATTTACGCTTCACCTATGTAATGGGCCGGCCATTTTTGTAGAGGCGGCCAGCCTTGGTTCGGGGAGAGCCGTCACGCTAACAGCCACAGCGTCCGTGTCATGAAAGCGTTGCGTCCAAGGCCGGTGTCGGACCCCTTCTCGGCGAAAGCGTGGCGCAAAAATCGCACAATTTCACACCTTGGTGAGGTTACGTAACGGCAATTTCGATGCCTGAAGAACGCAGGTTTGCGGCAAGATCGTGTTCCGCAGCGTCAACTTCAGACTGATCTCGACCCCGGATCACCAGCTGGGTTCCGACCTCGCCGGTGGTCTGTCCGGCGCCGAAACCGAAGGGGTAGGAGCCGAAGGACAGATGCGGTCGCGCCACGGCGGCGGCGCGCAATATGTCGGCCACGGCGCCCTCGCCGACGCCGGTGACGCGCAGGGACCGGCTGTGGACCGGGGCGCCGGCTTTCAGGCGCGGCGCCACGTCGTCCAGCATGGCCTCCATGATCTTGGGCACGCCGGCCATGACGAAGACGTTCTCAACCTGGAAGCCCGGCGCGTCGCTGACCGGATTGGCGATCAGGACGCCGCCTTCGGGCACGCGGGCCATGCGGCGCCGCGCAGCGTTGAACTCTCCCGGCGCATAGCGACGCGCGAGGATGGCGAGGGCCTCGGGGTGTTCGCGCACGGGAAGGCCGAAGGCGGCGCCGACCGCATCGGCGGTGATGTCGTCATGGGTCGGGCCGATGCCGCCGGTGGTGAAGACGTAGTCGTGGGCCGTGCGCAGAGCGTTCAGCGCCGCGACGATCTGATCCTGACGATCGCCGACCACCCGCGCCTCCATCAGATCGACGCCCAGCGGCGCCAGGAAGCGGGCCAGGCTGTTCAGATTGGTGTCGCGCGTGCGGCCTGACAGGATCTCGTCGCCGATGATCAGAGCGGCGGCGGTGGGGGAGGGGGCGATCTGGGACATGGGCCGTAGATAGGAAGGGCGGGGCCCTGCGTCAGCCGTGAGCCCTGACGGGCTTGAGGTTTTATGCTAGTCTGACCATCTGAAGTCCTGAAAGCAGCCTCTTCGCCTGTTCCGCGCCCTTGCGGAGCGCGCCTCCCCGAAAGCCGAGCATGTACGAGACCCCCGACCTGGAAACCGACGTCTTTGTCCGCAGCCACGAAATCCGCATCTATGACGCGGAAGGGTTCGAGGGCATGCGCAAGGCGGGCCGTCTGGTCGCCGAGGCGCTGGACATGATCGGCGAGCATGTGAAGCCGGGCGTCACCACGGGCGAGCTGGACGATCTGGTGCGCGAGTTCACCCTGGACAACGGCGGCGCCCCCGCCTGCCTGGGCTACAAGGGCTATACCAAGACGGTCTGCACCTCGATCAACCACGTCGTCTGCCACGGCATTCCCGGCGACAAGGTTCTGAAGGAAGGCGACATCGTCAACATCGACCATACGGTCATCGTCGACGGCTGGCACGGCGATAGCAGCCGGATGTACCCGGTCGGCGAGATCAACGCCCGCGCCAAGCGGCTGATCGACGTCACCTATGACTCGCTGGACCTGGGTCTGGCCCAGATCAAGCCGGGGAACACCTTCGGCGACATCGGCTTCGCCATCCAGAAATTCGTCGAGGCCCAGCGCATGAGCGTGGTCCGCGACTTCTGCGGCCACGGCATCGGCCGGGTCTTCCACGACAGCCCCAACGTCCTGCACTACGGCCGTCGCGGCGAGGGCGCGGTGCTGAAGCCGGGCATGTTCTTCACCGTCGAGCCGATGGTGAACCTGGGCAAGCCCGCGGTGAAGGTGCTGTCGGACGGCTGGACCGCCGTGACGCGCGACAAGTCGCTGTCGTCGCAGTGCGAACATTCGATCGGCGTGACCGAGGACGGGCTGGAAATCTTCACCGCCTCGCCCAAGGGCCTGTTCCGCCCGAAATTCTGAGCTAGTCTCCCTTCCGGGGGAGGCTGATGCTCGATCAACCGCCGGAACAACCGAAGGCCAAGCCGCACCACGCCGGTCATCGCGAACGGCTGCGTGAACGCGCGCGCGGGGCGGGCCTCCATCATCTGCCGGACTATGAGCTGCTCGAGCTGTTCCTGTTCCGCAGCCAGCCGCAGGGCGACGTCAAGCCGGTGGCCAAGGCCCTGCTGACGCGGTTCGGGTCGCTGGCGGCGGTGCTGGCGGCCTCGGTCGAGGATCTGATGACGGTCAAGGCCGAGGATTCGCGGGGCCGGGCCAAGGGGTTGGGGCCTGAGACGGCGCTGGACCTGGCCGCCCTGCACGAAGTCTCGCGCCGCGTGGCCAAGGAGGAGGCGAACAAGCGCACCGTCATCTCGTCGTGGACGGCGCTGCTGGCCTATGTGCGCCTGTCGCTGCAGCACGAACCGCGCGAGCAGTTCCGCGTCCTCTACCTCGACAAGAAGAACCAGCTGATCCTGGACGAGATTCAGAACCGGGGCACGGTCGACCACGCCCCTGTCTATCCGCGCGAGGTGGTGCGCCGGGCGCTGGAGCTGTCGGCCAGCGCCATGATCATCGTCCACAACCACCCCTCGGGCGATCCGACGCCCAGTCGGGCCGATATCGACATGACCAAACAGGTGATAGAGGCGGCGCGCGCCCTGTCGGTCCAGGTTCACGACCACCTCATCGTCGGCCGCGACGGCGTGGCCAGCTTCAAGCAACTGGGATTGATGTGACCGTTCTTTCGACTGAACGCCTGACGTTGACGCCCGTCGCCGTCGGCGACATGGGCGACCTGACCGCCCTGTGGGCCGACGCTGAGTTCACCCGCCACATCATGGGGCGCGGCCTCTCCGAGGAGGAGGTGTGGTTCCGCCTGCTGCGCGATCTGGGCCACTGGCAGGCCAGGGGTTACGGCAACTGGACCATCCGCGAGACAGCCACAGGCGCCTATGTCGGCAGTGTCGGCGTTCTGGACTATCGCCGGGACATCACGCCGCCGTTCGACGCGCCGGAACTGGGTTGGGGCGTGGCGCCCGCCTTCCAGGGGCGCAGCATGGCGCGCGAGGCGCTGCAGGCGGCCCTGGCCTGGGCTGATCGTCGCCGACCTGAGCCGCGCACCGTCTGCATGATCTCGCCCGACAACGCCGCTTCGATCCGTCTGGCCGAGCGGGTGGGCTATCGCCCTTACGGTCACGCCGACTACAAGGATTCGATCGTCACCCTGTTCGAGCGGCCCAGGGGCGGATGAGCGCGCTGACGGCTGACAGGGCCGCCGCCGCCGGGTAGGCTTTACATTCTCGGGTCAGGCTCTACGGCCCGTCGTTTCTGGAGTGCTTTCCCATGCCCATGTCCGTCGATGATCTTCGCGCCCATCTGACCGAGGCCTTCCCCGACGCGGACATCGCCATTGAGGATCTGGCCGGCGACGGCGACCACTATCGCGCCCGCATCGTGTCTCAGGCGTTTCACGGTCTGAATCGCGTGCGTCAACATCAACTGGTCTACGCCTCGCTGAAGGGCAAGATGGGCGGTGAGCTGCACGCCCTGGCGCTGGAGACCTCGACCCCTGTCGAGGCGGGCTGATCCATGCGCTATCGCCCCTTCGGCGTGTCGGGGGCGGCTGTCTCCAACCTGACCCTGTGCCTGGGGGCGGCCGCGGCGGCGCGCGGCGGCGTGCATGTGCGCGACATGATCTTCGCGGCGCTAGAGGCGGGGATCAACGCCTATCACTTCGACATCGCCGATCCGGCGCTGCTGCGGGCGGCGGGCGAGGCCCTGGCCCATGTCGAGCGGCGGCTGGTCATCGTCAGCCTGGAGCTGGGCGCAGGCGCGGACCGGGATTTTTCCCCGATCGGCCTGGGGCGGGAGATCGAGCAGGGGCTGCACGCCTCGGGCCTGGGCTGGTTCGACATCGCCGTGCTGGATCGGCCGGGTGAAGACGAGTTGCCGCAGACGTCGCTGACGGCGCTGAAGACGATCCGCAAGGCGGGTCATGTGCGGATGCTGGGCGTGTCCGGGAATGAGGCCGTGACCGACCTCTATGTCTCGACCGGGGCCTTCGACGCCCTGTTCACCCCCTTTCACGCCAATATCGAGTGGCGGGTGCGCGCGCGGATGCGCACGGCGCTGGAACGGCAGATGAGCCTGTTCGTCTATGATTATTTCCCCGACAGCCTGTCGACCGAACGCAAGGCGGCCGAGACCGGGGCGCCGAAGAAGCGCGGTCTCTTCGGCCTGGGCGGGCGAGGGCCGGTCGAGGAGGCGCGGCGCGGCTCCTTCGCCTTCCTGCATCAGACCCAGGGCTGGACCGCCGAGGCCATCTGTCTGGCTTACGGCCTGACCGATCCGGGGGTGTCCAGCGTCCTGATCCGTCCGCGCGACCGGGCGCATCTGGAGGCCCTGGCGGCGGCGCCGGAGCGCGACCTGCCCGCCGGTCTGTCGGCCCAGATCGAAATGGCCCGGGTCGACGCCCAGGTCTGAGGCGCGGGCCTGGCTCTCAGGCGCCGATGGCCGAGAAGGGGCCGTTCAGGAAGCCGGGCTTTCCATAGGCCAGGGGGCGGCCGTCCTCGGCCAGGACGCGCCCGCCGGCCGCCTCCAGCACCGCCTGGCCCGCAGCCGTGTCCCATTCGCTGGTCGGGCCGATGCGCGGATAGGCGTCGTAGCGACCCTCGGCGATCAGGCAGAACTTCAGCGAGGAATCCATGCCTTGCCACTGGGGGCAGCCGTTGCGCGCGGCTAGGCGCAGGGCGTCCTCATCGCTAATGCTGTGGCTGACTAGGGCGACAGCCTCCTGCGGGCGCTCGCGCACCCGGATCGGCTTCCAGGTTTCGCCGAACGCCCGGCGCAGAGCGCCTGCCCCCGGCGCGGAGGAACGCCAGGTCAATCCAAGGGCGGGCGCCGTCACCGCGCCGGCGACGGGGGCGTCGCCACGGATCAGGGCGATGTTGACGGTGTAGCTCTCTCGACCCTGGATGAAGCCCTTGGTCCCATCCAGCGGATCGATCAGCCAGAACCATTCGCCGACCTCGGTCGGCAGCCCATCGGCGCAGGCGGCCTCTTCGGCCACGGCCTCCACCTGGGGCCAGAGGGCGGTCAGGCGCTTCAGGATCAGCGCCTCGGCGGCGCGATCGGCGGCGGTGACGGGGCTGTCGTCGGCCTTGATCTCGGCCGTTGTTCCGGCGCGCCAGTAGGGCAGGATCAGTTGGGCCGCTTCTTCGGCGATGTCGGCCAGAACGCCGGCCAACCGGCCCGAGGCGAGATCGTCTTCAAGAGCGGCGAGGGCGGAAGAAGAGGCGGAGGCGGTCATGCTCATCCGATAGCCCATGCGGCCGGTTTCAAGAACCGGCAAATCAGGTCACCTTGGCTTTAACCTTTTAAATACCATGCCGCTGATCGCCGTGTCCGACCTGACTCCAGAGCCCATCATCGCCGACCTGCCTGTCGCAGACTTGCCCGTGGACGGGGCCGAACTGGCGGCTTACATCGCCGCCAAGCTTTGTCATGACTTCATCAGCCCGGCGGGCGCGGTGATGTCGGGGCTGGATCTTCTGGATGATCCCAGCGCTCAGGACATGCGTGACGACGCCCTGGGCCTGATCCGCCAGAGCGCGGCAAAGATGGTGGCCCTGGTTCATTTCGCGCGCGTGGCCTTTGGGGCCGCGACCACCAGCGAGCGGTTCTCGGGCGAGGAGTTGCGAAACGTTCTGGCAGGGCTGACCGACGGCGGACGGGCGACGCTGGACTGGCGCGTCGGCGAGGAAACCTTCACCAAGATTCAAGCCCGCGCCTTGTTGAATCTCGCCTATCTGACGGTGTCGGCTCTGCCGATGGGCGGAGAAGCGATCGTGGCCGTTCGGAGTGAAGACGGGCAGCTGATCCTGGTCGGCTCGGCCGAGGGAGCGCGGGCGCGGCTCAAGGCCGAGGCCCTGACCGGCCTCCGAGGCGAGCGCCTGACCGAAGGGCTGGCCGGACAGTGGATTCAGCCCTACTGGCTGTGGCTGACGGTCTGCGACGCGGGGGGGCGGCTGCAGACCACGGTCGAGGACGGTCGCGTGGCCCTGATCGCACGCCTGCCTTCGGCGGGCTGAGGCGAACCTTCCGTTAACCGCCGCTGGATCATGGTGGTGGGAATATCGTCGTTATTTCGCGTGTTGCGAGAATGAACTCCGTGGATCCTAGAACCTGTCTGATCGTTGATGACAGCCGCATCATCCGCAAGGTGGCGCGACGCATCCTCGAAGATCTTGCTTTCGAGGTACAGGAAGCGGCTGACGGCGCCGAGGCGCTGGAGGCCTGCGTCGCCGCCATGCCGGACGTGGTCCTGCTGGACTGGCAGATGCCGGTCATGGACGGCATGACCTTCCTGGGCCGTCTGCGCCACCTGCCCGGCGGCGACGATCCCAAGGTGTTGTTCTGTTCGGTCGAGACCCGCGCTGATCGTATCGCCGAAGCACTGTCTGCGGGCGCCGACGAATATGTTATGAAGCCTTTCGACGGCGAGATCCTGTACTCAAAGCTCGCCGAAGTGGGAGCGGTTCAAACGCCGTCATGACGCCGGAGGATTTCGAACGTCTTCAAGCACTCCTGTCCTCGCGCGCGGGTTTCCGCCTCTCGCGAGAACGGATGCAGCTGGCCGAGCATCGGCTGGGGCCTGTGGCGCGGCGCGAGGGCTATCACAATGTCGAGGCCATGCTGGCCAGCCTGTGGAGCCGCCCTGTGGCCTCGCTCGGCTGGGGCGTGATCGAGGCCCTGCTGAACGGCGAGACCTGGTTCCGGCGTGACCGGGCGGCCTTCGAGGTGCTGGAGCGCGAGCTCCTGCCGGCCCTGACGGCGGCGCGCGGCGGGCGGGTGCGAATCTGGTCGGCGGGCGGCGGCACGGGCCAGGAAGCCTATTCCCTGGCCATCGCCGCCCTGGAAGCCGGCGCCGAGGTCGAGGTTCTGGCCACCGACCTGTCGCGCCAGGCGATCGAAAAGGCCATGTCCGGCCTTTACACCTCCTTCGAGATTCAGCGAGGTTTGTCGGCTCGCGTCATGTTGCGCTGGTTCGAACAGGTGGACGACCAGTGGCGTGCTCGACCCGAACTGCGCGCCGCGATCCGTTTCAAGCGCGCCAACCTTCTGGACGAGCCGGGGGACGAAGGTCGCTTCGACATCGTCTTCTGCCGTCATGTGTTGAACGACATGGCGTCGGACCGCCGGGCGCGCCTGCTGGATGGACTGGAGCGCCGACTGATCGACGACGGCTGTCTGTTCCTGGGCGCGGACGAGCGGCCGGACGGCGATAGCGTCGCCTTCCGTCCGGTGGCGGGGCGGCGGGGATTGTATGTAAAGGCGCCGTCAGCCTATCGCCGCGCCGCCTGACCGTCAGGGCTTGAGCAGGCCCGCGGCCGCCACCGCCTTGACGCCGGGGCCGGGAACCTCGGCGAAGGCCAGGTCCGTGACGCCGAAATATTCATGCTGGTTCAGGGCGCACCAGTCGGTGGTGACGATGCGGACCGTCTCGCGCTGTTCGCCGCCTTCGACCGCGCCATAGACGAAGTCGCCGGTGCGGCGTGCGAAGGGCATGACCCGGTCCTGATTGGCCAGGGTCGTCAGTTCGGCCAGGCGAGCGGCCGGAACCTCGGCGGCCATCAGCTTGCCGTCGAAACGCACCACGGCGTCGAAGGCGTAGCGGCTGACCGGGCCGGCGCTCAGGCCCGTGCCCAGGGTGGTGTGGCCGATGAAGCCCGCCTGGGCCCCGGCGAAGCGGGCGAAGGCGGCGGCCACGGCGCGGCCGGTGTCGCCCAGAGACAGGGCGGTCGAACTGGTCCCGAGGATTACGCGCTCCTGATCGGTCAGATGCCGGTTCAGCGTCGTGCGGATCAGGGCGGCCAGGGCCGGGTCGGCGGGGCCGTCCAGGGCGACGGTGCGCGACTGCGCCCGGACGCTTCCGTCGCTGAGATAGTCGGCCGCCGTATAGGCGTTGCTCCACGATCCGGTGTGGGCGTAGAGGCCGCGCCCCAGCGTCTCCTGGAACAGCAGATGATTGTGGCCGCCGATCATCAGGGCGCCGTCGGGCAGGGCGGACAGCATCCCACGATCGCCCGCCACCCCGGCGTGGCTTATCACCAGGGTCAGGTCCGCGCCGTCCAGAAGGGTCGGCAGCTGGACATTCGCCCATTCGCTCGGATCGGGGATCGACAGCCAGTCGCGGCTGGCCTTGGGATAGGTGTTCAGCGCGTTCGTGCCGAAACCGATGATGCGCAGCCGTCGATCGCCGAAGGCCAGTTCAGTCGCCGCCGGCGCATAGGGCTGACCGGTTCGGGCGTCGATGATGTTGCTGATGACGGCGATCCCCAGGCCGCGCATCCGCGCGACCACCTCATGCAGGTCCGGCGTCAGGTCATTGTCGTGGTTGCCCAGATTGACCACCGTCGGGGCGATGGCGGGCAGGGCGGCCAGGAAGGCCCAGTCGATCGCGCCTTCGGAGCGTACCGAGACGACGTTGCCGTGCTCGAAGATATCGCCGTCGATCGCGATCAAGTGCGGAACGGGATGGCTGCGAACCTCGGCGCGCAGAGCGGCCAACAGTTGGGCGCTGCGTTCATAGGCGGAGTGAAGGTCCGACATGGCCAGGACACGGCCGATCACGGCGGACGGTTTGTCAGCGCCGAAAACAGACGTCGCGCCGAACAGGGGCAAGGCGGTCGCGCCCTGCATGAAGCGGCGACGGGACGGGGCGGCGATCAGCATGGGCTTCTCCTGCGGCGGGTCGCGCGCTTCGTGCATCTGCCAGCCGCAAGGGGAAGGCGCAGCCGATCTGCTTTACACGTCCTTCTGCGGCGCACAACGGCAAGGCCGCTTCGTTGATGAATCGAACATTGGTTTCTTTTGGCCTGTGGCCATGTCGCGAAAGGTTCACGCGGGAGCGCGTCTCGCCGCTGGCGCCGGCTCAGCTTCGGGCCTAGGGCCTGCGGCGAATTCACCCACTCCAGATCATCAAGAAGGGGATATCTCGATGACGCGTCTCTCGGTTCTCGCCGCCTCCGCCAGCGGCCTGGCTTTGTTGCTCTCCACGCCGGCTCTGGCGCAATCCGCCGATGTCCAGGCAGAACAGGCCGCCGCCGTCGGCGACATCGTCGTCACCGCCCAGCGCCGCAGCGAAAACATCCGCGACGTGCCGTTCGCCGTCACCGCCATGAACACCGAGACGCTGAACGCCGTAAACGCCGGCGGCGGCGACATCCTGCAGCTGTCGGGTCGCGTGCCCAGCCTGCAGGTTGAGAGTTCGAACGGCCGTTATGCGCCTCGCTTCTACATTCGCGGCCTGGGCAATGTGGACTTCGACTTCAACGCCTCGCAGCCGGTTTCGGTCGTGTTGGACGACGTGGTGCTGGAGAACGTCTATCTGAAGGGCTTCCCCCTGTTCGACGTGAAGCAGCTGGAAGTGCTGCGCGGTCCGCAGGGCACCCTGTTCGGCCGCAACACTCCGGCGGGCGTGGTCAAGATCGATACGGTGAAGCCGGGCGATGACTTCACCGGCTTCGGCTCGCTGACCTACGGCAACTACGGCTCGATGCGCGCCGAGACGGGCGTGACCCTGCCGGCGTCGGATACGCTGTCGGTGCGCGTGGCCGCCCTGTGGAACCACCGCGACGACTGGGTCAACAACGCCTGGGACGCCCCCTTCGCCAAGAAGGACGGCAAGGATCTGGGCTCCTTCGACGACGTGGCGGGTCGTATCCACGTCGCCTGGACCCCGACCGAGCGTCTGTCGACCCTGCTGACCCTGCAGGCGCGCGACTATGAGGGCACGGGCACGATGAACCGCGCCAACGTCCTGACCAAGGGCTCGAACAAGCTGAACGACAACTTCGACCGTGAGACGGTCTGGTACGACGGCGGCCGCAACAACTATCAGAAGCAGAAGACCCTCTCGCAGTCGCTGCAGGTCGCCTATGACTTCGGCCCGGCGACGCTGACCGGCGTCATCGGTTCCTATCAGGGCGAAAGCCAGGGCAATGGCGACATCGACGGCGGGGTCTCGGTCGGGGCTCCGACCGGCGCCGGTTACAAGACCCCGTTCGCGGTCGAGACCGGCACCCTTTCCAGCGACCTGATCCAGAACACCTATGAGCTGCGCCTGGCCTCGAACGGCGACGGCCGCTTCGGCTGGCAGGTCGGCGCCTTCTACTGGGACGAGCGCTTCAACCTGGTCTCGGGCACCTTCAACGGCGTCGGCGGCATCGCGCCGACGGTGGTTCCCGACGTCATCCAGAAGTCGGACTCCTGGTCGATCTTCGGTCAGGGCCGCTATCAGGTCACGGACGCGCTGAAGCTGACGGCCGGGGTTCGCTACACCGACGACAGCCGCGACTTCTGGGGCCGCCGCATCATCCCGGCAGGCAGCTCTTCCACGGCCAAGCCGCTGGATAATGTCACCAAGTCGGTCGGCGACGAGCAGGTCAGCTGGGACGTGAGCGCCCTTTACGAGGTCAATGACGGCCTGAACCTGTTCGCGCGCGTGGCCAACGGCTATCGCGGCCCGTCGATCCAGGGCCGCATCGCTTCGGCGGACATCGTGACCACGGCGGATTCGGAAACGGTCATGTCCTATGAGGCCGGGTTCAAGGCTCGCCTGTGGGACGGCCGCGCCCGCCTGAACGCCACGGCCTACTTCTACGAAGTCTCCGATCCGCAGTTCACGGCCATCGGCGGCGCCGGCAACTTCAACCAGCTGCTGAACGCCGACAAGGGCGAGGGCTATGGCCTGGAAGTGGACGGCGACGTCTATCTGGGCGCGGGCTTCAGCCTGGCCGGCGGCCTGGCCTGGAACCATACCGAAATCAAGGACAAGGATCTTCAGGTCGGCGTCTGCTCGCCGCTCGCCAACTGCACCGTCACTGACCGGATGGTGACGGTTGGATCGGCGCGTCTGGCCTATATCGACGGCAACCCCTTCCCCCAGGCGCCGGAATGGACCGCCAATCTGACG
Source organism: Brevundimonas sp. 357 (assembly GCF_003938605.1). Classification (GTDB taxonomy): domain Bacteria; phylum Pseudomonadota; class Alphaproteobacteria; order Caulobacterales; family Caulobacteraceae; genus Brevundimonas. Next base: position 46,353 of record NZ_RHWX01000007.1, on the reverse strand, counting down.
CTGTCCTACGTCCATCCGATCGGCGACGATCAGGAGCTGTTCGCCGCGACCGACTGGGTGATGCAGAAGGACTTCAACCTGTTCCTCTATGAATCGGTCGAGTTCATGCAGGACACGGCGTTCGAAGGCGGCCTGCGTGCGGGCTGGCGCGACCTGAACCAAGGTCTCGAGGCGGCCGTCTACGTCCGCAACATCACGGACGAGGCCAACATCCTCGGCGCCATCGACTTCAACAACCTGACGGCCTTCGTCAACGAACCGCGTATGTACGGCGTGGAGCTGTCGAAGCGCTTCTAAGCCTTTACGGCTGATCGCATGGGTGGGCGGCGGCGGGGAGACCTGTCGCCGCCCTCTTGCCATTCCGGTCCAGCTTGGTCCTACTGCGGACCGGATCGGGGAGGATCTCGCATGCGGCTGGCCTTGCTGTTCGGATCGCTGACGCTCGCCTTCTTGCTGGCGGTGTGGACCACCCAGACGCCGAAGCCGCGCGCGGCGGACGCGCCCGCCGTCGCCTTCTCGGCCGCGCGGGCCATGACCGATATCGAACAGATCGCCCGCGCCCCCCACCCGGTCGGCTCGCCCGAACACGCGCGGGTCCGCGCCTTTCTGAACGCCCGGCTGACGCAGCTGGGGCTGGAGGTCAGCGAGCAGGCGGGGCCCTTGTCGCCCGCCTCGGTCAAGCGGCTGGCGCGCGCGGGAGGCGATCCGGCGGCGGCGAACAATCAGGCGATCAATCTGATCGGCGTCCTGCCCGGCAAGGACCGCAGCCAGTCCGCCGTCATGCTGATGGCCCACTATGACACCGTGGTCGGATCGCCGGGCGCGGCCGACGATTCCGCCGGGGTCGCCGCCATTCTGGAAGCCGTGCGGGCCATCAAGGCGCGCGGCCCGGTCGAGCGCGATCTGGTCGTCCTGCTGACCGACGCCGAGGAGCTGGGTCTGGACGGGGCGCGGGTCTTCTTCGGCGGCCATCCCCTGCGTGACCGCATCGGGGCGGTGGTGAACCTCGAGGCGCGCGGCGGCGGCGGCCGCGCCGCCATGTTCGAGACGGGGCGCGAGGCCGGGCCGACCGTGCAGTTGTTCCGTCGTGCGGCGGCCAGGGCCGACGGCGGGACCACCGCCACTTCCATCGCCGCCTTCATGTACGAGCGGATGCCCAACGGCACCGACTTCACCGTGCCCAAGGACCGGGGGATCGGCGGTCTGAACCTGGCCTTCATCGGCCGCCCGGATCAGTACCATTCGGCCAACGCCACGCCCGCTAACCTGGATCGGGGCGCGGTTCAGCATCTGGGCTCCCAGGCGCTGGAGGCGGCGGATGCGTTGACGCGCGCGTCCAGCCTGCCGGCCAAGGGCGAGAACCTGGTCTACTCCGACGTCTTCGGCCGCTGGATGGTCGCCCATGCGCAAGGAACCGGCTGGGTTCTGCTGGCCCTGGCGGCGGCGTTGGGCGGTTTCGCCGCCTGGCGGGCGCGGCGCCGGGCGGGACTGACGGCGGGGCAGGTCGGCCTGGGCGTGCTGGACGGGCTGTGGTTCCTGACCGGGGGCGTGATCCTGGTGCAGGCGACGCGCCTTCTGGCCGGGCCGATGTCGAGCCGGGCCGATTCTCCGGACGTCTATTACACCCTGTTGCGCCGCCTGCCGTGGATGGAGGCGGGGGCGACGCTGGCGATCGTCGCCCTGGCCCTGGTCCTGCTGACCGGCGCGCGCCGGGCGCGGCCGCGCGTGATCGGCGGGGCGTTCGCCGTCTTGACCGCCGTCGTCCTTCTGGTCGGCGGGTTCAGTCCGGTGATGCTGGGGCTGGGCGTGGCCGCTATCATCCTGTCGCTGTGGCCAGGGCGCGCCGAGCGTTCGGCCTGGGGCGGCTGGCTGGGCCTGATCGCCCTGATCTTCGTCTTCGGCTGCGCCTTGCAGGGCGCGGCGCCCGAGGCGGCCCTGCTGTTTGTCTGGCCAGTGTTGCTGGCCGCGACGGCGGCGGCCCTGGCGGCCTTGATCGACCCAGACCTGACGCGGCCGCTCGGTTTTCTGCCCGCCGCCGTGGCGACTGTGCTGGGCGGCGCCTGGTTGCTGGGGATCGGCCACTTCGTCTTCCTGGGCGTGGGGATGGACATGCCGGGCGCCCTGGCCCTGATCGCCTTGCTGGCCCTGTTGTTCGCCCGTCCGCTGGCGCCGGGCGCGAAGACGACGCGCCTGGTCCTGTTCGCGGCGGCGGCCTGTCTGATCGCGGGCGTCGGGCTGAACATCTCGGCCCAGCTGCTGGCGCCGTCGCCCGCCGTGGCGGAGGCTCTGCCCTAGAGGGGTGCTGGCGTCGGACCGCGTGAGCGTTTATCGCAGCCGATCATGAGCGATCCCGTCCTCGTCACCGGCTCCGCCGGCTTCATCGGCTTCCACACCGCCCGGCGTCTGCTGGAGCGGGGCGAGCGCGTCATCGGTCTGGACAACCTCAACGCCTATTATGATCCGGCGCTGAAGCAGGCGCGTCTGGCACAGCTTCAGGCCTATCCCAACTATCGCCATCATGCGCTGGACCTGGCCGACCGCGACGGCGTCGCCGCGTTGTTCGCTGAGCACAGGCCGCGCCGGGTGGTGCATCTCGCCGCCCAGGCGGGCGTCCGCTACAGCCTGGAAGCGCCCGAGACCTATGTCGATTCCAACGTCGTCGGCTTCCTCAGCATCCTGGAAGGCTGCCGCGCGGTCGGGGCCTCCAACCTGGTCTTCGCCTCGACCAGTTCAGTGTTCGGCGCCAACCGCGCCCTGCCGTTCTCGGTGCGTCAGCCCGCCGATCATCCGCTGACCGTCTATGCCGCGACCAAGCTGGCCAATGAGGCCATGGCCCATTCCTACGCCCACCTGTTCGGCTTTCCCGCGACGGGCTTGCGGTTCTTCACCGTCTACGGGCCGTGGGGGCGCCCGGACATGGCCCTGTTCAAATTCACCCGCGCCATCCTGAAGGACGAGCCGATCGACGTGTACGGCGAGGGGCGGATGAGCCGCGACTTCACCTATGTCGACGACATCGTCACCGGCGTGGTCGCCGCCCTGGACCGGCCCGCGGCGATCGACCCGGCGTGGGACGCGACCGCTCCCAATCCGGCGACCAGCGGGGTCGCCCCCTGGCGTATCCTGAACCTGGGCGCGGGCCGCCCGGTGCCGCTGATGCGCTACATCGAGGTGCTGGAGACCAAACTGGGCCGCAAGGCCAAGCTGAACCTGATGCCCATGCAGGACGGCGACGTGGCCGACACCGAGGCCGACGTGACCGACACCCTGGCCGCCCTCGACTACGCTCCTACGACCCCGGTGGAGGAGGGCGTCGCCCGCTTCGTCGACTGGTACTGCAACTTCTACCGCGAGAACTGAGGCGCAGAGGCGCTCGCCCTGGAGGGCGGTCGAACGTCAGCGATTTCGTGAAGGTGCCCTGGTGGAGCCGAGGGGAAACGAAACACCCCTTGATTTCACACGACTTTTTTTAGGCTGGTGTTACAGATTGAGCTTATTGCTGTAGCAGCTTCTCAATCGGTCTGCCAGCCTTCGGCAGAGATGGCGGGGCTGTCGCCTCTGCTGCCGATTACGATAGAAACTGACTTTAATCGCCGTCGGGAGAGGCAGGTGCTTGATCCGACCCGGGGTCGGGCAACACCTCTACGTCTTCGCCGTTTGCGATCCGCCGGGCTGTTCGGAGCTGTGCTTCGGTCATCATGCCCTCGCTTTGCTCGGGATTATAATCATACCAGCGGAGCACCTCTAAGACGCCCACCGGGCAGACGCTTTCCACCAGCTCAAACATCGGCCGGTCTGCTGTCACAAACACGGCACCGTGAGCCCCGTCGCAGTCGCCCGCCACGACTAGCGCCATCACTCGTCGTCGCTCATTCGAGAAGGCGCTATCGCCTAGGGGACCCGCCGGGGCTTCTTGGCTCGCCATCACGCCAACTGCGACCGCTAGCATCTGACCAATCATTCCGCCCTCCACGATCTTCTCATGCTGCCTCTACCGACAAGGCGTCAAACGACCAAGCCTGTGGCGGAGACGGAGGGATTGCCCTAGTCCGCCCAAAATCTCAATGAAATCAATGCCCTCACGAAAGGGGCATGTAGCGGTTGAGGGATACGAATGTAGCAGTCGGCCGGACAGGCGCAAGCCCATCCGGCTATTCTTTACCAGCCGTAAGTCGGCCGTCGGTCCAGATCGCTCACCTTGCTTTCAAGGCTGTCGAGGCGACTAGATAGGTCATAAGCGTTTTGATCTGCGTTTGCCGCCGCGTCTGACGCATCTTCAACCCTCGAAGAAAGTTGCGTGTAAAGGATTAGGGCGGTCAATGCCCCCACCACCGCAAGTCCACCGGCTTTCCTATGAGCCATTATTGCGGCTCCCGTGCAGGCCGAGTTGCCCGCACCCCGATTGCTGCTAACGCAAAAACAGCAGCGAGAGTGATCGTGTCGACATCATAGCGATCCTCCATTGCCACGAATGCGAACCAGCCGAAGCCTAGCCACAAGGCGGCTTCTCCAAACGGAAACGCCTTAAGGCGATTGGGCTTAGTGGTCTGAACGTCTGACATGATGTCCTCCTACGGAAACGACAGGGGTAGAAGATCAACATTACTCAACCCTTGCTATTCACTCCGAAAGCCCTTGAATGGTTACGGTTGAAAACAAACGAGGGGCGTCGTGAACAGCGGCATTTTGCGACTTAGGTTCTACGGCGGCATAGCGTCACTGATCCTGATCAGTGCGCTCGCTTGTTCTGGTTCGGTTGCGGCGCAGTCCCAATCCGATGTGCCGCTCTACGTTGGCGAGGTGACAACGGCCAATGCCGAGAGGTTCACGTCCACCCTGGCTAATCACGTCGATAAGGTCGTGGGCCTACAGATCGCCTTCGGCACGATCAGCGAAGGCAACACATTGACAGACGGGTCGCCGAACGGCGGTGCCTATATCTCATACGCCAACTCGTATTACGGGGGCGTGCAAATCAATATTCCCGACGCTTATTGGCGGCATGGTCAATGGGTCTCAGATGGCTTCTACACCGTTAAATATGGCGGGATGGGTCAGGGCATCATGGGCTACTATCTGCGCCCGGCAGACGAAGCTGCAATCCGCCTCTCGGAAAAGCCAATCGTCCAGCATCCGGTTGCGTCATTGCCGCCTGTCGAGCGCGAGAGGACCGCCGACTAAGGTTCGGTGGCTGGTTAGGTTTCATCGGCCGAAATCCGGCTTAGCTATGCGAGAGGCGACCTCCGATCTTAAGAGGCATTGGCTCCCCCGTTATCCCCTCCCGGCTGGCCGCAAATCATCATGCCGCCAAGCCATTGGCTGCCGCCACGATCCAGCCAGCGGGCCTCTCACGAAAATGGAGAGGCTTCCGCCCCCGCCAGAAACAGACGTCTCGCTTGGCTATACCCATGCAAGGCGTCTCATCCGGGCGCACTTAGTGTCTCATACGGGCCTTTACAGCAGTTACGAGACAAGCTAACGCTGATGGTCTAGACCCATTCGAGACACAGAGACAGTCATGGCCGCCATTGGATACGCCCGCGTCAGCAGCACCGGGCAGAGCCTAGAGGTTCAGACGGAGAAGCTGATAGCCGCAGGCGTCGAGCCCGATCATCTATTTGCAGAGAAGCGCAGCGGGACCACGGCCAAGGATAGGCCGGAACTGGAGGCAGCCCTGCGCTCAATCCGCAAGGGTGACGTGCTGATCGTCACAAAGATGGACCGCCTCGCCCGCTCCGTCTCAGACCTCCGCAGCATAGTCGATCAACTGGACGCCAAGGGCGTAGGCTTCCGCGTTCTGGATCAGGCCGCCGTGGACACCACTACGCCTAACGGCCGCCTGATGCTCAACATGCTCGCAGCCTTCGCGGAGTTTGAGACGGACCTGAGGAAAGAGCGCCAGCGCGAGGGCATCGAGAAGGCGAAGGATCGCGGCGTCTATAAGGGCCGCCCGGTCACCCTGCCCCGCGATCAGGTCAAGGCGTTGAAGGCCGAAGGGCTAGGCGCAACGGAGATCGCCAAGCGCCTCGGCATGGGCCGCGCCTCGGTTTATCGGCTGCTCAATGAGGCGACGGCATAGGCCGGGACCGCAGCGGCCACGCTAGGCCCATTTTCCGGCCCGTGGGCGGGCTTCTCTGGCTCGCTCGACACTTGGGGCGCCGACGCTTTCCCGGCGCTCCACGGGCCTCGCAGCAGCATTTGGTCGAGCCGCCCCATTTCACCCAGGCATTCAGGCACGGGACGCCCGGACCTGAGGACCGGCAGGATATTTTCGACGGGCGCGAGGAAATTCAGGAAAGCAAAGATCGTGCGCTGTCCGGCCGACAAGCGAGGATCAAGGGGTCGGATCGTGCCGGTCGGAGTTTCGATACCCTTCGGGAGAGAAACCATTTTCGCCCCCCGGGTTATTTGAACAGAATTTCCCCGTCTTGGCCGACGCAAAAAGGCATGGTCGCAGGTAGGGCGTTTCGCCCGAGGGAGGTCGGCGAAAGCCGATCACGGCCACCGGGCACACTCACGCAACGCTCAATCCAACTCATGGTCAGACCAAGAGTTAGCGTCGCTGATCCGGCAAACTCGCCATCTATTTTGGCCGAGGGAGCCGGGCAGCCTACGAACAACTCATCCAATCTATGGTCAGATTAGGTTAGCGGGACTTATCGAGACCCCGTCGGCGCAAACATGCGGTCGATTTCCATATATGATTGGATAGTCTGAACGCTGGCCTTCATCAAAGCGCGCCGCGCCGCCTTAACCGAAAGCTGGCGGGTTGCGATCTGGGCATCAGCAATAACTTCCAGTTCAATCAGCGCGGCGCGTAGCCGGGACATGTCATCCTGATCCAGTCGCAGCTTAGCTTGGTTCAGGAGACTGCCTAGCTCGCGGTGCAGGGCATGGTCGGATCGCTCCCGACCTATCGCCGCGAAGAACCAGATCGCTGCTAGGACGACCAAACCACCGACTACAAATTCCACCACACCCTCCATTCAGCAAGACGAATGGTGCATAGATCGGGTGGTGCGTAAATCCAACGTGCGGCGACGCTGTATGGGTGCCAAGGGTCGCCGTCAGTCCTGATAATCAACGCGCGCTGGGACGCCTCGGCGATGCTATCCGCGCGCGCAGAAACGAGCGGAGGATGTCGCAGGAAGCGTTGGCTGACGCCGCAGGGATTAACCGGACCCATATGGGCGAGGTCGAGCGTGGCAAGCGGAACGTCAGCCTTGTAGCCCTGATCGGCATAGCAGCAGCGCTGGGCTGCACCGTGTCGTCAATATTGTCTGAGGCCGGGATTTAGACCGCCGAATTCGCGAGCCGCATCTGTCTCGAAAAGCCGGCTATCCGAGCCAGTGGACCCCGGCCACGTTGAGAGGCCCTTCCACCTGAAGGCCATTCTCAGCGTCAAGCGGCTTCCCGTCGCCGATACGCGGGCGGTGGTGCGGGAAGCGTAAGGCCAGTTACGCGATATTTCGACATCGCAAGCACCATAGGGCGTAGCGGATACGCGAGCGACGATCCGTAGCGGCGGGCGACGGCCTGCCCTCGGTGTCCGGTGAACGCGTCATTCACGTCCTCAGGAATTTCCGCCTCCCGCGCATAATCCTTGAACGCGTGGCGGAATGAATGGAACCGCATTCTGTCGTCCGTAACCTTGATCGTGCCGCGCAGGTAGCGCCCAAACCACTTGGACCAGTTAGCGGTGATGGTCCCATACTTGTCAGGCCGCAACTCAGAGAAAATGCGCGCCTGCCCAGCCTCGCGCGCAGCATCCACGTATTTGAGGAAACCCAGCGCGACCAAGTCGGCGTGGATAGGCATACGGCGCGCGCTCCATGCGTTCTTGAGCTTCAGACCGTCCTTCTTGTCGGCGATGATACGGATGCACCACGCCTCCTGTTCCTCGCCGTCATGGTCCAGGTAGGGCATTTTGAGTATGTGGATGGGCGAAGCTGCCCCACCTCATTCAGGCGTGCGCCAGTGTACATCGCAAGGAGAGGCAACCAGTAGGCCGCCTCACCAGCTCCAGCCTCTGGGCGCTCATCGTTCGTGTAGATCGGCGACGCGAAGATCGCCTTGAGGGCGGGAAGGTCAAAGGGCTGAACGTCTTCTTCCGGGTCAGCCTTAACATCGACGGTCACCCCCGCCGCCGGGTTTGACGGAATGAGGCGAGCCTTCAACCATGCCACCCGAAGCAAGGTGTTGAAGTTTGACATCTTGGTCCGTGCGTTGGCGGGAGACGTCTTCGCTAAAAGTTTTTCGGACCAGCTGATCACTATCTCCGGGGTGATTTCCTCGACCGGGACGCGGCCCATGTCGTCTTCAAACCACGCAACTACCTGCTTCATCCGGTCGATGGTCTTCTGGTTTTTCTGGTTAGCGGCCCACCTATCAACCACCGCGTTCAAAGGCGTTCCTCGGGTAGGGCGTGGCGCTGCTGCTCCAGCTTTCTGCGCCGCAGCCTCCGCAAGTCGGTCCTGACGGACTATTTCGCGCTCATCTCGCTGGCTCTGTTCCCAGCGTTCGCGCGCGGCCTCCACCGCGTCGCGTATGCCTTGCTCCTCGGGGCTCAAGTCTTCGTAGTCGGGATAGGGGTTCTCTGCCCAGTAAGCCTCGTTCTCCCTCTCCCACTCAAACTGCTGGCGCTCTTGCTTGGCCCGCTCGGCGGGCGTTAGCGGTCTGCGGGCTGTGGCGCGGTCGTCCGATGGCGCTGCGAGCTTGGCCTTCGCGGCCATGAACTCCTCATCCCAAGCCATCTGCTGGAGGCGTTCGAGCGGCTTGGCCTGCTCAAAATCCGTGGTCCCGAGAGATTTCCACACCTCTCGCCGCCCGTAGGCTTTCTGGAGTACTTTTGGGATTACGCGCCGGGCGTAATAGACGGCGCTGCCTTGGCGGCGGCTAGGCTTAGACATGCTGCTACATCCTATAACAGGTGTAACACCCGACCGTCATAAGCCCGTGGAAAGCAAGCTTTTTCCAGGCTCCGAAAGGGGAATAGATTGCCTGGTGGAGCCGAGGGGAGTCGAACCCCTGACCTCGTCATTGCGAACGACGCGCTCTACCAACTGAGCTACGGCCCCGACCGACAGGCAGGCGCGGGACATAGAAGCGTGCGGGGGGGCGTGTCAACGGGCCGCGCACGAATCCTTGGCGATCTGCGGCGGGGCCGCTAGAAGCGGCGTGAACGAAGCAGGAGTTTCTCATGGGTTTCGCCCTTGTCTGGCTGGTGAACGCCGTCGTCACCTTGATGATCTGGTGCATCATCGCCTCGGCGATCCTGAGCTGGCTGTTCGCCTTCGACGTGATCAATCGACGCAACCGTTTCGTGGGTCAGGTCGCCTATGTGCTGGATACGGTGACGCGGCCGATCCTGGGACCGCTCCAGCGGGTGGTGCCGTCGCTGGGCGGCATCGACATCACGCCGATCATCGCCTTGCTGGCGTTGCAGTTCTTGAGCGTGCTGTTCAACCGGACGGTCGCGCCGATGCTGATCATGTCGCTGGGCTGATCCACGGCTGCGTCGAGGGGGAGGCCGTCGGGCGTTGAGCCCGGATCACGGCCCCCCAGGAATCCGCACATGGAGCCCAATCCGCCCTTGCGCGGCGCGAGCGGGCTCCTAAGGTGCCGACGACTGGTCCCTGGCGGACCGCCTTTTTCGCGTAATTCATGACCACGATCAGGACAGTCGCCGTCATCGGCGCCGGGCAAATGGGTTCGGGCATCGCTCAGGTGGTGGCCGCCGGCGGCTATGAGGTGAAGCTGTACGACATTGCGCCGGACCGCGTGACCCTGGCCCTGGGCGAGATCGCGGCCAGCCTGGCGCGTCGCGCCGCACGCGGCCTGTCGAGCGAGGCGGAGGCCCAGGCGGCCCTGCAGCGCATCGCCCCGGTGACGACCCTGGCTGAGGCGGCCAAGGCGGATATGGTCATCGAAGCCGCGTCTGAGGAGGAAGCGGTCAAGAAGGGCGTCTTCGCCGAACTGACGCCGCTGCTGGGGCCGGACACCCTGCTGGCGTCCAATACCTCCTCGATTTCCATCACCCGCCTGGCCTCGGTCACGGATCGGCCTGAGCGCTTCATCGGCCTGCACTTCATGAAGCCGGCGCCGACGATGAAACTGGTCGAACTGGTGCGCGGCATCGCCACCTCGGCCTCGACCTTCGAGACGGCGGTCGCCTTCGCCGAGAGCCTGGGCAAGATCATCACGGAGTCCGAGGACTTCCCCGCCTTCATCGTCAATCGCGTCCTGGTGCCGATGATGAACGAGGCGGTTTATGTCCTGTACGAAGGCGTCGGCGACGTCGCCTCGATCGACAAGGCGCTGAAGCTGGGCGCCAACCACCCGATGGGGCCGCTGGAGCTGGCGGACTTCATGGGGCTGGACGTGGCCCTGGCCATCATGAACGTGCTGTATGACGGCCTGGCCGACAGCAAATACCGGCCCTGTCCGCTGCTGGTGAAATATGTCGAGGCCGGCTGGCTAGGCAGGAAGAGCGGGCGCGGCTTCTACGACTATTCCGGCGAGACGCCGGTGCCGACCCGCTGATGGCCGTCGCCTTTCCCTCCCTGCCGGGTCTGAAGCGCGTGGCGCCGCGGCGCGGCGCGGGCGCCCTGGTTCCGGCCGCCCTGGCGGCGGCGGCCTGGCCGCCGGTGATCCTGACCCTGTTCATCTGGCCGCCCGAGAATTGGTGGTCGGGCGTGGATACGGACTGGCGGCTGGTGATGTTGGCGGTCGGACTGATCGCGGCGCCGTTGGGGCTTTGGCTGCTGCTTGACGGCCACGGCAAGACCGGGCGCCCGTCGACGCGACTGGGCGTGGCGTGTCGCTTCACCGTGTTCGGCGGTCTGCTGGCGGCGGCGATGCAGACGATCATGGCCGTGGTCATGGCGGGTCTGGCGGGCGCCGCCTCGCAGAGTCTGGTCCAGGGCCTGGGCGCGATCGAGACGGCCCTGCTGATCTATGGCGTCGGCGGCCTGCCGCTGGCGGTCATGGTGGGCGTCAGCTACGCCCTGTGGGGCGGTCTGTGCGTGGCCTATCTGGGCTTTGTCCCGGCGCCGGTGGTCAACAACCGCATGGGCGTCCTGTCCGAACGGGACGTTACGGGGATTTAACGTGAACCGAAGCGGCCGTCCCGCCTAAGCCTGAACCCCTATGCGACGAACGGGGGGAGCATGAGGGACCAGGTCACGACGGCCGAGCCGAATCCGGTGGCGGCGAACCAGCGGATCGTGACGCTGGACGTGCTGCGCGGCGCGGCCGTTCTGGGCATTCTGGCGGTCAATGCGGCGGCCTTCGCCCTGCCGATGGTGATCCTGGAATCGGCGCCGGATCAATCGCCCTTTCCCGCCGTCGTGGGGACTTCGGGCGTGGCGCAGTGGGCGGTCGATGTCTTCTTCCGCCAGAAGTTCGTGACCCTGTTCTCCATGCTGTTCGGCGTGTCGATCTTTCTGGTCGGCGGCGAGCGCGGCGATGAGGCCAAGGGGCGCGTCCTGCGCCGTCGCCTGATGTTCCTGGCTCTGTTCGGCCTGATCCACGGCCTGGCCTTCTGGTACGGCGATATCCTGCTGCTCTACGCCTGGTCGGGGCTGTTCGTGATGCTGATGCGGTCGATGCCTGCCAAGCCGCTGATCTGGATCGGCGCCGGGGCGACCGTTCTGCTGGCTACGCTTCAGGCGGGCCTGATGATGACGATGGCGCATTTCCCGGAGGCCATGAGCGAAGGCGGGCCTGCCGATGGCGCGGTCGCCGCCTCCATCGTCGCCTACCAGAGCGGCTGGGCGGGCGCGGCGCTGGAGAACCTGAAGGCCTGGGCTTTCGCCCAGGGCGCCAGCCTGCTGATGTATGTCTTCTCGACCGTGCCGCTGATGATGCTGGGGCTGGGCCTGTTCAAGGCGGGCTTCTTCCATGGCCGCGTTCCGACGCGCGTCTATGCGATGCTGATGGCGGGCGGCGCGGCGGTCTTGGCGCTGCTGGGCGTTCTGGAGTGGCTGGAGATCCAGGCCGGTCCAGGCGTCGAGGCCACCGGCGGCTGGGCGGCGGTCGTCGCCTCCTATCCGATCATCATCACCCTGGCCTACGCCTCGGCGTTGATCCTGGCGACGACGCGCGGCGTGGTTTGGCTGCGCAAGGTCTTGGCGCCGGTGGGGCGGATGGCCTTCACCAACTATCTGACCCAGACCCTGATCATGACCACGATCTTCTACATGCCGTGGGGACCGCGTCTGTTCGGCCAGGTCGACTATCCGATGCAGTGGGCCATCGTCGTCGGCGTCTGGGCGCTGCAGCTGATCTGGTCGCCGCTGTGGCTGTCGAAGTTCACCATGGGGCCGTTCGAGTGGCTGTGGCGACGCCTCAGCTATGGGCGCGACCTGCCGCTGAGGCGCGCGGCCTGAGCGGGAAGGGGCGGCGGCGAGTTGCGGCGACGGAACTGATGGCTTAATCGCCGCCTCATGACCGACGAAGCCTCCAACCGCCCCGAAGCTCGCGCGCCGCGCGGGTTCGCCGACCGTCGCGGCCGCGACCTGACCGCCGAGCGCCGCATCGTCGCGCGCGTGTCCGAGGTCTATGAGCGCTGGGGCTTTGAGGCGCTGGAGACGCCGGCGTTCGAATACGCCGACGCCCTGGGTAAGTTCCTGCCCGACGCCGACCGTCCGAACGAGGGCGTCTTCGCGCTTCAGGACGATGACGATCAGTGGATGGCCCTGCGCTATGACCACACGGCGCCGCTGGCCCGCTTCGCCGCGCAGAACTGGGAGACCCTGCCCAAGCCGTTCCGCCGCTACGCCTATGGGCCGGTGTGGCGCAACGAGAAGCCGGGACCGGGCCGCTTCCGCGAGTTCTGGCAGTGCGACGCCGACACCGTCGGCTCCGACCGGCCCGAAGCCGACGCCGAGATCATCGCCATGGGCTGCGAAGGCCTGCGCGCCGCGGGCCTGGAGGCCGGGCAGGCGGTGATCCGCGTCTCCAACCGAAAGCTGTTCGACGGCCTGTTCGACGCGGGCGGGATCACCGATCCGATGCAGCGCCTGACGGCTCTGCGGGCCGTGGACAAATACGATCGCCTCGGCGTCGAGGGCGTGCGTCTGCTGCTGGGCGAGGGCCGTCTGGACGAGTCCGGCGACTATACCAAGGGCGCCAACCTGCCCGCCTCGGTGATCGGGGCGATCGAGGCGTTTCTGGCCTCGGCCGAGACACCGGGCCTCAGCCGCGCAGGCGTGCTGGACGCCGTGTCGGGCGCCGCGCGTTCAGGTTTCTTGGGCGTCGCCGGCGAAGAAGCGTTGAAGGAGCTGGCCGCCATCGACCGCGCCCTGATCGCCATGGGCGTGTCGCAGGACGACGTGCGTTTCGACCCGACCATCGTGCGCGGGCTGGAATACTATACCGGCGCGGTGTTCGAGGCTGAACTGCTGCTGGACACCAAGGACGAGAAGGGGCGCGCAGTGCGTTTCGGCTCGATCGGCGGCGGCGGGCGCTATGACGACCTGGTGTCGCGTTTCACCGGCCAGTCGACCCCGGCGACCGGCTTCTCCTTCGGCGTGTCGCGTCTGGCCTCGGCCCTGCGCGCGGCCGGTCGCGGCGCCGAGGACGAGACGCGCGGGCCGGTGGTGGCCATCGTCTTCTCCGAGGACGACATGCGGCACTATCTCGACGCCGTGTCCGAACTGCGCGCGGCGGGCATTCCGGCCGAGCTGTATCTGGGGCGGGCGGGCATGAAGGCGCAGATGAAATACGCCGATCGGCGCGGCGCCCCGGCCGCCGTCATCCTGGGCGGAGACGAGATCGCCGCCGGTCAGGTGACGATCAAGGATCTGGACGCCGGACGCGCCCGCGCCGCCGCCATCACGGACAATAACGCCTGGAAGGCCGAGCGTCCGGGTCAGCAGACCGTGGCCCGCGATCAGCTGGTCGCGGTGGTTCGTTCTATTATCGAATAAACTTCGATAATATCCATGACGACAGCGTGACTTATCAACGTTTAGTCATAAAAGGATGCGCTTTGGGCCAGGGTTTGGTTGACGTAGGGCAGCGGAAGGCGTCATTTGGTCTCACTCAAGAGGCGCAGCGCACCGTCGCAGCGACATCTTGAAGGCGTTTCGGGGAGGAAACGTCCGCTCCTTAGAGAGCGTGAAGGCCCGCTGCGATGTATCCCCCGCAGCGGGCTTTTTCATGTCTGGAAGTCAGGGTTCTCGACGGTTGTTTGATAAGGTGGGCGAGGCGCTTCGAGCGCCGTCATGCAAGGGCGCGGCGGTGCGGGGGAGTGCGCCAATGCAAAAGGGCCGGAGCGTCGCGGCTCCGGCCCTTTCTCATTAATCCGGCGTCGCCTTACCAGATACGAACGCGGTCTTCCGGTTTCAGGTAGTATTTGTCGCCGGGCTTGACGCCAAAGGCTTCGTACCAGGCGTCGATGTTGCGCACCGGGCCGATGACCCGGAATTCGGCCGGGCTGTGCGGGTCGGTGGCGATCTGGTTCTTCAGGGCGTCCTCGCGGTATTTCGACTGCCATACCTGAGCCCAACCGTAGAAGAAGCGCTGGTCTCCCGTCACGCCGTCGATGACCGGGGAGGGCTGGCCGTTGAGCGACAGGTGGTAGGCTTCGAGGCCCACCGCCGTGCCGGCTGCGTCGCCGATGTTTTCGCCCATGGTCAGGCCGCCCTGGACGTGGAAGCCGGGCAGGGGTTCGAACTGGTCGTACTGGGCGCCGAGGCGCGTGGTCAGGGCCTTGAAGTTGGCCTTGTCCTGCTCGGTCCACCAGTTGCGCAGCACGCCGTCGCCGTCGGATTTGGAGCCCTGGTCGTCGAAGCCGTGGCCGATCTCGTGGCCGATCACGCCGCCGATGCCGCCGTAGTTGACGGCCGGGTCCGCGTTCGGATCGAAGAAGGGCGGCTGCAGAATAGCCGCGGGGAACACGATCTCGTTATTGGCTGAGTTGTAGTAGGCGTTCACCGTCTGCGGGGTCATGCCCCACTCATCTTTATCGACCGGCTTGTTCAGGCGGTTGAGCTGGTAGTTCCACATGAACTGGCCCAGGCGCTGGGTGTTGCCGAACAGATCGTCGGCCCTGATCTCCAGCGCCGAATAATCCCGCCACTTGTTCGGATAGCCGATCTTGACGGTGAATTTGCGCAGCTTCTCCTGGGCGGCCGCCTTGGTCTCGGCGCCCATCCAGGTCAGGTTGTCGATGCGGTGCGACAGGGCGGTGCGCAGGTTGGCGACCAGCTCTTCCATCTTGGCCTTGGATTCCGCCGGGAAGTATTCGGCGACGTAAAGACGGCCCGCAGCTTCGCCCAGCGAACCTTCCGCAAAGCTGATGGCGCGTTTTTCGCGACTGCGCTGCTCGGGCTGGCCCGACAGGTCGCGCGAACGGAATTCCCACTGGGCGTCGGAAAAGCGCTTCGACAGGCTGCCGGCGGCGTCGTCGGTGGTGTGGAAGGCCTGCCAGGCCTGTAGAGTGGCGACCGGCGTCTCGTCGAAGATGGCGGCGATCTTCGGCATCGCCGTGTTCTGGCGCACGATCAGGCGATCGATCGAGCCCAGGCCGGCGGCGTTGAAGTAGCCGGTCCAGTCGAAGCCGGGCGCTTCGGCTGCCAGGCTTTGAATCGAATACTCGTTATAGGTCTTGTCACGATCACGGTTCTCGATCGGCGTCCAGTGAGCTTCGGCGATCTTGTCTTCCAAGGCGACGATGGCGGCCGCAGAACCCGCCGGATCCGTCCAGCCGATGTTGGTCAGCATCCGCTCGACGTAGGCCTGATACTTCTCCTTCTTGTCGGCGAAGCGAGCGTCCAGATAGTAGTCGCGGTTGGGCAGGCCCAGGCCCGACTGCCCGGCGGTCACGGCGTAGCGGGTCGGGTTCTTCTGATCGATTGTGATACCGGTGCCGAAGAAGGATGAGCCGACGCGGCCTTGCGTCTGGCCCATGTAGGCGGCGATCTTCTCGTGCGTGTCGGCAGCGCGGATGGCGGCCAGGAAGGGCTGCAGCGGTTGCGCGTCCAGCGCCTCGATGCGGGCTTCGTCGATGTAGGAACGATAGGCGTCCGCGATCTTGGCTTCGTCCGATCCGGCGGCCAGGTCGGTGCGCGCGACCAGGCTCTGGATCAGGGCCTTCATGCGATTGTCAGACAGCTCACGCAGAAGGGGGAAGGAGCCGTAGGAGGTGCGGTCCGACGGAATCGTCAACTGGTCCAGCGCCGCGCCGTTGGCGTAGCGGAAGAAGCTGTCGCCCGGTTTCACCGAGGTGTCGCGTCCCGCCAGATCGAAACCCCAGGCGCCGTAGCGGGGCGCTTCCGTGCCTTGCCAGCCAGAGGCGCCGCCCTGGGCGGCTGGAGTCTGGAACAGTTCGAAGACGGAACAGGCGTCGTCGATGCAGGCGTGGTCATGGCCATCATGGGCCAGGGCCGCGCCCGGCGCCAGAAGGGCGACGGCGGCGACGCCGACAAGCAGTTTCTTCATGGGTGTTTCCTCATTTCAGCCCCGGAACCGTGCCGCCGAGCCTAGGCCGGATGCGCGGAGCCGCTGTCTTAAAAAAAATTCATGCTGAGAGCGAGAGCTCTCTCCCTACGGCGGCGGGGGCGCGACGCTCTGCCCATTTATGAGGGTGTAAGTAGATGTATGCAAAACTATAGTTTTTCGCCCGAAAAGCCGTATCGTTGTTCATATGACGTGATAGTCATTCGTATAATTGCGTAGGCTTCTTGATTGCTCCGCTTAGGCAGGGCAGAGATTTTTACCCGCCATGACCCATTTTGGTCATTGTTCGGTGATGAAAGTTCGCCCTTAGTTTCAGGGGCGCCCGTCGTCTTAAGGTTCGGACCCATGTCAAGCAGGCAGGGTCTGGCTTGCCGAGCGCGCCACCCATTTAAGCCCAGAGCCACCTGTCTATGCGCGTGCCCTCCCCCACTCTTGCCGAAACCGTCGAAACCGTCGCCCCGCCGCGGATGAACCGCCGCCAGGCGGCGAAGGTTCGTACGCGCCTCAAGGTGCTGGACGCGGCGCGGACCCTTTTCGCCGAGCGCGGCTATGACGCGGCGACGATCCGCGACATCGCCAAGGGCGCGGGCATGTCGACCGGCGCCGTCTTCGCCAACTTCCAGGACAAGGCCGAACTGTTCGAGACGGTCTTTGCTGAAGAGATGGAAGGCTTGCTGAACGACATGCGCGCCGGCGACGCGGGCGCCGATGCTCGCGTGACGGATCGCCTGACGGCAGCCCTGACCGCAGGTTATCACCGCTCTCTGGGCCATCTGCCGTTGATGCAGGCCATGGTTGCCCGTTCCTGGTTCCAACCGGAAGACGCCGATCAGCGCTCGCGCGCTTTTGTTGGTCCGCTGGTAGTCTGGATTCAGGACGTGCTGCAGGCGGCCGTGGGGCAAGGTGAGCTTCGCCAGGATATCGACCAGACGCTGCTGCCGCGCATGATCTGGGATGTCTTCATTTCCAACTTCCGCTACGCTGCTTATGACGGCTGGGGCGTTGAGGAATTGACCCCGCATGTGCGCAAGCAACTGGATCTGATCCTGTCGAGCCAGACGGCGCGTCAGTAGCTTTCGCTTGCGACAGTATTCGAGGGCCGCTTGCCGAGAGGCGAGCGGCCCTTTTTCACGACGGGCTCAGGGCGGCTGTGGCCGACTTACGCCCTTTCCGTCAGCCTAACGTCAACAATGGCGCTCTCCGCGGTCAGGACGGTCTTGGGCGCGATGCGGACGAAGCGCGACGCGTAGGTCGACCAGCCGGCCAGAATGCGTCGCGCCAGAGGCGAGCCGGTGGCGCCGGCGTGGGCCTCGATTAGGGCCTTGAGCCTGCCTTCCGCCTCGGCGTCGATGCGACCGACCCCGGCCATGTCGCCGTTCAGCGCCTGAACCGCGCGGCCCTCGGCGTCGAGCACGAACAATTCGCCGCCGCTCATGCCCGCCGCCAGGTTCCAGCCGACCGCGCCGAGCACGACCACACGACCGCCGGTCATGTATTCGCAGCCGTGCGCGCCCAGCCCCTCGACTACGGCCTCGGCGCCGGAATTGCGGACGGCGAAGCGTTCGCCCGCCGCGCCGGCCACGAACAGACGGCCCGAGGTGGCGCCATAGAGGGTGGTGTTGCCGCAGACCTGCTGGTCGGCGCGCCACTCATGGGGACGAACATGGATGTCGGCCCCCGACAGACCCTTGCCGACGTAGTCGTTGACCTCGCCGGTGACGTCGAGGATCAGGCCCTTGGCCCCAAAGGCGCCGAAGCTCTGACCGGCGATGCCTTCCAGCTTCAGCTTCAGGCGGCCCTGCGGACCCTGAGGGCCGAACTTGCGGACGATGGCCGAGGAGACCCCGGCGCCCGCCGTGCGCTGGGTGTTGTTCAGCGGATAGGACAGCTCCAGCGTCTGGCCGCGCTCGAGGAAGGGGGCGGCGTCCTTCAAGACCTGGGCGTCCAGGCTCTCGGGGACCGGCTGGCGCGCCTTGTCGGCCCAGCGGCCGGGCCGGTCGACGTCGACCTTCATCAGCAGGGGGTTGAGGTCCAGGTCGTCCAGATGCGAACCGCCGCGCCGCGTCTGACGCAGCAGGTCGGTGCGGCCGACAATCTCGTCGATGGTGCGGGCGCCGATCGAGGCCAGGATCTCGCGCACCTCCTCGGCGATGAAGGTGAAGAGGTTGACCACCTTTTCCGGCGTGCCGGTGAACTTGGCGCGCAGGCGCTCGTCCTGAGAACAGACGCCGACCGGGCAGGTGTTGGAGTGGCACTGACGCACCATCAGACAGCCCATGGCGATCAGGCCCGAGGTGCCGATGCCGTATTCCTCGGCCCCTAGTAGAGCGGCCAGGACCACGTCGCGACCGGTGCGGATGCCGCCGTCGGCGCGCAAGCTGACCGAGGAGCGCAGGTGGTTCAGGCTGAGCACCTGATGGGCCTCGGCCAGACCGATCTCCCACGGCATGCCCGCGTGCTTGACCGAGGTCTGGGGTGAAGCGCCCGTGCCGCCGTTGTGGCCGGCGATCAGGATGGCGTCGGCTTTGGCCTTGGCCACGCCGGAGGCAATGGCGCCGATGCCGGTGGCCGAGACCAGCTTGACCGTGACCTTGGCGTCGGGATTGATCGCCTTCAGGTCGTAGATCAGCTGGGCCAGATCCTCGATCGAATAGATGTCGTGGTGCGGCGGCGGGCTGATCAGGGTGGTGCCCGGAACGGCGTGGCGCATCCGTCCGATGAACTCGGTGACCTTGAAGCCGGGCAGCTGGCCGCCCTCGCCGGGCTTGGCGCCTTGGGCCACCTTTATCTCGATTTCGCGGCACTGGTTCAGGTATTCGGCGGTGACGCCGAAGCGGCCCGAGGCCACCTGCTTGACCGCCGAGTTGGCGTTGTCGCCGTTCGGACGAGGGACGTAGCGCGCCGGGTCTTCGCCGCCCTCGCCGGAAACGGCGCGCGCGCCCATCCGGTTCATGGCGATGTTCAGGGTCTCATGGGCCTCAGGGCTGAGGGCGCCCAGGGACATGGCCTGGGACAGGAAGCGGCGGCGGATGTCCGAGACGCTCTCGACCTCGTGCAGTTGGACGGGGGTCAGGCCATCCTTGAAGTCCAACAGGTCGCGCAGGGCCAGATCCGGCTGCTCGCGGACGGCGGCGGAGTATTGCTTGAAGCGCTTGTAGTCGCCGCGGTTCACCGCGTCCTGCAGCAGGTGGATGGTCTTGGCGTCATGGGCATGGGCTTCTCCGCCCGCACGGATGCGGAAGAAGCCGCCCATCGACGGGGAGGGGACCGCCGCGCCGAAGGCCACGGCATGACGCTTTAGCGCCGCCTGCTCCAGACCGGCCAGGCCGATGCCGGAGATGCGCGACGGCGCGCCGGGGAAGAACTCGGCGGCCAGGGCGCGGGACAGGCCCAAGACCTCGAACTCGCAGCCTCCGCGGTAGGCGGAGATGATGCTGATGCCCTTGCGCGCCAGCACCTTGAGCAGCCCCGCCTCTATGCCGTGCTTGTAGTTGAGGCAGGCGTCGTGGAGCGTCAGGCCCGGATAGGCGCCGCGATCCAGACGCTCCTGGAACAGTTCCTGCGCCAGCCACGGATTGACGGCGGTGGCGCCGACCCCGACCAGAACGGCGAAGGCGTGCGGGTCCAGGGTCTCGGCCGACCGCACGACCAGCGAGCAATAGGTCCGCAGGCCCGCCGCGATCAGGCGGCCGTGGGTGCCGGCGGTGGCCAGGATCATCGGCGCGGCCAGACGCTCGGCCGAGGCGTGCTCGTCGGTCAGGACGATCAGGGTGGCGCCCTCGCGCGCGGCGGCCTCGGCTTCGTCGCGGATGCGGTCGAGCGCCTGACGCAGGCCGGCGCCGGGGCGGTCGCCTTCGGCCGGAACGGGATAGGTGCAGTCGATCACCGTGGTCGAGCCGTCGGCGACGACGCCCAGCAGGCGCTGGTACATGCCGGTGGTCAGGACCGGGCTGTCCAGCACGAAGACCTCGGTCTGGGCCTCGTCCTGGGCCAGGATGTTGCCGAGGTTCTTGAAGCGGGTCTTCAGGCTCATGGCCCCGGCTTCGCGCAGGGGGTCGATGGGCGGGTTCGTCACCTGCGAGAAGTTCTGGCGGAAGTAGTGGGCCAGGGGGCGGGGCAGGCTGGATAGGACGGCGGGCGGGGCGTCGTCGCCCATGGAACCCACGGCCTCCTTGCCGTCACGGACCAGGACGTCCAACAGCAGGTCCAGATCCTCGCGGCTGAACCCGGCGGCGATCTGGCGACGGATCAGGGCCTCGCCGGTGGCGGCGCGCGGCTCGGGGCCGGGGCCGATGATGGGCTCCAGGTCGACCATGTTCTCCAGCCACTGTTCATAGGGCTGGGCGGCGGCCAGGGCGTCGACGGCCTCATGCTCATCGTAGAGGCGGCCGTGCTTCAGATCGACGGCGATCAACTTGCCGGGGCCGATGTGCAGACGGCGCTTGATGCGGCCCTCGGGCAGGGGGACCAAGCCGGCTTCGGAGCCGGCCAGCAGCAGGCCGTCCACGGTCTCGACAGCGCGCAGGGGGCGCAGACCGTTGCGGTCCTTGCCGGCGACGACCCAGCGGCCGTCGACGGCGCACAGGGCTGCGGGGCCGTCCCACGGCTCCATCACGGCGTTGCAGTAGGCATAGAGGGCGCGGTGTTCGGGCTTCATCACCACGTCGTCCGAGGACCAGGCCTCGGGCACGAGCAGGGCCTTGGCCAGGGGGGCGGGGCGCCCGGCGCGGACCAGAACCTCGAAGACATTGTCCAGCGCCGCCGAGTCCGAGCCGCCCGGCTGGACCACCGGCTTGACCTCCTGATCACGCTCGCCGAAGGCCGAGGCCGCCATGCGGATCTCGTGGGCGCGCATCCAGTTCAGGTTGCCCTGAAGCGTGTTGATCTCGCCGTTGTGGGCCAGCATGCGGAAGGGCTGGGCCAGCTTCCACTCGGGGAAGGTGTTGGTCGAATAGCGCTGGTGGAAGACGGCGTAGCCGGCCTCGACCGTGGGGTCGTTCAGGTCGTGATACAGCTGACCCAGCAGCTCGGCGCGGACCATGCCCTTGTAGACGATGGAGCGGGCCGACAGGGAGCACAGGTAGAAGCCGTTCAGGCCCGACGCCTGCACCGCCTTTTCGATGCGGCGGCGACACAGGAAGAGCTCGCGCTCCAGTTCCTCGATCTCCATGCCTTCGCCCTGGAGGGACTCTGGGGCGGCCAGCATGATCTGCTCGATCTCGGGCCGGGTGGCGTCGGCGCGGACGCCGACGACCGACAGGTCCAGCGGGGTCTGGCGCCAGCCGTAGATGTAGAAGCCCGAGCGGATGGCCTCGGCCTCGACGATGGCGCGGGCGTGGTCCTGGGCGCCCAGGTCGGTGCGCGGCAGGAAGACCTGACCCACGGCGATGGGGCCGGGGCGCAGGGTCTGGCCGACGGCGCGCACCTGGGTCGCGAAGAAGGCCTGGGGCAGTTCGATCATGACGCCCGCGCCGTCGCCGGACAGGCCGTCGGCGTCCACCGCGCCACGGTGGGCCACGGCCTTCAGCGACTTGATGGCCATCTCGACGATCTCGCGGCGCGGCTTGCCGTCGATGGCGCAGACCAGGCCCACGCCGCAGGCGTCGCGCTCGGACGACGGGTCATAGGCGCCGCCCTCGATCAGGCGGGCGCGGTTCTCTTCATACCGGGCCAGCCAGTGGGATTGCGATGCGTCGGTCATGCCGCGGCTTCCTCGGTACGCGCGCGCAGGTAGCGGTCGATTTCGGCCGCGGCGTCCTGGCCGTCGCGCACGGCCCAGACGACGAGAGAGGCGCCGCGCACGGCGTCTCCGGCGGCGAACACGCCGGGCAGGGTGGTGGCGAAACCGCCGCGCGCCACCTGCAGGGTGTTCCATTTGGTAAGGCCGAGGTCGGCGTCGAGCTGCTCGGCGAAGGCCTCCGGCTCGAAGCCCAGAGCCTCGATCACCAGGTCGGCGGGCAGGTCGAAGTCCGAGTCCGGCACGGGGGCGATGTCGCGACGGCCACCGGGCGCGGCGTCCGTCAGGGCCATGCGCTGGGCGCGGACGGCCACGACGGCCTCGCCCTTGGACATCAGGGCCTTGGGCGCGCCAAGCCATTCAAAGCGGACGCCTTCCTCTTCGGCGTTCTGCACCTCGCGGGCCGAGCCGGGCATGTTGTCGCGGTCGCGGCGATAGAGGCAGACGACGCTGTTCGCGCCCTGACGGACGGCGGTGCGGACGCAGTCCATGGCCGTGTCGCCGCCGCCGACGACGACGACATCGCGACCGGCGGCGTGGGGCGCGGAGGCGTCGGCGGCGTCGCCGCAGTCGACCCGGTTCTGGGCGATCAGGAAGTCGAGCGCGGCGACGGTGTCGTGCGGGCCGCGACCGGGCACGGCCAGGGTGCGGGCTTGATAGACGCCCATGGCCAGCAGGACGGCGTCATGGCGCGACCGCAGTTCGTCCATCGTCACATCGACGCCGACGTTGGTGTTGAGCACGAACTGGACCCCGCCCTCGACCAGGCGGTCGATTCGGCGCTGGACGATGCGCTTCTCCAGCTTGAAGCCGGGGATGCCGTAGGTCAGCAGGCCGCCGGCGCGGTCGTGACGGTCATAGACCGTGATCTGATAGCCCTCGCTGCGCAGGCGGTCGGCGGCGGCCAGGCCGGCCGGGCCGGAGCCGACGATGGCGACGCTCTGGCCGCGTTCGGCCAGGGGGCGGATGGGCTCGACCCAGCCGTTGTCGAAGGCGACATCCGCGATCCAGGCCTCGACCGAGCCGATGGTGACGCCGTCCCAGCCGGACCGCTGCAGGGTGCAGGCGCCCTCGCACAGACGGTCCTGCGGACAGATGCGGCCGCAGATCTCGGGCATGGTCGAGGTGGCCGAGGCGACGCGCCAGGCCTCGCGCAGGTCGCCGTCGGCCGACAGGGCCAGCCAGTCGGGGATGTTGTTCTGCAGCGGACAGGCGTTTTGGCAGAAGGGCACGCCGCAGTCGGTGCAGCGCGACGCCTGGGCCGTCCCGCCAGCGGCGGTCGGTTTGAGCGTGATCTCCGTGAAGGCGCGTACGCGCTGCTCGGCGGGCTGTTTCTCAAGCCGCCGCTGTTCAATCAGGAAACCGCCAGGGTTGGATCGTCCGCCTTTTTGCATGTGCACATTAGACGGATATATTTTCTCAACGCGCAAATATTTTTCTTATTTTGCGGAATAAATTTTTCTAAAAGGCATAAAGATGCGAAAAAATCGCAATAATGACAACCAGGGCAGGTTTTGCTTGGGTGCGTTGCGATAGGTTTCCGGGCTCGCCGCCTTGGGCGGGTCGGCCAGTCGGCAACAGTTGGCCGTCCGCGGCGGAACGTCGCGGCCGTTCGCGTGTTGCCCCTTCTCAAGGCCAAGCTGCGGGAACAGGAGGGGCGAGATGCCATCCATCGAGCGCGGACGCGGATTCGGGAGCGTCCTGGTAAGGCTTTTGGGCATTGTCATCGCCCTGATCGGGCTGACGCTGACCATTGGCGGAGGCCAGCTGATCATGCTGGGCGGGTCCGCCTATTATCTGATCGTCGGCCTGTTGATGATCGTGTCGGGCGGGCTGCTGGCCTTGCTCAGACCGTTGGGCGCCTGGCTCTACATCGCCATCTTCATCGGCACCGTCGTCTGGGCGCTGTGGGAGGTCGGGCTGAACGGCTGGGCCCTGGTCCCGCGCGTGGTGGCGCCGCTGGTGCTGTTGATCGCGGTGGTCCTCAGCTTCCCGGCGCTGAAGCGCGACGGGGGCGGGGGCAAGCTGGCCCTGGGCGGACTGGCGGCCATCGTCGTCTTCGGCCTGATCTCCGGCGTGGTGGTGGCCCAGGCGAACAAGGCGAGGGTGCTCAGCCCGGTTCCGGGCGCGGCGAACGGCGGCGTGGGCGATCCGGCGGTGCTGAAGGTCGGCGCCGACTGGCCCGCCTGGGGCGGTTCGGACAGCGCCCAGCGCTATTCGCCGCTGAGCCAGATCACCAAGGACAATGTGAAGGGGCTTCAGCGCGCCTGGACCTTCCGCACCGGCGACCTGCCGGACGAGCGCTGGGGCGCCGAGACGACGCCGCTGAAGATCGGCGACACCCTCTATCTGTGCTCGGCCCGCAACCGGCTGTTCGCGGTCGACGCGGCGACCGGCAAGCAGAAGTGGACCTATGATCCCAAGGTCGCCGACGACCAGATCCCCTATACCGCCGCCTGCCGGGGCGTGGCCTATTACGCGACCCCGAACGTCGACGCGGCCCAGCCCTGCGCCACGCGCATCATCGAGGGCACGCTGGACGGGCGCCTGGTGGCGGTGGACGCGCGCACGGGCGTTCCCTGCGCCGGTTTCGGGACCAACGGCTCGGTCAGCATCAAGCACGGCATGGGCGATCCCTACCCCGGCATGGTGTCGATCACCTCGGCGCCGGTCATCGTGCGCGGCGTGGTGGTCACGGGCCATCAGGTGCTGGACGGACAGAAACGCTGGAACGCATCGGGCGTCATTCAGGGCTTCGACGCCGTGACGGGCCAGTTGCGCTTCGCCTGGGACATGATGCGGCCGGACATCACCACCCTGCCGCCCGAGGGGGAGACCTATACGCCGGGCACGCCCAACATGTGGACCACGGCCACGGCGGACGAGGCGCTGGGTCTGGTCTTCCTGCCGATGGGCAATTCGGCGGCGGACTACTATTCCGGCCTGCGTCGCCCGGCCGAGAACGAATACGCCACCTCCCTGGTCGCGCTGGACGTGACCAGGGGCAAGCCGCGCTGGCATTTCCAGACGGTGCGCAAGGATGTCTGGGACTATGACCTGGGCTCGCAGGCGACCCTGGTCGATATGCCGATCAACGGGACTGTGGTTCCTGCGGTAATCCTGCCGTCCAAGCAGGGCGACCTCTACATCCTTGACCGTCGCACCGGCCAGCCGCTGCACAAGGTCGAGGAACGCCGCGTGCCGCAGGGTGGCGTCGAGCCGTCGCAGCGCAGTCCGACCCAGCCCTTCTCCCTGTTCCACACGCTGAGGAAGGCCGACCTGACCGAGCGCGACATGTGGGGCATGTCCCCGATCGACCAGATGGTCTGCCGCATCCAGTTCCATCAGGCGGCCTATGACGGCTATTTCACGCCGCCGACGGCGGACCGGCATTGGATCCAGTATCCGGGCTACAACGGCGGCTCGGACTGGGGCGGGGTGGCGGTTGATCCGGCGCGCGGCGTGATCGTCGCCAACTACAACGACATGCCCAACCACAACCGTCTGGTGCCCCGCGCCGAGGCCGAGCGTCTGGGCTGGTTCGCGCGCGACGACCCCCGCTACATCGAACGCGAGAAGGAGGCGGCCAATCGCGGCGGCAACCTGTCGAAGTCCAAGGCCGAGGGCGCGGGCGATCCGCAGATGGGCGTGCCTTACGCCATCGACGTCAATGCGGGCTGGCGGGTGAAGTTCACCGGCCTGCTGTGCAAGCAGCCGCCCTATGGCGGGATGCGCGTCATCGACCTGAAGAGCGGCCGCACCCTGTGGGATCGCCCGTTCGGTACGGCGCGCAAGAACGGGCCGTTCGGCATTCCGTCGATGTTGCCGCTGGAGATCGGCACGCCGAACAACGGCGGCTCGGCGGTGACGGCGGGCGGGCTGATCTTCATCGCCGCCGCGACGGACGACCTGATCCGCGCCATCGACATCGAGACGGGCAAGACGGTGTGGTCGGACGTGCTGCCGGCGGGCGGTCAGGCCAATCCGATGATCTATGAGCAGAACGGCCGCCAGTATCTGGTCATCATGGCCGGCGGGCATCACTTCATGGAGACGCCGCGCGGGGACTATGTGATCGCCTATGCGCTGCCTGAAAGCCGTTGAGGCGCGGTTCTCCCTCCCCTTTATGGGGAGGGAGGATGTGTATTACGGTCGCGTCTGGCCTTCGCCGCGCACCACATATTTGTAGGTTGTCAGCTGCTCCGCTCCGACCGGCCCGCGCGCGTGCAGTTTTGACGTTGAGATGCCGATCTCTCCGCCGAAACCGAACTCGCCGCCGTCGGCGAACTGGGTCGAGGCGTTGATCAGGACGATGGCGCTGTCGACGCCCTCCGCGAAGCGTTCGGCCGCCTGCTCATCGGTGGTGACGATGGCCTCGGTGTGGCCCGAGCCGTAAGCGCGGATGTGCGCGACCGCGCCGTCTACGCCGTCCACGACACGCACTGACAGGATGGGGGCCAGGTATTCGGCGGTCCAGTCGGCTTCGACCGCCTCGCCCATGTCGGGGATCAGGGCGCGGGCCTCGGCGTCGCCGCGCAGTTCGCATCCGGCGTTGATGAGATCAGCGGCGACGGCGGGCAGCAGGCGCTCCGCCGCCGCGCGGTCGACCAGAAGGGTCTCGGTCGCGCCGCAAACGGAAACGCGGCGCATCTTGGCGTTCAGGGTCACGCGGCGGGCGACGTCGAGGTCTGCGGCGGCGTCCAGATAGGTGTGACACAGGCCCTCAAGGTGGCCCAGCACCGGCGCCTTCGCCTCGGCCTGGACGCGGGCGACCAGGCTCTTGCCGCCGCGCGGAATGATCAGGTCGACGGCGCCGTTCAGGCCCGACAGGATGGCCCCGACAGCTTCGCGGTCAGGGATGGGGACCAGCTGGACGGCGTCGGCGGGCAGGCCCGCTTCGGTCACGGCGCGGGCGACGACGGCGGCGATGGCGCGCGAGGAGTCAAGGCCGTCCGAACCGCAGCGCAGGATCGCTGCATTGCCGGACCGGATGCACAGGGCGGCGGCGTCGGCGGTGACGTTGGGGCGGCTCTCATAGATGACGGCCAGCACGCCGATGGGGGTGCGGACGCGGGCGATGTCCAGACCGTTGGCCGGGGTCCAGCGGGCCATTTGGGCGCCGACGGGATCGGGCTGGGCGGCGATGGTCTCGACCGCGAGGGCCATGCCCTCGACGCGGGCGGGGGTCAGGGCCAGGCGGTCGATCAGGGCCTCGGACAGGCCGCCGTCGCGGGCGCGGGCCACATCGCGGGCGTTGGCGGCCAGGATGTCGGCCTCGGCGGCGCGCAAGGCTTCGGCGAGCCGGTGAAGCGCCTCGTTTCGGGCGTCGGGCGTCGTGGCGCGAAGGGCGTCGGCGGCGGCGCGGGCGCGGCGGCCCATGTCCAGCATGGCGGCGTCGAGGTCGCTCATCGGTCCTCCAGAACCAGATCGTCGCGGTGGATGACGACCGAGGGGCCGCGATAGCCCAGCAGGCTTTCGATCGCGTCGGAATGACGGCCTCGGATCAGGGCGATCTCTTCGGCGGCGTAGGACGCCAGACCGACGCCGACGCGCGCCCCGTCGGGACAGATCAGGCGCACGCTGTCGCCCTTGCCGAAGTCGCCGCTGACGGCGACGACGCCGGAGGGCAGCAGGCTCTTTCCGGCATGGAGGGCGGCGACGGCTCCGGCGTCGAGCGTCAGGGCGCCGCCGGGCGCCACGCTGCCGGCGATCCACTGTTTCCACGCGGCCAGAGGCGTGGCGGGGGCCAGGATCAGGCTGGCGCGGGCGCCTTCGCTCACAGCCTTCAGCGGATGGTTGCTCAGGCCCGAGGCGATGACGGTGGCGCATCCGGCCGAGGCGGCGATCTGGGCCGCGGCCAGCTTGGTCGCCATGCCGCCCGTGCCGACCCCGGCCTGCGCATTGGCGCCTGAGGCCATGGCCAGAATGTCGGGCGTCAGCCGCTCGATCAGCGGCAGATGGCGGGCGTTCGGATCGCGGCGCGGGTCGGCGGTGTAAAGGCCGTCCACGTCGGACAGCAGAATCAACAGGTCGGCGCGCCCTAGCTGGGCCGCGCGCGCGGCCAGTCGGTCGTTGTCGCCATAGCGGATCTCTTCGGTGGCGACGGTGTCGTTTTCATTGACCACGGGGATGACGCCGTGGGTCAGCAGGGCCTCCAGGGTGGCGCGGCCGTTTAGCCAGCGGCGGCGCCGTTCGGTGTCGTCGCGCGTCAGCAGCACCTGGCCCGCCATCAGGCCGTGGGGCGCCAGGGCTTTCTCCCAGGCGTGCATCAGCAGGGATTGGCCCACAGCGGCGGCGGCCTGTTTGTCCTGAAGGCGGCTGGACGACAGGTTCAGTCGTCCGCGTCCCAAGGCGACGGCTCCGGATGAGACGACGACTGCCTCTCGTCCCTGGCGACGCAGGTCGGCGATGTCGGCGGCCAGGCTCGCCAGCCAGTCGGCGGCGACGGCGCGGCGCGCGGCGTCGAACAGCAGGGAGGAGCCGATCTTGATCACCACCCGGCGCGCCTGGGCCAGGGCGACGGCAGGCGAGGCGGCGGCCTCAAGGGCTTCGGGGAGGGGGGCGGCGGAGGAGGTCACCCAGCCTCCCTATCGCAAGATCATCGTTCAAGCCAAGTTTTTGGCGACGATTGTTCATTGCGGTGTCGGATTGGCAGTGTCGTTATGAATAATATTCGGATCGTCGTCGGTTCAGCAGAAGAGCCGCCAAAGAAAACGCCCGGCGGGCGAACCGGCCGGGCGTCCTAGTTTCAGCTTGAGGCTGAAGGTCAGGCTTCGGGATCGGGAGCCTGTTCCCAACCACCCGCCAGGGCCTTGAACAGGCCGATCTGGTAGGTGGTGACCTGGGCTTCCGAGGCGGCCAAGGCGGCGTCGGCGCCGGCCAGGGTCCGCTCGGAATCGAGCACCGTCAGGAAGCTGTCGGCGCCCGCGTCGAAACGCAGACGCGACAGGCGGGCCGCGGTGGCCGCCTGATCCCGCGCGGTGCGCAGGGCCGTGCGGCGGTCCAGTTCGTTGGCGTAGGCGCTGAGCGCCGTCTCGGTTTCCTGCAGCGCCGTCAGCACGGTCTGGTCGAAGGTCGCCAGGGCTGCGTCCGACTGGGCGTCCGCCTGCTTGATCCGGGCCCGGGCCGCCCAGACGTTGGGGAAGGACCAGGAGATCAGCGGGCCGACGCTGAAGCGGAAGTTGGCGTCCTCGCCCAGATCCGAGGCGTCGAGCGCCGTCGAACCCACCGACCCGCCCAGGCGGATGCTGGGATAGAGGTTGGCGGTGGCGACGTTGACGCGGGCGGCGGCCGCCGACAGGCGGGCCTCCGCCTGACGCACGTCGGGACGGCGAGCCAGCAGGGCCGCGCCGTCGCCGACCGGGATCGGCTGCGACAGTTGCGGCGGCGACTGGCAGGCGCGAGCCGCCTCGCTGGCCTCGGCCGGAGTGCGGCCGGTCAGGGTGGCCAGGCGGAACAGGGCGCCGTCGCGTGACGCCCGCAGGGGCGGCAGGCTGGCGCGGGTCTGCTCCAGGGCGGCGCGGGCGCGAGCCACGTCCAGGCCGTTGCCGGCGCCCCCGTCCAGCAGGCGCTGGGTCAGGTCGACGGTCTTGGCCTGCAGGTCGATGGTCCGCTCGGCCACGGCGATCTGGGCGTTGGCCGAGCAGGTGTCGGCGTAGGCCCGGGCCGTTTCGGCCGCGACGGTCACCCGCACGACCTCCAGGGCGGCGGCGGCGGCGGCCACGTCGCCCCGCGCGGCGCGGATGGAGGACTCCACCCGGCCGAACAGGTCGATCTCATAGGAGACGTCCAGGCCGACGTCATAGGTGTCGACTTCCGGCAGCTTGGCGCCGCCGGCGGTCGGCACGGTGTCGGTCGAGGCCCGGCTGCGGTTATAGGCGGCCGAGGTGGTGGTGGTCGGGAACCGGCCCGAGCGGGCTTCGGACAGCGAGGCCCGGACAGCGCGCAGATTGGCTGCGGCCGCCTCCAGCTCGTTGTTCTCAGTCAGGGCCTGCTGGATCAGGCCGTCCAGCGTCGGATCCTGATACAGCCGCCACCAGTCGTCGCGGGCCGCCTCGGTCGAAACCGAGGCGGATTGCGAGCCGACGAAGGCGCCCTGGCCTTCGGCCGGGAGGGTGGGGAGCGGCGCCTTGGGGCCCACCGCGCAGGCGGCGAGCAGGGCGGCCGACCCCGCGGCGGTCAGCAGAGTACGGAGTTTGCCGTTCATTTTACGCATCTCCCTGGCGCGGAGCGGCGGGAGCCGGTTCCGGGCCGTCGGGGTCAAAGGGGTCGTGCGGGGTGGAGCCGAAGCTGGTCGGGAGCTCGCGCTCCTTGCCCGGCGCCTTGGGCAGCTTGCCCGCCATCCAGCGACAGATGACATAGAAGACCGGGGTGAAGATCAGACCGAAGAAGGTCACCCCCAGCATCCCATAGACCACCGCGATGCCCAGGGCGTTCTGCATCTCCGAGCCGGGGCCCGTGGCGATGGCCAGGGGCAGCACGCCGAAGATGAAGGCGAACGAGGTCATCAGGATCGGGCGCAGACGCTGGCGCGCGGCTTGGATGGCGGCGTCCCAACGGTTCAGGCCCTCTTCGTCCTCAGCCTGCTTGGCGAATTCCACGATCAGGATGGCGTTCTTGGCCGCCAGCGCGATCAGGACCACCAGGCCGACCTGGGTCAGGATGTTGTTGTCCAGACCATGCAGGTTCACCCCGAGAATGGCCGCCAGGATACACATCGGCACGATCATGATGACCGCCAGCGGCAGGGTGAAGGCCTCATACTGAGCGGCCAGCACCAGGAAGACGAACACCACCGCCATGATGAAGATGATGGTCGCGCCGCCCGCCGCCTGCTTCTCCTGCAGGGCGATTTCGGTCCACTCGTAGCTGAAGCCATCCGGCAGCGTCTTGGCCGCCAGCTCTTCCATCGTGGCGATGGCGTCGCCGGTGGACACGCCCGGCGCCGCTTCACCCTGCAGTTCCGAAGCCGGGAACAGGTTGTAGCGGACCACGCGCGCCGGGCCGGAATCGTCGGCCAGGGTCGCCACAGAACCGATCGGCACCATCCCGCCCGAGGCCGAACGGACCTTCAGGTTGGCGATGTCGGCCAGCTCGTCGCGATAGGCGGGCTCGGCCTGGGCGGTCACGCGGAAGGTGCGGCCCAGGAAGTTGAAGTCGTTGACGTAGGTCGAGCCGAGGTAGGTGCCCAGGGTGCTGAACACGGTCGAGGGCTGGACCCCCATCAGCAGGGCCTTGTCGCGGTCGACATTGGCGGCGATGCGCGGCGAGCCGGTGTTGTAGAGGCTGAACACCTGCTGCACCTGCTCCGGCGCCTGAGCGGCCGCGCCCATCATGGCGAAGGTCGCGCCTTCCAGAGCCTGGAAGCCGGCGCCGGAACGGTCCTGGATCATCATCTTGAAGCCCGAGCCGGTGCCCATGCCCTGAACGGGCGGGGGCGACAGCATGAAGATGCTGGCTTCCTCGATGACGCCGGTCGCCCCGCTGAGCGCGCCGGCCAGGGCCGAGGCTTCCAGTTCGGGCGTGGTCCGCTCTTCATAGTCCTTCAGCTTGATGAACATGGTCGCGGCGTTGGACGACAGCGAGAAGCTGGAGCCGTCCAGGCCGGCGAAGGCGGTGACTTCCTGAACGCCGTCGGCCTTCTGGACGATCTCGACAGCCTTGGTCATGGCGGCCTTGGTGCGTTCCAGCGAGGCGCCCGGTGGAAGCTGGACGACGCCGATCAGCACGCCCTGGTCCTGGGCCGGAATGAAGCCGGTGGGCGTGTCGGCCATGCGCCAGCCCGTCAGCGCCAGCAGGGCGGCGTAGATGACGAGCATGATGGTGACCATGCGGATCAGGCGGGCGGTCAGACGGCCGTAACGGTCCGACACCCAGTCGAAGCCTTCGTTGAACTTGGCTCCGGCCCAGCCGAGGTAATACATCACCGTGCCGATCAGGCCCGGCTTGCGGTGCTGGTCGTGATCCTTGTGCGGCTTGAGCAGCAGGGCCGAAAGGGCCGGGGACAGGGTCAGCGACACCAGCAGCGAAATCAGCGTCGCCGAGGCGATGGTGACGGCGAACTGGCGGAAGAAGATGCCGGGGATGCCGGGCACGAAGGCGGTCGGCACGAACACCGAGGTCAGCACCAGGGAGATGGCGATCAGGGCGCCCGACACTTCCTGCATCGACCGATAGGCCGCTTCCTTGGGGGTCAGGCCCTCGCGGATGTAACGCTCGACGTTCTCGACCACGATGATGGCGTCGTCGACGACGATGCCGACGGCCAGAACCAGGGCGAACAGCGACAGGGAGTTGATCGAATAGCCCAGGGCCAGCTGCACCGCGAAGGTGCCGACGAGGGCGACCGGGATGGCCAGGATCGGGATGATGGCCGCGCGCCAGGTCTGCAGGAAGACCAGGATGACGATCATCACCAGGAAGACGGCTTCGATCAGCACGTCCTCCACGGCCGAAACCGAGGCGGCGACGTATTCCGTCGGGTTATAGGGGATGGCGTATTTCACGCCCGGCGGGAAGTCGGCCTTGATGGCGTCCAGTTCGGCGATGACCGCATTGGCCGTCGACAGGGCGTTTGAACCGGGTTGCTGGATGACGGCGACGCCGACGCCGCGCTGGCCGTTGAAGTAGCCCTCGACGCCGTAGATTTCCGAGCCGAGTTGGATGCGGGCGATGTCGCTGACGCGGGTCACGCGCCCTTGAGCGTCGGTCTTGAGTACGACCTTGCCGAACTCTTCCGGGGCCGACAGACGACCCTCGACCTGAACCGGCAGCTCGAAGGCGGCGGCGTTGGTCGGGAAGGGGGGCTGGCCGATCGAGCCGCCGGCGGCCTGGACGTTCTGGGCCTGCAGGGCGGCGACGATCTCGGGCGCGGTCAGGTCGCGCGCGGCCGCCTTGGCCGGGTCGATCCAGATGCGCATGGAGTAGTTGCCGCCGCCGAAGACCTGGACGCCGCCGACGCCGTTGATCCGCAGCAGGCGGTCGCGGATCGTCGACTGAGCCATGTTGCCCAGGTAGTCGCTGTCGATGCCGGGATCGTCGGACGTCAGCGAGGCCAGCATCAGGAAGCCCGAGGACTCCTTGTTGACGACCACGCCGACCTGACGGACCTGCGCCGGAAGGCGCGGCTCGGCCAGGGCGACCCGGTTCTGCACCAGCACCTGGGCGGTATCGAGATCGGTGCCCGGCTGGAAGGTCACGGTCACGGAGACCCGGCCGTCCGAGGTGGACGACGAGGTCATGTAGAGCATGTTCTCGACGCCGTTGATCTCCTGCTCCAGCGGCGCGGCGACCGTTTCGGAGAGGGTTTCAGCCGAGGCGCCGGCGTAGGAGGCGGTCACGCTGATCGTCGGCGGCGCGATGTCGGGATACTGCGCCAGCGGCAGCATCGGCATGGCGAAGGCGCCGATCAGGGTGATTAAGACCGAGATCACGATCGCGAAGATCGGTCGGTCGATGAAGAAGCGGGATATGTTCATGAATCAGGTTCCGGCTCGTGAGCCCCCTCCTCAGCCGGCGCTGGCGACGAAGGTGGCGGACGAAGCGACCGGCGCCGTGGTCACGGGCGCGTCGGTCTTGGTTTGCTCGGCCTTGATGGTTCCGTTCTGGGCGGTGACTTTCTGGCCCGGACGGGCGCGCTGAAGGCCGTTGATGATGACCCGGTCGTCCGGCGTCAGGCCCGTGCGCACGACGCGCAGACCGTTGGCCAAGGGGCCCAGCTGGACCGGCTTGGCGCCGACCGTGCCGTCCTTGGCGACGACATAGACCACCTTGCGCGGGCCATCGGTGACGACGGCGGAATCCGGCACCAGCATGGCCGCATAGCCGCCCGAGCCCGCCAGTTGGGCGTGACCGAACATGCCGGGCTTCAGGAAGCCGTCGGCGTTCTGCACCACGGCGCGCAGGCGGATGGTGCCCGAGGAAGCGTCGATGGCGTTGTCGGTGAAGTCCAGCGTACCGGTGCGGTCATAGCTGGTCTCGTCCTGCAGGCGGATGCGGATCGGGGCCGAACCGTTGCGGGCGTCGCGCTGATACTTCAGCGCCAGGGCTTCGGAGCCGTCAAAGACGAAGTAGATCGGCGAGGACGAGACGATGGTCGTCAGTACGTCGCCGGCCGACGAACCGCCGCCGATCAGGTTGCCCGGATCGACCCGGCGGTCGGACACGCGGCCCGAGATCGGGGCGGTGACGCGGGTGAACTCGACGTCCAGCTGACGGGCGCGAATGGCGGCGTTGGCGGCGGCCACGGCGGCCTCAGCGGTCTGGACGGCGCCGCGCTTGGAGTCGACCTCGGCCTGAGACACGGCCTGCGAGGCCAGCAGGCCCTCGGCGCGGGCCAGTTCCGTGCGGGCCAGCGTCAGTTGCGCCTGACCCTGGGCCAGTTGGGCGCGAGCCGAGGCCAGGGCGGCCTGGGCCGGACGCGGGTCCAGGGTGAACAGGGGTTGGCCCTGGCGCACGAAGTCGCCGTCCTTGAAGTGGACCGACTGGATGTAGCCGCCGACGCGCGCGCGCACGTCGACCGAACGGGGCGCCTCGAAGCGACCCGTGAATTCGTCCCAATCGACGACCTGTTGCGACAGGGGGGCGGCCACCGTGACGGGCGGCGCGCCCTGGGCGGGCGCTTCCTGTCCCTTGGAACAGCCATAGAGGGCGGCCGCCATCAGAGCGGACGCGGCCGCGATCTTAACCGTGCGCATCGGCGCAATCTCCTTGGGAGTAACGTGATCTGGGAGACTGTCGCTCTTTGGGGAGGATGCGTCCAGTCAACACTGGCTGACTTAAAGACGACGAAAGCCGCGCTTGTCAACGCCTGATGACAAGGCCATATAGCGCGTAAGGTTTATTGGAGTGCGACCAATTGGTCCTGTGCGACGTCCCCCGCCCGCGTAACGCCAACGCCACCCGCCAGGCCATCCTGGAGGCGGCGCGCGAGCGTTTCTGCGCGGAAAGCTATGATGATGTCGGCATGCGCGACGTGGCGCGCGACGTCGGCGTCGATGCGGCGCTGATCAGCCGCTACTTCGGTTCGAAGGAAGATCTGTTCCTGTCCGTGCTGGACAGTTGCAAGAACGGACGCGACCTGATGGAGGGCGACCGCGCCGATTTCGGTCAGCGCCTGGCCACGGAAGTCGTCTTTGGCGAGGCGGCCCGTTGTGACGCCGATCCGACCGGCGAGAAGATGCGCGGCCTGCTGATCCTGTTGCGCTCGATCGGTTCGACCAAGGCGATGGACGTGGTGCAGCGCACGGCGAACAACCGCTTCTTCGATCCCCTGATCCAGTGGATCGGCGGCGAGGACGCGGCCGTGCGGGCGCGCCTGGCGTCTGGCCTGATCATGGGCATGGCCATCGGCCGTGAACTGTCGGACGGCTTCTCCGCCCTGACGGACGAGCAGCGGGACCGCCTGCGCGACCGCATGGCCAAGGCGCTTCAGGGTCTGATCGACGGCTGAATTGAAAAGAGGCGGACCGCAGCCCGCCTCTCGTCTCCTATTATAGATGTCGTCTAGGCCCAGTGCATCGGCACATGACGCGCCGCCGCCCAGTGGATGGCGCGGATGGCGTCGACGATGGCGCGGGTGGCCGACACCGTGCCCAGCGGCCCGCCCAGGTCGGCGGTGACCGCGCCCGAGGCCAGGACGGCCGCGACCGCCGCCTCGATGGAGTCGGCCTCGTCCTCCAGATCGAAACTGTGACGCAGCATCATGGCCGCCGACAGCACCATGCCGACCGGATTGGCCAGGTCTTGCCCTGCGATGTCGGGCGCCGAGCCGTGGATCGGCTCGAACAGGCCGGGACCGTCCGCGCCCAGGGAGGCCGAGGGCAGCAG
Source organism: Brevundimonas sp. 357 (assembly GCF_003938605.1). GTDB lineage: Bacteria > Pseudomonadota > Alphaproteobacteria > Caulobacterales > Caulobacteraceae > Brevundimonas. The sequence goes on along the minus strand of NZ_RHWX01000007.1, from coordinate 10,325 downwards.
GCCGATGGAGCCGCCCAGCACCGAAATCTCGTCCGACAGGATGTCGCCGAACATGTTCTCGGTCAGGATGACGTCATAGTCGCGCGGCTTCCTGATCAGGTGCATGGCCATGGAGTCGACCAGGGCGTGCTCCAGGGTGATCTGCGGATATTCCTCGGCGTGGATGTGGGTCACGACCTCGCGCCACAGGCGGCTGGTCTCCATGACATTGGCCTTGTCGACCGACGTCACCTTGCCGCGGCGTTGCTGGGCGGCCTGGAAGGCGGCGCGGGCGACACGCTCGATCTCATCGACCGTATAGACGCACAGGTCCGAGGCGCGGGTTTCGGTGCGGGTCTTCTCGCCGAAATAGACGCCGCTGGTCAGCTCGCGGAAGACGATCAGGTCGACGCCCTCGACGATCTCCTTCTTCAGCGGCGACAGGTGGGCCAGGACCGGCGAGACCTGCAGCGGGCGCAGGTTGGCGTACAGGCCCATGGCCTTGCGGATGGACAGCAGGCCTTGCTCGGGACGAACCGGCGCGCCGTCCCATTTGGGCCCGCCGACCGCGCCCAGCAGCACGGCGTCGGCGGCCAGACAGGCGGCCTTCGTTTCTTCCGGCAGGGCTTCGCCCGTTGCGTCGATGGCGGCGCCGCCGATCAGGTGTTCGGTGAAGTCGAACCGATGGCCGTAGATGTCGCCGATGCAGGTCAGCACCCGCTGGGCCGCCAGGGCGACTTCGGGACCGACGCCGTCGCCGGGCAGGACGACGATGTTGAAGGTGCGCGGGGCGGGAGCGGTCATCGTGCGGTCTCCGTTTGGGGGGCGTCGTTTCTCAGGCGTTCGAAGGTGGCGACGTAGGGCAGTTTCGACTGAAGCCAGCCGAGGGCGTCGACTCCGTCCAGCAGGCACTGGCGGGCGAAGGACTCGACCTTGAACGGCACGGCCCGGGCGTTGCCGCGCCGGATCTCATTGGCGTCCAGATCAATCGTCACCGGCTGTTCCGGATGGGCGGCCAGATCGTCCCAGACCGCCTGATCGACGACGATGGGCAGGAAGCCGTTCTTCAGGGCGTTGGAGGTGAAGATGTCGGCGATCTCGGTCGAGATCACCGCCCGGAAGCCGTAGTCCAACAGGGCCCACGGCGCGTGCTCGCGCGACGAGCCGCAGGCGAAGTTCGGCCCCGCCAGCAGGATGCGCTGTTCGGTCGGGTCGATGCGGTTCAGCACCGCCTCGGGCTTGGGCGAGCCGTCGGCCTCGTAGCGCCAGTCATGGAAGGCGTGGGCGCCCAGACCCTCGCGCGTCGTGGTGGTGAGGAAGCGCGCCGGGATGATCTGGTCGGTGTCGATGTTGGCCTGACTCAGCGTCAGGGTCTTCGACGTTAGAGATTTGAAAGCCTCAGGCATGGATGGCCTCCAGATAGGCGCGCGGGTCAGTCAGGACGCCTGCCACGGCGCTGGCGGCGGCGGTGGCGGGACTGGCCAGGATGGTGCGGGCGCCCTTGCCCTGACGGCCCTCGAAATTGCGGTTGGAGGTCGAGACGGCCAGTTGGCCCGGCGCGACGAAGTCCCCGTTCATGGCGATGCACATGGAACAGCCGGGGATGCGCCATTCGGCGCCCGCCTCGGTGAAGACCCGGTCCAGACCTTCGGCCTCGGCGTCGCGGCGGACGGCCTCCGAGCCGGGGACGACCAGCATCCGCACGCCCGGCTGGACCTTGCGGCCGCGCAGGACATCGGCGGCGGCGCGCAGGTCGGGCAGGCGGCCGTTGGTGCAGCTGCCGATGAAGACCACGTCGACCTTGTGGCCGGTCGTGGCCTCGCCGGCGGTGAAGCCCATGTAGGCGATGGCCTTGCGGTCCGAATCCGAGCGCGGCTGCGGCACGGGCGCGCCGACGGGGGCGCCGGCGTCTGGCGTCGTGCCCCAGGTGGCCATGGGGCGGATGGCGGCGCCGTCCAGCACGACCTCCTTGTCGAAGACCGCGCCGGGGTCGCTGGCCAGGCTCAGCCAGTCGGCGGCGGCGGCTTCATAGTCGGCGGGGACATGGCGACGGCCGCGCAGCCAGTCGATGGTGACGCGGTCAGGGGCGATCATGCCAGCGCGCGCGCCCGCTTCGATGGACATGTTGCACAGGGTCATGCGCCCTTCCATGTCCAGCGCGCGCACGACCTCGCCTGCATATTCGATGACGTAGCCGGTGCCGCCGCCGAAGCCGATGGCGGCGATGACGGCCAGGGCCACGTCCTTGCCGGACACGCCGGGGCGCAGGCGCCCCTCGACGGTCACCCGCATGGCCTTGGCCCGGCGCTGCAGCAGGCACTGGGTCGCCAGCACATGACCGACTTCCGAGGTGCCGATGCCGAAGGCCAGCGCCCCGAAGGCGCCGTGGGTGGCCGTGTGGCTGTCGCCGCAGACGACGGTCATGCCCGGCTGGGTCAGGCCCAGCTCCGGTCCCATGACGTGCACCACGCCGCGCTGGTCCGAGCCCCAGCCCGCCAGTTCGACGCCGTGACGGGCGCAGTTGGCCTCCAGCGTCTCGACCTGACGCCGCGCCTGTTCGGTGACATAGGGGCGCTGACCATCCGGCCCGGCGGGCAGGGTGGGGGTTGAGTGGTCCAGGGTGGCGAAGGTGCGGTCGGGGCGACGGACCTTCAGCCCGCGCGCCTCGATTTCGGAGAAGGCCTGGGGCGAGGTGACTTCGTGGACCAGATGCAGGTCCACATACATGACGCCCGGCGTCTCGGCGGTTTCCGGCACGACGACGTGCCGGTCCCAGACCTTCTGATACAGGGTCTTAGGCTGGCTCATGCGCGCGCTCCTTGGCCGGGGCGGCGGCTGCCTCGCCGATGGGCTCCAGCCAGCCGAAGCGGTCGGGCGTCGTGCCGTCGAACAGGCCGCGGAAGGCCTTGTTGACCGCCTTGGTCACCGGGCCGGGGCCGCCTGCGCGGGTCATGATGCCGTCGATGGAGCGGACGGGGGTGATCTCGGCCGCCGTGCCGGTCATGAAGACCTCGTCGGCGACATAGAGGGCTTCGCGCGGCAGCACCTGTTCGCGCGCCTCATAGCCCAGGCCGCGCGCCAGCTTCATCACGCTGTCGCGGGTGATGCCCTGCAGGATGGAGGCGGCGGCGGGCGGGGTCATCAGCACCCCGTCCTTGACGATGAACAGGTTCTCGCCCGCGCCCTCGGACAGCAGGCCGTCGGCGCCCAGGGCGATGCCTTCGCCGAAGCCGCGCACGCGGGCCTCGCGCCCGATCAGATAGGAGGACAGATAGTTGCCGCCCGCCTTGGCGCCCGCCGGGACGGTGTTCGGCGCCACGCGGTTCCAGCTGGAGATGCAGGCGTCGACCCCCTTCTCCAGCGCCTCTTCGCCCAGATAGGCGCCCCAGGCGAAGGCCGAGATCATCACATCGCTGCGGATCGCCTCGGCCGAAGGGCTGACGCCCATGCCGCACTCGCCCAGGAAGGCCAGCGGCCGCAGATAGGCCGAGCGCAGGCCTTCGGCGCGCACCACGTCCTTGCAGGCCTGAACCAGCTCGTCCTCATTATAAGGCATGGGGAAGTGGTAGATGCGCGCGCTGTCGAACAGGCGGCGGATATGGTCGGTCAGGCGGAAGCCGCACGGGCCGTTGGGGGTGTTATAGACGCGGATGCCCTCGAACACCGAGGTGCCGTAGTGCAGGGCGTGGCTCATGACGTGAACCGTGGCCTTTTCCCACGCGATCAGCTCGCCGTTGATCCAGATGTTTTTAGCCAGCGGTTGCATAGGTCGTATCCTGTGGTGCGGAGGCCGTGACGGCCGCGATGATGGCGGTCAGTTCCGCGTCATTGATTTCGCCGATCTGGTCGGCGCGTTGCTTGAAGCCGGCGAAGACGTCGGCCAGGCGCTGGCCTTCCAGCACATGGCCCAGGGCCTCGGCCCGCTTGCCGACCGCGTGGCGGCCGGAATGCTTGCCCAGCACGAAGTAGCTGCTCTCGAAACCGACGTCCTCGGGACGCATGATCTCGTAGGTGCGGGCGTCGGCCATCATGCCGTGCTGGTGGATCCCGGCCTCGTGGGCGAAGGCGTTCAGGCCGACGATGGCCTTGTTGCGGGCGATGACGCTCTCGGTCACGTCGCGCAGGGTCTGGGAGGCGCGCACCAGATGGCGGCTCTCGGCGGCGACGGTCGCCCCATAGCGGTCCGCGCGGGTGCGCAGGGCCATGATGACTTCTTCGATCGAGGCGTTGCCTGCCCGTTCGCCGATGCCGTTGATCGCGCCCTCGATCTGGCGCGCCCCGCCCTCGACGGCGGCCAAGGAGTTGGCGACGGCCAGTCCCAGGTCGTTGTGGCAGTGCGAGGAGAAGATCACGTCCGCGTGGCGCGGGCGGATGACCCCGTCCAGATAGGCGAACCGCTGGCGCGCTTCTTCCGGCGTGGCGTAGCCGACGGTGTCGGGCACGTTCAGCGTCTGGGCGCCCGCGTCGGCGGCGGCCGTCAGCGCCTCGGCCAGGAACTCCGGCTCGGTGCGGAAGGCGTCCTCGGCCGAGAACTCCACGTCGTCGAACAGGGAGGCGGCGTATTCCACCGTGCGCGAGATCGTGGCCAGCACCTCGTTGGTGCTCATGCGCAGCTTGGCCGAGCGGTGGATCGGGCTGGTGGCCAGGAAGACGTGGCAGCGACGGTGCGATTTCGGCGCCGGAGCCAGGGCGCGGAAGGAGGCGTCGATGTCCTTTTCGTTGGCGCGCGACAGGGAGGCGAAGACCGGGCCCTCGATCTCGCCCGCCACACGACGGATGCACTCCTCGTCGCCCGGCGAGGCGGCGGCGAAGCCGGCCTCGATCACGTCCACGCCCAGGTCGCGCAGGACATGGGCCATCTTCAGCTTGGCCTCGGCTGACATGGAGAAGCCCGGCGCCTGCTCGCCGTCGCGCAGGGTGGTGTCGAAGATGATGACGCGGTTGGGATCGGACGCCGCGATTTGGGCGGTTCTGGATACGCGTTCTACTCGGGACATTACGCGGCCTCGGACTGGAAGGTTTGGGCCTGGATGCGCGCGACGCCGATCAGGCGGTCGATCTGGCGGCCCAGGGTGTCGATGGAGCGGGCGGCGTCACGCCCGCGAACGGTCAGGGCGATGCGGCGCATCGCGCCCTCATCGGCCATGTTGATGCCGTCGATGTGGAAGCCGCGGCGCTCCACCAGGCCGATGAGACGCTGAAGCGAGCCGTCGGCCCGGTCGATCTGGATGTGAATGGTGTCGCTCATGCTCATGCGCCTTCCATCATTTCAGCGTTGCTCTTGCCCGGCGGCACCAGCGGCCAGACGTTTTCCTTGGGGTCGATGACGACGTGGGCCAGACAGGCGCCCTTGGCGGCCAGCAGGCGGGCCAGACCGGCTTCGACCTGATCGCGGCGGTCGATGCGGAAGGCCTCGACGCCGAAGGCTTCAGCCACCTTCACGAAGTCCGGATTGTCGGACAGGTCGATCTCGGAATAGTTCTCTTCGAAGAACAGCTCCTGCCACTGGCGCACCAGGCCCAGGGAAGAGTTGTCCAGCAGGACGATCTTCAGCGGCACGCCGTAGCGGCGCAGGGTGGCCAGCTCCTGGACGTTCATCATGAAGCCGCCGTCGCCGGCGATGGTGACGACGACTGCCTCGGGGTCGGCCATCTGGGCGCCCAGACCGGCGGGCAGGCCGAAGCCCATGGCGCCCAGACCGCCCGAGGTGATGTGGGCTTCAGGCCGGGCGAAGCGGCAGTGCTGGGCGGCCCACATCTGATGCTGGCCGACGTCGCAGGCGGCGACGAAGCGGTCGCCCGCCATTTCGGACAGCTGCTTCAGCAGGGCGGGCGCGTAGACGCCTTCTCCCGGCGCGTCATAGCGGGCGGCGTGACGCGCCGCCGCCGAGGCGCAGCGGATGACCCACGGGTCGATCGCCAGAGGGGCGGCGGCCATGAGCGCGGTCAGGGCCTCGATGGCCGGGCGGATCTCGCCGCCGACGGCGACGTGGGTCTCGCGCAGCTTGCCGATCTCGGAGGCGTCGACGTCGAAGTGGACGACGCGGGCGTGGGGGGCGAACTCGGCCAGCTTGCCGGTGGCGCGGTCGTCGAAGCGGGCGCCCATGACGATCAGCAGGTCGGACGCCTGAACCGCCTCATTGGCCGCGCGCGTTCCATGCATCCCCAGCATCCCCAGGAAGCCGGGGGCGTCGGTCGGCACCGTGCCCAGGGCGTTCAGGGTGGCGACGGCGGGCATGCCGGTGGTCTCGGCGAAGGCGCGCAGGGCCTCGGTCGCGCGGCCGATCTTCACCCCGCCGCCGATGTAGATCAGCGGGCGCTGGGCGGCGCGGATGAAGCGCTCGGCCTCGGCGATGGCGTCGGGATCGGCGTCGGTCGTCTCATTGGGAATGTTGAAGCCGAAGGGGGCGACCGTTTCGGCGAACTGCACGTCCTTGGGCAGGTCGACCAGCACCGGACCGGGACGACCCGAGGCGGCGATGTGGAAGGCCTGTTCGATGACGGCCGGGATCTCGGCGGCGTCACGGACCAGGATGGAGTGTTTCACGATCGGCAGGGTGACGCCCAGGATGTCGATCTCCTGAAAGGCGTCGGTGCCCATGACCCCTTGCGGGACATTGCCGGTGATGCAGACCATCGGCGCCGAATCCATCATGGCGTTGGCGATGCCGGTGATCAGATTGGTGGCGCCGGGGCCCGAGGTGGCCATGCAGACCCCGACCCGGCCGCTCAGGCGCGCATAGGCGTCGGCGGCGAAGGCGGCGGCCTGTTCGTGGCGGACCAGGATGTGCTTCAGCGACGAGCCGGTCAGGGCGTCGTAGATCGGCATGATGGCGCCGCCGGGATAGCCGAACACGACCTCTACGCCCATCCGCTCCAGGCTGGAGACAAGCAGGCGCGCGCCGGTCATGACGGCCGGGGCGGGGGGTGTTTTCAGGGCGGGCGCGGCGGCGCTCATCGGATGAGTCTCTCTTTATATATAGAGGTTCAGGCGGCGGCCTGTTTGGCCGTCTGCAGCCAGGCCATGCGGTCGCGCAGACGGGCGCCGACCTGTTCGATCTGGCTGGCGCGGTCCTCGGTCAGCAGGGCCTCGTATTTCGGCTTGCCCGCCTCGTTCTCGGCGATCCATTCGCGCGCGAACTGGCCGCTCTGGATCTCGTCCAGCACGGTCTTCATGCGGGCGCGGGTCTCGTCGGTGATGACGCGCGGGCCCGAGGCGACGGCGCCCCATTTGGCCGTTTCCGAGATGAAGTGGTGCATCTTGGAGATGCCGCCTTCGTAGAACAGGTCCACGATCAGCTTCAGCTCGTGCAGGCATTCGAAATAGGCGATCTCGGGCTGGTAGCCGGCCTCGACCAGGGTGTTGAAGCCCTGGATGACCAGCTCCTTGGCGCCGCCGCACAGGACGGCCTGTTCGCCGAACAGGTCGGTCTCCGTCTCTTCGCGGAACGAGGTCTCCAGCAGGCCGCCAGTCGCCCCGCCGATGCCCTTGGCGTAGCCCATGGCGCGATCGCGCGCCTGACCGGTCGCGTCCTTCTCGATGGCGAACAGGGAGGGGACGCCGCGACCGCGCGCGAACTCGCGACGGACCAGATCGCCCGGCCCCTTGGGCGCGACCAGGATGACGTCCATGTTGTCGCGCGGCGTGATGCGGTCGTAGATGATCGAGAAGCCGTGCGCGAACAGCAGGGCCGAGCCGGGCTTGGCGTTGGGCTCGATGACGTCGCGATAGATCTCGTTCTGGATCATGTCGGGCGTCAGGATGGCGATGATGTCGGCCCCGCGAACGGCCTCGGCGGGCTCGGCGGCGGCCAGGCCGTCCTCGGTCGCGTGCTTCCAGCCCGTGCCGCCGTGACGAACGCCGACGATCACGTCGTGGCCCGAATCCTTCAGGTTCTGGGCGTGGGCGCGACCCTGCGAGCCATAGCCGATGACGGCGATGCGTTGCCCGGCGATGGCGCCCGGCTTGATGTCTTCATTGGTGTAGATGGTGATGGCCATGGGAGGACGTCCTTAAGAAGCAGCGGTTTCGGTGGAGCGGGCGGCCAGATCGGCAGGGATCTGGGCCGGCGGCGGATTGGGAATGGTCACGGCCCCTTGCGAGGCGGAGGCGACGGCGGCGCGGTATTTCGCGAAAACGCCTTGCGCCGGGCGGATACGGTTGGGGGCGAAGTCCGCCCGGCGCGCCTCCAGATCGACGAGCACATCGATCCTTCGGTTGGTGACGTCGATGACGATCGGATCGCCATCGCGAATGAGAGCGATGGGGCCGCCCGCCGCCGCCTCGGGCGAGACGTGGCCAGCGACGAAGCCATAGGAGGCGCCCGAGAAGCGGCCGTCGGTCAGCAGGGCGACGTTCTCCACCTTGCGGCCCTTCAGGGCGGCGGTGACCTGCAGCATCTCGCGCATGCCGGGCCCGCCCTTGGGGCCTTCGTAGCGGATGATGATGACGTCGCCTTCGCCGACCGAGCCGTCCTGCACTGCGTGGAAGGCGTCTTCCTCGCAGTCGAACACGGCGGCGGGGCCTTCGAAGCGATCGACCTTGTGCCCGGTCAGCTTGATGACGGCGCCTTCCGGCGCGACATCGCCATAGATGACGGCGTAGGAGCCGCGCGCCATGACCGGCGCCTCGAAGCGGGTCACGACCTGCTGGCCGGGCTGCTCCTCGGCGTCGCCCGCTTCGGCGAACAGGCTGCGGCCCGAGACGGTCGGGACGTTGGCGATCTTGCCCGCCTCGGCCAGACGTTGGGCGACCAGGCGCGTGCCGCCCGCCGCATACAGGTGCGAGGCCAGGAAACGGCCGCCCGGCTTCAGATCGCAGATGACCGGCGCCTCGACGCAGGCCTGGTGGCAGTCCTCGACGCCGAAGTCGACGCCCGCTTCGGCCGCAATGGCGGTCAGGTGCATGACGGCGTTGGTCGATCCGCCCGAGGCCGAGACGGCGATGGCCGCGTTCTTCAGGCTGGCCTTGGTGATGTATTTGCGGGCGGTGTCTCCGGCGAAGACGCGCTCGACGATCAGGCGGCCGCAGCGTTCGCCTTCCGCGCCCTTGCCGGGATCGACGGCGGGCACGTCATTGGCGCCCATGGGGCTGATGCCCATCATCGACAGGGCCATGGCCATGGTGTTGGCGGTGAACTGGCCGCCGCAGGCCCCGGCGCCGGGGCAGACCGCGCTCTCGACCGCCTTCAGGCCCGCATCGTCCAGCGAACCGGCGGCGTGGGCGCCGATGGCCTCGAACACTTCCTGAACCGAGACTTCCTTCGTGCCGATAACGCCGGGCAGGATGGTGCCGCCGTAATAGACCAGGCCGGGGATATCCATGCGGGCCAGGGCCATGGCTGCTGCAGGGATCGTCTTGTCGCAGCCGACGATGCAGACGACGCCGTCCAGCTGGTGCCCCTCGATGGCCAGTTCGATGGAATCGGCGACGACCTCGCGACTGATCAGCGAGGCCTTCATCCCCGCCGTGCCCATGGAGATGCCGTCGGTGACGACGATGGTGTTGAAATCGACCGGATAGCCTCCTGCGGCGACGATCCCGGCCCGCACGTCTTTGGCCAGACGGCCCAGGTGCATGTTGCACGGCGTGACGGTCGACCAGGTGTTGACGATGCCGATCATCGGCTTGTCGAAATCGGCGTCCTGCATCCCCGCCGCGCGCAGATAGGAGCGCGCCGCCGCCCGGTTCGGGCCCTGGGTGACGGCCGCCGAGCGGCTATTGGGTTGTTTCGTGCTGTCAGAAGGCGTCGTCATTGTGATTTTGGAACTTCTTGCCTGTCGGTATTGGGCTGGGCACAAGAAAAACCCCGCGTCCGGAGCCGGAGCGGGGTGAATGGGCGAAACTGGCTGGGTTCAGGTCAGGTCGCAGGCATCCACACCGCTTGGCTAAGCGGAATGAGAATTACCGAGAGAAGGAGTACGCCCAGCGACAGCACGCGCAGATCGGCCACCGCTTGCGCGGGGCTCAGGATCGCAGCGATGGCGGCGCGGTGGGACAAGGAGAGACCTTTCGAACTGGCGCTCTTATGCCTCGTCGAATGTTGCGGCGCAACCGCGGATGCGCGATTTATGGAAGAAAGAACCCTGCGGCGGCGTCGATACGGGGTTTGGGCGCCAAAAACAGCCGCTCAAATGCGTGTCGGGGATGAAAATTTCACCTTGAGGCCGATTTCGCTTTAGCTCTCAAGACGCGCGCGTGCGTGAAGGGCGCCGGAAGTAAGGCGCGGACGACTCTGGTTCGTTGAGTTTCTTGAGCTTTTTGTGAAAAGCCTATTGCCAGTCGGAGGGAGCGGACGTATATCGCCGCCTCGCTCGGAGACGGGCTGGCCCGACGGGCTTCGGAGA
>NZ_RHWX01000006.1 GCF_003938605.1 Brevundimonas sp. 357 | reverse complement strand
TGACATAGCCAGCCTGTCACCCTGACTCGGGCCGGAAAACTCCAGCCTCGGATGCTCCAGAAAACGGGGGCGGATCAACTAACCCAAGGACTCTGGTCGCCGCTGGATGAAAACTCAGGGGCACGTCAGTTTCCATCCTGGATGAATTTGCTGCGCTTCCTGGAGCAATCGAACTAGCAGGCGCTTTCGTTAGGCTCCCAGCCGCCCGTCGAAGGATTCTAACGACAACATCAAAAATTCTTCTCGAAGAACTGAATTTTAATTCGGCATAACCATTGGGAAATGAAATGCCCTACAAAGTAGAGGATGTGTACCACGTCTGGACTTATGATGGATCGTCCAATCCAGTTGTGCTCATGATGAAAACTTTGAGTGAAAAAGAGGCTATCGCCGAAGGCGAACGTCTAAAAAAAACAAAGAAGCATCGCTTTATAAAAATTAACCGTGGCGACCAAGACATTTGGTCCTGCGAGACTGACGCTCCTGATCGTCCAGTGCTTATTCATTATAAATCGGGGCCAGGCTGACGGGGCTTTTGATCTCTCTAGCACAATGAACAAGCACACCCTCGACAAGGTCTCCAGCTTCGAAGCCGAGGCGGCGGAACTGCACAAGCGATCCCGTACGGCGGTCAGAGGCGACACGGCCTGTCTGGATCTTTGGTATCCAGAGCAGCGCGAAGTTAAGTTCGTGCAGCTTGGCCTCATGGCCTTCCGAGCGGTGGACGACATTCGTATCAGCTATGACTTCGACCGCGACGGATGGCCGCTGAACCTTTAGCAAATGCAGAGTCAGCTGCTCCGGCTTCCATCAGCACGCCCAAAGCGGCAACCGCTCCTGTGGCAGCCGATAGCCCTTTAATCTTTGCCTCCCTCAACGGGATGGGAAGTTGGTTCAGCATCTGCCGCCTCATTAAAATTGAAGCGGATCAGGTAGTGGCCAAAGCTGAACAACAATCAAAGTCTCGGCGATCAGGTCTCTGGCTGAGCGCGACTGACGGGAAGATAGATACGGACCCCCGCCTTTCCGGCTCACCCTTTTCGTTGGCGAGGGCCTTAGCTTTGGAGGCAATCCTTGATAGATCTGAGGCTCAAGCTTGTTGGACAGACTTCGTTACGCACACTCACGACGGCCTCATAAACACCAAGCGTGAGGAAGCTTCTTCCCTCGGAGATGGCCAATTTCTAGGTCGTTGCAGAGCCTTCGGCGGCCCCGGCATCTCCCAGACGCCCACAATCAACTGCCTGGATATCAGGGCTTCGAACACCCCGCCTCCTCGGAGATCCGCTCGATTCCAGAATCCATTTTTGGATCTCTTCACACCCGCTTCGAGCATCATGAAGCGCGCCAGGATGGGCGGCATGGCGTAAAGCGCCGCCATCTCGCGCATGCTTATATATTTCGCTCCAAATTTCTCCACGGAGGACGAACGCGCCATCATCGGATCGAGAGCAATCACGTCGATTTCTCCCATAGCGACCAACCGGCTTACCTCCGCCGGATAGCAATTCAGATACGTCTCCACCTCAGTACGAGTCATCGCCTCGGGGTAATGCGACCCGAAGCACGCCGCCGAAGCGCTATAGACTTGGGGCATCCCGCAGACTCCCCTTCTCCGCATGTCCTCAACGAGAAACCTATGGATATGAAGGCGCCTGAAGTTCAGGCGAGCGCCTTCGAAGCACCGCAAGCCATACGGCAGTGATCCGCCTATGGCCGCGCGGATCACCGGTCCCCATGGCTTGTGGGAGCCTCCGATGATCGTGAACGCCCTGGGAATAGAAATCCAATCCTCGCAGGGTTGCGAGAACTGCACACGAGCAAGAACGTCTACCTCAAGCTGAACTCGACTTTGCGTGTCGATTTGCAGCTTGGTCGGAAAAATGGCTGTCGCTATCGGATCGGCGGCAGCTTTCACCAAGCCGCTTCCTACAAGCTGACAGACGTCAATCGGATTGAGGCCGATCCGTTTGGCCCATGTCGAGGCAAACATTCGATCTGCCAGAACCGCTTGCGCCTTCCCCACATCGTCAGCAGAAAACCAGTCATAGCTACGCTCGCGTCCCCGCGGCGATCGAGGGCCAAACACCCCGGCTTGCACCATCTGCGGTATGCGGGCCTTCTCCACTCCCAAGGTTGCAGCAAGCTCCGTCGTGGTGAGACGACCCTGTTGGATGCGCACGGTTTTCAGGCGTTGCACGCCACGTTTCTCGGGAGCCAGGTGGCTGATGATCGCCATTACGCGCTTCAGTTCGCCTTCGCGGTTCAAAGAGCCGGCCGTAAACATCCTGAAAAATGGATGCTCAACAGCGTTGTCTGTACTGCCGGCTATGGTTCTGAAGGATGCGGGATAGCCGAGGACCAGCTTTAATCCCGCAGCCAGATCCTCATAGCCAACGCCCCGTGCATCTGACCGCAGGCCCTTCTGTCCCTTAGGCGCCGCGGCCCGGCCGCACACAACCGCCAGTTCGAATATTTCTGCTGGGCTTAAGGCGGAGAGATCTGGGTGGAGAGACGAACCTAAGGCATGCCATTTAGGCATAGCCCCGGCAGCGAGCCGAGCAGCTGCGCGAAGTGGTGCCCGGAGTTCGGGCGGGACCGCACGCGTTTCGACAGTGGTGAGATCCGCCTCGCAGGACTGGCATCTTGTGAGATATGGGTGCCCCCATCGAAGCGCTTGCCCACAGTGCGGACAAGCGTCGATCAGTTCGCGCCAGGACTCGCAGCAACAGCTTAGCGGCTTCACGGCCCAAAGCGCTTGGTCACAACCTGTCTGCTTCAGCATCCAGGGCGACACACGCCGGCGCTCGTGGCTCACGAGATTTGCTGACAAACCCGATCGATAGGTTCTGTCGAACAACGCCTTAACCTGGCGAGGCCAGAGGCCGAGAACGCGCGCCAGCTGGGCCTGCTGCTGCGTTGTAAGCTGGCTAGGCGGCCAACTTGCAATACCCTCCAGAAGGACTGCTGGGCTCTCAAGGACGTTTCGCTCCGCCACGCGCGTCAGGTAGCCCAGGAGGCTTTCATTCATCTCAGGGGTCACTGGAATCGCCAGCATTCCCCTGGTGGCCACCTGCCCGCTCATTTCAGCATCGACCGAAAGGGATTGCTCTCGACAAAGTTCTGCGCGAGCGCCCACCTCTCGGTCGCCACCATGAAGTCATAGAGTTCGATCCGGTCCGCTGATCGCCTGCATGCGATCTCCAGAGCTGCTTCCGTCAAGCGAGACACACGCCCGATCACGCCAGCAGAAACCTTGTGCAGCGCCCCTAGAAATTCGACGCCCTCAAGTCCGCTTGGGCGCCGGATCAGGCCGCGCTGAACCATCTCCTGATCCAGCCGACGCCAGTAGCTGGTGAAGAGGGCCGCATCCTCGGCGACGGTGGCGCGTAAGGGCAGAAAATCACAAGGCGGCAGAAGGCGCCCATTGAGCTGAAGGTTGCGCTTGAACATGCCCTCCGCGTCTTCTGTCCCGATGAACACGATCGGGATGACGCCCGTATCCAGAAGCGACTTCAGGCTGTCGGTGACGTCGTTAGTGGCGGTGCTACGGAAGTTGAGGTGCTGGACTTCATCGATGATCAGCAACTGCGTTCCATAGTGCCCAAAGCACGACAGGACCCGTTTCCGAAGCGTCTGCTCAGTGCCTCGATCGGAAAAGCCATCGCCGAACTCAGCCAGGATCGAGCTGAACAACTTCTTCACGGTTGTCGCCCGATCTAGGGACACAATCAGTACCGGCTTGAAGTCGCCGGTCGGCGGTGATCGATGCTCAATGCGCTCGGCGAAGGCCCGCGCAGCAGTCGTCTTGCCTGAACCGGACGGGGCAAGAACTCTCATGCCCTTTTGCGGAGCCCCCTTGGTCGCCTGGCCCAGTTGCACCAGATAGTCGCATCGGGAATGAAACTCGACGTGGCGCGGGTACGGGATGAATATCTGGCGGAAGGACGCCACAATGTCCGCTACCCGTTTATTGGCAGCCGCCGACATGTCCTCGATCATTTCGCCGGTTTGAGGCGTCGCATCCAGGCGCCCCATCATTCGAATTCCTTCCACGGCGTATCAGCAAGCCGGGATGGAAAAGCAGGCGCCGTATCGTTCGATTTCTCTTTTCTCGTCCTTACAATTTTCGGCCGAGATGGCGGTCTCGGCGGGCGAGAAGGCCGCACACTCCCGTCAGTCCGTTCTGAGGCCAACGCCACCTGCGGAATGATCGGCGCCAGGCCATCGTGGCGAGACGGCGCAACGTCCACCTCCACGACCCCGGAGACCAGGCCCTTGCCCACCCTGTTGGCCGGCGAGTGCAGCAACCGCGCCAAGGCACGTCTCTGTCGCATCTTCAGCTCGGGAGCCAGGCGCTCGACCTGCTCGATCATCCTGGCCCGCGCTTCAAGACGGTCCTGAAGCGAACTGAAGCGAAGCCCCGCTTCTTTGGACCACTGCTTGACCCGTTCGTGGTGCCAAAGCGACAGCCCCTGCGCATACTCAGGCTCGGTACAGGGCAAGGTCACGTAACGCTTCTGCAGATGGTGCCAGACCTGGACCTCATTCAGGTTGGCGGGATTGTATTTCACCGTGACCTTGCAGGTGATCGATCCCGAGCGCCGCTGCTCCCTCTGGGGCGCAACAACAGCCAGTTCGGTCAGCAAAGCACCGACGGCAGCCGGGTCGTGATACTGGAGACCATGCAACTCGATGCCGGAACGGCTGAGTTGCCTTTTGGCTGGCACGCCCAGCATTTTTTCCAGTTCTCTCACACTGTCGTAGACGGCGATCCCGTAAGCCTCTGCATCCTTGGCCCATTGCAGCGCTGGAGGTGTACCGATGCCGGAGTGGACATCGAGGTGATAGACGGCCAGCGCCTCCCAGATGAGCTGCTCGACCTCCTGGACGGTCAGCACCGCCGTGGCTTGGGGATCGTAACCAAGCTCGCGCATGGTGTGGATGGGAAGCTTGGTGCCGGGAAGTTTCCGCACCAACAAGCTGTTTAGCGTGCCGAAAAAACGTTCGACGATCGCCTTGTGCTGGGGAGACGCCACCGGGGCCAGACGCAATGTCGTGCCCAGATCCGCCAGCGTGTGCTCCATCGCAACGCCGGCGAACTCCTTACCATTGTCGACGATAATCTCGTCGAACCGGCCATAAATATTCACAAGGCTCTGAGGCGCGCCTCGCCGATCCTCGTAGACACTTTTGGGCAGGTTCGCCCGCCTGAGGCACTCCATGACGGAATGGATCGAGGGAGGTTCAAAGCCGACAAAGAAGCCGACTACGCACCTGGTCCTCACATCGATCAGAAGGGTTAGCCATGGCGTGCCCACAGGCAACATCCAGTCAGCGTCCAGTACGGCGATGGTGTCCAGCGACGTGTGATCCATGCAGCCGAGCGCCAGCAAGCGTGCTGCATGAAGCTGCCCCTCCACCGATTTGAACCGGCTCGCAGCCTTCTTAACGCCCCACTTTGCCGCAAGCGCCGCTGGCGTCTCACTCTTACGGACCCTCTGCCGAAAAAGCTCCGTACTGGGCAGCGCGAACGGATCGAGCCCTGCTCTCACCAGCCAGCGGTTCAGTCGAAACAGGCGGCTTGCCATCAAGGCAAAGGCGTCGGTGATCGTTAGCCCCATGCTCGACCAGTACCGAGCGGCATATCGATCCATAAGCGAATGCAGAACTGGGGGAAGACGCTGCGCGCGGGGCACACGGCCCCGCATCGAGACCATCTGCTCAAGCGGTCGATCGCCCGGGCGGCCCCGCTGCCCAAGCCAACGAATGACCGTGCGAGGGTGAGGCTGGACGAACGCCGCCGCTTGCACTGGCTGATCTTGCCAAAGGCGGTTCAGGGCATATCGCACCCGCGCCTCGCTGCCGTTGACCACGCCCATGGCGTCAAAGCCGCGCAGGATGAAGCTTCGACGTTGCGCGTCCGGATCCATCTTCTGGATCGTGGCGGGATCGTACTCACGCTCCGAAGCAGCGCGCCTGGCTGCAGCGGCATGGACATTCGGGATGCGGGTCAGTTCTCCAGAACCATAGGCCTGCATCACCCATTCCTCGGTTGGAAGGGTCATGAGGCCGTCTTGCTCTAGCTGGAAAGGCCCGCCACTCGTTTCCCTGATGAAATGAAGCAAGCCATCCCCGAGCCGCGCCTCGAATCGAAGCGTCTGACCATTGAAACGCCAGCGATCCCCATGGCTCAGTCTCAAGAACCCGCTCATGCGTCGCGCCTCCCTTGCGGATGGTGCAAGCGCACTCGGCTTTCAGCGCAAAGCGGGCGTTCGAGTTCGATCTCAACCACGCGAGCCACCATAAGAGCTCGCAAAATTGCTTCGCCCCTAGGAGGCCCCTCGATAGCGGCCGCCGCCTCGGCGAACAGCGCCTCTCCACCTGCCTCGTCGATGGCCTTGCGAGCGAGATAGACATGCCTTTCATCGAAGGCGGCCAATCGATCCTGCTGGATCAATAGAACGTTCCGGCGGCGGACGGCTGGACTCCGGATCTGCTCCGCCAACACCACTGAGAAACGCCAACCCAGCAGCCCGCAGATTTCCTTCGTCCGTTCAAGCTTGGCCGCGTAGTCCGGCTCCTGCAACTGCCGACTGCATCCCTTGATCTCGACCACTTCGATGGAGCCGCACTCAAGAAGACGCACGCAGTCCGGGATGTAGCGCCTGACCTGCCCTTCCAGGACGAACTCAAACCGAAAGGGCTGCGCACGATAGTCGATCACACGGGGATCGACCTCGCACTCCTGGTAGAAGTCGTGCTCGTTCATACTCTCGAACACGAGACCTTGGCCCGCCTTTCGACTGGCGTAGCTGCCCGTCACCTGATGACGTCGACCGGTAATAATGCTCCGGATCGGTCGTCCGTCAGGCGTCAGGACTATCCGGCCGGCGACGATCTGTTCGTCATGGCCTGGCTGGGCCAAAGCGCTATGGACGGCATGCATCAGCCGACCAGGCGCCGGCGCGCGGATAGGAATACTTGCGGAAAGCCGGCTCGTTTCAAGCGCAAAGGCGCTCAAGCGGCTCCCGTCAGAAGGGATCGCGGACATAGAGGTCTCTCAGATATAGGCGTGCAGCTCGCACGAGATTGGCGGAGAGGACCGGGCGTCAGGCAACCGAAGACGATGCCCGTGCTTGGATATACGCGGGTTTACTTGACGCTGCCGACGCTTTGGGGGAGAGTCCGTCTGTCGATGTTCAACGACTTCGGGTTTCGTCCCGCGAAGAGCCCGCGCTTTCCAGAGCGCGGGCTTTTTCGTTTCCGGTCTCAAAAGAGATTAAGGAAAGGGCATGGCTGCCTCCGACATTCCAGTTCACCGCAAGCGGATCGGTTCGTAGCCTTACGACGTGTTTGACGACATGAGCCCGTCCCGACCGATCAGATTCGTTCTGATCGATGCATGTTTTGATCGAGCCGTACTGGAATGTAGATACAAAAAACGTCGATTTTTCTCACACAAACAGTGTGGCGACTTCAATCACTTAATTACGCTAGACTTTCCACGCGCCTCAGCGTTTAAAATTCTTAGCCACTGGAATCCTGCGAATAGTGATCTCCAGCCATTGGGAGCATGTTTTCCAGCGCCAGCGGCTTGCGCGACGAAAGGAACGCCAATGACCACAGCTCCTATGCAAGCTTCCGCAGAGGCTTTGGCGGCCAGCCTGAATGCTATTTTGGATCGCTACTGCAAGCACCCGAAGGAAGCAGACAAAGCCATCGCCACCCTCCTGAGCATTGCGCTACCAGAAGATGGCATCCTCGACGCAGAGGACGTTTTCGAAGCGAGCAAGGCAGCAGGTCTTCGAATTAGATTCCTTCGACTAGAGACTGAATGACCGGACCTGACTCAAAGCAGCGGTTCGGAATGTCCGCTTCTAGCCGTAGATTTTCATCAATTCCCAAATGCATGCGGGCCTGCCGGCGGCACCTATCGGCAGTGGTTATTCATGGATGAGGCCACGTGAAGCTTTGGCGCTCATAAGCCAGGGATTGTTCTGAAGGCAGGTTCCGTCAGCTGTTAGGTCCCCGCGTCGAGCACCCTCAAGGCCTTGCGAATCCGCACCTGTTCGACCGAATCTCGCTTGGCGTCGGCTTGGGCCTGTTCGACCTCCGCGAGGTTGATCAGGGCGATCTGGACGCGCTCGGGGGAGAGGGCACCTTCGGGCAGACGGGTTTCGAGATCCAGGTTCAGGCGTTTGATGAAGTAGTAGCTCAGCGCGATCCGCATCTCGACCGCGCGCCCGCCGTCCGTCATCCCGTAATCGTATTCGATCGCCGCACGCTGATCAGCGTTCAGACCGGGATGCGGCGCGAGCTCCAGAACGACCTTACGCGCCCATTCGACGTCCTCGGCCGGATCGAAGTCGATGCGGGCGCCGAGGTCTATGGCGCTGATCCGGGTGATGACGAAGTCGCGGAAATCATCCTTCTCACAGCACAGGGCCCGGACGTGCCAACGGTGTCCGTCAAACGCCAGGGCATGGGGCGCGATGGTGCGTCGCCGTTCATTGGTAAGGGACCGATAGTCGATCTCCAGCTTTCGGCGCTGCCGGATGGCGTTGAGGATGCGCTGCAGGGTTTCGGGCTGAACAGACCGCACCAAGTCCGGTGCGCCGTCCATCGATGGGGGCTCGCTGAACCACAGATCCTGACGCCCGAGCGCACCCATCAGATAGGCGCGAAGCTGCAACAGAAGCCGGTCCGCTGACAGGGTGAGCAGCTTCGGCTTGAAACGCGGGCCAGGCACATAGGTCTTTTGGCTGGCGTCGTAGTCGATGTTGTCGGGTGCCAACTCCCTATAGTTGCGCAGGTCCACCGAGGCTTGGGGCGTCGAGATGCCGAAGGTCGATTCCAGCCCTGCGCGACGCAGACCGCGCTCCCAGAACAGCCGCCATTCTAGGAATTCGAAACGGCGCTGGGTGGCCTTGGGGAACGCTTCAAACTCAGGCATAGAAAATATTCGGATGTTGAGACTTGATCTGCATTAAAACCATACCCATCTGCTCCTGATCAACGGTGAAGGTCGCGCTAGGCGATCAAAAACACAAGGCCCGATCGGGCGCACAGGAGAAGAAACGCATGAAGGCTGAAGACGGTCAGGATGGGAAGGTCGGGGGTGCGGCGACGGGCCTCGTCGCCCGGTTTTCCGGAGACGGCGGGCGGGCCAACCGCATCAACGCTCTGATGGAAGCGACTCTGGTCCGGGGCGACCAGCCGTTGGCGGAAGCCATCGCAGACGCGAGCGAGCCCGTCCCGCTTGAGACTGGCGAGGCGTTGATCACCGAAAAGGGTCACGACACGGACCTCTATTTCATCTTGGCCGGAAAGGCCGGGATCATCGTCAAGGGCGTGCAGGTCAATGAGCGGGGACCGGGTGACCACGTCGGCGAGATCGCCGCGCTGGACCCGACCCAGCAGCGCTCGTCCACCGTGGTGGGGCAATCCCCGGGTGTGGCGTTGCGATTGCCGGAACCGGCCTTGACCGACATCGCCGAACGCTTTCCGGCCATCTGGCGCCGTCTGGCCATCGAACAGGCCAAGCGTCTGGTTCAACGCAATGACCTGGTCCGGGCGGCCAATGACCAGCCGATCATCTTCATAATCTCCTCGGTCGAGGCGCTGACGGTCGCCCAGGAAATCCAGTCCCGCCTCACCCATGCGGACATGCAGGTTACGCTCTGGACGGACGGGGTGTTCCGGGCGTCCGACTATCCGATCCCCGCGCTTCAGCGGGCGATCGAGGCGTCGGACTTCGCCATCGCCGTGATCGACGGCGACGACACCATCGTGTCGCGCGAGACGACCCAGTTGGCGCCCCGGGACAATGTGACGTTTGAGCTGGGGCTCTTCATGGGCAAGCTGGACCTGGAGCGCACCATCCTGGTTGAGCCGAGGAACGCCCAGATCAAGCTCGCCAGCGACCTGCGCGGCATCACCACCCTGACCTACCGCTCCGGTGCGGACGACACCCTGGAAAGCCGCATCCAGCCTGTCGCCCACGAAATCTCCAAACACGTCCGCCGCGTCGGCGTGCGCTGCTCTTAAGGAAGTCTCTCATGCCTTGGTCAGAACCCCGCGCGCTCGAACGCATCGCCCGTCATCGCGCCTCCTCGCCCGAAACCGCCGTCTCCGTATCCGACTTCTCAGACTATATGCGCTCGCGTCGGGCCTTGGCCGAACAGGCCCGGACCTTGGGCGCCACGCCGCAGCGCGATTGGTATGTGCCGCCGAACAGGGCGGTCACGACCCACGGAGTGCACATCTACGCCAATCTGCTGGCCTATAACGACCGGCTGGTCGAACAGGGCCGCGAGACCGAGGCGAGCCACGCGCGGGCCTTGCAACTCCTGCACTTCCACTACAGCGGCTGCGATCTGCTGACCCAGGCCTTCGACATCCAGCGCGTCGACTTCCACGGTGGGCGGCTGCATGCGGTCGTGCTGACGCCGGAAGGGGCGGATCGCGAAGGCGAACGGATCGCCAAAGCGCTCGCCTTCGCGGCGGCCTTCCGGGAAATGGTCGACCGGGCGGGCCGTCGATACGGCGCCGATTTCCAGACCGACGTTCGCATCGGCATCGACAGCGGCCCGGCTGTGGCAGTGAACAGCGGCCGCGCTAGCGAGCCGGAGCCTCTGTTCATCGGATCGCCGGCAAACCACGCCGCCAAGCTGGCCGACGGGGATGAGCCGGGCATCTTCCTGTCGCCGCGTCTGGAACTGGCGCGGACCGGACTGCGGCCACTCTCGCCCGTGCGCTTCACCGAGGACGCCGCCACCCGGGTTCTGACCGAGACCATCGACATCCGGACGCTTCGCAAGAGCGCGCGTGGCCCTCTAGATGAGGCTTACGCCACCTTCGTCGAGGATCAGGAACGGCTGCTCAAGGCGCACGGCGGCGTCCGACCTGCGGAATTCACCTTCCACTACCGCCAGCCGCCGCTGCGGTCGGTCAAGTTCGCCGACCATCCCCCCAGCAACAGCATCCGGCTGCCGCTCGCTTCGGTGTTCGCCGACATCGACGGCTTCACCGCCTATGTGGACGCGGCCATCGCCGGTGGCCGGGTCGCGGAGGCGGTTTCGAACCTTCATGTTCTGCGGGCGGAAATGGCCGCCGTGCTTCAGGAGGATTTCGAGGGGCGCAAGATCCGCTTCATCGGTGACTGCCTACACGGCGTGATCGCTATCGGCGATGCGCGCGACACCGATGCGATGGCCACGATCAAGGAGGCTGTGCTCACCGCTGCGGCGATCCGGTCGTCCTTCGAACTCTGCCGGGCCCGGCTGCCGGGCATCGCGGCCCTGGGCATCGCGATCGGGATCGAATACGGCCCGACCCCGATATGCCGGCTAGGTCTGCGCGGCGACACCAGCGTGCGGTGTTCCTCCAGCAAGGCGACGTGTGTTTCAGAGGCGGCCCAAGCCGCTTGTGGCGGCGTCGAAACCGCGATCGGCGAGCGGGCCTATTCGGAGGCCGGGGCCACGGTGAAGCACCTGTTCGGCCCGGCGCGGCGGGTGCCGAACCTGACCTATCCGTCGGCGCAGGCTCACCTCTCACGGGTGAGCGTGCCGGCCGTCGTCGGTGCGGGAGCCGCCGCCGGGGCCTCGGTCGCCAGCGCCGTCTCGGCCGCGCCCATGCGGGCGCACTGCCCGGAATGATCGCGCCGATCGATCTTCTCGTGGCAACGGCACCCGACTGGTTCACCGTGCGGGACCGCACGGTGAACCAGATTCGCGGCGAGGCGGCACATGGCCCTTGGGCCGGATCGCCTCTGGATCTGACGATTCTGTCCGCGCCCTGCCCGATCGTGCGGGAGACCAAGCCGGGAACCCGGTTTCCGGCCTTCTGCCCGGATCGCCACATCCAGGGGGATCGCACCTTTTGCGTGGGGCTGGGCCGCGGGCCGATCGACTCCCTGCGCCGCGCCCGGGCATGGTGGGCGGATCTCGATCAGTATCTGGCGTGTCAGGCGATCGCCGAAGCCACCCGGCTGTGGCCGCCGCAGAACGCCCTCGATCATGGACCGGCGGGCCTTTACCACCAACGCGCCCTCAGAGTGGCGGAGCGCTTGGGCATCATGGATGCCTATCTCGACGCCTATTTTGACCAACCGTCGTGGATCACCAGTACAGGGCTGACCAAGCTAGGTGAGCGGAGGGTGCGGCTGACCGGTCCGGTCGTCGCGCGGGCACCCCAGATGAAAGGCGACCGAAAGGCCCGGCTGCTGCTTCTGGAACTCGTCATGGCTGAGCGGAAGCGTCGCGCAGCTCTAGCGGATTACAAGAAGCGCATTTCCAACGGCACACAGACCTGCTGTGGGGCCATGCGGGATTGCGGATTTCCAAAGGCCGATGCCCTGGCTGCTTGAGCTCTCGCGACGACGTGCTTGATCTTCGCGTCGGAACCGGCATTTCGGTCAAAAAGCCGCTAGTCGGCGCGGGCGTACATGGCTCTCCGTGTCGTCAATGTCCGCTTTCTGGCCCGATGCCAATATCCGCAACTGGCGCATTCCAGTCGATCGCGTTGCGATCGACAAGTTAAGACTGTCGCGCCCAGCGGACCCGAGGCGCGGCTTCATTGCGCTGTTTTTAAAGAAAATTTCCAAAACGCTAGGACAGTCTTAGCTGGTCCAGGACAGTCTTAGCTTGGAAACGGGACAGTCTTAAGTTGTCCCGACACAAAGCGGTGGCGACCCCGGGAGGACTCCAACCTCCGACCTCGGCTTTAGGAAAGCCTTGCTCTATGCAGCTGAGCTACGGGGCCACGCGCGTCTGCCTAAAGGAGGTTGCGGCGTCAGGGAAGCCCCTGCGCGCCGCGGGCGCGGCATGAGGCGGCGGCGATGGTTCCGCCTTGTGGTTAAGAGCCGTTAAGATACAATCACTAGTATGGAACAAAGCCTGAATCGGCGAACGTCGCTGATTCGGTCATGATTCGTTTCGCCCGTGTTCCAGGGGGCGGTAAGGTTCCGCTTACCATTCCTTCTTCGCCCTCCCCCAAACCGCCGCGTCGCTTGTGAAACCCGACGAGGTTCGCCACCTTGGGCCGGTCATGAGCGACCGTTCCGCAGGCATGGCCCCTTCGCGCGTCACGGCGATCCTGGGCCCCACCAACACCGGCAAGACCCATCTGGCGGTCGAGCGCATGCTGGGTCACGCCTCGGGCATGATCGGCCTGCCGCTGCGGCTGCTGGCGCGCGAGATCTATGAGCGGATCGTCAAGCGGCGCGGAGCGGCCTCGGTCGCCCTGATCACCGGCGAGGAGAAGATCGTCCCGCCGCGCCCGGCCTATTTCGTCTGCACCGTCGAAGCCATGCCGCTGGAGCGGTCGGTCGACTTCCTGGCGGTGGACGAGATCCAACTGGTCGCCGACCCCGAGCGCGGCCACGTCTTTACGCAAAGACTGCTGCACGCGCGCGGCCGGTTCGAGACCATGTTCCTGGGCGCCGGGACGATGGCGCCGCTGATGCGTTCGCTGGTTCCGGATACGGAGATCGTCACCCGAGACCGGCTGTCGACGCTGTCCTACGCCGGATCGAAGAAGCTGACCCGCCTGCCCCGCCGCAGCGCCGTCGTCGCCTTCTCGACCGAGCAGGTCTACGCCATCGCCGAACTGCTGCGCCGTCAGAGGGGCGGGGCGGCCGTGGTCATGGGCTCGCTCAGTCCGCGCACCCGCAACGCCCAGGTCGAGCTGTTCCAGTCGGGCGAGGTGGACTTCCTGGTCGCCACCGACGCCATCGGCATGGGGCTGAACATGGACGTGGACCATGTGGCCTTCGCGGGCCTGCGGAAGTTTGACGGGCGGCGCACGCGCTGGCTGCAGGCCGCCGAGATCGGCCAGATCGCCGGGCGCGCGGGGCGGCACCTGCGTGACGGGACGTTCGGCGTCACCGGCGAGGCGGAAGAGCTGGACGAGGATCTGGTCGAACAGGTGGTCGAGCATCGTTTCGATCCGGTCGAGGGGGCCGAGTGGCGCAGCGGGCGGCTGGACTTCGACACCCTGCCCGATCTGCTGCGGTCGCTGACCCTCGCGCCGGAGCGGCACGGCTTGCGGCTGACGGCCCAGGCGCTGGATGAGACCCTGCTGCGGCGCTTTGCGGTCGATGAAGACGTCAAGAAGATCGCCCGTTCGCGCGGCGCCCTGATGCGGCTGTGGGAAGCGTGCCAGCTGCCGGACTTCCAGAAGACGACGCTGGACGAACACGCCCGCCTGTCAAAGGAGATCTTCACCGCCCTGACCAGTCGTCGCGGGCGGCTGACCGAGGACTGGGTGGCGCCGCGCTTCAACGACCTGGACCGCGACGACGGCCAGATCGACCAGCTGTCGGCGCGGCTGTCGGGGGTGCGGACGCTGAGTTACATCGCCAACCGGCCCGACTGGCTGGCGGGCGCGCAGGAATGGCGCGACCGGACCAAGGCGCTGGAGGAGCGGCTCAGCGACGTGCTTCACGAGCGGCTGACGGCGCGCTTCGTCGACCGGCGCACGGCGGCGCTGATGCGGGCGCTGCACGTGCGCTCCGACGTGCTGGCGGGCGTGGCCGAGGACGGCGAGGTGACGGTCGAGGGCGAGGTGGTCGGCCATCTGGACGGGGTGCGCTTCACCGTCGACGCGGGCGGATCGGCCCTGGCCGACCGGGCGCTGCGACAGGCGGCGACGCGCGCCGTGGGGCCCGAGGTGGCGCGGCGGCTGGGGCGGCTGGCGGCGGATGAGGACGCGGCCTTTTCCGTCACGCCCGACGGCGGCGTGCTGTGGAACAGCGCCCTGACCGGACGCATCGTCAATGAAGACCCCTTCTCGCCGCGCGTGCGGCTGCTGGGCGAACTGGGGCCGGTCCCGGCGCGCGAGCGGGCCGAACGGCGCATGGAGGCGTGGCTGGCGGGCGAGGCCGGGCGGGCGCTGAAGCCGCTGAAACGGCTGCGCCATGCGATCGAGAGCGGCGCCCTGACCGGCCTGCCGCGCGGGCTGGCGTTTCGGCTGGTCGAGGCGGGCGGGTTGATTCCCCGGCGCGAGGTCGAGCGCGACCTGGCGGCCCTGAGCCAGCATGAGCGGCGCACGCTGAAGACCTTCGCCATTCGGGTCGGCGCCCATTCGGTGTGGCTGCCCGGCGTGATGAAGCCGCGCGGCGCGGCGCTGGCGCAGGCCTTCCTGCCGCGCGAGATGACGAAGGGACTGGCGGGCGAGGGCCTGGCGCCCCTGCCCGAACCGGCGCCGTCGGCGCGGGCGCTGGCGGCGGTCGGGCGGCGCGCGGTCGGGCGCTGGACCGCGCCGATCGAAGCGCTGGAAGCCTTCGCCGACGCCCAGAAGGCGGCAGGCAAGGCGTCGCTGTCGGATGAAGCCCTGAACAGCCTCGGCTGGACGGCGGATCAGGCCAGGGCCATCCAGGCCGCCCTGCGCACGCCCCGTGCGGAACGGGCGCCAGGCCCCGGCAAGTCGGCGCCGCCGCCCAAGGATTCACCCTTCGCCGCCCTGGCGCAGCTGACCCAACCGCCCCGCCCGGCCTCCTCCGCCAAACCCAAGGCGGCGCGCCGATCCCGCCGTCGCCCGCGACGCGCCGCGTCTCAGGGGGCGGGCCAGAACGCTGAATGAGCGTCGCGAGCTGCCGCATCGACGTCTGGCTGTGGCGCGCGCGCTTCGCCAAGACGCGCAGCCTGGCCGCGGCCATGGTCGAGAAGGGCGCCATCCGCCTGACGCACAACGGCGCCCAGACCCGGCTCGACAAGCCCAGCCGCAGCGTCCATCCCGGCGACGAGGTGCTGTTCGCCCAAGGCGGGCGCCTCATCGCCGTGCGCGTGGTGCGGATGGGCGAAAGGCGCGGCCCGCCCGAGGAAGCCCGCGCCCTCTATGAGCCGCTGGACACGCCGACCTAGCCCGCCGCCTTCACGAACTCGCCTTCGATGTGCAGCTTCACCTCGTCGCCCAGGGCGGGCAGGCCGAAGTTGATGCCGAAGTCGGAACGCTTGATGGTCGCCTCTCCGTCGAAGCCGGCCTTGTAGCCGCCGCGCGTCGGGCCTGCCTGATTGAACTCGACCTCCATGACCACCGGACGGGTCACGCCGCGCAGGGACAGCTCGCCGTGGACCGTCGCCTCATCGCGATCATCGGCGTCAACCACGATCCGGGTCGAACGGAAGGTGGCGACCGGATGGTTGGCGGTGTCGAAGAAGTCCGCCGTCTGCAGATGGCGGTTCAACCCGTCCGAGTTCGACGCCACGTCCGTCAGAGGAATGGTCGCCGTCAGAGTGCTGGCGGACGGGTTGGCCGGGTCCAGCTTCAGCTCGGCCTGGACGTTCACGAACTGGCCGACATAGGTCGAAAAGCCCAGGTGATCGACCGACCAGGTGATCTTGCCGTGCGCCGAGTCCAGCTTGTAGTCGCCGGGCTGGACCTCGGACGGAACCTTGGTCAGGGCGGACTGGGCCACAACCGCGCCGCCGGCCAGCAGGCTGAGCGCCAGGCTCGCGGCGCCGAGACGGCCGATGGCTGAGTGAGTGATGAAACGCATGGCGGAGCCTCCTGCTGGCCGATGATCGGACGTCATGAATGTGGAGCGGGGCCCGGCGACATCGGGCCTGAACAGCTTTGCAACAGCGCCTTCGGTTGACAGTTGGTTCCGTCGGGGCCATGTGCCCGCCCTCGACCTCCCTCGCTGCCACAGGCCCGCCCGAACGCCATGACCTACATCGTCACCGACGCCTGCGTGAAATGTAAGTTCATGGACTGCGTCGAGGTATGTCCGGTGGACTGCTTCTATGAGGGCGAGAACTTCCTGGTCATCGCGCCCGACGAATGCATCGACTGCGGCGTGTGCGAGCCGGAATGCCCCGTCGACGCCATCGTCCCCGACACCGAGGACGAGCCCGACGGCAAGTGGCTGCAGGTCAACGCCGAATACGCCAAGGTCTGGCCCAACATCACAGTGAAGGGCGTGCCCCCGGCGGATCGCGAACAGTATGAGCGCGAAACCGGCAAGTTCGAGAAGTACTTCAGCCCCAAGCCGGGCAAAGGCTCCTAAGAATTCGCCACAATGCGGTCACAATGCGCCGGTCATCGCCGCGCGCCCTGTGGATGTTTTGAGATTTCCTAATTTTATGATAGGTTCCTCCCTATTCGAAACGGGCGGTTCCGCAACTCTGCGCGCCGCCCGCATTTACGACAGAACCTCGCCGCTAGAGACGAGGTCGGCCTGAGGTTTGGTGATCCGTTTTCGCGTCTGACAGTGCGATCCTCCGCCTCAACCGCCGGGCCCAGCGCTCGGCGGAGGGGCGGTTTTTCACTATCAGCGCGGCGACGATCTCATCCCTACGGTTCGGGAAAGGAATGACATGACGAGCAAGACCGGTCTGGAATTCAAGGTTGGCGATGCGGTGGTCTATCCCGCGCACGGCGTCGGCAAGGTCGCCGCAATCGAGACTCAGGAAGTCGCCGGCATGGCGCTGGAAGTCTATGTCGTGACCTTCGAGCACGAGAAGATGACCCTGCGCGTCCCGACCAAGAAGGCCAAGACCGCCGGCCTGCGCACCCTGGCCGCCGACGACACCGTGTCCAAGGCCCTGACGACCCTGAAGGGCCGCGCCCGCGTCAAGCGCACCATGTGGTCGCGTCGCGCTCAGGAATATGAAGCCAAGATCAACTCGGGCGACCTGATCTCGATCGCCGAAGTGGTCCGCGACCTGCACCGCGCCGAGACCCAGCCGGAACAGTCCTATTCCGAGCGCCAGCTCTATGAATCGGCCCTGGACCGCATGGCCCGCGAAGTCGCCGCCGCCAACAAGATCGACAAGGACGCCGCCATGGCTCTGCTGGGCAAGTCGCTCAGCGCCAAGAAGCCGGTCGCTCCGGCCGCCGAGGCTGAAGCCGAGGCCGCCTGACCTCAGGCGATCCGCAAACGACGCGAAAGGCCCGGCGGCGACGCCGGGCCTTTTTCTTTGCCCGCCCCCCTGCTGCGCCTTTCCGAAAGTTCACATGATCCGCCCCAATTAAGCCGCATTTCGCTACACTTGTAGCGTTACATATGTAGCGAAAGAAAAGGGCGCGTCATGATCGAAACCCTGCCCCGCAGAGAGCGAGAGGTGTTCGAGACCCTGTGCCGTCTGGGCCAGGCTTCGACCGCCGCCGTCCGGGACGCCCTGACTGACCCGCTCAGCGACTCAGCCGTCCGCACCCTGCTGAAACGGCTCGAAGCCAAGAAGCTCGTCGAGCGCACGTCCGGTTCTGTCTGGCGCCCGGCGCCCGAGACCGGCGCCCTGGCCGACAGCGCTCTGCGGCGCATGGTCGACACCTTCTTCGCCGGATCAGCCGTAACGGCCGCCACCGCCCTGTTGGGCATGGCCAAGACATTGAGCCCAGAGCAGGCGGCCGCCCTGCGCCGCGCCATCGACGATGCTGACGACAACGCTTCTGGGGAGAGCAAGGCGTGACCGGGGCCCTGCTGCTGGAGCTTCTGGTCAAGTCTGGCGGCGTCGCCGCTGCGGGATTGGCCCTGTCCGCCTTCCTGGGCCGGCGCCCGGCCGCGGAACGGGCGTTGGTGCTGCGCATCGCCGTCTGCCTGCTGATCGCCTTGCCCGTCTTCCTATGGATCGGGCCCAGCCTGCCCTTGGCCTGGCTGACGCCGCCCTCGGTCGAGCCTGCCTCGGCGGCTTCCTGGTCCGTCAGCCTGCAGCCGATGGCGGACGCCTCGGTCGCCGGACAGCTGCCGGCCGGCGCGCCCTCGGCCCTACTGATCGCTCTGGCCTACGCCGCAGGCCTTCTGGCGGTCGGCGCCCGTTTCCTCGTCGGTCTGTGGACCCTGCGCCGATGGACCAGCCAGGGCCGCACGGTATCCGCACCGGCCTGGACGACGCCCCTGCGCCGTCTGGACGCCGACGGCCGCACGCGCCTGATCGCCTCCGCTCATGTCAAGACGCCGCTCAGCTGGGGCCTGCCGCCGGGCGTCATCCTGATCGGCGAGGACTGCGTCTCACGCGCCGCCGCCGCCGAAGCCGTGCTCGCCCACGAGTTGGCCCATATTCGCCGTGGCGACTGGATCTTCGCCCTGCTGTCGCGCCTGGCCCTGGCCTTGTTCTGGTTCAACCCCCTGGTCTGGCTGCTGCACCACAGCCTATCCGCCCGGACGGAGGAGGCTGCCGACGCCCTGGCCGTCGCCGGCATGGACCGCCGTCTCTACGCCCGCGTCCTGGTCGACCTGGCCTCGACCGCTCCCTTTTCTTCCACCGGCGCCGCCCTGGGCATCGCCGGATCCCACGCCTCTCTCGCCAAAAGGATAAGCCGCATCATGACGTCCCCTCGCAAGACTCCGTCCCGCCCGCTGACCCTGGCCCTGTCCGTGGGCGCCCTGCTGGCTGTGGCCACGCCCCTGGCCGCCATTGAGCTGATCCCGCGCGCCGCCGAAGCGGCGGCCGAAAGCGTCGCCTGGACGCCGCCCGCCCCGCCGGTCCCGCCTGCGCCGCCCGCCGCCCCTGAACGCCCGGCGCAGCCTGCGAAATCGGTCCAGACCACGTCCAGCCTCATCGTCGAGAACGGCCGCACCATCCATCTGGACATGCTGGAAGACGGCGAGCGGCGCGACATCGAGGCCGCCAGGGCCGAAGCCCGCCTGGCTGCTGACGCCGCTCGGCGTGACGCCCAGGTCGCTCGTCGCGAAGCGGAAGCCGCCGCCCGCAGCAGCCGAGACGCCATTGAACGGGTCACTCGCGACGCCGCGGCGGCAGCGGCAAGCGCCCGCGTCGCCGCCGACGCGGCCAGGGAACACGCCCGCGTCGCCATGATCGATGCGCGCGCCAGCATGCTGCGCGGCGCCGACGACATGGATCAGGGCGCCGAGACCATGCGCGCCAACGCCCTGCGTCTGCGCGATCCAGCCCGTCGCGCCGAGGTGATCGCCGAAAACCGCGCCCGCGGGAACGAGGTCACTCACGCCCAGCTGATCGAACTGTCACGCACCCTGCCGCAACAGGCCGACGATATGGTCCGTTCGGCCCAACGCATGCGCGAGCAGGCCCGCAGCCTGTAACCCCGTCGATCACCGTGACGAAGATCAGACCTCGGTGCGCCGCGCCGAGGTCTTTTCGCATCTAGCCGCGCGCGGCGTTCTAGATCAGAAGTACTCCGCCCCGGCCGGGCACTGGGCGGCCAGGCGACGGGCGGTGATGCTGGCCGGAATATAGGGCGTGCCGCGCGCCAGCTGGGCGCCGCCGTTGAAACGGAAGGCCTGCTCTTCATAGGTGCCGTTCAGGCGCACGTTGATGCGGCGGCCTTTGCGGTCCTGACAGCTGCCCTCAAAGCGCGCCCGGCCGTCCCCGACCTCGCGGGTCGGGTAGGTGCACCGCCATTTGCGCGTCGAAAGACCGCCGAAGAATCGGTTGATCTCGCTGGGCCGCACGCACTTCTGCTCTGTGTCGCGGGCGCCCATGACGCTGGTGGTGTATTCCCAGTAGCCGGGCAGAACCTCGGACTGGGCGGCCGACTGGGCCTGAGGCGCGGACGCGGGCGCGGCCAGCATCACGGCGCCGGCGGCCACGGGGGCGACGACGGCCATCAGCCGGGCGAAGGGGATCAAGGTCTTCATGGATTTGCCGTTCATGGGACTCATCATGGGTCTGCTCTATATAGTCACGCCTTGAACGACTGCTGAACGAAGGCGATCCCTCGCCTTCAGAATGACTCCAATCCCGTCGCCCGATGACTCCAGCCTTGACGCCCGGCGAGTCATTCCTCTATACGGCCCCCTCTCGCGCGGGCCTCTTTGTTCGTTGCGTCCCTGTTTCATGCGTCCGCACCGATATCGCGGATGTGACCTTGAGGATCTTCAGATGTCGCGTCGCTGCGAACTCACCGGTATCGGCCCCATGGTCGGCCATCACGTGAGCCACTCCAACATCAAGACCAAGCGCCGTTTCCTGCCGTCGCTGAAGACGGTCAAGGTTCAGTCGGAAGCTCTGGGCCAGACCTTCTCGCTGCGTATCTCGAACGCCGCCCTGCGCACCCTGGACTTCAAGGGCGGCCTGGACGCCTTCATCGTCAAGGCTCGCGACGAACAGCTGTCGATCGCCGCCCTGCGCATCAAGCGTCAGGTCCGCGCCAAGCTGGCCGAGCAAGCCGCCGCCTGATCGGCGTCGACTGACGGATTTTGAAGAGGCCGGTGGAAACACCGGCCTTTTTTCTTTTGCGCGTTTTGCCGGTTCTGCGACGTCTCCTACCGCCGTCATCCTCGGGCTTGACCCGAGGATCGGGCGCTCCATCTGCGCAAAGCTGGAAGGTCGAGCGCGCCGCTGCACTCGATCCTCGGGTCAAGCCCGAGGATGACGGCAAATAGGTGCGGACTTGCGAGCTCCGCCCCGCCCGCTACCCTCAGAGCTCATCCAGCCGGAGCCTCGACCTTGCGCCCTCTCGCCGTCCTTTGCCTGACGACAGCCCTGCTGACCTCGCCCGCGCTGGCGCAGGAGGCGGTACGCGAAACCACCGCCTTCACCCTGTCCAGCGGCGCGCCGCGCACGGCGGAGCAGTTGGCGCTGCGCTTCGACAAGGCGGACCTATCGTTCAAGCTGCTGCCGGAAAGCCAGTCGCTGGAGGGCGTCGCGGTCCTCGACTTCACCGCCACGGCGCCGACATCGGCGGTCGTGGTCGAACTGGATGCGGTCTTCGCTATCGCCGCCATCACGGTGGACGGCCGGGCGATCGCCGACTGGTCCAATCCCGAGGGACGGCTGACCATCCCCCTGCCCCGTCCTCTGACGGCAGGTGAAAGCGTCTCCGTCCGCATCGCCTATTTCGGCCGCCCGCATCAGGCCCAGCGCGCGCCGTGGGATGGCGGCTTCGTCTGGACCACGACGCCCGACGGCCAGCCGTGGATCGCCAGCGCGGTTCAGGGCGAGGGCTGCGACCTGTTCTGGCCCTGCATCGATCATCCGCAGGGCGAGCCGGAGCGCGTCGACCTTCACATCACCGTCCCCTCAAGCCTCAGCGCCCCCGCCAACGGCCGCTTTGTGGGCAAGACCGACAACGGCGACGGCACGACCACTTGGAACTGGACCGCGCGCCAGCCCGACACCTACGCCATCAGTCTGAACGTCGGCCCCTATGTGGAGATGGCCGCCGACTACCAAAGCCGGTTCGGGAATGTGATCCCGCTGCGGTTCTGGCGTCTAGCCTCGGCCGACCCGGCCAAGGCGCAAGGCCTGTTCGACGAGTTCCCGCGGATGCTCGACTTCTATGAGGCAAGCATCGGCCCCTTCCCCTTCGGCGACGAGAAGATGGGCGTGGTCGAGACCCCGCACCTGGGCATGGAGCACCAGACCATCAACGCCTACGGCAACGGCTACAAGCTCGACGGCAAGGGCTACGACTGGCTGCTGCAGCACGAACTGGCGCACGAGTGGTTCGGCAATCAACTGACCAACGCCGACTGGGACGACATGTGGCTGCACGAGGGATTCGGCACATACATGCAGCCCCTCTACGCCCGCTGGCTGAACGGCGAGCGAGCCATGCAGGCCGAGTTGCAGACCATGCGCCTGACCCTGGCCAACCGCTTCCCGGTCGTGTCCGGCCGGTCGCAGGACGCGGGGACCGTCTATGACGACAAGACCGGCCCGGCGCTGGACCTCTATTACAAGGGGGCGCTGATCGCCCACACCCTGCGCCTGCACATCGGCGACGACGCCTTCTATGAGAGCCTGCGCCGTCTGGTCTATGGCCGCCCCGATCCGCAACCGGGGAATTTCAAGCCGCGCTACGCCACGACGTCGGACTATGTGGCCATCGTCAATGAGGTGACAGGCCGCGACATGGGCTGGTTCTTCGACGCCTACCTCTATCAGGCCGCTCTGCCCGATCTGGTCATGACCCGCGACGGCGAGCGCGTAAGCCTGGAATGGAAGACCGGAAACAGCCGCCCCTTCCCCCTGCCCGTCGAGGTCGAGGTGGACGGTGTTCTGCGCGCCCTGCCCATGACCAATGGCCGCGCGACCTTCACCGCTCCGGCGGGCGCCCACATCCTGCTGGACCCTGGCTCAAAGGTTCTGCGTCGGCTCGAATATCTGGAAACCTGGAAGGCGTCTCAGGACAAGTCGAGCGGCTAAACTACGGATCGCGAGTCAGGCCGGCTTAGCCGAGAACCAGGGACGGCGCGGATAGGCCACCGTCGCGCCCAGCAGGATGAACAGCATCATCCATCCGGTCAGGTTCAGGATCAGCGAGGTGGTGGCGCGCGGCAGTTCCGCATCCAGCCAGAAGGACCAACGGATCAGCACCGCCAGGCCCTGCAACGCCGTCAGCACCACCAGCCACCGGCCGGGCCAGCGCAAGGTCATCAGGGCGTAAGCAAACCAGATCAGGATCGCCTTCACATCGGCAGATATGAAGCTTGTCGCACCGTGGCTCAGCGCCCCGACCAGTGTCAGGCTGAACCCGTCGATCAGATGCAGAACCCCTGCGACCCCGACCTCTCGGCGCCCCATGAAGACGGCGAACAGACCGGTGACGACCACAGCCGCAAGTCCGAGGATTTCCTGAATCTGATCGAACGGGGCGAGAAGCGCGGCCATGTGCCTAGGTCGCCGCGCTCCTCGCCCGCGTCAAGACGCCTAGGCGCGCATCGGCACGACGACCGCAGCCTCCGCCTGTCGGGCGAACGGCCCGGTTTCAGCTGGCTTGTCGTTGTTTGGAGTTTCCAACGTGGTCACGCCCAGCTTGCGTTGCACGGCCGAGAGCGACTTGTGTGCGTCGATCAGAGCGGCCCGAGCGCTCGTCAGGTTGTTCAAGGCGACGCAGACCGAGGCCACGGCGGGTTGGGCCCAGGCCGCGTTCAGCCCGGCGTCACGCTGCAGGCTAGGCAGTTCGCTGACCAGGATCGACGTGCGCGACAGGGCTTCGTCGAGCGATTGCTCGGCGTGATTGATATAGGCGGCGACCCTTGTGGCCGTCGCTTCTCGTTGAGACATGGGACCTCCTGCCGCCGCAGCGGCGCGTCTGAAAGACGTCGGTCAGGGTTTACTGAATCGAGTGCACGAGCTTCTGGAGCCACAACGCGCCTTTCAGCGCGAGCGGCAAGGCGAAAGCCAGGACCAATGACCCAGCCACCGCCCAGGCCAGCCGTCGCCAGCCAGCCGATTGGGTCAGAAATTCGAACTTGCCGCCGGAATGTCCGCCAAACAGTTGGCCGAGCGAAGAATCTCGAACAGGACCATCCGCCCCGTCAGAAACGGGGCCTGTCGGCGCAATGCCGAAACCAGATAGGGCGCCATGTTCCGATGCGCTTCGTTCGACGCCACCTGCTCCAACGCCGCCGCCAGATCCGCGTAGGTCATGGTCGGCAGAACGTCCTCTGGCGAGGTTCCAAGCATCGTGGCTGTCTCCATCAACTCCCCTGAAATCGACAGGGAGAAAGGAGCCGCCCACGACGCCCACAGCCATTGGGAACGAAGCCGGTGGGGGATTACCCCCTATGTCCAGAAAGGCGTTCTCATCCTGTAGCAGAAGGCGCACCGCCTCGTTGCGATTGGCGACGCCCAGCTTCCTGCAGGCGGACGAAATCTGGGCGTCCACGGTCTTGGGAGCCGTGCCGAGCATCCTGGCGATGCTCTTGCTCTGATGGTGGGCGGCGACATAGGCGAGAACCTGCCGCTCCCGTTCCGTCAGCCGCTGCCAATTCGTATCCCGGCTCATGCCCCCTCCAACACCTGTTGAAGGGCATTTTGCAAGAGCTGTGAAGCGCCCGAACGACGCAGACCGTCGCACGACGATCAAAGACGCCCGCCCTACGGCTCCAGCTCGATGTCCCAGTAGAGGTAGTCGAGCCAGCTCTGGTGCAGGAAGTGGGGCGGGAAACGCCGCCCCGCCTGCTGAAGCTGCCAGGCGCTGGGCTGGTGGGCGGTGCGGCGCAGGGGCATGTGCGCCTGACCGGGCGTGCGACCGCCCTTCTTCAGGTTGCAGGGACCGCAAGCCGCGACAATGTTCTGCCACGTCGTGCGCCCGCCGCGCGAGCGGGGGATGACGTGATCGAAGGTCAGATCCTGGGACGTGCCGGGCGCGCCGCAATACTGGCAGGCGAAACCGTCGCGCAGGAAGACGTTGAAACGGGTGAAGGCCGGCTTGCGGTCCTGATCCACGTAGGACTTCAGGCAGACCACGCTGGGCAGCTGCATCTCCAGCGAGGGGCTGCGGACGACCTTGTCATATGTGGCGACCACGTCGACGCGGTCCTGCCACACGGCCTTGACCACTTCCTCCCACGGCCACAGCGACAGAGGAAAATAGGACAAGGGCCTGAAATCGGCGTTCAGCACCAGGGCCGGAAAGCCGGACGGCGGGCGGGACAGGACCTGCATCAGGCCCTCCCGCTCATACGGGGGATTATCGACGCGACAGGACTGAAGACACGTCTCCTTCCTTGGTCTGATGGCGAAACCCTACGCCTGATTCTCCCGCATCGCCATGACAGATACGGCGCGTTTTCGTGACGCGCCCCTAGAAGACCTCGACCAGTTCGAAGCGCTCGCAGACCACCTTCATGTCCGGCGCCCAGGTGCCTTCGCGGCGGTAATAGGCCTCATGAGCGTCGCGCCACCATTCGTAGGTCAGGTCGCCCTCTCCCTCGGCGCGGGCGAAGTCCTCGCTGACCTGCTCGAAGGGCATGATCTCGACCTCGGTCGTGCGGATCGCGCAGCGAGGAACGCCGGCGCCGTCCAGAATGACGCTGACCTCGCCAACGGTCGGCATGATGTCGGCCTCGCATGACGCCAGCGACGAACAGGTCGCGCGCTTGCCGCCCGCCAGCACCAGGGCCAGCAATTCATCAGCCAGTTCGGGGCTGTCGCCAAAGGGCCAACGGGGCGCGGCCGCATAGGCGGCGGGAAGGTCGTTCATCTGCATTCTCGTCGATTAGGTTCAATAGCGCGAAGCGGCGGTCGGGAAGGCAGGCAGGCTCCAGCCCCACTTCAGGGCGCCGGCCCGCACGCCGAACCCGGTCACCACAGCCACCGCCACGGCGGGCCATGTGGGAAGGCTCACGGCTTTCAGCCCGACGAACAGGGCCGCCGAGACCAGGGCGGCGGTGATGTTCAGCTCGCGCCGCAGCAGGATGGAGGGCTGGTGCGCCAGCACGTCGCGCACGATGCCGCCGAAGCAGGCCGTCAGCACGCCCATGACGATGCAGATCAACGGCGTCACGCCATAGGACGCCGCCTTGGCCGCCCCCATGACGCCATAGGCCGCCAGCCCGACCGCATCCAGCCACAGCAGGGCGCGGAAACGCCACGACCGCGACCCCAGCATCCAGAAACCGACCGCCGCCACCATGCAGACGGCGACATAGCGCCAGTCCTGCACCCAGAAGACGGGCGCCCCGATCAACAGGTCGCGCAGGGTGCCGCCGCCCATGCCGGTCACGGCGGCGAAGAAGGCGAAGGTCAGGACGTCATGCTTCTCGCGCGCGGCGGCCAGGGCGCCGGTGGCGGCGAACACGGCCACCCCCGCGAAATCCAGCAACGGCAGCACCGCAGCCGGACGAACCAGGTCTGCGGCCGCGATCGGCTCCAACATCGTCATCATCCCCAGGGCGCCGCGCGGCGCCGTCTTCGGGGTCGCCCCCAGCCTTGGTGAAATGCCGAAGGCTAGACGCCTTCGTCCAGCGCGATTTCGCCGCGCCGAACGCCACCATACCACCCCCAGAGCAAATGCGCCGCCACCGCGCGATGCGGCCGCCAGATCTCGGCGCGGGCATAGGCCTGTTTCTCGTTCGGACGGTCCTCGGCGCGGTCGGCCCAGCGCATGGCTTCCTGCAAGGCCACGTCTCCGCCGGGGAAAACGTCCTGCCGCCCCTCGCAGAACATCAGGAAGGTCTCGGCCGTCCACTTGCCCACGCCCTTGATGGCGACTAGGGCGGCGATGGCCTCGGCGTCGTCCAGCCGCTCCAGGTGGTCGAAGTCGATATGGCCGTCAGCATGAGCGCGAGCGATCTCATGGCCGTATTTCGCCTTCTGCCCCGACAGGCCGAAGGTGCGCAGCGTCTCGACATCGCGCGCCAGCACCGCGTCCGGCGTCACCTGACCGTCCAGCCCCTCGACCACCCGCTTCCAGATCGAGGCCGCCGCCGCCACCGAGACCTGCTGCTCCACGATCATGCGGAACAGACCTTCATAGCCGCCGGGCCGCAGCCGCCATTCGAACACGGGCGTCGAGGCGTGCGCCTTGGCCAGGGCCGGATCGACGGCGGCCAGAGCCTCACGGGCTGCGGCGACGGAAGAAGCGGAGGGAGCAAGGGCCATGAGGTTGTATCGACAGGAAAACAGCGCCGCTCTAGCATCGCGCCCATGCGCACTCTGGACGATCTTCTTCACCCGATCACCCCTGATCGTTTCTTCGCCGACTTCCATGGCCGAAAGCCGCTGCACATCCCGGCCGGCGAGGGTGAGCCGAAGCGTGC
This sequence comes from Brevundimonas sp. 357, assembly GCF_003938605.1. Taxonomy (GTDB): domain Bacteria; phylum Pseudomonadota; class Alphaproteobacteria; order Caulobacterales; family Caulobacteraceae; genus Brevundimonas. The sequence continues at coordinate 162,726 of NZ_RHWX01000006.1, read as the reverse complement.
GCTGCTGGACTGGTCCACGTTCAACGGCCTGCTGAACCAACCATCGATCTGGACCGCCCAGAGCCTGAAGCTGGTGCACAATACCCAGCCGGTTCCGCCCGAACGCTATTGCCGCACGGTCCAGACCCAGTCCGGAGCCGTCTTCCGCCCCGATCCGGCCAAGGTCGCGCTCTTCGTCGCCGACGGCGCCAGCCTGATCGCAGGCGACGTGCAGGATCTGACCCCGCCGATCGCCGATCTGTCGTCCGTGCTGGGGCGCGCCTTCGCCGCCAGCATGGGCGCCAACATCTATTGCTCGTTCAAAGGGGTTCAGGCCTTCGGCGCCCATTTTGACCTGACCGACGTCTTCGCCGTCCAGACTGAAGGCGAGAAGCTGTGGCGCATCTATGAAAATCGCGCAGACGCCCCGGTCGAGATGCCGTCCGGCGTGGGTGACATGCGACGCTGGTTCGAGCAGACGCGGGGCCGACTGCAGGCCGAAGTGATGATGCGTCCCGGCGACGTCCTCTATCTGCCGCGCGGCTGTTACCATGACGCCCTGGCCCAGGACGCGGCCTCCCTTCACGTCACCTTCTCCATCGCCTCCCTTTACGGCCGCATCATCTTCAATCTGCTTGAGCAGGCCGCAATGCAGGATCCGGCTTTCCGTGCCTATCTGCCGTCACCGGACAAGGACGGCGGTCGCGCCCTGCAGCAACACCTGGCCGGATTGGGCCAGAAGCTGGCGCAACTCGCAGCCTCTTCCGCCTTCCGCGATGAAGTCGCCATGACCCAGGAACGGCTGACGCCGCGCACGCACCGTTTCACTCTGCCCGAGCGAGCGCCGCTGACCCGATACAGCCGCACCGCCGTCATGGCTCCGCTCTACGCCGGTCCCGTCGCACATGCGATGCACTGGGCGCTGTCCCAACATGTCTTTGCTCTGGAAGACCTTATCGCCCAGTTCGACTTCGTGCCCGAATCCGACATTCGCGCAACCGTGGATCAAGCCGAAAAGTCCGGAGTATTGAAGCGGGTCTGACCCGCTCTGATGCGCCATGTTCGCCACCCGCTTCGCTCCCTCGCCCACCGGTCGCCTGCATAGGGGCCACGCCTTCTCAGCCCTGACGGCGTGGGGCGCAGCGAAGGAAGCGGGGGGGCGCTTCGTGCTGCGGATCGAGGACATCGACCCAACGCGGTGCAGGCCCGAGTTCGAGGTCGGGATCCATCAAGACCTGACCTGGCTGGGGCTGGACTGGGAGACGCCGGTGCGGCGCCAGTCCGATCATCTGGCCGACTACGCCGCCGCGGTCGAGGCGCTGAATGGGCGCGGCCTGCTCTATCGCTGCTTCCGCACGCGCAAGGAGATATTGGACGCCATCGGCGATGCGCCCCACGGCCCCGCCGAGGCGGCCCGTCCCGGCCCGCATCCGGCCGATGAAGAGGCGCGACTGCTGGCGGAAGGACGCCCCTTCGCCTGGCGACTGTCGCTGGATCGAGCCAAGGAGGCGCTGGGCGGCGCCGCGTGGGACGCCCTGAGCTTCGTCGAGGAAGGCTCAGGCCCCGACGGCGAGACCGGCGTGATCAAGGCCCGCCCCGAGACGGCGGGCGACGTCGTGCTGGCGCGCAAGGACGCCGGGACCGCCTATCATCTGGCCGTGACGCACGACGACGCCCTGCAGGCGATCAGCCATGTCATCCGGGGCCGGGATCTGTTCGAGGCGACTCACATCCAGAGGCTGATCCAGGCGCTGATGGGCTGGCCCGAACCTGTCTATCATCACCACCGCCTGCTGGCTGGGCCGGATGGCCGCCGCTACGCCAAGCGCGACCGCTCGGTCACTCTGGCCGAATTGCGGGAAGGCGGGCTGACGCCAGAAGGCCTCAGGACTGAGTTGAAGCTCTGATCCCAAAACAGGCGCAAAATAAAAAAGACGCGGAGGTCGCCCCCCGCGTCCTTTCCTAGAACCCTATGGGTTCGGGGCCTTAGAGAACCTTGAGGTCCACAGCCGAGGTCTTGCCGCGCTGGGATTCCAGCTCGTACTCGACCTTGGCGTTTTCATCGAGGCCAGCCAGACCAGCCTTCTGCACAGCGGTGATGTGGACGAAAACGTCCGCGCCGCCCGTGTCGGGTTGAATGAAGCCGAAGCCCTTCGTGGGGTTGAACCACTTGACCGTGCCGGTCGCCATATTGCGTCTCCGTAAACGCGCTTTCCAGGCGGACGTCCTAGCAGGAGCGCCCGTCAGCCCATCTGGACAAGCTCGTTCAGGCGAAGGAGCAAGACGCGGGTTTGGACCCCACGTGAAATCCGGGCTGCGGCGATGTTGTCACCCGACTATCCACAGCGGTCAACTGTAAAGCGAAACCGAGCTTACAGGCTTTACAGTTAATTTCGCCGCGGCGCGCGCAACTTGCGCTCCGTCGCGCCCAGGCGACGACGCACCGGCGCGCAGTGATATAGTCCGACGACTGCACATGACCGAACAGACCACGCCCCGCCTGGCGCAAACACCGAAGAAACGCCGCTCCGGATGCGCAGAAGGCGCCGGGGCGGCGCTCAGATCCGCAGCATTTCCATAACCATGGCCTGACAGGCCGAGCCGCCGCGCCCGCCGTCGTTGGACAGGCCGAAGACCGCGCGTCCGCCCGCCGGATCGACCAGGGCGATGGCGTGCCATAAGGTGTTGGAGCCCTCATGGGCGATCACCGGCCCCTTGGCCCAGGGCTGAGGCGGCAGGGCGATCCAGCCGTGAGCGTAGTTGCGCCCCTCGCCCGGCGTGACCAGACGCCGCACCGTCTCGGGCTTCAGCCAGCCGCCGCCCTCGGTCAGGAAGACCTGAAGGAAGCGGGCGTAGTCAGCCGCCGTCATATGAACCGTGCCCGCCGGGCCGAGCGCCAGAGGATTGTCCGAACCCGGATCAGCCGGATCCATCGGCAGCGCCGTCTCGCCCATGCGGCGGTGGCCCCAGGCGTTGTCGCTTCCGGCCGGAGCGCCGAACCCCGCCGAGGCCAGGCCCAGAGGGCCGAACACCTCGGCCTGCATGGCCTCTTCCCACGATACGCCGGTGACGGCCTCGATCGCCGCCCCGACCAGCACATAGTTGGCGTTGCCATAGGCGAACGTGCCGCGCGCGCCCGTCGGCGGGGCGGCCAGCGCCTTCTCGACGATGACGCGGCGCTGCTCCGCCAGGGACTGAGGATCGGCGCGGGCCGTCATCAGCCAGGCCATGCCCATGACCGCCTCGTCCTTCAGCCCCGCCGTATGGGTCATGAAGTCGTCCAGCGTCGCGCCGTCCCAGCCCGCATCGATCGCCAGGTCGGGAAAGGCCTCGGTCAGCGGCATGGCCCAGCGCGCCCGTCCCTGCTCGACCAGGCGGGCGAACAGCGTCGCCGTCATCGCCTTGGTGTTGGAGCCCAAGTGCCAGCGGTCGTCGGTCGTCGCCGGATCGTCCCCTCCCGCGCGCCGCACGCCGCGCGCGCCGGACCAGGCCAGACCTTGGGCCGTCACGACCCCGCCGGCCAGGGCGACCGGCTTGACCGTCTCGAAGGCCGTCGTCAGGGCGGCGTCGAACGCCGTCTCGCCTTCCGCGCGCACCACCGTAGGTGCAGCCGCGACCGCCGCGCCGACGGCCAGGACATGACGACGATTGATCATTTTCGGCTCCTTTTGCGTTGCACCCTGAACGGCGAGGCTGGCGACGCCAGTGAATTCGCCGCAAGGTTCGCCGATCGCGACACAAGGACACGCCCATGGCCAAGGACGACTACGCCGACATCCTGGAGGCCCTGCAGATCCAGATGGTCGAGACCCAGGCCTGGGCCATCGAACAGGGGCTGAAGGTCGTCATCGTCTTCGAGGGGCGCGACGCCGCCGGCAAGGACGGGGCGATCAAGCGCATGACCGAATACATGGCCCCGCGCCAGACGCGCGTCGTCGCCCTGCCCAAGCCGACCGACCGTGAGACGACCCAGTGGTATTTTCAGCGCTACGCCGCCCATCTGCCGGCGGCGGGCGAGATCGTGATCTTCAACCGCTCCTGGTACAACCGGGCCGGGGTCGAGCCGGTCATGGGCTTCTGCACGCCTGAGCAGCATGAGCGCTTCCTGCACGACGCCCCGCATTTCGAGCGGATGCTGACTCAGTCGGGCGTCATTCTGATCAAGCTGTGGCTGGACATCAGCCGCGACGAACAGGCCCGCCGTCTGGAGGAGCGCGTCGACCACCCGCTGAAACGGTTCAAGGTCTCGTCCCTGGACGCCGAAGCCCAGGCCCGCTGGAGCGCCTATTCCGCCGCTCGCGACGAGATGCTGAAGCGGACCCATGTCGACTACGCCCCCTGGACCGTGGTGGCGACCGACAAGAAGAAGACGGCGCGGCTGAACATCCTGCGCCACGTCCTGCGCCGCCTGAACCGCCCCGGCCTGGAGTGCCGCGAGCCGGACCCGTCGGTCGTCTTCTCCGCCGATGAGGCGAAAGGACGGCTGGCTGAATAGGCCTCTTCAGCCGCCGAACAGGCGCCGGTTCTTGTCGATGAAGGCGCGCAGGGCCCGCACCAGCGGCCCGCCTTCGCGCCCCTTCAGATAGGCCCAGCCGGCTCCCGCCCCGATCAGGGCGCCGATGGAATCGACGATCAGATCCCACATGGTGTCGACCAGGCCGGACTTCTGGGTGTTGAGGCCGAACACCTGATCCAGCATGAACTCCCAGATCTCCCACAGGGCGCCGATGGTCACGGCGAAGCAGAAGGCGAAAAAGGCCACCGTCAGGGGCGCGGCCTTCAAATGGCTGCCCTGCACCAGCATCAGCATCAACAGGGCGCCGACCAGGCCGAAGGCCACGGCCGAGCCGCCGTGCAGCACCACGTCCCACCACCAATAGCGCTCGTAGAAGTCGCCCATCTCCCCCAGGAACAGGGTGGCGCACAGGAAGACGGCGATGGCGGTGACGAAGCCGATCGGCAGGTTCAGCCCGATGCGCGGCGCCAGCCAGAACGGAACCAGGGTCAGCAGAAACGTCCCGGCGCCGACGAAGGTGACGCTGAACTCGCCGGTCAGGAAGCCCCCGACAGCCGCGCCCAGCAGCACCAGCCAGGTCAAGGCCAGCAGCCAGGGGAATGGGGGCTTGGTGCGTGTCGTCATCCGTCCTGTCCGACCGGCTGATGTTCCTGGCCGTCGAGCCTAGTGGGACGATCCCGGGGCGCAAGCCCGGCGCGGGTCTTCACGCCCAGCAGCAGGCCCAGCGGTCCCAGGCGACGCGCGACCTCATAGGCGGCCCAGCAGCCGCCGAGGGTGACGGCGATCAACAGCCCCGCCTCCAGCCCCTGCGGCAGGCCCAGCTTCGACAGGTGATAGGCCGCGACCACGGTGATCGTCTGATGCACGATGTAGAAGCAGAAGACGCCGCCCGTCAGATAGCGCAGCCACGGCCCGCCCCGGTTCAGATAACGCGCGCCATAGCCCAGCACGGCGGCGATGAAGGCCCACTGATCCAGCGCATAGACGAGGCGCATGGCGGCCCTCAGCGCTTCGGGCGGCGTTCCGCTGTCGCGATAGGTCCAGGCATAGGCGGCCCATCCCGCCCAGGCGCACAGGGCCAGGATCAGCGCCGGTCGCCGCAGCCGCTCATAGGCCGCCTTCAGCCCCGCCGAGCGGACGCTGAGGAAGCCGAACAGGAAGGCGCTGAACGACACCGCGTGATTGTACCAGTCGTCAGTCAGGGCGTGGGTCGTCGGGAAGATCCGCGCCAGGGTCCAGCGCAGCAGGAACAGCCACAGCACCGGCCAGATCAGCAGGCCCCAGCCCTTCAGGGCGCGCTCCAGCCCTGACTGGATCACAGGCAGCAACCCCCGCCCAAACGCCAGCAGACCGGCCAGCACAAGGCTATAGACGAACAGATAGGCCACGAACCACATGTGGTTCCACGTCGGCGTGGTCAGGCAGCCGTCGGCGTCGCACCAGCCGCCGGACGCCGTGGCGTATTTCAACCAGAAGTCGGCCAGCCAGGGCGAACGCGCCGGATCGACAACGCCCACCCCAGAAGCCGCCTCGACCACCTCGTAATAGGACTGCGGCGGCACGATCACGAACATGGCGACGTGATAGAGGATCAGCAGCAGGAAGGCCCCGACCCGGATCCAGTCCAGGTCATGGCGGCGGGCGACTGCGAGGGGTTCGGGTGCGAGGGGTTCTGAGGACATGGGCGACCTGAAATGACGGAAACGACGCCATCGGCCGTGCCTCCGACACCCCGCGCCCGACAAGGCGCCGGGGCCGTTCGGTCAGACGGCGGGGCCGGATCGCGGAGCGCCGGGGCGAGCGGCGCGTCTGTCGGGACGAACGGGGCGGACCGGCGCGACCTGCTGACCGGCGGGCCGATCATCATCGCCGTCACCCTGGGCTTCCTGGTGGTCAACGCCTTGACGGTGCAGGCCGACTGGCCTGGCCTGCGGGCATGGGCCCCGTGGGTGTGGGAGGGGTCCAGCGCCCTGGCGCTGGCGCTGGTGATCTGGCTTCCGTGGCGGGCGGCGGGCGCGGCGCCGTCGTCCCTGCTGCACGAAGGCTGGCGGGCGCGAGGGCGGTTTCTGGCCGTGCATCTGGGCGCCGCCTGCCTCTACAGCCTGCTGCACGTCGTGCTGATGGTGGCGATGCGGCATGGCGTCTACGCCCTGCTGGGCGAGGTCTATGACTATGGCCCGCCTATCGAGCGCTTCATCTATGAACTGCGGAAGGATGTGCTGAGCTACGCCCTGTTCATCGGCGTCTTCTGGGGCGTGCGCAGCCTGCGCGAGGCGCGCGAGACGCCGCTGCGGCCCGTCAGCTTCGATATCCGCGACGGGACGCGGCTGATCCGGGCGCCGCTGGACGACATTCTGGCCGCGACCTCGGCGGGCAACTACGTCGAGTTCGTGCTGGCCGACGGGCGCAGGCCCCTGATGCGCGTCACCCTGGCGGCGGTCGAGGGCGAGCTGGCGCGCTTCGGCTTCGTGCGGACGCACCGGGGCTGGTTGGTCAACGCTGCGCGAATGACCGGCCTGCGGCCTGAAGGGTCAGGCGACTGGACCGTGGAGCTGGGGGCGCTGGAGGCCCCGCTGTCGCGTCGTTACTCCGAGGCGCTGGAGCGGCTGTGCGCCGCCTGAAGCCGCATCCACCCGGCGATGCCCAGGGCGCAGACGAGGCTCAACACCGCGCCGACCGCAAAGGTCGCCTGCGGCCCGAAGCCGTCCCACAGCAGACCCGCCGCCACATTGCCCAGCAGAGCGATCAGGCCCGAGATCAGCGCGAACAGGCCGAACGCTGAGCCGCGCAGGTGAGCGGGCGCCGCATCAGCGATCAGGGTCATCAGCAGGCCCTGGGAAAAGCCCATGTGCAGGCCCCACAGCGCCACGCCCAAATAGAAGACGACCTGATCGCTCGCCAGCGCCAGCGCCACGTCGGCGGCGGCCAGGAAGACCAGGCTGAGCAGCAGCAGGGAGGTGCGGCCGATGCGGTCCGACAGCGCCCCCACCGGGAAGGCGGCCAGGCCGAACACCAGGTGCAGCAGGACGATGGCCGCCGGCGCGAAGGCGGCGGGAACGCCGACGTCCAGCCCCTTCATCAGCAGGAAGGACTCGCTGAACCGCGCCAGACCAATCACCGCCGTCAGGGCGATCATGGTCCAGGTGGCGGCGTCCAGACGCAGCGCCCCCTCCAGGCTGGGCGGCTTCTTGGCGGCCTCGTCCGGGCGCGGCGGGTCAGACACGCCGCCGACCAGCAGGGCCACGGCCAGGAAGGCCGGGATGGAGGCCAGCCAGAACACCGCCTTGATGTCGTTCGCCAGCACCACCATCAGCCCGATAGCCAGCAAAGGGCCGACGAAACCGCCGACCGTATCCAGCGACTTCCTCAGGCCGAAGGCGCGTCCACGAATGTCCGGCGGCGTCACGGCGGCGACCAGGGCATCGCGCGGGGCGGTGCGGACGCCCTTGCCGATCCGGTCCACCCCCTTGGCCAGCAGCACCCCCTCGACCGAGGCCGCCAGGGGGAAGATCGGCTTGGACAGGGCCGCCAGCCCATAGCCCGCCACCGCCAGCCATTTGGGCCGCGCAATGCGGTCGGACCAGAAGCCCGACAGGAACTTCACCGCCGTCGCCACGACGACGGAGAAGCCTTCGACCAGACCGATCATCACCGCCGAAGCGCCGAGCCCCACCACCAGATAGATGGGCAGAAGCGTCTGGATCATCTCCGACGAGACATCCATCAACAGACTGACGACGCCCAGAATCCAGACGCTGCGGGGGATGGAGCTGCGAGCCATTCGCGCCCAGTGCGGGATACGGCGCTCGCTGTCCAGCCTGGGTCCGGCTCCGGCGAGAAACTTCATGAAACTGCGATCAAACGCGCCCCCTTCACCCGGCGCCGCCTGGAGGGCTAAGACGGTTCGCATGAACACAGCCCCGCTTCCCGACGCCGCCGGCCAGAACTGGGTCGACCGCCATGCGCCCGAGCGTCTGAAGCCCTGGCTGAAGTTGGGCCGCTTCGACCGGCCGATCGGGACGTGGCTGCTGCTGCTGCCCGGCTGGCAGGGGATCATGCTGGCGCTGAACCAGTATGACCGGCCGTTCGGCGGTTATGAGCTGTGGCTGGTCGTCGGCTTCGCCGTCGGCGCGGCCCTGATGCGCGGCGCGGGCTGTGCGGTGAACGACATCGTCGACCGCGACTTCGACGCCCAGGTGGCCCGCACCGCCCTGCGCCCCATTCCGGCGGGCCAGATCAGCGTCAAACAGGCCTGGGCCTTCGTCGGCGGCCTGTCGCTGGTCAGCCTGTGCATTCTGCTGACGATGAACCTGACGTCGGTGCTGCTGGGCGCCCTGTCGCTGGGGCTGGTGGCGGCCTATCCCTTCATGAAGCGCATCACCTGGTGGCCCCAGGCGTGGCTGGGCCTGACCTTCAACTGGGGCGCCCTGCTGGGCTTCGCGGCGGCGACGGGCGGGCTGTTCGCCCTGGGCTGGCTCTACGTGCTGCAGGTCAAGCTCAGCGGCGACAGCTACTGGATGGCGGAAGGGCTGAACCGCATGGGTAACCTGGCCCTGTCCGCGGGGCTGCTCTACGCGGGCGGGATCTTCTGGACCCTGGGCTACGACACCATCTACGCGCTTCAGGACATCGAGGACGACGTCATGGCCGGGGTGAAGTCCTCGGCGCGGGCGCTGGGCGGCAAGGTCAAGGAAGGCGTGGCCGTCTTTTACATCCTGGCCGTGGCCCTGGCCGGCGCAGCGGGCTACGTCGCGGGTCTGGGGCCGGTCTTCTATGTCGGTCTGGCGCTCTACGCCCTGCATTTCGTCTGGCAGGTGCGGCGGTTGCGGCCGGACGACCCGGAACTTTCCCTGCGTCTTTTCAAATCAAATCGCGATGCGGGGTTGATCCTTCTGGCCGCCATCGCGTTCAACGGCCTAGCTTTCTGATCGAACCGTTCCAAAGGAGCCCGGCATGATCCCTTCGCGCCCCCTTCGCGTCCTTCTCGTCACCGCCGCCGTCGCGGCCTCGCTCGCCGCCTGCCAGCGCAATGAGAAGAAGGAGACGCCCGCCGCGCCGGCCGCCTCCGCCCACGCCGTCGAAGGGCCGCTGAAGTACGACAGCGCCACACCCTACGCCAAGGTCAGCCTGAGCCTGCCGGAAAACGTGCTGTCCTATCCGGCGCTCTACACCCCGCTGTACCGCGACGAGGTGGCCAAGCTGAAGGAATACGCCGAGGGCGCCCAGGCCGACCGCACCGAAGCCGGTTCGCCCGAAGGCATGCCGCCCTATGAGAAGACCATCGTCTACGGCGCCCCGATCGAGACCGGCCGCCTGTTCAGCCTGATGCGGACCGACTTCGACTATTCGGGCGGCGCCCACCCGAACACGGTCGCCACCGGCCTGCTGTGGGACAAGGCCGAGGCCCGTCGCATCGCCGCCGCCGACCTGTTCGCCGACAAGGCCGACAAGACCGGCCTGGAGCGCGCCCTGTGCCAGGCGGTGAACACCGCCAAGACCAAGCGTCCCGGCGCCGAGCCGGTCTCGACCAGCGGCGAGATGTGGGCCTGCCCCAAGCTGAAGGACGTGGCCGTGACCCTGGCGCCCGGCTCGGTTCGCGGCAAGGCGGGCGGCCTGACCTTCCTGCTCGACGCCTATGCGGTCGGCCCCTATGTCGAGGGCGCCTATTACCTGACCCTGCCGCTGTCGGCCTTCCAGAGCGCCCTGTCGCCGGAATACGCGGGCGAGTTTGCGGGCGCCCCGACCAAGGCGGGCGACGTTACCGACGACCTGCGGCTGAAGGCGCCCGCCGCCTGATCCGCGATCAGTCCTCGCGCTTCAGGAAGGCGTCGACCAGGGCGTCCAGCCGGTCAGGCTGATCGACCATGATGAAGTGCCGGGCGCCGTCGACGCGCTTCAGCGTCACGCCCGGCAGGGCGGCGTATTCGCGGCTCCACAGGGCGTCGGCCATGGCGGCGGGCGCCCCGCCGTCCGCGTCCGAGGCGTAGACGGCCCAGACCGGCGTAGTCATGGCCGCCAGACCGGGGCGCGCGTCGGTCGTCATCACCTCGCGGATCGCCGAGGCCATCGCCTGGCGGTTCGAGGCCATCGACCAGTCGACCATGGCGGCGCGCCCGGCCTCGTCGCGCATCATGCCGACAGCGGTGCGTTCCTGCTGGGCACGGAAGGCCGCATCGTCCGCGTTCAGGATGGAGGCGGCGGCCTGATCGGCGAAGGGCCCGGCTGTCTGCGGCGTGACCTGCGGGCCGAACATGGCGCTGAAGAAGGGCAGGCTGTCGACGCTCATCACGCGGCTGATCGCCTCGGGATGCTGCTGCGCCAGCAGCAAGCCGCTGAGCCCGCCCATCGAATGACCGATGACGGCAGGCCGGTCCAGCGTCGCCGCATAGCGCGCCAGTTCATCCACGACAGGCTGGACGAAGGCGCCGTCGCCGTGCGTCCACGCCTCGCCCGCGAAACCGGCCAGTTGCACCAGATGGACGCGATGCGTTGCCGACAGACGCCGGGCCAGCGGCCGCCACACCTCGCGCGAGGAGGCGAAGCCGGGGATCAGGATCACGTCCGGCCCCTGCCCCATCACCTCGACCGACAGCCGATCGGAGACGAAGGCGGGCGCCTCGACGCGGGCCGGTTCGGCCTGGGCGGGAGAGACGATGCCGGCGGCGCTGAAGCCGACGGCGGCGGCCAGGATGAAGGCGCGCAGGGTCTTGGCGGGTGCGGAGATCTTGGTCATGGCTCTTCCTTTGTGAGTTGGCGCTTCACTGATCGCTCCCCCCGCCCCGTCATCCTCGGGCTTGACCCGAGGATCGGGTGGTCCGCCTGCGCGACCCTAGCGACCTGACGCGCGCAGCGGGGCTCGATCCTCGGGTCAAGCCCGAGGATGACGGTGAAGCGGGAGATTATGAAGTAAGGTTTTCCTGACTTTACGCGTCAGGCATGCGGGTTCTCGAAGATGTCCTCGACCGGCCGCTCGAACAGGGCGGCGATGCGATAGGCCAGGTCGAGCGAGGGGTCGTGCTTCTCGGTCTCCAGGGCGTTGACCGCCTGGCGCGACACCCCCAGCGCCTGCCCCAGCTGCTCCTGGGTCCAGTTGCGCTCGACGCGCAGCAGTTTCAGCCGGTTCTTCATCAGTTCGACGACCGGATGAAGGGCGAAACCAGGCCGAAGGCCGCCCAGAACAGCGGATAGATCAGCCAGGCCGGCAGATGCGGCGCCCCGGCGAACGTCTCGCCGAAGCCCCAGAAGGTCGCGGCCGCCATCGCCAGGCCGGAGGCGATGATGAACTGCTTGGCCGTGACCATGCGCACGAACTCATCGCTTTCCCGCATCAGCGCCAGCGTCGCCCAGATCTGGCCGATGACCGGAGCGGCCACGGCGGCCGCCAGCACCCAACCCGCAGGTCGTCCCATCACGCCGTCGAAGGCGTCGGTGGTCATCATCGCCACGCAGATCGCCACATAGGGGACCATAAAGGCGAAGGTCCGCAGGACGTAGCGGCGCCCGGCGGGGGTCTGTTGTTTGGAAAGGGTCAACATGGCAGGCGCTCCTGACTTTGTGTAAGGTACACCTTACACCGCCTTTATGTCATGTCAACCTAACTTTTTATCAGCCTGTCCTGACTTTGTTGCCAGCGCCTTCGGCGGCCCCTAGCTTGTCGTCATGCGTAGCCTCCCCGCCTTCGTCCTCGCCGTCCTGACGGCCGTCGCGCCCCTTGCGGCGTCCGCCGCCTCGCCTGCCCCGCCCCCGGTCGAGCAGGACGTGCGAGGCGCGCGAGACCATGACGACCTGCCGCGCATGGACGGCGCGCGCATCCGCGCCTGGCGTCAGTTGTCGGTGGCCGAGATCACCCTGCCGACCGGCCCGGTGGCCGAAGGCGCCGCCCCGGAAAGCGCCCTGCGCCTGCAGGGCCAGATCAGCCACCTGGACTACGCCATCCGACCCGCCGTCGCGCCGATCGACATGGCGCGCCACTATGAGGAAGCTCTGCGCGAGGGCGGCTATGAAACCGTCTTCGCCTGCACCGGCATCGCCCGCTGCGGCTCGGGCATGGGGTCGCTGATCCTGCTCAGCGACAAGGTCGCGCCCGCCGGGTTCGCCGACGGCGTGTTCAACGATCAGCTGCGGGTGGTCGTGGCGCGCAAGGGTTCGACCTGGGTGCTGCTGCACATGACGCGCGGGCCGGATCGGTCGCTGGTCTATCAGGCCGTGATCGAGGGCGCCCGTGAACTCGACTAGACGGATCGCCGATCCCGCCCGCTTCATTCGCGACAACACCCGCCTTCAGCCCGTCTCCCACACGCCGGAGGTTTCGCTGTGGCTGGCCGATGAGGTCACGCCCGTCTGGCGGCTGACGGAGGAAGAGCTGGGCGAAATGGGCCTGCCGCCGCCGTTCTGGGCCTTCGCCTGGGCGGGCGGACAGGCGCTGGCGCGCTGGCTGCTGGACCATCCGCAAGCGGTTGAGGGGCGTCGCGTGCTGGACCTGGCGACGGGCTCGGGCCTCGTCGGCATCGCGGCCATGAAGGCGGGCGCGGCCTCGGTGCTGGCCGCCGACATAGATCCCTTCTGCGCCGCCGCCGTGGCCGCGAACGCTGAGGCCAACGGCGTCGAGATCGCCTTCACCGCCGGCAATCTGCTGGAGGCGCCGCCGCAGGCGTTCGACCTGATCTGCGCCGGGGACGTCTTCTATGAAGGACCGATGGCCGCGGCGATGCTGGCCTGGCTGAAGCAGGCGCGCGCGGCCGGGTCTAGCGTGCTGGTCGGCGATCCGGGTCGCACCTACTTCCCGAAAGAGGGCCTCAGCCTGTTGGCCGAATACCGCGTGCCGACGACGCGCGAACTAGAGGACCAGGAGGTCAAGCGCACGCGCGTCTGGTCGCTGGACGCCTGACGCCGCCTCAGGCGTCGCGCGGTAGGACGGTCAGCACCCGCGCCATGTGCTGATGGAAGGCTTCCATATAGTCGCGCAGGAACTGCTCGGTGCCGGGGACGCTGACGTTTCCGTCATCGTCGATCAGGCCCGGCGTCATCTGGATATAGGCCTCGACCGTGTTCATCTGCGGCGCTTGCAGGAAGCCCAGGACGGGCCGCAGCGCCTGCTGGGCCACCGCCGTGCCGATCGAACCGGGCGAGGCGCCGATGACCGCCGTCGGCTTGTTCTTGAAGGCGTTAGTTCCATAGGGGCGGCTGGCCCAGTCCAAGGCGTTCTTCAGCCCGCCGGGCATGGAGCGATTGTATTCCGGCGTGACGATCAGGATGGCGTCCGAGCGCTTGATCGCCGCCTTGAAGGTCTCGGCCACGGCCGGATAGTCGGCGTCGTAGTCGTAGGAATAGAGCGGCAGGTCGGCGAAGCTGATCTCGCTCATGTTCAGCTTGTCCGGCGCCAGCTTGACCAGGGCCTTGGCCAGCTTGCGGTTGATCGAGCCCTTGGCCAGGCTGCCGATGATGTAGCCGACGTTGTAGGTGGTCATGGAAGCGTGTCCCGCTGAAATAATGGGCGGCGCCCGGCGCCGCTGATAGCCAAATGTCCAACCAAGCTTAGCGGTTCCGTCTCAGACGCGCACGGCCTGACGCCCGCGCCCCGCCTCGCCGAACACGCGCAGATAGCGTTCGATCTCGGCCCGGTCGCCGGTGGCCTTTTCGACGTTGTCCGACAGCTTGACCGCCGGACGGCCCGCCGCCTGCGTCACCTTGCAGACCAGCGACAGGGGCAGCAGTTCAGGCGCCTCGACCGGAGCGCAGTCACGGAAGTCATTGGTCAGATTGGTGCCCCAGCCGAAGCTGGTGCGCACCCGGCCCTTGAAGTGGGCGTGGGCCGCCTCGATGCCGTCGACGTCCAGCCCGTCGGCCAGCACCAGCAGGCGCTCGCGCGGGTCGCGGCCCTTCGACGCCCACCACTTCATGATGATCTCGCCGCCCTCGATCGGCGGGGCGGAATCGGGGCGGAAGCCTTTCCAGTCGGCCAGCCAATCGGGCGCGTCGTCAAGGAAGGCTTGCGTGCCGAAGGCGTCCGGCAGGGCGATCAGCAGATTGCCGTCATAGGCCGCCCGCCATTCCTCCAGCACCCGATAGGGGGCGGCGCGCAGGGCCGCCTCGTCCTCGCCCGCCATGGCGGCCAGCACCATGGGCAGTTCGTGACCGTTGGTGCCGATGGCCTCCAGATCGTTGTTCATGGCCAGCAGCACGTTGGAGGTGCCGATGAAGGCGCCGCCCAGCCCCTCCTTCAGCGCCTCGACGCACCAGCCTTGCCACAGGAAGCCGTGGCGGCGGCGCGTGCCGAAGTCGGACAGGGCCAGCGGCTCCAGTTTTCTCAGCCGCTCGATCTTGCTCCACAGCTTGGTCTTGGCGCGCGAATAGAGGATGTCCAGTTCGAACCGGCCCATGCGACGCAGGGCGCGGCGGCTGCGCAGCTCGTTCAGGATCGACAGGGCGGGGATTTCCCACAGGGTGACGTCCGCCCAGCTTCCCGAGAATTCCAGCCGATACTGGCCGTCTGCCCCCCGCGACAGGTCGTAGTCCGGCAGGCGATAATCAGCCAGCCAAGCCAGAAAGTCCGGGCTGAAGATCGACTTCACGCCGTAGAAGGTGTTGCCGCCCAGCCAGATCAGTTCGCGATTGGTGAAGCGCAGGGACCGGGCGTGGTCCAGTTGAGCGCGCAGTTCGGCCTCGTCCACTTCCTCGGCCAGCCGCACCGACATCGTGCGGTTGATGACCGAGAAGGTCACGGGCGCGTCGCGGAACCGGCGCCAGATCAGCTGCAGCATCAACAGCTTGTAGAAGTCGGTGTCCAGCAGGCTGCGAACGATGGGGTCCAGACGCCAGCCGTGGTCATAGGCCCGCTTGGCCAGGTCGATGCTCGCCATGCCGGATCAGTCCGCCTTCTGCGCCGCCGGCTCGATGACGGCCTCGGGCGGGGCCTCGTCCTCATTGACCAGACGCCCTTCGCGGTGCGGCTTGATGTAGGGGGTCGGCTGCGGCGTCGGCATATTGCCCCGCATCAGGGCGGCCCCGGCCTTCAGCCCGCCGGTCAGATCCAGATCCAGCCGCGCCTCGTCGCGACGGCGCACGTCGGCGATGACGTCGGCGACCTCGTCTTCCGGCAGGCCCAGCTCCTCCAGCACGGCCTGGCCGAACCGGAGGGCGGACTCAAAGGTCTCGCGCACCTGATAGTCGACCCCCGCCTGGATCAGACGCAGCGAGTGGCCGCGGTCGAAGGCCCGCACCATCAGCTTCACGCCGGGGAACTCGGACTTGACCAGTTGCACGATCTTGTCGGCGGCCTCCGGCTTGTCGACGCAGACCAGCACCGCCTCGGCCTTGCCCGCACCCGAGGCCCTGAGCGTGTCGAGGCGCGTGCCGTCGCCGTAGTAGACCTTGAAGCCGAAGTTCCCGGCCGCCTGGATCATCTCCACATCGTTCTCGATGATCGACACGTCCACGTCGCGCGCCAGCAGCGGCTGCGACACCACCTGGGCGAAACGGCCGAAACCGATAATCAGCACCTGGCCGCCCAGGCCGTCGGCGGCGTCCACGCCTTCGGCGTCTTCCGGCGACAGGCCCGCCTCCTTGGGCAGGAGCCGTTTCAGCGCCAGGGTCGTCAGCGGCGTCAGCGCCATCGACAGGATGACGATGGCCGTCAGGGCCGCGCCCGCCTGGGCGTCGATCACGCCCGCCGTAGCGGCGGCGCTATAGAGGACGAAGGCGAACTCGCCGCCCTGGGCGAACAGGGCCGCGCGCTCGATCGCCTCATGGTGGCGCGCCTTGAACACCCGAGCGACGACATAGATGACCAGGGCCTTGACCACCATGAAGGCCGCCAGCCCCGCCACGACGATGCGCCAGTCGTTGACGACCACGCCGATGTCCAGCGCCATGCCGACCGACAGGAAGAACAAGCCCAGCAGAATGGCGCGGAACGGCTCGACGTCCGCTTCCAGCTGATGCCGGAAGGTCGAGTCGGACAGCAACACCCCGGCCAGGAAGGCGCCCATGGCCATCGACAGGCCGACCCCGTCCATGATCCAGGCCGTGCCCGCCACCACCAGCAGGGCGGCGGCCGTCATCACCTCGCGCCCGCCGTTGCGGGCCAGGAAGCGGAACACCGGATTGATGGCGTAGACGCCGACCGCCAGCACGCCCCCCAGGGCCGCCAGCGCCAGGCCGATCGACTGCCACAGGGGCGTCGTGCTCTCGGCCGACTGCCCCATCGACGCGCCCAGCAGGGCGACGATGGCCAGCAGGGGCACGATGGCCAGATCTTCGAACAGCAGGATGGACACCGCCCGCTGGCCGCTGGGCGTCGGCAGGTCGCCGCGCTCTTCCAGCATCTGCACGATGACGGCGGTCGAGGACATGACGAAGCCCATGGCCCCGACAAAGGCCACCGGCGCGGACACGCCCGCCGCCATGGCCACCAGCGTCAGGGCCAGACCCGCCAAACCGACCTGGGCCGCCCCCAGGCCGAAGATTTCCTTGCGCATCCCCCACAGCCGCTTGGGCCGCATCTCCAGACCGATGATGAACAGGAAGATGACCACGCCGAACTCGGCGACGTGCAGTATGGTCTGCGGCTCGCGGAACAGGGCCAGGCCGAAAGGACCGATGGCGACGCCCGCCGCCAGATAGCCGAGCACCGAGCCCAACCCCAGCTTGCGGAAGATCGGCACGGCCACCACGCCCGCCGCCAGCAGGGCCGCCACATGGCCCAGTTCCAGTCCCGTCGCAGCCTCGGCCATCGCTCACCCTTATGCTTGAGCCTTCATAGTGGGGACGAAAGGACTGAATAGCGAGGGGGTTCCTCACCACAGCAACTGCGCCACAGGGCGACGACGATGCGCCCACGCGAAGAACCTTCGCCTTAGTTTCGCCGAACATCGTCATTCTTCATGGACGAGACAGGGTTGGAGGAGATCGATCAATGCCCCAGCATCCACGGCGCCGCGCCGCCGGATTCCAGCATCGCCCGGCGAGCCTGACGCTGGTCGCCGTCGCCGCCCTCATGACCGCCGCCCCGGTCGGCGCCGCGCCCATTCCGCCGCCCGTGGTTCAGGACGGAACGCCCAGCCCGGCCGCCTGTCGCGAACTCGGCTTCGACCTGTCGCCGCCGTCCCATGCGCGGCCGCCCGTCCTGCGATCGCGGCCGGCCCAGCCCGCGCCGCCTCCGCCCGTCACCCTGTCGATCGAAGCGACCAAGAAGGAAGACCGGGTCGAATACGCCGCCCCGCCCGCCACGGTGAACGGCGTGGTCGTCAGCGGGTCGCGCATCAGTCCCTATCCCCCCGGCCTTCCCCTGCCGCCGCGTCCCGTCGATACCGAACGCTATCCCGACGCCACGCCCAATGCGGTCAAGCGCACGGCGGATCAGCCGGTCTCGACCTTCTCAATCGACGTGGACACCGCCGCCTACGCCAACGTCCGTCGCTTCATCGATCAGGGCCGGACGCCGCCGCGCGACGCCGTGCGGGTCGAGGAGATGATCAACTATTTCGACTACGGCTACGCCCGACCGACCTCGGCCGCGCGGCCCTTCGCCGTCACCACGACCGCGACGGCCTCGCCGTGGTCCGAAGGGCGACGGATCGTCCATGTGGGCCTTCAGGGCTATGAACTGCCCGAGGGCCAACGCCGCCCGCTGAACCTGACCTTCCTGGTCGACGTGTCCGGCTCGATGAACAGCCCGGACAAGCTGGACCTGGCCAAGCAGTCGATGAACCTGATCATCGACCGCCTGCGGCCCCAGGATCGCGTCGCCGTGGCCTATTACGCCGAGGGCGCCGGCACGACGCTGGCCCCCACCGCCGGGACGCAGAAGCTGAAACTGCGCTGCGCCGTCGCCTCCTTGCGGGCTTCGGGCGGCACGGCCGGGGCCACCGGCATGACCAACGCCTATGACCAGGCCCAGGCCGGCTTCGGCCGCGACAAGGTCAACCGCATCCTGATGTTCACCGACGGCGACTTCAACGTCGGCGTCACTGACGACAAGCGGCTGGAGGACTACGTCGCCGACAAGCGCAAGACGGGGATCTACCTGTCCGTCTACGGCTTTGGACGCGGCAACTATCAGGACGCCCGGATGCAGGCGATCGCCCAGGCAGGCAATGGCACGGCGGCCTATGTCGACGACCTGAATGAGGCCCGTCGTCTGTTCGGGCCGATGTTCGACCGGGGCGCCTTCCCTATCGCCGACGACGTGAAGATCCAGGTCGAGTTCAACCCCGCCCGCGTCGCCGAATGGCGTCTGATCGGCTACGAAACCCGCCTGCTGAACGAAGAAGACTTCAACAACGACGCCGTCGATGCGGGCGAGGTCGGCTCGGGCGCCTCCGTCACGGCCCTGTATGAAATCACGCCTGTCGGCGGGCCGACGCAAATCCCTGAGCGTCGCTATCCCGACAACCGCGTCGCGACCGGCGACGGCGATCCGAACGGCGAACTGGGCTTCATCCAGGTGCGCTACAAACAGCCCGGCCAGCAGCGTTCAGAGCTGATCCAGCAGCCGTTGACCGACCGTTCGCGCGCCGACGCTCCGCCCGAGGCGACCCGCTGGGCCCTGGCCGTCGCCGCCTTCGGCCAGAAGCTGCGCGGCGATCCGTGGATGGCGCCGGACTACGGCTGGGATCGGGTGCTGGATCTGGCCCAGGGCGCGCGCGGCGCCGATCCCTACGGCGAGCGGGCCGAGTTCGTGCAACTGGTCCGCGCCGCCCAGAGCCTGCCGGAACGTCGCGAGCCCTAGCCTGCCCCGCGCCGCCGGAACCGCGACCGGCGGCGCGGGTTCCTTAAGGCCAGGCCGCAACGGCCGCGCCAAGGGAGAAGGCCATGAAGATTCGCGACGTGATGAGCAAGGACGTGCAGGTCGCCCGTCCCGAAGACACCCTTCAGAACGTCGCCGGGCGCATGGCGGCGGGCGATTTCGGCTTCATCCCCGTGGCCGACGGCGACCGGTTGATCGGCGCCCTGACCGACCGCGACATCGTGGTGCGCGCGGTCGCCTCGGGCGCGGGGCCGGAGGCGCGGGTGCTGGACGTGCTGTCGCGCGACGCCCTGGTGGTGCGGGCCGACGACGACCTGAAGGTCGCGCTGGACCTGATGTCCTCGCGCCAGATTCGCCGCCTGCCGGTGGTGGACAAAGACGGCCGCCTGGTCGGCGTGGTCTCGCTGGGCGACCTGTCGACGCGGGTCAAGGAACGCTACGCCGGCGAGGCGCTGGAAGAGATTTCCCGCCCCGGATGATGACTTAAGGTCTCGCTAACCATCTCGCGGAACCCCGCGATAACGGCTGGCGCGCCATGCTGCCCCCTTGATCGCGAGGGGAGTCCGGCATGGCGCGCGCCCAGTTCCAGAAGGGCCAGAAGGTCTGGGTCGAGAGCGTCGGCGTCTGGGCCCAGGTCGAAAAGGTCAACCCTGTCTGGGCCAAGGGCTTCGACGAGCCTGTCCGCATCACCTACGACGTGGGGCTGGGTCGTGAATTCGCCGCCGGCGAGCTGCAGCTTCCGGCCGAGGACCGCGCCGCCACCGCCCTGGGCGACTGGCGCGTCCTGCGCGCCCGCAACAAGTGGCAGGACGCCGCCGACTGCGCCCATCATCCCTTCCCCGGCAGCTATCCGGTCGTCGTCACGGACAAGGCGGACTGGGGCGGCTGGCGCGTGCCGGGCGCGGAATACGACCGCGATCCCCAACGCATCGAATTCCAGTCGCGTCTGATCGCCGCCGCGCCGGAATTGATGGGGCTGGCGCGAGAACTTCTGGCCTCGGTCGCCGAAGCGCCTGAGGACGCCCCGCCGGAGACCGTGCGCCTGGCGCGTCAGGCCCAGACCGTGCTGCGCCGGATCACCGACGTCCTGGCGCCCCCGCCTGAAGCGACGCGGCCCGCCGCCCGCGAAGATGTAACCCTTTCCGAAACCGACGCTTAGCGCCCCGGCGCAGCTTCCGGCCCCGCCGACCCTCGACAGGAGTCGGCGACGCAGCCTAGATTCCGCGTTGAATCGGCACAGGAGGTCGCCTTTGCAGGGCACAGAGCGGCGCAGCTATGAGCCGGGCCGCAGGGCCACGGACCAGCAGGACGCGCGATCCGCGCCCTGGGTGCGCATCCTGGCGCTCGCCGTCGCCCTGGCCTTGGCCGCCTACGCCCTGTTGGTGCTGCGTGAGGCGGACCGTCCGCGCCGTGAAGCCGAGGCCGCCCGCATCGAGGCTCTGGCGCTGGAGGCCCGCCTGGCCGCCTCTCAGGTCGAGGCCCAGGCGGATCGCGCCGCTCTGGCCCTGCGCGCCGGCGCGCGCGCACTGGCCCAGGCCCCCGGTCACCCCGCCGCCGCCCTGGATCAGGCCCGCGCCCTGGCCCCCGAAGCCGCCTTCATGATCCTGAGCCCCGAAGGCCGCGTCCTGGCCGCCAGCGGCGCACGGCTCTCCGCGCCAGCAATCGCCCTTCACGCCGTCCAGTTGGGCGACGACGGCCTGACCCAAAGCGTCACGGCAGCGGGCGGGACGGTGCTTCTGGCCCGCACGCCCCTGCCGTCGCTGAAGGCCACGCTGAAAGACGCCGCCCTGAGCGTCATGCCGTCCGGTCAGACTCAGGCCGAGCCGGGCCGCGCGGTCAAGGGGCCGGACGGTCGGGCGCAGTTGGCGGCCGTCGCCCCCATCGGCGACACGGGCCTGTCGGTCGTCGCCGCACTGCCGCACGCCCATGGCCTGGCCGCCTGGCTCGAAGACGCCTGGGTGCTGGCCGGCCCTCTGCTGCTGGTGGTGCTGATGCTGGCTGTGATCGCAGTGCAAAATTGGCGTCAGATGCGCGTCGGGCGGCGTTGGGTCGAAACCGAGCGACGCTTTCGCGTGGCGGTCGAGGCGGCGCGCTGCGGCGTTTGGGAATGGGACATCGGCCGCGGCGAAATGGTCCTGTCGGACTACATGGCCGCCTTGCTTGAGGTCGAGCACGGGTCGCGTCTGACGACGCAGGCGCTGATGGACCGGGTCCACCCTTCATATCGCGACGCCCTGCATCAGGCCTTGGACGAAGCGGCCCTGCATGGCGCCTTCGAGGCCGCCTTCCCCATACCCTTGAAGTCCGGCAGCATCCGCTGGATCGATGCACGCGGCCAGTCGCGCCAGCCGCGCCGCGACGGCGCCTTCGTCAGCCTGATGGGCGTTGCGCTGGACGTCACCGACGCCCGCCGCACCAAGGCCCAGGCCCAGGCCGCCGAGAGCCGCCTGCGCGACGCCATCGAAAGCGTGTCCGACGCCTTCGTCCTGTTCGACCGGCGCGGGCGGCTGATCCTGTGGAACCAGGGTTTCCAGGACGCCTTCGCCTTTCCGCCGGGCGTGGTGCGGCGCGGCGCCTTGAAGGACGAGCTGACGCGGATCGCCGCAGACGCCATCAAGACCGAACGGCCCTCCGTCGAGGGGCGCGCGGGCGTGCGCGAGGTCGAGTTGAAGGACGGTCGCTGGCTGCAGATGGCTGAACGGTTCACCGGCGACGGCGGCACGGTGGTCATCTGCGCCGACATCACCGTTGTGCGTCGCCAGGAGGCTGAACGCCGCCGCGCCGCCGACGAACTGCGCGCCATGGTCGAGGAACTGGAGGCCAGCCAGGACAAGCTGTCGCTGCTGGCGCGCAAATACGAGGTCGCCATGACCCGCGCCGAGGACGCCAACCGCGCCAAGTCCGAGTTCCTGGCCAATATGAGCCATGAACTGCGCACGCCGCTGAACGCCATCAACGGCTTCTCGGAAATCATGGCGGGCGAGATGTTCGGCCCCCTGGGCGACCATCGCTACAAGGGTTACGCCGCCGACATCCACGCCTCGGGCCAGCACCTGCTCAGCCTGATCAACGACATCCTGGACATGGCCAAGATCGAAGCCGGCAAACTGACGCTCCACTATGAAGTCGTGGCCCTGGACCAGCTGTGCGCCGACGCCGTGCGGCTGATGCGCGGCAAGGCGCTGGAATCACAACTGCGCCTCAGCCTGTCCTGCCCCGACGACCTTCGCGTGGAAGCCGATCAGCGCGGACTGAAGCAGGTGCTGCTGAACCTGATCTCAAACGCCGTGAAGTTCACCCCCGAAGGCGGCGCCGTAAAAGTCAGCGTCGTCCCGCTGAACAATGAGACGATGCGGATCGCCGTCGCGGACACCGGCATCGGCATCTCAGCGCAGGATCTGAGCCGTCTGGCTCAACCGTTTGAACAGGTCGAGGGCCAGCATTCCAAATCGACGCAGGGCACGGGACTGGGCCTCGCCCTGACCAAGTCCCTGATCGAGCTGCATCGCGGCCAGATGACGATCGACAGCGAACCTGGACGCGGCACCACGGTCTGGTTTGATCTGCCCGTGTGCGCTCCCGCAGGCGCTATGGCCCCGCTCGGCGCCCCGATTCAACGGGTTCAGCGGGCGGCCTGATCACCCGCCTGATCCTTGGCCTTTTCCGTCGCCTGCGGCGGCGGCGTCTGATTGCACTTCTCGCGCGATTTCGATTTGTGACGCGACAGAATGGGCGCCAAAGCCTTGCGGTTTTCCGGCGACAGGCGCCCCAGGGTCTCGACCGCCCCGGCTTCCAGACGGGCGCGTCCACGCATCTCGGACGCGCGAGAGCGTTCCAGTAAGGCTGCGACCGCCACCGCGTCGAAGCTGTCGGACGCCGTCAAGGCGATGGCCTCGCGTCGCGCCGCGCGCGAGTCCTCAAAGTCCGGTCGCGCCTGCAGGGCGTTGGCGCGCAGTTCGCCCTTCACCTGATCGCGCACGGCCGACGGCAGCGCCTCGACCACAGCCCAGACCGGTTCGCTGCGGCCCGGCTTGCGCCCCTCGGCCGCCTGTTCCGCCGCCTTGCGCGACAGCACCCAGGCGGTGCCCCCGCCGACCACGGCGAAGATATTCAAAGCGACCGACGCGGCCAGGGCGATCTTCAGACCCTTGTTCATGCTTATCTCCCCAGGCCTGCGGCCAGGATTTCTGCGTCGTCAGGCGCCGTCAGACTGGCCTGATAAAGCACGGTGTCGGCGCGGGTCTCGGCCGTCATCTGACCGGTCAGCACCATGCCGAAGGCCACGCCCGCACAGGCCGCCGCCGCCCAGCCTGCGCCCGACATCCAGGCCAGAGGCCCCAGCCCGCGCCGGCGTTGTCCCAGGCGCGCGCCCGCAGCATCGGCGATGACCCGCTCACGCAGCGCATGCGACGGCGCCTGGCGCGGCGCGGCGTCCAGGAAAGCGTCCACCAGGTCGGACTCGGTCAGCACGACACCGGCGCGCGGATCAGCGGCCATCAGCAGCCGCGCCGCCTCGCGCTCGGCCTCGGGCCAGCGTCGCAGGTCTGCGCCATAGGCGTCGGCCAGATACTCAAAACGTTCCAGGTTCATCGTCGTCATCTTCAGCCCCCTATCTCCCCATCGCCTTCGCAGCGCCATGCGGCGCCATGTCCGCGAGCGCCGTTCGCAACGCCCGTCGCCCGCGCGACAACAGGCTTTCCAGCGCCTCGACGCTGATCTCCATCAGGGCGGCCGCCTCGATATTGCCGAGCTCCTGATAGTGGCACAGGACGATAGCCTCGCGCTGGCGCTCAGGCAGGCGCGCCAGCGCGCGCTCAACCCGGACCCCGGTCTCGGCGGCCAACAGGCCCCGGTCCGGCGCCGGTCCGTCGTCGATTCCATCCGGCGGCATGTCCGTCGCGATCTCGCGCCGTCGCCGCAGCCGGTCATAGCAAAGGTTCAGGGCCACCCGATGCAGCCAGGTGTCGAAGCGCGCCTGCCCCGGCGTCCAGCGCGGCGCCTGTCGCCAGGCTCTGAGCATCGCTTCCTGGGCCACGTCCTCAGCCTCCGCCGCATCGCCCAGCATTCGCTGGGCGAGCGACAACATGCGCGGCAGCTTGCGCGCGACCATGGCCTGAACGGCTGCAGGATCGCCCGCGCCTACGCGCTTCACCAGGTCCTCGTCGGGGTCGGCGGTCTTCGCCAATCACGCCTCTTTGGTCGGCCGAGAAAAGGGCGAGCGGTCCATCCGCCGTCCCCGACATCACCTTACTCCGAAACCGGCGCCGAAGGCGACGCCGGGCGCGGCTCGCGCCTCTGACGCATCTCGGCGCGGCCCGCCTGCATGGCGGCGCGGCGCTCCTCCACCGTCAGCGTTCCATCGCGGTTCGCGTCCATGCGGACGAAGGCCTCGGTCGCCTTGCGTTCAACCTCGGCGATGGCGATGGGGAAGCGGTCAGCCTCGCCGCGCATGTCACGCCCGCCCATGCGCCCCTGTTCCGCGTCCCGGCGCGCATGGCCCCAACGGCCGCCGCGTTCACGACCATCCCCCCGCGCCTGCTGGCGGGGAGCCTCGAATTCGGCGCGGCTGACGGCGCCGTTCTTGTCCGCGTCCAGCCGATCGAACTGGGCGGCGCGACGTTCGGCGCGGCGCACCTGAGCATGCGCGCGCATCTCCTCGGCCGTGACCTGGCCGTCGCGGTTCGCATCTGCGGCGCGCAGCCGCTCGACGCGGCGCTGAACGAAGTCGGCCTGAGTGACCGGCTGGGCCATGCGCGCCTGGCGCTGGGGCGCCGTTCCGGGCGCCGTGGTCTGTGCGGCGGCAACCCCGCCCAGCGTCAACAGCAAGACGGAAACAGCGGCGGCGGCGAATGTGGTCTTCATCTCGATGGTCTCCTGGGGCGAAGCCGCCCCGAAAGCATCCCTGTCGAGAGATTGAACGCGATCCGGATCAGTTTCCGTCGCGGATAGGCGGCAGGACCGCATCGAACGCCCGCCGCGCCCGCATCCGCAGATCGATCAGGCGCGCTTTCAGCGTATCGAAATCGGGCGCGCCTACCGTGGCGGCCAGGCGCTTCTGAAAGCCTGACGGCTCCTGATCCGGGTCGTTCCTGTCCTCGAAGGCGCAGGCCGTCAGTTGCGACAACTGCTGATGCGTGCGCCAGCTTTCAGCCAGGATCGGGTCATCCTTCAGCGCCTCAAGCGTCGAGACGGTCAACGGTCGGCCAGCGGCGGCGGCCGTCAGCTGACGATACTGGCCGACGAACTCCGCATCCACCTGCGCGCCCGCCGACAGCTTCAGATCCCAGAACCCCTTGGCCCGTCGCTCGCGCTCCATCAGGTCGCGCATGGCGCGCACGTCATGCGCCGCATCGACGCCGGGGCGCGGCCGCCGCAGAGCCTCCTCCAGCACCGCCGTGACGCGCGGACCGAACGTCGCATCACTGGCCCAGACCACCCGGGCGCGCGTCAGGGCCATGAACTCCCATGTGTCCGCCTCTTCGGCGTAATAGGCCTGTAACGTCTCCAGCCGCACCGACACCGGCCCCTTGGAGCCGGTCGGCCGCAATCGCATGTCCACCTCATACAGACCGCCTTCGGCCGTATGAGCCGACAGGGCCGCGATGAGCCGCTGGGTGAAGCGGCCGTAGAAGGTCTCGGCGCTCCAGCCGCGCCCGGCGGAGATCGCCTCTGGCGGCGCCGCATAGACGGTCATCAGGTCCAGGTCCGATCCCGCCGTCATCTCACGCGACCCGGCCTTGCCCAGGGCCACCACGGCGACCGCGCCGTCGAAGGCCCCGCCCATTCGCTCAGCCTCGGCCAGGGCCGCTGGGGCCAGCCCCTTCATGCAGGCGTCGGCCAGGGAGGTGTAGGTCAGCCCGGCCTGCTCGGCCGTGGTCCGGCCGGTGACGACATGCATGCCGATGCGGAAGGTCTGTTCACGGTGCAGACGACGCACGGCGTTCATGGCCCCTTCGAAATCGCCGGCCTCATGCGCCTCGCGCACCACCTGATCGGCCAGGCCGGTGTCGGTGCCCAGGGCCGTCATGAAGCGCGCGTCCAGCACTCCGTCCAGGGCCTGCGGCTGACGCCCCAGCGCCCGCGCCAGTCGCGGCGCGAAGGCCATGACCCCGACCACCAGGTCGAACAGCTTGGGCTGGTTCAGGAACAGGGCCTGCACCTGCACCCCGGCGCTGAGGCCCGAGAAGAAGACGGCGAACCGGCGGAAGGCCGCGTCCGGCGCACCCGTCCTGGCCACCGCCGTCAGCAGTTGCGGCGCCAGGCGGGTGAACAGCTCGCGTCCCCGCGCCGTGCGCGTCGCCTGGATGCGGCCATGGTGCCAGCTGCGGATGGTGTCCGACACCGTGGCGGGCTCGGAAAAGCCCATGCGCGCCAGCGTCTCCAGCGTGCCGGGATCGTTCTCCACCCCCGTGAACACCAGGCTGCCGTAGGGCGAGGACAGGTCTTCGCCGCCCTCGAACAGTTCGCCATAGCGGGCGTTGACCCGCACCAGCAGGCGCTCGATTTCGGCATCGAAGGCGGCCAGATCGCCCTGCCCCGCCAGGGCCGCCACATCGGCGCGGCGTTCGGGATCGACGGGCAGGATGTGGGTCTGTTCGTCCGCCAGCATCTGCGCCCGATGCTCCAGCGCGCGCAACTCGACATAGGCGGCGTGCAGTTCGTCGCGCGCCTCGGGCGCGACGTGGCCGGCGGCGGCCAGGGCGTCCAGCGCCTCCAGGGTGCGCGGCGAGCGCAAGGACCGGTCGCGGCCGCCCAGGATCAGTTGCTGGGTCTGAACGTAGAATTCGATCTCGCGGATGCCGCCCCGACCCAGCTTCAGATTGGCGCCCGCCGCCTCCAGTCCTTCGCCGGTCTTATGAACGTGAATCTGCTTCTTGATCGACTGGATGTCGAGTACCGCCTGATAGTCCAGGCTGCGCCGCCAGATGTAAGGGACGAGCGCCTTCAGGAAGTCGGCGCCCTCGGCCGCATCCCCGGCGCAGACGCGGGCCTTGATGAAGGCCGCCCGCTCCCAGTTCTGGCCGACGGATTCATAGTAGGCCAGCGCCATCGGCGCCGCGACGACCGGCGGGGTCGACGACGGATCGGGCCGCAGCCGCAGATCGACCCGGAAGACGTAGCCGTCCGCCGTCCGCTCGGCCAACAGGGCCGTCAGCCCCTGCGCCAGGCGGTTGACGAAGCCCTGCATCTCCACGCCTTCAGACAGGGCGGTTTCCAGCGCTTCCGGCTCGTAGAAGAGCGACAGGTCGATGTCCGAGGAATAGTTCAGCTCGAACGCCCCGCCCTTGCCCATGGCCAGGACGAACAGGCCCGGAACCGGCCCGCGCGGATCGTCAGGCGCCGAGACCAGACGCCCGCGCCTGCGCCAATCGTCGGCCGTGATCCTCAGCGCCGCCCGCGCCGCCGCATCGGCGAAGCGCGACAGGGCGCTCGTCACCTGATCCAGATTCCAGACCCCGCCCAGATCGCACAGCGCCGTCAGCAGATGCAGTTCCGCCTTCAAATGACGCAGCGGCGCCTTGGCCTCGTCCGGCGCGCCGGTCAGGGCGTCGGTCGCCGCCAGAATCTCCGCCAGCCGCGCCTCGGGATCGCTCTCCAGCGTCAGCCGCAGCCGATCCGGCCAGCGGCGCGCCAAGCCCGCCAGATAGGGCGAGGCGGCGAAGACCGGCTCCAGCGCAGCCCAGGCCGCGTCCAGCGTCGCGCGCCAGCCGTCGGCGTCGGCCGCCTCGGCCAGCCGTTCATGCAGGCGCGCCGCCGCCTCGGCGTCGCGCACGGGACCGCACGGCTGCAACCGCGTCGCCAGAACCTGGTTCACGCCTCGGCCTCAAGCGCCCGGCTGGCGGCGGGCAGGATCAGAGCCACGCGCAGGCCCGGCCCGCGCCCGTCATAGACGCCCGGCCCCTCGTCCAGTTGGATGCGCCCGCCGTGGGCCTCGGCCACCGCCGTCACCAGCGACAGACCCAGGCCCGACCCCGGCTCGGTGCGGCTATTGTCCAGGCGGACGAAGCGTTGCAGCACGCGCTCGCGATCCTCGTCCGGTACGCCCGGCCCATTGTCAGTGACGGAAAACTCCACATCGCCCGACGAACGGCGGCGCGCGCGGAACATCACCGCCCCGCCCTCCGGCGTATATTTGATGGCGTTGTCGATCAGATTGGCGAGCGCCTGGGCCAGGAAGGGCTGGTTGCCCTCGATCATCAGCCCCTTCTCGATCTCGGCGGCGAACTCCAGCCCCTTGTCCTCGCCCGCCGGTTCGTAGAGCTCGGCCATGTCGGCGGCCAGATCAGCGGCGTCGAACATCTTGGGATCCGGCGCCCCGCCCGCCTGCAACCGGGCGATGGCCAGGACGGTGTTGAAGGTCTTGAGCAGGGCGTCCGCCTCGTCCAGCGCCACGCTGAGGGCGTCGACGCCCGAGGTCCGCCCCGCCTCGGCGTCGATCAGGGCGACTTCCATCTTGGCCTTCATCCGGTTCAGCGGGGTGCGCAGGTCATGGGCGATGGCGTCGCCCGCGTGGCGGATCGAGGCCATCGAGCCCTCCAGCCGGTCCAGCATCCCGTTCAGCCCCTCGGCCAGTTCGTCCAGCTCGTCGCCGGAGTGGCGGATCGGGACGCGCGTCTTCAAGTCGCCCTCCTGCACCGCCGCCACCACGCGGTTCAGACCGGCCATGGCGCGCTCGACGCCCCGGCTGATCCACAGTCCGCCGCCGACGCCCAGCACCAGCACCATGACCATGGCGCCCCACAGGGCCTGGGTCAGCCGCGCCAGATAGGCCTCTATGTCGCCGATGTCCTCGCCCACGAACAGGTGCTCGCCGCCGGACAGGGTCATCTCCACGCCGATGGCCCCGCGACGGCGCACGCGGCCGTCCTCGTCCGTATCGGTCAGGCGGAAGTCGTCCCAGCGCGCGGTCGACGGCGGCGCGTCTTCCCTGGGCGGATCCAGCGGCGATTCCGAGACATTGCCGGTAATGACCGAGCGGTCCGGCGCCATCAGCAGATAGAGGTAGGGCCCGCCCTTCAGCGTGCGTTCGACCAACACCTGATTCAGGGCGTCGCGGCCCCGCGTGCGATAGACGGCCGTCAGCCCCTCGACCTCGGCCTTGACGCTGGCCTCCGCCCGCGCCCGCGCCTCGGACGCCGAGGCGAAATAGACATAGGCCAGGACCGCACTGGCCGTCGCCACGAACAGCGCTAGGAACAGCAGCGTCAGCCGGAAAGGCGTCCGTCGAAAGAGCGAGGGCAGCTTCACTTCAGCTTTCTCCCTCCCCTTCATGGGGAGGGAGGTCGCGCAGCGACCGGGTGGGGAGGGCTTCAAGCGCGCCCATTATCCCCGCCATCACGCCGTCCAGATCATCGCGAACGGCGGCGTTGTCGAATCTCAGCGTCGTGAACCCTTCGCCTGCCAGCACCGCGTCTCTCACCCTGTCCCTGTTCGCCCGCGCCTCGACCGTGTGGGTGACGCCGTCCACCTCTATGACCAAGCGCTGGTCAAAACAGACGAAGTCGAGATAATAGCCGCGAAATGGCGCCTGCCGCCGAAAATGAAACCCTTGAGCGCGCAACAGCTTCAATTGCACCCACAGACGCGCCTCGGGTGGCGTCAGCGCCTTTCGCATGGCGCGGGCTCGAGCGATGATCGCCATGATTTGCAAGCCCTCCCCACCCGACCGGCTGCGCCGGCCACCCTCCCCATGAAGGGGAGGGAGAAAGATTGCGCGCCTTACGCCTCCAGCCGGTACCCCGCACCGCGCACGGTCTGCAGCATGGCCCTGTCGAAACCCTTGTCGATCTTGGAGCGCAGGCGGCTGATGTGCACGTCGATGACGTTGGTCTGAGGGTCGAAGTGGTACTCCCAGACCTTCTCCAGCAGCATGGTGCGCGTGACCGACTGGCCCGCGTGGCGCATCAGGAACTCCAGCAGCTGGAACTCGCGCGGCTGCAGGTCGATCTCCTGGCCGTCGCGGTGGACGGTGCGGGCGATCAGGTTCATCTCCAGGTCGCCGACCTTGAGCACGGTCTGGACCCCGCCCGTCTCGCGGCGGCGCGACAGGGCCTCGACCCGCGCGACCAGTTCGGCCAGGGCATAGGGCTTGACCAGATAGTCGTCGGCGCCCGCCTTCAGACCCGTGACGCGGTCCTCGACCTCGCCCAGGGCGGACAGGAACAGGACCGGCGTCTGGTCGCCGCCCTTGCGGATGGTCTCGACCATGCCGACACCGTCCAGGCGCGGCATCATGCGGTCCACGACATAGACGTCGTAGCCGCCCTTCTGCGACTCAAGCAGGCCGAAGGCGCCGTCCACCGCATGGGTGACTTCGTGCCCGGCCTCGCTCAGGCCGCGCACCATGGCGGTCGCGGCTTCAGCGTCGTCCTCAACCACCAGAATACGCATGCAGCCTCCCAAAAAAGATTCGGCGGCGATGTTAGCGCATCGCCGCCGATCCCGTGAGTTACGCCTTATTCAGACTTGGCGAAGGGCAGAACCGTCGAGGTATTGCCCGCCGGTGTCCGGATCAGCAGGAAGACCCCCGGCCGTCCCGCCGTCCGTGCCGCATCAACGGCCGCCTTCAGATCCGCTTCCGAGCGGACCACACGGTTGTTGGCGCGCTGGATTACGAAGCCGGGGCGCATTCCGAGTTTGCCCGCCTCCGAACGAGGCGCCACGGCGGTGAGAACGACGCCCTCAGTGCCGTCGGGGATGGAATAGCGCTGACGCAGGGCCGCAGTGATCGGCGTCACCGTCATGCCCTCGATCGACTGGCCGACAGCCGCGCCGTCCTCGCCCGGTTGCTGAGCGCCCGAATCCTGGCCGCCGTTCAGTTCGGCTTCCGACGGACGGGTGCCCGCGCGGATGTTCAACGTCTGGCGCTTGCCGTCGCGCAGAACTTCCAGCCGCAGCGTGTCGCCGGGCTTGGCGCGGGCCACGCGGCGTGTCAGTTCGGTCGAGCTGTCGACCGCATCGCCGTTCACGCTGACGACCACATCGCCGATCTGCATCCCGCCACGTTCGCCAGGGGCGCCGGCCGTCACCTCGGCGACATAGGCGCCCTTGGTGTCTTCATTCAGCCCCAGGGCGGCGGCCGCCTCCTTGGACAGGGTCTGGATCTGCACGCCCAGATAGCCGCGCTCGACGCTTTCGCCGCGCATAAGCTTGTCGGTGACAGCCTTGGCCGTGCTGGCCGGGATGGCGAAGCCGATGCCGACCGAGCCGCCCGACGGCGAGAAGATCGCCGTGTTCACCCCGATCACGCGGCCATAGATGTCGAAGGTCGGCCCGCCCGAGTTGCCCCGGTTGATGGCCGCGTCGATCTGCAGATATTCGTTGTAGCCGACCGGGTCGATGTCGCGCGACTTGGCCGAAACGATGCCCGCCGTCGCCGTGCCGCCCAGGCCGAAGGGGTTGCCCACGGCGATGACCCAGTCGCCGACGCGCGGCTCGGCGCTTTCTTCAAAGCTGACGAAGGGGAAGGCCGACCCCTCGACCTTGATGACCGCCAGGTCGGTGCCCTCGTCGCGGCCGATCAGCTTGCCCTTCAACTCACGGCCGTCGCTGAACTTGACGCTGATCTCCTCGGCGTTCTCGACGACGTGGTTGTTGGTGACGATGAAGCCGTCGGCCGAGATCAGGAAGCCCGAACCGGCGCCCATCGCCGTGGTCGAGTTATCTTCCTCACCCTCGCCCGAGCCGCCCGGCGCGCCGGGGATGGGCACGGCGCCGAAGCCGGGAATCTGGAACACGCCGCCGCGCGGACGCTGGACGCGGGTCTTCACGTCGATCTGCACCACGGCGGGGGCGACCTGCTGGAAGATGTCGGCGAAGCTGAGCGGCGCGCCCTGCGGCGGGGCGAAGGCCAAGGCTCCGGCCCCGGCCGAGGGAACCAGCTGTCCGACCTTGGCGGCGGGCGCGGCTTCGGCGCCCGGCCAGGTGATGACCCCGCCCGCCGTCGCGGCGGCGGCGAAGGTCAGGCCGACAGCGGCCCCCAGAATGAACTCCTTGCGTTTCAGCATCGTCGTCCTTGCAGTCTCTACTGGCGGATACGGAAAAGCTCCGTTCGCCCATGGATATAGGGCGTTACGGCTCAAGCCAATGCACGCCGTCGCGATGATTGTTCCTGATCGTCGTTCGCGGTGTGGCGCGTCTGCGTCAGGAAGGCGGCAAAAGGCTTTCCAAACGCACAGGAGCCAGCCCCTTCTCCCCGTTCACCCCGGCGGACGCCGGGGCTCAGTGAGAACATCATCCGCCACGTTTACACCCAAAGACCTGGATCCCGGCGGCCGCCGGGATGAGCGGGAGATAGGGCGTAGCTCAGCGCCCCGCTTCGTCGTCCGCCGTCAGGGCGGCCAGGGCGCGTTCTTCTTCCGGCGTCAGGGGCGCGGCCTCGCCCGCACTGCGCCGACGCGCCCGCAGGACCAGCACCACGCCCGCCCCCGCCGCTAGGGCGAAGGGGCCGAACCACAACAGCCAGGTGCCGATCCGCAGCGGCGGCTTGAACAGCACATAGTCGCCGTAGCGGCGCAGCAGGTCGGCCTTGATCTCGTCGTCGGTCTTTCCGGCGGCGATCTGTTCGCGCACCAGACCGCGCAGGTCGGCGGCGATGCCGGCCGGGCTGTCGGCGATGGATTCGTGCTGGCAGACGACGCAGCGGATGTCGCCGAACAGGGCGCGGGCGCGGGCCTCCTGGGCCGGATCGGCCAGGGGCAGGTCAGGCGCAGGCGGCGGCTCAGCCAGCGCGGGCGCGGCGGCGCCGGCCAGCAAGACGGCGGCGAACAGGGCGGCGGCGCGCCTCACGCCTGCGCCTCGACTGGCTCGCTCGGCTGGGCGGCCTTCTTCACGCGCGAACCCGCCCCGACGCGCAGGCGCCGGTCCAGCAGGGAGATCAGCCCGCCCAGCGCCATCAACGCCGGTCCCAGGAAGATCAGCCGCGCCCACGGGTTGTAATAGATGCGCACGATCCAGGCGCGCTCCCCCGTATCCGTCGCCGCGCGGTCGCCCATGACCGCGTAAACGTCGTCTAGGCCGCGGAAGTCGAGGCCGACCTCGGTCGTCGTCTGGCCGCCCGCCGGGAAGAAGCGGCGCTCGGCGGTGATGACGCGCTCGGGCGCGCGGCCGTCGACCGGCATGATGGTCAGACGGCCCTGCTCGGCCAGATAGTTCGGCCCCTCGATGACCTGAACCGCGTCCAGCCGCGCCTTCCACGGTCCGGCGGCGACTTCACCGCCCAGCGGCAGGGCGAGCGCAGCCTCGGCCTTGAAACTGGTCTCGACCACGGCCCCCAGGATGAAGACGCCCAGACCGGCGTGGGCCAGCGCCATGCCCCAGGCGCCCAGCGGCAGGCCCTTGGCGCGGCGCAGCGTCTCAGCCAAGGGCGCGCGGAAGGCTTTGGTGCGCACGCCCAGCTCCGCCAGCGCCCCGCCGATCAGCCAGGCGCCGACGCCCAGCCCTGCGGCGGCCAGCGCCTTCTTCGGCTCGAACAGGAAGAAGGCGGCGAAGGCGGCGGCGATGGCCAGGGCGGCGGCCAGCCACAGGCGCTGCAGGGCGCCTTTCAGATCGCCCCGCTTCCAGGCCAACAGCGGCCCGGCGGGCAGGATCAGACAGGCGACGATCATCAACGGGTTGAAGACGGCGTTGAAATAGGGCGGGCCGACCGAAATGGTCGCCCCCGTCACGCCTTCCAGAATGAGCGGATACAGGGTGCCCAACAGCACCGTGGCCGCCGCCGCCGTCAGGAACAGGTTGTTCAGCACCAGCGCGCCTTCACGACTGACCGGGGCGAAGGCGGCGCCCGAGCGGATGGCCGGGGCGCGCAAGGCGAACAGGATGAAGGCCGCGCCCGCCGCCACGCCCAGGATGGCCAGCAACATCATCCCCCGCTGGGGATCGACGGCGAAGGCGTGGACGGAGGTCAGCACGCCCGAGCGCACCAGGAAGGCGCCCAGCATGGAGAAGGTGAAGGCCAGAATCGCCAGAAAGACCGTCCAGCCCGCCAGCGCCCCGCGCCGCTCTGTCACAATGGCCGAGTGCAGCAGGGCCGCGCCCGCCAGCCACGGCATGAAGCTGGCGTTCTCGACCGGATCCCAGAACCACCAGCCGCCCCAGCCCAGTTCGTAATAGGCCCAAAAGGAGCCCAGGGCGATGCCGACGGTGAGCAGGGCCCAGGACGCCAGCGCCCACGGCCGCACCCAGCGGCCCCACGCCGGATCGACGCGCTTCTCGATCAGGGCGGCGACCGCCAGCGAGAAGCAGACCGAAAAGCCGACATAGCCGCCGTAGAGCAGCGGCGGGTGCACCGCCAGCGCCGGATCCTGCAGCAGGGGGTTCAGCGACGCGCCCTGCACCGGCGCCGGATCCAGCCGGAAGAAGGGGTTGGAGGTGAAGGCGGCGAAGGCCAGGAACAGGCTCGACAGGGCCGCCTGCACGGCCACGGCCGAGGTCTTCAGCCCGAACGGCAGGCCGCGCGCCAACGCCAGCGCCCCGCCGAAGACCGTCATCACCAGACACCACAGCAGCAGGGAGCCTTCATGGCTGCCCCAGGCGGCGGCGACCTTGTAGAAGACCGGCTTGTCGGTGTGGCTGTTCATGGCCACGTTCGACACCGAGAAGTCCGACACCACGAAGGCGTAGATCAGGGCGGCGAAGGCCAGGGCGATCGCCGCGGCCGAGGCCAGCATGGCGCCGCCCCCCGCCCCGGCCAGCACCGGGCTGAACCGCAGACGGCCCGCCGTGGTCAGCGCCAGGCTGAGCACCGACAGCACCAGCGCCAGGATCAGGGCGAAGGCGCCCAGTTCGACGATCAAGGCTCAGGCCCCCTGCTGCACGGTTGCGGCGGCGGGCGCGGCCTCGTCGCCCTCGGGCCGCCACTCGCCCTTTTCCTTCAGCCGGTCGGCGACTTCGCGCGGCATATAGGTCTCGTCGTGCTTGGCCAGCACCTGGCTGGCCTCGAAGGTGCGGTCGGGGCGGAAGGCGCCCTGCGCCACAATGCCCTGCCCCTCGCGGAACAGGTCGGGCAGATCGCCGTGATAGATCACCTGCGCCGTCGCCCCGTTGTCGGTGACGACGAAGACGACCGAGCCGTCGGCGGCCTTGTGCACGCTGCCCGCCTCGACCAGACCGCCCAGACGGATCATCTGACCGGCCGGAACCTTCTGCGGCGTCACCTCCGAGGGGGAGTAGAAGAAGGTCACATTGTCCTTCATCGCCCACAGCGACAGGCCGACGGCCAGCGCCAGCACCGGCGCCGCAGCGATGACGACCCACAGGCGGCGGCGCGCCTTGGGCGATTTGGGCAACCAGCTCATGTCGGCGATCCGGGGACGGCGGAAAACACCACCGCGTATAGGGCGAGGTTAAGGTCGGGCCAACGGCTCATCGGACGGCCTCGGCCAGGCGGTTCTGCAGGTCGGCGCGGCGCGGATCCGACGGCGCCAGCACGGCGATCAACGGCGTCCACATGGCCTCGGCTTCGGCCCGGTCGCCGCGCGCCAGGGCGGCCTCGCCCAGATAGAAGCGCGCGCCCAACTGGTCGGGATCCAGCTTGACCGCCTGGCGGAAGGCCGCCTCGGCGTCGCCGTCG
This sequence comes from Brevundimonas sp. 357, assembly GCF_003938605.1. Classification (GTDB taxonomy): domain Bacteria; phylum Pseudomonadota; class Alphaproteobacteria; order Caulobacterales; family Caulobacteraceae; genus Brevundimonas. Next base: position 126,915 of record NZ_RHWX01000006.1, on the reverse strand, counting down.
ACCACGCCGTCATTGGCCCGCACCAGGCTTTCGCCCAGCCGCGCCCAGCTCTGGGCGTCGTCCGGCTGGATGGCCAGGGCGCGGCGGAAGGCCGAGGCCGCGCCGATGGGGTCGCCCGCCTCGAACCGGGCGGCGCCCAGCATGGTCAGGGCCAGACGGTCGTCGGGTCGATCCTTGACCACCTGCCCCAGCACGGCCGCGACCTGCGCCGGCTCCAGCGCCTCAGGCGTCGAGGCCCATTCGCGCACGCGGGTCTCATAGGCCTGATCCTTCATGCCGGGCGCGCCGAAGACGACATAGAGGCCCAGCGACGCGGCGGCGGCCGCTCCGATCCCGCCCAGCACCCAATAGCGGTCGGCCGAGCGCGACACCGGACGGCGATCCGCGCGGTGGGCGGCCAGCAGGCGACGGCCCGCTTCGGCTCGCGCGGCGGTCCAGCTCGCCTCGTCCAGCAGGCCCCGCGCCTTCAGCCGGTCCAGCTCGGCCAGTTCGCGCGCGCCCGCGTCGCGATCCGCCACGCTCTCGGCCTCCGCCCCGCGTCGCGCGGCGGACAGCACCGCCAGGCCCGCCAGCGCCGTCGCCAGGGCCGTCATGATCCAGAAGATCGTCATGGCCGCCGCTGTAGCGGATCAGGCGGCCGGAGGCGAGGCGCGCGACGCCGCACCTGCGTTGGAACCTGCAATAGCCAATCGCCGCCGCACCGTGCGCGAAGCGTCCCGCGCTCCGAGCAGGCCCAGAAGTTCGGCGGTCAGTCCGATGCGCTTGCGCGCCACGACCTCATCCGTGGCCCGGCCGTCGTTCAACCGCTCGATCGCCTCATCCGCCCAGGTCGCCAACCGCCCGGTCAGGGCCTCGGCCGTCTGGCGGCGCTCGGCTTCACAGCCGAACACCGCAGTGATGTCGCGCACCTGCCCCGTCAGCGCCAAAAGCGCACGCGCCTTCGCCGCCGCCTGCAGGTCCGGCGCCTGATCCAGACGCGGGGTAGGCCGCGTCATCCGTCCCGCCAAAGCCGTCCGTTCGACCGGCAGAACCGCGTCGACCGCCTTCTCCGCTGCGGCGAAATGCTCGGACAGGCGCAGCGCTATTTTCAGGCGCGCCTGACGCACGGCCTTGGCCCGGACGCTGTCGGTTCCAAGCGACAGTGCGACATCAATCTCGGCCAGGGTTTCAGCGCACCAGTTCAGCCCGGCCGCCAGCCGCCTATGCTCATTCTCATCTGCGACGGGGTTGAGTGCGACGACCTCGGCGGCGCGCTGCGCCAAGGCCGACACGACCCGATCGATCAATCGATCCGCTTCCTCACGCCCAGTCGCCGCCTCGCGCCCTGACGCGCCGATCAAGCTGAGCACACGCAACATCAGCCGCGCGTCCGGCATATGGGCGAAGACAATCTCAAGCAGCCGCTCGACGCCGCCCGGACCAACCGCCGAAGCCTGCCGCAAAGCCAGCTTCAGTTCCGCCAGCTCGGCGACGCCCGGCCGTCCGATCCAAGCCGGCAGATACGGCAGCGCCCGCCGCATCACCGGCGCCAGATCCAGACAGGCCGCCATGGTCTCGACCCGCTCCGGCCCGACGTCCGGCCAGACCACGTCCGACGCATCGCGCAGCACCACGGCGGCGCTGTGGCACAGGCGGTCGGCGACCATGCGCGACAGGTCGTCGTCGCGATCCAGCTGAGGCAGCAGCTCAGGCTCGCCGCGCGTCGCCGCGCGCCACAGCCGCACCAGGAGGTCCGCCGGAAAATCCAGCCCGCCCAGCCCGTCTTCACGCGGATGAAACAACGGGGCCAGAGGCCCGAAAGCGACATCGCGACGACGACGGTCCAGCAACTCGACCTCGACCATTTCGCGCATCGCGCCCGCCCGGTCGCCCGCCATCGCTCCCGCCAGCCCCAGCAGCTGCGACAGGATCCGGTCCGGACACCGTTCGATCAAATGGGCCAAGGCGGCCCTCTGGACGCCCGACAGGTCCGCCATCCCGGCTCCTTCGACCGAACTGATTCCCGGCCAAGACGCTGAGGGTGCCCCGTCGCGGGTTAACAGGGGATTTTGGGACGTGTGCGATAGCAGGGGCAGGATCGCTCGCCCTTCGCCAGTGACGTCTCCCCCGATCTATAAGCGAACCTCGTTTCGCGTCTCTTGCAGCCGGATTGCAAACCAGCAGAATGCCTCTGTCTCGAGGTGTGATGGGCTGCAGGTCTGATGAAACCGGCCGTGTTGATGGTGGATGTCGATGGCGTCGTGGTTCGTCACCCCGATCCATCAGGATGGTCCGCTCGTATTGAAGAGGATCTGGGTATTCCGCGCCAAGCGCTGCAAGACCGCTTCTTCAAGCCGTGGTGGGACGACGTCGTTCATGGCCGCGCAACGCTGCGGGACCGATTGGCGCCCGCGCTCGCGGACGTCGCGCCGCATGTCAGCTGTGATCAGCTGATCCGCTACTGGTTCGAAGGCGACGCCCATCTGGACGAGGCCCTGCTGCTGCAACTGGCTGAGGTCCGGGCGTCAGGCGTGCCGCTGCACCTGGCGACCGTTCAGGAGCATGAACGCGCGTCCTATCTGTGGGATACGCTCAAGCTTCGCGACCGGTTTGACGACATGCACTACGCCGCACAGCTTGGCGTTTCGAAACCGTCACAGGATTTCTATGCAGCGGTAGAGCAACGCGTGGATTTGCCCGCGTCGGCAATCGCCTTCATCGACGACATTGCAAAAAATGTCGAAGCCGCGCGTGCGCGCGGGTGGAATGCCGCGCTTTGGACCCCCGGCGCCACACTCAGCACGCTCATTCCAGAACTGAGCGATTAGCTGCAGCATCCGTCAATGTCAGCTTTCGACCCTTAGCGGGCGCTGTCTTGGACCGTTATCGGGGTGTTGGGGCGCCGTCGGTTGCGGTCTGCGCGGCCAGACGCGCTTCCTCGGCAGCACGGGTAGATACAGCGAGCACCCTCCTGATGCTGTCGGGTATGAGGGCGTGATTGAAAGGCTCGCGTGTCGGCTGTTCGCCCCGTCGCATCATGGTCTGGGTGCCGTAGATCTGGGGCTGCCCCACCGCTTGAAGATATCGGTCCAGCGTCGCCGCCGCGAGCCAGGGCGATTCAGTCGATCTCTCGCCCAACGCCGCAACGGCAAGTGTGTGAGCCATCAGATAGTCCTCTGGCGTGTCCCCGTGCTGAAACACCAGCGCGGCGGAGTAGAAGTCCGTCGCTGTCCGCAGCGCGCCGGCCTCAAGGAGCGAACGCACCTGCTGACGACGGACTGCGTCAGCCGCGTGAATGCGGAGAGCTCCTTCCCGGCCACCGGCCAGGACTGCGGCAAGATCCTGCCGCACGACTTGGTCCGCAGCCAAAATTGCTGCCATTTCGGGGTTGTCAGAAACCGGGTCCGGATCTTGCGATAGCACAGGCGTTGCAAGCGCCATCACCATCACCGTCGCTATCAGAATCCGCTTCATTCTGGTCTCCAGCTTCGGCGAGAAGCCTGAACAGGAGCAGCGGCATCATCAAATGAACAAAAATTTAGACCAACATTGACGATCGGTTGTCCGCCTTCCACCCATTGCGGACATAAGCTCTGGACTGCAAGCTGACCCCATAGGAACGAAATTCAGCGCTGAAGATGCGTGCGCCTACGAAGCTCTAGATCGCCTCTTGTTTCGTCAGTGGGATCCCATTGGTGTTTCGGACATGGAAGGGTGGGCTGAAGATGAATATCGAGCCTATCTGCCCGAATTCTGGAGGTTGGTGCGATCCGGTTCTACAGAAACACAGATCGCCGAATATCTCTCAGAAATCGAACGTGATCAGATCGAGTTCGAAACCAGCGACGAGCACAGGCTGGACATCGCGCGAAAAGCTATCGCCTTGGTCGCAACTTGGCGCCTAGCGGTTCGCCCTTAGCGAAGGGCCCTACGCGCTTTACGCCCTCACCCCTCCGCCGCGGGTAGTTCCAGCACCACCTTCAGGCCGCCCATGTCGCTGTCGGCCAGGGTGACGCGGCCGCCGTAGGCGCGGGTCAGTTCGTCGACGATCGACAGGCCCAGGCCCAGGCCCGTGCCGGGCGTGTCCTCATCCATGCGCGTGCCGCGTTTCAGGGCGGTGTCGCGCTGGTCGGCGGGCAGGCCGGGGCCGTCGTCCTCGACCACGGCGATCATCTGGCCCGGCGTCGATGGTCCGGCCGAGATACGCACCCGGCGCTTGCACCATTTGGCGGCGTTCTCCAGCAGGTTGCCGAAGATTTCCTGCAGATCCTGCCGCTCGCCCAGGAAGGCCAGATCGTCCGGAGCACGCCAGTCGATCTCGACGCCCTTGGTCTCGAACACCCGCTCCAGCATGACCGCCAGCTCATCCAGAACCTCGCTGACGTCGGTGCGTTCGCCCAGGCCGTGGGCGGCGCGAGCGGCGGCGCGAGCGCGGCGCAGGTGGTGATCGACCTGATCCTGCATCACCTTGGTCTGACGGCGCACCAGATCGGGCAGCGCGCCCTGCTGGCCGTTGGCCTCGGCCAGCATGACCGCCAGCGGAGTCTTCAACGCGTGGGCCAGATTGCCGACGTGGGTACGCTGACGCTCGACGGTCTCCTGATTGTGGGCCAGCAGGCGGTTGACCTGCTCGGCCAGGGGCTGGATTTCCAGCGGATAGTCGCCCTCGACCCGATGCGTGCGGCCTTGGCGGACGTTGGAAATCTCGTCGCCCAGATCGAACAGCGGGCGCAGACCCACCCGCACCTGGATAAAGACCGCCGAGACCAGTCCTGCCCCCAGCAGCAGCATGGCGATCCACGTCACCGTGGCGAACTGGCGGGTGTCGGCGTCGACGTCCGAACGATCGATACCGGCGAAGAAGACCACCGGCCGCTGGCGATCCGGCAATTGCTTCATACTGGCGGCGATACGCAGAGGCTCGCCCTTGGGGCCGTCTTCAGCGTTGTAGCTGATGGTCTGGCCGAAGGCCGACCGCAGTCGCTCGGCCAACTCGGGACCGTAGTCCAGTTCGGCCTGGCCCAGTGAAGCGGACCGCGCCAGGACGTGCAGCCTGCCGTCGCGCCCCGGCTCAGCGACCATCCAGTATTTGCCGGACAGCAGACGCTGGGTGCGGGCGTCCTGGATCTCGCCGACGAAGACCTCCCCCTCGGGCGTGATGACGGAGGCGACCACGGCCTCGTCAATGGTGTCGCCTAGGGTGTTGCTCAGCCGGCGCAAGGCCGCCTCCTGGAACACCGACGTCAGCACCACCGCCGCCACCGCCAGGCCAATCAGGATCCACGCCGCCGCCAACCAGATCAGCCGCCGCGTCAGCGACCGACCGGGGCGGCCGAACCAACGGGCCCATTCGCGCCTGACGGGCGGCAGGGACGCCGCGTCCTCGCCCCCAAGGTCGGTGATGGGCTCGATCATGGAAGGACGATCAGGCAGCGTCGCTTTCACCGGCCAACGGCGACAGGCGATAGCCCAGGCCGCGCACCGTCTCGATCCGGTCCGAACCGATCTTCTTTCTCAGGCGCCCGACGAAAACCTCGATGGTGTTGGAATCTCGATCGAAGTCCTGATCATACAGGTGCTCGACCAGTTCGGTCCGGCTGATAACCCGGCCCTGATGCATCATCAGATAGTGCAGCAGCCGGTATTCCAGCGACGTCAGCCGCAGCGGCTCGCCGTTGACCGTCGCCCGCGCCGCGCGCGGGTCCAGCCTCAGGCCGCCGCACGTCAGGGTCGCCGCCGCATGGCCGGCCGAACGGCGCAGCAGGGCGCGCAGGCGAGCCAGCAGTTCCTCGGTGTGGAACGGCTTGGTCAGATAATCGTCGGCCCCCGCGTCAAAGCCCGCCACCTTGTCCGACCAGGCGCCGCGCGCCGTCAGGATCAGCACCGGCGTCGCCTTGCCCTCGCGCCGCCAGCGTTCCAGAACCGAGACCCCGTCGATCTTGGGCAGACCGAGGTCCAGCACCACCACGTCATAGGGTTCGGTATCGCCCAGAAACCAGGCCTCCTCGCCGTCCGGGGCATGGTCCACGGCGTATCCGGCGTCGCTCAGGGCCGTCTTCAACTGGCGCGACAGATCGACGTCGTCCTCGACAAGCAGCACCCGCATTCAGTCGTCTCCGCGAACCCGGCCGGACTGGCCGTCAACCTGTATGTCCGACACGCGTCCGCCCGGGTACTCCCAACGCACCACATAGTCGCCGCCGCGCTCGCGTACGCCCAGCATCCGACCAGGTCGGCCCGACTGGACGCGGCGGGCGATGTCGCCGGGATCGGCGCGAGGGGCCGAGCGAGGCGCATCCCGCAGCCCCTGGCCCGGATAGCTCCGGGGTTCCTCGCGACGATCCTGGAAGCGATCGTCGTTGCTATCCCGGTCGCGGCCGCGCGACTGGGCCGCCGCGCCCGTCAACGGGACGATGGCGATCAGGCCGGCCAGCAGGAGGGCTCGAATACGCATCATGGTTTGTCTTCTAGACAGGGGCCTCTGAACGGGGGCTGAACGTGCAGTCTATCGCCGTTCACCCGCACAAGGAACGCTCGCGCAGGGATTCTCCGTCGCTGTCGCCCCGGCGCCGCAGGACGAATTCATCAGCCGCCCGTCATGACGAAAGTCTCATGCTGATGAACGCTGTCTGAAACGCGCCGTTCAGATGCGGCTCAGGCCCGGGGTGGTCTTGTGGCGTCAACGCAGCCCGATCCGGTTGCGAAGAACCGAAGGAGCAAGATCATGAAAAACCTGCTGATCCCCGCCCTGGCCGTCACGGTCGCCTCGACCGCCCTGCCCGCCGCGGCTCAATCCTATGATCGCCACGGTCCCTCGCGAGGTCACGGCTACGAGCAGAACTACGGCGGTTGGCAATCGATCAACCAGCGCAAGTACAACCTGGATCGCCGCATCGACCAGGGTCTGCGTAACCGCCAGCTCAGCTACCGCGAGGCATCGCGCCTGAAGGACCAGCTGAACGGACTGGTTCGTCTGGAACGCAGCTATCAGCGCGGCGGCCTGACTCGCTGGGAGCGCCAGGATCTGGATCGCCGCTATGACCGTCTGTCGGCCGGCATCCGCTATGAGCGCCGCGACCACAACGACCGCCGCCACTGACGGCGGCATGGAATCAGGGCTCCATCCCTCCCTGTCAGGGGCTCTGCCGAGGGCGCGATCCGCAAGGGTCGCGCCCTTTTCCTATGCCGGTTCGATCACCGTGATCTCGGGCCAGCGCCCGCGCGCATTGGCGATCGCCTTGTCCCAGCCCTTGGCCAGACCCCGCGTCGGATTGGGGCGGATCACCATGTCGAATACGTCCTCCAGCCCGAACGGCGCGACCACGCTGAGGGCGTCGTCCTTCTCCAACCGCACCCCGACCGCAAACGCCGGCGCCACGAACCGAGCCGGCGCTTCATCGGTACTGGTCAGGGCCTCGTATGGTTCGCCGAATTTGCCTTCGAACCATATGTGGACCCGCGCCTGATTGCGTACCTCGACCCGCTCGCGCACCGGCGCGTCGAAAGCAGCCGCGACCCGCTTGATCACCGCATCCTCCGCGGCCCAGGAGGTGTCAGGGTCGAAATAGCCAATGTCGTAGTCCTTGACGCCATAGCCTGGGGCGCGTCCCGTCCGGGCGTTCCACACGCCCTGATAGACCGCCCCCGAGAACAGCCGCCAATCCGGCAGATCCAGTTCTCGCACCACGGTCAGGACTTGCATCACGTCCGCATCCGCGCGGATGATGTCGATCAGTCGGGTCTCAAGGTTCATGGACGATCCATGGGGCATGGGATTTCAGCGCAAGGGCCAGCCGTGATCCAGCGGGCCGTGCCCCTGGCCCAGTCCCGGCGCGCGGCGGATAGCCTCGGCGACGTAAGCCCAGGCCTCGGCCACGGCGGTCTGCAGCGGCAGGCCCTTGGCGATCCCCGCAGCGCATGCGCTGGCCAGGGTGCAGCCGGTCCCATGCGTATGACGTGTATCGACCCGCTCGCTCTCGAGCACCGTCTCGCCGTTCGCGGTCAGCAGCAGATCGACGACCGTCTCGCCGGGCACATGGCCGCCCTTCATCAGCACCGCCCGCGCGCCCATCGCCAGCAGGGCCTCGCCGGCTCGTCGCTGTCCGTCCAGATCGGCCACGGCGATCCCTGTCAGGGTTTCGGCTTCGGGCGCATTGGGGGTCAAAAGGGCCGCGCGCGGCACCATCAGCCGCCGGACCGCTTCAACCGCACGGTCCTCCAGCAACGGCGAGCCGCCCTTGGCGATCATCACGGGGTCCACCACCGTCGGCGTGTTGCCGGCATAGTCGATCAGTTCCGCGACCGTCTCGACCACCTCGATCGAGCCCAGCATGCCGGTCTTCAGGGCATCGGCTCCGATGTCGTCCAACACCGCCTTGGCCTGGGCCTCGATGACCTCCAGCGGCAAGGCATGGACGCCGTGAACGCCCAGGGTGTTCTGGATTGTGATCGCCGTGATCGCCGTAGCGGCGAACCCGCCCAGCATGGTCACGGCCTTGATGTCGGCCTGCACGCCCGCTCCGCCGCCGGAGTCCGAGCCCGCCAGGATCAGCACGCGCCCGCGCCCGCCCTCCTTCACCAGATCCGCATCCTGGGTCATCAGTGGGCCCCCGAGAAGAGCTTCAGCCCGACGATGCCGGCCACGATCAACAGGATGCAGACAGCCCGCACCGCCGTCGCCGGCTCGCCATAGACCACGATCCCGACCACAGCCGCGCCAACCGCACCGATGCCGGTCCAGACCGCATAGGCCGTGCCCACCGGCAACTTCTGCGTGGCGGCCCACAGGCCCACCATGCTGGCGGCCAGGGCCACGGCCACGCCCAATGAGATCAGCGGTCTCTGAACACCGACATATTTGACGCCGGAGGCCCAGCCCACCTCAAACAGGCCCGCAACCACAAGCACCAACCACGGATTGATAGACAGAAGCCAGGACATGACGGCTGCATGGCCGATGGCGGCGCCTCAGACAAGACAGAACCGTCTTCTTGCCCAGCCCCGACTGCCCCCTCAAAAGAGGGCTGAAGATCGAACTTTGATACTCAGACCAAAAAATAATGCACGTCGTTCTTAAGGAAAGAGCAGACGGATTTGGTAGAATTCAGCAAGTCCGATGCAAAGATCGCGATCTGATGAGCTTCGTCACACGAATTTCATGGTAAGGATGGGTACATGGAAGCACCTTTGGTGAAGACTGGAATGTTGATCCGTCGGCCGACCGACGAAGTCTATCAGGCCTTCACCGAGCCAGGGGTGACGTCATGGTTCTGGTTCACCCATGCGGACCGGCGCCTGACGCCAGGCGCCCACGTTACCTGGACATGGGGCATGTACGGCGTCGTCAGCCGACTGCTGGTCAAGGCGTTGGAGCCGAACCGCCGCATCCTGATTGAATGGGATCTGGACGAGATTCCCACCGAGGTCGAATGGACATTCGATGATCGTGGAGTCGCGACCTGGGTCGAAATCACCAATCGCGGCTTCGCAACCTCCGATTCAGGCGTAAAGGCCGCTCTCGAAGCGATGGAAGGCTTCACCCTTGTCCTCGCCGGGGCCAAGCTCTGGCTGGAACGAGCCATCGAGCCGTCCTTCATCATCGACCGCTTTCCCGATCAGGTCGCAGCCGCCTGGAAGCCCGAGGTTTAAGCCGACCGCCTGCCTGGGCCGCGCTCTTCCCTCTTGGCGAAGTCTCGCTCCTACCGTACCAGTGAACGCCGGTATCAGGGAATGATGACATGAACCTGCGTATGGTCTTCGTGGCCTTGGGCGTTCTTATGACGGCCGCCTGCGCGGCTACGCCAAAGGACATCAGCGTTTCTTCCTCGTCTGATATCGGCCTTGTAGTCATCGAGGTGGAGCCGACCGAAGACTTGCGCGCTCACGCCCAGTACAATCTCGGCGTCATGGCGTTCGACCCCGCCACCGGCAAGATCACCGCCAACTTCTTCGGCGGCTGGGCAGGCATTGATCCCCAGTCCGCCGCAGTCAGCGAGCGATCCTACCTGGTCGGACAGGCCAAACCCGGAGTCTATGCGATTGCCGATTTGCGGATCAGCCAATGGGGCGTCTGCTACAACAACGGCACGGTTCGTTTCGACGTCCGGCCAGGCGAAGTCGTCTTCGTCGGTCGCTACAACCCCAACACCAGCCTGACGGAGTTGCAAGAAGCGACGAGAGACGGCCGGGTTCCGCGTCAGGCCATGCAGAACCAGTTCTTCTACCTGTTCGATACGCCGCGGCCGGACCTCACCCCGCCAGACCGGGTCGAAGGCTGGCGCGACAATGTTCGCGCCTATCTGTCCGCCAACTTCCCCAATGTCTCGGCCCCCATCACCCAGGCCGTTCATACGCCCGCCGTGTTCGGAACCGGCCGGTCTCTGGACGGGACTATCAAGCTGTGCGGCGGCTATTACGCCAAAGGCCGCGACCAGGCGGAGCCGGCCGCCGCGTCCGCGACGTCAACGCCGGACTGAGAACAGGTCAGCCACCGCGGCCTGGACCTTCAGCGCCTGGACCGTCTCGCGCACGTCGTGGACCCGAACCATCCTTGCCCCACGGCGCGCCCCCTCCATCGCCAAAGCCAAGGAGCCGCCCAGCCGGTCGGTCGCGGTGACGGCCGTCTCGTCCACACCCTGGATTAGCCGCTTGCGGCTGGCGGCGTAGAGAACGGGAAAGCCCAGATCGACCAGGGCGTCCAACCGCGCCGTCAGCGTCAGATTATGCGCCGTCGTCTTGGCGAAGCCGATGCCGGGGTCCAGCCAGATCTTCTCGCGCGCCACGCCCGCCGCCATGGCCGCCTCGACCCGCGCCGCCAGATGCGCCATGACCTCGGCCGTGACGTCATCATAACGCGGGTCGTCCTGCATCGTCTTGGGCGCGCCCTTCATATGCATCAGCACCACCTCACAGCCCAACTCGGCGGCGGTCGCCAGACTGTCGGGCGCATGGCTCAGGGCCGTCACGTCGTTCCACATCGTCGCCCCGGCGGCGACGGCGGCGCGGGCGACGCCGGGCTTCATGGTGTCGATGCTGATCCGGCCGTCCCAACGCGCGCGGATGGCGGCGATCAGCGGCGCGACGCGAACGATCTCTTCGGCTTCATCGACCGGGTCCGAGCCGGGCCGCGTGCTTTCGCCCCCGATGTCCAGCACATCGGCGCCCCGGTCGATCAACCTCATCGCATGCGCCAGGGCGGCCTCGATCGTGGCGTGCCGCCCGCCGTCGGAAAAGCTGTCCGGCGTGACGTTGACGATGCCCATGACGAGCGGCGGCTTCACGAGGGATTGATGGGTCATGCGACATCGACTCCAGAGAGCGCGGTTTGACTTTCACCGCGCCTGGGTCCAGCCTCTAAAGGCAATGGAACGCTTCGTCAGCCAGGCTCGACGCCTCACCCACGCGGGACGCCGCGTCGAAGGCCTTTAACCCGTAGCGGTCCGCCGTGCGCCCTGCGCCGGGCGCCCGTTACGGGACCAAGTTGCTTTAAGTCTCCTGTTTCCCCATTCATTTTGCAGGACCGCGCCGGCCTGGGGCCGCTCGCGTAGATTTGCGCATGACACGCCGCCCAGACACCACGGACGACAACCGTCCCGGCGAACCGCCGCGCGGCGCCGACATCATTCCCTTTCGGAGGCCGACCGCGCCCGAGGCGCCGTCCGACCCCGAACATGCCCACCCAGAACACCTTGACCCAAAACATCCCGACGATGACGGCCCCTCGGCCGCCTGACGTCGCCCGAATTTCCAGAGAGTTTTCCTCATGACCACCCCCCGCAAGGGCGCCCTGCCCGCCATCACGCTTCGCAGCGACGACTTCGACGCCCTGGACCGCCTGGTCGGCGACCTGCCCGGCTCGGGCCCCGCAGGCCTGCTGCAACAGGAACTGGACCGCGCCAAGGTGTGCGAGCCCAAGGCCATGCCCAAGAACGTCGTCACCCTGAATCGATGGCTTCAGTACTCAGACGATCACAGCCCCGACGTGCGTCGCGTTCAGCTGGTCCTGCCCAAGGAAGCCGACATCGACGCCGGCCGCGTCTCCATCCTGTCCTATGTCGGAGCCGGTCTGATCGGTCTGAAGGAAGGCCAGTCGATCACCTGGCCGGACCCGTCCGGCGCCGTGCGCAAGCTGACCCTGGTCAAGGTCGAGGACGAAGATCTCGCCCAGGCCGCCGCTCACTAGATAATCGGTGCTGACGCCGCCCCGGCGTCAGCCCTTTCGTCCGATCAGTCCGCCTAGGGCGTCCAGATAGGCGGCGAACGCCGCCCGCCCCTCCGACGTGATGGCGATGCGGGTCAGGGGCTTGTTGTTCACGAAGCTCTTGCTGATGGCGACATAGCCCGCCTCCTCCAGCTTCTTAAGATGGACCGACAGATTGCCCTGGGTCGCCTCCAGCACCGTCTTCAGTTCGGTGAAGTCCGCCGCTTCGACATCGGCCAGATAGACCATGATCCCCAACCGCATGCGGCCGTGGATGACCTCGTCGATCCGTCCAAAGCAATCCGCCAGACCCATGGCGTCAGCCGGCCTTCACGCCCGCGCGGGCGTCGCGGAACAGGATCCAGCCCGGCAGGGCGAACAGAAGGAACAGCGCCAGGGTGCAGACGCCCAGATAGGCCACCGGCTGGCGCACCAGCACGCCCAGGGCCACCGCCGTGACCCATCCGCCCAGCGACACCGCCAGCATCCAGCCCTTCTTCTTCAGCACCCAGGCCACATACCAGGCCGCCGCCTGCAGGGCGAAGACGATGGCGGCGTAATAGAGCCAGACGGCGAAGTCCTGGTCCCTCACCGCCCCCACGGCGAAGACGATGACCACGGCGGCGTTGGCCATGCCCGTGGCGCTGAACGCGGCGTTCGTCACCCGCGTCGCCAGCGGCCCCCGGTTGGACGCGCCGGCCTTGCGGTCCTTCAGGATCGCCCAGGTCAGGACCGCCAGGAAGGCGACGGTGATGCCGACGACAAAGACCAGATTGGCCAGATCGGGCCAGCGGATCAGGCCGATCACCTGTCCGACGTGGAACAGGCACTGCAGGCCGTACAGCAGCCCCCCCGCCAGATAACAGACGGCCAGGGTCATCGGCGGTCGCCCGTTGCCCTCAACGATCGAGCGCATGAAGGCGAGGTCGGCTTCGGGCGTGCGGGACTTGTCGGTCATCGGGTGATTCCTGGCGCGACGCGGCTGCCCCCTCCGGATGGACGCAGCCGCCAAGGTTGGCAAGCTATTCGGCGGCGAGCGGGGCGCCGACACGCGCCTTGCGCCAAGGCACGCGCCGCCCGTTCAGCCAGCGCCCCATGAAGCCGTGGCGCACCGTCAGCTCATAGCTGGCCAGACAGACGGCCATGACCCCGACCACTACGATCATCAGCTTGACCGGCCAGAGCAGCGGCCAGTCCTTCACCACCACCTGGGCCGCCATCACCAGCGGCAGATGGACGATGTAGATCCAGTAGGAGGCGTCGGCCAGATAGCGCCGCAGGGCGCTGTGTCCCGACCAGAACCTCAGGGCCAGGCCGACGACGGCGAACATGCTGGCGTAGGTCGCCACGCCGAAGGCCGCCGCCGTCATGGCCTTGGTCGCCGGATCGGTCATCGGCGTCAGCACGGGCGCCGGTCCGCCTGACAGCATCAACGCCGTCGTCCCCGCGCCCAGGGCCAGCCCCAGCCAGGCCGGCGCCCAGACCTCCATCCGCTTCAGCAGGTCGCGACGACGGTCCAGCAGCACGCCTACGCCGAAGGCCAGCCCGAACCCGACCAGGGCCGAAGTCTCGGGAACCAGACCCGCGTCCGGCGTCGGAATGCCGAAGAAGGCGATCCAGTTCTGCTCGAACCACAGGGCCAGGGCCAAGGGCGCGCTCAGCACCAGCGGCCCCCACGGCCCGATCAGGCCGCCGGCCAGCCGGTCCAGCCCTCGCCCCAGACGCCCCGCCCGATCCAGCCGAGCGACGACGGCCTGCACGATCACCAGGGCGGCGTAGAACCACAGCAGCACCCACAGGAACCACAGATGGGTCAGGGGGATGTTGGTCCAGTCATACTTGGGCGGCGGCGGGGCGTCGGCGGCGGCCAGCCCCATCAGCGAAGCGTTCCAGATCAGCACCGCCACGATCCCCGCCAGCACCGGCCCCCAGAAGGCCGCCAGCGGCCCGGCGATGCGGACCATCCGATCCTTGATGAAGCCCATCACGCCGCGCCGCTTCAGCATCATGCGGGCGAACAGGCCGGCGATCAGGAAGAAGCTCCCCATACGAAACAGGTGAATGACGAAGAAGAGCCCGCTGGCCCAGACCGACTTCTGGTCGTCGGCCACGATCCAGATCTGGGCGGGAAAGAAGGACAGGGTGGCGTGCAGCACCACCCCCAGCAGCAAGGCCGCGCCCCGCAGCCCGTCGAGGCCGTGCAGGCGTTCGGTTTGTTCGAATGCGGATGCCGTCATGGCGCCCTCCTGTTGCGGAGAACGCCATATCTCACAGACTAGTTTAAATTACAAACAAGTTCTTATGAGTCGAATTACGTGTCGCCACGCACGAAAAAAGGGCGAGCCTCGCGGCTCGCCCCTCCTTGATTCAGCCTGTCCGGAAGATCAGACGGTCGGCACGCTTGTCGTCGGCGCGGCGGCCGGTTCCGACGACTTGACCGTCTCGACCTCGACGCCGTCCGACACCGGCGTCACCGGCACCGAGACCGAAGGCTTGGCGACCGTGTCGTTTTCGTCGTCGCGTTTGGGCGGCTGGTCGTTCTCCAGCAGATCCTTGATCTCGTCGCCCGACAGGGTCTCGTATTCCAGCAGAGCCTGGGACAGCTTCTCGTGGTCGCCGGCCTTGTCGGTCAGGATGCGGCGCGCCTCTTCCCAGCCTTCGGTGACGATGCGGCGGACCTCTTCGTCGATGATGCGGGCCGTCTCTTCCGAGACGTTCTGGCTGCGCGACACCGAGTGGCCCAGGAAGACCTCTTCCTGGTTCTCGCCATAGGCCACCGTGCCCAGCTTCTCGGAGAAGCCCCAGCGCGTGACCATGGCCCGCGCCAGCTTGGTCGCCTGTTCGATGTCCGAGCTGGCGCCCGAGGTGATGCTCTCGGGCCCGAAGATCAACTCCTCGGCGACGCGGCCGCCGGCCATGATGGCGATGCGGTCGATCATCTGCTGGAACTTCATGGAATAGCGGTCGCCTTCCGGCAGCTGCATCACCATGCCCAGCGCGCGGCCGCGCGGGACGATGGTCGCCTTGTGCACCGGGTCGGCCATCTTGACGTTGATGGCGACGATGGCGTGGCCGGCCTCGTGGTAGGCGGTCAGGCGGCGCTCTTCCTCGTTCATGGCCATGGACTTCCGTTCGGAGCCCATCATGACCTTGTCCTTGGCGTCCTCGAAGTCACGGTGCGTGACCATGCGACGGTCCTTGCGCGCCGCCATCAGGGCCGCCTCATTGACCAGGTTGGCCAGGTCCGCGCCCGAGAAGCCCGGCGTGCCGCGCGCCAGAGTCTTGACGTTGACGTCGGCGGCCAGGGGCACGTCCTTCATGTGAACGCGCAGGATGCGCTCGCGGCCCGAAACGTCGGGGTTGGGCACCACGACCTGACGGTCGAAGCGGCCCGGACGCAGCAGGGCCGGGTCCAGAACGTCAGGACGGTTGGTCGCGGCGATCAGGATGATGTTCTCGGACGCCTCGAAGCCGTCCATCTCGACCAGCAGCTGGTTCAGCGTCTGCTCGCGCTCGTCGTTGCCGCCGCCCAGGCCCGCGCCACGGTGACGGCCCACCGCGTCGATTTCATCGATGAAGATGATGCACGGCGCGTTCTTCTTGGCCTGTTCGAACATGTCGCGCACGCGGCTGGCGCCGACGCCGACGAACATCTCGACGAAGTCCGAACCCGAGATCGAGAAGAAGGGCACGCCCGCCTCGCCCGCCACCGCGCGCGCCAGCAGGGTCTTGCCGGTGCCGGGAGGGCCGACCAGAAGCGCGCCCTTGGGGATCTTGCCGCCCAGACGCTGGAACTTGGCCGGATCCTTCAGGAAGTCGACGACCTCCTGCAGCTCGTCCTTGGCCTCGTCCACGCCGGCGACGTCGTCAAAGGTCTTGCGGCCCTTGTGCTCGGTCAGCAGCTTGGCCTTGGACTTGCCGAAGCCCATGGCGCCCTTCGCCCCGCCCTGCATGCGGTTCATGATGAACAGCCAGAAGCCGATGATCAGCGCCACCGGCAGCAGCAGGCCCAGCAGGCCCGACCACCACGGCTGACGCGTGCTCTTGGTTTCGACCTCGACGCCCGACTTGCGGATCTGCTCGACCAGCTCGGCGTTGGGCACCGGCGTCACGGCGGTGAATTTGCTGTCGTTCTTGAAGACGCCGGTGATCGTCTCGCCGCGCGCGACGATCGACTTGATCTCCTGACGCTCAACGGCGGTCATCAGCTGGGAATAGGTGATGGGTTCGGGGCGACCGGCGGCCGCGGCGCCCTTGGCGCCGGGCATGGCGGGGGCGCCGCCGTTCTGGCTGATCGCGGCGTAGACCGTCACCAGTCCCAGAAGGATGACGCCCCAGATGGCGAAATTGCGCAGGTTCATTCGGTCCTCGGTTCCTCGACGCGGCCGCGCTCGGTCCGTCGATCAGCAGTCTTTCTCTGAAAATAGGTCAGACGGCGGCGTTTCGCCATGAAGGGATTGAAAGAGTCCGTCTTCCTGCGTCGTTTCGCCCCCGAAAGCCGCCAAAGCGAGCGCCAGGCGACGCAGCCCCAGCGCCCTTACATCCGCCCCGCGCCAGGCCAGCACCGTCCGCCCCTCGGGGTCGATCAGAATCGGTGCGGCGGCCCGCGCGGCGGGCGGAAGCGGCGCCAGAACGGCGCGATCCTGATCCGACAACCGCGCCAACCGCCCGACCGCCGCCTCGACGCGCAGGTCAGGCCTATCGGTAGTGATCTCGAAGCGCCCGTCCCAGACGGCCGACCGGCCCGGAGTCAGGGCCAGCGAGGCGGAGGGGCGGCGTTTCCATTCTCCCGGTTCGCGCATCGCCTGAACACAGCCGCCGGCCGCCTCGACGCGAGCGCCGCACAGGACGGCGGTGAAATCCTCGCCTCCCGCCAGCCGCGCCTGCAGGGTCGCCAGGCGATCCCCGCGCGGCGGCGTCGCGCCTCCGCCTACGCACAACAGGACGGCGGCCAGCACCGAGGCGGGCAGGTCGCGCGATAAAGGCAGAACCCCGACCCAAGCCTGATCGCCCGGCTCATGAGCTGCGCGCGAAAAAACGAGGACCGAGGAAGGCTCAACAGCATTAAGCGCCTGCGCCAGAGCAGCCCGCGCCCTGCCCCGCCCATAGCGCAGGTCCGCGTTGGCGGGGTCTTCCAGCCATGTCAGGCCGCGCGCGCGCAAATGATCCCGCAGCGCCACACGCCCCTCGCCCAGCACAGGCCGCAATAGCAACAGCCCGCGCCCTTCCGGCCAGGCAGGCGACGGCGACGTCTCGCGCAGGCGGCCCAGCGTCGCGCCCTCGGCCCGCATCCAGTCGCCCTCTGCGACATCGTCGGCGGTGTGGCCGGTCAGCATGACGCGCGCGCCTGCTTCCCGCGCGGCCTCGGCCAGCAGGACGTGGCGCGCCGCGCGCGCCCGCGCAGGGGCGCCGGGGCCGCCGCGCGCGCCCTGCCAGACCAGCCCCCGCCAGTCAGCGCCCGCCGCGCGCGCGGCTTCGGCGGCGAAACGGGTCCAGTCAGCACTGTCGGGGTGGAGATTGTGGTCGACCGTCAAGGCCAACAGCCGCCGTCCCCTCGCCCGCGCCCATGCGGCGGCGAGGTCCAGCAGGGCCATGGAGTCGCCCCCGCCCGACAGGGCCAGGGCGACCGGCTCGGGTCCAAGATGGTTCAGGCGCGCGTCCAGCCGGGCGAAGACCCGCCCGGTCAGATCATCCATCAGCTGCAGTTGGCGCGCGTCCGCAGTTGGGTCGCGCGGGTCTTCTGCGCCGCCGTGGCCGCCTCGGCGTAGCGGCGGCCGAACTCGGTCAGGGCGCCGCAAGCCTGGGTCGCGCGGTCGCTGGCGCGCAGGGCCTCGGCCAGCTTCAGCGTCGTTTCTGGCGCCCACGGCGTGCGCGGCCAGCCGTTCAGGGCGGCGGCGTAGGCCTGGACCGCCGAGGCGTTGTCGCGCGCGGCGACGTGCAGATCGCCCAGACGGCTGTTGGCCTCGCGCGCCTGGGGCGTGTTCGGCCAGGTGACGATGACGGTTTCCAACGCGCGTCCGCCGCGCGCGGCGTCCTCGCCCGCCAGACGCATGGCGGCCTGCAGATCCTGCGCCGCGTCGCCGGTCGGCGAGTTGGCGACGATCGGGCCGTTCAGTTCAGCGGCTTCCTCGGCGGCCTTTTCGGCGCGCTCGACGCGGCCTTCCAGATCGCGCAGGCGGCGGCTCATCTGCGTGTTCTCACGCGTGACCTCGTCCAGTTGGAAGGTCAGACGCTCGCTGTCGGCGTTCATGCGCTGGAAGGTCTGCTCCACGTCGCTGAGGCGGCGCTCCATGATCGAGACCTGACCTTGCAGGGCCACGACCTCGGGATCCGTCTCGACCAGCACCGGCTCGCCGGCCGCGTTGCGCTGGGTCAGGGCGCGTTCCAGACGGCGGACGTTGCGGTCCAGCTGGTCCAGGCGGCGCTTGTCCCACTGGATCGGCTCCATCGGCTGGACCTGGGCGACGACGGCGCCCCCGATCAGGGTCAGGCCGATCGCCGTCAGCACGGCGGGTTTGGTGAGGCGGAATGGCGTCTTCAGCATGGTCCTGTCGTCCCATCGATTTGCGGCGACGGCAAGGCCCCGATCAATGTCCGAGGCCCAGATAGATGATGGAGACGATGAACAGCGTCGCCGCGATCTCGCAGAAGATCAGCAGCGCCACCGTCCGCCACAGGGTTGAAAAGACCTTCAGGCTGTAGGCGCCCTTCAACTGGGCGAACATGTGCACCGGCACGATCAGGGCCGCGATCGTTCCCGCCGCCGCACCCGCCCCCTTCAGCGTCGTCGCGACCAGCACGACCGCCATCAGCAGCAGGGACATGAAGGTCAGGGAATAGAGGACGAAGACCCCGTGATCGTACAGGGTGAAGCCCCGCTTCCACAGGAACAGCAGGGCCACGAAGGGAATCGACAAAGGCACCAGCAGGAAGGCGAATTTGTAGATGGTCTGCTGCAACTTATAGAGCGCCAGGTCCGGGTTCTTCAGCTTCTTGGCGACGGCCTTGGTCAGGCCGTTGGTCTGCCCGCTCTCCCCCGCACTTGCGGCGATGTCCGCCACCTGCGCCTGCCAGCTGCCCGAGGCCAGACCGTCCTTGCGGCCCTCGATCGCGTCCTTCTGCAGGCGTTCCAGCTTGGCCTTTTCAGCGATGACGCCAGCCTCGGCCCCGGCCAGAACGCCGGCGGCGGCGCCGGCCCGCGCGCCGCTGTTGAACGCCGGCGGCGAACCGTCCGACGTCTCCATCGCCGTCGCAGCCGCATCGACTTCCTTGCGGGCGGCGGCGGCGACCTGCTCCGCTTCGGCTATCGCCTCCTTCTGGGCCTCGATCTGCTGCGGCAGGGACGGCAGCGTCACCGCCTGATGCGGCATGAAGCTGAGGGCGAAGAACATGACGAACAGGGTGAACAGGAACATCGCCAGCGGCGAGACGTAGCGCGTCCGCTTGCCCTGGGCCCATTCGCGCGTCAGCCGCCCTGGATTGAGGATCAGCAGAGGAAGGGTCCGCCACAACCGCCCGTCGAAATGCATGACCCCGTGCAGAATCTCTTCGCCCAGGTGCAGCAGGGTGCGGTGAACATGAGCCGCCTGGCCGCAGTTGGAGCAGAAGTTGCCCGCGACCTCAGCCCCGCAGTCGGCGCACGCGCCATGAGGCGCGCCCGCATGGCCGGTCGGCTTCTCGATCGCTCCGGCGATGACGCCCGCCGTCACCGCCCCGCCCGCCGCTTCCAGATCCATGCCGTCCCTCCCAGGATTCGCGGCGGACTTTGACCGCGTGAAGGCGCAAAGAAAAGAGGCGCCGGCTTGCGCCGACGCCTCCATCCGTCTGTTTTTTTCGCCGTGCGGCTTAGCGCGGCGCGCCCGACACGATGGCGGTGCGGCCGTTACGGTTCTGGGCCCAGGCCGACTCGTTCGAACCCTCGGCGATCGGACGCTCCTTGCCGAAGCTGATGGTGTCGATGCGGGCGGCCGGAACGCCGCGGCTGATCAGGTACGAGCGCACGGCCTCGGCGCGGCGGGCGCCCAGGGCCAGGTTGTATTCGCGCGTGCCGCGTTCGTCGGCGTTGCCTTCGATGCGGACCGTGACCTGCGGATAGCGGGCCAGCCAGGCGGCCTGGGCGTCCAGACGCGGCTGAGCCTCGGCGCGGACCGAGTAGGAATCCAGGTCGAAATAGACGCGGTCGCCGACGTTGACGACGAAGTCCTGCTCCGAGCCGGGCGCCGGCGCGCCGACGTTGCCGCCGGTCACGGGACCGGTCGGGGCGGTCGGATACTGCGGGCCGACGGCCGGCGGGGGCGCCGTTTCAACCGGGACGGCGGGCTCGACCTTGGGCTTGGTGCAGGCGGCCAGCGAGGCCATGGCGACGCCGACAGCGGCGAGCCGGATCAGGGTGGAGGTGTTCATGGATCGTCTCCTTCTCATTCGGTTCGAGGCCGACGCCTCTAGCTTGACTGTATGCGAGCGCTGCTAACGCGCGGCGCAGCGCCGCGCCAGACGCGATAACGCACAGTTTATGGGAATGGCTCCGCTCGTGATCTCACGAAGCCGTAAGCCCGTCAGGCCGGGCAGGAATCCGGCCCCTGGCCGACGCCCAGGTTGACCGGCGGGGCGTCCAGCAGACCCGACCAGGCCGGGTCCGAACCGCGTCCGTCATACCCCGCTTGCGACACCACCCGGCCCGACAGGTCGACGGTCCACAGACGGGTGTCGCCGCCGGGGCTCTGACGCGCGAAGGCGATGTAGCGGCCGTTCGGCGCCCAGGACGGGCCTTCCTCGAAATAGGAGGACGACAAGATGCGCTCGCCCGTGCCGTCGGACTTCATCACGCCGATGTGGAAGCGGCCGCCTTGTTGCTTGGTGAAGGCCACCAGGTCGCCGCGCGGGCTCCAGGCCGGGGCGGTGTAGCTGCCGCCGCCGCGGCTGATCGGGCGCTGACCCGAGCCGTCCGCCCGCATGGTGTAGAGCCGCGCCGAGCCCGAGCGGTCGGAGGTGAAGACGATCTGCGCTCCGTCGGGACTGAACGAGGGCGAGGTGTCGATGCCGGGGTCGGTTGTCAGACGCGACAGCTGACGACTGCGCAGGTTCATCACATAGACGTCGGTGTTGCCGCCCCGGATGATCGAAAAGGCCATCTTTGAACCATCGTTCGAGAAACGCGGCGCCAGCACCTGGCCGTCGAATTCGCCCAGGCTTTCGCGGCGACCGGTCGACAGATTGTACAGGTAGATGCGGCTGTAGTCCTTGCCCAGCGCCACATAGGTCACTTCGTCAGGGTTCGAGGCCGAGAAGCGCGGCGACATGATCACCTCATCGCCCTGAGTCAGGAAGACGGGGTTGAAACCGTCCTGATCGACGATGGTCAGGCGCGACAGCTTGTTCAGCTGGGTGCCGCTTTCCGACACGAACAGGACGCGCGAATCGAAGAAGCCCGCCTCGCCGGTCAGGCGCTGATAGACCACGTCCGAAATCTTGTGCGCAATGCGGCGCCATTGCTCAGAGGTGGCGGTGAACTGGTAGGAGACCAGCTGGCATTGACGGTAAGGGTCATAGAGCCGGAAGCCGACATCCATCCGGCCGTCAGGCCGCTCCGTCACCCCGCCGTACAGTACCGCCTGGGCGCCGATGGAGGTCCACTGCGGGAAGTTCGGGGCGTTGGCCAGGGTCAGGCCCGTCTCCACGAAGCTGGACGGGTTCAGCGGATCGAAGAAGCCGGATCGCTTGAGATTGCCGCTGATGACGCCCGAAATCTGCGAGCCGTTCTGGCCGGTGAAGGGCACGACGGCGATCTGGAGAGGACGCAGCACGCCTTCGTCCACCACCACATCCTGCATCGGCGCGCCGACGGCCGGGGCGGATTGCGCCTGGACAGACCCGCCCAGCGCCAGGGGCGCGGTCATCGCAAGCACGGCGGCCGAGGCGAGAAGGCGGTTCAGGCGCATGGGTCGATCCTTCGGGTCGTTACGGTCAGGCTGGCCGCCCCTCTTTAGCATCAGCGCGGCGGATGATCGCCAGCTTCACGGGGATTTGGGCGAGTTTGGGGTGATAGGCGATTTACGTCCTAACGGTTCCCGCATTGACGCTTGGTTTCAAAGCGGAAGGGCACTTCCTGCGCCTGGAAGCCATCGGGCACGGTGAAGGGCGAGGTCGCCCGCAGCGCGCGCAACATGGCCTCGGACGCCGCGCGCCAGGTCGGGTCGTTCTGGGTGTCCTGAAGGCGCGGCGTGCCGATGATCTGGCCGTCGGCGCTCAACCGCACCGTCACGCGGATCACCAGGTCGTCCATGCCCGGCATGTCGCAGTTCAGGTTCCAGTTCGGCGTCACCTGGGCGCCCAGGGCGGCCAGCTGCGGCCCGGTCGCGCGCGGAGCGGAGCCCGCGCCCTGCTGGCCCGGCGCCGGGCGGCCGCGATTCTGGGTCGGGCGCGGCGGACCGGCCAGGGCGTCAAGGTCCAGTCCGGGCGCCGGGCGGGCGCGCGGCGGCGTGGCGGGGGCCTTCTTCTCGGGCGGCGTCGGCGTGGGCCGGGGCGACGGCGCCTTCTTCTCAGGCGGCGTCGGGGTCGGACGCGGCGTGGGCGTGGGGCGCGGCGTCGGGGCCTTCTTCTCGGGCGGCGTCGGGGTCGGACGCGGCGTGGGCGTGGGGCGCGGTTGCGGCGCGGGCGGCGTCGGCTCCGGTTCCGGCGGAGTCGGCTCGGGCGGCGTTTCGACCGGCGCGGTCTCGCCGTCTTCCACAGAAGGCTCTTCCTGCGGATTGTCGGCCGGCGCTGCGGCGATCTCGATGTCAGAGATGATCGACACCGGCACGGAGTTCACCAACGGCTTCGGCTCGTCCTTCGACGACCAGGACACGAAGGCGAGCGCCACCACCCCCGCGTGCAGGGCGATGGATCCGAGGATGGCGGGGCTGGGGCGGCGCAAGGTCCGTCAGCCCTCCGTCGGCTCGTCGGCGGCGGTGTCGGTGATCAGGTTCAGCTTGGTGAAGCCCGAAGCCGACAGGCGCGCCATCACGCGCGCCACGGCCTGATAAGGGGCGCGGCCGTCGGCGCGGATGAAGATGGCCTTTTCGCGCGCCTTCTCGCCGCCCTCTTCAGCCACGCGCAGGGCCAGCTGTTCCCAGCGGACCTCGCCCTCGCCGATGAAGATTGCGCCGTTCTGGTCAATGCTGACCGTGACCGGCTTGTCGGTCGTCTCGACCGCGCTGGCCTCGGTCTTGGGCAGCTCCACCGGGACGCCGACCGTCAGCAGGGGCGCCGAGATCATGAAGATGATCAGCAGCACCAGCATGACGTCCACCAGCGGCGTGACGTTGATCTCGCTCAGCGGCCGCTTGCGCGCGCGGCGACGGCCGCGGCCGCCGCTGGAGCCTCCTGCACCACCCATGGCCATGGATCAGGCGCTCCGGCGCAGGTTCAGGTCAGACGGCGGCGGCGGGGGCGGGGGCGGCGGCGGCGGGGTCGCCGGCGCGCCCAGACGCCGGGCGATGGCCGATTGCAGGTCGTCGGCGAAGGCTTCCAGACGGCCGGTGAACTTGCCCGCCGACACCGAGAAGGCGTTGAAGGCGATATAGGCCGGGATGGCCGCCGCCAGGCCGATGGCCGTGGCGAACAGGGCCTCGGCGATGGCCGGCGCCACCGTCGTCAGATTGGTGTTGCCCGCCGCCGCGATGCTGTCGAAGGCGTTCATGATGCCCCACACCGTGCCGAACAGGCCGATGAAGGGCGAAGCGGTGGCGACCACCGACAGCACGCCCAGGCCGTTCTCTACCTTCTGGCTCTCGCGGGCGATGACCGAATCCAGCGCGCGGTCGATGCGGGCGATCAGCATGGAGCCTTGCGTGTCCGTCATGGCGCCGCGCGTGCGCGCCTCGCGCCAGTCCTGCAGCGTCAGCACCAGCATGCGCGGCAGGGGATCGACGGGCTGCGGCCCCGCCTGGGCGGCGACCTCCTCCAGCGAACGGCCGCTTTCGACCTGCTTCTCGAACTCGGTCGCGCGGGCGTTCATGCGCGAAAAACGCACCGCCTTGTCGATGATGATGGTCCAGGACCAGACCGAGGCCGCGGCCAGGCCGATCATCACCGTCTTGACCACCCAATCGGCGGTCATGAACAGCTCTATGGGATTCAGCAGGGAGGCGTCGGCGGGCGGAGTCATGCTTGGTCCTTGGCGGAAAGTCCGTTCATCCGCCTTTTGCACCGGGCGGACGTGGCGGTTTCATGGCGGCGGGTCTAACGGGCGTCGCGCCCGGCGTCACGAGGGCGCCCGCTGACAACCTCGTTATTGCGAAGCTTCACCGGAGAGCCAGGGCGTCACCAGCTCGACCAGCCGCTTCGTCGGACGGCGCGGGCGCCCGTCCAGATGGATGCAGGCGGCCGTCACATCGGCCCGGCACAATACGTCGCCGTCGCGCTCGACCGTCTGGCGGATGATCAGGCGCGGCCCCTTGATCGCTTCATAGCGGGTACGCACCACCAGGGCGTCGTCGATCCGCGCGGGCTTCAGGTATTTGATCGCCAGGTCCGACACCACGAAGGCCAGCGGCTCGTCCTGCTCCAACAGGTCGACATGCCCCACCCCCGCCAGACGCAGGAAGTCCGACCGACCCCGCTCGAAATAGCGGACGTAGTTGGCGTGATAGACCAGGCCGGTGAAGTCCGTGTCCTCGTAATAGACCCGCACGGGCAACAGGTGATCGCGGCCGTCGAAGCGGCCGGCGCTGGGTTGGTCGATCATGGTTCAGCTCTTGCCGGAAGCAGCGACGGGCGCCGGGGCGTCGAAGCCCGGACAATAGCGCGATTTCAATGTCGCGAACTCGCCGGTCAACGGATCATTGCTCATCAGGATGCGGTTGGGCCGCGAAACAAAGGCCACCGCCTCCCGGCTGCCCTTCAATCCGGCATAGCCGCAGGCGGCGCGGCCGCGCCCCGACTCGACATGGCGCACTTCGGCCTGCGGTCCCATCTGCTCGCGCACCTGATCAAGGGCGCGTTCGGCCGGGGTCGTCTGCCTCGGTCCGAAATGCGCGCCCTGCATCAGGGCGTAGACGCTGAAACCGCCCAGCACGACGACCGCCGCGCCGAGCACGACGATCATCCGGTTCATCCTGCGGGGATGCGCCAAGGGTCGCCTCCTTCTGGGAAATCGAAGGATGACCGGCTTTGCCGTCGAGGTGAAGCCCTCTTGCGAAAGAGTCGCGCTACTTTCCGAACAGGTCGGGCGGCGGCGAGGGCTGGGGTTGAGGCGCCTCCAGCCCCAGATGCTCATAGGCGCGGGCGCAGGCCATGCGGCCGCGTGGGGTGCGCTGGATGAAGCCCTGCTGCAGCAGGTAGGGCTCGATCACGTCCTCGACCGCGTCTCGCGCTTCGGCGATGGCGGCGGCCAGGGTGTCCATGCCGACCGGTCCGCCGCCGTAGTTCTCGATCAGAGCCTTGAGGAAGCGGCGGTCCAGACTGTCCAGCCCCGCCTCGTCCACCTCCAGCCGCGCCAGCGCCCGCGCCGCCGCCAGCCGGTCGATGGGGCCGCCTTCAGCATCGGCGAAGTCCCGCACCCGGCGCAACAGACGTCCGGCGATGCGCGGCGTGCCGCGCGCGCGGCGTGCGATCTCCATCGCCCCGTCCTCGGTGATGGCCGCGCCCATCTTGCGCGCCGCGCCGCGGATCACCGATGTCAGTTCCTCGGGCGTATAGAACTCCAGCCGAAGCGGAATGCCGAAGCGGTCCCTCAGCGGCGTGGCCAGCAGCCCCGCCCGCGTCGTCGCGCCGACCAGGGTGAAGGGCGCCAGGTCGATGCGCACGCTGCGCGCCGACGGGCCTTCGCCGATGATCAGATCCAGCACATGGTCCTCCATCGCCGGATAGAGGATCTCCTCCACCTGGGGCGCCATGCGATGGATCTCGTCGATGAACAGGACGTCGCGCGGTTCAAGGTTGGTCAGGATGGCCGCCAGGTCGCCCGCCTTGGCCAGGATGGGGCCGGAGGTGGCGCGGAAGCCCACGCCCAGTTCGCGCGCCACGATCTGCGCCAGGGTCGTCTTGCCTAGCCCCGGAGGACCGAACAGCAGGACGTGGTCCAGCGCCTCAGAGCGGGCGCGGGCGGCGTCGATGAAGACCTTCAGATTGCCCTTGGCCGCCGACTGGCCGACGAACTCCGACAGGGTCTGGGGCCGCAGGGCGCGGTCGTACTGCTCGCCGGGCGCGGGGGCTGGCGAGATGATGCGGTCGTCGGTCATGCGGCGCGCCTCATCGTCCCAGCTCCTGCAGGGCCGTGCGGATGACCAGCGGCAGTTCGGCGTCCTCGCCCAGCTTGATCAGGGCGTGATCGACGGCGCGGCGGGCGTTGACCTCGGCGATGC
This sequence comes from Brevundimonas sp. 357, assembly GCF_003938605.1. Taxonomy (GTDB): domain Bacteria; phylum Pseudomonadota; class Alphaproteobacteria; order Caulobacterales; family Caulobacteraceae; genus Brevundimonas. Next base: position 100,395 of record NZ_RHWX01000006.1, on the reverse strand, counting down.
CCAGGCCCAGCAGGGCGGCGACCGCCTCGCCGGTGACGCTGGGCGGCGGCGGGGCGACGGCGGCTTCGGCATGGACGCCCGGCGCGCTCGGAGCGAAGACGCCCTCGCTCAGGCTCTTGCCCTTCAGTTCGGTGACGATGCGCAGCGCCAGCTTCGGGCCCACGCCGTTGGCGCGGCCGACGGCGGCCTTGTCCTCGCGCGCGACGGCGGCGGCCAATTCGGCGGGCGGCAGCACGTCCAGCACGCCCAGCGCGGCCTTCGGCCCCACGCCCTGAATGGTCAGCATCAAGTTGAAGACCTTGCGCTCGTCCCGGCTCAGGAAGCCGTAGAGGCGCGGCCCCTGGTCCTGGCTCCACTGGCTCTGGATGAACAGCAGGGTCTCGTCGCCCGGCGCGGGCAGGCGGCCCAGCGTCCGCGCCCCGCAGGCGGCGACATAGCCCACCCCGCCGCAGTCGATCAGGCACTCCGCCTCGCCGACCTCGGCCAAGATTCCACGCAGGCGACCGATCATGCCGCGCCTCGCACGGCGACCGCCTTGAACCGGCGATGATGCGCATGGGTGACGGCCACGGCCAGGGCGTCGGCGGCGTCGGCCTTCACATCGCCCGAGGCGGGCAGGAGACGTTTGACCATGAAGGCGATCTGGCTCTTGTCCGCTTGCCCGGCCCCCACCACCGCCTTCTTGATCAGGGTCGGGGCGTATTCGGCGACGCTGAGACCCGCCCGCGCCGGAGCCAGCATGACCGCCGCCCGCGCATGGCCCAGCTTCAGCGTCGAGGCCGGATTGACGTTGACGAAGACCTCCTCGATCGCCGCCTCGTCGCAACTATAGGCGGCGCAGACCTCGCCCACCTGCTCCAGCAGATGCAGCAGCCGTTCGGAGAAGGGCGCCTTTTCATCGGGTGCGACGACGCCGTGCGCGATCCAGCGCAGGCGGCTGCCCTCGCTTTCGATGACGCCCCAGCCGGTGCGGCGCAGGCCGGGGTCCAGCCCCAGGATCCGAGTCGTTTCGTTCGCCATCCGTTCCTATTGCCCCAAAGAGGGTTAGCGAACAATGACCGGGCGCTCAGTCGTTGGCTCAGTCATCCCTCGGCATGACGGAAAAGCCGGCCAGCCCAGCCTGGTCGGCCAGGACGCGGGACAGGGCGTCGACCTTCAGCGGCATGGGGCCGCGCGCCTTGACGTGCTGTTCGTGGATCTGGCCGTCGGGGCTGACGACATGGCCGATGCGCGTGGGGCTGAGGCCGTTCTCGGCCAACAGGGCGCGCAGCGCCTTTTCTTCCGGCGCCGCGCCGCGCGTCCAGCGCAGGGTGACGTCCAGCACGCCGACGTGCGGCAGGCGCGCGTCGAGGAAGCGCAGAATGGCCAGCACCAGCAGGGTCGCCCCCGCCGCGATCAGCCCCAGCTTCCACAGGCCTACGCCGAACATCACCCCGATGGCCGAGGTGGTCCACAGCGACGCCGCCGTGGTCAGGCCGTGCACCGAGAAGCGCTCGCGGAAGATCACCCCGGCGCACAGGAAGCCGATGCCGGTCAGTATGCCGTGCGCCATCCGCGTCGGGTCGATCACCAGCCGCTGCTCGGGCAGGGCGACGAAGCCCCAGCTGGCCTGATGCATGGCCGCCAGCATCAGGACGCAGGAGGTCATGCAGACCAGGATGTGGGTGCGGAACCCCGCGGGGTGGCCGTGATAGGTCCGCTCGATGCCGATCAGCCCGCCCGCCACCATGGCCGAGGCCACCGGCGCCAGCAGGCTCAGTTCCTCGACGCCCCAATGCGTCACGCCCCAGTCGATCGCCATGATCCAAACGCTCCCAACGACCGTTCAGGTTGGACCTCCGCGCAGGCTGCGGCAAGTCGTCAGTCGTCGCGCGGGTCCAGCGCATAGCCGCAGACCGCGGGCAGGGCGGCCAGCCGCACCGCCAGGGTCTTCAGCGCCGCCTCGCCTTCGCACTGGATGCGCCAGCTGCGTCGCACCACGGCGCCGTCGTCGATCAGTTCGAAACGGTCGGGCGCGGGCCTGGGATCGACCGCGCGCAGGGCGGCCTCGACCTCGGCCTCGGGCGAAGGGGCGTCGCGGCGCCAGCGCACCTCGACGTCGGTCAGGGTGCGGTCGGGCAGACGCGCGCTGACCAGCCGCAGCGCGACCAGGATCAGGCCCGTGATCACCGTTCCCGCCGCGCCCAGGGCGAACAGCCCCGCCCCGAACAGCAGGCCGATGGCCGAGGTGATCCACAGCGAGGCCGCCGTCGTCAGGCCGTGGATGGAGAAACCGGTGCGGAAGATCACCCCGGCGCACAGAAAGCCGATTCCCGTCAGCACCCCGTGGGCCATGCGGGTCGGGTCGGTGACGATGTTCTCGTTCGGCAGGGCGCGGAAGGCCCAGTCGGCCTGGGTCATGGCCGCCAGCATCAGCAGGCAGGACGCCAGGCTGACCAGGATGTGGGTGCGGAACCCCGCCGGTCGGCCGCGCCACTCGCGCTCGAAGCCGATCATCCCGCCGGCGATCAGTGCGCCGGCGATGGGCAGGACGACGGTTTCCAGCCAAGCGGCGTCAGCCATGTTTCTCGACGTAAGCTTCGGGGTCTTTGTTGACCGGCTTCACCCCGGTGATGTGGCGGGCCTGGAAGGCGGCGAAGCGCACGCCCAGATCGTGCCGAGTCTGCAGGTCGGCGTTCCGGCGGAAATCGGTCAGCCCCTGCCGCTCCTCCTCGCCCATGTGCTTGGAGTTGACGACGTTGGCGGCGCCGACCGCGTCGAACCAGGCGCGGCTGCCGACCGTGTGGCCGGCCACGGCCTTGACCGCGTCGCGCAGCTTGTTGTGATCCTCGATGGCGTCCTCGGTCTCGCCCTGGACCGTGCCGTCCTCGGCGTCATTGGCGCCTTCGCCCAGTTTCAGCAGTTCGGGATAGAAATGCCGTTCCTCGGCCTCGGCGTGGGCGTCCAGAAAGGCCGACAGCCGCCCCCACACCGCCTCCAGCGCCTCGACGTCGTCCGCGCCGATTTGCTCGATCAGGGAGAACAGCCTGCGCTGTTCGGCATGGTCGTCAAGAATCAGCTGGGTGATATCCATAGTGCGGGCTCCTCGCAGCAAGGCTTGCGCCTTAAGAAGCCCTCGGACTCAGGTCCGGTTCCTGAACCCTCGACGCCGCTCCCGCAGGGGAAGGGCGCCGGGGTCAGGATCATTGCGTGCGGATCAGCCCGCGAACTTGGCTGCGTCTTCGTCCGAGATGTTCTCGTTCGAATAGACCTGCTGCACGTCGTCTTCGCCGTCCAGCGCGTCCAGCAGCTTGAACAGGACGCCGACCGAATCGCCCGTCAGGTCGATTTCCGACTGCGGCTTCCAGACGATGGCGGTCGACTTGGGATCGCCCAGCACCTTGGACATGGCCTCGGCCACGTCGTTCAGGTCTTCGAAGGCGGTCCAGATGGTGTGGCCCGGCGCGTCCTCATAGATGTCGGGCTTGACCAGGTCGCTCTCGACGTCGGCGGCGCCGGCCTCGATGGCGGCCTCCATCACGGCGTCTTCAGACCCCGCTTCGGCCGGATAGTGGATCTTGCCGACCCGGTCCCACATGAAGGTGACGGAGCCGCTTTCGCCCAGGGCGCCGCCGTTCTTGGCGAAGGCCGAGCGCACGCCCGAGGCGGCGCGGTTGCGGTTGTCGGTCAGGACTTCGACGATGACCTGGACTCCGCCGGGGCCGCGGCCCTCGTAGCGGATCTCCTCCATCGCATCGACTTCGCCGCCCGAGGCCTTCTTGATGGCGCGCTCGATGTTGTCCTTCGGCATCGATTCGGCCTTGGCGTTGTTCACCGCCAGACGCAGTCGGGGGTTCATCGCCGGGTCGGGCATCCCCGACTTGGCCGCCACGGTGATTTCCCGTGACAGGCGTGAAAAGAGCTTTGAACGGACCGCGTCTGCGCGGCCCTTGCGGTGCATGATGTTCTTGAATTTGGAATGGCCGGCCATGGAGTCGCTCGCCAGATGTCGAATATGCTGAGGGGCGCCCTTTACTGGATGCCGCTTCCTCTGTCACGAGAGGGGAACCGCCCGAACGCGCCGGGGATTATGCGCAGGCATGAATTGGAGACGCCGATGGCCGCCGCCGACGACACCTATCTGGACGAAGCCTATGACGAGGGCATCGACCACGCCCACGCCGGCGAGATCGTTCAGTGGTACGCCAAGCGGCCCGTCACGGTGTCGACCGCGGCGGCCACAAGCTCGCTGGTCGGCGCCTTTGCGCTGGGCGTGCTGACCACCATCGGCGCCCTGGCCGTGCTGCGTCTCTACGATCGGGACTAGGCCTCCCCTAGCCCGCCATCAGAGCCTCGACCTCAGCGCGGTCGCCAAGCGACGGCTGCGCCCCCGGCCGGGTCGCCGCCAGCGCCCCGGCGGCGCAGGCGAAGTGAAGCGCGGCGTCCGGCTCCATGCCTTCCAGCAGGGCCACGGCGATCGCCCCGACGAAGGCGTCGCCCGCCCCCACCGCGTCCACGGCCGTGATGCGCGGCGGCGTGGCCCAGGCCATCGCCACCCCGCGCCGATACATGACCGCTCCGCGCGCGCCCTTGGTCACGACCACCAGCCCGCCGCCGACGTGCAGGGCGTCGCCGTAGAAGGCGGCCTCCGTCTCATTGACCACCAGCAGGTCGGCGCGGCGCAGCAGGGCCTCCGACACCGGCGCGGCGGGCGCCAGATTCACGCAGACGAAGTCCGTCGCCCGGCCGACCGCCGCCTCCACCGTCTCGATCGGCAGCTCCAACTGGGCGATCAGCGGCGTCTCGATCCGGGCGGGCAACTGCTCCGGCGTAACGAAGTGGTTGGCCCCGGCGGCCACGGTGATCTGGTTTTCGCCCGTCGGATCGACAGTGATCAGGGCCACGCCGGTCGGCGCCGCGAGGTCCGTCTCCACCCCCGACAGGTCAACGCCGTGGGCCAGCATCAGGGCCACGGCCGCGCCCGACATCTCATCATCGCCGACCCGGCCGATCAGCGAGACTTCGGCGCCTAGCCGACGCGCCGCCAGAGCCTGATTGGCGCCCTTGCCGCCGGGATGGCGCGACAAGGTCGCCCCCGTCACCGTCTCGCCCGGCGCAGGCAGGGACGGCGCCGCCGCCACAATATCCAGATTGATCGAGCCGACGACGGTGATCCTCATGCGGCTTCTCCCAGCCTCTGCGTGATCAGGGCGAAGATCCCGGCCGCGTCGGCCTTCGTCGCCCAGAAATGGTTGGCCCCGGCCGCCTCGACGCGGAATTCGACCGCCGTGTGGCCTCGGGTCAGGTCGCTGTCCGTCTCCACCGCGATGCGGCAGGGCGTCAGCTCGAACAGGTCCGGCTTCAGCAGCCAGGCGACGGTGCAGGGGTCGTGCAGCGGCCCTGCGTCCCAGCCGACGACCTGCCGCTCCACCCGCTGGGAGAAGCGCAGCATGGCCGCCGCCGTGCGGGCCGAGGCCGTGGGCAGGGCCTCGATCGCCGCGATCCGATCCTCGGTCGCCCGCACCTGATGGGTGGCGTCCAGCCCCATGACGATCATGCGGCAGCCCGAGGCGAAGACCTCGGCCGCCGCGTCCGGGTCGGCCCAGATGTTGAACTCGGCCGAGGCGGTGATGTTGCCGCCTTCCGAGCGCGCGCCGCCCATGACCACGACCGGCCCCAGATGCGCCGCCAGCGCCGGCTCGGCCCGCATGGCCAGCGCCAGATTGGTCATCGGCCCCATGACGGCCAGCGCCACGGAACCCGCAGGCCGCGCCATCACCAGCCGCACGATGGCCTGCGCCGCCGGACCCTCGGCCACAGGCGCGGCGGGCTCGAACGGGGTCAGATCGCCCAGCCCCTCAGGCCCGTGGAACTCGCCCGCCCCGGCCGGATCGCGGCGCAGGGGGCGGTCGGCGCCGCCGTAGACCGGTACGTCCTCGCGCCTGGCGATCTGGCGCAGGATGCGGGCGTTGCGCGCGGTCTTGGCGGCGCTGACATTGCCGCCGACCGTGGTCACGGCCAGCAGGTCGAGGTCAGGCGAGGCGAAGGCGGTCAGCAACCCCGTGGCGTCGTCCACGCCGGGGTCGCAATCAATGATCAGGCTCTGTTTCACCGATCCGGTGTGCCGCCTGCCGCCGCCTGAATCAATCGCCCTTTACCCGACTCAATCCTCGCCGACCATCGAGGTCCAGGGATCGACGCGGCCCGCCTCGACCTCGGCGACCTTGACCGCGGGCCAGCCGATATTGCTGTTTGCCGAGGTCCGCCAGGCAGCCGACACGAAGTCGCGCAGTTCCGAAGCCCCGGCCGCCAGACGCTCATTGACGAAGACGGCGCCGCGCGGATCCGTGTCCTTGAACGCGCCCGCCTTCTCCATCCGATAAAAGGGGATGACGGTCGTCAGGGTGGCGTTCAGATGCGAGGCCGTGCGGGCGCGCAGGTCGAAGCCTTCGACGTTCATGGGCGCCATGGCCGCCTCGACCGCATCCAGACGCAGGGTCCGGCTGGTGAAGGCGCCCTCGAAATCGCCGTGGGTGCGGCGCGACTTGGTGAAGCCCTCGGGATTGGTCTCGCCCGCCCAGCCGTTGAAGTGGATGGTCGTGTGGTGCGGCTGGGACGCATCGCCGACGAAGTGGCTCAGCACCCCGATGTCGCGCAGGATCAACTGCTCGCGGCGTTCGCGGTCGGCGCGATACCAGGCCTGTTTGGCCAGGTCCGACTCGCGCGCCTCGGCGGCGGTCAGCACGCGCCAATAGGCGAAGTCGCGCTCCAGATTCTGCCAGGCGTCCATGATGGCGTAGGGCAGGTATCCGGCCTTATCCACGTCCAGACCGGCGCGGGTCAGGGCGGCGTCGTATTCCGACTTCAGGTGCGGCAGGTCGGCCATGGTCATGCCCCGCGCATCCATCACCCGGCCCTGATCGTCCATGTCGACGAAGTGGGCGGTGTCGCGCTCGCGGTCATGCGGCTGGCCCGCGCCCTTCCAGCGGTCCGGCTCGCGCGAATATTCGCCGACGTCAGACGCGGCCCCGGCCGTGCGCAGGAAGGCGGGCAGATCGCCCGGCAGGGCCCGCATGGCCGCCACGCCGATCACCCGGTGGCCCGAACTGCCCCAGGCCTCGACCTGAACGGCGGGCGCCGCGACCAGCATCAGGGCGGCGGCGGAAATCATCAGGCGTTTGACTTGTCGGTTCATGAGACGGCGCCGTGGGAAATTTCAGAAGGGGAAACGACGGCTTATCCCATTCCCGCGCCGGCCTCCACCCGCCGATCACGCCAGCTGCAACACCGATCACGCCGTCGTTATCTTGGCGCCGCGGCCAGCTTTTCTTGCCAATAAAGTGTTAGCGCGCACGATCAAGATGTTAACGGCGAAGAGACGCGCACCAGTATAGAACTTGAATTCGATCAATACTGATATCATATAGTCGCGATAGTCTGAGACAGATGCGCGATAGACTGGCCCCATTTGCGCCTTATCCACTACCGATACAGCGACTGATCTTATTCGCCGCAATTGCGCCGTAATTCGTCGTCAGAAACCGCCCTGCCGGAGCGTGTCGGGACCGGTGCCGCATGAAGTTTGATCGATGTTGAGCACGGCCGCCGCGCTTGCCATGTTGTGGACCATGGCCTTCTCCGGGTCCGGAGAGCCTGTCCCTTACGAAACGGCCGTCGCCCGCGACGCCGCAATCGTAGAAGCCGCCGCGACGGCCCCCGGTTCCATCGATTCCGCCGAAACGGCGGACCTGTCGGCTGAACAGCTCGAGCTGATGGCCGGCGATCCCGACTGGCGCGCCTCGGCCCGCCTCTATCATGCCGGCGGCGGCGGAGCGACCGGCAACGATTCCCTGGGCTGCCGCCCGATTCCGATGCGCACGGTCGCGGTCGACCCGCGTGTCATTCCGCGCCGCACCAAGCTGTTCATCCGCGAGACGGTCGGCCTGCAGATGGCCGACGGCACGGTGCACGACGGCTACTGGTACGCCTCCGACACCGGCGGCGCGATCAAGGGCGCCAAGATCGACCTCTACACCGGCCACGGCCGCGCCTCGATGCGCCCGGCCATGAGCCTGAACATGAAGACCCTGACCATCGCCGACGCGGGCGATTTCGACGGCTGCCCCCCGGCGTGGGAAACGGCCTCGAACTGAGGCTTTTCAGCCTGACGACAAAAAGGGCGGCCGGATCGAACCGGCCGCCCTTTTTCGTTAGGCCTCGGCCCGTCTTCAGAACTTCCGCTTGCCGCTGACCGTCTCGAAGAACAGGCGGAAGTCGCCCATCAGGCTCCACAGCGGATATTTGAACGTCGCGGGCCGGTTCTTCTCGAAGAAGAAATGCCCCACCCAGGCGAAGCCGTAACCGACCAGCGGCATGGCCAGCAGCCACCAGGGGTTCAGGGTGAAGCAAAACGCCAGAAAGGCCGCGATCACCAGCCCCGTCCCGACCACATGGATGCGGCGGCACGTCCGGTTGGAATGCTCATGGATGTAATAGGGGTAGAAGGCCTCGAACGAGGCGTACCGCCCTTGGGGTTGCTCGATGCTCATGGCCCCAGCCTGCCCCCGGATCGCGCCGGGGGCAAGTCAGGGATCAGAGGTCAGTCGAAACGCTTGCCCGCCTTCTTCGGCCCCTTGGCGAAGGGCTTGGCGCCGCCCTTGAAGTCCGGCTTGCCCTTGAAGCCCGCCTTGGGCGTGAAGGGCTTCTTGTCGCCCTTGTCCTTGAAGCCCGGCTTCTTGCTGAAACCGCCCTCGCCCGGCGCCGCATCGATGCGGGGCGCATAGGGCTTTTTCTTGAAGGGACGTTCGCCGTCCGCGCTGCGGCCTGCGTCGCCCTCCGGGCTCCACGGCTTCTTCTTGAACGGCGGGCGGCCCTGACCGTCCTCGTCGCGGCGGAAGGGCTTCTTGGCGTAGGGGCGGGCCTCGCCGTCGCGTTCGAAATTGCGGTTGCGCGCGCCCTTCATTGAACCGGGCGTCGGCGCCTCGGACGGGGTGATGCGAGCCTCTTCCTTGCTCTGGGCCGCCGCCGCGCGGAAGGCATCGGCGTGGCTCAGGGCGATCTCGAAGCGCGTCTCTTCGGGGAAGGTGCGGATGGAGCCGATCTGCTGCTTGGTCACGCCGCCGATGCGGCAGATCAGCGGGATCAGCCATTTGGGATCGGCGTTGCGGTTGCGGCCGATGTCCAGACGGAACCAGGTGACTTCGTCCGGCTGCAGACGATCGCCCGGCCACGGCGCGGGGGCGTAGTCGTCGCCGCCCGCCGCATCGCGTTCGCGGCGCGGCTTGCGCTGCGGGCCTTCGCCCGGATCGGTCAGGTCTTCCGGCGCCGGCAGGTTCTTGCGCAGCAGCACCAGCAGGGCGCGGGCCAGATCGTCCGGCGTGCGCTCCTTGACCAGCTTTTCGACCAAACCCGCATCCTCGTCCGCGCCTTCCTCGGCGAAGACGGGGGCGGCCAGCAGGCGCTGCTCGTCCTGGGCGCGGATTTCATCGGCGGTCGGTGCGCCCGACCAGACGGCCTCGACCCCGGCCGAGCCCAGCAGCATCTCGGCCTTGCGGCGGCGGCTGTGCGGGACCAGCAGGACCGAGATCCCCTTCTTGCCCGCCCGCCCGGTGCGACCCGAACGGTGCAGCATGGTCGCCTTGTTGATCGGCAGCTCGGCGTGGATCACCAGCCCCAGATCGGGCAGGTCCAGACCGCGCGCGGCCACGTCGGTGGCGACGCAGACGCGGGCGCGGCGATCGCGCAGCGCCTGCAGCGCCTCATTGCGCTCGCGCTGGCCCATCTCGCCCGACAGGGCGACCGAGGCGAAGCCCCGCTCGACCAGCGAGGCCTGAAGATGGCGCACCGAATCCCGCGTCGAGCAGAAGACCAGCACGCCCGGCGCCTCGAAATAGCGCAGCACGTTGACCACGGCGCGCTCGATCTCGTTCGGCGCGATCCGCATGGCGCGGTATTCGATGTCGTTGTGCGGCTGGCTGCGGTCGACGGTGTCGATGCGCACCGCGTCCTTCTGATAGCGCTTGGCCATGATCGCGATGTCGCGGGCGATGGTGGCCGAGAACAGCAGGGTGCGGCGCTCTTCCGGCGCCTGGTCGAGGATGTATTCCAGATCTTCGCGGAAACCCATGTCCAGCATTTCGTCGGCTTCATCCAGCACGACGACGCGAGCGGCCGACAGGTCCAGCGCCCCGCGGTCGATGTGGTCCTTCAGGCGGCCCGGCGTGCCGACGACGACGTGGGCGCCGTAGTTCAGGGCGCGGGCTTCCTTGCGGGCGTCCATGCCGCCGACGCAGGTGACGATCTTGGCGCCCGCCTCGGCGTACAGCCATTCCAGCTCGGCCGCGACCTGCAGCGCCAGCTCGCGCGTCGGGGCGATGGCCAGCATCAGCGGCGTGTCCGGCTGGCCGAACCGCTCGTCCTCGCCCAGCAGGGTCGGCGCCGCCGCCAGACCGAAGGCCACCGTCTTGCCCGATCCGGTCTGGGCCGAAACCAGCAGGTCCGCCTCGCCATGGCCTTCCAGGACAGCGGCCTGAACCGGCGTCGGTTCAAGGTAGCCCTTGTTCAGCAGGGCGCGGTCAAGCGCGGGATGGATCGCGGGAAAGGGCATGAAAGGCCTGGAGTTCAGATGCGAGGCGACCGTCAAACGGCCGCGCCCGGCGAGGCGTCGCAGCCTGCCGGGCGTCGGGGAAGGCGCTCCCTATACACGAATAACGGCGGCGGTGGGGCGAAATAGCCCGGCGTTCGCCGACAGCCCTTCGCGCGCGCCGCTTCACCCGGCCCGTCCCTCGCCTCACCCCGCCTTTTCCGGCAGGTGGAAGAAGTCGACGAACCGCGCGAACGTCGCCCGATCGCCCTCGATCGTCATCGCCCCCTCGCCTTCCAGCGCCTCCAGCGGAACCTTGCCGTAGACGGCGGCGGCCACGACCTGGGCCGGGGCGCGCACCACGACGTCGCAGCCCTCGACCTCGCCGCGCACGGCGTCGATAGCGCCGCCCGCCACGCTTACGACCATCCGGTCCTCGCCCAGAACAAAGCCCAGCCGCATCTCGGCGCCCTGCGCGCGGGCGGGATCGAACATGGTCTTGAACGACTGCATGATGGAGACGGCGCTGATCGGCAGGGTCGGGTCGTGCTGGGGCGAGCGCGCGGCCCAGCGGCCCAGCACCATGAAGACCGGCTCGATCTCATAGCCCCAGTCGGTCAGCTCATAGACCTGGACCGAGGCGGGCGGCGGCAGCTTGCGGCGCCGGACCACGCCCGAGGCCTCCAGCCCCTCCAGCCGCTGGGTCAGCACATTGGCCGACAGGCCGCACAGGTCTTTTCGCAGGTCGCTGAAACGCCGCGGCCCCATCATGAGTTCTCTGATGACCAGCAAGGCCCACCGCTCGCCCACCAGGTCCAGCCCGTGCGCCGCCCCGCAGGCGTCGTGATAGCGCCGGGATCGGGATTCGGACTTAGTAGTTACTTTTTCTAACTTCATGGTTGACTAACATAACATCAAGGCGCAGAACGACCAACATCATAGGGCAGGCCGTCCGGGGAGGGAGGGCCGCGCAAGGGAGGACCACCGCCGATGCCCAAGCTGATCTTCATCAACCTGCCGGTCGTTGACCTGCCGCGCTCCGTCGCCTTCTATGAGACGGTCGGGGCGACCCTGAACCCACTGTTCTCGGACGAGACGGCGGCCTGCATGGTTTTTTCCGACACCATCCACGCCATGCTGCTGACGCATGAGAAGTGGGCGACCTTCACCGACCGCGCCATTCCGGACGCGCACAAGACGGCCCAGGTGCTGATCTGCGTGTCGGAGGACAGCCGCGACGGCGTCGACGCCGTGGTCGATCGCGCCGCAGCCGCCGGCGGCCAGGCCGATCCCAACGCCAGGCAGGACTACGGCTTCATGTACGGCCGCAGCTACGCCGACCCCGACGGCCACATCTGGGAGATCATGTGGATGGACCCGGAAGCCGCCGCCCAGGGGCCGGAAGCCTTCGCCTCTCAGGTCGGCGGGGGCTGAGTCATGAGCGACCTCTACGAACTCAGCGTCAGCCGCTTCATCAAGGCCCCGCCCGAGACGGTGTGGCGAGCCTGGACCCGACACGGGACCGAATGGTTCACCCCGCGCCCGTGGAGCACGGTGTCGGTCGACCATGACCTGCGCCCCGGCGGCCGCGCCGACGTCGTCATGCAGTCGCCCGAGGGCGAGCGGCATGAGTATCGCGGCGTGGTGCTGGAGGTCGAACCGGGCCGCCGCCTGGTGACGACCGGCGCCTTCACCGAAGGCTGGATCCCGCAGCCGGGCGAGATGAACTTCGTCCGCATCGACACCTTCGAGCCCGAAGGCGACGGCACGCGCTACACCGCCCGCGCCCGCCACTGGGACGAAAAGGCCATGCAGGCCCACCGCGACATGGGTTTCGAGCCCGGCTGGGGCGCCGCCGCAGACCAACTGGCCCAGGTCGCCGAAAACCTCACCCCGCAGGAGAACGCGCCATGAGCGACAAGATCATTCCCTGTATCTGGTACGACCTCGGCCAGGCGAAGAAGGCGGCCGAGTTCTACGTTTCGCTGGGCCTACCCGACAGCCGCATCGAGCGCGTCGTCGCCAGCCCCGCCGACAATCCGTCCAGCCCCGAAGGGTCCGAACTGGTGGTCGAGTTCACCCTGGCCGGGCGCCGCTACGTCGGCTTGAACGGCGGTCCGAACTTTCCCCAGACCGAGGCCGTGTCGTTCATGATCATGACCGACGACCAGGCCGAGACCGACCGCCTGTGGGACGCCATCGTCGGAAACGGCGGGGCCGAGAGCGCCTGCGGCTGGTGCAAGGACCGCTGGGGCGTGAACTGGCAGATCACCCCGCGCCGCCTGATGGCCTTCTATGACGACCCCGACCCGGCCCGCGCCAAGGCCGCCTTCGAGGCCATGATGACGATGCACAAGATCGACATCGCCGCCATTGAGGCCGCTGCTGACAGGATCGGGTAGGCCAAGAAGCTAAGCCTTTCGATCTGTCGCTTTCGACCAAGACGACGACCCCGCCCGCCCCGACGATCCGCCCTGCCCCCTCAAACAGCGAGCCGCCGCGCGGCGAGCGATTGGGGCCAACCTCCGAAGGAGAACAAGATGAGCTACATCACCGGCTTCCTGACCCCCGTGAAGACCGAGAACAAGGACCGCTACATCGAGTCCGCCCGCGTCGCCTGGCCGCTGTTCAAGGGCTACGGCGCCCTGGCCCATGTCGAGAACTGGGGCGTGGACGTGCCCGACGGCAAGGTCACCAGCTTCCCCATGTCGGTGAAGCTGGAGGACGGCGAGGTCGTCGTCTTCTCCTGGCTGATCTGGCCCGACAAGAAGACCGCCGACGACGCCTGGGCCAAGATGCAGGACGACCCCGCCATGGCGAACATGGACATGCCCTTCGACGGCAAGCGCATGATGTGGGGCGGCTTCGAAACCGTCTTCGACGAGAAGCAGTAAGGCGGCCCCAAAGCCCTCCCCCTTGATGGGGGAAGGGAGACCGCGTCAATAAAAAAGGCTGAATTCACGTTGAGTGTTGGCGTCCTCGCTTACAACTGCGTCATCCTCGCCCTTGTGGCGAGGATCCAGACACGCAGCCGAAGCCGTTTTGAACGATCCGCTTAGACCAAGGCGCACGTCGAGGTTCTGGATCCTCGCCACAAGGGCGAGGATGACGCGCAGAAGAAACAACGCGCGTGGGATCGCTCGTTCGCCGACACTTCACGTGAAGACAGCCATAAAAAAGGGCGGCCCCGTCGGAGCCGCCCTTTTCCAATCATTTCCCCCGAATCAGCTGTCCAGGAAGGACCGCAGCTTCCGCGACCGCGAGGGGTGCTTCAGCTTGCGCAGGGCCTTGGCCTCGATCTGACGGATGCGTTCGCGCGTGACCGAGAACTGCTGGCCGACCTCTTCCAGGGTGTGGTCGGTGTTCATGCCGATGCCGAAACGCATCCGCAGGACGCGCTCTTCGCGCGGGGTCAGCGAGGCCAGCACGCGGGTCGTGGTTTCGCGCAAGTTCGACTGGATGGCGGCGTCGATGGGCAGGACGGCGTTCTTGTCCTCGATGAAGTCGCCCAGGTGGCTGTCTTCCTCGTCGCCGATCGGGGTTTCCAGCGAGATCGGCTCCTTGGCGATCTTCAGCACCTTGCGGACCTTCTCCAGCGGCATGGCCAGACGCTCGGCCAGCTCTTCCGGGGTCGCCTCGCGGCCGATCTCGTGCAGCATCTGGCGCTGGGTGCGGACGATCTTGTTGATCGTCTCGATCATGTGCACCGGAATACGGATGGTGCGCGCCTGGTCGGCGATCGAGCGGGTGATGGCCTGACGGATCCACCAGGTGGCGTAGGTCGAGAACTTGTAGCCGCGACGGTACTCGAACTTGTCGACCGCCTTCATCAGGCCGATGTTGCCCTCCTGGATCAGGTCCAGGAACTGCAGGCCGCGGTTGGTGTATTTCTTGGCGATGGAGATCACGAGGCGCAGGTTGGCCTCGACCATCTCCTTCTTGGCCTGACGGGCCTCGCGCTCACCCTTCTGCACCATCTGGACGATGCGGCGATAGTCGTCGATCGGCACGCCCGCCTCGGTGGCGACGCTGGCGATATGGGTGCGGATGGCATCGATCTGAGCGGCTTCGTTCTCGCTGAACTTGGTCCAGCGGACGCCCATCTCCTTGATGCGCTCAGCCCAGTTCGGATCCATTTCCGAACCGAAATAGGCCTTGAGGAACTCGGGCCGCGAAATGCCGTAGCCGTCGGCCAGACGCAGCAGGCGGCCTTCCTGGCCGATCAGGCGCTTGTTGATGGCGTACAGCTGCTCGACCAGCGCCTCGATACGGGCGTTGTTCAGCTTCATCGTCTTCAGGCGGTCCGAGATGGACGCCGTCAGGGATTCATAGGTCTTCTGGTCCTTGGCGGTCAGGACTTCGCCCTTCAGGCGCGCCTCGACCAGCTTGTCCTGCAGCTTGCGGAACTCGCCGAAATCGACGGCGATGGCGTCCAGCACCTCCATGACGCCGTCGCGCAGCTCGGCCTCCAGGGCCGAGATCGACATGGCGCCGCCGTCGTCGAAGTCCTCGTCGTCATCCTCTTCGCCGTCGCCGTCCGGCTCGCCGGTCGGCTGGGCCGGGGCGGGCTGGTTGTGCGGCAAGGACGAGGGATTCAGGATGCCGTAGGTGGCGTCCAGGTCGATCACTTCACGCAGCAGGATGCGGTTGTTGGCCAGTTCCTCGCGCCAGACCATAATGGCCTCAAAGGTCAGGGCGCTTTCGCAGAGCCCCGAGATCATGGCGTCGCGGCCGGCCTCGATGCGCTTGGCGATGGCGATCTCGCCCTCGCGGCTCAGCAGCTCGACCGAGCCCATCTCGCGCAGATACATCCGCACCGGATCGTCCGTGCGGTCATAGGCCGCCTTGGCCGGGGCTTCGGCGACCGAGGTCTCGGCGGCGGCGGCCACGTCGGTGCCGGTCGCCTCGGCGGCGTCCTCTTCGGCTTCGACGACGTTGACGCCCATCTCCGACAGCATGGCCAGGATGTCTTCGATCTGGTCCGGCGTGACTTCTTCGGACGGCAGAACCTTGTTCAGCTCCTCCATCGTCACATAGCCGCGCGTCTTCGCCTGGCGGATGAATTTCTTCACCCCGGCGTCGGTGAGATCGAGCAGGGGCCCGTCGGCGTTGGTTTCGGCGTCCTGCGTCTCGGTCTGCGCGCTCATTCAGTCTGTCTCCACGGCCGGCCGGGGGTGATCAGTCCCCTGCGGCGAAAATACAACGCCCGACGACTTCGTTGGTTACGAAGAAGCCGAGTCTTCCCAAATCGTTCCGGTCTTGATGGCTCGCCGCAGGGCATCGCGCTCAGCCTTCACCAGAGCGAAAGCCGAGTTATCGAAGGCCCGATGAGCCTCCGACTTCGCTGAAGCCAGCGCCTCGTCCAACGCCGCTGCGCGGGTCAGAGCGTCGAACGCTTGCGACCACCGGATCCTCGCCTCGCCGAGGGGCTTGTCTGCAGCCAGGAATGGCGCGCCGGACTTCGCCGCCGCCTTCTCGACCTCGTGCATCAAGGCATCATGACCCGATTGGGCCAGATGGCGGCGCAGGGCGGCGGAGTCAAGGGTCCGACCCGAGAAACGCAATCGAACCAGTTCCTGGGCCAGCCCGTCCAGGGCCGGATCGCCGAAGCCGTAGCGCGCCACCGCCTCCATGTGATCGTCCAGCCGCTCCGGGTCGTCGATGGCGCCGTGGGCCAGGGCGGCGGCGATCGGCTCGACCGAGCGGAACAGCGCCTGCATGGCCTGCGCCCCCTCCACCGTCTGCCCCTGCAAGGGCGGCGGACCGCGCCAGCGCCCGCCCGGCCCCGGCCGTCCGCCCGACTGCGGCGGCCGCTGCTGTTGCTGACGCGGGAACAGGGCGTCGAAGCGGTCGAACAGGTCGCGCCTGTATTGCTCGGCCAGATCCTTGTCCTGCACGGCGTTGGCCGCCTGACGCAGACGCCCCTTCAGCCCCGCCTTGCGCTCGGGCGTGTCGAGCGGTTCGGCCTCGACCTCGCGGCGGAACAGCACCTCGGCGAAGGGCCGGGTCGTCGCCATCGCCTGACGCAGGGCGGGCGCCCCGCGATCGCGCAGAATGTCGTCCGGATCCTGCCCGCCCTCCAGCAGGGCGAAGCGGAACGACTTGCCCGGCTTCAGCAGCGGCAGCGCCCGCTCGATCGATCGATAGGCGGCCCGCAGGCCCGCCGCGTCGCCGTCGAAACTCAGCACCGGCTCGGCTGACACGCGCCACAGACGCTCCATCTGCTCCTCGGTCAGGGCCGTGCCCATCGGCGCGACCGCAGGCAGGCCCGCCCGGTGGCAGGCGATGACATCCATATAGCCTTCGACGACGATGATGCCCTGCTCGCCCCGGCTCTCGGCGCCCATGATCCGCCGCGCTTCCGGCAGGCCGTACAGGGTCGCCCCCTTGTGAAACAGCGAGGTCTCCGGCCCGTTCAGATACTTCGCCCGGTCGTCCGGGTTCATCGCCCGGCCGCCGAAGCTGACGATGCGCCCGCGCGCGTCCAGGATCGGGAACATCAGCCGGTCACGGAAGCGGTCATAGGGCTGACCCCCGCCTTCCGGCGCGATCAGCATCCCCGCCTCGACCAGATCGCCCGGCCGCGCCCCGCGCTGGACCAGCGCCTGCTTCAGACCCTCGCGGTCGTTGGGCGCATAACCCAGGCCGAAGCGCTCCCACTGGTCCTCGGGCAGGCCGCGCTTTTCCAGATACTCGCGCGCCGCCTTGCCGACGCTGCGGCGCAGATTGGCGGCGAACCACTTCTGGGACAGGTCCATCCAGTCGGCCAGGCCCTGACGCTTCTGCTCGCGCTCGGCGGCCTGGGGGTCTTCGGCGGGCAACTGCATGCCCGCCTCGCCCGCCAGGCGGCTGACCGCCTCGACGAAGCTGAGCCGCTCCGTCTCCTGCAGGAAGCTGATGACGTCGCCGTGCTTGCCCGAGCTGAAGTCGTGGAAGAAGCCCTTGTCGTCATTGACGAAGAAGCTGGGCGACTTCTCCTTCGAGAAGGGGCTCAGGCCGACGAACTCGCGTCCCTGACGCTTGAGCTTCACCGTCCGCCCGATGATGTCGGACGGCCGAAGGCGGGCCTTCAACTCCTCGATGAACCGTTCGTCAAATCGCACGCCTGACCTATGCCGTCCGATGGCGGGCAAAGGCCAGCCCTCGCCCGCTCGCCGCGACGACGGCCCCCGACCAAAACACCGCCTGGGGATAAGTCCGTGGACAACCGCCTGACTTCCTTCTGTCGCACGACTGCGCTTTAAGTCGTTCCAGCCCTGCCGGAGCCCTTGCGATCATGCGCCGATTTCGTCTGCTTGTTCTGTTGCTGCTGCCCGCCGTCTTCCTGACCCTCGGCGCCTGCCAGACCATTCCGCGCCCGGCCTTCGACGCCGCCGATCTGGCCGCCGCCAGCCCGCCCTGGCGCTACGACTTCCTGACCCCCGAGGCCCGCGACCGCTTCGTGCGCGAGACGGTCAACACCCAGAACGCCACCCGCGATGGAACCTTCGACATCCTGGCCCTGTCCGGCGGCGGAGCCAACGGCGCCTATGGCGCGGGCGTCATGGTCGGCTGGAGCCAGGCCGGAAACCGGCCCCAGTTCGAGGTGGTGACGGGCGTTTCGACCGGCGCCCTGATCGCCCCCTTCGTCTTCGCAGGCCCGCGCTTCGATCCGGCGCTGGAGCACGCCTACACCAGCGGCCAGACCGATGACCTGCTGAAGTCGCGCGGCGTGCTGGCCCTGATGCTGCCCGGCGTCTTCAAGCCCGAGCCCCTGACCAATCTGGTGCTGAACAACATCTCGCCCGAGCTGCTGGCGGCCATCGCCGAGGAGCACCGCAAGGGCCGCCGCCTCTATGTCTCGACCACCAGCCTGGACACCCAGACCCAGGTCGTCTGGGACATGGGCGCCATCGCCCAGCGCACCGACCCGGCCTCGCGCCTGCTGTTCGTCAATGTGCTGATCGCCTCGGCCAGCATCCCCGGCGCCTTCCCGCCCGTCCTGCTGGACGTCGAGCATCAGGGCCGCCGCATTCAGGAACTGCACGTCGACGGCGGCACGGTCTCCAGCTTCCTGGTCGTGCCCCAGGCCCTGCTGCTGGAGACGCCCGACGCCCGCCCCCTGGGCGACGCCCGCATCTGGGTCGTGGTCAACGGCAAGTGGGATCCGCGTTTCGAGGTCTCGCGCATCTCGGCCATCAGCATCGCCGCCCGCAGCTTCGACACCATGATGAAGGCCCTGCAGCGCTCCGACCTGACCGCCGTCACCCAGTTCGCCCGTCGCTATGGCCTGACCCTGTCGGTGGCGGCCATCCCCGACCACGTCGAGGCCAACACCCTGGACTTCACCCAGGCCCACATGACCGCCCTGTTCCAAGCGGGCGAGAACGAGGCCCAGGCCGGTCGCGCTTTCGAGCGGCGCGTTGATCCGTCGGAACCACGTCAATCCCGCCGCCGCCACAGGGAACAAGCGCCGCCAGCGGTCGTGATCGCCCCACCTGTCGGTTAGGAATTGGTTAACCATATTGTCCGCAATGCGGCCGCAACCATCTGATTACGAACAATATTTTTCGTATAACGGCGGAACTGTCCACAGAGCCTGTGGATTCTTCCTGCGCCCCTGAGAAGCAGGGGCTGTTCCAGACGGAGCCGCCGCAGACCGCGAACGACGCCGTTGTCAGATGGGTTTTCTCATGTTCATCGCCATCGCCCGCCCGGCGGTGGAGCCCCAAGGCCCCGACGCCGTCGCCGTCCCCGGCTCTCCCGCTGTTCCCCTGCTCAAGCCTCGCGCCCTGCATGCCCGCCTACTGGCCAACGCCGCCCTGCGACGTCAACGCGGCTGGCTGCGTCGGCAGGAGGATCGCAGCGAGGACGCCGACTACTGGCTGCACGCCGCCGTCATCGCCATCGGCAAGGCGGCCGCCTTGCGTCGCGCCGAACCTGCGTCCCTGCCCTAGAAGCTCAACGCAGTTCGGGCAGGCGCCGCGCCAGGGATTCCTTCAGCTTGCGACCGCGCTCGGACAGGCTCTTGCCCCGGCGCCGTTCGCGCACCTCAAAGCCCTGGCCCCAGCGTTCGTGCATGGCGGCCATCAGGATCGGGTGGCGGTCGTACTGGTGCACGATCGCGCTGGTCCCGCCGTCCGGGTTCACGATCCGGCCGTCCGCCAGCGACAGGGTCTCGCTCGACGTCAGGCCGATCGTGGCGATCCGGCCGTAGTTGGCCGCCGCCTCCCCCTCGACCAGTCCCAGATGCAGGGCGATGTTGCAGGCCGCCTGATCGGCCCCGAAGGCGCCGCCGATCTCGGATCGGGGAATGGCCGCCAGCATCAACAGGGTGCGGCAGAAGCGGATCATGCACTCGCGCGGCCCCATGACGGTGCCGACGCAGACGCACGGCTTGTCCGCCAGGGCGCGC
This sequence comes from Brevundimonas sp. 357, assembly GCF_003938605.1. Classification (GTDB taxonomy): domain Bacteria; phylum Pseudomonadota; class Alphaproteobacteria; order Caulobacterales; family Caulobacteraceae; genus Brevundimonas. The sequence continues at coordinate 80,440 of NZ_RHWX01000006.1, read as the reverse complement.
GCCACGTCCTCGCCGCCGACACCACGCAGGTATTTCATGTTGAAGGCATGCCCCTTCAGGCCCCCGTCGTACTCGACGAAGAATTCCGGCTTGGCGGGCGGCGGATCAAACGGCGGCGCCTGGAAGACCACATCGCGCACATCGGTCAGCAGGACGCTGCGCGCCCAGGGCCGTTCGCTCATCAGCATGTCGAAGGCGGCGAACCGCTGCATCACCGGATGAGGCCGCCAGGCGCTGTTGCACAGGCACGCGGGCGGTACGGACTCAACGTCATGCTCAGCCAGGAAGGCCAGCAGTTCAGGCTCCTGATCCGTCACCAGCACCACCGGGCCGGCATAGACCGCGCGCAATGAGCGCACGAAGACCGCCACGTCGGCGGCCTCATACCCTGTGGCGTAGCCCAGGATCAGATCATGCTCGGCCGCCGCAGTAGCGAGAGAGCCCCCCCTCTCCCCTGCGATCGCAGCAGAAACCCAACCGAGATAAGCGGACTTCGCTGCGGGAGCCCCCATTTACGCCCTCATGGAATCCACGAAACGCTTGAACAGATAGAGGCTGTCGGTCGGACCCGACGAGGCCTCCGGGTGATGCTGTACGCTGAACACGGGTTTATCCTTCAACGCAATCCCGCAATTCGTACCATCGAAAAGCGACACATGGGTTTCAACCACGGCCTCAGGCAGGCTGTCGCGGTCGACCGAGAACTCGTGGTTCATCGACACGATCTCGACCTTGCCCGTGGTCAGATCCTTGACCGGGTGGTTCGCGCCGTGGTGGCCCTGCTCCATCTTCAGCGTCTTGGCGCCCAGGGCGATGGCCAGCATCTGGTGGCCCAGGCAGATGCCCATCAGCGGCTTGCCGCTGTCCAGCAGCTTCCTGATCTCGGGCACGGCGTATTCGCCGGTCGCGGCCGGATCGCCCGGACCGTTCGACAGAACCACGCCGTCGGGGCTGCGGGCCAGAATCTCTTCCGCCGTGGTCGAGGCGGGGACCACTGTGATCTTCACCCCGGTCGAGGCCAGGGCGCGCAGGATGTTGCGCTTCACGCCGTAGTCGACGACCACCACCGACTTGTGGCCGGCCTCGGGCTGGGCGTAGCCGGTCGGCCATTCCCAGGCGCCCTCGGTCCATTCGAAGGCCTGGGTGGTCGAGGCGTCCTTGGCCAGATCCAGGCCGACCAGGCCCTTCCAGTCGCGCGCCTGGGCGGTCAGGGCCTCCAGGTCGAACTGACCGTCGGGATCATGGGCGATGACGGCGTGCGGGGCGCCCTTCTCGCGGATCAGCTGGGTCAGGGCGCGGGTGTCGACGCCCGCCAGGCCGATGACGCCGCGCGACTTCATCCAGGCGTCCAGCCCGCCCGTGGCGCGCCAGTTGGCCGGATCGGTCGGCACGTCGCGCAGGATGACGCCGCGCGCCGCGCGCTCGGGCGCCTCGCCGACCTGCTCGACGTCTTCTAGGTTCACGCCGACATTGCCGATGTGCGGGAAGGTGAAGGCGAGGATCTGGCTCATGTACGAGGGGTCGGTCAGGATTTCCTGATAGCCCGTCATCGAGGTGTTGAAGACCACCTCGCCGAGGGCCGAGCCGGTCGCGCCGACGCCGATCCCCGACAGGACCGTTCCATCTGCAAGCACGAGGACGCCGGTGGCGCCGGACAGGATTTGAGTCGTCATGGCGCAGGGCTCCTAGCAGTGAATACGGGCGGACAAACGGCGGCGTCGCTAAAGAGATGAAGAGGCCGTGTCAACACGGCCTCTGATTATGCCGCCTGGAAGCGTCCCTGTCGCTTGCGAACCCACAGCCAGGCCAGGCTGGTCACGGCGAAGAAGCCGACGCTGGGCCAGATGTAGCCGCCCGCCGCCGCCGCGACCGCAAAGGCCGAAAACACCGCCCCGCCGACGGCCAGCAGACGCCAGCCCGGCTTGGTCGTCAGCTTCCACAGCGTCACCGAACACAGGGCGTAGAGGCACAGCGTCAGCACCGAGGTCACGCCGATCAGCACGCCGAACTGCTGGCCCAGCGTCGGCTGGGCGCTGGCGATCACCATGGCGCTCATAATGACGCCGTTGATCAGGGGGTTGGACAGGGGCGTTTTGCCCTTCTGCGCCCCGCCGAACCAGCGCGGCAGCCAGCCCGCCTCGGCCGAGGCGCGCGCCGTCTCGCCGCCCATCATGGTCCAGCCCGCAATGGTGCCGGTCGCCTTGATGACGGCGCAGGCCGCAACCAGCCCGGCCACCGAGGCCCCCATGACCCGCGCCACCAGATCGGCGTAAGGACTGGTCGAATGGGCCAAGACATCGGCCGGGATGACGCCGAACACCGCAACGCTGGCCGCCACATAGACGACGAAGGCCAACAACACTCCGCCCAGCGAGGCGCGGCCCACGTCGGTCGCCGGGTTCTTCACCTGACTGGACAGGGCCGCCGCGCTCTCTACGCCCAGGAAGGCCCAGAAGATCACGGCCAGCGACGCCGGAACCGTCTTCATCAGCGGCTCGCCCGCCGGACTCCATGAGGCGGCGAAGGTCTCTCCGCTGAAGGCGATGACGCCGGCGATGATGGCCAGGCCGATCGGGATCAGTCCCAGCACCAGGGTGATCGCCCCGAACCGCGCCGCCGTCTTCGACCCGGCCGCATAGGCCGCCGTCGTCAGCCAGATCAGCGCCAGATTGCTGACCGCCCCCCACATCGGCTCCTTCAGCGCCGGAAAGAAGAAGGCCAGATAGCCGGTCCCCGCCACCGCCACGGCCACGTTGCCGGTCAGGCAGGCGGCCCAATAGGCCAGCCCCGTCTGATAGCCCAGGAACCGCCCCAAACCGCGCCGGGCGAAGTCCGACAGGCCGTCGGCCTCCGGCTGCATCCGCCCCAGACCGCCGAACACCAGCGCCAGCGTCACCGCACCGATCCCGCAGACCAGCCAGCCGATGACGCTGCTGCTGCCGGTCGGCGCCAGGGTGGCGGGCAACAGGTAGACGCCCGATCCGATCATGTTCCCCGCCACCACCAGGGCGGCCAGGCCCCAGCCGATGCGGTGCGAGGGTTCAGGCAGGATGTCGACTTGGCTCATGCTCGCCGCATAGACTGAAATGTCGCAGCCGTCGCCATGAAGATTTTCCCGCCTTCCCTTCAGGATGAGCGGGACAGGGAACCATGCTAATGCCCCGGCCAGAAGTTCTGGAGCCTCCCCCATGCCCGTCACCACGGTCGGCCTCGATGCCGACGACACCCTCTGGCACAATGAGACCATTTTCCGCCTGAGCCAGAAACGGTTCGCCGAACTGCTGGCCGACCACGCCGAAGAGCCGGTGATGATGGACCGCCTGGCGCAGGTCGAGCGCCGCAACCTGCGGCTCTATGGCTACGGCGTGAAGGGCTTCACCCTGTCGATGCTGGAGACGGCGATGGAGTTGTGCGACGGCTCGGCCCCGCCCCACATCGTGCGCGAGATCCTGGCCGCCGGCCGCGAGATGCTTGTCCACCCTGTCGAGACCCTGCCCGGCGTCGCGGAGGCCGTCGCCGATCTATCGACGCGATACCGCCTCATTCTGATCACGAAGGGCGATCTGATGGATCAGGAACGCAAGCTCGCCGCCTCCAGACTCGGCGACTACTTCTCTGGCGTCGAGATTGTGTCCGAAAAGGATCGTTTGACCTACGAAACGATCTTTTCGCGCCATGGCGTTGCACCAGACGACGCAGCTATGGTGGGAAATTCCATGAAGTCGGATGTTCTCCCGGCAATCGCTGCGGGCGCCTGGGGAATCCATATTCCGTACCATATTACCTGGGCCCATGAGCTCGCCGACGCGCCCGAAGGCCACCCTCGCTACGTCAGCCTGAGCCGTTTCGACGAGGTTCCGGACTGGCTGCGCACGCTCAATCCGTAACACGACTTCTTCGCCCAATTTCGAACGCAAATTGCCTCAATTGACGCAATAACGAGACACAATTCCGTCTTTATTGGACAAAATTCGTCCCAAATTTGCAACACGGCAACATTACCGTCGCACTTGCTCCACATCGCGCATGATCCAACTTGACCCGACCCGGATGAGGCAATCCTGTGGCGGATCATGGTTCATACCGTGTCGTTATGTGAGGCTTAACTGTATGCGATTCACCCGCTCCCGCCTTCTGGGCAGCACTGTCCTGATCAGCGCCCTCGTCGCCGCCGGCGCCGTTTCCGCCCAGGTCGTCGAACAACCCACCTCAGACGCCCAAGCCACCGAAGTCGGTGAAATTGTCGTCACTGGTTCGCGTATCCGTCGTAGCGCCGCCAATGCGCCGACGCCGCTGATCCAGGTCACGCAGGAAGAAATCCTGTCGACGGGCCAGACCAGCCTGATCGATTACCTGTCCACCATCCCGGCCCTGCAGAACTCGACGGTGCCGTCCGACACCACGGGTTCCAGCCTGAACGCCGGCGGCCTGTCGCTGGCCAACCTGCGTTCGCTCGGCTCCAACCGCACCCTGACCCTGGTCGATGGACGCCGTCATGTCGGTTCCTCGGGCGGCGACCTGTCGGTTGACGTCGACACCATCCCGCGCCTGCTGATCCAGAACGTCGAAATCATCACCGGCGGCGCCTCGTCGGTTTACGGCGCAGACGCCGTCTCGGGCGTGCTGAACTTCATCCTCAAGAAGGATTTCGAAGGCCTGGAGATCGACGCCAACTACGGTCAGATCAACGACAACGGCGAAGCCACCCGCCGCATCTCGGGCCTGATCGGCAAGAACTTCATGGACGATCGCCTGAACGTCTATGCTCACGCCGAGTACGAGAAGATCGACAACGTCGATTCGATGGACATCGACTGGATCCGTCGCGGCCCGATCCGTCTGGCCATCGACGCCGACCCGACCAACCGTCCGTACGACGGCCTGCTGGACGCCGGCGTCTTCTACGGCGTGAACCGCCTGGACATCGTGCCGTGGGGCCAGACCACCCTGGCCAACCTGCAGCGTCCCAGCGACCTGACCAACCCGAACGTGCCTTACGAGAACTGCCTCCCCGGCGGCAACTTCTCCTACGCCGCCAACTGCTTCGGCATCATGCCGGGCAAGACCTTCTGGTATGAAAACGGCGGCGCCCGCCCGGCCAACTTCGGCCAGCGCGTGGGCAACGTCGGCATCAACCGCCCGTACAACATCGGCGGCGACGGCATGCCGCTGGGCGAAGTCGCCGGCTTCAGCCGCGTTCCGGCTTCGGAGTCGCAGCGTTATCAGGTCGGGACCAACTTCAAGATCACCGACTCGATCAACTTCCACGCGTCGGCCAAGTACGTCACCGAAGAAACCTTCATGCGCGGCCAGCGGACGTTCTTCGACGTCGATCTGGACAACGACTCCTACGGCGCTGGTCAAACCAACTCCATCTGGGGTTCGTCCGCTTTCGACCTGCGCTGGGCCGATAACGCCTTCCTACCGCAGACGGTGAAGGACGCCATCGCCAACAACCGCATCGACATCTATGCGCCGCCGACCGCCGCGAACGCCGGCGAACTGATCGGCACCGAAAGCCTGCCGATCGCGCGTCACACCTTCTTCGGTCCGCAACGCTCACAGGCCAACACCCGCGACATCCAACGCTATGTCGTGGGCTTCGACGGCAACCACGGCCCCGTGGGCTTCGCCAAGTCGCTGTCCTGGGATCTGGGCTACACCTACGGCAAGGCCGAGATCGAGAACATCGAACGCGCCGTCGACAGCCAGCGCATGGCCCTGGCCGCTGACGCCGTTGTCGATACGGCCGGCATCATGGGCACCCCGGGCGCCATCGTCTGCCGTTCGTCGTTGATGAACGCTCGCGGCGACGCCGTCATCGCCGACCGTCACCGTGGCGGCGACCTGCGCGACACCGAGTACGGCCGCAACGCCATCGCTCAGTGCACCCCGCTGAACATCTTCGGCGCGGGCAACCAGTCGGCTGAAGCTCTGGAATACGTCGACGCCTTCGTTCGCGTCGAGGAGATGAACGAACAGCACCAGGCCATCGGCTCGATCTCGACCGAGCTGTGGGACTTCTGGGGCGCCGGCAACCTGGGCTTCGCCTTCGGCGGCGAATGGCGCAAGGAAAGCACTTCGGCCGTTGGCCGCAGCACCACCGCCGGCGACCGTCTGCTGTTCCTGAACGGCGGCGCGGACTTCCCGGAAGTCAGCTACGAGTCCAAGGAACTGTTCACCGAAGTCTCGGTGCCGCTGTTCCGCGACTCCAAGCTGGGCGAGTACGCCGAACTCAGCGGCTCGTACCGCTGGGCCGACTATTCGACCGTCGGCAACGTCGACGTCTATGGCGTGAACCTGGTCTACCGTCCGATCCGCGACATCACCTTCAAGACCAGCTTCAACTCCTCGGTTCGCGTGCCGAACCTGGGTGAGAACTTCTCGCCGTACGGCGAAACGTTCGCCAACAACTTTGTCGACCCCTGCGCCACCGCCACGATCGCTGGTCTTGACGACCAGGAGACCAAGGCCAACCGCGTGAAGAACTGCACGACCCTGGCCGCTCAACAAGGCCTGTCGTTCGACTTCGCCGGCGCCACGGCCACCAACACCGACGACTTCCGTCCGAACTACACTTCGGGCCTGACGGGCGTCTCGGGCGGCAACCCGGACCTGCAACCGGAAGAGTCGGAATCGTTCACCTTCTCGACCGTCTTCCAGCCCCGCTTCGCGCCGGGTCTGACCGTGTCGCTGGACTACTATGAGATCAGCATCGACAAGGTCATCGCCTCGGTGTCGGCCGCCGGCATCGCCGCCAACTGCGTCAGCGGCGCCGAACTCAACATGGACGCCTGTAACTCGGTCTTCCGCAACAACCCGAACATTCCGTTCGGCGTCGGCGCGCCGAACGGCGATCCGATCGGCGGCTTCATCGAGCGTTCGTTCAACTACGCCGCTCTGGAAACCCGTGGTCTCGACTTCGGCGCCAACTATTCGTGGGACACCGCGGATTGGGGCAAGAACTGGGGCGCCTTCGACTGGCGTCTGAACGGTTCGTGGCTGATCGAGCAGAAGCAGTTCCTGAACGAGTCCGATCCGTCGGATTATGATGAACTGGCCGGCAGCATCACCCTGAGCGGCACCAACGCCTATCCGCGTGTCCGCCTGGCGTCGTCGCTGTCCTGGCGTCCGAACGACATCTGGAATGTCAACTGGACGGCCGACTGGCAGTCGAGCGCGAACATCGTTCGCGCCCGCAACTTCATCAACAACGCCGACTCTCGTCTGGGTGACCAGATGGAAACCGGCGCCTTCACGCGCCACGACATCACGGTTCGCTACAATGTCCGTGACGACCTGACGTTGCGCGCCGGCGTGGTGAACCTGTTTGACGCGGAACAGCGCGACATCCTGGGCACCACCATCTACTCGAACTACGACCCCTACGGCCGTCGCTTCTTCGTCGGCCTGAACTTCCGTCCCTTCTAAGAACGGACAAGGTTTGAAACTCTGGGGGCGGTCCTTACGGGCCGCCCCTTTTTCTTGTGCGCTCAGCAGGGATAAGCCCTTGCCCACCGGCCCCTGCGTCTCTAAACGGGCCGCTTAACCGACAACCCGAACGGATCGGCCGCGAGCGCGCTCGCGCCCGTCCGTCTGCGCGCGTGGAGACCGCCGCCCTGACCAGTCATGAAGAAAAGGACGCCATGGTGCGCGCCGCGCTCATTGAGCAAGGCGACAGCGGGATCACCCCGCGCCATACGCTGTTCTACTTCTACGGCGAGGAAGAGGCGCACGGCGACCTGTGCGAGGTGGCCCGCCGTGCGGGCTTCCTGACGCGGGGCCAGGGCGACATGACCGTCCTGGAGACCACCATGCCGGTCGACGAGGCGTCGTTTTCGCCTGTGTCGGCCATGATGCAAACCTGGGCCGCGGCCTTCCAGCTCGACTACGACGGCTGGGAGTGCGCGGTCGTGACGAACTGAGACGAACGCCGATGCCCAAGCGCACAGACATCAAGTCCATCCTGATCATCGGCGCCGGTCCGATCGTCATCGGCCAGGCGTGCGAGTTCGACTATTCGGGCGTTCAGGCCTGCAAGGCGCTGAAGGCCGAGGGCTACCGGGTCATCCTGGTCAACTCGAACCCCGCCACCATCATGACCGACCCGGAGGTGGCCGACGCCACCTATATCGAGCCGATCACCCCCGAGATGGTCGAGAAGATCATCGCCAAGGAGAAGCCAGACGCCCTGCTGCCCACCATGGGCGGCCAGACGGCGCTGAACACCGCCCTGGCTCTGAACGCCTCGGGCGCCCTGGCCCGCCACGGCGTCGAGATGATCGGCGCCAAGGCCGAGGTCATCGACAAGGCCGAGGACCGTCAGAAGTTCCGCGACGCGATGGACAAGCTGGGTCTGGAATCGCCCCGCTCGCGCGCCATCCACCACATCGAGGAAGCCGACGACGCCCTGGCCTTCGTGGGCCTGCCCGCCATCATCCGCCCGTCGTTCACCCTGGCAGGCACCGGCGGCGGCATCGCCTACAACGTCGAGGAATTCCACGAGATCGTGGAGCGCGGTCTGGACCTGTCGCCGACCACCGAAGTGCTGATCGAAGAGTCGGTGCTGGGCTGGAAGGAATATGAGATGGAGGTCGTCCGCGATCATGCGGACAACTGCATCATCATCTGTTCGATCGAGAACATCGACCCGATGGGAGTCCACACCGGCGACAGCATCACCGTCGCCCCGGCCATGACCCTGACGGACAAGGAATATCAGATGATGCGCGCGGCCTCGATCGCCGTGCTGCGCGAGATCGGGGTCGAGACGGGCGGCTCGAACGTCCAGTTCGCGGTCAACCCCAAGGACGGCCGTCTGGTCGTCATCGAAATGAACCCGCGCGTGTCGCGCTCATCGGCGCTGGCGTCCAAGGCCACCGGCTTCCCGATCGCCAAGATCGCCGCCAAGCTGGCCGTCGGCTATACGCTGGACGAGTTGAAGAACGACATCACCATGGTGACCCCGGCCAGCTTCGAGCCGGCCATCGACTATGTCGTCACCAAGATCCCACGCTTCGCCTTCGAGAAATATCCGGGCTCCGAGCCGTCGCTGACCACGGCGATGAAGTCGGTCGGCGAGGTCATGGCCATCGGCCGCACCTTCCAGGAATCCATGCAGAAGGCCCTGCGCGGGCTGGAGACGGGCCTGAACGGCTTCGACGACATCGAGATCGACGGCGTGGCCGGCGCCGAGGACGACGCCGCGATCAAGGCCGCCGTCATCCGCGCCCTGGGCCTGCCGACGCCGGACCGCATCCGCGTCATCGCCCAGGCCTTCCGCCACGGCCTGACCGTGGAAGAAGTGCAGGCCGCCTGCGCCTATGAACCGTGGTTCCTGCGCCAGATCGCCGATCTGATCCGCACCGAGGGCCACGTTCGCGTTCAGGGACTGCCGACCGACGCGACCGCCTTCCGCAAGCTGAAGGCCAAGGGCTTCTCGGACGCCCGTCTGGGCGCCCTGACCGGCAAGACCGAGGGCGAGGTCCGCAAGGCCCGCCGCGCCCTGGACGTGCGCCCGGTGTTCAAGCGCATCGATACCTGCGCCGCCGAGTTCGCCTCGGCCACCGCCTATATGTATTCGACCTATGAGACCGGCGCGCTGGGTCAGATCCCGGCCTGCGAGGCCGAGGTGTCGGATCGCAAGAAGGCCGTCATTCTGGGCGGCGGACCGAACCGCATCGGCCAGGGCATCGAGTTCGACTACTGCTGCTGCCACGCGGCCTTCGCCTTCGACGACATCGGCGTCGAGAGCATCATGGTCAACTGCAACCCTGAAACGGTCTCGACCGACTACGACACCTCCGACCGCCTGTATTTCGAGCCGCTGACGGCCGAGGACGTGCTGGAGCTGATCGACGTCGAACGCTCGAAGGGCGAACTGCTGGGCGTGGTCGTCCAGTTCGGCGGCCAGACCCCGCTGAAGCTGGCCCATGCGCTTCAGGAAGACGGCGTGCCGATCCTGGGCACCAGCGTCGACAGCATCGACCTGGCCGAGGACCGCGAGCGCTTCCAGCAGATGCTTCAGGCCATCGGCCTGCAACAGCCGCCCAACGCCCTGGCCCGCTCGGCCGAGGAAGCCGCGATCAAGGCCGAGGAGGTCGGCTATCCGGTCGTCCTGCGCCCCTCCTATGTGCTGGGCGGCCGCGGCATGATGATCGTCCACGACCGCGAGGGTCTGGACCGCTACGTCGGCGAGGCCATGCGCGTCTCGGGCGACGATCCCGTGCTGATCGACCACTATCTGAACCGCGCCACGGAAGTGGACGTGGACGCCCTGTGCGACGACGAGACCGTCTTCGTCGCCGGGGTTCTGGAGCATATCGAGGAAGCCGGCGTCCACTCGGGCGACAGCGCCTGTTCCATGCCGCCTTTCTCCCTGCGCCCCGAAACCGTGGCCGAGCTGAAGCGTCAGACCACCGCCATGGCCAAGGCCCTGAAGGTGCGCGGCCTGATGAACGTGCAGTTCGCCATCGAGGAGCCGCACAGCGAGAACCCGCGCATCTTCGTGCTGGAAGTGAACCCGCGCGCCAGCCGCACGGCGCCCTTCGTCGCCAAGACCATCGGCCAGCCGGTCGCCGCCATCGCCGCCAAGGTCATGGCCGGGGTTCCGCTGTCGTCCTTCGGTCTGGTCGACAAGGAACTGGACCACATCGCGGTCAAGGAAGCCGTCTTCCCCTTCGCCCGCTTCGCCGGAGTCGACACCATCCTGGGCCCGGAAATGCGCTCGACCGGCGAGGTCATGGGCCTGGACTGGAAGCGTGAGGGCGAGGCCGATCTGGCCCCCGCCTTCGCCCGCGCCTTCGCCAAGTCCCAGACCGGCGGCGGCACCATCCTGCCGACCGAGGGCACGGCCTTCGTCTCGGTGCGCGACGCCGACAAGCCCTTCATCGTCGAGGCGGTGAAGACCCTGCTGGCGCAGGGCTTCTCGGTCATCGCCACCGGCGGCACCCACACCTATCTGACCGAACAGGGCCTTGAGGTCGGTCTGGTCAAGAAGGTGCTGGAAGGCCGTCCCAACATCGTCGACGCCATGAAGAACGGCGAGGTCCAGCTGGTCTTCAACACCACGGACGGCAAGCAGGCCCTGGCCGACAGCTTCTCGATCCGCCGCACGGCGCTGATGATGAAGATCCCCTATTACACCACGGCGTCCGGCTCCCTGGCCGCCGCGCAAGGCATCGCCGCCGTCCGCCACGGCGAAATGGATGTGCGCCCGATCCAGAGCTACAACTGAGATCAGGCCCCGTGCTGAACAACGGCCCCCGGCGAGCAATCGCCGGGGGCTTTTTCGTGGCCCCGCCTAGGCGCCGCCATCCCCATATAGTCGCCGTCATCCTCAGGCTTGACCCGAAGATGACGGCTGAGAGTGTGCATGCGCCCCATAACGCCCGAACCCGCCGTGACCCTGAGCGTCGAAGGCCCGGTCCGGGCCGCAGAAGCCCTGATGCCCAAACGCCAGGCAAGGGCGCTGAACCCGGCGGCGTCCCGGCCGTTCCTCTGAGGAACCCGCTTCCAGAGGAAACGCCGCCCATGTCCCTGTCTCGCCTTTCCACCCTGCTGGGCGGCCTGCTGCTGTCACGCCGAGGACGCAGCCTGGCCGCCCGCCACGCGGGCAAGATCGCCCTGGCGACCCTGGCCTGGCGGCTGTGGAAGAGCCGCCGCGCGCCGATCCAGGGCGCGCCGCCGGGCGGAGGGGCCGCCCGCGCGCCGCACCGGCGTCAGCGCTGGAGCGGACGGCGCCGCTGACCGCACTGTATCAGGCAGAGGAAACCTCGATCGGCCGTCCGCGTTAACCTCTTATGCGTCTGTCCGTTATCCAGGTCATCGCCGCCCTGTTCGCGGCCGTCTGTCTCGTCATCGCCTTCATCGCCGCAGGGGTCGCGGTCGTATCGGGCGTCTTCATGCTTCTGGCCGTCACCGCCCTGGGCTTCATCGCCTGGACGGCCCTGCGACGCGCGTTCAGCAAGGATCGCGGGCCGTCGTCCCCGCCCGCGCCGCCCTCCGGGCCGTAAGAAAACACTGAAACACGGCTGCGCGTTTGCGCCGCGCCGGGCGGCGTCGTTTCGCCATCTTGAGTTTGGGCGTCGGGCGCCCTAACTTCCTTGGCCGGTCACGCAACGCCCCCGTGGCCGCAGCGGTACCGGAACGTCTCTCACCTGTCTTCGGGCGTAGCAAGAAACTCACGACACAATGGAAAAAGTGCCGATGACGGCCGAGGGATATCGCTCCCTCGACGATCAACTCAAGCAATTGAAATCGGTGGAACGACCCAGCGTGATCGCCGCCATCGCGGAAGCCCGCGAACATGGCGATCTGTCTGAAAACGCCGAATACCACGCAGCCAAGGAACGCCAGGGCTGGATCGAAGGCTCGATCGCCGAGATCGAGGACAAGCTGTCGCGCGCCCAGGTGATCGACGTGTCCAAGCTGTCGGGCAGCCAGGTCAAGTTCGGCGCCACCGTCACCTTCGTGGACGAGGACACCGAGGAAGAGGGCGTCTATCAGATCGTCGGCGAACACGAAGCCGACGTGAAGCTGGGCAAGATCTCCATCGCCTCGCCGATCGCCCGCGCCCTGATCTCGAAAGAGGTCGGCGACGTGGTCGAGGTCAACACGCCCGGCGGCGTGAAGGCCTATGAGATCCTCAAGGTCGAGTGGAAGTAACCTCCGCCGACATCGAGGCTGAAGGCAGGGCGCGCGGCACAGCCGCGCGCCCTCTTTCCATCTGGGTCGTGTCCGACGGACGCACCGGCATCCAGAATCAGGCCCTAGGGCTGGCCGAGGCCGTCGCCCGCCTGACCCCGGCCGAAATCAAGATCCAGACCGTCCGCTGGCGCCCCGCCTTCGACCGCTGGCCGTCGGCGCTGAAGACCCCCGCCATGCTGGCGCCGGGGTCGTTCGATCCGCGCGGCGTGACCGAATGGCCCGACCTTTGGATCGCCACGGGGCGCGCCAGCCTGCCGCTGTCGGCGCGCGTGCGCGGTTGGAGCGGCGGCAAGACCTTCGTCGTCCAGACCCAGAACCCGCGCTGGCGCAACGACCGCTACGACCTGATCGTCGCCCCCGCCCATGACGGCCTCAGCGGCCCCAACGTCCTGTCGATCACCGGCAGCCCCCACCGCATCACCCGCGAGCGTCTGGCCGAGGCGGCGCCCGCCTTCGCCGCGCGCATCGCCCCCCTGTCCCATCCGCGCGTGGCGGTGATGGTGGGCGGAGCGTCCGCCGCCTTCGACCTGCCGCCCGCCCACGCCGCCGATCTGGCCGACCGGATCGCCGAGGCCGTGACCGCCGCGAACGGCGCCCTGCTGCTGACCTATTCGCGCCGCACGCCGCAGGCGGCCAAGGCGGCGATGAGCGAACGCCTGTCGACCCTGCCCGGCTGGATCTGGGACGGCGAGGGCGACAATCCCCTGTTCGCCATGCTGGACGGCGCCGACCACATCCTCGTCACCGAGGACAGCGCCAACATGGCCGCCGAGGCCGCCTCGACCGGCAAGCCCGTCCACATCCTGCCGATGGTCGCGAAGAAGGCGCCGGGCAAGTTCGCCCGCCTGCACGCCCATCTTCAGGCGCGCGGCGCCGCCCGTGCGTTCGACGGCACGCTGGCGTCGTGGATCTATGAACCGCTGAACGAGACCGAACGCGCGGCCCGCGCCGTGCTGGCGGCGATACGTCGAGCCTAGTCGCCGCCGCCGTCGCTGTGGTGGCTGTTCACGCTGGGAACGCCGTCCGTCAGCGGTGCAGCCTCTTCGGTCTTATTGTCCGCTCGCTTGACGCCGCTCAGCCCCATCAGGGCCACGCCCAGACCCGAACCGATGGCCACGCCCAGCGCCAGCCACATCGCCAGATTGTCGGTCGCCGCGCCGATCCCGGCGCCGATCGCGATGCCCGCGCCGATGCCGACCGGCATCCAGGCCGCCTTGTTCACCTGCTTCATCTCGTCTCCCCTCGTTGAAGTCCCGACCTAGCCCAGCGACAGCCGGGCCAGATTCTGATCGCCGCGCTGACAGGTCGGCCCGCTCTCGGAACGGATCGACACCCCCGCCGCCGCCAGTTCGGCCAGGAAGACCTGTCCGGCGTCCGGCTGGGCCTCGCGCCCCTCGGCCGCGGGCGCGCCCGGCGCCGGTCGGCACAGGCTCACGGTCGGCGCGGCGCGCCAGCGCGCCAGGGCCCAGACCATGCGGGCGCGCGCCTCGGCGTCGCCCAGGTCGACCGCCTTCGGCTCCTGCACCGGCGGCGTCACCCACACGTCCACCCCGTCGAACCGCGTCCGCAGGGCCGCCTCCAGCGCATAGGCGCTGTCCAGATCCAACCCGGCGTCGGGCCGCAGCAGGACGATGGCCCGCCGCCCCTCGGCGTCGGTCATCACCGCATCGGTGGCGAAGGGCACGGCGTCGGTCAGACGGTTGCGCAGGGCCGCCGCCGGATCGGGCGCGCTCGCCTGACTGGTCTGGACGGCGCGAGCCGCCGCCTGCGGATCGGCCACGACGATCTGGTCCAGGGTGGCGGTGACAGGCACATGTAGGGCCGCCGTCAGCCGCTCCTGCAGCCGCGCCTGGGCGTCAGCCACCAGCTTGCGCGTGCTGACCAGGGTCGAGACGGTCACGCCCTTCCCTTCGCTGCGCGCGTCCAGCAGGGTGATGCGCGACTCGGCGCCGGCGAAGATGTCCTCGACCGCCAGCCGGGTCTCGGCCGTGGCCCGGCTCTCCAGGGCGATGCTGCGCAGCGACAGGGCCAGCGGCACGGCCAGCAGGACGAAGACCACCATGACCGCCACCCCGCGCCACGGCTTGGGCCGCTCCAGCAGGCGCGGCCGGAAGCCGTAGAAGCCCGCCGTCACCGTCGCCGCCAAGGCGATGGCCACCAGGTTGGTCATGAACAGGAAGAAGGCGCCCGCCGCGATCGAAAGGTCGCCGGTCCCCAGGCCGAAGCCCACCGTCGCGACGGGCGGCATCAGGGCGGTGGCGATGGCCACGCCGATGATGGTCTCGCCGCGCTGTCGGATCACGGCGTAGGCGCCCGCCACGCCGGAAAAGACCGCGATCAGCAGGTCGAAGAAGTTGGGCCGGGTGGCGCGCCAGAATCTCGGCTGTCGGCTCCTTCAGCGGCGACAGCAGGGTCAGCAGGATCGCCACAAACAGGGCCAGCCCCACCCCGACGCCCAGCGCCGTCAGCGACTGCTTCAGCTCGTTCCAGTCCAGCAGCGCCAGGGAGAAGCCCAGAGCCACGATCGGCCCCATCATCGGCGACACCAGCATGGCCCCGATCACCACCGCCGGCGACGACAGCATCAGGCCCAGGGCCGCGATGGCGGCCGAGATCACCGTCATCATCAGATAGCGGCCGCTCAGCCCGCCGTTCTCATAGACGGCGGCGGCGGCCTCGGCGTGATCCACGCCGCGCCGAGCGCTGACCAGCAGACGACGCAGCAGGTTTCGGGTCTGGGCGGCGGCGGGCGTTTCTGCGGTCATGCCCGTTTCATATCCCTCCACGAAGCGTGACGGAACGACAGGCGTCGCGAAATCGGGAATCAGCGCCTAAATAGGAGCCATGACCCAAGCCAAAGCCCCAGCCCGCACCGTCCGCGTCGCCATCATCGGTTCCGGCCCCGCCGGCTGGACCGCCGCCATCTACGCCGCCCGCGCCTCGCTGAACCCGGTGATCATCGCCGGCCTGCAGCCCGGCGGCCAGCTGACCATCACCACGGACGTCGAGAACTATCCCGGCTACGCCGAGACCATCCAGGGCCCCTGGCTGATGCAGCAGATGCAGGCCCAGGCCGAACACGTCGGCACGGAGGTCATCCACGACATCGTCACCCAGGCCGACCTGTCCCAGCGCCCCTTCCGCCTGACGCTGGACTCAGGGACTGAAATCCTGGCCGAGACGGTCATCATCTCCACCGGCGCCCAGGCCAAGTGGCTGGGCCTGGACTCCGAGGCTGAGTATCAGGGCTTCGGCGTCTCGGCCTGCGCCACCTGCGACGGCTTCTTCTATCGCGGCAAGCAGGTGGTGGTGGTCGGCGGCGGCAACACCGCCGTCGAGGAAGCCCTGTTCCTGACCAACTTCGCCGAGACCGTCACCGTGGTTCACCGCCGCGACGAGTTCCGCGCCGAGAAGATCCTGCAGGACCGCCTGTTCGCCCATCCCAAGATCAAGGTGATCTGGGACGTGTCCGTCGAGGAAGTGGTCGGCGTGGTCGACGGCGTGGCCCGCAACGTCACCGGCGTGCGCCTGAAGAACGTCAAGACCGGCGAGATCAGCGAAATCCCCGCCGACGGCGTCTTTATCGCCATCGGCCACGCCCCCTCGTCCGAACTGTTCAAGGGCCAGCTGGAAACCAACTCCGGCGGCTATCTGCGGGTCAAGCCGGGCACGGCCGCGACCGCCATCGAGGGCGTCTGGGCCGCCGGCGACGTCACCGACGACGTCTATCGCCAGGCCGTGACGGCGGCGGGCATGGGCTGCATGGCCGCCCTGGAAGCCGCCCGCTTCCTCGCCGAGGAAGACCACAAGGCCGCCCAACACCCCATCAGCCACAAGGAAGCCGAGAAGATCGGCGCCTGGTGAACCTCGGCCGCCCCGGCGGCCGATCCTTCCCCACTCGAAGGGCGGCGGTTCCCGATCAGGGCCGCCGCCTGATCGTCCAATCTCCCTCGCGCGGTCCCGGCGTCGCCATCCACTCCGGCTTCAGCGTCAGGGTCCAGCCGTCCCCCGTCATCCCGTCCGGCGTCGCGCTCGTTTCGGCAATGGCCACGGACAGGCGCGACCAATCGCTCGACAGAAGGGCGCCGCCCTTCTTGACCTCCAGCACGCCCCAGTCCGCCGCGGCGCGAATGACGCCATAGACCGACCCTTCCGGCGGCAGAGGGGTCACCTGATTGGGGTCAAAGCTGAAGCTGGCGCCGGATACGGGCGCCGTCAGAACGGGACCGTCCACCAGTCCGGCCCTCAGGGCGGCGACGCGCGCCGCCTGTTCGCGCGCCCTTGCCGATTCCTCGGCCTCGATCTGCGCCGCCCCGTATCGCGCGCCGCGTTCCGCGAACGCCTCGTCATCGACGGCGACCGCCAACTCCAGCGCGCGCGCCAGCATCCGCACCAGTCCCTCGCGACGATCCCAGTCCGCCTTCCAGCCCGGCGCAGCCTCATCCAGAAGGACGCCATAGGCGGGGCCGGTGTAATAGGCGAAGGATCGGGCGTATGCGCGTACCCGGTCGCCCCTGGCCAGGTGGGCGGCGAGGCGAGACATCATCTGATCATCGCGCGACAACAGGCGGCCGGTGTATTCGGCAACGCCCTCGTTCCGCTCCATGGCGTCCTCGGCGGCCTGCGACTTCGGGAATCGGGCATGTCGCCAGGCCCGGAAAACCAGCGCGTCCTCGACCGCCCGACGGCGCTCCGCCGGCTCGACCGCCGCGAGCGCCGCCGACAGGGCCCGCAACTCCAGACGCAGGGACAGCCGACCCGCCTCGGTCTCCAGTTGAGGCTGGTCGGCATGGGTCGTCTTCAGACCGATCTGGTCCTGGATACGATGCCAGGCCTCGTGCATCAGCAGGATGGACCGCGCCGCCTCATCTTCCGGCAGCGGCGTCATCAGCATGGTCCAGACCCGACCGTTCCAGCGCACCGCCGTATTCGCGATGGGCACGGCGTCCGGCAGCCGCCCTATGAAGAGCGCGCCCTCCTGCGCCAGGGGCGCATCGACGCCGTCCGCATTGGCGATGAAGTCGCGCGACGCCGGATCGGCGATCAGGATCGGCCCGCATAGCGACACGCCCCACGCCCGACCGGCGTCCGCGTCGCACAAGGCCTGGGCCTGTCCGAAGACCGTCGTGGCCGAGGCGGCGTCCAGTCTCACCTGCGCCAGGGCGGCCTCCGCCGAAAACAGGACAAGCCCCATGGCCAGGCCGAGCCGCCCGTCTCCGAAACGCAACGCCATGACTTCCCCTTTCGACAACACCCCCCGCACTCCCTCCAGCGCGGATCACCGGCATATGGTGAAGCTCGAAGCGACGATAGTATGGCCGGAAGCAGGCCGAATAGGGCGATCTCGCCCGCGCCCTCACCCCTGCGGCTTGCCGACCTCTTCGACGGCCATGGGGGTGACGCCGGCGGGCGGCGGGGCGGTCACGGTCACGCTGGGGACGGCGCCGGTCTCGAAGGCCTTGAGCCGTTCGTTGATGGCGGCGATCTCGTCCTTGCCGGCCTGACGGCGGCCGCCCAGGCTGGCGACGCCCACCACGCGGGTCTGGCCGTCGATCTCGACCGTGCGCAGTTCGCCCGACTTGGCGCCGTCCAGCGCCGCTTCGACGCTGTCGGCGGCCGTGGCCAGCAGGACGCGCGACTGGGCGAAGCGAGCCTCGTCGATCGTCGGCTCGCGGCCGGAATAGGCGGTGACGAAGGCGGCGGTCTCTCCGGCCGCGCCCTTCCAGCGATAGAAGATATGCGCCCCGACCTGGGTGATCTTGGCCAGGCTGGGCGACCACCAGGGGTGGACGTAGTCGGCGTGGTAATGGGTCGCCGTACCCACGCGCTCGGACACATGGCCGTTCAGGGCGCGGGCCGCGACCCTCTCGGCCCGGTCCCAAGCCCAGCGCACCGGCCCGCGCGCCAGGGAGCCGTCGCAGGTGAAGCTGAACTGGCAGCCCGTGGTCCGCTCGGCGCCCTGATAGACGACGCCGCAGATGCTGGAGGGATAGTTGGGATCGCGCACCCGGTTCAACACGACCTGGGCCACGCCCTCCTGCCCCTCGGTCGGCTCCAGCGCCGCCTCGTAATAGACGGCCTGGGTCAGGCAGCGCAGGGCGCGCCGACGCGACGCCTCGTCCGCCGGGCGGAACAGGAAGGGCCGCGCGGGCTGAAGCGCGCCGAAGGCGTTGGGCATGGCGGCGTTCAACTGCTGCGCGGCGACGCCCGCCACGCCCTGATCCAGAGAGGGCTTGCCGCCCAGGGTCAGGCTCTCCCAGCCGGGGGTCAGGCCGTAAAGCTCGGGCAGGCCCAGGGCCGGGTCGTGCCGACGCGCGATCGCCAGTTGTCCCGCATCCATCCGCGCCGTCACGGCGGCCAGACCGTCCGGCCCCAGGTCACCGCCGGTGGCGCGGGCCACGGCTTCGGCGGTGCGGTCGATGTCGGGACGGGGGGTCGAACTGGCCGACATGGCCACGCCCATAACCGCCACGGTGACGGCCATGACGGCGGGCGCCGCAGCGGCTGCCCGGCGTCCGGTCGTCTTCAGCGGCGTGAGGCGGCCGAGTTTCATGCGATGTCCGTATAGCGGCGTCTGGCGGCGCCGGAAATCAGCGATCTGCATGACCGCCCAATCCGGCGCTTTTCAGACGCGAAGATTACCGTTCCGTGAGGCGGAAGCGGCCATCCCCTTCGCCTTAACGATCGCCCAGGCTGGAGCGCAGCATCCAGGCGGCCTTTTCGTGGGCGGCCAGGCGTTGCGTCATCAGATCGACCGAGGCCTCATCCCCCACCTCGTCGGCGGCGTCCAGGGCCGCGCGGGCGGTCGAAATGACCACGCCGTGGTCCTTGATCAGCTCCTTGAGCATCTCGGACGAATCCTTCTCGGGATCGCCGTCCTTGATCGAGGTCAGGTTGGCGAAGGCCGAGCCGCTCTGCGGGGCCAGCTCACCCAGGGCGCGGATGCGCTCGGCGATATCGTCCAGCGCGGCCCAGATCTCGCGGTACTGCTCTTCCAGCAGGTTGTGCAGGCTGAAGAACTCGGGCCCGCGCACGTTCCAGTGATAGCCGTGCGTCTTCAGATAGAGGGCGTAGCTGTCGGCCAGAGCCTTGGACAGCTCGCGCGCGACGTCGGCGCGCTCCTTGGGCTTCAAACCGGTGTCAATGGCGTTCATGACGGCTCCCGTTGGCAGTGCTGGGTGAAGATCAGCCTTGCAGTTAGGTCGTCGAACGCACGATCCAAGGGGCGGGCGGCGACGCGTCGCAGGAATCTTCGCCCCTGTAACGCTGAAGCCATGCCCTCGTTGCTTTCGCACAGCGCGATCCAGCGTTGAACTCAAAGATCACGGATTTGCGATTTGAGAAACCATCATTTTCCATGAGAGCGTGACGGATCGATAATCAACGGAAACCCGAAGATGACTCGTTCAATCAAGGCTATTGCATGCGTGACGGCGATCGTAAGCGCGGCTCTATCCACCGCAGCGCTCGCCACGCCATGGTCCGAACCCCTCTACGACTACATCTACTACAGCGACGCAACCAAGACGGTTCAGGTCGGCTACCATGTGGGCGTCTGCTACAACGGCTATGCTGGCGTAGCTGAATTCGCCACCGGAACGGTGACCTCCCACTACGAGCTCATCCGAACCGGTACTTGCTCCAGCAAAGGCACCATCTATCAGTAAACCGCATGTGTGCGCCCCGGCCTAGGCCGGGGCGACTTCTACTCAGCGCTGGCGCGCCTTGCGGGCGGCGTAGCGCGCGTCGCGGGCCGCCTTCTGCTCTTCCTTGGTCAGCTGCTTGCGCTCCTTGCGGGCGGCGCGCTTGGCGGCGTCGACCTCGTCCTGAGCGGCCATTTCGGCAGCCAGACGGGCGGCCTCCTTCTCGGCCTTCTCGCGGCGCACCTCGGCCTTGGCCAGTTCGTGCTGCTGGCGGATCGCCTCCTTCTCGGCGGCGCGCTTTTCGGCCAGTTTCTCGAACTCGGGATCCTGAACCGTCGGCTTCGGCTTGAACCGGGCCAGCAGGGCTTGTTTGGCGTCTTTCTGGGCGGACAGGCGGTCGTTGAAGCCGGTGTTCTTGAGGTCGCGCATGCTGAGAGGCGGGTGTCCTTGATAGGGAATGGAGACGGCGAAAAAGGCCGATCGCCGGAGCGACGGCCATAGATCAGATCGGGAGACGCATCTCGACGCGCTCGACCCGGCGCGAGGCCAAAGCCGAATTTCGCGCCGAAATCAAGCTCTACGGCCCGTTTTCATGGGATTTAGCGGCAATGGGGCCGCCAGGACGCAGAATGGGGCCGCACGACGCGGCCGTATCCATGTCGATGGATCAGTGCGGCTTCTGGGCGTGGCCGACGGCCGCGCCGGCGGCGCCGCCGACCGCCGCCCCGACCGGACCGGCCACCACGGCCCCGGCGACCGCGCCGGTAGCCGCCTTCTGTTCAATGCTGTGGCCGCAGGCCGACAGGGCCAGGGCTCCGGCGCCGGCCAGCGCCAGGACGGCCAGACGGGAAGCGATGCGGGTCATGGGTCAACTCCTTGAAATAGCACAGCTTGGAACGCGAGAGTCGCAGGCGAGTTCCCATCTATGGCGCGACTCTGACGAACAAGATGTCATACCTCGCCCAATAGCTTATTCGCGCACCACGAACATCAGAGATAATCTTCCACCAGCATACAAATACAGTTCTTGCAAGAAATGCTAAGGCGCAATTTCGTCATGATTAAAAACAATCAAAACAACGACTAAACACCACCTTCTCTATGCTGAGGAAATTACAATTCTAGCGAATCAGTCACATTGAGGCCATGATCGGATGGATAAAGGCCCGCCTTCGAGGGCCGGCGTTCAGTCGGCGTTCGCCCGACCTGCTTAAGCGCGACGCGTCCTTGTCGCCGGGGTTCGGGATCTACGGGGGCGGCATCCTCGCCCTGTTGTACAGGACTACGCCTTTGTTTCTCTCCTCGCAGACGCGTGCGCTGATGCACGCCGCCCGCTCATTCCGCCTGCGCCCCACGACGGCTGCGGCGGCGTTCGGCGGCGTCGTCGGCCTCGCAGTCGGAGGGGCCTATCTGGGCGGCCTGGCCGCCCAGGCCTCGACCGTGCGCGCCCAGGCCGAGCGCCTGCAGGGCGCCGGCGCCGGCGGTTATACTCAGGAAGCCCTGGCCGAAGCGGCCGGCGGCCTGGACGCCAGCGCCCTGACCATCGCCCATCGCCACGACCCCTATTCCGTCGCCGGCTCGGCCCAGCGTGATCGCCAGGCCGAACTGCTGACCGCCCGCCTGGAACAGCTTCAGGGCCAGGACGGCCTGCGCCGTGAGTCCGCGACCAAGGTTTCCGCCGCCCGTCCCTTCCGCCTCGACGGCGCCCTGGACCGGTCGCGCGACCTCGATTGCCTGACCCAGGCCGCCTATTATGAAGCGCGCGGCGAAGGCCGCGACGGCATGAAGGCCGTGGCCCAGGTGGTGCTGAACCGCGCCCGCCACCCCGCCTTCCCCAACACCGTCTGCGCCGTCGTCTATCAGGGCGCCAATCGCGGCACGGGCTGCCAGTTCAGCTTCACCTGCAACGGCGCCATGCGCGGCCGGGTCAACCGCGCCGCCTGGGATCGCGCCCGCGACGTGGCGACCAAGGCCCTGTCGGGCCAGGTGTTCGCCGCCGTCGGCAACGCCACCCACTTCCACACCACCGCCGTCTCGCCGTCGTGGCGCAACAGCCTGGTGCGTGTGAACCAGGTCGGCGACCACCTGTTCTACCGCTTCGGCGGTCGTTCGGGCGCCAACCAGGCCTTCGCCTACAACCCGCGCCCGTCGGGTCCGGTCGAGCAGGCTCCGCGCCTGATCCAGGCCAGCCTCGATCCGGTGGAGACCGCCCGCAACGCTTCGGGCGCCGTGGCCTACACCGCCGTCCTGGCCCGCGAAGCCCTGACGTCGGCCAAGACGGAAGAGCGTCCGGCCGCCGCGCCGCGCGCTGCGGCGACGCCCGCCGCCCCGGTCGCCGTGACCCCGGCCTCCGCCAAGCCCGCCGCAACCGCCACGCTCAACGCCGAAGCCTGATCGCGCGCCTTAAGGGTGCGTCTTGCGGTGGGTCGTCAGATTCTGCTGCAGATTGCCGTAGCGCCCCTGCTGGCTCAGGTTGACGTCCGCGTCGCCCGGCTGGCCGGACTGCACGCCGTGATCGGCGAAGCTGCGTTGCTCCCTGGGCGGCTGCGGGGCCCTGGTCATGGCGTCTCTCCTTAGGGGTCGCGCCCTCCCGCCCCATGAAAACGGCCCCCCGCCGGGCCCGTTCCCCGAAAAACCTCGGTCCGCGTCCGCTCAGCCGGCGTCCAGGCCGATGTCCAGCTGCATGACCGAGTGGGTCAGGGCGCCCACGGAGATCACGTCGACGCCGGTCGCAGCGATGCCTGCGACGGTGCTCAGGTTCACCCCGCCCGACGCCTCCAGCACCACCGGCCCGAAGGCGCTGTCCCGCACGCGGCGCACCGCCTCGGCCATGTCGTCCAGGCTGAAGTTATCCAGCATGACGACGTCCGGCCGCTCGGGCAGCACCTCGTCCAGCTGATCCAGACCGTCGACCTCGACCTCGACCTTCATCAGGTGGGAGGCGAAGGCCTTGGCCCGGCGCACCGCCTCGCCCGCCCCGCCGCAGACGGCGACGTGGTTGTCCTTGATCAGGATGGCGTCATCCAGACCGAAGCGATGGTTCAGCCCGCCGCCGCAGGCCACCGCGTGCTTTTCCAGCGCGCGCAGACCCGGCGTGGTCTTGCGCGTGTCGGCGATGCGCGCGTGCGTCCCGGCGACCGCCTGCACATAGGTCCGCGTCAGGGTCGCGATCCCGCACATCCGGCCCAGCAGGTTCAGCGCCGTCCGCTCGGCCGACAGCAGGGCGCGCGCGTTCGCCTCGACGGCGACCAGCACGGTTCCGGCCTCGAACGCCTCGCCGTCGGCGACCTTCACCGTCACCGTCGCCTGCGGGTCCAGCGCGTGGACGGCGGTCCTGACCACCGCCCCGCCCGCCATCACCCCGGCCTGACGCGCGCAGAAGACGGCGCTGAAGCGCGCGTCCTCGGGGATGCAGGCCTGCGCCGTCACGTCGCCGGTGCGGCCCAGATCCTCGGCCAGCGCCATGCGCACCACGGGCTCGATCAGCAGGTCCGGCAGGGTTCGGGTCACGGGAGCGTCCTTCTTACTGTCTTCTTGTCTTCGTCATTCCCGGGCTTGTCCCGGGAATCCAGACTCGCCGAGGCCGATATTCAAAACGGCGACGTCTGACATTCACGCTGAGCGTTTCTGGATCCCCGGGACAAGCCCGGGGATGACGGCGGGGGTGGAGCCGACGTGCGCAAGGCCAGCCTCAACCGTCCCACGCATCCGCGTATGCTCGGCCCTCGGCAGGCTGTCGGGGAAGTCGCGGCGATAGTGGCCGCCCCGGCTCTCGCGCCGCTTCAGCGCCCCTTCGGCCACCAGCCGCGCCGCCGTCAGGCACGCCGCCGTCGGATGCGCCTTCGCCAGGTCGTCGATCAGAGCCAGCAGCGCCGTCAGCCCCGCCTCGTCCCGCACCACGCCCGCATAGCGCGTCATGGCGGCGCGCAAGGTCGCCAGCGCCTCGGGCGGCAGATCCGTCATCGCCTGCGCCGCCGCCAGCGGCCGCCGCTCGGGCTGGACCTCGGCCGCCGCCGCCCGGCCCGCGCGCCGTCCGAAGGCGCCCGCTTCCAGCAGGGAGTTGGACGCCAGCCGGTTGGCCCCATGCACCCCCGCCGCCGCTCACTCGCCGATGGCGAACAGGCCGGGAACCGTAGTGCGCCCCTCGTCGTCGGCGACGATCCCGCCCATGTGATAGTGAGCCGCCGCCGCCACCGGAATCGGACTGACGCGCGGGTCCAGCCCCGCCCTCATGCAGGCGGCGAAGACCGCCGGAAACTCATGCGGAAAGGCCTCGCCCACCGCCCTGGTCGCATCAAGGAAAGCGCCGCGCCCCTCGACCCGCGCCGCATGAACCGCCCGCGCCACGATGTCCCTCGGCGCCAGATCGGCGTCGGGATGGTCGCCCAGCAGGAAGCCGCCCTGCCCGTCAACCAGCCGCGCCCCCTCGCCGCGTAGGGCCTCGGTCGCCAGCGGCGCCGGGTCCAGCCCCACGTCTATGGCCGTCGGGTGGAACTGCACGAACTCGGGGTCCAGCACCTCGGCCCCGGCCTGATACGCCAGCGCCAGCCCCTCGCCGCGCAGGGCCGACGGATTGGTCGTCGCCTCGAACAGGCCGCCGATCCCCCCGGTCGCCAGCACCACGGCGGGCGCGAACACTTCATCCAGACGGCCGCCGCGCCGCTCGATCACCGCGCCGCGCACCCGGCCGTCGATGTCGCGGATCAGGCCGCGCAGCCGTCCGTCCTCCCAGATTTCAATGGCCTTCGTCGCCCGCGCGGCGGCGACCACGGCCGACAGTATGGCCCGCCCCGCGCCGTCGCCGCCCACCCGCGCCACGCGCGGCAGGCTGTGCGCCGCCTCCAGGCTGACCGAAAAACCGCCGTCGTCGTCGCGATCAAAGGGCGCGCCCAGCGCGGCCAGCCACTCGACCGTCTCGCGTCCCCGCATCGTCAGGGCGCGCGCCGCCTCGGCCTCGACCAGACCGGCGCCCGCGCCTTCGGTGTCCTTGGCGTGCAGGGCCGCGCTGTCCTGCGGCGACAGGGCCGCCGCCATCCCGCCCTGCGCCCACGCCGAGGAGCAGGCGCTCAACAACGGCTCGGGCGTCACCACCAGACCCTCCGCGCCCGCCGCTTCGGCCTCCAGCGCCGCCGACAGGCCCGCCAGCCCGCCGCCGATGATCAGAGGTCCGTCATGCCGGATCCGCGCCATTCGCCTAGCGGCCTCCCAAGCCGAAGAACCGCAGGCCCATCTCGAACGCCGGTTCAACCGCCCCGCCCGTCAGCGGCAGCAGGGCGCCGATCGCCGCCGCCGCGCACACCACGGCCGTCAGCAGATAGAGGGCTAGACTGCGCCCCGCCTCGGGCCAGCTCAGCCGTCCCCACGCCGCGCGCCAGACGCCGCGCTTCAGATGGCCGAACACCGCCAACCCCAGAAAGACCGCCAGGATGAACCGCCCCGTCGACACGCCCCACCACACGGCCAGGCCGCCGATAAGCAGCAACACCACCTGCTCCAGCCGCGGATGCACTCGCGTCAGCACCGGGCCCAGCGCCTTGGACCCGTCCAGCGGCGGCGCAGGCAGCAGGTTCAGCAGATTGATCATGGCGATGAAGAAGGCGCCCATCAGCCATTCCGGCGACTTCAT
Organism: Brevundimonas sp. 357; assembly: GCF_003938605.1. Classification (GTDB taxonomy): domain Bacteria; phylum Pseudomonadota; class Alphaproteobacteria; order Caulobacterales; family Caulobacteraceae; genus Brevundimonas. The sequence continues at coordinate 54,463 of NZ_RHWX01000006.1, read as the reverse complement.
CGCCAGACCCACGGCCACGAAGGGGATCATGGCCAGAAGCCCGAACGCCGGTCCCGCCAGCGACACCAACACGCCGTGCCACTCGCTCTTCGGCTCGCGCTGGCCCTTCGCCAGCCCGCCCAGGAAGGGGATGATGTAGATGCGCGCCGGGCCCATGCCGACGCGGTTCATCGCCAGCACATGACCGTACTCGTGCACGAACAGGCCGAACAGCACCGCCCCCGCCACGACCCAGCTGCCGGTCAGGAACCACAGGAAACCCGCCATCAGCAGGGTCGAGACCACCGCCCAGACCGGGTGCTGGCCCTTGTCCTCCTGCGGCGCCTCATGGCGCGCGCTGTAGCGGGGCGTCTCGCGCGCGAGCGCAGGCGTCGTCTCTTCCGGCCGCGCATCCCAGGGTCCGGGTCTGCGGCCGCCGGGGGGAAGGGTGTTGTCTGTGTCGCTCATGGATTCGAACTGGGCGCACGGCGACGGCCCCGCAACGGGCCGCGTCGCCGCAGGGCCGTCAGATCAGCTCCACATCGACATGATGCCGCGCCTTGACCAAATCATAGCGCGCGGGCTTCGACGGCGGCGGCAGGTCGATCATCCGCTGCACCGCAAGCCGCGCCTTCTCCAGCATCTCGTCCGGAACTGTCACCTCGAACTGCATGTGCAGCAAGCAGTCGCGGATGTTCTCCAGCGTGATGCGCTTCATGTGCGGGCACAGGTTGCAGGGGCCGACGAACTCCACCTCGGGCACGTCGCCCTTGATGTTCGAGGCCATCGAGCATTCGGTGATCAGCACCACCCGCTTGGGCCGGCGTTGCTCGACATATTCGGTCATGGCGGCCGTCGAACCGGCGAAGTCAGCGGCGCGCAGGATCTCTTCGGGGCATTCGGGGTGAGCCAGCACCTCGGCGTCCGGCCAGGCGTCGCGCATGTCGGCGATGTCCTGCGTGGTGAAGCGCTTGTGCACCTCGCAGTGACCCGCCCAGGCGATGATGCCCACCGTCGTCTGGGCCGCCACATTGCGCGCCAGATATTCGTCGGGGATCAGGATGACCTTGTCGACGCCCCATTCCTTGGCCGCCCATTCGACGACCTGAACGGCGTTGGCGCTGGTGCAGCAGATGTCCGTCTCGGCCTTCACATCGGCCGTGGTGTTCACATAGGTGACGACCGGCAGGCCCGGATGCCGCTCCTTGATCAGCCGCACGTCCGCCCCCGTGATCGAGGACGCCAGCGAACAGCCCGCACGCAGGTCAGGGATCAGCACCGTCTTGTCCGGCGACAGGATCTTGGAGGTCTCGGCCATGAAGTGAACGCCCGCCTGAACGATCACCTTGGCGTCCGAGCGCGCGGCCTCCTTGGCCAGCCCCAGGCTGTCGCCGACATAGTCGCCTACGCCGTGAAAGATCTCGGGGGTCATATAGTTGTGGGCCAGGATGACCGCGTCGCGCTCGCGCTTCAGCCGGTTGATCTCGCTGATCAGTCGGGCCTGCTGCGGCCACTCCAGCGGGGTGACGTGGTCCTTGACCTTCTCCCACACCGGGGCGGTTTCTTCCGCCAGTTCCTGCGACAGACCGAAAGCGCCGTCCGCCATCGTCCCTACTCCCTCAACGACCGTCTGCGCGGCCCCGACTTATGCTCAAACTTAGCATAAGCAGGCGCAATGTAGGCTGTTCCGCACACGGCGCAAGGGAAATCGGCTCAGTCTTCCAGGGTGAACAAAGCGTCCAGCGGCACGCCCAGCGCCTGCGCCAGCGTCAGGGCCACCAGCACCGAAGGGGTGAAGACCCCGTTCTCCACCGTATTCACCGTCTTGCGCGACAGCCCGGCCCGGTCGGCCAGTTCCTGCTGCGTCAGGCCCGCCGCCGTGCGGACGGCCTTCAGCTTCACGACCAGACGCGGATCAGCCACCGGCGGCCCGCCGGTCCAGCTGCCAGTAACGCAGCCCCGCCGCCGAGGCCGTGACGAACATCAGCCCCGGCATGGCCGCCACCGCCGCCTGCGGCTTCCACAGGCCGAGGGCGAAGACGACCACCATCCCCGCCAGCGCCACGCCCAGGGCTGCGTTCAGCGCCGAACGCCGGAACGACAGGGTGAGTTCGTCCTCCAGCAGCCGCTTCAGCCTTCTGTCCGCGCGAATGTCGAAACCCGTGACCATCGACAGCAACAAGCCGGAAACCACCGGCGACAGTGCAGCCATGTGCCAATCGCCCGAATCCCCCTGCCCTCCGGCGATAGCCCACGCGGACTTCGTGCCCAGATAAACGAGAATGAGCGACGTCAACGGCATGATCGCCATCGACACAGCGCGCTTCTTCTGAACGCGGTCGCGATAGCCTTCCTTGGCGCGCTCCACCCGGATGGTGTCGGAATCCGGCCCATTGTGCATTCCGAGCACCGCCGAAGCGACGACAGCGCAGAGTCCGAGCAAGGCGAGGATAGCTCCAACGGTCGCTGCGTGCTCTTCGCTACGCTGGGCCAGAAATACACCGCAGAAAGCAACTGCAAGACCAACACCGCCCAGCGCCGCGATCATCCGCAGCCGCCTTACCCGACGCCGTTCGTTCGCCTTCGCTCTTTCGAGTTCGTCGCTCATCCGCCCCTCACATGACACCTACAGGTTACATATCACCTACGGGTTACATCGCAAGACCCCAACCTTCCTTCTCCCGCAAGGGGAGAAGGCTAGAACGCAATTTTCGTTCTCATGCGCCGCAGCATCGCCTAGACCGGGACACGCTTCATCCTCTCCTGCGCCGCCTGACCGAGATCATCGTGCAAGACACCGTCCGCCGCATCCTGACCGCCCGCGTCTATGACGTGGCCGAGGAGACCCCGCTCGACCCGCTGAAGCGGCTGTCGGCGCGGATCGGGCGCCCCGCCCTGCTGAAGCGCGAGGATCTGCAGCCGGTCTTCTCGTTCAAGATCCGCGGCGCCTACAACCGGATCGCAGCCCTCACGCAGGCCGAGCTGGTGCGCGGCGTCATCTGCGCCTCGGCGGGCAATCACGCGCAGGGGGTGGCGCTGGCGGCGGCCAGACGCGAGGCGGCGGCGACTATCGTCATGCCGACCACCACGCCGGGCATCAAGGTGGCGGCGGTTCAGGGGCTGGGCGGCCAGGTCGTGCTGCACGGCGAAAGCTTCGACGACGCCTACGCCCACGCCCGCGCGCTGGAGAAACAGACCGGCGCGACTTTCGTCCATCCCTTCGACGACCCCGACGTCATCGCGGGGCAAGGCACGGTCGGGCTGGAGATCCTGCGCCAGCACCCGGACCCCATCGACGCCGTCTTCATCCCCATCGGCGGCGGTGGGCTGGCGGCGGGGGTGGCGGCCATCGTCCGCTTTCTGCGGCCCGAGACGCGGCTGATCGGCGTCGAACCGGCCGAGGCCCCGACGATGAAGAGCGCCATCGAGGCCGGGCGCGTCGTCGATCTGGATCAGGTCGGCCTGTTCGCCGACGGGGTGGCCGTGCGCCGCGCCGGGTCCGAGACCTTCCGCCTGTGCCGCGACCTGCTGGACGAGATCGTTCTGGTCGACACCGACGCCATCTGCGCAGCGGTCAAGGACATCTTCGACGACGTGCGCGCAGTGGCCGAGCCGTCAGGCGCCGTGGCGCTGGCGGGCCTCAAGGCGTGGGCCGCGCGCCACCCCGGATCAGGCGCGCTGGTCGCGATCAACTCGGGCGCCAACGTCAACTTCGACCGCCTGCGCCACGTCGCCGAACGGGCCGAGATCGGCGAGGGCGCCGAGGCCCTGTTCGCCGTCTCCATGCCCGACCGGCGCGACGACTATCACCGCTTCTTGCGCAGTCTCGACGGCCGCTCGATCACGGAATTCAACTACCGCTGGTCCGGCGACGGCACGGCCCAGATCTTCGTCGGCGTGGCCCTGCGCGACGGCGCCGTCGAGCGCGAAAGCCTGCTCAGACACCTGACCGCCGACGGCTATTCCGTCGTGGACATGAGCGACAATGAGACGGCCAAGCTGCACGTCCGCCACATGGTCGGCGGCCGCACCATCGGCCTGCCGCACGAGCGGCTGCTGCGCTTTGAGTTTCCCGAGCGGCCGGGCGCCTTCCTGCGCTTCCTCAACAGCCTTCAGCCCGCCTGGGCCCTGACCCTGTTCCACTACCGCAACCACGGCGACGACGCGGGCCGGGTGCTGGCGGGCGTCAGCGTCCCCCCGGACCAGCAGGCGGCTCTCAACGCGGCGCTGGACGAACTGGGCTACCCCTACGTCGACGAAACGGACAACCCGGCCTGTCGCCTGTTCCTGGACGGCGCGTCCTAACCCCTCGGCCGAGCGACGCAGCGCCAGACGAACAGCACCGCGATCACCCCCATCGTCACAAAGGCCACCGCCCCGTGCGACATCTCCAGAAAGCCGGTCTGCCAGGGATGGGCGGCGCGCGTGGGGGCGTCGAACGTCCACCATGTATCCGAGCCCCTGACGCCGGCGCCCCTGCGGATCATCTCGCCGCCTAGACGCTCGGCCATGACCGGGCGCACCACCGCGTTCAGAACGACCGCGATCGCCAGCGGGATCACATACCAGAGGGAATCGATCAGGGCCTTGCGCCGCGGCGTCGTCATGCCCGGAACCAGAAAAGGCACGGCGGCCGATGTCAACGCCGCAGCGCCGGCTTCACGCCCGGCTGATCGCCTCGGCGATTTTCTCGGCCGGATGGCCGGCCAGGGCCTTGGGGATCTCGCCGACCAGTCGCTCCTCCAGCGTCTTGTGCCAATGCTTGCGCAGTTGGCCCAAGGTCTTGGGCGCGGCGATCACGGCCAGGGCCTCGATCTTGTTGGTGAGCGCCATGTGGTTCAGCGCCTCGGCCACGCCCATGGCGAAGCCGTCCTCGGCCTGGGTGTCGTTGTCGGGGTTGGCGTCGCTGGAACGGCGGCCCGGCGCGCCGGACAGGCGTTCGGGGATCTCGGGCGTCGCCATCGGCTTGAGCTGGATGTCGAGGTTGTGGCCGGTGTTGCGGAACAGGCTCAGCTTCTCGCCGTCGGCGACGGCGACCAGGGCCCCGTTGGGCAGGTTCATCATCAGACTCCAGAAATGAGCGCCGAAAGGGAGGGCGCTGTCAGTCTAGCGCAAACGCCCCTTGCACCGTTCCCTCCTGCGACGCTTCGTGCGCCAGCAGCCACCGCTTGCGTTCCAGCCCGCCCGCATAGCCGGTCAGGGTTCCATTGGCGCCGACAACCCGGTGGCAAGGCACGATGACGCCGATCGGATTGGCGCCGTTGGCCAGGCCCACGGCGCGCACGGCGGCGGGCTTGCCGATGGCCTGGGCCAGTTGACCGTAGCTCCACGTCCGTCCCGCCGGAATGGTCCGCAGCGCCGCCCAGACGGCGCGTTGGAACTCCGTGCCGCCCGTCTTCACGGCGAGGCCGTCCAACGCCGTCAGATCGCCGTCGAAATAGGCGGCGACGGCGCTCCGCACCGCTTCCGGCGCCCGCCCCGGCGTCAGCCGCGCCTCGCCGTAGTGGCGGGCCAGCAGCTTCATCATCCGCGCCTCATAGTCGGTGAAGTCGAAGGCGCGCACGGCGCCGTCCGCGTCCGTGACCAGCAGCACCTCGCCGACCGGCGTGGCGATGCGGTCCAGGGTGAAGGCTTCAGGCTGCGTCTTTTTCATCGTCGTTCTCCATGATTTGCGAGCCGTCGATCCCCGCCTCGCGCAGGTGCAGCACGCCATAGGCCCGCCAGGGCCGCCATTGCTCGGCCCGCCCCGCCAGCCGCTCGTCCTCAAGCCGGTCGCTGGCCATGTCGGCCGCCTCATCGCTCCAGAGGCCCGGCAGACGCAGCCCCGGCCGCGCCTCGACCAGCGGGGCCAGCATAGGGTCCGCCGACAGGTCGCGCCGGATCGCCTCGGGATCGGCCGACAGGTCGAACAGCCGCCGCACCCGCGCCAGCACCCCCGGCAAGGCCTTCAGGTCATCCAGCGCCGCCGTCACCGCCAGTCGGTTTTCCGCCTCGAACCGGGCCGAGACCTCGCCCGCCGCCCCGTCCGTCGCCGGGGCCAGAACGCGGCGCCAGACCCCGCCCTCGACCGTCTCGCCCTTCGCCTTCAGGGCGGTCAGCATGGCCTCGACCTCATAGGGCGGACGATAGGGCAGGCTCAGCCGCACGCCTCCATCCCACGGCCGCTCGGCCCGCGCCCGCAGCGCCGACGGCGGCCGTCCATACAGGGCCTGAAACGTCTCATTGAAGCGCCGCACGCTGCCGAAGCCGGACGCCATGGCGACCTCGGCCATCGGCAGATCGGTCTGGTGGATCAGGGCCTTGGCCAGCAGGACGCGGCGCGTCTGGGCCACGCTGACCGGGGCGGCGCCAAGATGCTGGCGAAACAGGCGGCGCAGGTGCCGCTCGCCCACGCCCAGACGGGCGGCCAGGGCGTCGACGTCGCCTTCATCGAGCGCGCCCGCCTCGATCAGGTTCAGCGCCCGGCTGACCGTATTGGACGTCCCGCGCCACGCCCCCATGTCGGGCGCCGTTTCGGGTCGACAGCGCAGGCAAGCGCGAAAGCCCGCCTCCTCGGCCGCCGCCGCGCTGGCGACGAAGCGCATGTTCTCGCGCTTGGGCGTCCGCGCCGGACAGACCGGGCGACAATAGATTCCGGTGGACTTCACGCAGGTGAAGAAGCGCCCGTCGAAGCGCGGGTCGCGCGTCAGGACGGCCCGGTAGCAGGCCTCCTGATCCAGCATGTCGCGGGCGTTTTCCATACCCGTAACATGCGCCCGCCGCGCCGCCCTGTCTCGCGGTTTTCGGACATGACGGCGCCGCAGCTCAACGGCTCACCCCTCGCGCGTCGTCGCAAGCCGCCAAACATAGGTCGCGATATTGACGACCAAGCTGATCGCCATCACCGCGAACACCCAGGTCAGCACCGTACCCAGCGTCAGGGCCGTGCCATCCAGGTCACGACTGGCCTCGCTCACCGCGCGCAGGGCGTCCAGATTGATGTTCGTCGCCCCGCCCTCGACGCGGGCGCTCGCCGCGCCCTGGGTCAGGGTGAGCCACCAGCCCGCATCGAACAGCCGCCACAGCACCCACAGCGCCGCGCCCGCCAGCGGGATCTTCAGCAGCCAGGTCAACCGCCCCTCGCGCCCGCGGATCAGGCTGACCGCGTCCACCGCCATGCCGCCGACGGCCAGGGCCAGGATGGGGCCGTAGAGGGCCGCCCACACCGGCGCCGCCTCGATCCCCACCGCGCCGCTTCTCAAGGAGAACTCGCCCAGGCCCGGAAAGCGGATCACGCCGATCCACCACATCACGAAGACGCCCCCGACGATCAGGGAGGCCAGCGCCTCCAGCCCCGGCTTGTCGTTCGCCGTCACGCCCCAGACGCGCGCGCCCTTCGGCAACCACTCAGCCTTGGCCTTCTCAGACCCCGACAGGGACGCGCCCCATTTCGCCGGATCCGCCAGACCGAAGGCCGACAGGTCGCGCACCCGCCATTTCGTCAACCACTTCGGCTTGATGTCGTAATGCTCCATAATCGCCCCGGCCAGGGTCAGCGCCCCCAGCAGGGTCAGCGCTCCGGAGAAGAAGCCGTGGAAGGCCTGGCTGATCGCCCGCCCGAAATCGGCCGGCGCGCCCAGCACGCTGATCAGCAGCCCCAGCGCCTGAACCGCCGCGATGACGATCAGCCCGGCCTTGGCCCCGAACAGCCAGTAGGGGAACAGCTCCGGGCCGATCAGGCTGTCCGGCCCCTTGCGATAGCGGGCGGCGACGATCAGCGGGTGGCCGATCTCGTGCAGGATCGCCTCCTTCTCCTCGTCGTTCAGCGCCCGGCCCAGCTCCTCCTCGCGCGCCTCGACGCGGCTCAGGATCAGGTCGCGCAGTTCGGCGACGATGTCCTCGCGGTCCTCGGTCGGCAGTTGCGCCGCCACGGCCTCCAGATAGCGTTCGATGATGTCCATCGCGCCCTCTCCCATCCCTTTTTAGAGAATTCGTTCCAGCGAGGCGTTGATGCCGCGCCATTCCTCGGTCAGGGCGGCCAGCATGGCCTCGCCCCCCGGCGACAGGACGTAGAAGCGCTTCTTTCGCTTCTCCTCCTCGCGCCATTCGCTGGTCAGCAGCCCCTGCCCCTCCAGCCGCCGCAGCAGGGGGTAGAGGGTGGATTCCTCCATCTCCAGCCCGTCCGCCGCCAGCGCCTGCCGCAGGGTGTAGCCGTAGCGTTCGGTCCGCAGGCAGGCGAGCACCGCCAGGACCAGCGTCCCGCGCCGCAGTTCCAGCCGCATCGTCTCGAACAGTTCCCGATCCACGTCGCCGCCTCACCTGCCGTCACATAGTGTGTGATACACAGTGTATGCGGCATACCGTATGAGACTGTCAACGACCTTCGCTATCTGACATCAGCGCATGATCGCCCGCAGAGGCGATCATCGGCGCCTAGAGATGTGAAAAGCGCCCGCCCTCGTCGGCGTCGACGACAATCGACAGGGAGACGTGCCGGGGCCGCGTCACGGCGAACAGCACCGCCTCCACGATGTCCCGATTGGTGGCGCGCTCGCCCTTGCGGCGCTCGGACGCAGTCTCCCACGCCTCTGCGCCCGGCTCGACGTCATCGAGATAGGGCGGGTGAACGACGAGGGATCGCACCGGCGTCCCGGCCAGCATCTGGGCGAAGCCTTCAGCAAGGGCGGCCTGCGCGCGCTTGGCGGCGTAAAAGGGCAAGGACGCGGTCTGGATCGCCGCGCCGGGCAGGCCGCTGATCGACCCGATGGTCACGATGTCCGGGCGGCTCGATCCGCGCAGCAGGGGCATCAGCCCCTGCGTCAGAAGGAAGGTTCCTGAGACGGCGGCGTTCACCACGCCGAGCACCTCTTCGGCACGATGGTCCTCCGCGCTCCCTTCGAGCCACATCGCCCCGTTGTTGATCAGGATGTCGACGACCTCGTGCTCGGCCTTCAGTTGCGCCACGGCCCGCGCCACGCTGGCGGCGTCGCCGAGATCGAGTTCAACGACAGTCGCCTGAAAACCCGTGCGCTCCAGAATGGTCGAGGCGACGCCCTCGAGCGCCTCGCGACGGCGGCCGCACAAGATCGGCCGGCACCCCGATTCGGCCAGACTGATGGCCAGGGCTGCGCCCAAGCCTCTGCCCGCGCCGGAAACGACGACCACGGAGCCTTCGAGGTTCTGCAGGGAAATCATGGAGGAAACACGCGCTTGCGACGGGAGATCACGCCCATAGGCCGGATAACGGCTTCAACCCATTCGTCATAAGGGCGCACCTGTTATCGGCGGAGAGAAGGTCGCTCGGCGATTGCGCCGCGCCTGCGCTTACCGCTGAGTTCTGGCTTAAAAGCGGAAGAAATGACGGCGCGACGCCGCTTCCCTTCCCCTCGGCTCCACGGTTAAGGTCGGCGTTCCGTAGGGGGAGTATTCTCATGCCGTATCGTCGCCGCGTCGCCTGTTCTCTGCTGGCGCTCAGCCTGGCCCTGGGCGCCGCGCCCGCCCTGGCGCAACAGAATCCGCCCGAACTTCTGGCCGTCGTCGGCCACGACAGCGGCGAGCGCATCACCCGCTCGGCCGACGTGCGCCGCTATTTCGAGGCGCTGCGGACCGCCAATCCCGACCGCATGGTCATGGGCGACTACGCCCAGTCGTGGGAAGGCCGCCCCCTGTTCTGGGCCGCCGTCGGCTCGCCGCGCAACATCGCCCGGCTGGACGCCATCAAGGCCGCGACCAACGCCCTGGCCGATCCGCGCAAGACCTCACCCGAACAGGCCCGCGCCCTGATCAACGACACCCCGGCCATCGTTTGGATGGCCTATTCCGTCCACGGCAATGAGATCAGCCCCGCCGACGCCGCCCTGATCGCCGCGCGCCGCCTGACCGACAGCCTCGACGCCGAGGCGCAGGGCTGGCTGGAGAACGTCGTGGTCGTCTTCGTCCCGACCCAGAACCCCGACGGGCGCGAGCGCTTCATCAACAGCTTCGAGGCGGGCCTCGGCGCCCAGCCCAACGGCGACCCCCTGTCGGCCGAGCGGGCCGAGCCGTGGCCGTCCGGCCGCTTCAACCACAATCTGTTCGACCTGAACCGCGACTGGTTCATCCAGTCCCAGCCGGAGACGCAAGGCCACTCGGCCCTGATCCGCGAATGGCGGCCGCAAGTGGTGGTCGATTCCCACGAGATGGGCACCGACTCCAGCTTCTTCTTCCCGCCCGAGGCCCAGCCGCTGAACCCCTGGATCTATCCGCCGATCCTGGACGCGCGCGAGCGGTTCGGCCGCAACACCGCCGGGCGCTTCGACCAGGCCGGGCTGGACTATTTCACCCGCGAGACCTTCGACGCCTTCTATCCCGGCTACGGCGACGGCTGGCCGGCCTATTTCGGCGCCGTCTCCATGACCTATGAGCAGGGCTCGTCGCGCGGTCTGCTGGCGCGCCGATCGTCGGGCGAAATGCTGACCTACGCCGACACGGTCAAGGGCCATCTGACCGCCACCCTGTCGACCATCGAGACCGCCGCCCGCGACCGCGAGAAGCTGCTCAGCGACTTCTACGCCTTCCACCGCGACGGGATCGCGGGCGGACGCGGCGCCTATGTCCTGTCGCGCTCCGCCGCCGCAGATCCGGCCGCGGCCGACAAGCTGGCGGGCCTGCTGGTGCGTTCGGGGCTGGAGGTCGGGCGCGCCACCGCATCCTTCTCCGCCTGCGGTCAGACCTATCAGGCGGGCGATTATATCGTGAACCTGGCCCAGCCCCAGCGCCGCATGGCCGAGACCCTGCTGGCCAAGGACGTACCGCTGGACGCCAAATTCCTGGCCGAACAGGAAGCCCGCCGCGCGCGCGGCCTGGGCGATGAGATCTACGACCTGACCGGCTGGTCCCTGCCTCTGCTGTTCAATGTGCCGAGCCAGCGCTGCACCGGCGCTCCCTCGGTCCAGACGGCCGCCGTCGGCCCCGAACTGATCCGCCCGGCCGCCGTGGCCCAAGGCGACGCGACCTACGGCTACGCCATCCATCCGGGCACGGCGGGGATGCGCTTCCTGACCGCCGCCCTGACCGACAAGCTGCCGGTCCGCTCGGTCGAGGAGCCCTTCACCCTGGACGGCCGCGCTTATCCGGGCGGAACCTTCATCGTGCCGCGCGCCGGCTCGCCCGCCGACCTGGACGAGCGCGTGCGCCGCCTGGCCGCCGGCAGCGGCGCCCAGGTGACTCCCCTGGCCACCTCCTGGGTCTCCAGCGGCCCCAGCGTCGGTTCGGACAAGGCCACCGTCATCGTCGCCCCGCGCGTCGCCATGGCCTGGGACGACCCGACCGAGCCGGAATCCGCCGGCTCCATCCGCCATGTGCTGGAGCGCGAATACGGCTGGCCGGTCACGGCCGTCCGCACCCGCCGCCTGGCGAACGCCGACCTGTCCCGCTACCAGGTGCTGATCCTGCCGTCCGGTGGAAACTATGAGCAGATCCTGGGCGAGAGCGGCGTCGCCAACCTGCGCGCCTGGGTCCAGGCGGGCGGCGTCCTGATCGGCGTCGGCTCGGCCAGCCGCCTGCTGACCGACCCCGATTCCAAGCTGCTGGAAAGCCGCCGCGAAAGCGCCGTCTCCGGCGACGGCGACAAGAGTGAGAAGGACGGCGGCAGCGAAATCGCCACCGACGCCGAATATTTGGCCCTGACCGGCCACCACGGCGGCGCGCCCGATCCAGTCGCCGGCGTCCTGGCCAGCGCCGTGGTCGACAACGAACACTGGCTGGGCGCGGGCGTCGCCCCGACCCTCAGCGTCATGGTGCGCGGCTCGGACATCTACACCCCGCTGGCCCGCGACCAGGGAACCAATGTCGTGCGTCTGGCCGGACCGGACCAGGTGTTGGCGTCCGGCCAGCTGTGGGCCGAAAACCGCCGTCAACTGGCCTACAAGCCCGTCGCCATGGCCTCCGAAGTCGGTCGCGGCCAGGTCGTCGCCTTCACCCAAGACGTGACCATGCGCGCCTTCCTGGAAGGGCTGAAGCCCTTGTTCCTCAACGCCGTCTTCCGCGGCCCGGCGCATACGTCAGGGACGAAGGGCGACTAACCGCCCTTCACCCCTTGTGGGAGAAGGCGGACGGCGAAGCCGGACGGATGAGGAGTCTGTTTGAGGTTTGACGAGAGGCCGAGGTTAAGGTCTCGCAACCCCTCATCCGACCTCACTCCGTTCGGCCACCTTCTCCCACAAGGGGAGAAGGAACAGCAGGCGGGCTTTGACACTCGCCCCCGCACAGGCTTTGCTGCCTTCACCCGCAGGGGAGTTGACCACGCATGACCGTCCAGACGCCGCAACCGCCCGCCGATGACGGCGACTGGACCCTGCTGCAAAGCCGGATCGACCGCAGCTTCTGGCAGTGGGATCGTCGCCCCGAGCCGGACGCGCCCGTCATCAGCCGCTTCGTCATCCTGCGCCCGCCCGAGCGCCTCGACTACGACACCTTCGACGAGGCCGAGGCCATGTTCGAGGCGATGGAGGATTGAGCCGCACCGCCTGGCCCGCCCTGTTGGCGAGCGCCGTCCTGCTCAGCGGCTGCGCCTCCACCGTGGGCGGCCTGCCCGTGCAGTGGCGCACCGACGGCCCGCCGGTCGTGACCGCTCCGTCCGGCGACTGCCCGACCCTCGACGGCGCCTACGACTCGACCGGCCAGGCCCAGGGCGACGAGACGAAGGCGGCGGCGCTTCAGTCCGTGCTCGGCCGTGAGCTGGGCCTTACGCGGCTGCTGGCCGTGAACGCCGAACCGGCCGCGACCGTGACCATCGCCCGCGCCGCAGGCGACGACGCCTGGCTCCTGTCCGACGCCCATGGCGAGGCTCTGTTGGCCGCCGATGGAGCGCCCGCCCCCCTGGACCCCGACTGGTCGGCCCATGGCTCCCGCGTCGCCGGTTGTGCAAACGGACGACTGTGGATCGGCCTCAGCGCCGTCCGCACCCAGTATGAGACCATGACCGAGACCCGCGCCCTCGGCGTCGTGTCCGTCGGCCCTGACGGCGGCCTGATCATCCAGACCCGGACAGAGCGCCGCCATTACGCCTTCCTGCCCTGGCCCTCCGTCCAGCGCAGCGCGATCCGCTACGATTTCCCGGCGATCACTGCGCCCGCGTCGCCAACGGCGGGGCGGCCGTAACGCTCCAAGCCCGGGGAGCGACCAAAGGCCTGTCGCACTTCGCCTCGACCACCCGCCCCTCCTGCGTGCTGTAGCGCACAGGCGAGGCGGACGCGCAGCGCGCCTGGACGGCGAAGAACATGGCCGTCGCGTCCGCCATCGGATCATGGCCCTCGACCTTCGCCAGCAAGGGATCCCCCGACAGCACGCCGCACTTGTCGCCCGTATCCAGCCGCACGCCCTTCTCGGTCCGATAGAAGCCTGTGCTCCCCCCGCTGCAGTTCTCGCCGTTCAGGTGGAACAGGGCCGCCGCGCGGTACTCGTCCGGCGAAGGCTTTTCCTCCAGGGTGACGCCCAGCGTCGCCAGCCGCGCGGCGACGCCGCCCCAGCGCGTCGCCCCTGAACCGTCCATCAACAAAGCCACCGCGCGTTCGCCCTCGGGTCGCGCGCGGAACTCGGCGACGCCGTAGCCGTCGCCCGCCATGCCCTGATCCAAAATGTCCTTCCACAGGTCGAAAACGTCCCGCGCGCCTGACGACGCTTGGCGCGTCTCCAGATCGGCCAGCCACTGCACCACCGTCCCGCAATCATAGACCGCCGACCCCGAGCGCAGCCGCGCCGGGTCGTAATCGCGGTCGCCCAGCGCCTTCCGGCACCCGTTCAACCGTTGCGACAGGGCCTCATGCGCCGCCGTCTCCGTCACCGCGCCGGTGAAGACCGCCGCCGCCCAGGCGCCGTATTCAGCCGCACCCTCATGCAGCCAGGGCGCGGCCTCGCCGTCCCGGTTCTCCAGCCGATGTCCGTTCCACAGATGAAAGGTCTCATGCCAGACGAAGGTCGCCAGGCCGGCCGCCACGTGCGCTGGCGGTTCGTCCCAGGCCGCCCCGTGAAACCGGGTCGAGATGACGCCGCTGTCGCTCACGTCGCCACGGAAATCCACCGGCCCCAGACTGTCGGTCGTCACCAGCAGCACCGGCTCATACGGCAGATCCCGTCCCAGCCGCGCGCCGAAGAAGGCTTGGGCCGCGAAGAAGCCGTCGCGCATGATCCCAGCCAAGGTCGGCGATACGGTCTCGCCGATCACCAGCTTGGCGCCTGGATAGGTCTCGACCTGGCTTTGAGGGCCGAGATAGACAGAGCCCCTCTCCGCCTTCGTCGTCGGCAGGGTCGTCTCGCCCGCCGCCGGGCGCGCGGTCAGCTCGGCGTCCATGCCCCGCAACGCCACGGCGGGTCCGTACAGGATGCTTCCCGATCCGATCCGCGACAAGGCAAGGTAGCCGCGGTCGCGCTCGGTCGTATCGGGCGTGATCAGAATCTCGAAGGACTGGAACGGCGCCTCGCCCTCGACCGCCCCATCCGTCAAGGTCAGGCCTGGCGTCGTCATAGTCCACTCGGTGCGGACGATGTTCTGATTGAGGAACGCCGCGCGCGTCGTCGGCTCGGCCAGGCGCCAGGTCACGGCCACTCCGCCGGGCGCCGAGCGCGCCTCGACCGTCGCCGCCTGCTGGGCCTGGGCGGGCGCCGCTGCGCCGCAGGTCATGGCCGCGACCGTCGCCATCGCGGCGGCGGCACGCAGAATCGTCTTGTTCATGGTCGCTTCCCTTATGCCCCGTGGGGAAGCTTGGCCTCGGCGCGCGCGCCTCGTCAACCGACGTTCAGTCTGAAGTTTCGACCTCTCCGCCCTGGACGATGCGGACCACGGCCAGGTCGGCCGTGACGTTGCCCAGGGTGCGGAAGATGTCGGGCACGACCTCGACCGCCAGCAACAGGGGAAGCAGCTCCAACGGCACCCCCATGGCGATGCAGATCGGGGCGATGGAGGCGAAGAAGCTGGCCTGCCCCGGCAACCCCACCGTGCCGATCGAGATCAGCACCGCCGTCAGCATGGCCGCCAGAAGCTGCCCCGCCGAAGGCTCCAGCCCGAACAGATGGGCGCAATAGATGGCCACGCCCAGATTGGCGACCGGGCTGGTGATGCGGAACACCGCCACCGCCAGCGGCAGGACCAGGCCCGCCGTCGCCCGCTTGACGCCCAGTTCGTCGACCGCCCGCTCGACCATGACCGGCAGGCTGGCCAGCGACGACTGGGTCGAGAAGGCCACCACCTGCGCCGGGGCCGCCGCCCGCGCGAACCGGCCCAGCGACACCCGACCGAAGAGGACCGCCAGCGGATAGAAGATCAGGCCGATGCCGATGCAGGCGAGCGAGATCAGCGCCACATAGTGCAGCAGCACCCCCGCTGCGCTGGCCCCCGCCGTCAGCCCCACCCCGATCGACAGGGCGAAGACGCCCAGCGGCGCCGCCTTCAGCACCCAGCGGACAATGACGATCATCGTCTCGCCCACCGCCTCGAAGAAGGTGATCAGCGGAACCCGCAACCGCTCGGGCAGGCCCGACGCCGCGAAGCCGAAGAAGACCGCGAACACCACCATGCCCAGGATGGCGTCCTCGGCCGCCGCACGGATCGGGTTGGACGGGGCGATGGTCTTCAGGAACTCGCTGAACGGCGCGCCCGCGCCCAGCCCCTCGGCGCCCTCCGGCTTGATCGCCAGCAACAGGCGCGCGCCTTCCGGGTCGATCGGCCACAGGGCGTGCAGGCCATAGGCCGCCGCCACCGCATAGATGGTCGCAAAGACGATCAGCCCCCCGAACCACGACACCGCCTTCAGCGCCAGCCGCCCGGTCCGCGCCGCATCGGCGATGGAGGCGATGCCCGTCACAAGCAGGCTGAACACCAGGGGGATGATCGTCATCCGCAGCGCATTCAGCCACAGCTGGCCCAGCGCCTGGATGAAGTCCGCCGTGACATGGCCGCCCGGCAGACCCCAAGTCTGCGCCGCCGCCCCGGCCAGCAGGCCCAGCACAAGCGACAGCAGCACCATCGTGCTGAGGGAGGTCAGAAAGGAGCGCGCCGATTTCATATCGGCCACGCTAGCAGCCGCCGCGCCGCGCGCCAGCGGAAATCAACCCTCTTCCCTCGTCACCCTCGGGCTTGTCCCGAGGGCCCAGGGTTCCTCTTGGCTTGGCGCGGGATGTGGAGGCGCCGGTATGAAAACGACGCGCCCTTGAGCTTGCAGCCGCCGTGGCCCCTCGGGACAAGCCCGAGGGTGACGGTGTTGGACCGCAGCGTCCTACTTCGGCGCGCCCGAGTTGGCCGGGTCCAGCGGCAGGCCCGCCGCCTGACGCGCCTTCATCACCCGCAGCCAGCCGTGCATGGCCTCTGAATCCAGCCCGTGCATCATCAGCCGATAGCCCGCCTGCAGCGTCGACAGCGCCACCAGCGGATGGCCGTTCTTGACGAAGGCCATGTGATAGCTCGTGCCCAGGATGCGGGCGATATAGATGGCCATCACCTCGTCCAGCTGCAGCGAACTGGACGCCCGCACGAAGTCGTCGCGCGGCAGCATCAGCGCATAGATGGGAGTGTAGAACTCCACCGCCGTCTGCACGTCGACGAAGTTGTGCCACTTGCGCGGAAACTCCTCGAACGGCGGGAATTCGTCCGAGATCATGGAGAAGTCGATCCGCTCGGGCGGCATCAGCTCCCGCCCTTCGGCGCGCAGGGCGGCGTTCATCTCGATGACGAAGTTGAAGATGTTCAGGTCGTGCTGAAGGAACAGGTCCGGCTCGATGTCCTTCAGCCGCGTCGGCGTCAGGGGCCACTTCGTCACCTTGTCGCCCACGCCCGCGTTCTCGCGCACAAAGGCGGTCAGCTCGGACCCGACGTGGAAGTGACGCAGGATCACCCGGTTGCCCTCGGGCGTCACAAAGGTCCGCAGGCCCCAGTGGATGGTCTTGTGCAACAGGCCGTTCAGGTTCGGATATTTGGGCGAGATGACCCGCAGCACCTTCACCAGGCAGAAGAACAGGAACACCAGCGGCCGCGCCACCGGGAACAGCCAGCGCCGCGACCGCGATCGCGCGCCCAGCAACAGGTCGCGTTTGGCCCCGTCGTCGATCGGCAGGCTGTGATCCAGATACAGCGCCATCCACGGATCGGGATCCTTGGGATCGAACCGCGCGGGGTCGAACGGATCCTCCCCCGGCTTGAAGTATCTCACGCCGCGATCTCCTCGATCTGCAAGGCGTAGAGGCGAGCCGTCACCTTGGCCGTCGTCACGATGCGTTCGGCGATGAAGGGATCGGGCAGCACCATGCCCAGCATCTCCTCGAACTCCTTCATGTGCTCGGCGTCGTTGTCGCCATGATACAGCAGAAAGCGCACCGCCTCGTCGGGCAGCGCCAGCCGCTCCTGCACCTTCAGGCCCCACGGCCGCGCCTTGATCGAGCCCAGCCCCTCGATGATGAACATGGCGCCCAGCAGGCCGAAGGGGTCGGGCTTCGACGCCTCATGGAACATCCAGGCCGACAGGGCCTCAGACCCCACGTTCTTCGGCGCCGACTGAATGTCTTCCAGCGCCCCGCCCGAGGCTGTGAAATCAGCCTCCAGCAGGCGGAAGTCCCGATGCTCCGTCACCGCATGGCGCATCAGGGTCGAGCGCAGCTCCAGATGGTTCTCGCCGATGTTGGAGGCCGCCCGGCTCATCCACAGCGCCCCGTCCTTCACCTGCTGGCGCAGGTTGATCAGAAAGGCGTGATAGTCGGCGACCTCGAACCGCCCGCGCGTCAACTTGCGGATCAGCGGCGTCGCCTCCAGCCGCTGTTCAAAGTCGGCGAAGACCACCGCCAGCTTCCGTAGGGTGTCGGCGACCGCCGCCTCGGCCAGTTGTTCCGCCATCACACAATCTCCAGCATCATGAAGCCGATCATCGCCCGCCCGCTCTCGGGCACGATGCACAGCACCCTGTCTCCACGCTTGCCGCGTCCCGACTTCAGGAAGGCGTCCAGCATGACCCAGATCGAGGCTGAGCCGACATTGCCGCTGTCGGCCAACGTCGTGAACCACTTCTCTTCCGGGATCATCGCGGCGGTGCTTTCCAGCAGGCCGACGATCTCCTGACGCAGCGACCGCGCCGAGTAGTGACACAGCAGGTGGTCGACCTGATCCGGGACGATCCTTCCGGCGTCCACCTTCTCCAGCCAGACGCCGATCCAGGCGCGGATGACGATCTTCAGCAGGTCGAAGTCCTGCAACAGGGCCACCGCCCCCGCCGCATGAGCGGCCACAGGGCCTGCGTGGCTCCAGGCGCTGGTCATGTCGGCGCGCGCTTCCGGCGTCGATCCGGCCCACATGCAGGGATCGAAGCGCCCGGCCAGCGACGTCATGTCGATCCACTCGACCTTCAGGCTCAGGCCGTCGGGCTTGGGCCTCGGCTCCATCACCACGGCGCCCGCCCCGTCCGACAGGGTGAAGCGCAGGAAATCCGCCTCGATCCGCGCCCGCCCCTTCTCGTCCACCAGCGCGGTGCCCTCATAGAAGGCCGGCCGGAACCAGCGCGATGAAAACTCCCCCGCACAGGCGGCGGCCACGTCCGCCTCCCCCGCGCGCACGCTCAGCCACGCCCCCTTGGCCGCCATCAGGGCGCTGGCGCAGACCGACTGATAGCTGAACGCCTCCAGCGGCCCCGCGCCCAGTTCGGCCTGAACCGCGCTGGCGTGACCGGGCACCAGATAGTCGCCCTGCGTCGCCGCCGCGCCCAGATGCTGCAGATCGCCGAGGCTCAATCCCGCCCCATCCAGCGCCGCCCGCACGGCGTCCGCGCACATGGAGGCGTTGGAATGAAACGGCGCCCCCTCGGCGTTCAGGGCGTAATGCCGCCCCTCGATCCCGTTCCAGCGCAGGGCGCGCCGCCCCACGGCGGACGCCCGCCCGCCGATGCGGCCGATGAAGTCCTCCATCCGATCATTGCCGATCCGCTCGCCGGGCAGGACGGCGCCGGTCCCGGTGATGAAGACGTCACGAAGCTCACTCATGGCGCGAAGCTTGGCGACCCGCCCCGCTTCGCACAACCCAGAAACTGCCGTTTCAAAAGCAGAAAGGGCGACGGACCGAAGTCCGCCGCCCCCTCCTCAACCTGAAATCAGGTCAGGCTTAGAACGGACGATAGTTGAAGCTCAGGAAGAAACGACGTCCGAACAGGTCGAAGTTGTCCGAGGTCGTATTGCCCAGCCAACGCGCCGGCTCAGCGTCGAACGCGTTCACCACGCCCGCGCGGATCGTCAGATTGTCCCGCGCCGCCCAGCGGACCGAGAAGTCGTGCTGGGAGAAGTCGCCCGTCTCCAGGTACTTCGAGGTCGCGTACAGGTCCGGGTTATCCCGCATGTTGTCGATGTCGAGGATTTCCTGGCTGGCCTGCCAGTCCCAAGCCCAGGAGAAGGCCAGGGTCGAGGTCGGCGACCAGGTTACGGTCGAGAGGAAGCGCACGCGTGGATTCCCGACAGTGTCCTCATTGATGTCCGCATCCGACGGATCCTCAATGTTGACGAAGTCGTGCTGCTCGATCAACCAGTTGCCGCGGACCGAATGACTGAATTCGCCCCACGGACGACCGAAGAACTCCGGCAGGTCAGTGCGGTAGGAGACCGTGAAATCCACACCCTTGGCCGTCAGCGCCGCATAGTTCAACGAGCCCTGAACGAAACTCGTGACCAGGAAGGACGTGGCGTCGCGGGTCTGGGTGGCGCACGCGCCGGTGTTCACAGCGTCACCGTTCACGCACTGATTTGCCGCGTCCTGCGCCGTCACCGCGTCGATCGCATCGCTGATCTCGATGTCATAGTAGTCCATTACGACCTGCAGGTTCGGCAGCAGGAAGTCAGGAGTCCAGACGCCGCCAACTGTGAAGCTCTCAGAAGTTTCAGGCTTCAGCAGGCGGTTGCCGCCCGCCAGGCCCGTCACTGAGCCGCTGCCATAGTTTGGCAGATAGGCGTTGGCCGCAGAGGGATCCGCAAAGCTCAGATCCAGGCCCGCCGCCTTGGCCAGAGCGCCGCAGTTGGCAATACGGTTCGTAGCGATCGAACGGTCAGCCAGGTTATTGATGACCGTAGCGCTGCAGGGATCAACAAAACCGTTTGCGAAGGTCTGGCTGTAGGGGTCATGCGTCTCGGCCAGGTTCGGAACGCGGATCGCGGTTGCGGTCGTGGCGCGGAACATGAATTGATCGACCGGACGCCATTGGAATTGAGCGCTGTAGGTGTCCTGCTTGCCGACGTGCGAGTAGTCAGAGAAGCGATAGGCGCCGCTGATCTCAGCCGAGCGGCCCAGGACGGAGTCGCGCAGCAGCGGAATGCTGACTTCAGCGAAAATGTCGTTGGTGTCGTAGCTGGCTTCCGGGAAGTCCGGCCCCGCGTTCAGGAACAGATACCGGCCCGCACGATCGCGGTCGCGACCGGTGCCGCTGGTGAGTTCCTTGCGGTATTCATAACCGATCGATGCGCCGATCGGGCCGGCGCCCCAGAAGTCCCACAACTTGCCCGAAGCATAGGTCATGAAGTCGTGCTGCTTGTTCTGATCCGTGACCGTGACCGAGGCCTGGATGTACTCCAGGGCTTCCTGGCTGAAGCCGCCCGGACCAAAGACGCGGATCGGCGCGCACTCGTCGATGACCGCGCCCTGACGCGAGTAGGTGGTGGTCACGCCGCCGCTGGTCACGCGGGCGTCCGGCACGGCGACGCCCCGCGCCTTCATCAGTTGCACGCGGCAGACGACCTCGCCCGCACGCCCGTTGACGATGCCCGCGGTGTCGACCACGGCGTCCACGGCGGCCTGATAGCGGACAACGTCCACGCCCAGTTCGCGGTTCTTGTTGTTCATCTCGCCATAGGTGTAACCGGCTTCCCAGTTGACGTCCTTGACGAAACCGATGTCACCCAGATCACCACGCAGACCAACGACGTAGCGCTGCAGGTCGCGGTTGTTCAGTTGATTGCGGGCCGGGCCGTATAGCTTGTGCTGCGCGCGCGCGTCGGCGACGTTGCCTGTCAGGACGCCGGCCGAGTTGTATACGTCACGACGATTGTTCTGGATCGCAGTACGCACGTTTTCCGGCAGGTAGGCGTTATCCAGACCGATCTCGAACGCCGAGGTGCTGGTGATGGCGCCCATGGTGTTCGGCGCCAGCTGGCGGATGTTGAAGTCATGGAAGACGCGCTGGCCGGCGTCGTAGGTTTCTTCCTCGACATACTTGGCTTCAGCGAACAGTTGAATGTTGTTCGTGATGTCGAAGTTCAGGCCCGTCTGGAAGCGGTAATTGGTCGATTCCGGCAAGCGGCTGGCCTGGCCCTGCTCGGTGTTCGACACCTGGCCTTCGCCGCCGTTGCTGGTGGTGCGATTGATGCCCGTCCCCTGACGGATCGAACCGAAGGTGACGCCGCGCGACACGCCGTTTTCATCGTAGAGATAGGCGTTGTCCGGGCGGTTGTCGGGCGCCAGGCCGAAGCAGTTGGCGGCGAAGGAGGTCGACGAGCAGCTACCGAACGGCACGTCTGGATCGCTGGACAGGCTGGGCTTCACGCCGGTGGCCAGCACGGTCATGCCGCCAAAGTTGGTGCCGCGGATGTAAGTGCGGGCATTGCGGATCAGGATCTGGTCCGGCACGCCGTCCGACGGCGCCGAGGCCGGATCGGAGTCATTGCCGATCAGGGCCCACGATTCACGACGCCAGTCGACATCCGAATCCAGCACCTCGTCGCTGCGCTGATACTCGCCCGATACGTAATAGTTCAATCGGTCGTTCAGGAGGTTCTGGCCCCACAGCACCGACAGACGCTGGCTGAGCTGGTGGTCCTGGTTGATCTCGGCGATTGATCCGTCGATCTCCAGGCCGTCAAAATCCTTGCGAAGAACGAAGTTGACCACGCCCGAAACGGCGTCAGCGCCGTAAACGGCGGCGGCGCCGCCGGTGATCACTTCCGTACTGGCGACCAGCAAACGCGGAATGGTGTCGACGTCCACCGACAGACCGCCCGGCGACGAGCCCACGTGGCGACGGCCGTCAACCAGGGTCAGGGTGCGCACCGAACCCAGACCGCGCAGGCTCAGCAGCGACAGACCGCCGTCGTTCAGGTTCGAACCAGTGGTGTCTTCCGGCACGACAGAAGTCGACAGGGCGGGAATATCAGCCAGGAAGTCGATGACGTTGACTTGTCCCGACTGCATCAGCTCCTCTTGGCCGATCTGGATCAGCGGCGTGGGCGAGTTGGCCGGGCTACGGCGAATGCGCGAACCGGTGACCACGATCTCGTCGACCTGGCTCACCTGTTCGTCCTGGGCGTAGGCGACGGTCGGCGCGACGGCCATGCCGCCAGCGATCGCCATACCGGCGATCAGAGTCGATCCCAACAGCTTATTTTTGCTGAGCATTTTTGTTTTTCCTAGACGCGTTGCAAGACCCCTCGTCCGCAACGCGCGACTTTTCCGCTCGAACGCCTCCGCTGCGCAAGCGATTACGTTCGCATAACGTCGATATTTTGATATTTGCCCTTCAGATGAAACATTTTCGCCATATTGCGACGTGCAAAAAGGGCGACGAACCGAAGTCCGCCGCCCTCTCCTCAACCTGAAATCAGGTCAGGCTTAGAAGGACTTCGTGAGGTTCACGAAGGCCGTCCGTCCCAGGTAGTCGTAGCCCGAGTACAGCGGGGCGTTGCCGACCCGGTTGTAGTAGCCCGATGAGATCGTCGGCGGGTCTTCGTTCAGCAAGTTGCGTACGCCGGCGGTAACCGTCCAGCCTTCGCTCGTATATTGCACGGAGACATTGTGCTGGAAGTAGTCATCGACCTCCAGGTCGTACTGGCTAGTCGACGGATTCTGGCGATAGTAGTCGTAGCTGTCCATGCCCTGGATCCACTCGACGCCATAGCGAACGCGCCATTGATCCCAGGCATAGGATACGTCCGCCGTTCCGGTGAACTCAGGCGTGTTCAACATGCCCTTGTAGTCAATCAGCGGATCTTCAGCGAACAGCTTGCTCGACATTTCCGTGTATTGCGTCACAGCCAGGTTGAGCAGGGCCGTCCCCGGTCCAACATCCTTGCGGTAACGCACGGTGTAGTCCAGGCCCTTGACGATGTCGGTCGCCAGGTTGACGTAGCCGTTCTGCACCGTCAGCGCCAGGTCGGCCCCGCGGTCCACCAGCGAGCAGAAACCAACGCCCGCCGCGTAGTCTTCCGGATTGGAATCGTAGCACCGCTCCATGATGTTGGTCGCGCCGTACTGGGCCACGCCGTTCTCGACTTCGATTTCATAGTAGTCGACGGCGAAGGCCAGGTCGCCCCAGGCCAGCGGGAGCGGCGGCTGCAGCACCAGACCGATGGTCATATTGGTCGAGGTTTCAGCCGCCAGGCCGGCGGCGGCCCCGCCCTCGTTGATGACCGTCACGCCCTTCTTGGAGTTGAAGCCCGACGGCAAGCCGTCGGCGGCGCAGTTGGCGGCGCGGTTCGGATTGACGTCGCCGCCGGTATAGTCGTTGCAGACGTCCGCGCCTGCCGACAGGAAGCCGGTGGTGGCGCCCACGAACTGCTCGAACAGCGCCGGGGCGCGGTAGGAGGTGCCGTAGGTGCCGCGGACCGTCACCCAGTCGATCGGACGGTAGACCAGACCGATCTTGTAGGTCGTGTCGTCGCCGTAGGAGTCATAGTCCGTGTAGCGCAGCGAGGCGTTCAGCGTCAGTTCCTTGGCGAACGGCGCGTCGGCCAGCAGCGGCGCTTCGATTTCACCGAACACCTCCCACACCGAGTCGGAGCCGCGCGTGATGGCGGCCGTCGAGAAGTTGTAGGTGTTGCCGATTTGCGAGTCGTACGCCGGCGTGTCGTCGATTTCCGAGTCGCGCCATTCGGCGCCGAAGAAGCCCATCACCTTGCCGGCCGGCAGGTCAAACAGCGGACCGTCCAGACCCAGGCTGACGATCTTCTCTTCGTATTCGGTGACGCCCGTGATCGGACGGAAGACGTAGTCGACCCAATCCTTCGGCAGGACGCCGCCGATGGTCTGGGACGTCAGGGCCGGAGCCGCGACGCAGCCCGGGTTTGACGCCAGCTCGCGGCACTGGAAGCCGCCGGCGCCGTTGCTGACAACGTCCAGGCTCTCGCTCAGACGATCGGTCAGGAACTGCTGGCTGGTGTATTCCGAACGCGACTTGGAATAGCTGGCCGACAGGTCATAGCGCCATTCCGGGACGAAGAAGTCGCCCTTGATGCCGATCACGTTGCGGTTGAAACGCTGTTCCTGGGTCGAACGGTCGTTGCCGAAGCCGATGAAGGCGCGCACGCCGACGTCCTTGTCCTTGCTCAGGCCCTGATCGGCCGAGAAGGTGCTCCACGTCAGGCTGCCCGGGATCAGCGGACTGTCCTTGGCGTAGTCCAGCGCCAGCTGGCGATAGCTCGTCTGCGACGACTCGCGCACGTTCAGCAGGAACTCGCCGTAGACTTCGGCGTCGCCCAGGGCGTTCAGCTGATAGCCGGCTTCACCGTACAGGGTGGTGATGTCGACCGGCGAAATCAACGAGCGGTTCAGCATCCGATCGTCGAAGGTGTCGCGGATGTTGGAGTTCAGCGCCGCCAGGCCCTTGTCCGGGTCGTTGCGATCGACCAGATAGGCGCCGCCGACAGCTTCAAAGCCCTCCACGCCCGTGGTCGCGCCGACATTCGGGCGCCAGCGGTCGAAATAAGCGCCGTTCGCCAAAGCTCCTGCCGGCACGCCTGCGGCGGCCACCAGGTCCGGGCGCAGGGCGATCCCGCCCAGACCGGCCAGCATGGCGTCGCTGGTCAGGGCGCCAGTGCCGATGGTGTTGATCGACGAACCGTTCGACCCCGTGCCGGTGATCGGATAGCACTTCGACATTCCGGTCATCGGATCGATGTAGTCGCGGCCGTTGCGGCGGCCGTCGGTCTGGCAGCGCGTGAATTCACGGTCGCGCATGGTCAGTTCGTCACGCTCATAGCGTTCGATCGAACCGGCGGCGCGCCAGCGGTCGCCACGGGCGCCGGCCGTCAGCGACAGGCGCGTCGAGCCGCCGTTGCCGTTGGCTTCCATGGGAGCGTTGTGCTGGGCCTCGAAGATCAGGCCTTCGAAATTCTTGCGGGTCTGGATGTTGACCACGCCGGCCACGGCGTCCGAGCCGTACACCGACGAGGCGCCGTCGCGCAGGACTTCGACGCGGTCGATCATGGCGGTCGGCAGGACGTTCAGGTCGGCCGAGCCGACCGAGCCGCGCGAACCGGCCGGCGAGACGCGACGGCCGTTCAGCATCACCAGGGTGCGGCTGGGGCCCATGCCGCGCAGGCCGATCGTGTTGGCTCCCGGTCCGCCGTCCGTAACAAGGCCGCTGTAGGCGTTGGTCACTTGCGACGAACCGCCGGTGACGGCCGTGCTCTGCAGAGCTTCCGTGGTCGAGGCGAAGCCTTGCAGCGTGGCTTCTTCGCGCGTCACGACCTGGGTCGGCGACGGCGCATTGTAGTTGTCGCGACGAATGCGCGAGCCGACGACGACGATTTCATCGACTTGGGTCGCTTCCTGGTCAGTGTTCGTGGCGCTTTGAGCAAGCGCCGCCCCCGGAACAAGCATGGCCATCGACAGTGCAGCGGCTCCAGCCGCCATCGTCGTGCCAAGCAGGTAGTCTTTACGAGTGCGCATATGCCTCTGTGTACCTGTACGATTACTAATAAACATCACCACGTTCGATGAACGTAGGCGAATACCAATGTTCGACTTTACGTTTCTTGGCTGAAAGCATGGCTATGGATGCAACGACATACCATCAACCAAAATCTTTCAAAAAATCGTTGTTAGGCAGATTTGTGAGGCAATTTTGACGCTCGAATGCCGAGTTCATACCGATATATTGTCCAATTTGGACATTTTTCTCCGAAATATGTCCCCATTGAGCCATTACCGCCTCAAATGCGGCAGCCTCATCGCCTGATTATGGCGACGCTTCGTCGAAGCCGTGACGGCCGCACCGACCTCAATCTCCGCTCGCTCGACCCTAGCGCCTTGCGCGCGCGCGCATTACCTTGATGTTCATGGCCCGTTCTCCCGCGAAACCGACCAAGCCCGTCCACACGCCCAATCCCGGTCTCAGCGAGGCGCCGGTCGCCTTCGACCACGGCCGCGCGCCGATGTTTGCGCCGGTGAACGGCCCGCGCCTGACGCCTGAAGAAGCCCCCGCCGCCCCCGCCGACTGGGTTCCTCACCGCCCCGATCGACCGACCAACAAGAAGCGCATCCCCTTCCGGCTGGAGACGAAATACCAGCCCGCCGGCGACCAGCCCTCGGCCATCGCCGAACTGGTGGCCCAGGCGGACGAGGGGGATCGCGAGCAGGTGCTGCTGGGCGTCACCGGCTCGGGCAAGACCTTCACCATGGCCAAGGTCATCGAACAGACCCAGCGCCCGGCCCTGATCCTGGCCCACAACAAGACGCTGGCGGCCCAGCTTTATTCCGAGTTCAAGGCCTTCTTCCCCGACAACGCGGTCGAGTATTTCGTCAGCTACTACGACTACTACCAGCCCGAGGCCTACGTCCCGCGCACCGACACCTACATCGAGAAGGACAGCTCGATTAACGAGCAGATCGACCGGATGCGCCACGCCGCCACCCGCGCGATCCTCGAGCGGGACGACGTCATCGTCGTCGCCTCGGTCAGTTGCATCTACGGCATCGGCTCGGTCGAGACCTACACCGCCATGACCTTCAACCTGAAGGTCGGCGACCAGATCGACGAGGCCAAGCTGCGCGCCGACCTGATCGCCCTGCAGTACAAGCGCAACGACGTCCATTTCGAGCGCGGCATGTTCCGCAAGCGCGGCGACACGCTCGAAATCTTCCCCGTCCACCTGGAAGACCGCGCCTGGCGCATCAGCCTGTTCGGCGACGAGATCGAGGCCATCGACGAATTCGACCCCCTGACCGGCAAGAAGACCAATGCGCTGGACGAGGTCACCGTCTACGCCGCCAGCCATTACGTCACCCCGCGCCCGACGCTCAATCAGGCCGTCAACGGCATCAAGGCCGAGCTGAAGGAGACGCTCGACTGGATGGTCGAGAACGGCAAGCTGCTGGAGGCCCAGCGCCTCGAACAACGCACCCGCTTCGATCTGGAGATGATGGAGGCCACCGGCTCCTGCGCCGGCATCGAGAACTACAGCCGCTGGCTGACCGGCCGCGCGCCGGGCGAGCCGCCGCCCACCTTCTTCGAATACATCCCCGACAACGCCCTGCTGTTCGTGGACGAGAGCCACGTCACCGTCGGCCAGATCGGCGCCATGTTCCGCGGCGACTACCGCCGCAAGTCGACCCTGGCCGAGTACGGCTTCCGCCTGCCGTCGGCCATCGACAACCGCCCGCTGAAGTTCGAGGAATGGGACGCCATGCGGCCCCAGACCGTCTTCGTCTCGGCCACCCCCGGCGCCTGGGAGCTGGACAAGACCGGCGGCGTCTTCACCGAACAGGTCATCCGCCCCACCGGCCTGATCGACCCCCCGGTCGAGATCCGCCCCGTCTCCGGCGCGACCCGCAACCAGGTCGACGACGTCATCGACGAGGTGAAGGCCACCGCCCGCGCCGGCTACCGCTCCCTGGTCACCACCCTGACCAAGAAGATGGCCGAAGACCTGACCGAATACATGCATGAGCAAGGGGTGCGCGTCCGCTACATGCACTCCGACGTTGATACGCTGGAGCGGATCGAGATTCTGCGCGACCTGCGCCTGGGTTCATTCGACGTGCTGATCGGCATCAACCTGCTGCGCGAGGGCCTGGACATCCCCGAGTGCGGCCTGGTCGCCATCCTCGACGCGGACAAGGAGGGCTTCCTGCGCTCGGAGACCTCCCTGATCCAGACCATCGGCCGCGCCGCGCGCAACGTCGACGGCCGCGTCATCCTCTACGCCGACCGCATGACCGGCTCGATGGAGCGCGCCATCGCCGAGACCGACCGCCGCCGCGAGAAGCAGCAGGCCTACAACCTCGAACACGGCATCACGCCCGAGACGGTCAAGCGCGACATCAAGGAGATCCTCGAGAGCCCCTATGAGTCCCGCGACCTGGACCGCCTGACCCGCCCCGGCGTCGCCGAGGAGGCCAAGCCCTTCGTCGGCTCCAACTTCCAGGCCGCCCTCAAGGATCTGGAAGGCAGGATGCGCGACGCCGCCGCCAACCTCGAGTTCGAGGAAGCCGCCCGTCTGCGCGACGAGATCAAGAAGATGAAGCTCCTCGACCTCGAATTCGCCAACGAAGCCCTGACGGGCGCGGGGGAAGAGGTCGACAGGTCAGCGCCGAAACGTTGGCGGAAAGAGGCGGCGGCCGAGAAGGCGGAGGCGTTCAGGAAGGGGCGGTAAGAGTTCTCGCTTTCGGCCGCCCTTCATCCCCGATTCATGAGGCCCGATTCATGAGGCCCGATTCATGAGGCCCAGTTCATGAGGCCCAGTTCATGAGGCTTGCGGGCAACATGGCGGCGCGCCCTTGAGCTTGGCCGCAAAATGGGATGCGACCTTGCGGCGAAAATGCGGCATGGTGCGTTAAGGAGAGACGCCGATGACCAAGTCCAGCAATGAATCCGACGCCCGCGCCGCCCTGCGCGTGGTCTCCTCGCCGGAAGCCGAGGTCTATGACCTGATGCGCGCGCCCGAAACCACCGCCGAACGGGTCAAGCGCCTGCAGGCCGAAGCCCGCGCCCTGGCGCTTGAACAGGTCGAGGCCCTTGAAGTCGCCCTGTGCAACGCCGCCGACATGGCCAAGGAGATCGCCGACGGCGGCGACGCCTATCCCGTCGGCGCCCGCGAACTGGCCGCCCGCCTGGTCCAGGATCTGCCCGCCAAGGCCGAGACCATGAAGGCCATCGTGGCGAAGAGTCATTCCTGATTTAAGGGTGCTACCGCTCGCCGCGCGGCGGCTCGCTGTTTGAGCGCGCGCGAAGCGCCAGGCCGCGTCGGGTCGACCCGAAGGGCGGCGAGAAGCAGCCGCAAGGCGGAGCCTTCTGACCGCAGCCCGCTAGGAACCGAGGACGTCTTCGTACTCGGGATGGCGCTTCAGCCAGGCGACCGCATAGCTGCAATGCGGGATCAGGGTCAGCCCCTCGGCGCGAGCGTGCTCGGCCAGGGCCTGCATGAAGCGGCCCGCCGCCCCCGTCCCGCGCAGGGCCGGATGCGCCTCAACGTGCAGAATGACGCGGGCGTGGCCGCGCACCGCATACTCGGCCCAGACGGGATGCTCGGTCCCGTCCGCGTCTGCGAACATCTGCTGGAAGCGGCGGTCGGCGGCGTGGTCTTTGAAGGCGGGCACGGCGGCTCCTCCCGAATAAGTCAGTTCAGGCCGGCCGATCATTCAGCAGGGCCAGCAGACCCAGAACGCTTTTCACCGTGAACCAGATCGACACCAGCAGCAAAAGAAGCCCGAACAGCAGAAGGAACGGAATCCCGATCAGGAAGGCCGAGGCCACGGCGCTGACCGCCACCAACACCCACAGGACGGCGCTGATCCAGAACACCGACCAGAACAGCCTGATCTGCGCCTCGACGTGCTGGGCCGCCAGCCCCGTCGCCGAGCCCCGGTTCACATAGGCCAGCACCAGCCCGACCAGCACCAGCAGGTTCGCGCTGGGGATCGACAGAATATAGAGGATCCACGCCACCACGGCGCCGTCTCGGCCCGCGACGGGCGCGGCGGTGTTCTGATCGCTCATGACGGCGGGCCTTTCAGTAAAAGAGACGACGCGGCTCGGCGATGGGTCGCCCGGTCAGCAGATCCTTCAGCCCCAGGGCGCCGCGCACGATGGTCCACACCGCCATGACGAACAGGACGAAGACCCCGACGTTGACCAGAATCAGCACCGCCCCGGCGATGATGGCGACCACCGCCGCGAGCAGGGTCCGCTGCTGGAAGACGAAGTGGCTGCGCAGCATCGGATCGACGGGCGCGGGCCGACGCCACACGCGCAGCAGGCCGATCGCCGCCGCCGCGCCGAAGGTCGGCGCCGCCAGCAGGATCAGGGCGTAACCCGCATAGAGACCCGTCAGATCGGCCGAGACCTCGCCGCCGCTGTTGCTGCTGTAATCGCCGGACTGAACCATCGGAACCTCTTGTCAGGCCGGGATGATGGCGGGACGGACGATCCCGCGCAACCGGCCTCAGCGCGAATAGGCGACTTCGCAGGCGGCGGCCGCCGCATCGGGAATGGCGCCGGGCTTCTCGACCCGCACGACGACGCTCAGCACGCGCGGATCGGCCAGGCAGGCGACGGCGACGCGCTCGGCGAAGGTCTCGATCAGGGCGATGTGCGGCCCGGCCGCCAACTCGCGCACGATGCGGGCCACGCCGTCATAGTCCAGCGTATCGGCCAGCCGCTCGACCGGCGCGGCGCCCAGGTCGAGTTCGACGTCCACCACCAGGGGCTGCAGCCGCCCATGCTCATGATCATAGAAGCCGATAGAGGCCTCGACCTTCAGGGCGCGGACCATGACCTTCAGGCCCAGGCGGCGCGGTTCGACGGACGGCAGGGGGGTGACGACGGCGCTCAAGACCAGGTCTCCGGCGGCAGAAGATCATTGATGCTGAAATCGGCCCGGTCGCACCAGGCGCCCAACTCCCAGGCCCGCTCCGCCTCGGTCAGGCCGCGCGTCAGAACGGTGTTGGTCGGCGTCTCCTCGATGGCCAGTTCGGCCAGGCGGAACGGCAGGCCCTCGGCGGCCAGGATGGCCTCCAGCTTGCGCCACAGGGCGATGACCAGGGCCTCGGTCGTCGGATCCCCGTCCACGGTCAGCACCTGGTTCAGGCGATGCGGCTCGTGCTGCTGGAACCAGGCCAGCAGGGGGTCGGCGCGGTTCAGCTGGAAGGCGTGGTCCAGGCTGCGGTCGACGAAACCGTGCCAGCGCGCCTTCAGCCGCTCGAACGAGGCTGCGTAATTGGCCCCGCCGAAGGCAATCTCTGCCGTCGGCTCCAGCGTCACCGTCACGAACTCATTGTGCCCATGCGGCACGGCGCATTTCGACCCCGCATCGGCGATCAGCCGGTGCGCCATCGAGAAGCGGCGAGTGAAACGGACAGCAGGCATGAAGGTCTCAGGATGAATGGCGGCAGCTAAAGCACCAACCTATCGGCAAATAAAGGTCATGTGACGACGAACGCCTTCAGGCGAATTCCAGATCGCGTTCGCGGCGGGTCAGGCCGGCGCCGGCGTCCACCACCAGGTTCTGCCCCGTCAGGCTGCGCGCCGTCAGGATGAAGGTCAGGGCGGCCGCCAGATCCTCGACCGCCACCGGCCGCTTCAGCGGCGTGGCCTCGGCCCCCGCCTGATAGTCGGCCTCGGGCCATCCGGCGGAAGGCAGGGTCAGACCCGGCGCGATGCCGCAGACCCGGATGCGCGGCGCCAGGGCCAGGGCTAAGGCCCCGGTCATATGGGCGATGCCCACGCGGCTGACGGTATAGGAGAAGAAGTCGGGGTTCGGCGCCGTGACCTTATAGTCCAGCATATTGACCACCACGCCCTCGTCCCCGTCAGGCAGGCGCGCGGCGAAGTCCCGGATCAGGGCCAGGGGCGCCAGGACGTTGACCTCGTGATGAAGGCGCAGGTCCGCCTCCTGGAAGGTCTCCAGCTGGTCATAGACAAACAGGGAGGCGTTGTTGACCAGCGCCCGCAACGGCCCGAAGGCGGCGGCCTGATCCATCAGGGCGGCGCGCGCCCCGGCGTCCGTCAGCTCGGCCTGGACGGCGACGGCGCGCCGTCCCATGGCCTCGATGCCCTGGACCACGGCCTGCGCGCCTTGCGCGTCCGAGCGATAGTGGACGACGACGTCATGGCCCGCCTGGGCCGCCGCCTTCGTCAACACCGCCCCGATCCGGCGCGAGGCGGCCGTGACCAGCGCCACGCCCCTCGAAGGGGCGTCAGCCGACCTGGGCTCAGTCAACCCGGCCGAACTCGAAGTAGTTGAAGGCGGCGACGACGGCGATGAAGGCGAAGATGGTGGCGATGGCCAGCATGATGGGTCTCCTGTTCCGCCCCCGAATAGGGGCAAGCGCGCCCCTGTTCAAGCCGCCCGGCGACAGCCTATCGTTCCCGCATGGCAAACTGGCGCACCCGCATCGAACCTTTCACCCGACCGCTGTTCTTCGCCTGGTCGCGGATGAGCCGGGGGATGACGCTGGGCGTGCGCGGCGCGGCGGTCGACGGCGAGGAGCGGGTGCTGCTGGTCAAGCACACCTATCTGGAAGGCTGGTGGTTGCCCGGCGGCGGGGTGGACAAGGGCGAGACGACGCAAGCCGCCGTCATCCGCGAACTGCGCGAGGAAGCCGGACTGATCGTCCGGGGCGAGCCGCGCCTGCTGTCGGTGCACTCCAATGAGCGCTTCTTTCCGGGGGATCATGTTCTGGTCTTTCGCATCGACGCCTTCGACCTGACCGAGCGCACCAGCCACGGCGAGATCGCCGAGATCGGCTGGTTTCACCCCGACGCCCTGCCCGAAGACACAACCCGCGCCACCCGCGACCGTCTGGCCGAGATATTCGACGGCGCCGCACCCGATCCGAACTGGTGAGACCGCCGATGCAGCTTCCCGTCCTCGCCCTGCTGGCCATGATCCTGGGCGGCGCCGCCACCGCTCTGCAGGGACCGACCAATGCGCGGCTGGCCAGCGCCGTCGGCTCGCCGGTCAATGCGGCGCTCGTCTCCTTCTTCGTGGGAACCGTCGCCCTGGCCCTCGTCGCCGTGACGCTGCAGGCCCGGCCGGACGTGCAGGCGATGAAGGCCCTGCCCGCCTGGGCCTGGCTGGGCGGCCTTTACGGCTGCGTCTTCGTGGTGGCCGCCGCCTGGGGCGTGCCCAAGATCGGCGTGGCGCTGACCATCACCCTGATGGTGGCGGGCCAGCTGGCGTTGAGCCTCATACTCGACCACTTCGGCGTCATGGGCGTGCCTCAGCAGTCGATCAGCCTGACCCGCGTCGCCGGGGTGCTGCTGGTGATCGGCGGGGTGCTTCTGGTCCGGCGCGGCTGAGCCTATATCCCGCCTGATGACCGACCCGACACCCGACATCCCGGAGACGCCCGACTCGCAGGCGAACGCCCTTCCGCTTCAGGCCGCCGAACTGATCGCGGACGAAGCCCGGCGCGCGCCTGACAAGCCCGGCGTCTATCGGATGTATGGCGAGGACGGCGCCTGCCTCTATGTCGGCAAGGCCAAGTCGCTGAAGAAGCGGGTGGTTCAATATGCGCAAGGCCGGTTCCACACCCAGCGCATCGGCCTGATGGTGTCGCTGACCCGTTCGATGGAGCTGGTGGTCACGGCGTCCGAGACCGAGGCCCTGCTGCTCGAATCCAACTTCATCAAGAAGCTGAAGCCGCGCTTCAACGTCCTGCTGCGCGACGACAAGTCCTTCGCCGAACTGATGATCCGCCGCGACCACCGCGCGCCCCAGGTCCGCAAGCACCGCGGCGCCCATACGATTCCCGGCGACTACTTCGGTCCCTTCGCCTCGACCTGGGCGGTCAACCACACGCTGAACACGCTTCAGAAGGCCTTCCTGCTGCGGTCCTGTTCGGACAGCGTTTACGAGACCCGCACCCGCCCCTGCATGCTGCACCAGATCAAGCGCTGCTCGGCGCCCTGCACCGGCCTGATCTCGCTGGAGGATTACGGCGATCTGGTCACGGAGGCGGAGCAGTTCCTGCGCGGCAAGTCGCGCGCCGTCATCGGCCGTCTGTCCGCCGAAATGCAGGCGGCCTCCGACGACCTCGACTTCGAAACCGCCGCCCGGGTGCGCGACCGTATCCGCGCCCTGTCGGCCATCGCCATGGAGAACAGCGTCAACGCCGAAGGCGTGGCCGAGGCCGACGTCTTCGCCCTGCACGCCGAGGGCGGTCAGGCCTGCGTTCAGGTCTTCTTCTATCGCGCGGGCCAGAACTGGGGCGGCCGCGCCTATTTCCCGCGCGTGGACAAGAGCGACAGCGACCCGGAAATCCTCGCCGCCTTTCTGGGGCAGTTCTATGAGGACAAGCCGGTCCCGCGCCTGATCCTGTCCAACGTCCGCCCGCATGAGCTGGAACTGCTGGAAGAAGCCTTCAGCATGAAGGCCGAACACAAGGTCGAAATCGCCCGCCCCCAACGCGGCGGCAAGGCCAGTCTGGTCGACCACGCCCTGACCAACGCCCGCGAGGCGCTGGGCCGCAAGCTGGCCGAGAACTCGGCCCAGTCGAAGATTCTGGACGAGGTGTGCGAGGCCTTCGGCCTGGACGCCCCGCCCGAGCGGATCGAGGTCTATGACAACGCCCATATTCAGGGGACCAACGCCGTCGGCGGCATGGTCGTCGCAGGGCCGGAGGGCTTCCGCAAGAACCAGTACCGCAAGTTCAACATCCGGGGCGAAGATCTGACGCCCGGCGACGACTACGGCATGATGCGCGAGGTCATGCGCCGCCGCTTCGGCAAGATGGTCAAGGACGAGGAAGCGGGCGAGGCGGTCGAGCGCCCCGACCTGCTGCTGGTCGACGGCGGGGCGGGCCAGCTGGCCGAGGTGCTGGCCGTCATGGCCGATCTGGGCGTCGACGACATCGCCGTGGTCGGCGTGGCCAAGGGGCCGGACCGCGACGCGGGCAAGGAGCATTTCTTCATGCCCGGCAAGCCGCCCTTCATGCTGCCGCTGAAGAGCCCGGCCCTCTACTATATCCAGCGGCTGCGGGACGAGGCGCACCGCTTCGCCAACGGCGCCCACGCCAAGCGCCGCTCCATGGACATCAAGAAGAACCCGCTGGACGAAATCGAGGGCGTCGGGCCGGGGCGCAAGAAGGCCCTGCTGCACGCCTTCGGCTCGGCCAAGGGGGTCGGCCGCGCCTCGGTCGCCGATCTGGTCAAGGTGGACGGCGTCAGCCAGGCGCTGGCCGAACGCATCCACGGCTTCTTTCACAAGTCGTGAGGGACGCCGATTTCGGGTTGAGCGACCAACCGTCGCGGGTCTAGGAAACGCTTCATGACCAACGAATTGACCAAGGGCTATCACCGCTTCCGCCAGAACCGGTGGCCGTCCGAACGCGCCGAATACGAAGCCCTGGCCGCCAACGGTCAGAAGCCGCACACCCTGGTCGTGGCCTGTTCCGACAGCCGCGCCGACCCGGCGCTGATCTTCGACACGGCGCCGGGCGAACTGTTCGTGGTGCGCAACGTCGCCAATCTGGTCCCTCCCTATCAGCCCGACGGCAAGCTGCACGGCGTCTCGGCGGCGCTGGAGTTCGGCGTCAATGTGCTGAAGGTCAAACACGTCGTCGTCATGGGCCACGCTTCCTGCGGCGGGGTGAACGCCATGCTGAACGGCGCCCCGGCCAACTGTCAGGACTTCGTCGCCCCGTGGGTCGAGCAGGCCGCCCCCAGCGTGCGCCGCGCGGTCGAGGCCCTGCCCGCCGAACAGGTCGAGTGCGCCGCCGAAGAAGCCGTGGTGCGCCTGTCGTTGGACAATCTGCGCACCTTCCCCTGGATCGCGGAGAAGGAGGCGGCGGGCGAACTGAAGCTCAGCGGCCTGCATTTCGGCATCGCGCTGGGCATCCTGTCCAAGCTGACGGGACCGGGACGGTTCGAGCGGCTGGACTGAGGCGTTCGGTCCGGCGCGGCGCCCTCGCCTCTGGCCGCGAACCGTGGCACACCCGGCGTGTTGCAACGGAAGACGTCATGGCCCCTGCCTACAAAGCCATCCCCAACATCCTGACCAGCCTGCGCCTTGCGGCGGGGATCGTCATGTTCCTGCTGCTGGCGGGCGCGACCAGCGGCTTCCCCTTCGTCTCGGCCTGGCTGAGCCCCGACGACCAGTTCGCCATGTACCGGACGGGCTTCTGGATCTTCGTCATCGCCGCCTCGACGGACTGGATCGACGGCTATCTGGCCCGTCGCTGGAACGCCACGACGCGCTGGGGCGCCATCCTGGACCCGATCGCTGACAAGATTCTTGTGACAGGCGCCGTATTGGGCGTGCTGACCTCGGGTTCGGTGCAGCAGATCATCATTCCGTGCGGCCTGATCCTGTTCCGCGAGTTCGCGGTCTCGGCCTTGCGCGAGACCATGGCGGGGCGCATCAACCTGCCTGTCACCCTGGCCGCCAAGTGGAAGACGACGTTGCAGATGGTGGCGCTGGGCTGCCAGCTGTTCGCTCGCAACTGGGACGGCTGGGGTCTGCCGTTCGACTATCTGCCAGCCTTCCAGCTGTTCTCGGACGCCCTGATCTGGCTGGCCGCCATCGTCACCCTGTGGACCGGCTGGCAGTATTTCAGCGCAGCGCAAAAGCAGATGCGGGATCTGTAGTCTCCTTCTCTCCTCGTGGGAGAAGGACGTCAGAGCGTCTTTTCGAGCACCACGAACTCCAGCTCGCGTGTGCGCGGCAGGCCGAAACGCTCGTCATCCACCGGGAAGGGCCGCGTCTCGCCGGTCAGGCCATAGCCGCGCCGCTCGTACCAGGCGATCAGCTCGGCGCGCTGACGGATGACCGTCATCTCCATCCGCGTGGCGGCGAAGCGGGCGGCGGCCTCGGCCTCGGCGGCGTCGATCAGCAAACGGCCCAGACCGCCTGCCTGACGCCCCGGATCGACGGTCAGCAGACCCAGATAGGACAGCCCCTGCCCCTGATCGGCCACCTGGACGCAGCCGGTCAGAACACCCTCGACTTCGGCCAGCAGAATCACCCGCGACGCATCGGTCAGGATATCGCGCAGCTCCGCCTCATCCGTGCGCTGGCCATCCAGAAGGTCGGCTTCATGGGTCCAGCCCGCCTTGGCGCTGTCGCCGCGATAGGCGCTCTCGATCAGGCGGTGCAGCGCCGGAACATCGTCCGGTGCCGCAGGGCGGAAGGTCGCTTCGCTCACTGGACGCCCAGCTCCCGGATCAGGTGATCCATGCTGTAGACGTCGCGCAGGGCCGTGGTCACGGCCTGGGTGGTGACGATGACGCTGCGGTTGACGTTGCGATCATAGCCGTAGGCGTTGCGCTGGGTCAGGACGGTGGAGTCGAAATTGGCGCCGATGATCTCGCCCTTGGCGTTGACGGCGGGCGAACCCGACGAGCCGCCGATGGTGTCGGATGAGACGGCCATATTCATCACCGCGTTGGGGTCGATGCGGTCCTTGGCCGCCAGCAGCTTGGGCGCGACGTTGAACGGTTCAGCGCCCGTGGCGCGATCCCACAGGCCCGCAAAAGTGGTGAAGGCGCCGATCCGCTGGCCCGGAACGTCCGTGCCCTCGACCCGGCCGTAGGTCAGGCGCAGGGTGCCGGTGGCGTCCGGATAAACCGCGTCGCCGAAGACGGCGAAGCGGGCGGCGGCCAGTTGCGCGGAGGCGCGGTCGGTCGGCGCCTTGACCTTGTTGTCCCACTCAGTGCGGACGGCGCGGGCGTCGGCGTCGATGGCCAGGACATACTGGATCAGCGGATCGGTCGAGGCCTGAACGGCGGGCAGGCCGCCTTCCCACAGGGCGCGGCGCACGGCGGGGTCGGCCAGCCTGGTGCCTTCGATCAGGCGCGCCGACAGAACTTCGGGGCTTTCCTTGCCCAGCAGGGTGCGGGCGTAGGGGCTGTCGACGGTCAGCCATTCGCGGGTCTTGGACAGCCACCACTCCAGACGGATCTGCTCCAACTCCGGATAGGTCGGGCGCTCGGCGAACAGGCTAGACTGCACGCCCGGCAAACGGCTGTCGGCGAACTCGGGCAGACGCTGGTCCGACGGCTTGGCGCGCTCCTGCGCCCCGCGCACGATGGCCCGCGCCCAGCTGAACAGCGGCGAGCCGCCCGCGACCGAGGTCGTGCCCATGCCCGTGCCGCCTTCCAGCAGGGCCATCGGGGCATAGAGCTCGCGCGCGATCGGTTGCACCTCGGCCAGGGCGGCCCAGGGATCGCCGACCTCAGCCGACAGGGCTTCATTCTCGGCGACGCGGCGATGGAAGACGGTCTCCTGACCGGCCAACTGGTCCATGAAGGCCGGGTCGATCAGGGCGGCCATGCGCCCGCGTCCGCGCTTGTAGGTGTTCTCCACGCCGACGATGGGATCCATGGCGATGAAGGCCTGTTCCTCGCCCTCTTCCGAATAGCGGATCAGACGGCCGCGCAGCTCCGACGCGATCAGCTGATCCAGCGGCAGCACCACGTCGCGAATGGTCATCAGCTGGGCCTGGGTCAGCAGGCGCTGGGTCGAGCCGGGGTTGCCGGTGACGAAGACGGGTTCGCCCTCGGTCGGCTTGTTCGGGTTCCAGGTGAAATGGGTCGGCGTCGCGGCGGGCTTGCCGTCTTCGTACAGGCGGATGAAGGCCGCATCGATGGCGAAGCGCGGGAAGGAGAAGTTGTCCAGGTCGCCGCCGAAGGTCGCGGCGCGGTCTTCCGGCGCCCAGGCCAGTCGCACGTCGGAGTATTTGCGGAACTTGTAGAGCTTGAACTGACCGCCGCGATACAGGCTGACGACCTGGCAGCGGATTTTGGGATCAGAGCCGCAGGCTTCGGTCTCGATACGGCCGGCCTCGGCCTCACGCGCCTGAGTATAGGCCTGGCCGTCCAGGCCCTCGCCGGCCTTCTGGACACGCGCGGTGACGTCGGTGATGTCGGTCAGGATCTCGGCCGAGCCGCCGGGGCATTTCAGCTCTTCCTCGCGGCTCTTCGGGGTGAAGCCGGTCTCAGCGTATTGCAGTTGCGGCGTGGACAGGTTGGCGACGCAGGTGGCGACGCAGTGGTTGTTGGTCATCACCAGCCCCTCGGCCGAGATGACGCCCGCCGAGCAACCGCCGAACTTCACCGACGACTGGCGAACGCGGTCCAGCCAGGCCTGGTCGATGCTCGTGCCCAGCGTCTGATTGGCGCGAGCGATGGGGAAGTTGTCATAGGTCCACATGCCCTCCTCCGCCTTGGCCGAAGACGCGGCGGCGAAGGCCAGGACAGCGGCCGAGGCGAAAAGCGAAAGGGTGTGAGCAGGGCGCATGAAATATCCTCGGCGTCGCCGCCTCGACCCTCGTCGAGGCCCAGGTTGCAGCTTCTGGAAACCAGAGCCGTCTTGCGGTCAGTCTGAACAGAACCTGGAGTGAAACCGCAACCCCTGACGAGCGCATTCACAGCGCGCGTTCGCGGGTCTAGATTCGGCGAATAACGAAACGGGACGGGATTGACGCCATGTCTGACGACTTCCCCCAAGGCGTGGTGCACGTCGCCGGAAAAGACATGCAGGCGCGGCTGTCCTCCGACGCCGACATCCTGGCCCTGTGGCGAGGCCTGACCCCGCTGGGCCGCAATGAGTTCATCTGCTGGGTCGAAGACGCCAAACAGGACGCCACCCGCCAGAAGCGGATCGAGCGTGCGGTCGAGGAACTGCGCGAAGGCAAGCGGCGGCCCTGCTGCTGGGCGGGATGCATCCACCGCACCGACAAGGCGCCCAGTCGCTGGCAGCAGGCGGTGCTCGTCGAGAAAAGCCGGGGCAAGCCGCAGTAGTCCTAAGCAGGTCAAGAAAAAGGGGCGCCCGAAGACGCCCCTCAAATCCCGGACCTGAATCCGACAGGCTTAGCGACGCACGCCCAGTTCACGCAGCAGGCGCGGCTGGTTGTAGACGGTGCGCAGGGCCTCGGTGACGGCGGCGGTCGAGACCGACACCGTGCGGTTCAGCTCGCCGTCGTAGCCGAACGAGCCGCCCAGGGAGTGGATGTTGCCGTCGAAGGCGGCGCCGATCACTTCACCCTTGGCGTTGATCACCGGCGAGCCCGAGTTGCCGCCGATGATGTCGTTGGTCGAGACGAAGTCGTAGACGACGTTCTTGTTGATCCGGTCCTGCGCCGCGACGAAACGCTCGGAGGCGTTGAAAGGCTCGGCGCCGGTGGCGCGCTCGTACAGGCCGCCCATGTGGGTGAAGGACGGCACGGTCACGCCGCGATAGGTCCAGCCCTTCACCTGACCGTAGGACAGGCGCAAGGAGAAGGTCGCGTCGGGGTAGAGATTGTCGCCATAGACGGCGAAGCGGGCCTGGGCGACCTTTTCGGCGGCGCGGGCGGTCGGAGCGTTGACGCCGGCGTCCCACTGGGTGCGGATCGCTTGCGCCGCATTGTCGTTGGCCAGGACGAAGGCGATCATCGGGTCGCCCGAGGCGGCCAGCTGCTCCGGCGTCATGGCCAGGGCCTGCGCGCGATAGGCCGGGTCGATCAGGCGGCTCTGCACCAGACGAGCGGCGATGACTTCCGGGCTTTCGGCGCCCAGCATGGTCTTCACGTCAGCGCTGTCGACCGTCAGATATTCGCGGGTCTTCAGCATCCAGTGCGACAGCTGGATCTCCTCGACGCCGACCGGGATCGGCGCCTCTGAGGCCAGACGGCGGCCCAGAGCGGCGATGTCGCTGTCGGCGTATCCGGCGCGGCGTTCGGCGACCGGCTTGGCGCGTTCCTTGGAGGCGCGGACGATGGCGCGAGCGTAAGAATAAAGGGTCGAGCCGCCGCCCGCATTCGCCTCAAGCTGGCGATAGGGCAGATAGAGGTCGCGAGCCGTGACCTGCACCTTCTCCAGATCGCCCCACGGGTCGCCGATGCGTTCGGCCACGGCCGGGTCGGCGGCGACGCGCTGACGCAGTTCAGCCTCTTCCTGGCGCTTCTTGCCCATGAAGGTCGGGTCCGTCAGGGCGCCCTGCTGGCCGTAATAAACCTTGAAGCTGTTCTCCAGGCCGAAGATGGGGTCCAGCGCGACGCGCTTCTCTTCCTCGCCGGTCGTCGAATATTCGACCAGACGGCCGCGCAGTTCGGCGCTCTGGATCAGGGTGATCGGGATCTGCTGGTCGCGCAGACGCTCCAACTGGCTGATGGTCAGAAGACGCGAGGTCGAGCCAGGGTTGCCCGCCACAAACGTGACTTCGCCGTCGACCGGGGCGTTGGGGTTCCACTTCAGATGGTTCGGCGAGGCGACCGGCTTGCCGTCCTCATAGGCGCGCAGGAAGGCGGCATCGAGGGCGTAGCGCGGGAAGTTGAAGTTGTCCGGGTCGCCGCCGAAGAAGGCCGCCTGGAACTCCGGCGCGAAAGCCAGACGCACGTCCTCATACTTGCGGAACTTGTAGAGGGCGTATTTGCCGCCGCGATAGAAGCTGATGACCTGGCAGGTCAGCTTGCGGTCGTCGCCGCACGCTTCCTTCTGGATCGCGTCGATCTCGGCCGAGCGGGCGGCGACGAAGGCCGCGCCTTCCAGGCCCGAGCCGGCGCCCAGGACGCGCTCGGTGACGTCAGTGATGTCGGTCAGGACTTCCGCCGTCTGGCCGGGGCAGGTCTTCTCTTCCTCGCGCGTGGCCGGCATCCAGCCGTTCTTAACGTAGTCGTTCTGGGCCGTGGACAGATCCTGGACGCAGGAGATGACGCAGTGGTGGTTGGTCAGGATCAGGCCTTCGCCCGACACGAACGAGGCCGAGCAGCCCTGCAGGCGCACAGCCGCATTGCGCACGCGATCCAGCCACGACTGGTCGATGCGCGTGCCGTATTTGTCGTTCACCGTCTGGATGGGGAAGTTGTCAAAGGTCCACATGCCCTCGTCAGCGCGCGCGGCCGACGCGGGAGCGTTGACCACCACGGCGGCCACGCCAAGGGCGGCCAGCGAGGCGGTGAAGGAAACGGTGCGGCGAAGCGACATTCAGGCTCTCCCGGAGCGCAGGGCCCAACGCCCCGCAATTGTTATCTTATAACTAGCGCCGTCGAAGGACGCGCCTCAAGCCCCCTTAATCCCGCAAGCCGTCCGGGGGAAGCCGAAGCCTTACCCCGATTTAACTTGGCCCCGGACCAGCGCGCGGTCAGATAACAGCGCAAGTCAGGGGAATAAGAACGCGTCATGTCGCTCGCGCTATCCACGCTGCTCTTCGAGTGGCGCCGCTATATGGCCGCCGTCATGGCGCTGGCCCTTTCGGGTCTGCTCGTGCTGGCCATGACCGGGGTTTTCATCGGCATCGGCAAGGGCTTCACCGCCGCCATCGAGCGCTCGAGCGCCGACATCTTCATCATGCAGCCGGGCGCCAAGGCGCTGTTCAGCGGCCCGATGGGCATGCCGCGCCGCTTCGTGCCCCTGGCCTACAACCATCCCGAGGTGGTCGAGGTGAAGACGCTCGACATGTCGGGCGGCAATTTCCAGAACATCAAGGATGTCGACCCGACGATGTCGGCGGCGGACCGCGCCAAGCAGGGCGCGCCCAAGCAGAAGAGCGTCCTGGTCAACATCATCGACACGGCGCCCGGCTCGGTCACCATCCCGCGCGACTATTCCGAGGAACTGGTCGAGGCCCTGCGTCAGCCCTTCACCGTGGCGGTGGACGAGACGGCGCTGACGCCGCTGGGCGTCAAGCTGGGCGACAAGGCCCTGTTCAACGGCCAGACCGTGACGGTGGTCGGGGTGCTGCGCGGCTATCCCAACATGATGCAGCCGACCATCGTCATGTCGCGCGACAGCCTGCGGATGCTGGGCCAGGCCTTCGAAGGCCCGCGCGTCGGCCCGCTGATGATCAAGGTCAAGGATCCGGCCCGCGCCGAGCATGTGGTGGCCCAGCTGAACGCCATGGGCAACGGCCAGTGGAAGGCCTGGACCCGTCAGCAACTGGCCGACGCCAACGCCGGCGCCATGTTCGAGGAAGGCATACTGGTCATCATCATCGGCGGCTGCGTCGTGCTGGGGATCATCATCGGCGTGGCCATCACCTGGCAGACCCTGCGCGGCGCCATCATGGCCAACATCAAGGAGTTCGCCTCCCTGCGCGCCCTGGGCGTCGGCATGGGCTCCCTGCGCCGCATCGTCATGGAGCTGAGTTTCTGGGTCGGCATGGTCGGGGTCGGCGCGGCCATCCTGTTGACCTGGCTGCTGTCGCTGTTCGCCCTGTCCAACGCCGTCATCATCTCCATGCCCCCGAGCCTGCTGCTCGTGGTCGGCGGCGGCCTGATCGGCATCTCCATGCTGTCAGGGTTCCTGTCGATGGGCATCCTCAAGAAGAGCCAACCTGCGGACCTGCTGCGATGAACGACCTGTCACTCGGACACACCAAGGTCCACGGCAAGCACGGCGAGTTCGCCCTGGAGGCCAAGGGACTGACCAAGCGGTTCAAGTCCGGCCGCTCCTTCGTCGAGGTGCTGAAGGGCGTGAATTTCGACGCCCGCCACGGCGACCTGACCATGGTCATGGGGCCGTCGGGTTCGGGCAAGTCGACGCTGATCGCCGCCCTGTCCGGTCTGCTGCGGCCCGAGGAAGGGCGCGTCGACGCCCTGGACGTGGACGACCTGTGGAAGCTGTCGGCCGGTCGGATCGACAAATTCCGCCTGGATCACTGCGGCTTCATCTTCCAGGGCTTCAACCTGTTTCCGGCGCTGACCGCCCTGCAGCAGGTGACGACGGTGCTCAAATATCAGGGCCTGTCGCCGGATAGGGCCAGGAAGCGCGCGACCCTGGCGCTGGAGGAGGTCGGCCTCGGCCATCGCCTGCATCAGCGCCCGGCGGCCCTGTC
This sequence comes from Brevundimonas sp. 357, assembly GCF_003938605.1. Classification (GTDB taxonomy): domain Bacteria; phylum Pseudomonadota; class Alphaproteobacteria; order Caulobacterales; family Caulobacteraceae; genus Brevundimonas. The sequence goes on along the minus strand of NZ_RHWX01000006.1, from coordinate 11,050 downwards.
CGGCGGCGAGAAGCAGCGCGTCGCCATCGCCCGCGCCCTGGCCAAGGATCCGCAGATCCTGTTCGCCGACGAACCGACCTCGGCTCTGGACGGCGAGAACGGCCAGATCGTGATCCGCCTGCTGCGACGAGCGGCGACCGAGCACGGCGCCGCCGTCATCTGCGTGACCCACGACCCGCGCCTGGAAGCCTGGGCCGACCGGGTCATCCACATCGAAGACGGCGTGATTACCGACGATCAGCGCCGCACCCCCAATCCCGAAGCCGTCCTGGCCTCGCACTGACCCCGATCCTCTGAGGACTCACATGCCCGCATTTCTGAAAAACAAATGGCTCTGGATCGGCCTGGCGCTGCTGATCGTGCTGATCGTCGGCTTCAGCATGATGCAGAAGGCCGGCGCCGCGAAGAAGGCCGAGCTGGCGCAGGCCGCCGAGAAGAAGGTCGAAAGCCCCTACTCCGCCATCGCTAACGGCAAGATCGACATTGAGGGCGGCATCATCCAGATCGCAGCCCGCCGCGGCGGCGTGGTGCGCGAGGTTCTGGTGCAGGAAGGCGACCTGGTGAAGGCCGGTCAGATCCTGGCCCGTCAGGAAGACGACGAGCCGCGCCTGGCGCTGCAGACCGCCTCGGCCACCCTGGGCGAAGCCGAAAGCCAGCTGCGCCTGATCAACGTCGACATCGCCACGGCCCAGCGCGAGTATGACCGCCTGCAGAAGCTGGTCGCCACCAACTTCGTCGCCGCCCAGCGTCTGGACCAGGCCCGCGACGCCATCGCCCAGGCCCAGGCCCGCCTCGGTTCGCAGCAGTCGGCGGTGCAGAGCGCCCGCGCCCGTCGCGACGAAGCCGCCTACAACGTCGAGATGACGGTCATCCGCGCCCCCGCCGACGGCCGCATCGTACGTCGCTACGCCAACCCCGGCGCCGGCGCCTCGACCCTGAACGTGTCGAACATGTTCGACCTGGAGCCGGCCGCCCCGCGCATCGCCCGCGCCGAGATCGTCGAGGCCGACATCCCCAACGTCGCCGTCGATCAGGCCGTCGAGATCACCCCCGAAGGCGACCCGTCCAAGGTCTATGTCGGCAAGGTGCTGCGCCGCGCCGCCGTCTTCGGCGCCCGCAAGCTGGCTTCGGACGATCCTTCGCAACGCACCGACGAGCGCGTGGTCGAGGTGGTGGTCGCCGTCGACGAAGCTCCGCTGCTGATCGGTCAGCGCGTCCTGGTGAAGTTCATGAAGCCGGGCGAAACGGCCGGCGCCAAGCGCGAGACCGCCTCGACCGGCGTGCCCGCTGCCCGCGCCATGAAGACGCCGGCGCGCACCTAAGACCGGCGCACGCCGCATAAGGAAAGGGGCCTCGCAAGAGGCCCCTTTTTTTGTTTCCGCCTACTCTCTCGCTCATCCCGGCGTCCGCTCGGGTGAACGGGGATTCAGCGCCCTGTAAACTCGCCACTCCGCTTTTCCAGCACCGCCGTCACGCCCTCGATGTGGTCGTCGGTCAGGTGAGCCAGGGCCTGCATGGCGGCGGACAGCTCCAGCATCTGGTCGAAATTCATGTCGCGGCCCTGGCATAACAGGGTCTTGGCCATGCGCAGGGCCTGGGGCGGCTGGGCGGCGATCTGACCGGCCGTCTCCATCGCCTGGTCCATCAGGGTCTCATGCGGGACCACGCGATTGACCAGACCCCATTGCTCGGCCGTGGCGGCGTCGATCGAGCGGGCGGTGAACAACAGTTCGGCGGCGCGGTTGTAGCCGATGTTCCGGGGCAGCAGCCACGAGCCGCCGTCGCCGGGGATGATGCCCAGCTTCATGAAGGGCACGCCGAAGCTGGCGCGGTCCGAGGCGATGCGGATGTCGCCCAGCCCGGCGATATCGCAGCCCAGCCCCATGGCCGGGCCGTTGACGGCGCTGACCAGCGGAACCTCCAGGCCGTAGAGGGCGCGCACGATGCGATGGACGACACGGCGATAGCGTTCGCGGATGGCGGCGCCCGAGCCCTCGAACAGATCGCGGCGGTCCTTCATCGCCTTCAGGTCGCCGCCCGCCGAAAAGGCGCGCCCGGCCCCCGTCATCACCACGCAGCGGATCGAAGGGTCGGCGTTGACGGCGTCGCAGGCGGCGGCGAAGGCCTCGCCGTCCTCAAGGTCCGGCAGGGCGTTCAGACGGTCGGGCCGATCCAGGGTCCAGACCATGACCGCGCCTTTGCGCTGTTGGACGATCAGACTCATGGCGGGCTTCCTCTTGATGAACTGTTTAATGGCGACGTCGCTTAAACCTGCGTCATCCTCGCCCCTGTGGCGAGGATCCAGACATTCGACGTGAGCCTGGGTTAAGCTGATCGCTCAGAATTGTTTTCGGCGGAGCGTCTGGATCCTCGGGACAAGCCCGAGGATGACGGATGGGATGAACAAGGCGCGTGAGAGTGTCAGGGCGCAGCGCGACGGCAAGGGCGGAATTGAAAAACCCCGGTCGTTCTGACCGGGGCTTCTTGCTGGATCATCCAGTCTCGCGACTACGCGCGCGGCCGTTTGATCGTTATGGGCACGAAGTTGGACGGATGGCTGACCACGCGGTCGCCTGCGCCGTTCATCTGCTTCGTGTTCACCAGCATCCCGCCGAATAGGGCGAAGGACAGCATGGCGTGCTGGAGATTGCGCTCTTTGTTTTCGTTCATTTTTGGCGTCTCCTTTCGCTGAACGATGAAAGAAGACACGTCGTGCTTACTGGGACTCTCACCCTGTCAGTCGTTTCGCGTCGATGATGAAGATAGCGAAGCTGTGGAAAAAGTCAAGAATTATAGTCCGTTCTCGGACTCATTGTAGCGATAGCGTCACGAATCATGACCGAAGCCCCCGTCCCTCGCCCGCCGCGCCCCGTCGCCAGCCCATGCGTCATGGTCTGCACCGTCGACGGCGCCTCGGGCCTGTGCCTGGGCTGTTTCCGCACGCTTCAGGAGATCGCGACCTGGAGCCGGATGACGGACGAGGCCCGCGCCGCCGTCATGACCGACCTGCCGGGCCGCAAGGGGCGGATCGATCCTCGCCTGCTGGGCGAATGAAGACCCTGGGTCGTCAACCTTTCGTTCGCCACGTCGCTTCACCGCATGGGAAGACCAAGGCGGCATAGTCCGCTTCATGATCCGCTTTGACCCGCGCTCCGCCGTCGTTTTCGCCGCCGCCCTGGCGTCGGCCTCGGCGTGCGCCGGCGCCCTGATGTGGTGGGAAGGCCCGGCCCAGGCCTACGCCGCCGTGGCCATGAACGAGGCGCCGTCGGTGACGCGCGCCGCCGACGGCCACTATTGGGCCGACGCGACCGTCGAGGGGCGCCCGATGCGGATGCTGGTCGACACCGGCGCCAGCGTGGTGACGCTGAGCCGCGCCGACGCCGAACGGCTGGGCGTGCGGCTGAAACCGCACGACTTCAACCAGACGCTGAACACCGCCTCGGGCCAGGTGCCCGCCGCGCGGGTGCTGCTGACCTCCCTCTCGGTGGCGGGGGTCGAGATGACCTCGGTCGAGGCCCTGGTCGTCGATCGCGACATGCCTGCGGCCCTGCTGGGCATGAGCTTCCTCGGCCGCCTGTCGGCCTTCGAGGCGCGACCCGACGGCCTGATCCTGAGGGGCTGAACGCGCTCAGCCGCGCCGACCGAAGGGCACGACCTTGTTGTCCCGGTCATGGCCGATGTCGGCGTCGCCCAGATAGGGAATGCCGGAGCGCACGCACCAGTAGCGCACGATCTCCTCCGCCGTCAGGCCGAAGTCGGGATCATTCGCCGTCACGTCCGACACCCGGCCCAGACGGATGCCCGCGACCCGGCGGATCGATGCCTGACCGGTCAGGTGGAACATCATCCGATCGACGCGATAGAGGGCCTCGGACACCTCTTCCAGCATCAGGACGTGGCCGGTCAGGTCCGGCTCGATCGCCGTGCCGACCAGTTCATTGAGGATGGTCAGGTTGAAGCCGACCGCGGGCCGAGGATCGGTCAGCAGGGACGGCTCCAGCGACGCCGCGTCGCCGCTCCGCAGCCAGTTCACCGCCCGCAGGCCCGTGGCGTCATGGCGCGATCCGTCCGAAGCCATCGGCCCGTGCGCGACATGGGGGAAGCCCGCGCGATACAGCGCCGCCAGCAGGCTGCCCGCGTCGGAATAGCCGAGGTAACGCTTGGCGTAGGCGGGGGCGGTCAACTCGGGGATCACCGCCTCGGCGATGCGGCAGGCGCCGTAACCGCCGCGCGCGAACCAGACGGCGTCGATATCGGGGTCGTTGGCGGTCTCTACGAAGGCGCGGGCGCGGGTGGCGTCGTCGCCGCCGAAATGGCCGTGCGCCTCGAACAGGGCCGGATGCAGCACCAGTTCGACCTCGCCGTTCGGCCAGGTCGCCGCCGCCCAGGCCCGGATCGCCTCGCCCCGCGCGGGGTCCAGGCGGGAGCTGGCGTTGACGACGCCGATTCGGAACGGTCTGGTCTGCATGGACGGGGTGGCCTCGGGCGCCTCACGTGCTAGTCAGGCCGCCGGACATTCCCCGGTTTCCAGCCCTGAAATCAAGCCGATGAACAAAGACTATTTCTTCTGCGGCGTCGGCGGCTCCGGCATGCTGCCCCTGGCGATGATCGTTCAGGCGCAAGGCAACCGCATCGCGGGCTCCGATCGCGCCCTGGATCAGGGCCGCACGCCGGACAAGTTCGACTGGCTGCGCGCCCACGGCGTGACTCTGCACCCGCAGGACGGATCGGGCGTGGTCAGCGCGGATCAGATCGTCGTCGCCACCGGCGCCGTCGAGGACACGGTGCCCGACATCGGCGCGGCCAAGCGCGTCGGCGCACTCATCAAGACCCGGCCTCAGTTGCTGAGCGAACTGTTCAACGCGGCTCCGACTTCGATCGGCGTGGCGGGCACCAGCGGCAAATCCACCATCACCGGCATGGTCGCCTGGATCCTGGATCAGGCGGGCCGCGCGCCGACCGTGGTCAACGGCGCCGTGATGAAGAACTTCGCCGACGCAGACCACCCGTTCGCCAGCGCCCTGATCGGCGGCCCTGATCTGTTCGTCGCTGAAGTGGACGAGAGCGACGGCTCCATCGCCCGCTATGACCCGACGGTGGCGGTCGTCTCCAACATCTCGCTGGACCACAAGTCGATGGAGGAGTTGCGCGATCTGTTCGGCGGCTTCGTCGGTCGGGCGACGACGGCGGTGCTGAACCTCGACAACCCCGAGACGGCGGCGCTGGCGCAAACGCTTGAGACAAGCAAGGCGATCACCTTCGCCCTGGGCGAGGAAGAGGCCGATCTGTCGGCGCACGACCTGCACCCGCTGCCCACCGGAATGACGTTCGAACTGCGCGCGCGCGGCGAAGCGGCGCGGGCCGCGCGGCTGAACGTGCCGGGCGCGCACAATGTCGCCAACGCTTTGGCGGCGCTGGGCGCGGTCAAGGCGCTGGGCGTCGGCATGGATCAGGCGGTCGCGGCGCTGGAGACCTTCAGCGGCATCCGGCGGCGGCTGGAAGTGGTGGGCGCGCGAAACGGCGTCACCGTCATCGACGACTTCGCCCACAACCCGGACAAGATCGCCGCCACCCTGAAGACCCTGCACGCCTTCGACGGGCGGTTGCTGATCCTGTTCCAGCCGCACGGCTTCGGCCCGCTGAAGCTGATGCAGCGCGAGTTCATCGAAGGCTTTGCCGGTCTGATGCGCCGTGACGACGTGCTGCTGATGCCCGAGCCGGTCTATTACGGCGGCACCACCGACCGCAGCGTCGGCAGCGAGGACATCGCGGCGGGCGTCCGCGCGGCGGGTCGTCAGGCGCAGGCGCTGGCGACGCGCGCCGACTGCGGCGACCGCATCGTCGAGATCGCCCAGCCCGGCGACCGGATCGTGGTCATGGGCGCGCGCGACGACAGCCTGTCGACCTTCGCGGCCGAACTGCTGGCGCGCCTCTGATCATCCGCTCTCGGATCATCTGTCAGATTAACCTTGCAAAACATTCACTTCCGGCAAATCGCCTGTTAAGCGCCCTGGCCTAACCCTGCTCTCGCAAGATGCAGGAGACGGCTGGAAATGGCCAGGATCGGAGACTTCATGGACGCCTCGGCGCCCATGGCGCCGGACGCGCCGGGGGCCGACGCCCTGGCCCGTTTCGAGGCCGAGCCCGAGACCCTGGTCATCGCCGTGGCCGACGCCGACGGGCGGCCCGCCGGCCTGATCGAGCGCAACGCCTTCACCCTGAAGCTGGCCGCCGAGTTCGGCCGCGCCCTCTACGCCCGGCGCCCGGTCTCTGCGCTGATGGACCCGGCGCCCATGATCGTCGAGGCCGACGCCTCCGCCGACGTCCTGTTCGCCTCGATGGACACGGCGGGGCTGGGCGCCTTGCTGAAAGGGTTCATCGTCGTCTCACGCGGCCGCTATGTCGGGGTCGGCGCCGGGCTGCACGTGCTTCAGGCCGGGGTGGAGATTCACAAGCGCCGCGCCGAGGCCATGGCCGAGCTGGCCCAGAACCTGGTCCGCGCCGAGGCCGAGGCCCGCGCCTCCAGCCGGGCCAAATCCGAATTCCTGGCCGTCATGAGCCATGAGATCCGCACGCCCCTGAACGGCGTGCTGGGGGTGGCCGCCCTGATGGAGCGCCAACTGACGCAGGAGGATCTGCGCCCCCATGTCCGCACCATACTGGACTCCGGAAACAGCCTGCTGCGCCTGCTGACCGATGCGCTGGACATGTCCCGCGCCGAAGCCGGGATGCTGACGCTGGAGCCCGCCCCGCTGGACCTGCAGACGGTGACGGCGGACCTGTCGGCCCTGTGGAGCCCCCGCGCCGAAGAGAAGGCGCTGGACCTGCGCGTCCACGGCGATCTGCGCGCCGCGCGCTGGATCCTCGGCGACGAAATGCGGCTGAAGCAGCTGCTCAACAATCTGATCGGCAACGCCCTGAAGTTCACGGAAGGCGGCGCCGTCGAGGTGCGCGTGAACACGGCGCTGGAGGACGGACAGGTGTGTCTGTCGGCCACGGTCGACGACAGCGGCCCCGGCGTCAGCGAAGACGCCGCGCGCGCCATCTTCGAGCCGTTCAACACCGGCGAGGCGGGCCGCCAGGGCGCCGGCGCGGGGCTGGGCCTGGCCATCTGTCGCCAGATCATCGACCGCATGGAGGGGCGTCTGAGCGTCGAGCGCTCGCCCCTGGGCGGGGCCCGCTTCCGCTTCGACCTGCGCCTGCCGCTGGCCGAGGCCGACGGACGGCGCGAAGACGGCGCCGTCGCCGACCCAACCGCCCACGCGACCCTGCATGTGCTGGTGGTGGACGACAACGCCGCCAACCGCTTCGTGGCGGGCAAGGTGCTGGAGTTGTTCGGCTGCACCCATGAAACGGCCGAGAACGGCCGGCAAGCGGTGGAGCGCGCGGCTGCTGCGCCGTTCGACCTGATCCTGATGGATGTGAAGATGCCGGTGATGGACGGGGTGGCGGCGACGCGGGCGATCCGCGCCCTGCCTGGCCCGGTCGCAACCCTGCCCATTCTGGCCCTGACCGCCAACGCCGATCCGCGCGACGAGGCGAACTATCTGGCGGCGGGCATGGACGGCGTGGCCCAGAAACCGATCCAGCCCGAGGCCCTGCTGAACGCCGTCCGCCTAGTCCTGTCGCGCAGCGAGGCGGCGCAGGCGGCCTGAGCGCGCCGAGGCGTCACACCTCGGACCAGCGCCGCAGGAGGTTGTGATAGACGCCGGTCAGTTCGATCACGGCCGCATCCTTCGGCCCCTTGTCCAGATTCACCCGCTGGATCGCCACGTCGAGGCGGAACAGATTCTCGCGGTCGGCGTCGTCGCGGATCAGGCTCTGCAGCCACATGAAGCTGGAGACGCGCGCGCCGCGCGTCACGGGCGTCACCCGGTGCAGGCTCTTGGACGGATAGAGGACCAGATCGCCCGCCGGCAGCTTGACCGACTGGGCGCCGTACATCTCCTCGATGATCAGTTCGCCGCCGTCATAGTCCTCGGGTTCGGACAGGAAGAGGGTGGCCGACAGGTCGCTGCGGATGCGATGGCCGTCGCGTTGGCGGATGGCGTTGTCGACGTGGGTGCCGAACTCGCCGCCGCCCTCATAGCGATTGAACAGGGGCGGAAAGATCGTGTGCGGCAAGGCGGCCGAGACGAACATCGGATTGGCGTTCAGGGCCTGGACCACCAGCGCCGACACCTCGCGCGCCTGGGCGCTGTCCTCGGGCAGTTGCTGATTGCGCTTGGCCGTCGCCGACTGATGGCCCGAGGTCATGTTGCCGTCGGCCCAGGGCCCGGCTTCCAGCGTCTGGCGCAGGGCTTTCACCTCGGCCTTGGTGAAGACTTCGGGGATATGCAGCAGCATGGCTCTCTCACCGTCTGGAAACGCATCGGCCCCGCCGCTCGAACGAACGACGGGGCCGACATGATGGCGCGAAACGCGGCCTCTTAGTAGCGGACGTTCAGCGTCAGGATCGCCTGGCGCGCCGGGGCCACATCGGCGTGGTGCACGCCGTTGGTGCGGATGATGTACTCCTCATCCCCGGCGTTCTGGACGTTCAGCTGCACCGAGGCGCGGTCGCTGATGTCGTAGGAGGCGAACAGGTCGACGCGGGTGTATTCCGGCGCATAGACGCGGTTGGCGCCGCCGCCGGCCCCGCCCTGGTTTCCGCCCCAGGACTTGGAGACGTAATAGACGCCGCCGCCCAGGCTCAGCTTCGGCAGGACGCGGTAGGTGGTGAACAGACTGGCGCTGTGCTCTGGCGTATTGGCCAGTTGCGCGCCCTTGTTGACCGCGCCGTTGACCAGTTCGGAATCCATCCAAGTGTAGCCGCCGAAGACCTGCCACTTGTCGGTGACGTTGCCCGACACGCCCAGTTCCAGGCCCTGGACCTTAGCTTCGCCGACCTGCTCATAGTCGGAGCCGGAGATCAGGATGGCCGCGTTCTTGCGCGTCAGGTGGAACAGGGCGCCGCTGAGCGCCAGGCGGTCGCCGAACAGATTGGCCTTGGCGCCGATCTCGAAGTTTTCGGTCTCTTCCGGGTCCAGCACGACATTGGCCAGATCGCCCGATCCCGTCCCCGTGCCGCCGTTCTGATCCCCGGCTGAAATGGTGGGCGGCGTCGAGGCCGTGGAATAGGAGGCGTAGATGCTGCTGTTCGCCGTCGGCTTGTAAACCAGGCCGACCTGATAGTTGACGAAGTCCCAGCCGCTGCTGACCGGCTTGTAGACCGGCGCCGAAACCGTGCCCGAGGCGTTGACCGCGTCGACCGAGTAGTCGTCCCAGCGCAGGCCCAGGTTCACGATCAGCTTGTCGCTGAGGTGAATGGCGTCGAAGGCGTAGACCCCCACGGAATCCGTGTCGGTCGTGCTGACTAGACCGCGCGTGATCGTGCCCGTCCACGGGTCGTTCGGGTTCGGCGCATAGACCTGGGTGCAGTCCAGCCCCGTCAGCGGCGCCGGGCAGGCCGCGCCGGTCAGGGTCGTGACCGTATAGGAGGCGTTGCGGTTCTTCTCGCGCGACAGCTCCAGACCGACGTCGAAGTCATGCTTGATCGAACCGGTCAGGAAGGAGCCGTGCAGGTCGGTGACGTTGGCCAGGGTCTCGGCCGGGTTCCAGCGCGACTTCAGGCCCCGCTTCATCCACCAGACGCCGTTGATCTGCTGGGCCGCGCCGCCGTCGCCGGGGTTGGTGACGACATAGTCGTTCAGCGTCTGCGAGTAGCGGGTGACGTTGCGCAGGGCCAGGGTGTCGCTGAAGCGATGCTCGACCTCCAGCGTCAGGCTGTCGACCGTATTGTTCAGATAGTCGCGCGCCTTCAGGCCGTAGAAGCTGTCATAGGGCACGTCCAGGATGCCCGAGGCGTCCGGACGCGGCGCGTTCGCCCCACCCAGCTTGGTGTAGAGCGGGACGCCGTAGTCGGGCGTCTGATTGCTGTCGAGATGGTAGTAGCTGGCCGTCAGCGTCGTCGGCGTGCCCAGACCCACGGCGACCGCAGCCCCGACGCCCCACTTGTCGAAATCGACGCCGTTGCGACCCGGCACGTCGCCCTGCGAAGCCATGACGTTCAGGCGCATGGCGGCGGTCGGCCCGACCTGCCAGTTGGCGTCCACCGTGCCGCGCAGATAGTCGTCCGTGCCGACGCCGGCCGAGCCGTGGACGAAGTTGGTCAGACGCGGCGACTTGGAGCCCAGATTGATGCTGCCGCCGCCCGACCCCCGGCCCGAGTAAACGGAATCGGCGCCCTTGATGACCTCGACCTGCTCCAGGTTGAAGACCTCGCGCTGCTGGCCGCCGGTGTCGCGGATGCCGTCGACGAAGATGTTGTTGCCCGAGGCCTGACCGCGGATGAAGGGCCGGTCGGCCAGGGGCTGCCCGCCCTCGCCCGCGCCGAAGGTGATGCCCGGCGAGGTGCGCAGGATGTCCTGCAAGGAGGTGGCGGCCGTCTGTTCGATGATCTGCTGCGGGATCACCGTCACGGTGCGCGGCGTATCGACCAGAGGCGTGACGAACTGCGGCTCCTTCGGCTCGCGTTTCACGCGATGGCCGTGCACGTCCACCGTGCCCAGGTTGGTGGCGTCCTGGCTGATCACCCCATCGGCGGGCGCGGCCTGGTCAGCCGCCGCGATCGCGGGCGCGGCGCACAGCATGCCGGCGGCGCTGGACGCGAACAGGAGCGCCTTGAGGGCGGCGGAGCGAGTGTCGGACATGGGGAGGAACCGGTCAATGAATGAGACCGGCTCGCATTAGCACCATTTCAGGGTGCGACAATCTGACTCCTGCGATTAAATCGCACTTGCGAAACAGGTGTCACACGCAGGTCACACCTGGGGCTTGGCGACCGCCTTGATCGACACTGTCGGGTCGGCCAGCAGGGCGTCGTCCACCGCTGCCGCCTTCCCGATCAGCAAACGCCCGCCCATGAAGTCGGCGGGGGCGTTGACCGCCTCCACCGCCACGATCCTGTCGCCGCTCAGATGGAAGACGGAGAAGAAGACGGAGAAGGCGCCGCCGGCCGGATCGCCGCGCACCAGCTGGCGGTCGGCGTCGAAAGGCACCCCGGCGATCT
>NZ_RHWX01000061.1 GCF_003938605.1 Brevundimonas sp. 357 | reverse complement strand
GAATGTTACTTCTGCTTCTGTTCTCTTTTTAGCCATTTTTTACCTCCTTTCTTTAGTTTTTCTGGGATTGGTTTATTGCATAGTTTTTCCATCCTTCATAAGCACTCTTGTTGTAAGCCATTTGCAAAATGTCATCTAAACAGATATCGCTTAAAACCAAATCTGAAGGCATAGAAAAAACGTCGGTCAACATCGAATAGACATCGACCCACGTTTCAACTAAGAGCTTTGGCATTTTTACTTTTGAAGCTTTTTTTCCTTATTTGCTTTTTCAAATTCTTTTTGATAAGCATCGCGTGCTTGTTTGAACATCATCAATTGATAAATATAGCTGGCAGTAGCCATATCAAAATCCCATTTATCGATAAATTCATCGAATGAAATATAATCAGTCATGTTCGCTTGGCGGTAAGCAATATACACAGCCTTTGCACCTTGAATAACAGAAATATCCATGGATCCTTTTCCCACAGTCATTTTTGCAAACTCGTCTGTGTTAAAA
>NZ_RHWX01000060.1 GCF_003938605.1 Brevundimonas sp. 357 | reverse complement strand
CAAGGTAGTGATCATCGGCGCGGGACACGCGGGGGGCTCGGCGGCGGCGCTGCTGAGGCAGTATGGGCATGAGGGCGAGATCGTCCTGGCGGGGCAGGAGAGCGCGCCGCCCTATCAGCGGCCGCCCCTGTCCAAGGCCTGGCTGAAAGGGGAGGCGGGTCTGGAAGACCTGCTGCTGCGCCCCGAGAGCTTCTACGCCGAGCAGAACATCGCCCTGCGCACCGGCGTCACGGCGAGCGCCATCGACGCGGACGCCAAGACCGTGACCTTCGCCGATGGGGCGGTCGAGACCTATGACACGCTGATCCTCGCCACCGGCTCGACGGCGCGCAAATTGACTATTCCCGGCGCGGATCGAACGGATCTGCTGGAGCTGCGCACCCTCGACGACGCGGAACGGCTGAAGGCGGTGCTGGCGCCGGGCAAGCGGCTGGCGGTGGTCGGCGGCGGCTATGTCGGGCTGGAGGCGGCGGCCTCGGCCCGTGCGCTGGGCGCCGAGGCGGTGGTGATCGAG
>NZ_RHWX01000005.1 GCF_003938605.1 Brevundimonas sp. 357 | reverse complement strand
CGCTCGTTTCATTCCGTCCGTCCTTTCAAGGGCCGGACTCTAGCTCCGCGTGGAGGAAATTCTCAGGGGCACGTCACAACCACGGACGTGTTTGGGACGTCGAACATGTGATCGCCAGGGTTCTCAGACCGGACTTCACGTTCGAACCCGAGAACCTTGCGGTTGCCTGCATCGACTGCAACTCAGCCAAGAGCGACCAGAATATCCTCGTTGTCGAGCGAAGAACATTTCCTCGCCGATCCGACGCCTATTCCATCATCCATCCTCATTACGATGAGTGGGAAGACCACCTGTTCTTCGGCAACGCGCTCTTCGCGCCAAAGTCGGAGAAGGGCGCACGCACCATCGTCGTCTGCAAGCTCTACCGATACTATAACCTCGAGTGCGGGGAGGCCTTGCTCACCAAAGATCGTCGCTATGCCGATCTGGCCGAGAATATGCTTCTGGCCAAAACCGCTCTCGAAGCAGAGCCGTATTCTCTTGCCATTGGCGCCATGGTCAAAAGAGCGGTGGCGGACGAACTCAAACCGAATCCTGCGGAAGAAGATTGAGGCGTTGAGTGAGAGCGACCTGCGCGAACCGATGCAGGTCGAAGTCTGTTCGCCCGTAGAGCCGGACCAACCCGCCTTCCAGCATGTCCAACCCGACATCCGCAGCTTCCGCGGCTTCCATAACTTCCGCGATGTGTTCAGGAGGCAGGAACATCGTGATCAGCGGGAAGGGTTCCGCGTGGCCTCCGCCGAAGCCACCGGCGTTACAACTCCACACCGTAACCGCGCCGATCGCAGACAGGGCCAATACCGCGCTGATGACGCCGAGATCCAGTCCGTAGAAGTCTTCCTCTGGCGTCTCAGCCTCCTCGAGTTCGTCACGCCAGACTTCGTACTCAGCGTCCATGTCGGTTGAGGCTCTGAACCGATCGAACAGCGCAGCTTCGGCCTGAATCGCCGCCGCGACCAGATCCCACCCCACTGATCGAATGTCACGGTATAGGTGATTACCCTCCAGCCCATGGTCCTCACCGGCGTCCGCCTCCTCGTCCGAGAGCACGGCCAAGCTGGTCGGGACGATTAATCTGCGAACCGGCTCATCGTAGATGCGCTCGCCAAACGCGATCGACGTCATTCAAAAACTTGCCCCGATCGAAAATAAGAACAAAATAGCAACTCGACTATTTCAGCCTGTGGCGCCACTCTGGCGCCATGCAAAGAGATTCGACAACATCCACGGTCAAGCCAACCGACCGCGTCAACCTGCGGCTTCCAGCGGATGTGTTCGCTGCGATTGACGCAAGCTGTGCGGCACGGGCAGGACGCGTTTCGCGAAACACTTGGGTCGCGGAAGCGGTGAGAGAGAAGTTGACGAGAGATCGGGTCGAAGTCGTCTCTTTGGAGCTTCAGCGTCGCAATGGCTGATTTTTACGAGTTCTTCGCGGGAGCCGGAATGGCTCGAGCCGGGCTGGGCGATGGATGGACCTGTCAGTTCGCCAACGACTTCGATGGCAAGAAGGGGCTGACCTACCAGGCCAACTGGGGCACGGGAGGCGAGCTGCATGTTGGCGACATCCGCAATGTCGAGACCCAACAGCTTCCGGGCGAGGCGGACCTGATTTGGGGATCGTTCCCCTGCCAGGACCTTTCGCTCGCCGGCGCAGGAGCGGGTCTCAAGGGCGAAAGGTCCGGAACCTTCTATCCGTTCTGGGACATAGTCGATGCCTTGAAGGATGAGGGGCGAGCACCTCGCATCGTCGCGCTGGAGAACGTCTGCGGGACGCTGACGTCCCACAACGGGAGCGATTTCGCGGCGATCTGCGAAGCCTTCTCCAAGAGCGGTTATCGCTACGGCGCCCTGGTGATCAACGCCCAGCTCTTCGTGCCCCAGTCCCGCCCAAGGCTCTTCCTAGTTGGCGTACGGCCAGACATCACCATCGATCCGGACCTTGTCTCATCCGGCCCGATCGGCCCTTTCCACACGCCCGCTCTCGAGCGTGCTTTCGAGCGCGTCGATGCGAAAGCGCTGGAGCACAGAGTCTGGTGGAACGTCCCCACGCCGCCACACAGGACAAAGACCTTCGCTGACGTCATCGAAGATCATCCGACGAGCGTGAAATGGCATACGCCGGCTGAGACCAAGGCCCTGGTTGCGATGATGTCTCGGGTGAACCTCGATAAGCTGAACGCCGCCAAGCGCGCCGGTCGGCGTATGGTCGGAGGTGTCTACAAGCGCACGCGGTTCGATGAGAAGGGAGCCAAGGTCCAGCGAGCCGAGGTTCGTTTCGATGACGTCGCCGGTTGCCTGCGTACGCCGGCCGGCGGTTCAAGCCGTCAGGTCATTCTGGTCGTCGACGGAGATAAGGTGCGGAGCCGACTGATATCCGCACGTGAGACGGCCCGATTGATGGGTCTCGAAGATAACTACAAGCTGCCGTCCAACTACACCGAAGCCTACCATCTCACAGGCGATGGCGTAGCGACCCCGGTCGTCCGACATTTGGCCCAGCACATCTTCGAGCCTATCCTTGGCATCGAAGCCCAGGCTGCGAGCGATCAGCCGGCGAGCGGCAAGCGGCGCGGGGGTCGTGCGGCTCGTGACTGACGTCGGTCCGCTGTTCGGCCGGAACCCCGACGCCGTAAACTTCCCGCCGTTCGAGACCGAGGACCTGCGAGAGAACCTTGCGCGATTGCTCGATACGCCGTTCGAGCAGACGGGCATTCCCGTTGGCAACTTCCGCTGGGGCGTCTACGCCTTCTTCGACTACGACGGCGAGCCGATCTATGTGGGACAGACGAACGAGCGTCTACGCACGCGGATTCGGCGCCATCTGACCAACCAGCGAACCGACGCCGTTGCGATGTCCGTGCTCGATCCGTTCGAAGTCTTCGAAGTCGAACTCTGGCCGCTACCGAACCTCCAAGACGCCAACCGTTCGGATATCGATGCCCGTCAGCACCTCGATGCGCTTGAGCGTCTCATCACCGAGCAGGCCGTCGAAGCGTCTGAGTTCAAGGCGATCCTGAATGAGAAGGACCCGCCTCCAGGGCGTCTTGCCGTAGAGCCGCCTGCATCGGTACGTGGCCGCATCGTTTCCGACCGGGTGTTCGAACTCCGCTCCCACCCGGACTTCCGTATCGCCCGACGCGCCCAGGTCCTGGCGCGCCTTGCGCAGGTCATCTCCGAACGGAAGGTGCAGGGCGGGCTAAGGCGTGTTCTCCTTACCCAGGCCAAGCGTCTGCAATGGCTTGCCGCGAGGCGTTATGACGCGCTCGGTGGTGAGGCTTCAGTCCCGAACGAAGGGGACGTCGAAGATGAAGCCTAGCAGCAGTTACTGAGACGAATAGCGTGAATCCCTGGTTCGCAACGCTATGCGAAATATCGTGCCCGTAAATCCGGCCGGGCGTGGAGCTCTCTCTCCAACTCCAGCACCGAATAGTCTCGTCGTAGAATGCTGCGCCTGCTGCACAGGGCATCGATCTTGTCATAGAGTGTAGCGTCGATCAGGGCAGAGGTCATAACGCCGAAGCCGTTAGCCTCATATTGATCGAGCATATCGCCGATGTCCGTCAGACGTGTTCCGCCAAGAGAGCGTCCGTCGGAGACCAGCTTGCATTGAAATATCCATTTGAACTGCTCTCTCGCGGAGGAGCGTCGTTCAAAGGCCACGATATCTCGGCCGCCATCTCGCGAACGCGACTTGCCCATCTTACGAACGCGCTCGGCATCGATTTTTGGATGTAGCCGGACGATATCGTAGCAAAGTTCCTCGAACTCATCGTCTGTAAGGGTACCCCAAGCGCACTGTATCGATTGCCCTAAGCCACCTGCCTCCAGCAGCCGCGATTGCATTTTCCCGATGGCCTGAGCCTGTTTCACTAGCTGTGTGGAACGGACGGGTTGGGCATCAATCAACAGGAGTTGATGGAAATCTTGCCCTTCGACGAGAGCGAGCGCGCCGCTAGCGTGCAACCACAACCTTGACCGCCCTTGCAGAAACCGAATGAGTTCGAGTGTTCGGGGCGGATCGAACTCGTCATCGACATCCCCGCCGTCGCGCTGAACTGCATCGATGCACCCCGCGCCTTGGAGAAAGGCCGCCATAGGAAAAGGAGCGGCTTGGCCTGCGACGCAGAGCGTCTCGGTGCCACCAGCTTGAACGAAGGTAGCTGGTAAAAACTCAGCCATCCGGCACTTCTGACCGGTCGCGTCGAAAATAACGTCCAAGTCCCGTCCCGCCGGGAGCAACCAGCCCTTTTCACCGGCGAAACACGAGGCCCCCACGGAGGTGCTATGGGCGCTGCGGAAGTATCCGAAGCGTCGTTCTGGATAGTCAGCGAACTGTTGCCTCACATATTCTGGGGACTCGCTTCGCCACTCGTAATTGGCGCCTAATACCAGGTTAGACAGATACCAGTCGACTATGTCTGGGCACTTGGCGACCCTCTCGGAGATTGTGTCCTCAAGCTCAGAGATTTCGGCGTCGATAGCATCGATCCGGGATTGAAGCGTCGGATCCGGATCCTCGTCATCTAAAGCCATGCGAAGTGACACATCGTCTAAGACTCGACCGAAACCGAGCTTTGGCTCGCGAACGGTGATCAGCAACTTGCGCCCGAAATAACCCTCCCTCCGATAGCTTATAGCGGCCGCATAGCCCGCCAGCTTCTCAACCGCCCAGACCGCATCAAAGAGATAGGCGGCGATATCGAGATGAGAGTTCGACGAACCGAGGCCACCGATCGTGAAGGCAACTATGGTCTCTTCAAACGTATCGAATTGAATGCCAGCGAAGGGGCCGGACACTTCGTCTAAGTCGATAGTTTTCATCTCGGCGCACCTCCGGCCTTTCCGCGCCGACGTTCAGCACGTCGGATGTCTCGAGTTGGGCGCATCTTCAATCAGAAGGCAGAACCGTCCAATCACCGCCTTGATGCAAACCTGTGCGTACGGCAGTTGGTCGACTCGGAGCCTCAAGCGGACATTGCCAACCGCCCCTACGAGTCAGGACCAGCCAGAATGTCGCGCCGAATGCCTAAGTTTATTTGACCTCAATCAGAAATTGCTCACGGCTCTCGTTCGAAGAATTGACCTGGTTGGACGCACAGAATCTCAGAGAGGTGGACCAGGAGCCCGATACTCGGGAAGCTCTGTCCGCGTTCGATCCTTCCGATTTGGCGCACGTCCAAATGAACTTCGGCGGCCAATCCCTCCTGTGTCATGCCCCGCGCTTGGCGGAACCGTCGCAGATTTCCGCCAATGATCTTTTCCCAGCCCATCTGCGGGAGATGTTAACGATCCGGTCACCACTTCCAGGACATTAGATGTCCTATTGGAAACGGGGGGAGCGTTATGGTCCTGTTGGGTATTTTGACGCTCATCGTTGCGATCGGATGCGGCGTACTGGTCTTACTTCGCAAGCTCTCTGCCACGCAGGCGGATGTTCGTCAGATACGCAGTGAGATCATCAACCTTCACTTTGACGTCGTGCGTCACCACCAACCGCCTTTCGGGCGGCGCGGGAAAACTGAGCCGTAATTTTCGCTACCTTTTACGAACTACTGCGGCATGGTTTTCTTCCATATTGTGACGCCTCAGGGCAGTTTCAGGCGTCGCACGACCACATACCGCGGCGCCTACGACGACCGTGTCCACCCTAGGTGAGACCATGCTGGAAATGACAACCATCGACCCTGGCTGCCCATGGCGGCGCCATCCTAACGGAATAGATAGTCATCCCTGACGGCATGATCCGCGACATGCTGATCGAAGCGCGCTTCGGCGGGTTCCCTCACCGGTTCCCCATTGTACCTGGCCCCGTCGGGCACCTACGCCCCGACGCCCGTCGACATCCCGGCCGTCCCCGCCCAGGTCACGCAGGAGTTGATGCGCACCCGTGAGACCTGGCACTGGACCGACGGCCCACCGCCGTCGCCGGCGATCTTCAAGGGCATGTCGGTGATCGAATAGCGGTCGCGACCAGAAGTTGAATGGCGCGGCGACGTAAAAAGCTGACTTTACAAAGAAATTCGACGAGTCACGTTTTGAAAAGACTCAAGACTGCTGGTCGGAATCAAAACGTGACTCGTCCATAAAATGTTGAGCGGCCTGAGGAAAATCTTCAGGCCGCTCCGCGTTACGTCATGGCGTCCGCATCAGAGTTGAATGTTGTCGGCTTCATCAGCCTCGTCCGCTTCACCCCAGATATCGGACAACGGAGGCAGGACAAGGCGATGCCGATGCTGCCCTAGCTTGGCCGCCAGCATGTGCCCCGGACGTGCAGGGTTCGGCGGCGGCGACCGATAGACGGACTTCAGTTCCGCCTTGGCGTCCACTCCCGCAAAGGGGTCGTCATCGATGAAGTCGCCGGCACCCCCGCCACCGACCTGGTTCAGTTTCATCATCGCCTCTGCCGCAAACCCCTCACGGTCGACGGCATAGCGGGCGATGATCGAGTGGACGCGGGCCAGTTTGTGCCCGGTCACCGAAGCGATTTGGATCAAAGACACGCCCGCCCTCTCCATCCGGCAAACCGCCGAATGACGCAGCGTAGCGAGCAACATCAGCGGATCGCCGTCAGATGTCACCGCGTGGCGCACTTCGTTGAAACGCGCGCTCAGACGCGCGCTGGTGAAGCTGGCGCCCGTGTCCGCATCGTTGAAGAGATATGGAGAGCCCTCGACCTGCACCGCCTCGATCATGCGGCACAAGGACTTGTTCACGGGGAATTTCACCAAGGCGCCGGTTTTCGATTGTTTCAGCTGAAACATCCCAGTGCGATAGTTCACGTCATGCCGCGCCGCTCGAAGGTCGCCCAACCGTTGACCGGTTTGCAAACCGAACACGATCAAGGCCGCCAGACCAGGCTGCCCCATTTGCTGCGCCATCTTCGCGAACCTGTGAGCGGTCTCATCCGTCCATAGGACGACTTCCCGAGCCGGCTTGGGAACCGTCCATGGAATGCGAGAGATCGGGTTGTCCGAACGCCATCCCGCCTCCATCGCTTCCGTACAGAGGATGTTGAGCGTCGAACGCAATTCCAACTTCTGCGATGGGCGATTATCATACAGGGCGAGGAAATCCTCAAAATCCGGCTTCCTCAGCGTAGCGAAATCCGGATCGCCGCGCCGCTCCGCCCAATCGACGAAGAGCATGGCGTCGCGCCTATTTCGGTATTGGCGAGCCTCAGACACGTCTCGAAAACGCTGGGTCTTGAAGTAGATATTCGCGAGGGCACGCGCATTGCGTTGATCCGAGCGATAGACTTCTTCTTCCAGTCGGCGCTGGTCGAGCCGTGCATTCAAAACTTCCGCTTCACGCCGCACCTTGGCGAGAAACACTGGATCCTCGAGCGATCCCCGAACCTTCCCTTCCGAGGGAAGCGTGATGGTCTTGGGCCAACCCGACGGACACAGATGGTCCGGCACCGACATGAAGACATGATCGGTCCCATCCTGCCTCCTGTTTGAGCGGATGAAGCGCCCCAGATTCGTTTCGTGTTCCTTCGCCATTAGTCCTCCTTATGTAGTCATGGCATTTCCCAAAAAGGTCGCGATTGATATCGCAGACGACCATCAAGCAAATGCAATGCCAAACCGCAGGACTAAATTGAAACAAATACAATTACATCACAAAGACAGGTAAGGTTAATTCTGAAATTATGTGAATATATACTTCTATAATTTAGGCCAACTCTGAATTGTTTACCTTACCATACAAGTAACTCTGGGTTTAGCGCGCCCAGGATACGCCCACGAAACGACCCCAGAAACCCGCCACAGCGCGGACACATTGAACGCAGCAAGGCAAGAAACCTCATTAAAAACAATGAATTCTCGGCGTTGACATCGTAGGGGTCACAGGTTCAATCCCTGTCGCGTCCACCATTCTCTTTCAAAGACTTAGAGGTACTGCGCCGTTGGCGCTGACCAGAAGCTGACCAGATTCCTTGGTTGGCCGCCTTTTCACGTCAGTCTTACGATCACCCCCCGTTGCTTCATGAGGCCACCCAAGTTGTGGGTTGGTCTTCGTTTGACTCAGAACGGACGTTAGCGGAGCCCGAGGGCTCGCCGCTCAGTCGTGACTGGCGGCGTGATCTCGATGCATTCGCGGCCGCACTGCCGCCGCACGATAGAGGCAGCGACGCCCCCTGCCCCGCTCACACGCAGGGCGACGAGAGAGTCGACGTCAAACCCCGGCTGATAGACCGCCATCAGAACCGTAGCGCCTTCGGCGTTCAGATCACCCCACGCCATTGAGGTGACGCGCTCATCGGCGGCATGGGGAAGGTCAGCGCACAACGTGAGTCCTTGCTCTGCCGCTTCTGTTCATCCCTCCTGGGCCGAGACCAGCACATTCCTGTTGGTCAGCAGTTCGATGCCCACGCCCGCTGGCGCTGGGACAGACGGAAGCAGAAGGACGGCCATGCAGCCTCCAATGAAAAAGGCTCGCCAAAGCGAGCCATACGCAAGTTTCAGGAAGCGGAAAATAAGCAGAAGTATCCACCGATATTCGGCAGCACGGCCGACCAACTGTATCACTACAGCGCGATCATGCAGAGGTTATTGGCGTTCAGTTACGCAACTTCCCATCGTGACCGTGCCTTCGGGAGGAAAGCAAATAGGAGGAACACCCTTAAAAAAAAACTCGTCTATCTAGCCCTCGCTTCAGCTTTGATGGCTTCATCGGCTGCAGGCGCCGCAACTCTCATTCCGACAAACGCGGTAGAGGCAGAACAACCGCACCTCATAATCACTTATCTTCTCGACGTTGTGCCAGTAGGCAGCGTTCAGCTATTCTGCGAGGGGCCTGAAATCAGAACTGGCAACACCGCCGATTACCTAACAAAAGTCTTCACTTCCTACTTTATGTGCCCGTAACATAAACGGAATCAAGCGCAAGCTTGTAGCAAGAGTCCCTCGGCCATGCGGTCGGGGGAGCTCACCGCCCCCCCTGCGATATGGCGCGATCCGCACCGCCCGCTGCCGTTGGCTCTCGCTGGCGGTGGATGACCAGAAGCCGCCGCCTTCCTTGCCCAATCCCTTGGCGGCGTCGGTGAGAAGGTCGTCCGCCAGGTTGTCGTGCTCCCGCATCGTGAAGCGGTCGGCCAGCCTTCTCGCCGAAGTCTTTGAGGCCAGCCTGCGCCTGGCGAAGGTCTGTCTTCATCTTCAGACGCATTGCGCAGCTCAAAGGCTGCCGAACCCACGATGGGGCGTCGGACATGGGAAGGCTCCGGGGATCAGGGGGTGGGCTGCGCGTCGCCCTTTTCCCGAATGGCCATCATTCGCCGCCAATGCCAGTATCGGGCGCTAGATCCATTCAAGGGAGATCGCGATGGCGACGCTGGTGGTTTTGTTTGGTGCGCTTTCGATCAGTTCGGCGTCGGTTCAGGACGACTGGTCCGGCGTCGACTGCGCCAACGCAGGCTCGACTATGGAACAGAACGTCTGTGCGGGGCGCGACGTCAAGGCCCTGGAGCAAAACCTGCGCCTATATACGGACACCGCCTATGCGGTCCTGCGGGAGAACGACGAAAGAGATTCCGAGGCGCTGATCGCGGAAATCCGCGAGGGTGAGCGGCTGTGGCGGGCCTACATGGAGGCGGCGTGTGGTGCCGTGGACACCTACTGGAAGCCGGGCACGATCCGTACAGTCATGGCCGCCAGTTGCGAGATGGAGCTGATCCGGGAACGCACCCACCACGTCTGGCGCGAATATCTGACGCCGATGGAGGGGATGCCCCGCCTGGCCGAGCCGCCGCGCGGCGGTTTCGACTGAGGCGGCGGAGGTAGCGGACGAAGGTTGACAAGCACGCATGAGGAACTGCGGCTCGGCTATGCCGCCCCCTGTCGCGCCCCCAAGGAACGCGCCTTTCCCACCTCGCCCGCGGGCTTTATGTGTCGGTTTCCATACAGTTCTTGATAGTGCACTCGGAGGACAAGGCCCACCCGAGCGGGCCTTGTTCGAATTCTGTTTAAGGTGACGGGGACCAGGAACAGCAGCAGGGTGCGCGGCTAGGCATATCTTTGATCGCCCCTCAGGGGGACGCGTGCGTGAGCCACGGAACAACAAAGAAATCATATCGGAAGGCGATTCTCGTACGCTCAAAAGCCTGAGTATAGCGGCAAGGGCTCATGCCGAACGGCGAAGCGCCTGATTGCCTGAAGGTCGCGTCAGCGTCGTGGCGCAAAGCCTCGCGGCGTGCTACGCGCGCCGAACCATGACGACGCCCCCTATCGAACGCATCCGCAACTTTTCGGTGGTCGCCCACATCGACCACGGCAAGTCGACCCTGTCCGACCGCCTGATCCAGTTCACGGGCGGCCTGACCGCGCGCGAAATGTCGGAACAGGTTCTTGATAATATGGATATCGAGAAGGAGCGCGGCATCACCATCAAGGCGCAGACCGTGCGCCTGAACTACAAGGCCAAGGACGGCGAGACCTACGTCCTGAACCTGATGGACACGCCGGGGCACGTGGACTTCGCCTATGAGGTGTCGCGTTCGCTGGCCGCGTGCGAAGGCTCGATCCTGGTGGTGGACGCCTCGCAGGGCGTCGAGGCCCAGACCCTGGCCAACGTCTATCAGGCGATCGACAACAACCATGAGATCGTCCCGGTCCTGAACAAGATCGACCTGCCCGCCGCCGAGCCGGACCGGGTGCGGGCCCAGATCGAGGACGTCATCGGCATCGACGCCTCGGAGGCCGTCATGTGCTCGGCCAAGTCGGGCATCGGCATCGAGGACGTGCTGGAGGCCATCGTCGCCCGGCTGCCGGCGCCCAAGGGCGACATCAATGCGCCGCTGAAGGCCATGCTGGTCGACGCCTGGTACGACCCCTACCTGGGCGTGGTGCTGCTGGTGCGGGTGTTCGACGGCGTGCTGAAGGCCGGCATGCGCGTGAAGATGATGCAGACCGGCTCGTCGCACCTGGTCGACCGCGTCGGCGTCTTCCTGCCCAAGAACACCCCGGTCGATCAACTCGGCCCCGGCGAGGTCGGCTTCATCACCGCCCAGATCAAGGAAGTCGCCCACGCCGCCGTCGGCGACACCATCACCGACGAGAAGAAACCCACGGCCGAAGCGCTGAAGGGCTTCAAGGACGTGCAGTCGGTGGTCTTCTGCGGCCTGTTCCCGGTCGACGCCGCCGACTTCGAAGACCTGCGCGCCGCCATCGGCAAGCTGCGCCTGAACGACGCCAGCTTCACCTATGAAATGGAATCCTCAGCGGCTCTGGGTTTCGGCTTCCGCTGCGGCTTCCTGGGCCTGCTGCACCTGGAGATCATTCAGGAGCGCCTGAGTCGCGAGTTCAACCTGGACCTGATCGCGACGGCCCCCTCGGTCGTCTACAAGATCGGCCTGCGCGACGGGACCGAGATCGACCTGCACAACCCGGCCGACCTGCCCGACGTCATGCAGATCGAGACGATCAGCGAGCCGTGGATCAAGGCCACCATCCTGACGCCCGACGAATACCTCGGCGGCGTGATCAAGCTGTGCCAGGACCGTCGCGGCAGCCAGATCGAGCTGTCCTACGTCGGCAGCCGCGCCCTGGTCGTCTATGAGCTGCCGCTGAACGAAGTGGTGTTCGACTTCTACGACCGCCTGAAGTCGATCTCGAAGGGCTACGCCTCGTTCGACTATGAGATCACCGACTACAAGGTCGGCGACCTGGTGAAGATGTCGATCCTGGTCAACGCCGAGCCGGTGGACGCCCTGTCCATGCTGGTCCACCGCGCCCGCGCCGAAACGCGCGGCCGCGGCATGGTGGAGAAGATGAAGGAGCTGATCCCGCCCCACATGTTCACCATCCCGATCCAGGCGGCCATCGGCGGCAAGATCATCGCCCGCGAAACCGTCCGCGCCCTGCGCAAGGACGTGACCAGCAAGTGCTACGGCGGCGACGCCACCCGCAAGAAGAAGCTGCTGGAGAAGCAGAAGGCCGGCAAGAAGCGCATGCGTCAGTTCGGCAAGGTCGAGATCCCGCAGGAAGCCTTCATCGCGGCGCTGAAGATGGACGAGGATTGACACCCACATCATCACCGAGAGACGATTTCGCCGAATCATGTTAGGCGATCATTAAGTGGGTAAGATTATTCCTCAGCCCAGCATCCTCGACGATCTTGAGGAGTTAGGTTTCATAGAAGGGTCCAAGCGCTGGCGCAGCTTTGATGGGAAGCGACTGTACACTTGGGATGCGCTTCATGGTGAAGTGGAAGTTTTCAACAAGCGAGGACGCCATCTCGGGGTCCAAGACCCGCAAACAGGCGACTTCATAAAGGATGCCGTCCCGGGACGGTCGATCAAAGTTTGATGGCCATGACCTTCCTTAAACTAGCGCTTACCGGCAAGATCATGTTCGACGAAATTGATGATTTCGTTGACCGTTGGCACGAGCAACCGGGCGGTAAAAGCCTGCATGACTATCTCGGCTTAACGAAAGACGAGTATGCAGCATGGGTCCAAAACCCTGACATCATTCCCCAGATAGTCACGGCTCGAAAGCTCAACCGACCACTAGAAGATTTGCTAGAGGCGGCATATGAGGATCGTCTTGCTGCTAGAAGTGACTCAGGCGATAGACTTGCGAGTATAGAGCGATGGCTGCGTCAGCGCGGGAAGAGATAGAATCCCCCGAAGTCAGTCTAGCCAAGCGGGTCATACACCGCTTCTCCCTGACACCTCCAATCGACGTAAAAGCACTAGTTTCACAGTATGCTGACTTGGAATTCGATTCAATTCCAGAAGGCATAGACGCCGTTTGCGTGGGCCTCAAATCGCCAGGTAAACGCCCCCTTGTTATCGTTGATCGAAACAAACCTGAACTTAGAAAAAGATTCACCTTAGGACATGAGCTTGGCCACTTACTCATACCCTGGCATGCCGGACTAATAATTGACGATATTCACCTCTTCGAAGAAAATTTCGAAGAATCGCATATAGAAGCCGAAGCCAATCGCTTCTCGTCAGAGCTTCTTGCGCCCACAGATTGGATAAATTCTAATTTTGACCTTATCGGCGACCCCGCAAAATCTATGCTTCAAATCGCAGATAAAGCGAAAATATCAATTCCTGCAGCTTACTTCCGCATTGCAACTATTGGTCCAATCGGTTTGCTATTCGCACGAGAAAGCAATGGCGTTCTTCGAAACGTAGGACGTACAACTGGGACAATAGCAGCAGCGCCCATGCATGGATCACAATACGATCCAAATATGTACTCAATCGCAAAACACTACAGTGTGACACATGGGGGAGAAATTTACCACTGGTGGGCATTTGCGGATGAGGTAGCGATACCTTCTATCTTTGATAATGGCGACTGGCGGCTTCTTCTCGCCGAGATTGTAGGCGGCTTGGGGCTTACGCCAGAAGAAGACAAGAAATTTAAACAAAGCTTGAACGGCACGCTCTCAAACGTGAACAGCCAGCTGCGTGAAAATCGAACCCCAGAGCGAATGTATAGTCGCATACTACAGAGACTACATTCCGCAGCAGCCCAAAATTATAGAATCCAATTTATTCTAGATCACCCCCAATGCCATCCATTTATATCTGCGCGCGTATCCGCCTTTTTAACATAAATCTCATGCAAACTTCGCCAGCCACGTCTCCGTCGTTAGCGTCACAGCCGTCTCCAGCAGGGGCTTGAGCTGGAACAGGCCCGGAGCGGCGGTGAGGTCGTGAAGGCGGTAGAGGCGCCTGGCGTCGGGGCGTTCGGCTTACACCTCACGCTCGGTGCAGGTTAGGAAGAAGTCGGCGGCGGGGCGCTGCCGCGGGTGGCCTTGACCTCGATCAGCCACTCTCGGCCCGCCGGGTCGAAGCTGCGGATGTCGTAGCCGGCGCCGTCGCCGTGCTCCTGGGACGTCCATTCGACCTTGCGCGCCAAGTGGCGCGGGCACAGACGATCAGGAAGACGCGCTCGTGGTGAAAGGCATAGTGCTCGCCCTAGCGGGGCCGAGGCGATCACCTCGCCCTCCCCACCCGGTCGCTGGCGCGACCACCCTCCCCATAAAGGGGAGGGAGAGGCGTTAAGGTCAGCGTAAGGGCGTGTGGGTTTTCAGGGGCTTGGGGTCGGATCGGCGCATCCAACCCGCCTGGGTCGGCGCCGGTCCTATCCTTGCGCGCATGAAGGAGACCCTGGACGCCAAGCCCGCGCACTATCGCCTGTCGCGGGCGACGTGGGAGATCATTCTGGAGGCCTATCGCAACGGGGCGACCGTGCCGGAGCTGAGCGAGCGGTGGCGGGTGTCGCAGCACGCCCTGCGCAAGCGCATCACCGTCCATGGCGCGACCAAGCGCGACTGGGGCGATGCGCGGGCGCGCGAACAGGCCGAGGCGCGCGAGCGGATGCAGGTCGAACGGGCGGCGGCCGAGGCGGTCCGCGCCGAAGCCCTGTTCGCGCCGTCCGAAGGGGACGCGGACGAGACGGCGGAGGTTCTGGCCGAGACGGCGATGCGGGCCTCGGCGCGGGCCATGCGGGGACGGATGTGGGACGAGGCCAGGGCCCTGACCCAACTGGCCGAGGCCTATGGCCGGATGGCGCAAAGGAGCGAGCGGGCGCGAGGACGCGGCGAGGTGACGCTGGACGACATTCCGCTGGAGCTGATCAAGGCGCTGGCGCTGAACGAGGATCAGTGCGCCTCCAGCCGCCTGGCGATCTGGGACGAGGCGGACCCGCATCCGGCCAAGCAGGAGTATTGGGCGGTCAACGCCGCCCAGCGCGAGGCCGGCATGGAAGAATGGCTGGCCCTGATGCGAGAGCGCAAGACGCTGCGGGATCAGGTGCGCGAACTGGAGGCGGCGGCGGGCCTGGATCCTCGCTCCGATCAAGCGTAGGCCGGGCGCGCAAACATGAACAATCGTTCACATAGCGATGTGTCGCGTTGCGGCGGCCGCGCGCGCGGTTAAGGTCCGTCTCAACATGATCTGTTGGGGACTGAAAACACCATGCGTCTTGCCGCCTCTTCCGTTGCGCTCGCCGCCTTGCTGGCCGTGAGCACGCCCGTTCTGGCCGCGCCCGCCGCGACCGCCTCCGCCGCCACGACGGCCGCCGCTCAGGCCGAGCCCCTGCGCGGGGCGCCGGTGTCGGAGCTGGTCGCCCGCGTCGATATTCCGTGGAAGCGCTTCCAGCTCGACAACGGCCTGACCGTGCTGGTGCATGAGGACCGCAAGGCGCCGGTGGTGGCGGTGTCGGTCTGGTACAATGTCGGATCGAAGGATGAGCCCAAGGGCTCGACCGGCTTTGCGCACCTGTTCGAGCACCTGATGTTCGGCGGGTCGGAAAACTCGCCTTCCAGCCACATCCAGACGATGAACGCGGCGGGCGCCACGGGCCTGAACGGCACGACATGGTTCGACCGCACAAACTATTTCCAGACGGTGCCGACCCCGGCGCTGGAGTACACCCTGTATCTGGAATCCGACCGCATGGGCTATCTGCTGGGGCAGGTCAGCCAGGAGGTGCTGGATCTGCAACGCGGCGTCGTCCAGAACGAGAAGCGCCAGGGCGACAACCAGCCCTACGGCCTAACCTATTACGCCACGCTGGAAGCCCTGTTCCCCGAGGGCCACCCCTATCGCCACTCGACCATCGGTTCGATGGCCGACCTGGATTCGGCCAGCATGGAGACGGTGCGCGACTGGTTCCGTGAGAACTACGGCCCGAACAACGCCGTCCTGGTCCTGTCGGGCGACATCGACGAGGCCAAGGCCCGCGAGCTGACCCAGAAATACTTCGGCGCCATTGCGCGCGGCCCGGTCAACACTCCGGCGGCGGCGCCGGTGCCCACCCTGGCGGCGCCGGTCGAGCAGGTGCTGCACGACCGCGTGGCCCAGACCCGCATCAGCCGCACCTGGGCCGTACCCGGCCTGGGCGATCCGGACTCCGTGCCGCTGAGCGTCGGCGCCTCGGTGCTGGGCGGCCTGGCCAGCTCGCGCCTGGACAATGTGCTGGTGCGTGACGAGCAAACCGCTTCCAGCGTCTCGGCCGGCAATCAGACCTTCCAGCGCCTGGGCATGTTCAGCTACTCCGCCATGGTCAAGCCGGGCGCGGACGCCGACGCCGTAGCTCGCCGCATGGACGCCGTCCTGGCTGACCTGATCGCCAACGGCCCGACCCAGGACGAGATTGATCGCGTGGTGACGCGCTACGCTTCGCAGCGCATCCAGGGCCTGGAAATGGCCAACGGCAAGGCCTCGGTCCTGGCCGAGGGGCAGCTCTATTCAAACGATCCGGACTTCTACAAGAAAGAGCTGGCGGCCTACGCCGCCGTGACCCCGGCCCAGGTCCAGGCCGCCATGCGCAAGTGGCTGAGCCGCCCCGTCTATAGCCAGATCGTCATGCCGGGCGAGCGCGAGGCCTATGTCGAGGCCGCCGCCGCGCCGTCCGGCGCGACCCCGGCGCCGGCCGAACCGATCCAGCGCGTGGCTCGCGACGCCGCCCCGGCCATCGGCCAGGTGTCCAACGTCGACTTCCCGGCTGTCGAGCGCGCCGCCCTGTCGAACGGCATCGAGATCGTCTACGCCCGCTCGACCACCGTGCCTGTGACCCGCGTGGCGCTGGAATTCGACGCCGGGGTCGCGGCCGACCGCGCCGATCGCCTGGGCGCCCACACCCTGATGCTGAACGTCATGCAGGAAGGCACGACGACGCGCGACTCCAAGGCCCTGGCCGAGGCGCAGGAACGCCTGGGCGCCAGCGTCTCCGTCGGCTCGTCGATGGACCGCACGGTGGCCAATCTGTCGGCCGTGACGACCAACCTGCAGCCGTCGCTGACCCTGCTGTCGGACGTCGTGCGCAATCCCGCCTTCGCTCCGGCCGAGATCGAGCGCCTGCGCGCCACGCGCCTGGCCGCCCTGGCCAATGAAAAGACCCAGCCGGCGTCGATCGCCGGGCGCGCCCTGCCCCCGCTGATCTATGGCGCGAGCCATCCCTACGGCCGTTCGTTCGGCGGTACGGGCGACGAGGCGGTGATCCGCGGTCTGACCCGCGACGACCTGGCGGCCGAACACGCCCGCTGGATCCGCCCGGACAACGCCAAGCTGTTCGTGGTGTCGGACCTGCCGCTGGCCGAACTGAAGCCGCAGCTTGAGGCGGCCTTCGGAAACTGGCGCGCCCCGACCACGGCTAAGGGAACCAAGGCGTTCGACGCCGCCCTGCCTCAGACCTCGGCGCGCATCGTGCTGATCGACCGGCCGCAGTCGCCCCAGTCGCTGATCTACGGCGGCCAGGTGCTGCCGGTGTCGGGCACGGACGACCTGCTGACCCTGACCACGGCCAACACCGTGCTGGGGACGGACTTCCTGTCGCGGATCAACGCCGACCTGCGCGAGACCAAGGGCTGGTCCTACGGCGTGCGCGGCACCATCAGCCAGTTGGAGAACCGCGCGCCCTATATCGTCAACGCGCCGGTTCAGGCCAACCGCACGGGCGAATCCATCGCCGCCCTGATCAGCCAGTACGACCGTTTCCTGGGCGCTGAAGGCGTGACGGCGGCCGAGCGCGAACGCACCGTCCTGGGCGACACGCGCGCCCTGTCGGGCAGCTATGAAACCTCGTTCCAGGTGCTGGGCGCCCTGCGCAGCAACGCCCTGTACGGCCGCCCGGACAACTATCAGGAAACGCTGGCGGGCCGTATCAACGGCCTAACGGCGGCCCAGATGGACGCCGCCGCCCGCGCCGCCATCAAGCCGTCCAGCTTCGTCTGGGTGGTGGTCGGCGACGCCTCGGTCGTCAAGCCGCAACTGGACGCCCTGGGCCTGCCGGTCGAGGTGCGCGCCGCCGAGGCGCCGAAGCCGGCCCAGTAAGCCGGTTCGATAACCTCTGAAACGACGACGGCCGGCGGGGCGACCTCGCCGGCCGTTTTCTTTGCGGTTGACCCCGAGCGCGGCCGGGGCGAGCCTTCGCGCCTCTCCTCCCCTCGCCGGAGCCTTCATGCCGACGGACGCCTTCAACCCCGCCGCCCGCGCACCGCGCCTGGCCGTGCTGATCGACGGCGAGAACGCCTCGGCCCGGATCGCGGAGGCGCTGTTCACCGAGATCGCGACCCTGGGCGAAGCCTCGGCGCGACGCATCTACGGCGACGCGGCCAGCCCGGCGCTGCGGGGATGGATCGACGTGCTGCCCCGCTGGGCGATTCAGTGGCAGCAGAATTTCCAGAACACCAAGGGCAAGAACTCGGGCGACATCGCCCTGGTCATCGACGCCATGGACCTGCTGCACTCGGGACGGTTCGACGGCTTCTGCCTGGTGTCGTCGGACAGCGACTTCACCCGGCTGGCGGCGCGCATTCGTGAACAGGGCGTGCCGGTCTATGGGTTCGGCGAGCGCAAGACGCCCGAAAGCTTCCGCCAGGCCTGCACCCGCTTCATCTACACCGAGAACCTGACCGGGCGCGCCGCCGCCGAGGCGGGCGTGGCCGCGGCGCCGCCGGCCGAGCGCAAACCCGCCGAAGCCGTTCCCCTGATCGCCACCGCCATCACCGACATGGACGAGGACGGCGACGGCTGGGTCAACATCGGCGGCGTCGCCAACCGCCTGCGCAACACCTACTCCGACTTCGACCAACGCACCTACGGTCACGCCAAGCTGTCCGAACTGGTCCGCGCCACCGGCCGGTTCGATGTCGAGGTCGGCCCCGGCGGCGTCATGCGGGTGCGGCTGAAACCCCGGTAGGGCGCTTCGCCCTCTTCCCCTCGGCGCGCCATGGGCTATGTGTGGCGCATGGCCGCCGCAGAGACCCCCGTCGAGACCTTCAAGCGCGCATTGGCGCACGCCGCTCGAGCCCTGGCCGAACAGGCCGAGCTGGAGGTGCGCTTCGGCGGCGACGGACCCAAGCTGTCCAGCGGCGTGCTGACCCTGCCCCACCCGCCGCGTGATCCGGCCGCGCCTGAAAGCGCCGCCCTGCGTGGTCAGGCCGACCGAATGGCGCTGCGTCTGGCCAATCACGACCCGGCGCTGGACGCGCGGCTGCGCCCCGTCGACATGAACGCGGCCGAGGTGTTCGACGCCGTCGAACAGGCCCGCGTCGAGGCCGTCGGCGCGCGCGAGCTGAAAGGCGTGCGGCGCAACCTCGAGTCCGCCCTGGTCACACGGCTGGAGAAATCAGGCGCCCTGCGCGCCGAGGCGGCCCAGGTGCCGCTTGCCGAGGCGGCCGCCCTGTTGCTACGCGAACGGATGACGGGCGAGCCCGCCCCCGACGGCGCCAAGACCATGCTGGACCGGGTTCGCGCCGAACTGGAGGCCAAGGCGGGCGCCGAGCTGGACGCCCTGGCGGCCCTGGGCGACGACCAGGCGGCCTTCGGCGCGCGGATGAAGGATCTGCTGCGCGCGCTGGATCTGGACCCCGGCGACGCCGACGGCGGCGACTCGCCCGAGGAGGACGGCGAGGACGACGCCGACAAGCCCGATCAGGACCAGGCGGATCAGGACGAGCAGGAAGAACAGGACGGCGGCGAGGGCGGCGACTCCCTGGACGGCACGGCCGACGACCAGTCGGCCGAGGACGAGCGCCAGGCCCGCCCCGACGGCACGCCGGGCGAACCCGACGGCGAGGGCCGGGAAGACGCCCCCGAACTGAGCGAAGGCGACCGCCCCAACCATCAGCAGACCCAGGACGACGGCCGCGCGGTCGAGGTCTATCGCGCCTTCACCACCGCCTATGACGAGGTCATCGACGCCGCCGAACTGTGCGACCCGATGGAGCTGGACCGGCTGCGCGCCCTGCTGGACGCCCAGCTGTCGACGCTGGGCAGCGTGGTCTCGCGCCTGGCCAACAAATTGCAGCGGCGGCTGCTGGCCCAGCAGAACCGCTCGTGGATGTTCGACCTTGAGGAAGGGATGCTGGACACGGCGCGCCTGACCCGCGTCATCACCGACCCGACCAGCCCCCTGTCGTTCAAGATGGAGAGCGAAAGCCCGTTCCGCGACACGGTCGTGACCTTGCTGATCGACAACTCCGGCTCGATGCGCGGGCGGCCGATCATGGTGGCGGCGGTGTGCGCCGACATCCTGGCGCGGACGCTGGAGCGGTGCGGCGTCAAGGTCGAGATCCTGGGCTTCACCACCCGCGCCTGGAAGGGCGGTCAGTCGCGCGAGGCCTGGATCAGCGCCGGAAAGCCCGCCAACCCCGGCCGCCTGAACGACCTGCGCCACATCATCTACAAGGGCGCGGATGCGCCGTGGCGCCGGGCCAAGAAGAACCTGGGCCTGATGATGCGCGAGGGCCTGCTGAAGGAAAACATCGACGGCGAGGCGCTGGAATGGGCGCACGACCGCCTGCTGGCCCGGCCCGAGGCGCGGCAGATCATGATGGTCATCTCGGACGGTTCGCCGGTCGACGACTCCACCCAGTCGGCCAACGCGGCCCTGTATCTGGACAAGCACCTGCGCCAAGTGATCGAGAAGATCGAGACGCGCAGCCCGGTCGAGCTGCTGGCCATCGGCATCGGCCACGACGTGACCCGCTGGTATCGCCGCGCCCTGACCATCGTCGATGTGGAACAACTGGCGGGCGCCATGACCGAAAAGCTGGCCGAATTGTTCGAGGCCGAACCGAAGGCGGTCAGCAGCAAGGGCGGACGGGTTCCGCACAAGCGCGCGGCGTGAAACGCCGCCTCTATGTCGCCGCCCTGATCTCCCTCGCCCTGGCCGCCTGCGCCGGGGCGGCGGTCACGTCCCATCCCTGGACGCCGGCGGCGACGGCCGACGGCTGGGCGCCCGCGGGCGGTTCGACCCGGCAGGTCGGCCTGGGCTGGCCCGGCGGCGCCCGACTGGCCAAGGGCGTGCGCTATGCGGGCGGGGTGCAGTTGATCGCGGCGCCCGTCTCCAGCCTGCACGGACTGTCGGACCTGAAGCTGACGGGCGACGGCGACTTCGTCGCCGTGTCGGATTCCGGCGACCTGGTGCGCGGGCGGCTTGAGCTGGATGCAGACGGGAAGTTGACGGGGCTGCACGATCTGCGGGTGCGGCGGCTGACGACCGCCGACGGTGAACCGATCGCCGATAAGGCCGCGGGCGACGCCGAGGGGCTGGCCCTGAGCGAAGACGGCGAGGTGCTGGTCAGCTTCGAGCGCGAGCATCGCATCTGGAGCTATGGCCCGCTGGACACGCTGAACGCCCAGCCCGAAGCGCGGCCGCATCCGGCGGTCGACTTCCCGCTGAACGAAGGCCTGGAGGCGCTGGCGACGGCCCCCGGCGGCTGGCGCGTCGGCGGCGAAGACGGCGGCGTGTGGGACTGTTCAGAGCAAGGCTGCCGCACCGTGGTCGAACCCACTCGGCCCGCCGACAGCTGGCGGCTGACGGGGCTGGAGCGCGATCCCGGCGGCGACGGCTGGTTCGCGGTGCAGCGGTCCTGGCGCCCGCCCTTCGACGTGCGCGCCCGCGTGCGCCGGATGGACGCCGACGGCGCGCTGGGGCCGGTGCTGGTCGAGCTGAAGCTGCCGGGCCTGACGGACAATTTCGAGGGGATCGCCGCCGAGCGCCGCGCAGATGGCACGCGCCTCTACATCCTGTCCGACGACAACGCCAATCCGGCGCAGAAGACCCTGATGCTGGCGTTTGATGTGGAATGATCCTTCTCCCCTTGAGGGAGAAGGTGGGCGCCGCAAGGCGCTCGGATGAGGGGTGTCAACGCGGCCTTCAGACAATGAGGCCGGGGCGTGTCCGACCTTCAAGCCTCCCGCAAACACCCCTCATCCGTCAGGCTGCGCCTGCCACCTTCTCCCTCAAGGGGAGAAGGACCATTCCTGTTTGACCTCTTCGTCCGTTTCCTGCCGTAGCCGCGCCGCGCGCTCGGCCGCGAACCGTTCCGGCGAAAGACGCGACAGCGCCCAGATCGCCCCGCCGCGCACCACGGGGGCGGGGTCGTCCAGCAGGGCCTCGACCGGCGCGATCAGCGCAGCGTCCCCGGAATTGCCCGCCGCATACAGGGCATTGCGAATGAAGCGGTCGCGGCCGATCCGCTTGACCGGGCTCTTGGTGAACAGGGCGCGGAAGGCGGGGTCGTCCAGCGCCAGCAGGTCCGCCAGCGGCGGCGACTTCAGCGCGTCGCGCGCCTGCAGCCGCGCCTCCGACGCGCCTTGCGCGAACTTGTTCCACGGACAGGCGGCCAGACAGTCGTCGCAGCCGTAGATGCGATTGCCCGTCGCGATGCGGAACTCGCGCGGCCAGGCGCCCGCATATTCGATGGTCAGGTAGGAGAGGCAGCGCCGGGCGTCGATCTGGAACGGCGCCGGAAAGGCCTGGGTCGGGCAGGCGTCCAGACAGGCGGTGCAGCGGCCGCAATGCTCGACCTCGGCCTCGTCCGGCTCGATCTCGGCGGCGGTCAGTATAGTCCCCAGGAACAGCCAGTTGCCGTGGGTGCGGCTGAGCAGATTGGTGTGCTTGCCCTGCCAGCCCAGGCCCGCCCGCTGGGCCAGCGGCTTCTCCATCAGAGGGGCGGTGTCGACGAAGACCTTGACCTCCTGGCCCAGCCGCGCGGCGATCTGGCCCGCCAGGATCTTCAGCCGCCCCTTGATGACCTCATGATAGTCGTCCCCGCGCGCATAGACGGAGATATAGCCCGCCGAGGCGTCCTCAAGCTCGGGCCGGGGGTCTTCGTCGGGGCCGTAGTTCATGCCCAGGACGATGGCGGTCTTCGCCGCGTCCCACATGGCGGTGGGGTGGGCGCGGCGCTCCAACGTCGTCTCCATCCAGCCCATGTCGCCGTGACGACCCGCATCGACGAAATGGGCCAGCTTCTCGCCCGCGCTCCACGGATCGCTGGCCGAGGCGAAGCGGCACACGCCGAAGCCCAGTTCGGCGGCGCGCTGTCGGATGAAGATGCGGGGATCGGCCGCCATGAGGGCGCTTTAGACCATTATCGGTTTGGATTGAATCAATCCAAACTCAGATCAATGGTCCAAAATAAATGCTTGAGCGAAGATCTGGGTTCACATGCGATCGCATGTGAACCGATTTCGCTTTAGCCCTGTGGAGCCTCAGAAGTCGAGGTCGGCGTACCAGGGCGCCGGATGCACGCCGGGGAAACGGTCGCCCAGCAGAGGCCGGAAACAGGGGCGCGACTTCAGCTTGGAATACCACAGCTTCAGCGACGGCCAGGACGCCCAGGCGATCTCGCCGAAATAGTCGAGCACCGACAGATGGCCCGCCGCGATCAGGTCGGCCTGGCTGAGACGGCGCCCGGCCAGCCACTCGCGACTCGACGCCAGCGGCTCCAGCACCGTCAGATGGCTTTTCAGCGCTTCGCGGCCTTCGCGCAGCATGCGGGCGTCGGGCGGTCCCAGGCGCAGGAGGGGCTTCTCCATCCGCTCATGCAGCAGGACGGCGTCCACCTCGTCGGTGAAGCGGCGGCTGAACCAGGTCGCCAGACGGCGCGCCTCGGCGCGCTCGGCCGCATCGGCGGGCAGCAGGAAGTCGCCCTTGGAACGGTCTTCCAGCCAGCCCAGGACGGCGTCCAGCTCGCACAGGGTCAGCGGCCGGTTCTTTTCCGTCGTCGTCAGCACCGGCGGCATGCCCGAGGGGTTCAGCTCGAACAGGGGGCAGTCGTCCTCCCACGGGCGGACAGCTTCCTCGCCATACTCGACCTTGGCCTCGCCCAGCGCCAGCCGCGCCGTGCGCGAAGCCGGATGAAAGGCGAAATGATAGAGGACGGCGGGCGTGGACATCGTCCGCCTTCATGCGCCCGCGCGCGTTAAGGCTCCGTTTACCGCGCGCGATTGTCGCAGGGGGTCAGGACCAGGAGCCGCTGCGGGCCACAGGCGCGTCGGGCGCGGTCGATTCCGGCGCCGTCGGGCGGGGCGGAGTGAAGGCGCCGCCGTGCGGCTCGGCCGCGCCGCGCGGGTCGGCGTGGATCAGGATGTCGGCGTGGGGAAAGGCCTTCAGCACCCTCTTCTCGGCGTCCAGGATGATGTCGTGCGCGGCCTTGAGGCTGAGCTCGGGGTCCAGGTCGACGTGCATCTGCACCATCAGGGCCTGACCGGCCATGCGGGTGCGCAGCTGGTGGACGTTGGCGATGCGGGGGTCTTCGGTCACGGCGGCGACGATGGCGGCGCGCTCCTCGTCCGAGGCGGCCTGGTCCAGCAGGTGGCCGGCCGCGCCCTTCAGCAGATTGATCGCGCCCCAGGCCAGCCAGACCGCGACCACCAGGCCCGCCGCCGCGTCCAGCCCCGGCGCCTTGAGAAAGGCGCCCGAGATCACCCCGATCAGCACCACGACGCTGGCGGCCAGGTCGGCGACGTAGTGGGCGCGGTCGCCCGCCACGGCCAGGGAGCCGGTCTTCTTCATCGCCCGCGTCTGCATCCACACCAGGCCCGCCGTGACGGCGATGGACAGGACGACCACGCCGACGGCCCATCCGCCCGAGGTGACGGGGCGGGGATCGAAGATGCGCTGCACCGCCTCCCAGCCGATGAAGACGCCGGACGCCAGCACCATGCCCGCCTGCACCAGGGAGGCCAGGCCCTCGGCCTTGCCGTGTCCATAGCGATGGTCGTCGTCGGGCGGCGCAGCGGCCCAGCGCACGGCGAAAAAGGTCGCCAGCGACGCGATCAGGTCCAGCGTCGAATCCGCCAGGCTGGCCAGGATGGAGACCGAGCCGGACGCGCCCAGGGCGAAGGCCTTCATGAGGATCAGCAGGACCGCCGTCGCCACCGACAAGGTGGTGATCCGGCGC
This sequence comes from Brevundimonas sp. 357, assembly GCF_003938605.1. Classification (GTDB taxonomy): domain Bacteria; phylum Pseudomonadota; class Alphaproteobacteria; order Caulobacterales; family Caulobacteraceae; genus Brevundimonas. The sequence continues at coordinate 167,508 of NZ_RHWX01000005.1, read as the reverse complement.
GTGGTCTCATGGGCGGCGTCGAGGGGGGAGGCGGTCATTTCCCTGCCCTTGTCGCCCAAAACGGCGCCCGCGCCAATGGCGGCGACGGGGCTGGGACGCTAAGGAGAGGAGACGGGACGCCGCAGGGCGCAGCGCGCCCGACGTAAAGATCGAGACGGAGCATTCATGGCGGACTGGCTGACGGCGATCCTTCTGGGTCTGGTCGAAGGGTTGACCGAGTTCATTCCGGTGTCGTCCACCGGCCACCTGCTGCTGCTGGGGCATTTCCTCGGCTTCGAGAGCACCGGCAAGACATTCGAGATCGTCATCCAGCTGGGCGCCCTGCTGGCCATCATCAGCGTCTATTTCAAGCGGTTGTGGACGCTGGCGACGCGCTGGCCCTTCGACCCCGAGGCGCGGCGTTTCCTGATCGGCCTGCTGGTCGCCTTCGCCCCCGCCGTGGTGATCGGCTTCCTGGCCTACGGCTTCATCAAGACGGTGCTGTTCGAGACGCCGCTGGTGGTCTGCGTCGCCCTGATCGTCGGCGGGGTGCTGCTGCTGTGGCTGGACCGCATGAACAAGATCCCCACCTATCTCGATGCGGACCGCTATCCCTTCCGCGTCTATTTCCTGATCGGCCTGTTCCAGTGCCTGGCCATGATCCCCGGCGTGTCGCGCTCGGGCGCCACCATCGCCGGCGGCTTGCTGCTGGGCACGGACAAGCGGTCGGCGGCCGAGTTCAGCTTCTTCCTGGCCCTGCCGACCATGGGGGCGGCGGTCTTCTATGATCTGTTCAAGAACCGCGACGTGCTGGACTTCAGCGACCTGGGCCTGATCGCCATCGGCTTCATCGCCGCCTTCGTCTCGGCCCTGGCCGTGGTGCGCTTCCTGCTCGACTTCGTATCCAAGCGCGGCTTCGGCCCCTTCGCCTGGTGGCGCATCGTGGTCGGCGTCGTCGGCATCATCGGCCTGGGCGTGACGGGCGCGCTGTAGAATCGATAACCCTAAGCCGTCATCCTCGGGCTTGACCCGAGGATGACGAAGGCAGGAAGAAACACCGAAAACGCGCCGAAATCAGACAGATCAGGCGGCGGGGCTTTCGGCGTACTGGCCGCCGTCGCGGTAGCGCCACAGATAGCTCGGCGCGATGGCCTCCAGCCCCGAAGGCTCGACGCCCAGATCGGCCAGGCCCTTGGCGCCCGGCGCCACGACGTTGTCGCTCTCCAGCAGCACGACCTGATCCTTGGTCAGGGCGGGGGCCAGGCCGATCACGGCCGGGATCTGAGCCAGCGAGCCGATCAGACGCGCGACCGGGAAGGGCAGCGGCAGCAGGATGTTCCTGCGGTTGGTCTCGCGCAGGATGAACTTCAGGATGTCCTCGAAGGTCCAGACCGACGGCCCGCCCAACTCATAGGTCTCGCCCTCGGCTTCGGGGGCGACGGTCGCGCGGGCGACGGCCTCGGCGGCGTCGGCGACATAGACGGGCTGGAACTTCGTCTGGCCGCCGCCGATCAGCGGCAGGACCGGCGACCAGGTCGCCATGGCGGCGAAGCGGTTCAGGAACTGGTCGCCCGAGCCGAAGACGATCGACGGGCGCACGATGACTGCGCCGGGGAAGGCGGCGCGCACGGCGGCCTCGGCCTCGCCCTTGGTGCGGGCGTAGTCGGCCTTGCCGTCGGCGTCGGCGCCCAGGGCCGAGATGTGGGTCAGACGCTTGGCGCCCGCCGCCCTGGCCGCCTCGGCGACATTGGTCGCGCCCTCGACGTGCAGGGTCTGGAACTTGCGGCCGCCGGTCTCGAACAGGATGCCGACCAGGTTGATCACGGCGTCGGCGCCGCGCACGGCCTGCGCCACCGCAGCCTTGTCGGTGATGTCGCAGCGCACGACCTGAACCTGGCCGACGTCGCCGGCCATGTGCAGCAGGGGCGCGCTCTTGGCGTTGCGCGCGGCGACGCGCACGCGCCAGCCGCGACGGGCCAGGGCGCGCACCACCTGGGTTCCGATGAAGCCCGAGCCTCCGAACACGGTGACCAGACCGGGGGCGAAATCAGCCATCTCAGACGCTCCAACGCCAAGCCCCGGCCGCAGATGCAGCCGGAGGCGAAAATCTCATGGGCGGGGCTTAACCGAAGCGGCCCCGCCCCGCAACGAGAAGGGACGGGATTCCGCCCTGCCCGCCTGCCCGATCAGTCGGCCCCCTCAGTCCGCCCGGTGGACGATCCGCCCGCCCACGACCGTCAGCACGGCCCGGCCCTTGGGGATGTCGGCGACGGGGACGGTCATCAGGTCGATGTCGAAGGCGGTGAAGTCGCCGCGCTTGCCCACCGCGATGGTGCCCAGCTCGTCCTCGCGGAAGCTGGCGTAGGCGGGCCACAGGGTGAACATCTTCAGCGCCGTCGCCCGATCGACCGCTTCGTTCGGGCGCCAGTCGGGACCCTGGAAGCCGCTCAGATCGCGGCGCGCCACGGCGGCGTAGAACTCGATCAGCGGATCGCCGCGCTCGACCGGCGCGTCCGAGCCGCCGACCACGATCACCCCGCGATCCACCAGCGTATGCCAGGCGTAGGCCCCGTCCAGACGGGCGTCGCCCAGGCGGTCGGCGGCGAAATGCAGGTCGCCGATGGCGTGGCTAGGCTGCATGGAGGCGATGATCGGCAGTTCGTCGAAGTAGTGATAGTCGCTGGGCCGGATGATCTGGGCGTGCTCGATGCGCCAGCGCGGATCGGCCAGCTTCCACTCGGCCTTCGGCACGGAACGCAGGGCCTCTTCATACCAGGCGGCGACGTCGTGGTTGCCCTGGTCGCCGATGGCGTGGGTGGCGATCTGGACGCCGGTGCGCAGCGCCTCCTGATACAGCGGCATGACCTCCTCGCGCGAGGTGCGCATCAGGCCGGTGGTGTCCTGGCGATCCGAATAGGGCTCGAACAGCTTGGCCCCGCGCGAGCCCAGGGCGCCGTCGGCGTAGAATTTGATCGCCCGCGTGATGACCAGGCCGTCGCCCGCGTCGCGTGGACCGCCCGCCATCAGGGCGCGCGCGTCGCCCATGTCGATGTTGTTGTAGACGCGGGCCGTGGCCTCGCCGTCGCGCGCCATCTGCTCCAGCAGGGGCACGTCCTTCCACGGCGCGCTCATGAAGTGGATGCCGGTCCAGCCGTAGCGAGCATAGACGTCGAAGCCCGCGCGATAGGCCGCGCGCGTGGCCGCCGCATCGGCCTGGGGCGCCAGGCCCGCGATCAGATCGCCCGAGGCGTCGATCAGCAGGCCCGTCGGCCGGCCGTCCGGTCCCTTCAGGATGTCCCCGCCCGAGGGCGAGGGCGTCGAGGCGTCGATCCCCGCCGCCTTCATCGCCGCGCTGGACACGGCCACCGCATGGCCGTCGGCGCGGGTCAGCATCACGATCCGGCCCGGCGCGGCGGCGTCCAGGTCGGCGGCGGTCAGGAAGCGTTTCTCGGGCCAATGGGTCTCGATCCAGCCGCGGCCGACGATGACGCCCTCGGGATGGGCCTCGGCCCAGGCGCGGAGCCTCTGCATGGCCTCGACGACGGAGGCGGAGCCTTCCAGGTTCAGCGTCGTCTCGCGCCAGCCGATGCCGTCCAGATGGGCGTGGCCGTCGGTGAAGCCGGGGAACAGCGCCGCCCCCTTCAGGTCCACCACCTCCAGCCCCTCGGCCGAGGGCGCGCCGTTCGCCGCGCCGACATAGGCGATGCGTCCGTCGCGCACGACCACCACCTCGGCGGTCGGCCGGGCTTCGTCGCCGGTATGGATCGGCCCGCCCCGGATCAGCAGGTTCTGGGCGTAGGCCGCGGGCGCGGCCGCCAGCATCAGGGCGGCGGCCAGGGACAGGGTCTTCAGGGTTTGGATCATCAGCGCCTCCAGTCGCGGCGCAGGGGAGCCGCAGCCGGGCTTGGCGTCAAGCGATCCTGCGCGCATCATCGCCGCATGAAGCTGTTCACCATCGGCTATGAAGGCGCGACGCAGGCCCAGGTCATCGACCGGCTGAAGGCGGCGGGGGTGGAACTGGTCGCCGACGTGCGGGCGGTCGCCTCGTCGCGCATCGCGGGCTTTTCCAAAACCGTCCTGGGCGAAAGTCTGAAGGCCGAGGGGCTCGACTATCTGCAACTGCGCGCCCTGGGCACGCCCAAGGCCGGGCGCGACGCGGCGCGCAAGGGCGACGCCGCGACCATGCGCGCCGTCTTCAGCGCCCATATGCAGGAGCCGGACGCCGAGGCCGCCTTCCAGCGACTGCGCCATGCGGCGGGCGAACGGCGCGTCGCCCTGCTGTGCTTCGAAGCCGACGCCTGCGGCTGCCACCGCTCCATCCTCGCAGACCGGCTGGCGCGCGAGGACGGGGCGGAGGTGACGAACCTCTAGGCGGTCTTACGGACGCCCCACCACCTGATCGACCGAGTTGCTGGTGACCGGGTGATACAGCGGTCGGGCCTTGGCGTAGATGCGCGTGGCGATGGGGCGGCCCCAGTCGCCTTCGGCCCACAGGGTTTGGAACAGCGGCAGGACGAATTTGCGCCGCCCCTGGCTGGTCAGGAAGCGGTCGGCCGTGGCGACGGCGGGCTCGTAGCGGTTGGCCAGGGCGGCCTGCAGCCAGGCGAAGACCAGTTCGGCGTTGCCTTCGCGGTCCAGCTTCAGCGTGCTTTCCAGATCGGCCAGCTGGGCCGGGGTCAGCCAGTCGGCGCCCGCCGCCAGCCCCTCGGGCCGCCACGACAGGAAGCGCAGGCGCTGCTGGGTGTTCCAGTCCTTCCACGGCACGGCCGAGGCCGGGCCCTTGGCGACGTAGAAGGCGCGCGCGGCCGCATCGACCGGCTCGAAGGCGTGCGACACCGGCGCCTGGACGTTGGACGGCAGGCCCGGTTCATAGACCCAGGCGTTCAGCTGCAGCCGTTGCTCCAGGGCCGCGTCGCCCTTGATCAGGTGCGTGCGGATATCCTCCAGGAAACGTTCCGACGTCATCGGCCGCCAGGCGTTGCGCTCGAAATAGCCGCGCAGCCAGGCGTCGAACTTCTCGCGCCCGGCGATCTGTTCGATGGTCCGCAGGAAGGCGGCGCCCTTGTCATAGGCGATGGTGTTCATGCCGTCGTCGGGATCGCGCCCGGTCAGCTCCAGATGCAGGCGGGTGTCGGCGGGGGCCAGCGCCTTCAGCTCGTCCTGCAGCCCGCCCCAGGCCAAAACCTGTTCCTGCACGGCGGCGTCGCGGCCGTAAACGGCCTCCATGATCCGGTTCTCGAAATAGGAGGTGAAGCCTTCGTTCAGCCAGAAGTCGTCCCAGGTGGCGTTGGTCACGAGGTTGCCCGACCAGCTATGCGCCAGCTCGTGCGCCACCAGCGAGACCAGCGAGCGGTCCCCGGCGATGATGGTCGGGGTGGCGAAGGTCAGCATGGGGTTCTCCATGCCGCCGAAGGGGAAGCTGGGCGGCAGGACCAGAAGGTCGTAGCGGCCCCAGCGATAGGGGCCGTACAGGGCCTCGGCCGCGTCCACCATCTCGGCGGTCGGCTGAAGCTCGTGCGCCGAGGCCTGAAGCTGGCTCGGCTCGGCCCAGACGCCGGTGCGCTCGTCGAACGGGGCGAAGGCCAGGTCGCCGACGCCGATGGCGATCAGATAGGGCGGGATCGGGTTGTCCAGCTTGAAGCGCCAGGCCTTGGTCCCGGCGCCGGCCGCCTCGCCCTTCGGCGTCAGCTGCTCGGCCGACATGACGACGGTCAGATCAGCCGGGGCGGTGATGCGGGCGCTATAAGATTGGCGGACGCCGGGGCTGTCCTGGGTCGGAATCCAGGTGCGGGTCAGGATCGCCTGGCCCTGGCTGAACAGATAGGGCTTCTGGCCGCCCGCCGTCTGCTGCGGGCTGAGCCACTGCAGGGCCGAGGCGTCGGGGCGAGTGGAATAGTCGATGACGATCTTCTGCGTCTCGCCGCCCTGGAAGGCCGGGATGCGCACGGTCAGGGGCTGGCCCTTGATCGGATCCGACGCGCCCAGGCTCCATTGCAGGGCGCGGCCCTGAGCGTCGGTCACGCCTTTGATGTCCAGCATCTTGGCGTCCAGCACCACCTCGGTCGCGCCGGGACGGCCGGTCACGTCCAGCGTCGCCTTGCCCGCCAAGGTCTTGGCGGCGAAGTCGGCGGCCAGGTCCAGATCGACGTGCGTCACCCGCGCCTCGGCCGGGCGGGCGTAGGAGTGGGCGTCGTTGACGTAGTCGGTCGCGGGGGCCGGGGCCGGCGCGGCGGGGACCAGAGGAGTCATGGGGGTGATCTCTCCGGTCGTGGCGCAGGCGCCCAGGGACGTGGCGAGGGCGGCGGCGAGGGCGAGGGCGGAAACCCGCCCGACCAGCTTCAGGGTCATCGAACGCTCCGTATTCAGATGCGCCCGAAAAGGCCCCCTCGCGCCCGAAAGATCAAGCCTTTGCTGCGGGCGGCGGCAGGTGTTGCGCCTTGAACAGCCGCCCTTTCTCGGCCGCCAGCACCAGCGCCAACGCCGCGACGCCCAGCAGGACGAAGCCCACGGTCATCGGCACGGTCGAACCGTCGAACTGCTGGCCGATGGCGAAACCCAGCAAGGCGCCGCCGATCGAGGAGATGAAGCCCTGGGCCGAGGAGGCCGTGCCCGCGATATGGCCCATCGGCGCCATGGCCATGGCGCCGAAATTGCCGGCGATGAAACCGAAGCAGAACATCTTGCAGGCCTGAAGCGCGGCGAACATCCACAGGCTGTCGTGGCCCAGCCAGGCGATCACGGCGTGCAGGGCGCTGAAGCCGATGAAGCCGATCAGGGCCGTATGCGCGATCAGGCGCGAGCCCAGCTTCTCGACCAGGCGGGCGTTCAGGATCGAGGCCACGGCGATGCCCGCCGCCACCAGGGCGAAGACGACGGGGAACAGGCCCGGCGCCTTGAACACGTCGAAGAAGATCTGCTGCGAGGAGTTGATGAAGCCGAACAGCGCCCCGCTGATGACCGTCATGGCCAGGGTGTAGCCCATGCCCTGACGGCTGGTCAGGGCGAAGCGGAAGGCGCCGGCGATGCGACCGAGATTGATCGGCATCCGGTCCTCGGCGTGCAGAGTCTCGGGCAGGCGCAGCCCCGCCCAGATCATGAAGGCGCCGCCCGCCAGCGCGAAGACGCCGAAGATCCACGGCCAGGGCGCGACCAGCATGATCATCTGCCCTACGGCGGGGGCCAGGATGGGCACGCCCAGGAAGACCAGGAAGCTCAGCGACATGACCCGCGCCATGGTCCGCCCGGCATAGCGGTCGCGCACGATGGAGACGGCCAGCACCCGCGTCGCCGCGGCCCCGATCCCCATGCCGACCCGCGACAGGATCAGCATGTCGAAGGTGTGGGCGAAGGCGGCCAGCACGCTGAAGGCGACGTAGATCCCGATGCCCGCGAACAGGGCTGGGCGGCGACCGTATCGATCCGACAACGGGCCGTAGAGCAGCTGCGCCACGCCGAAGCCCAGCAGATAGGCGGTGATCACCCACTGGCGGCTGTTCTCATTGGTCACGCCCAGGTCTTCGCCGATGTGGGGCAGAGCCGGCAGCATGGCGTCGATCGCCAGGGCGTTCAGCGCCATCATCACGGCGATCAGGCAGACGAATTCGGCGAAGCCCGGCCCCTTGGCGGGAAGCGACGGCTTGGCCTCGATCTCGGCGGGCGGGGTCGGGGCTCGGGTCATGCAGAGCAGATGCAGCCTGCGACAGGCTGACGCAACCCTGCAAAGGTGAAGTTTTTTCGCGCTGCAACAATAAGTCAGGCGATGAGCGGGACCAGACCTGGAGCCTAGTCCTTCACCTGAATCCGCGCCGTCACCGACATGCCGGGCGACAGACGCTCGACGCCTTCCTGCCCCGGATCGACGGCGATGCGGACGGGGATGCGCTGAGCCACCTTGGTGAAGTTGCCGGTGGCGTTGTCGGGACGGATGACGCTGAACTCGGAGCCGGTGGCGGGCGAGATGCGCTCGACCTTGCCGGTCAGGACGCGGCCGCCCAGGGCGTCGACGGTGATCTTGACCGGCTGGCCCACGCGCACGTCGCGCATCTGGTTCTCCTTCATATTGGCCGTGACCCAGACCACGTCGGGGACCAGGGCCGTCATCTGCGTGCCGACCGCCACCTGCTGGCCCTGACGCATGGATATCTCGCCCAGACGGCCGTCGCGCGGCGCCTCGATGCGGGTATTGTCCAGATCGATCTGGGCCAGCCGCACCTGGGCGCGGGCGTTCTCGACGGCGGCTTCCAGCGAGCCCCGGCTGACCACGGCCGAGGTCACGCCGGTTTGGGCCACGTCCTCGGCGGCGCGGGTTTCGGCCAGTTGGGCCTCGGCGGCGCGCAGGGCGTTCTGGGCCACGTCGACCTGGGCCTGGGCGACCCAGCCGCCCTCGAACAGGGTGCGCACGCGCGTCGCATCGGCGCGGGCCTTGGTCACGGCCGACTGGGCGGCGGCGATGGCGGCGCGCGTCTGGGCCACCGATCCGCGCGCCGAGGCCTGGCTCTGGGCCGAGTTGGTCAGAGCCGCCTCGGCCGAATGCAGCGAGGCCTGCGCCTGCTCGAGCCGCTGGCGATAGATGCGGTCGTCGATGGTGGCCAGCAACTGGCCCTGCTTCACCGTCTGGAAGTCCTGCACCTCGACCGAGGTGACGTAGCCGCTGACCTGGGGGCTGATGATCGTCACCTGGCCGCGCACATAGGCGTTGTCCGTCGTCTGCGGTCCGCCCGAGAACGGCGGCAGGCCCCAGGCGTGCAGGATCAGTCCGGCCCCGATCAGGGCGATCACGCCCAGGACCACGCCCCACATCATCCGCCGCTCCTTGGAGACGAGAGGCGGGGGCGCGGCGGGCGGCGGCGCCGGAGCCGGCGTTGGGGCTTGGGCGGGAGGCGGCGGGGCGGAGGGGGAGGCGTCGGTCATGGTCGTATCCGGTTCACTCGGCGGAGGGCGCCGGCGCTTGGCTCGCCTGGGCGGCGTCGCGACGGCGGGCGCACAGCGCCTCGATGCGGGGGCGGTAATGGTTGACGGCGACCCAGACGGCGCCGACGGCGGCGACCACGGCGATCATCAGGAAGACGTCGTTGTAGGCCAGCACCTGGGCCTGTTGGCTGACCTGCTGGTGCAGCAGGCGCAGGGCCGCGCCCTGGCGCAGGGCCGGGTCGTCGATGACATGGGCGTAGGCGCCGCCCAGCTGTTGCAGTCGCTGCACCGTCTCGGGATCGCCCAGGCCGATGCCCTCGGCCAGCTGGTTGGAATGGAACTTCTCGCGCAGGGTCTGGACGGTGCCGATCAGGGCCGAGCCCATCAGGCCGCCGACGTTCTGACACAGGGAGAAGAAGATGATGAAGCTGATGAAGCTCTTGCCGCCGCCCTGCAACACCTTGCCGAAGCCGATGATCATCGTCGGCCCGATGAAGAAGGCGGCGGCGAAGGCCAGCAGGGCCTGGCTGACGTACAGCTCGCCCGGCCGCGTCAGCACGGTGGCGTGGCTGTCCAGATAGGCGCCCAGGGCGATGAGGCCCAGCGCGATGGAGATCGGCTTCCACAGCTTGGTCGGGTTCAGGGTGAAGGCGCTGACCAGCGACCCCGCCGCCGTGGCCGCCAGCATGACCCAGAACAGGTCGTGCATCTGGTCGTTGCCCAGCCCCATCTGCTGCAGGAAGCCGACCGCGCCGGTCGTCTGTTCCGACAGCACGATCCGCACCAGCAGGATGGCCAGCATCAGCCGCACGATGTCGCGCCCGGCCAGCCAGCGCAGGTCGATCAGGGGGTTGGCGCGGTTGTATTCATGGATGGCGGCGGCCGACAGCAACAGGACGGCGGCGGCCAGGGCCCAGCCGACCCACGGCGCCTCCAGCCACCAGACGATCCGCCCCAGGCCCAGCACGGCGCTGAGCAGCGCCATGCCCGGCGCGAACAGGGCGAAGGTGATGAAGTCCTGCGGCTCGAAGCTCTTGATGCGCTGGGCGGGCGGCATCTTCAGGGCGAAGACGGCGGCCAGCGTCACCAGCACCAGCCCGACCTCGAACATGTAGAAGGCCCGCCACAGGTCGCGGTCCAGCAGGGCGGTCAAACCCAGCCGCGCCATGGGGATGGCCAGGCTAGACAGGCCGACGCCCAGGATAATGCTTTTCAGGCGGTGCTGCGCCGGGAAGGCCTGGATGATGTAGAGGATGCCCAGGGTCGTCATGCCCGCTGCCGCGACTCCGGCGACCGCGCGAACCACCAGGGTGGAGACGAAGTCCTGCAGGAACAGGTGCGCCAGGGCGGCGGCCAGGAAGACGATCAGCACGATCTCGGCGAACAGCCGCAGACCGTATTGCAGGCGGAACTTGACCAGCAGCAGGTTCATGCTCGCATTGGTCATGACGAAGATGACCGGCAGCCAGGCCGCCTCGGCCAGGGTCACGCCCAGCGATCCCGCCAGTTGCGGCTGGCTGGCCGTCACGGCCGCATTGCCCAGGCTGCCGGTCAGAGTGACCAGGGCGCCGACCAGGCCATAGGCCAGACGCCAGGGCATGGCGTGGTCCGGCGTGGACGGCGAGCCGGGCATGACCGGCCGCTCGTGCGGCTTCAGCGTGGCGAAGAAGTCCTCCCACGGCAGATTCCAGTGACGGCGGCTCATGCGGGGGCCCCGCCTTGCGGGCGCACCATGTCCAGCGCCAGCTCCAGCGAGCGGCGGCTGAGGGCGATGCGGTCCTCGGGCGAGACGACCGCCCGCGACGGCGCCCCCAGCATCAGGGCCAGGACGCGAATGTCCTCGACCGTCAGGTCGGGCCGCACCCGCCCCGCCGCCTGGGACACGGCCAGGGCCTCGGCCCCGGCTTCGCGCACGCCCTGGCGCACCGGCTCCATCGCCTCGACCTTCAGGTCGCGGATGAGCGCGGACAGGCCGGCGCTGGTCATCATCAGGGCGACCAGCTGTTCCAGGAACCACAGGAAGGCGTCGGGATCATCCAGCCGAGCGCGCGTGCGGCGGCCCAGATCCTCGATCTGCTCGACGAAGATCGCCAGCACCAGCGCCGACCGATCGGCGAAGTTTCGATACAGCGTCGCCCGCCCCACCCCGGCCTTTTCGGCGATCAGGTGCAGGGGCACGTCCAGCCCGTCGCGCGCAAAGGCCTCCTCGGCCGCCTTCAGCAGCCTTTCGCGGCGTTCCGCGGCGTCTTGTCGCAAGGGACGGTTCATGAGACGCTAAGTGGACACTTGTGTCCGGTTGTTCAAGAGGCATTCGTCTCTTGAATGCGCAAGACGCGCGCAAGCTGCGCCGCGACGGCCCGTCGGGCGCATCGCCGTGCTACAAGTCGCGTTGCAGACGAGGGACGAGGAAGGACGATGATGCCCGCACGCCCATGGAAAGCCCTCGCGGTCCTCGGCGTCTGCGTGATGCTGTCGGGCTGCTATTCCTGCTCGCTCAACGGCGGCTGGGAGCGGCAGATGAATCCGTTCTGCGCCGAGGGCGGCGCCCTGGTCGGCGCCGCGCCCTTGTCCGTTGAAGCGTCCGCGATCCCGCTAGCGGGTCGTCATGCGCGATACGATGCGCCGAGGAGAGCGTCGCTCCAATCCTCAGCGGAGACTTGAAGTCAGCTGGTGCCGGTGGTCGGACTCGAACCGACACTCCTTGCGGAACCGGATTTTGAGTCCGGCGCGTCTACCAATTTCACCACACCGGCACGGCTAGGCTCAAGGCGGCGCAATCTAGCGGCGGCGAAGCCTCCGTCAATCGGTGAAGCGCCGCCGCCGCCAGTTTTTATCGGATGAGGGAGGCCTGAAGGCTCAGGCCGCCGCCACCGTCTGTTCGATGGCGCCGAACAGGGTGTGGTGCTTGTCGTCCAGCATTTCGATGCGGACGGTGTCGCCGTGCTTGAGGAAGGGGGTCTTGGCCGCGCCGGTCTGGATGGTTTCGACCGTGCGGATCTCGGCGATGCAGCTGTAACCCAGGCCGCCTTCGGATACCGGTTTGCCGGGGCCGCCGTCGGCGTCCTTGTTCGACACCGTGCCCGAGCCGATGATCGTCCCGGCGCTTAAGGAGCGGGTCTTGGCCAGATGGGCGATCAGCGTGCCGAAGTCGAAGGTCATGTCGACGCCCGCGTCGGCCTTGCCGAAGTCTTGGCCGTTGATCTGAACCAGCAGCGCGCCCGACAGCTTGCCGTCCTTCCAGCGGTCGCCGAGGGCGTCCGGCGTGACGAAGACCGGCGACAGGGCGCTGGCCGGCTTGGACTGGACGAAGCCGAAGCCCTTGGACAGTTCGGCCGGGATCAGGTTGCGAAGCGAGACGTCGTTGACCAGGCCGACCAGACGGATCGCCGCCAGGGCCTCTTCCCGCGTCGCGCCCAGCGGCACGTCGCCGGTCACAACCACGATCTCGGCCTCCAGGTCGCAGCCCCAGGCCTCGTCCTTCAGCGGGATGGCGTCGCGCGGCGACAGGAAGCCGTCGGAGCCGCCCTGATACATCAGCGGGTCGGTCCAGAAGCTCTGCGGCATCTCGGCGCCGCGCGCCTTACGCACCAGCTCGACATGGTTCACATAGGCCGAGCCGTCCGCCCACTGATAGGCGCGCGGCAGGGGGGCGGCGGCGTCGCGCTCGTGGAAGCGGCCGCGCGGCACGCCTTCGTGCTCCAGGCTTTCGGCCAGGGCGCGCAGCAGCGGCTCGCACCGCTCCCAGTCATCCAGCGCCGCCTGCAGCGTCGGGGCGATCAGGAAGGCGTCCGTAAACCAGTTCAGGTCGTTGGAGACGACGACGAGGCGGCCGTCACGGCCGTGCTTGAGCGAGGCGAGTTTCATGAGAAGAAGCTAGTCTTGAGAGCGAAGCTTGGAAAGCGGATTGAGCGAAGATCAGCGCATGAAGACGCCGTTCAGCGCGTTTCGACGCCCGGCGGACTGATGACGGCGCGAGCCTCGGCCCCGGTGCGTTTGGCCGGGTCGCGCACCTCGACCTCGACGATGATCGCGCCGGCGGGTTCATGCGCCCACAAGTAGCGGCGCTCGACCTCGACTTCGCGACCGGATGGAGCCATGCCCTCATAGGTATCGCCCCAGGGGGTGACGGCCTTCAGCTCGACCCAGCGCAGGGCGCAGGCGGCGTCCAGCTCCTCCAGCGCCATTTCGGACAGTTCGTCGGCGTGGGGCGCGGGGGTTTCAGGGCTCACAGCCATCGACGGACCTTCTGGCGATAGGCGTCGTATTCGGCGCCGAAACGGACGGAAAGATAGCGTTCCTCGCGGGCGATGACGAAGCGATCGACCACGATCAGGCAGGGGAGCAGCAGACCGAGGGCGATCGGGCTGTCCATGGCGATCGCCAGCCCCAGATAGGTAATGGCGAAGCCCAGATAGATGGGGTTGCGGCTGAAGCGGTAGAGACCGCCCGTGGCCAGGACCGTCGTCGGCTTCCACGGCTCGGGCGGGGTGCCCAGACGACGGAAATAGCCGGCCGCCGCTCCGTCCAGAAACAGGCCGCCCAGAATCAACGCCAGGGCCGCGCCGCGCCGAACCTCGGTCGCCAGACCCAGCGACGGCTCGACCAGCCACTGGCCCAGCCCCCAACCGCCCAGCAGGAAGGCGAAATAGATCGCGGGCGGCGGAACGATGACGCCGGAATGGTCGCCCTTGCTCATATCGCCTGCCCCATCGGCGCCGTGAAATCGGAAGTCGGAGCGTCGCCCGTGTTTACGACCTCGGACGGCTCGAAAATCATCACCTCGGCCTCCTCGTCGGCGGCGGTGCGGTGTTCGACGCCGCGCGGGACGACGATGAACTGGCCTGGCTCCAGCGTCTCGATCCGGTCGCGGAACTCGACCCGGAACCGGCCTTTCCAGACCAGGAACATCTCATCCGCCTCGACATGGCTATGCCAGGGGAAAATCCCCTGCACCTTGACCAGTCGCACGTCCTGACCGTTCAGCTGCGCCGCGACGCGCGGCCGCCAGTGATCGGAGAAGGCCGCGAACTTCTGTTCGAGATCGACGACCTGGCCGGTCATCGCGACACTTCGTCGCCGTAGATGGCCACGCGGGCGGGCGCACTCGAGGACACCGACCCACGATACATGCCCGAGGTGTTCATCGAGAAGGCGTGCACGCCGTCCTTGCCCATGACGATGACGCCGCCGTCCCCGCCGATGGTCCCGACCTCGGCGATCTCGGCGTCGGCGGCCTCCTGGACGGTCGCGCCTTCGGCCGTGCGGCGGCAGATGTCGCGCGCGACGGTGGCGCGGATGAAATACTCGCCCGTGCCGGTGGCCGAGACGGCGCAGCCGTCGGCGTTGGAAGCGTAGGTGCCGGCGCCGATGATCGGCACGTCGCCGACGCGGCCCCAGCGCTTGGCCGTGGTGCCGCCGGTCGAGGTGCCGGCGGCCAGGCGGCCCTGGCTGTCGACGGCCACGGCGCCGACGGTGCCGAATTTGCGCTCGTCCAGCGGAGCTTCATGCAGGTTGAAGGCCAGCGGCGCGGCCGGGCCCAGGCGGGCCGGTTCGGCGGGCGCGCCTTCCGGGCGCGGCGGCAGGGGCTCGCCCCGGTCGCGCAGCGCCTTCAGCAGGGCCTGCCAGCGGCTTTCGGTGAAGAAGAAGGAGGGCGCCACCTCCTCCAGCCCGGCCGAGCGGGCGAAGGTCTCGGCGCCTTCGCCGATCAGCATGACGTGGGGCGACTTCTCCATCACCGCGCGGGCGGCGGCGATGGGGTGGCGCGTGCGGGTCAGGCCCGCGACGGCCCCGGCGTTCAGCTCCGTTCCGTCCATGACGGCGGCGTCCAGTTCGTTCTTCCCGGCCGAGGTGAAGACGGCCCCGCGCCCGGCGTTGAACAGGGGGTTCTCCTCCATCACCTCGATGGCGGCCTGAACGGCGTCCAGCGACGAGCCGCCCCGCGCCAGCACGGCCGACCCGGTGTCCAGCGCGGCCTGCAGACCCGCGCGATAGGCGGCGTCGCGCTCCGGGCTGAGCTGGGCGCGTTCGATCACGCCCGCGCCGCCGTGGATGGCGATCGACCAGGTCGGGGCGTCCTGGGCGGAGGCCGGCGAGGCCAGCAGGGCGGCGGCCGCAGCGGCGGCCAAGGCGATGGATTTCATTTCAGGCTCCCCATTATTTTCTCCTCCCCCATGACATGGGGAGGTGGATCGTCGGCTATCGCTGACGAGACGGAGGGGCGGCTCGGTTTTCGCTGAAGAGGCCCCTCCACCGCTTCGCGGTCCCCCTCCCCACGGCGTGGGGAGGACAACTCAGTCTAGCGTCTGTGATGCAGGCGTCGCCACAGGCGGTGGGCCAGGATGGGGGCGAAGCCGCAGACCAGGGCGGCGGCCAGCACCATCCAGAAGCCGCCCCCCAGCCAGTACTCGCCCGCCAGGGCCCCGGCCCCGGCCGCCAGAAGCGGGCCGAGCCAGGGCAGCCAGTGCGGAGGCCGAAACCGCATTCAGGCGTCGACCTTGATGACGCCGCGACGGATCTGGTCCAGCTCGATCGAGTCGAACAGGGCCTGGAAGTTGCCGTTGCCGAAGCCTTCATTGCCCTTGCGCTGGATGATCTCGAAGAAGATCGGGCCGAAGGTGTCCTGGGTGAAGATCTGCAGTAGCAGACCCTCCTCGTCCGAACCGTCGATCAGGATGCGGTTCTTGCGCATCCGCTCCACGTCCTCGCCGTGGCCCGGCAGGCGTTTGTCGATCAGTTCGAAATAGGTCTCGATGGTGTCCTGGAAGTCGACGCCGCGTTCGCGCATGGCCTCGACCGTCTCGAAGATGTTCTCGGTCGTCAGGGCGATGTGCTGGATGCCTTCGCCGTTGTAGCGGCGGATGAATTCCTCGATCTGGGAATTCTCGTCCTGGCTTTCGTTCAGCGGGATGCGGATGGCGCGGTCGGGCGCGATCATGGCCTGGGAGAACAGGCCCGTCGCCTTACCCTTGATGTCGAAATACTTCTGCTCTTCGAAGTTGAACACCGAGCTGTAGAAACCCGACCAGGTGCGCATCTCGCCGCGACGCACGTTGTGGGTCAGGTGGTCCAGGATTTCGAGGCCCATGGAGTTCTTGCGCTCGGCCTCTTCCCAGCCCTCGATCTCGTCCCAGGCGTCATACAGGGAGCCGGTCTCGCCGTACTGGTCGACGACATAGAGCAGGCTGCCGCCGATGCCCTGCAGCACATAGGGGTAGTCGCCGGCCAGGGCGCCGCCGTTCACGCCTTCGGCCTTGCGGGCGCCGCGCGCCAGCGCGCCTTCATAGGCGGCCTTGGCGTCGGCGACGCGGAAGGCCATGCCGTTGGCCGAGGGGCCGTGGTCCTTGGCGAAGTCCGCCGCCTGACCGGCGGGCGTGCGATGGACCAGCATGGTGATGTCGCCCTGCTTCAGGCGCACCACGCCGTTGGCCGGGTTCACGTGGGTGGGGGTGAAGCCCATCAGCTCCAGACGCGAAATCATCGCCTCGGGCTCGGGGCCGGTGAATTCGACGAACTCGAAACCGTCGACGCCGAGGGGGTTTTCCTGGTCGAGTTTGGCGGCATCCTGCATGGCGCGTCTCCTCTCTCTTATGGTTTGACGCGGCTCAGGCCTGCATGGCGCGGCCGCTGATTGGGGCGGAACCTACTGGCGGGGCGGTGTCGGGCGCAAGGCGGCTGTGGACTGAAACGGCACACGTTCCGGTGTCGCAGGCGATCGTTCGCCTCTCGCGCCGTTTCGTCTGGCCTGCTATCGGGCGAAGGACGAGAGGCGGGGGCCTCGATCGGGACGCCTGAATGCTTCGCAAGCTCTACGACTGGGTCTTCTCCCTGGCCCGCCACCGTCACGCCACGCGCTCGTTGGCCGTCGTTTCCTTCGCCGAAAGCTCCTTCTTCCCGATTCCGCCGGACGTCATGCTGGCGCCCATGGTGCTGGCCAAGCCGGAACGCGCCTATTTCTACGCCACGGTCTGCACCATCGCCTCGGTGCTGGGCGGGATTCTGGGCTACGCCATCGGCTACTGGCTGGAGCCGGTCGGCATGTGGATGCTGGCCCTGCTGGGCAAGGCCGACACCTTCGAGGCGTCCAAGGCCCTGTTCCAGCAGCACGGCGCCTGGGTCATCCTGATCAAGGGGCTGACGCCCATCCCCTTCAAGCTGATCACCATCGCCTCGGGCATCTTCCAGTTCAATCTGGCGCTGTTCATCGCCCTGTGCGTCGTGACGCGCGGCGCCCGCTTCTTCCTGGTGGCCTTCGTGCTCAAGCGCTGGGGCCCGCCGATGCTGGCGATCGTCGAGAAGCGGTTAGCCCTGTTCACCGTGCTGTTCCTGGCGCTGCTGGTCGGCGCCTTCTTTATGGTCAAGCTGATCGGTCACTGATCGACGCCGGTCCCCGCTCAGTTTATGAGAGGCGCCTGGTTCCTGTGAGGCGCAGATGAGCGCGATCTACAAATTGCTGACCCGCTGGTGGACGGCCTTCGCCCTGACCGCCGCCCTGGCCATGCTGGGCGCGGCCCATGCGTTCGAGCGGTTCGGCGGCCTGGCGCCCTGCAACCTGTGCCTGAAGCAGCGCGAGGTCTACTGGGCCGCCGTCGCCATCGCCGGGGCCGCCACCTTCTGGGCCCTGTTCAGCCGGGCCAGCCGGGGCACGCCGCGCATCGCCTCCTTCCTGCTGGCGGCGATCTTCCTGACCGGAGCGATCACGGCGGGCTATCACGCCGGGGGCGAGCTGAAGTGGTGGGCCTTGCCCGCCACCTGCATGGCCGCGCCGAGCACCACCATCGACCTGTCGGCGCTGACGGCCCTGGTCGACGGCACGGGCGGAAGCACGGGCTTCGTCTCCTGCGGCGACATTCCGTGGAGCTTCGCCGGCCTGTCGATGGCGGGCTGGAACTTTGTGATCTCCCTGGCGCTGGCTATCTTCAGCCTGCTGGCGGCGAAACGTCCCAAGGACGCCCGCGCGCCGAGGAGCTAGGATAGAGGCGTCATGACCCAATCAGCCGAAGCCGTCTCCGCCGCCCGCCGCATCCCCCTGGCTCGCCCCGGCGTGGGTCAGGACAAGGCGCGCCTGGCCGAGATGCTGCGCGTCGACCACGCGGGCGAGTTCGCCGCCGTCCACATCTATCGCGCCCAGCGCGCCGTGCTGGAAGGCCGCAAGGGCAAGGACGCCATCGCCGCCGACCTGACGGAGATGGAGGGGCACGAAGCCGTCCACCTGGCCCGCTTCGAGACCCTGCTGAACGAGAACCGGGTGCGCCCCACGGCCATGATCCCGCTGTGGAAGCTGGCGGCGACGGCCCTGGGCGCGGGCACGGCCCTGATCTCGGAAAAGGCCGCCCACGCCTGCACCGAGGCGGTCGAGAGCGTCATCGAGAAACACTACGCCGATCAGATCGAGGAGATCCGCGACCGCGATCCCGAACTGGCCGCCGAACTGACCAAGTTCCGCGAAGAGGAACTGGCCCACCACGACCACGCCATCGAGCACGGCAGCCGCAAGGCGCCGGCCTATCGCCTGCTCAGCAGCGTCATCAAGGTCGGCTGCAAGGCCGCCATCAAGATCAGCGAACGCATTTAAAGCCCTTCTCCCCTTGTGGGAGAAGGTGGCTCGCGCAGCGAGACGGATGAGGGGTGTCGGCGCGACATTCAGCAAGGATGCGGCGACGGCGTGATCAAACCTTCAGGCCGCCGCGATAACACCCCTCATCCGAGCGCCTCAGGCGCCCACCTTCTCCCACAAGGGGAGAAGGAAAGGTCAGCCCATCGCCGAGCCGACGCCGCGCCCGCCGCCGGGGACCGGCGCAACGTCCAGCAGCTTCAGGCGGAACACCAGCACGGCGTTGCCCGGAATCATCGGCGGGCCGCCCATCTCGCCGTAGCCCAGCTCGGGCGGCAGGAAGAGAATCCACTCGTCGCCGGGCTTCATCAGCTGCAGGGCCTCGGTCCAACCGGGCACCACGCCCTCGGGCGAGAAGACCGCCGGGGCGCCGCGCTTGAACGAGCTGTCGAACACCGTGCCGTCGGTCAGCGTGCCTTCATAATCGACCCTGACCAGGTCGTTGCGATCGGGGCTGACGCCGCCCGCCGGACCAGAGGCCACGACCTTGTACTGCAGGCCGGACGGCAGGGTCTGCACCCCCTCTTCCGAGGCGTTCTTCTTCATGTAGGCGGCTGATTCCGCCGCATTCTTCGCCAGGTCTTCAGGCGCGGCGGCGGGACGGCCGCAAGCGGCGAGAGCCAGAAGGGCGGTCGCGGCCATAGCGGCGCCGAGGGGGCGCTTAGCCCATGCGAAGTTCATAACCCTGGTCCTTCAAGGCGGCGCCGATTTCCTCGGCATGACGGGCGTCGCGGGTCTCGACCATGATGTCGAACTCGGCGCCCTTGGCGGGCACGTCCAGCGCCAGCCGGTTGTGCACCACGTCGATGATGTTGCCGCCCAGCCCGCCGATCACGGCGGCCATGGCCGACAGCATGCCGGGGCGGTCGTCGCCCAGGATGCGATAGACGATCAGCCGCTTCTCGCGGACCATTTCACGGTTCAGCACCACGGCCAGCATGCGGGCGTCGATGTTGCCGCCGGTCAGCTCGACGCCGATCTTCATGCCCTTAAAGCGTTCCGGGTTGGCCAGGATGGCGGCCAGGCCGCCGGCCCCGGCGCCCTCGGCCACCGTCTTCTCCAGCGTCGCCAGCAGGGCCACGCCCTTTTCGAAATCAGCCTCTTCGCAGACGAAGACCTCGTCGATCAGGCTGTCGGCCAGGGCGAAGGGAATCTCGCCCACGGCCTTGATGGCGATGCCCTCGGCGATGGTCTGGCCGCTGCATTTGGCCGGTTCGCCGCGACGGCGCGCCGTGAAGGACGGATAGCGGGCGGCCTCGACGCCGAAGATCTTGATGCCCGGCTTCATCGCCTTGGCGGCGATGGCGCTGCCCGCGATCAGGCCGCCGCCGCCGATGGGGATGATGAGGGCGTCCAGGTCCGGCGCGTCCTCCAGAAACTCCAGGCCGCAGACCCCCTGCCCCGCGACGATGCCCTCGTCGTCGAAGGCCGAGACGAAGACATAGCCATGCTCGGCCTGAAGCCGCTTGGCCTCCTCGGTCGAGGCTGAGAAGTCGAGGCCGTGGATGACCACATCAGCGCCGTGGGCGCGGGTGCCGTCCACCTTCACGAAGGGGGTGCCCTCGGGCATGACGATGGTCACGGGCACGCCCAGACGGCCGCCGTGATAGGCTAGGGCCTGGGCGTGGTTGCCCGCCGAGGCGGCGACGACGCCGCGCTTCATCTCGTCCGGCGTCAGCTGCAGCAACCGGTTCAGGGCGCCGCGCTCCTTGAAGCTGCCGGTGAAATGCAGATTGTCGAACTTGATCCAGATCTCCGCCCCGGTCAGCTGCGACAAGCGGCGGGAATAGCGGACGGGCGTGCGGTCGACCTGGCCGGCGATACGTTGTTGCGCCGCCCGGATGTCGTCGATGGTGACGGTCATGAAATCCCTGAATTCACTTCGGCCGGCCTCTGTCGTCCGGTCTCCGACGCCTCTTGTGGAGCAGGCCGCGACGCCGGGCAACCTTGACTCGCCCCTGCGACGGGGGTCATGCCGAAACTCGCCTGATCCGAGAAAGCCGGGAGCCGACCCACGATGACCGACCGCCCCTCGAACGCGCGCCGTTCGCGCCTGACCGCCCTGGCCGCCGCAGCGGCCGCCGGCCTGACCCTGGCCGCCTGCGCCACAACGCCGATGGGCGGCGGAACGAGCGGCCCGGCCGAGTTCAGCGCCGACGACTTCACCTGGTCGACGCGCTCCGGCCAAGCCTCGATCAACGGCCGCGTCGCCTTCGCCCAGGACGGCCGCAGCTTCAACTGCGTCGGCAATGTGGGCCTGATCCCCGACACCCCCTACACCCGCGCCCGGATGCAGCGCCTGTACGGCTCGACCGACCGCGCCGCCGTGCCCGCCGCCGTAGTGCGCGCCCGCTCGGCAGGAGAACAGGGCGCCGACTACCGCTCGTTCGAGCGCGCCGAAGCGTGCGCCGACGGCGCCTTCAGCTTCAGCGGTCTGCCGGACGGCAGCTGGTTCCTGATCTCTCCGGTCAAGGCGGGAGACGACATCATGGTGGTGATGCGCCGGGTCCAGACGCGCGGCGGTCGAGCGATCAACGTCAACCTTGGCAGTTGACTTCGCTGTAGTTTTGTAGAAGCCGAGCGCCGTTCGCCATCCTTTGGCCTCATGTGGCCGCTCTCTGAACGGTCCGTCACAGGACAGTCGAGAGCGTATTCTTGTCTCAGCATAACATCGTGGGCTCCGAGGCCTTCAGCAATCAGCCCTATGTGCTGGTCCGCAACGTCAGGCCGGGAGGGTTTCGCCGCCGTCGTTCGCGCGCCGTGACGGCCTATGTCGTCGTAGCGGTTCTGGCCCTGTCGGCCGGCGCCGCCGTGGCGGCCTTCGCCATGGGGCCCTTCATGGTGCAGGAACCGCCTGCGGCGCTGCAGGCCACGCCCGCCGCCTAACCTCTTTTCGATGCCCCCGGGCGTCTTTCGTCAGCTTGTCCGATACACCGCGCTTGCAAGTGCGAGTGATTATTACTACCCACCATCCTCACGATCTGAGGACGGAGCGACCAGCTTGAAGACCGGCGCCGCAAGCATATTGGCCTCGTTCGCGGCCACCCGCGTCCTTGCGACGCATCCCTGCCTCCGTCTGAAAAGCAAGACGCCGCATGCCGTCGATTGCGGCTTCCAAAGCGATGGGCGTCGCTATTGGATGGGCATGAGCTGGGACTTGTGAGGATGGGGCTGATGGCCGATTTCAACCTGGGACGTCGGGCCCTGCTGCTGGGCGCCGCCGCCCTGATGGCGACCGGGGCCGCCGCCTGCACGCGCCGGGACCAGGCCGCACCGACCTCCCTGCTGACCGACCTGCGCGACCGGCCGCTGGCGATCACCCCGCCGGTGACGAAGCTGTCGATCGACGACAGCCGCTTCCTGATCGCCCTGTCGCTGATCCATCCCGATCCGGTCAGCCTGCTGGCCGCATGGGCGGGTGACGTGAACCGCCTCAGCCCGGACATCTACGCCGCCTATCTTGAGAAAACCCCGGCGCTGGCGACCCTGCCCAAGACGCCGAGTTCGGCCGCCGCCTTCAACGTCGAGGCGGTGCTGGGCGCCCAGCCGCAGGTGGCCCTGGTGTCGCTGGATTCCGGCCCGACCGACGCCCAGACGGCCCAACTGGAGCAGGCGGGCGTGCGCGTCGCCTATATCGACTTCTTCCAGCACCCGTTCCAGAACCAGCCGCGCAGCCTGAGCCTGCTGGGGTTTATGATCGGCCGCGAGGAACAGGCCGAGGCCTACAACGCCTTCCGCGCCGCCCGGCTGAAGGTCATCTCCGACCGCGTGACCGGACTGAAGGACGCGCAGAAGCCGACGGTCTTCCTGGAGGCTCACGCGGGCAACGGACCGGACTGCTGCAACTCGGTCGGGGCCGGGAACATCGGCGACTATCTGACCTTCGTCGGCGCCCGCAACATCGGCGCCGAGGTGCTGAAACAGCCGTCAGGCAAGCTGAACCTGGAGTTCGTGGTCGAGCGCGATCCGGACATCTACATCGCCACCGGCGGCCCGCATCTGGAAAAGACCGGCGGCTTCGTCGTCGGCCCGAAATATGACGTCGAGACCTCGCGCGCCTCGCTGCGCCGCGTGGCCGGGCGACGCGGCCTGTCGACCCTGAAGGCGGTGCGCGAGGGCAAGGTGCACGGCCTGTCGCACCAGCTGATCAACTCGCCCATCGACATCGTCGTCACCGAGGTTCTGGCCAAGTGGATCCAGCCCGAACTGTTCGCCGATCTGGACCCGCGCGCGACGCTGGACACGATCAACAAGGACTTCCTGGCCGTCCCCTATCGCGGGGACTACTGGACCGATCTGGTCCCGGCCGCCTGATTTCATCCCGGAGAACCGTCATGATCACCCTTCGCAACGGCATTCTGACCGCCGCCGCCTTCGCCGCCCTGGCGATGGCCTCAACCGCCTCGGCCCAGACCATCGAGAAGACCGTCAAGGTCGCCCCCGGAGGCCTGTACGAGATCGTCTTCAACCCGGCCGACAACGACCTCTATGTCGCCGCCGTCGGCCCGCGCGGCGCCAACCAGGCCCAGATCGTCCGCCTGCAGGGCCAGACACTGGCGCCGGAATCCTCGGTCGACGTCTCGGCCAACCCGCTCTACGGCCTGAACCTGAACACCCGCACCCAGGTGCTGTACGGCACCGACACCCGTTCGGGCGTGATCACGGCCATCAACGCCCGCACGGGCGCGGTGATCGCCGCCATCCGCAACGGCGACGAAGAAGGCGCCCACGTCCGCCAGGTCGTCGTCGATGAGGCGAACAACAAGGTCTATGTCAGCGTCGTCGGCGGCGAGGCGGGCGACGCCTCCAAGCCGAACCTGATCTGGGTCATCGACGGCGCGACCAACACGGTCGAACGCACCATCACCGCCACGGTCGGCGGCCTGACCGGCGCGGCGCTCGATCCCTCGACCAACCGCCTCTACGTCACGGGCATGAGCAGCAATGAAGTCGCGGCCATCGACCTGGCCACCGGCGAGACGGTCGGCAAGTGGCCGTCGCACGGCGACTCGACCATCAACGTCGCCGTCGATTCCGAAGGCCGCCGCCTGTTCGTCGCCAATCAGAAGTCGGGCGAGCTGACGGTTCTGAACGCCGACACCGGCGCCCTGATCCACAAGGTCGCCACCGGCGCGGGCGCCCTGAGCGTCGCCTACAACGGCGCGGTCAAGCAGATCTACGTCGCCAACCGTCAGGCGGGCACGGTGACGGTGCTGGATTCGGACACCTATGCGGTGAAGGCGAACCTGCAGACGGGCACCTTCCCCCAGACCATCGCCATCGACCGCGCGACCAACGCCGTCTACGTCTCGAACAAGGCCCGCGGCCTGCCGCGCGGCGCCCCGGCCGGCACGCCGGTCCCGGTCGACCCGACCGGCGACGTGGTGACGCTGATCCGTCCGTAAAGACGCTTGTCGCCCTCGCCTGTTGGGAGAGGGCTTGAGCGCGCGGCGGCGTAGCCGTCGCTCTTGCGCGAAAGGGTGAGGGTTCCCGGTTGAAGTCAGCGCAAGCTGACCGCCATGCAATTGCGACGGCTTACGCCGACTGACAGGACAGAACCCTCACCCTTTCGCCTGTTCCAATCGCCTCCGGCTCTTGGAGGCTCAAGCCCTCTCCCATCGGGAGAGGGAAGCCCTAGCTCAGCACGTCGTCGATCATGACCTGCAGCACCCCGCGATCGCAGCGTTGAACGCGGGCCGAGACGCGGTAGACCTCGGCCAGAATGGCAGGCGTCACCGCCTCGTCCGGCGTTCCGAAAGCGACCAACCGCCCCTTGGCCATGACGGCGATCCGGTCGGACACCCGCGCCGCCGCCTGCAGGTCGTGCAGGACGATCATCACCGTCATGCCCCGCTCTGCCGCCGCCTCGCGCGCCAGGTCCAGCACCCGCAACTGATAGTGCAGGTCCAGCGCGCTGGTCGGCTCGTCCAGCAGCAGCAGGCGCGGTTCGCGCGCCAGGGCCTGGGCCAGGCCCGCCAACTGCTTCTGACCGCCCGACAGCCGGTCCAGACGCTGCCCGGCCAGAGTCTCGGCGCCGATGCGCTGCAGCACCTCATAGGCGCGCTCGACGGCCTGCCTGTCGGTGAAGCCGGCGCCGCCCAGAGGCGTAGCGCGGATCGAGGCCACCACGGTCTCCAGCACCGTCAAGGCCACGCCCTGCGGCAGAGTCTGGGGCATGTAGGTGACGCGCTTGGCCCGATCGGCCAGCGACAGTCCGGTCAGCTCGGTCTCGTCCAGCCGGATCACGCCCTTGGCCGGGATCAGACCCGCCAGGGCCCGCAGGAAGGTGCTCTTGCCCGCGCCGTTCGGGCCGACCACGGACACTACCTCGCCGGGGCTGAGCGGCGGCAGGCTGAGGCCCTTGACGATGGGGCGACCGCCGTAATCGGCGCTGAGGTTCTGGATATCCAGCCCGGTCATGCGCGTCCCCCGTTGCGGAAGATCAGCACCAGGAAGACCGGCACCCCGATCACGGCGGTGACGATGCCGACCGGCATCAACACGCCCGGCACGATGATCTTCGACGCCGCCGAGGCCAGCGACATGATGACGGCCCCGGATAGGATGCTGGCCGGCAGGAAGAAGCGGTGATCCTCGCCCACCAGCAGGCGGGCGATGTGCGGTCCGACCAGACCGATGAAGCCGATGGCGCCGACGAAGGCCACGGCCGTCGCCGACAACAGGCTGACCCGTAACAGAGACAGGAAACGCAGGCGCTTCACGTCCACGCCGAAGCTCATGGCCCGATCCTCGCCGAGGCGCAGCGCCGTCAGGCCGCGCGAGGACAGCAGGGAGAAGGGCGCGACCGCCGCCAGCACCACGCCCAGGGCCGCGACATTGCCCCAGGTGGCGCGCGACAGCGACCCCATGGTCCAGAACACCAGCTGCTGCAGCGCCTCGGCCGACGACAGGAACTGCACCAGGGCCGTCAGGGCGTTGAAGGCGAAGACCAGGGCGATGCCGAACAGGACGATGTTCTCGACCCCCGAGCCCTTCATCCGCGCCAGGGCCTGAAGCGCCAGCACCGAGCCGAAGGCGAAGACGAAGGCGTTCAGCGGCACCAGCCAGTCGGCGCCGATGAAGCCGGCCCCCACGCCCAGCACGATGGCCAGCGACGCGCCGAACGAGGCGGCAGACGACACCCCAAGGGTGAAGGGGCTCGCCAGGGGATTGTTCAGCACCGTCTGCATCTCGGCGCCCGCCAGAGCCAGGGCGGCGCCGACCATCATCGCCATCAGGGCGTAGGGCAGGCGCACCTGCCAGACGATGGCCTGCTGGGCCGTGGACAGGCTGGACGGGTCGAACACGCCCTGAAGCACGGCCAGCGGCGAGATCGAGGACGGCCCCGTCACCACGTCCAGCAGCAGGCTGCACAAGGCCAGAACCGCCAGCCCGCCGATGGCCAGGAACCGCAGCCGCACGTCGCGCCCATAGGCCGCGACCGCATCGGGCGTCGCGCTGGACGCGGTAGGGTCTAGACTCGCCAACAGCACACTCCATTCAGCGACTGCGTCGCAATACATCTCAGGGCCGAGATGGGCTAGGGTGAAGCCATGGATTCCGCCTCTTGCGTCTTTTCGCCCTCCGCGCCGCCCCTGTCCGGCGGGTGCCGCGCCCTGAGTCTGTCCGCCGACGGCGACGCCCCGGGCCTGAACCTGTGGCTGAGCGCGCCCGAGGGCGAGCCGCCCGCTCAGGGCTGGCCCCTGCTCATCGTGCTGGAGGGCGAGGCCTATTTCACCGCCGCCGCCGAGGCCGCGCGTCGCCTGGCCCGCCGCGCGCAGAAGACGCGCGTGGGGCCGATGATGGTGCTGGGCGTCGCCTTGGCGCCCGACGCCGAACGTCTGGGCGCCTTCGCCTTCGTTTCCGGCGCCGACAAGGGCGGGCGAACCATGGAGGCGCGCGGGCCCGACCTGCTGCGCCGACTGGTCGCAGGCGTCCTGCCGCTGGCGATCCGGTATGGAGCCGATCCGGCGCGCGCCGCCCTGATGGGCCACTCGATGTCCGGCCAGTTCGTATTGGAGGCGCGCGCCCGCTCGGTCCCCTTCGCCCGCTTCGCCGCCGTCAGCCCGTCGATCTGGTGGAACCCCGCCGTCATCGAAACCCAGCCGCCACAGCGCCGCAGAGACCTGTTCCTGGCCGTCGGCGCCGAAGAAGAGGCTCCCGGCCTGCCCGGCCCGCATTTGGCGCGACGCATGGTCTCCAACCTGCGCGATCTGGCGGCGACCACCGGCGCGCCCCTGACCATATTGGCCGACGAGGACCACGGGTCGGCTCCGTTCGCCAGCTTGCCCGCCATCCTGCGTTTCGTCGCGCGTCCCTGAAAGAAGCCGCAACGAACTTGCGACCAGACGGCCAAGGGCGCATGAAATCCACCCTCCCCTTTGCCTGATCGAGAAATCGCCGTGCCTGACGACAAGCCCATCGCCACCCTGCCTGAAGGCCAGCCTGTCGGCCGCGTCATCGCCATGCCCGCCGACACCAACCCCGAAGGCGACATCTTCGGCGGCTGGCTGCTGGCGCAGATGGACTTGGCCGGGGCGACCCCGGCGTTCGAGCGTGCGGGCGGCCGCTGCGCCACCGTGGCCCTGGACGGCATGGTCTTCCACCAGCCGGTGTCGGTCGGCGACGAGGTGTCGATCTACGCCAAGATCATCCGCACGGGCCGCACGTCGATCCGCGTCCATGTCGAGGCGTGGAAGCGCGCCCGCGGCCAGGCCGAGGCCCAGTCGGTCCGCGTGACTGAGGGCGTCTTCACCTATGTGGCCATCGACCAGGACCGCAAGCCGCGCGAAGTGCCGCCCGCCTGAAGCCGGCCGAGAAGTCCGAGCGCCACGGTCGGAAATTCTTGACGTTCGGGGGCGGCGGCCCTACCTCCCCCGCATGGCCATTCGTCGTATCCTGACTATCGATAACGCCGCCGACCTGGCGATCCTGAAGACCGTCGCCGCGCCCGTCGAGGGCGGCGTCACCGACGCCGTGCGCGCCCTGATGGATGATATGCTGGAGACGATGTACGACGCGCCGGGCATCGGCCTGGCCGCGCCGCAGGTCGGCGAGCTGACCCGCGTGGTCGTCATGGACCTGGGCGACAAGCCGGTCGAGGGCGCTTCTGACGATCCGCAGACCGAGGAAGAGGCGCTGGAGCGCCGCAACCCGCGCTTCTTCGTCAACCCGGAAATCCTGTGGTCGTCCGAGGAGATGTTCTCCTATGAGGAAGGCTGCCTGTCGATCCCGACCTATTACGATGCGGTCGAGCGTCCGGCGCGCGTGCGCGTGCGCTACATGAACTATCAGGGCGAGACGATTGAAGAAGAGATCGAGGGCCTGTACGCCGTCTGCTTCCAGCACGAGCTGGACCACCTGAACGGCGTCCTGTTCATCGACCACCTGTCGCGCCTGCGTCGCGACCGAGCGGTCTCCAAGGTCAAGAAACACGCGAGGATGGCCGCCTGATGGCTCGCAAGACCCGCATCATTGATCAACGCGGTCGCCGCCGCCTGACCCGCAACGAGAAGGTCGGCGTCGCCAGCATCGCGACCCTGCTGGCCGTCGCCGCTGTCGGCGTGGTGGCGGGCGTGGTCATCGACCGCCTGCTCGATTTCGACGACGCGCTCGACGCAGGCGGCGAATGGGACGAAGGCGGCGGCGTCTATACCCGCTGGATGTAATCGGCCTCACGGTCTAAAGGCCTGCCCATGCGCCTAGCCTTCATGGGAACCCCCGACTTCGCCGTGCCGTCCCTGGCCGAGCTGATCGCCTCGGGGCACGAGATCGTCGCCGTCTATTCGCAACCGCCGCGCCCCAAGGGCCGGGGTCAGAAGCTGACGCCGTCGCCGGTTCACGCCTTCGCCGAGGCCATGGGCCTGCCGGTCTTCACACCCGACAGCATGAAGGCGCAGGAGGCCATCGACGTCTTCAAGAGCTTGGACCTCGACGCCGCCTGCGTCGTCGCCTACGGCCAGATCCTGAAACCGGAAGTGCTGGAGGCGCCGCGTCTGGGCTGCTTCAACCTGCACGGTTCGCTGCTGCCGCGCTGGCGCGGGGCCGCCCCGATCCAGCGCGCCATCATGGCCGGGGACCGCCAGACCGGCGCCCAGATCATGCGGATGAGCGAGGGTCTGGACGAAGGCGCCGTCATCCTGTCGGAGCTGATGGACATCCACGCCGACGACACCGCGGCCTCTCTGGGCGACCGCATGGCTCACGTCGGCGCCGCCCTGTGGCCCCGCGCCCTGGCCGCCATCGAACGCGGCGGCTTCACCGAGACGCAGCAAGCCGGCGAGCCGACCTATGCGAAGAAGATCACTTCGGCCGAAGCCCGCATCGACTGGACCCGCCCGGCCGCCGAGGTGGACGCCCACATCCGCGGCCTGTCTCCCTTCCCCGGCGCCTGGTTCGAGGTCCAGGTCGACGGCGAGCCGGTGCGCATCAAGGCCCTGATGTCGGTTCTGGCCGAAGGACAAGGGACACCCGGTCAGGTGCTGGACGACGCCCTGACGATCGCTTGCGGAACCGGCGCTGTGCGCCTGGCCCGCGTCCAGCGCCCCGGCAAGGCGGCGCAGGCGGCGCAAGAGATGCTGCGTGGCTATCCCATCTCCGCTGGAACCGTGCTGGGCTGATGCCCCGGTATCGTTTCTCTGTCGAATATGACGGCTCGGCCTACAACGGCTTTCAGGCTCAGCCCGGCCAGCCGACCGTGCAGGGCGCCATCGAGACGGCGATCACCGCCTTCAGCGGCCAAGCCGTGCGGATCGCCGCCGCCGGGCGCACGGACACAGGCGTCCACGCCACGGGCCAGACCTGCCATGTCGATCTGGAGCGCGACTGGCCCGCGCGCACGGTGATGAACGCGCTGAACGCCCATCTGATGAATGAGGCGGTGGCGGTGCTGGACTGCACGCCGGTCAGCGACGACTGGCACGCCCGCTTCACCGCCAATGGACGCAAATACCTGTATCGCATCCTCAACCGGCCCGGCCGCCCGGCGCTGGACCGAGGCCGGGTCTGGCACGTCAAGAAGCCGCTGGACGCCGAGGCCATGCACGCGGCGGCGCAGGCCCTGATCGGCCTGCACGACTTCACCACCTTCCGCGACGCCGCCTGCCAGGCGGCCAGTCCGGTCAAGACGCTGGACGTGGCCCGCGTCGCCAGAGTCGGCGAAGAGGTGCATCTGGTGTTCGAGGCGCGCAGCTTCCTGCATCGCCAGGTGCGCTCGATGGCGGGCAGCATCGCCGAGGTCGGCCTGGGCCGCTGGCGCCCCGCCGACCTGGCCGATGCGCTCGAAGCCAGGGACCGCGCGCGGTGCGGCCCGGTGGCGCCGTCAGACGGGCTTTATCTGACGGGCGTCACCTATGAGGCCGAGGCCTAGCGCCAAGCCTTAACGCTTGAACAGACCGCCCAGCGCGCCGCCGAGGCCGCCCGGCAGATTGTCCAGCAGGCCGCCCAGCATGTCGTCCGCGCCGTCGGCGTTGCCGCCCGGCGTCAGGCGATCGACGGCTTCCGGCAGCAGACCCGCCAGGGTCTCGCTGGCCTGTTCCGGCGAAATGCCCAGCTTCTGGGCGAAGTCGGCGATCGGGCCCGAGCCGATGACGGCGGCGATCTGTTCCGGCGAGATCGCGGCGTTGCCGCCCTTGCCGATCCACGAGGCCGCCACGTCGCCCAAGCCGTTCTGGCCGAACTTTTCGGCCAGGCCCGCCACGCCGCCCTGCCCCTTGAGCAGGTCGGCCAGACCGCCGGCGGCGTCATCGCCGAGGCCGCCCAGGATATTGTCCAGAAGTCCCATCTCAATTCCTCCGATTGCCGCGTCAGAATGACGGACTTCGTCTGTGGATTTGTGGCGAAAACGCAAAACAAGGCAACGCCGCCGCGTCGCCGTCAGTTTCAGCTCTTGGCGCGCTCCGAGCCCGAGGTGACGGCCTGGCCGACCGCCGAGACGTCGCGGCCCACGCCGGCGACCGTGTTGCAGGCGGCGGTGGTCAGGGCGGCGGCGATGACGCTGAGAACGATGAACTTGCGCATGATGAAATCCCCGTGGATCGATTTGACGCTTCAACGTGAAGCTTGACCATAAGGTTGCATGGCCAATTCATCCTTCAATCTGCTAACGGCGAAAGCATGACGCAAGCTTCCGGAACCGCCGCCCGCCGTTTGGTCGAAACCCTGGTGATGAACGGGGTCGACAAGGTCTTCTGCGTGCCCGGCGAGAGTTATCTCGCCGTGCTCGACGCCCTGGCTGACGTCCAGGACAAGATCGAGGTCATCGTCTGCCGCCACGAGGCCGGCGCCGCCAACATGGCCGAGGCCTACGGCAAGCTGACCGGCCGCCCCGGCGTCTGCATGGTCACGCGCGGGCCGGGCGCGACCCACGCCAGCATCGGCGTGCATACGGCGCATCAGGATTCGACGCCGATGATCCTGTTCGTCGGCCAAATCGCCCTGACCGACCGCGGCCGGGGCGCCTTCCAGGAGGTCGACTACCGCGAAGTGTTCGGCGGCCTAGCCAAATGGGCGACCGAGATCGAGAGCCCGGAGCGCACGGTGGAAGTCGTCGAACGCGCCTTCGCCACGGCCCAGCAGGGCCGCATGGGCCCGGTGGTCGTCGCCCTGCCCGAGAACATCCTGCACGAGGACGGCGGCCCCTCGCCGATCCGTCCCGTCATCCTGGCCAAGGCCGCGCTGGACCCGGCCTTCGTCGAACAGGTGCGCGAGCGCCTGTCGCGCGCCGAACGCCCCATGCTGATCCTGGGCGGTTCGGGTTGGACCGATGAGGCGACCGACGCGATCTCCGGCTGGGCCGAACGCCTGGGCCTACCGGTCGCCCTGTCCTTCCGTCGCAAGGATCTGATCCGCAACGACCACCCCGGCTATGCCGGCGACCTCGGCCTGGGGCCAAACCCCAAGCTGGTGGCGCGGGTCAAGGACGCCGATCTGCTGCTGGTGATCGGCGCGCGCATGGGCGAGAATCCGACCCAGGGCTACACCCTGCTGGACCGCACCCGGACGGCCGAAACCCTGATCCACATCCATCCGGGGCCCGAAGAGCTGGGCCGCGTCTGGGCGCCCGCCCTGTCGGCGGCGGCGGACAATTCGCTGGCGGCCCAGGCCCTGTCGACCATCGATCCGGGCCGCGTCTGGACCGAACAGGGCGCGACGGCCCATGCCGACTTCCTCGCCTTCTCCTCGCCCATCGAGGTCAAGAGCGCGGTCAATATGAGCGAAGTCATCGCCCATCTGGCGCAGGCCCTGCCCGAGGACGCCATCCTGACAAACGGCGCAGGGAACTTCGCCGCCTGGCTGCACCGCTTCCACCGCCATCAGGCCCGCCGCACCCAGCTGGCCCCGACCTCGGGCGCCATGGGTTACGGCTATCCGGCGGCGCTGGGGGCCAAGGCGGTCCATCCGTCGCGCGAAGTGGTCTGCATCGCCGGCGACGGCGACTTCATGATGAGCGCCAATGAGATGGCCACCGCCGCCCAGTACGGGCTGGGCGTCATTGTCGTGGTCGTGGACAATGGAACCTTCGGCACCATCCGCATGCACCAGGAGCGGGAATACCCGACCCGCGTCATCGCCACGGAGCTGAAGAACCCCGACTTCGTGAAGTTCGCCGAGGCCTTCGGCGCCTTCGCCGTGCGTTGCGAGACGACCGGCGACTTCCCGGCGGCCCTGGCGGCGGCGCGCGAGGCGGCGGCGAGCGGTCGTCCCGCCCTGGTCCACCTGATCACCGACGCCGAACAGATCGCGCCGGGCCGGACAATCACCGACCTGCGCGGCGGCTGACCCTCTCCCGGCGGGAGAGGGTGACCCCTTCCCGGCTTGCGCCCGGCCACGCTTCGCGAAAGAGTGCCGCCCTTATTGTACCGAGGGGGGTCTTTCTCATGCGTCGTCTTCTGATTTCATCCGCCGCCGTGCTGGCGCTCTGCGCCGCCGCGCCCGCCGCCATGGCCGAGGGGGCCGCGCCGGCCGCAGCAACCGTTCAGGCCCAGAACGAGGACGCCCGGCTCAACGCCTTCTTCGAACAGGCCTTCGAGGCGCGCGTGGCCCTCAGCCCTCAGCGCATGACCTCGCTGGGCCGCAAGACCGACTATGACAAGCTGGACGACGTCTCCGACGCCGCCGCCGAACGCTCGCTGGCCCTGCAGGAAGCCCAGTTGGCGCAGATGAAGGCCCAGTTCGACCCGACCAAGCTGAGCGAGCAGAGCCGCCTGTCCTGGCGCCTGTTCGAACACGGGGTGCAGCAGGCCCGCCTGTCGAACCAGTGGCGCGACTGGGGCTTCCAGTTCGCCGCCAACGGCAACCCGACCACCAGCCTGCCGGTCTTCCTGATCAACAACCACCGCATCGGCAGCGTTTCGGACGCCGAGGCCTATATCGCCCGCCTGAACGCCGCCGAGCGCTACATGGGCCAGGTGGCCGACACCCTGACGGCGCGCGCCGGCAAGGGCGTGGTCTCGCCGCGCTTCGTGTTCGAGCCCTCGATCGACAACACCCGCGCGGTGATCGCCGGCGCCCCGTTCGACGGCGGCGCCGACAACCCGGTCTGGGCCGACTTCCAGAAGAAGATCGCCGCCCTGGACGCCGATCAGGCGACCAAGGACCGCCTGCTGGCCTCGGCCCGCACGGCCCTGACCGGCCCCTACAAGCGCGGCTTCGACACGGTGCTGACCGCCTTGGGCCAGGTGCAGACCCAGGCCGACAGCGACGCGGGCGTGTGGCGCCTGCCGCAGGGCGAGGCCTATTACAACGCGCGCCTGCAGCTCTCGACCACCACCGACCTGACCGCCGACCAGATCCACCAGATCGGCCTGGACGAAGTCGCCCGCATCCAGCGCGACATGGAGACGATCAAGACCCAGGTCGGCTTCACCGGCACGCTGCAGGACTTCTTCGCCTTCCTGAAGACCGATCCGCAGTTCCAGTATCCGAACACGCCGGAGGGCAAGGAAGCCTATCTGACCGACGCCCGCGCCTTCGTGGCCCAGGTCATGGCCGTGGCGCCGCAGTGGTTCTCCAACCTGCCCAAGGCCCCGCTGGAGGTCCGTGCGGTCGAACCCTTCCGCGAAGCGACCGCCTCGATCGCCTTCTACAACTCGCCCGCGCCCGACGGCTCGCGCCCCGGGATCTACTACGTCAACCTGTCGGACATGACCCAGGTGCTGAAGCCCCAGATCGAGGGCATCAGCTATCACGAGGGCGCGCCGGGCCACCACTTCCAGATCGCCTATGCGCAGGAGATGGAGCACCTGCCCAGCTTCCGCCGCTTCGGCGGCTACGGCGCCTATTCCGAAGGCTGGGGCCTGTATTCCGAACGCCTGGGCAAGGAGATGGGCTTCTATCAGGATCCCTATTCCGACTTCGGCCGCCTCTCGACCGAGCTGTGGCGCGCGGTGCGTCTGGTGACCGACACCGGCCTGCACGCCAAGCGCTGGAGCCGCGAGCAGGCGATGGACTACTTCCGCCACAACTCCCTGCTGTCCGAGCGCGACATCCAGAAGGAGGTCGAGCGCTACATCACCAACCCCGGCCAGGCGACCAGCTACAAGATCGGCGAGCTGAAGATCGAGGAGCTGCGCGCCAAGGCCGAGACGGCGCTGGGCGACCGCTTCGACATCAAGGACTTCCACACCGTGGTCCTGGGCTCGGGCGCCGTGCCGCTGGACGTTCTGGGCGACCTGGTCGACGCCTGGATCGCCAAGGGCGGCGGCGCGCCGGTCTGACCTGCTTCCCTCTCCCACCGGGAGAGGGTCGACAGTGTGGATTCCGCGTTTCTGGTGTATGAGCCGCCGCCATGCCCTTTACCGCCACCGTCCTGACCATGTTCCCCGAGGCCTTTCCCGGACCGCTGGGGGTGTCGCTGATCGGCACCGCCTGGCGCGAGAAGGGGCTGTGGGATTTGCAGACGCTGGACATTCGCGCGTTTTCCGAAGATAAGCGCGGCTTCCTGGACGACACCCCTGCGGGTGGCGGTCCCGGTCAGGTGCTTAAAGCGGACGTGGTGGCCAGGGCTCTCGACAGCCTGGAAGGCCCATCCCGGCCGCTTTTGTACATGAGCGCACGCGGCAGACCCCTGACGCAGGCGCGGGTTACGGAATGGGCCAAGGCCGACGGCATCGTCGTCCTGTGCGGCCGTTTCGAGGGGGTGGATCAGCGGGTGCTCGACGCCCGCGGGTTCGAGGAGGTCTCCGTCGGGGACGCGGTGCTCGCCGGCGGCGAGGCGGCGGCCATGGTGGCGATCGAGGCGTGCGTCCGGTTGGTTCCGGGGGTTCTGGGTGCGGCGGAAAGCCTGTCCACCGAGAGCTTCGAGGACGACCTGCTTGAGCATCCGCAGTACACTAGGCCGCGGACGTTCGAGGGCCACGACATCCCGGAAGTCCTGTTGTCAGGCGATCACAAGAAGATCGCCAAATGGCGTCAGGAACAAAGGGAAACGACCACGCGGGAGCGGCGCCCGGATCTCTGGGAGCGGCATCTCGCCAACTTACAGCTAAAGAGCAAATAAGCTCCGGAGAGACACTATGAACATCGTCCAGCAGCTCGCTGCCGAAGAAAAAGCCCGTCTGCTCGAAGGCAAGACCATCCC
Source organism: Brevundimonas sp. 357 (assembly GCF_003938605.1). Lineage (GTDB taxonomy): Bacteria > Pseudomonadota > Alphaproteobacteria > Caulobacterales > Caulobacteraceae > Brevundimonas. The sequence continues at coordinate 132,430 of NZ_RHWX01000005.1, read as the reverse complement.
CGACTTCCAGCCGGGCGACACCCTGCGCGTCAACGTGCGCATCAAGGAAGGCGAGCGCGAACGCATCCAGGCGTTCGAAGGCGTCTGCATCGCCCGTGACGGCGGCGGCGTCAACGAGACCTTCACGGTCCGCAAGATTTCGTTCGGTGAAGGCGTGGAGCGTCGCTTCCCGATCCTGTCGCCGAACGTCGAGTCCATCGAAGTGAAGCGCCGCGGCGTCGTTCGTCGCGCCAAGCTGTATTACCTGCGCGACCGTCGCGGCAAGTCGGCCCGTATCGCCGAGCGCCAAACGGCCCGCAAGGTCGCCGTCCCCGCCACCGGCACGGCCGAGAAGGCCGGCGACGAGGCCTGATTTCAGGCTTCGGCTTCGCGCTGAAGATCAAGAGCCCCGGCGGAAACGCCGGGGCTTTTTTGTTGGGAAATCTATAAGTGCGCTATCGCTCGCCGCGCGGCGGCTCGCTGCTTGAGCGCCCTTTCCCTCCCCTTCAAGAGGAGGGAGAGACACGCTAGCTTCCCGCAGCGCCCCCTCGAACATCGAGGCTGTGCTTCAAGGCGCTGAGCTGGTCGTGGCCGGCGCGGACTTCGCCATAGGCGCGGCGGACGGTCTCCTTGGTCGTGGCCGACAGCTCGCTGTCGGCCAACGCCCGCTCGAAACGCGCCTTCAACTGGTCCTCGCCGCCCTCGACCGTGTCGATCACCGAAGCGTCGTTGCGCAGCAAAGCGTGCTTCACGTCCATGAAGGCGCGCTGCGCCTTGGCCAGGATCGAGCCGTCCTCCTCGGGCGATCCGCCGCGTTCACGCACGGCCGCCTTGAACTCTTCGGCCAACCGACGGCGCTCGGCCGCTCGCGCCTCGAACCAGGTGCGATAGGCGGCGTCGGCGGTTTCGACCGCCGCTTCATGATAGCCGTCGGCGCTGTCGATCAGCCCCTCGACCAAACCGTTGAGGACCTTGATGTCGTGGCTGTTGCCGGCCATCGGAAACCTCCGTTGCTGCTCAAGAGAGAAACCCCTGCCAGCGGCGAAGGTTTCCAGCGTTACAGCTTGGTGCGCAGAGACCACAGCTCGGGGAAGCAGCGACGCTTCAGCGTCTCGACCAGATAGCCGACGCCGTCGGTGCCGCCCGTGCCCTGACGACGGCCGATGATGCGCTCGACCGTGACCACATGCTTGTGCCGCCACGTCAGCAGGGCGTCGTCCAGATCGACCAGCTTTTCGGCCAATTGGTACAGGGGCCACCAGCGTTCGGTGTCGCGATAGACCTCCAGCCAGGCGGCCTCGACGCCCTCGTTCGCCTCATAGGACTGGCTGACGTCGCGGTTGAGCACGGCCTCCGGCACCGGCAGGCCCGCCTTGGCCAGTTGACGCAGGGCGTCGTCGTAGAGGCTGGGCGCCTCCAGGGCCGCCTGCAGCGCCGCATGGGCGTCCGGGCGTTCGGCGTGGAAGCGCAGGAAGCGCGGATCCTTCAGACCCAGCATGGTCTCCAGACGACGGAACTGGTCGCTCTGGAAGCCCGAACTGGCGCCCAGGTCGCCGCGAAACTTCAGATAGTCGGCGGGCGTCATGGTGGCCAGGATGTCCCAGCTCTGGGTCATCACCGACTGGATGCGGCTGACGCGGGCCAAGCTCTTGTAGGCGGGCACCAGATCACCCGCGCGCACCAGCGTCTGCGCCAGCGCCACCTCGTGCAGGATCTGCTTGAGCCACAGTTCCTTGGTCTGGTGGATGATGACGAACAGCATCTCGTCGTGCTGGTCGGAGCGCGGCTTCTGGGCGGACAGGATGTCGTCGAGCGCCAGATAGCCGGCGTAGGTCACGCCCTGCGGCTCATGCTTGGCCGTTTCGATAGCGTGTCCGCGAATGTCGTTTGCTTCGGTCATACGTCAGCTATCGCCCGATCAGCCGAGCGGGACCAGACCCTTTTTCGACGCGAGAAGCCTAGTTGGCGGCGCGGTCTTCGGCGGCGGCGTTGGCGGCCATCTGACGGCCGTTGGCGAAGGCGTCGCGGGCGTTGTTGTAGATGAAGCCGTAGGTCGGATAGACGGTCGTGCCCAGATCGTTGATCGGGTTGTACCAGACCTTCACCCGGCTCCAGTCGCCCGAGGACGAGACGTCGACGACGGTGACGTTTTCTTCGACCTTGCCGCGGCTGCCGCCCCAGTTGGCGTGGGTGACGCGGATCACGCGGTCGGTGAGGACGTCGGAGACGACGGCGACGTGGCCGGCGCTCATGCGGCCGTGGGGCTGGAACACCAGCACCGAGCCGGTCTCAGGCGCGTCGCCGGTGCGGAACTTGCTGACGGCCTGACGCCACCAGGTCCAGGCGTCGCCGAAGATCTGAATGCCCGAGAACATGCGCGCGAAGGTCACGCACTGCCAGTAGGGATCGCCGGCCTGAGCCGGGGTCGTGGTGAAGGCGAAAAAGCCTAGGCTTGCCGCAAGGGCGGCGGCTGTGAGCCGTTTCATCATCTGGCGTGCTCCCGACTGAACGCGGACAAGCCTTAGACGATAGGGTCAGAATGTTGAAGAACTGTTTCCGACTGTTTCCCCGGCTGATCCACAGATGATCGCCGCCTCGCCGCCCATCCGCGCAGGAAACGACGAGCCGGGCGCTCGATCAGTTGATGAACAATCGCGGCCGCGACAATCAAGCCCGCGATGATCGCCAGCCACAATACGAGAGGAAGCTGCTTGTCTTCCGCTCCGGTCAGGCGCGCCGCGACATTGACCGCCAGGATCTGCCACGGGGCGCACAGCATATAGACCGCATAGCTGATCTCGCCGAGATAGACTGCGGGCGCGGAGCCCAGCACGCCCGCCTTGTTCGCCGGAATGCTGGCCAGGGCCAGGATCAGCAGGCCGCCGGACAGGACGGTGATCCCGTCCCAGCTCATCAGCGAGGCGCTGAGCGCCGTCACGACCGCCGCCGCCAGAGCCAGCAGACCCGCGCGCGGCAAGGGCGCCCGGCGATAGACCAGGTAGAGGGCGCAGCCGTAGGCGAAGCAGGGCACGATCCGCAGCGCCCCCCACTTGAACGTCGCCTCGGTCAGGCGATAGCCGGCGACGCGCTCAAACCCGACGTAGAGGGCGACCAGCAGCAGGGCGGCCGCCCCCGTCGCCAGCCATGGTCGGTTCCGCAACTTCCACGCTGCGGCGGCGAAGACGGGGAAGGTCAGATAGGCGAACCACTCGGCCGAGATCGACCAGGACGGGTGGTTCCATCCCGCCTCGCCGGCGAAGCCCCAGGCGTGGACCATCAGCAGGTTGGGCAGCAGCGTCTTCCAGCTGAGGATGCCGGCGTCGATCGCCATGCCCGCCGCCGTCGCCGCCAACCCCAGGGCCATGACGCCGAACAGGGTGAACAGGTGGAGCGGATAGACCCGCGCGATGCGCGCCCACAGGAAGCCCTTGTAGTCGAAGCGCTTCTCACCGAACGCCTGCAGATAGACGTGGCTGAGGATGAAGCCCGACAGGACGAAGAAGAGCTCGACCCCCAGGTAGCCCTTGGCGGCCAGGGCGGGCATGCCGCCGACCGCCAGGTTGGGCCACATCAGATAGACCACGACCCACAGGGCCGCGAGGAACCTGAGCGAAGTCAGGGGACGGATGTCGATCGGCGTCGCTACGGGCGTCATGGGACCATCCTGGCCTGTGAACCGACCGGGGACAGCCCGGCCGCATAACAGCGCTCAATGCAAGCCGGGCGCCAGCTTCGCCTTATTCTACGCGGCCGCTCTCCCCGGCCCTCTCGATGGCGGCCGTGGCGGCGGCGCACCCGGTCAGGGTCTCATCGCCGATCTCGACCTTGGCGGTCAGGGGATAGGTGCGGTCGCTCATGCCGTCCGAGCAGTCCGTCGCCGTCAGGATGACGGTCAGATCCGTCCCGGCCTCGGTCTTGGTGCTCCAGCTGGCGACCGTGCCCTGCAGGCTCGGGCCGGGGTTGGCGGCCTTCTGCTCGGCCCGGTCGACGCCGGAATAGGTCAGGCCGTCCGGCTTGATCTCCACCGCCCAGAAGGGCTCGGTTCCCAGCACCCGCACCGGCTGGTCCAGATCGACGCCCGCCAGGGCGCGCGGCTCGGCCTTGACGGGCTCAGACGCCTTTTCAGCGGGCTGCGAGCAGGCGGCCAAGGCCAGGCAGAGGGCGGCGGCGGAGAGGAGGGCGACGCGCATGGCGGTCCTTTCTGGAAATTCGCGGCCAAAGTCCCGGTTTGCCTTCTCCCCGTCAAGACAGGCGCCAAAGCGGCTCGCCTGGGTTAATGTCCCCTCATGCCGATTCGTCATGACCCCGCAGCAAACGCAGGCGCCCCCTTCACGGCCTGCGAGTTCTTCGCGGGCGGCGGACTAGCGGGATTGGGACTGACAGGCTTCCGCACCATCCTGGCCAATGACATCGACGCGGCCAAGGCCCGCGCCTTTCGCGCCAACCATCCCGAGACCTCGCTGATCCACGCCGACGTCTGGGCGATGACGCCGGATCAGGTTCCAGGCGCGCCTGACCTGTGCTGGGCGTCGTCGCCGTGTCAGGACGTCAGCCTGGCGGGCGCGCGCGGCGGGCTGAAGGCCCAGCGCTCGGGCGCCTTCTGGGGCTTCTGGAAGCTGATGCAGGGTCTGGACGCCGAAGGCCGCGCCCCGCCCATCATCGTGCTGGAGAACGTCGTCGGCCTGCTGACCTCGGGCGAGGGCCAGGATTTCGCCGCCGTGTGCGGGGCCATGGCCGAGGCCGGCTATACGGTCGGCGCCCTGGAGATCGACGCCGGGCTGTGGCTGCCCCAGTCGCGGCCGCGCCTGTTCATCGTCGCCATGCGGGGTGTCGAGGGGCCGCGCCTGCCCGCCCCGGTCCAGCCCTTCCATTCCTCGCGCCTGATCGCCGCCTGGGAGCGCCTGCCCGAAGCGGCGAAGGCGAACTGGGCCTGGTGGCGGCTGGCCGTTCCGCCGCGCCGCAACCTGGATCTGGCGGCCGTGCTGGAGGCCGAGGCGCCCTGTTTCAGCGAAGCGGAGACGCAGACCCTGCTGACAATGCTGTCGCCGCTGCACCGAGCGCGGCTGGAGACGCTCAAAGCCTCAGGAGAGCGGCGCGTCGGCGCAGCCTTCCGCCGGGTGCGAACCAAGGACGGAAAAAAGCTGCAACGGCTGGAGATGCGCTTCGACGGTCTAGCCGGATGCCTGCGCACGCCGTCAGGCGGTTCATCGCGCCAGTACGTCGTGATCGTCGACGGCGGCCGCGTCGCCATGCGTCGACTGACCGGGCGCGAGGCCGCGCGGCTGATGGGGGTCGCCGACGCCTATCGCCTGCCCGCCAGCGAAAGCGCGGCGCTGAAGCTGATGGGCGACGCCGTGGCCGTGCCGGTGGTGGACGCCCTGGCGCGCGGCCTGTTCCTGCCCGCCCTCTCCGGCCAGGCGGAAGCCGCCGCCTGAAGCCTTAATAGTAGAGGTCGTCGTCCTTGCGGTCCTCGGCGCTCTCGATGCCGGGGTCGAAGCTATTGTCGACCTGATCGTCCCAGCCGTCGCGATCAGAGCGGAAGGCCAGGGCCATCAGTCCCCAAGCCAGGCCGACCGTGCCCAGCACGCCCAGCCCCATGGCGATCCAGCCGTGCAGGCTCATCTCGCCCCCGCCGATCAGACGCCAATAGGCCGCCAGCCCAAGCGTGCTGACGGCCGATATGGCGACGGCGAGAACCAGCGACCGCAGAAGCCGGACAAGTCGCCCGCTCCTGAAGGTCGCCTTCATGGCTCAGCTCAGCGCTGGACCCACTGGCCCTGGGCGTTCTTGTACCACTGGCCCGAGCTGATGCGCGGCAGCAGCTGGGTCTCGAACATCCGGGCGCCGGCCACTTCGGCCGAGGTGCCGGCGTCGGCGGCGCTGCGGGCGTAGGCCTGGCGACGACCGGCGTTGGTCGCGCTGATGGCGGCCTGGGTGTCGGCGTTCACCGAGGTGCGCACGCCGACGTAGCCGTCGGCTTGCTCACCGGCCGCGCCGGCGGCCTTGGCCTGATCGACCAGGGCCTTTTGCGAGGCGGTCTGAGCCACGGCGGCACCGGCGGCGACGCCCAGAGCAGCGACAGCGGCCACGGCCACGAAGAGTTTGCGGTAAGTCATGTCAAAGCCCCCTTTCACATTCAGAACAGGTTGGGGTTTTCGCGGAGCAGGTTCTGCAGTTCCTGGTCCAGCTTGATGCGGATGTCGGCGTCGAGCTTGGCATAGATCTGCAGCGGCTCGCTGAACTTGATGTTCACCGTAGGCGCGCATGCGGCCAGGCTGACGGCGCCGAGGCCGAGCATGGCGACGATCTGACGCTTGCTGATCATGAGGCCGGTCTCCGAAGGCGGCGTTGGAAGTCACCGCCATTAAACGCAGCGGCGTGTGAATGGGTTCTGAACAAAGCGCAGCCGTGACTCAAGGCGTTTCATCCGTCGTCAGCACGGGCGTCTCCCCGCGACGCGCATATTCCAGCAGATCCGAGATGATCTGGTTGGCGTTCCAGGTCGTGTCCAGCGTCAGGTCGATCGGCGTATCCGACGGCAGATTCAGCTTCTTGGTCATGAAGTCGCGGCGGATCAGTTCCAAGAAGGTCAGGCGAAGCTGTTCGCGCTCGGGCGGATCGTGGCGGCCGTTGATGCGGAAGCGGACGCCCAGACGCCCCTGATCCAGGCTGTTGACCTCGGCGGTCAGGTCGCTGATCGCCAGATCCTGCATGGCCTGATAGGCCAGATCCTGCATGGCGTTAGGCGGGACGCCCGCCTCGCCCCCGCCGCCGGCGGCCAGGTCGTCGAACACCTGAGGCTCGATCGACAGACGGCCGGGCCGCACCCCGTTCAGCACCCCGCCGACAATGCGCCAGCCGTCCTTGGGATCATAGGTGAAAGGCAGCCGCCCCGACACCACGGCGTCGAACTCGGCCTTGTCCTGAAGATTGGCGCTCTTCAGCAATTCGTTCAGTTGTACGCCTTCGACCACGACCACCCCGCCCCAGCCTTCGCCCGGCGTCAGCGGCAGGGACAGGGGCTCGACGCTGATGCGCCCGCCCGCCGCCTGAATCTGGCCGCCGCCGATGGTCAGGGCCTTCTCGTCCAGGCCGAAGGACAGCTGAAGATCGGTCAGCGGCGTCACCGTCTGCACCCGATCGGCGGTCAGTTTCTGGTCCGGGGCGGTGATCAGCGGCGTCAGGCTGGTGAATTCCACCCGCCCCTTCAGCCCCTGGACCTTGCCCGCCGGGCTGGTGAAATCCAGCTCCGGCACGATCAGGACGCCCGAACTGGTCGCCCCCTCGGCCGCCCAGTCGAAACGCCCCTCGAACCCGGCCGAACCTTCGACCGGCGACTTCACATAGTCGGCCACGAGCGGGCTGAGGTCGTCCGGCTGAAGCCCATGCTCGGTGAAGGCCAGGCTGGGCGCCGAGATCACCGCCCCGCCCGCTTCAGCCTGAACGTCGTGGCGCACCTCGACGCGGCCGATGGCGTGCTCCAGTCGGCTGAGATCAAATCCGGCGGTCCAGACGTCGCCCGCCAGCCGCGCCTCGCCCTTGGCCTGAAGCGGCAGGAAGCGGACCGGATCGGCCGTATCCGCGACCTGGGCCTTGCTGACGCCCACCCGCATCGACAGCCCCTTGGCCGCGCCGTCGACGACCAGATCGCCCTCGGCGCCGGAGATTCCGATCTCGAAGACGGGCGCCGTCGCCGCCACATCGGCCAGACGCGCCTGAGCGCGCCAGGCGCCGTTCCGGGCGGCGAACAGGGGCGCCGACGTCGGGCACACGCGGCCGGACACGGCCTCGACCGAGTTCTCGCCCAGGTCGAGCTTGTCCAGCGTCACCGCAATGCAATCGCTTGCCGTATAGGTCAGGCGCCCGCCCGCCGAGGCCAGTTCGCCCTGGGTGCTGAAGGCGATCCCGCGCGCCGGGCCGAAGTCCAGGGCCGCCTGCCCCTTCAGCTTCGCCGCGAAGCCGCCCGGCGTCAGCCGCCATTCAACGCCGTCAAAGCGCGCCTCGGGCAGGCCGCCGCCGCGCTTGGACGCCACGCTGAAAGCCCCGCGCGTCGCTCCGTCCGCCGTCAGGGACAGAACCGGCCCCGTCGCCGCCGACAGTCTCAGCTCGCCGCCGTTGGCCGGGCGGGCGGTGATCGGCCGCAGCAGGGTCAGCTCGACCCCGGCGTTGTCGCTGACCAGCCGCACCTGGGGCGCATCCACGGCGAAGGCGCCCAGCGCCCGCTTCAACTCGGCCAGTTCCGGAAGATCGCCGGCCAGCGGCGCGCCCAGCACCGGCGCCGAAACCCGATCGGCCCCCAGCGCGCCGGTCGCGCTGATCCGCGTGATGGAGTCCCGCACCAGATCGAAGTCCAGGCGGCCGCGCGCGCCGCTGAGGGCCACATCGCCGGTCGCCAGCCGCTGCGCGCTCAGGGTCGCCGGACCCCGCACCTCGAAGGCGCCGCCCCTGCCGCCCGCCTCGATCGCGCTTGAAGCGACGACCGCCTGGGTCAGGCGGGCCTCGCCCAACCGACCCGACGCCGCCGTCAGCCGCAGGGGCGAGGCCGCGCGCCACTTCATCTCCTGGCCTTCCGTCCCGCCCGACGTCGACAGGGTCACGCGGCTGAGGTCCAGCGCCGCCTGGCGAACCTCCATCCCCTCGCCCTGAAGCCGGTCCGCCGTCGCCGCCGTCTTGGCCTCGCCCTTGAGGCTATAGGCGTTGAGCCAGCCTTCGACCGCCCCGGCGAATTCCATCGTCGCCGCCGCCTGACGCGCCGTCGTCCCGGCGCTGGCCAGTTCATCCGCCGTCAATCGCGCGGTCAGGCCGACCCGGCCGTCGCCGCGCCGGGTCTTCATGTCCGGGTAGGGCAGATCGCCGCTGAGGCTCAAGGCCGCCCCCTGCCCGCCGAAGCCCGCAGCAACGAAGCGCTCGGCCTGGGCGTCCAGCTTCACCGCCGTACGGTCGCCCACGGTCGTCACCTCGATGACGCCGGCCAGGCCGCGCGCCTCGGTATCGCCGCTCTTGAGCGAGGCGGCGGGCATCCGACCCGACAGCCGCATCAGCTTGCCGTCGTCGATCCGCGCGTCCGCCAGCAGGCGCAACGGACCGTATTCGGTGTCGAGGCGCGCCTGGCCGCCTTCGACGATGACCAGGGGCGCGCGGGAATCCGGCTTGGGCGGCTTGCCGGTGAACTCCTCAACCAGGGGATCAAGGCTGCCCAGCGACAGCTCGCCGTTCTTCCACGTCGCGCGCACGATCGGGCGGACCAGACGGACGCGGCTGGGCGTCACCCCCAGCCCGGCCTTCGACCACGGCAGCCCCACGGCGTAGTCGACCTCGACCCGCTCGACCTTGAAGTCGGGGTTCTTGGGATCGCCGATGGAGACCTTGCCGACAAAGCCGTTGAGCTCCAGCCGTTCGACCTCGACATCGGCGTCGATGCCCTTGCGGTCCAGCCAGCCGACCAGCAGCTCCCGCGCCGCCGCCCGGCGGTTCAGATACAACGTCGCCGCCAGGATCAGCAGAACCATCAGCGCCACGCCCGCCCCCTTCAGAAGGGCGATCGAAGCAGTGCGTTTGCGTGTCTGCGCGCGCGGCGGGGAAGGATCGGCGTCTTCGGTCAAGGTCGCGGAACGATCTTCGTTTAGTGGTTGAGGGCGACAACGCCACAAAATGCGCCACGATGACAGTCGTTGCAGCACGACAACTATACCGTGTCCATGTCGCCACTACAGGACCACCAGACCTTAAAAATGGCGAAGATTCACATCCGCACCAAAACGAACGCTGAAATACTGCGCCGATCCCCCGCCAAGTTAACTGAATGTAACGCACCCGCTTCCCAATATGGGTCAGGCGGGCTATACGGCTCGCTTCACTGTCGGTCAGGAATGTCCGGCGTGAATCTAATTTCGACTGGTCTGGCGCTTTAAGCGTCGTCGATATGCCGGGGACCCATGGCTCAGTTCGATCCTCGCCGCCAGCCCGTTCGGCTTGCGCCGCACCTGCTGACGACTTGCGCCGCCGTGGGCATCGCCCTGCTGGCCGGTCGTGGATATGAACAGGTGAAGGCCGAGGAAGTTCCGGTCCTGACCGCGGAACAGATCGAATCGCTTGAAGCGCAGGCCTACGCCGCCGCCGCCGCGCCGGCCGGCATGACCGCCCCGGAAGCCATTCCGGTCCAGATTCGTCGCGGCGAAACCTTCGAACAGGCCGTGCGACGCACCGGCGTCGGCGCCGATGAAGCCCGCGCTGTCGCCGACACCGTCGCCAGCGCCTTCGATCTCAAGGATTTGCGCGCGGGTCTCCGCTTCGAGACCGCCGTGTCCAAGCCGCGCGGCGGCCTGGGCGACGCCCGCCTGATCGGCCTGACCATGCGCACCGGCCCGGCCAGCCAGCTGACCGTGTCGCGCAGCTTCGACGGCGCGCTTCGCCTGCGCTCGCTGGACGAGAAGGTCACTGAGGAAACCGTCGTCGCCAACGACAAGGTGCAGCGCTCCCTGTCCGCCAGCGCTCGCGAACTGGGCGCCACCTCGGCCGTGGTGCGCCGCGCCAGCCAGCTGTTCGCCCACAAGTTCGACATGCAGCGCGACGTGCGCGCCTCGGACGAGTTCACCCTGGTCTTCGACCGCACGGTGACGGAATCGGGCCGCACGGTGGAGACCGGCGAACTGCTCTACGCCGAGCTGAAGGGCCACGCCTTCTACCGCTTCCAGCCCGCCGGCTCGAAGACGGCCCAGTATTTCGACGCCACGGGCAAGAACACGCGCACCGCCATGATGCGCACCCCGCTGCAGAACTTCCGCCGCGTCAGCTCCAACTTCGGCGTCCGCACCCACCCCATCTCGGGCTATCGCAAGATGCACCAGGGGATGGACTTCGCCGCCTCCACCGGCACGCCGGTCGTGGCCCCCGCCGACGGCGTGGTGGTCGAGGCCCGTCGCTGGGGCGGTTACGGCAACTGGCTGCGCATCCGCCACGCCAATGGGCTGGAAAGCGGCTACGGCCACCTGTCGCGCTTCGCCTCGGGCATGCGCGCCGGTCAGCGCGTGACCCAGGGCCAGGTGGTGGCCTACGTCGGTTCGACCGGCGCTTCCACCGGCCCGCACCTGCACTATGAAATCTGGCGCAACGGCCAGCGGATCAATCCGGCCGGCATCAAGACCCAGGAAGGCACCGTCCTGGCGGGCGCCGATCTGGCCGCCTTCCGCGCCGAAAAGGCCCGCATCGACCGCGTCATCGCCGCCGGCGGCCAACGTCGTCCGGCCGCGGTGCAGCAAGCCGCCACCGGCCTGCGCCCGACCGAAGGCTGACGTCGAGCGGGGCCGAAGTCGCCGCCCCGCTCCCGCTTCAACCGACCAGTTGCGGCGTCCCGCCCTGGTTGGGGCAGCGCACGCCGTGCACCCATACGTCAGCTTCGCCCACCCCCACGCCCAACAGTTGCAGCAGCGGCTGAACCACCGCATCCAGCGCCGGCCCCAGCGGCGTCAGCACCACGCCCAGCGGCTGGGTGACGATGTGCAGCGGCAACCCCAGGGCCGTCAGCTCCAAATCGCGAAGCAGACTGACCATCAAGCCGTTGATGAAACCGCTCGACTGCGCCGTCTTGGGCTCGCTCGAACCGATATCCGAGCCGGTGAAACCCAGCTCGCTCCAGGTCATGTCCGCAACCTGGATGTCGGCCTTGCCCTCAACCTTGATCAGCAGGACGGAGACCAGAGCGGCCGGCGATACCGTCAACTCGGACTTGAAATCGTGCAGGCGCCTTTCGTTGATCTGCCCTAGCCGCACCCGCGCCACGCCCGGTTTCGCCTCAACCAGAACACGCGGCGAGGCCCCGCAATGGATGGACTTCAACCGCGCCTCCGACCCGGCGACTTCGACCAGGACCGGCGCTTTCACCTGGGCCAGCGCACCTACCAGAGGAACACGGTCTAGCGCCGTCGCCTTCAGGTAAAGCCGCGTCTGCACCGTGCGAATGATCGGTTCGCCCTTGCCGGTGATCGTCAGCCAGGACGAACGGTTCGGGCGCTCGCCGATCGCCAGCATGACGTCCAGATCCGCCAGCCCGGCCCGAGCGCCGACGTCCAGGGCCAACTGACGCTCCTGGTTCGCCGTCTGCAGCGTCGCCATCAGCAGATCCAAGGCCGACACCTGCGCGTTCAAGCGCTCGCGCAGGCCGTGGCGCGCCTCGGCTTCCACCCCGATCAGATCACCCAGCTTCAGGCGTGCATCGGCGGGCGCGCCGACCAGCTTGCCCAACACGCCTTTCGCGTCAGAGCCCGCGACTCTTTCAAGCACCCGCAGGACACGGCGCGTCTCCATCTCATGCTTCAACAGGGCGTCATAGTCGCCGGCGGTCACGCCCAGGTCCACGGCCAGAGCGTCCGAAAACTGCAGCAGGCTGACCTGGGCGTCGGCCAGATTGCGATAGTCCATCGCGGTCAGGGACACGCTTGCACCCAACAGCGCCGACAGCAGGGCGTTGGCCAAGCCCCCGTCCAGCGACGCCAGGCGCGATCCGATCGAGAACATGGCCGTAGGCGCCCCGCCCGGCCGCGCCGCCGTCGCCTGCTTGGTGACGCTGACTGTCTCTCGGCCCAGGATCCACCGGCCGAAGAACAACGGCGCGGGCGCTGTCGCCACGACCCGCGCCGCGTTGACGTCAGTCCCGCCGGCAACGAATCGTTCTGACGGCTGCAAGGCCGGATCAGGCGTATATACTCCCGTTTCCACCTGAACGTCTGACAGATCAGCGATGTTGGCGCGCGCCGTCGTCTCGGCGGCCGTCTCGGCGTCGTTCAGAGCGCCGGCGGCGGCGAGGGCCGACAGATCGGCCGCGCCTTGAAGCTCGCGCCCCTTGAGAACGACCACCCCGACATCGACCGCCAGGGCCGCGCTGACGCAGATCAGGCCGCCGAACACCGCGGACATGATCGTCACCCCGCCGCGCCGATCCCGACGCAGGCGCGCGGGCAGGCTTCGTTCCATCAGTCGTCTCAGCATATCACGCCTCGCTGATCTGAATGACGGCGGTGCGGCGGATGACCCTGGGCGGCGCCACGGTCAGCGGCGCCAGCGCCATCAACGGATGCCGTCCAGCGTCATAGGCCACTACGACGCGGAAGAAGCGACCATCCGCATCGATCTCGACCGTTGCGTCGCCGCTCCTCAGCCCCAGATCACGCAGATGATCGGCGACCACGTCGCGGGCCAGCCCTTCCCGTTCGGCCGCATCCAGTCCGGCGACGGCGGCCCTCGCGCCCTCGGACACTGCCGCCTGTACCGAGTGCGCCATCCACAGCCAGCCGCCATAGACGATCATGCCTACGACCAGCAGCAGGAAAAACGGGCCGACGATGGCGAACTCTATGGCGGCCGCGCCGCGCCGTTCGCGCCGCCGCACGCCCCGCCCTCCAGAACCACACGCCTTCTGCATCGTTGGGCTCCTGATTGAGCCGACAGGATGCTTCAATTCAACTTAAGAGAGAATGAAGGCGCTCAATACCACAGGCCAGGATTGAAATTGACGTCGCGAAGTCGCGTCACGCAGCGGAGCGTACGCGCGCCACTCCCACCGACCCAAGACGATGATCAGCGACATCAGCAGGAGTACGCAGTTCACGGACGCCAGGAGGATGTCGCCGTTGGGCGCCGGCTTCAGGGCGTCCTGGAACTCTGCAATCAAGCGCGCCCCAAGGGTCTTCACTTCCATGACTTGAGAGGGACGGCGGCAACGAGGTTCTATCGCGCAGAGCCAACACCTCGCGAAATCGCGGATGTCATGGGCTGGTGCGAGGTCCGCGTGGAGCGACTTATCGACCGGTACGTGAAGCGCGACGAACCCATCCAGCACATCGACCAAGCCGAACGGAGGAAGAAAACGCAAAACCGGCGACAAAAATCGCCTGTAAAAGACCAGCTAAGTGTTGGAGCGGGTAGCGAGAATCGAACTCGCGACATTCAGCTTGGGAAGCTGACGTTCTACCTCTGAACTATACCCGCGTCGCCGAAGCGAGCGGCGAAGATATAGGGCGCGGACCAAAAGAAAAGGCCCGGCGAACCGGGCCTTTGGATTTTTTGACAGAGAACGCGACGGGTCAGTCGCGCACTTCCTCGACCGTGACGCCGCGCTTGGCCAGCATGGCCTGGACGCTGTCGGCCCCCGCCAGGTGGCCGGCGCCGACCGAGATGAAGGCTGTGCCCGAGCCTTCCAGCAGGGTCACGATCTGATTGGTCCAGTCCGTGTTGCGACGCGTCAGCATGACCTCGTACATCTCGGGCGATTCCGCCTTCATCTCCTGGCCGATCAGGGCGTCCAGGCCGTCGACGTCGCCGGTCGACCAGGCGCCGACCATGCGGCCCAGGAACTCCGGCGCCTGATCGAACTCCTTCAGACCCGAACGCAGCATGGCCAGCTGCGCCTCTTCCGACATGTCGGCGATGAAGCCGATCTGCTGGGGCATGGTCTCGAAACCCTTGATCGGCTTGCCCGTCGCGGCGGCGCGGGCGTGCAGCACCTGATCCCCGCCGTTCTGCGGCAGGTAGCCGGCCTTGGTGATGCTGGCCATGGCCAGTTGCAGGGCCGCGAACCACGGACGCAGCGGGTCCAACTGGGCCGCCGTCGCGCCGATGGAGCGGGCGGCGGCGTCGAGGTCGGCCTGTTCCTCTGCGGTCAGCAGGCTGGACAGGGGACGGTCGGGCGACACGCCCTTGGACTGGATGATCGGCACGGCGCCGGCCGCGTCGTTCAGGTCGGCGATCTCGAACCAGTATTCGTCGGCGCCGGCGAAGGCGCGGTCCAGCTTGGCGCTGCCCCACGGCGTCTCGGGCTTCAGCACATGGACGGTGCCGAACAGATAGAGGGTGGAGTCCGCATCCTTGACCACCCACAGGCGCGGACCGGACCCGGCCGGGGCGGCGGTCACGGCCGCCGGATCGGCGGCGGCGGGCGCGGCCTGGGCGAAGGCGGGCGTCGTCGGCGCCAGCAGGACGGCGGTCAGGGCGGCGGCGGAGACGGAGGCGGCGGCGCGGCTCCAGAGTCGGCGGATCATGGTCAGGCTCCTAGGGGTCGCAGGGGAGAAACAGCCGTCAGCCTTCTTCGTCGATGAAGATGGATTCGATCGGCATCTGGAACAGCCGGGCGATCTTGAACGCCAGCGGCAGGGAAGGGTCGTAGCGGCCGGTCTCGAGCGCGTTCACCGTCTGGCGCGACACGCCCAGTTCATCGGCCAGGTGCGCCTGGCTCCAGTCGCGCTCGGCGCGCAGCACCTTGAGGCGGTTCTTCATGCGCGTCTCTCCTGGCCGGGACGCGACAGGTTGAAACGCGCCACCTGGGCCATCGCCTCGCCGAACAGGAAACCCCCCGCAGGCAGGGTCGCCAGCATGACAGGGCTCACTCCATCGCCCATCAGGCTCGAGATGACGAACAGGGTCGAGCCGTAGGCCAGGGCCCACCAGCCGCCCTGGGCCTGCGCCATCAGGGCCAAACGCTCTTCCAGCTCATCGATCGCCGCCTGTCGGCGAAGCACGGCGATCCAGACGAAGACAGGCAGAACCACGGCGGCTGCGGCCAGCGCCTTCAAAGGCAGCGCGTCGCCGCCCTTGGACAGGTAGGCGCCGCCCCAGGCGGCGCCGGCGAGCCAGACGACGCCCGCCGCCATCTTCAGCAGGAACAACACACCGGTTCGGGCCAAGGGCTTGTCGCCCAGGAAAGCGCAGTCGCTCACGGCATTCTCCTCAACGACGGCCCAGCCACCACCAGACCCAGGCCAGGCCGTAGCCGATGAGCTGGAAGCCCAAGATCATGATCATGCCGGCGGCGACCAGATCAGCGGGCGTCTCGCCCAGGCTGGCGGGAAGAACGATGTCGCCCGGGCGCGTGGTCAGCATCAACATGAGGACGAGACCGACCAACATTCCCGTGCTGCCGCCCCAGTACCAGGCCCATTTGTGCGCCTCGCGCGCAGCCTCGTCGAGACGGCTCCACCACCAGTAGGACACGCCCAGGACGGCGGCCATCGTGACGGCGGTGAAGGCGACAGTCGTCCAGAACGCCACCGTACCGGGTTGGTCGGCCAAGAAGCCGCTGCCAAGTCCGCCGAAGAAGCCGATCAGCACCACCAGGCCGAACATGGCCGCGACGCCTTTCAGGCCGAGAGGTTTCATCGATTTCATAGGCTCGCCGCGCGTAAACTGATTTGACAAGCAAGTTTTACAGCCCGACCGCAGGGCGTCAAGCATGTTTGTCACACGCAGCCGTCACTCCGGCGCGTTCAGCAGCTCCGGGCGGCTGAGGGCGCGAGGCGACTGCTCGACGGCGTTCAGTTCGGGCAGCTCCTTGCCCTCGTGATCGACCTTCAGATCCTCGAAGCGGCGCGCCGAGACCATGACCTGGCTTTCCAGCGAGCCGACGAACTGGTTGTAGCGGGAAACCGCCGCGTCCAGCGCCTTGCCGACCGAGGCGGCGTGGCCGCCCATGACCGACAGCCGCTTGTAGAGCTCCTTGCCCAGCCTGGCGACGTCCTCGGCGTTGCGGGCCTGCTCCTCGGCGCGCCAGCCGTAGGCGACAGCCTTGCACAGGGCGAACAGGGTGGTGGGCGTGACGATGACCACGCGCGAGGCCATGGCCGTGGTCATCAGGTCCGGCTCGTGGTCCAGCGCGGCGGCCAGGAAGGCGTCGCCCGGCACGAACATGGCGACGAAGTCGGGGCTGGGCTTGAACTGGTCCTGATAGGCCTTGGACGACAGCTGGCGCACATGGGTCTTCATGCTGGCGGCGGTGCGCAGGGACATGGCGCGGGCCTGGGCTTCCTCGTCGCCGTCGGCCTCGTCGGCGAAGGCCAGCGACACCTTGGCGTCGATGACGAACATGCCGCCGCCGGGCAGTTTGACGATGAAGTCCGGGCGCTGCTGGCGGCCTTCATCGGTGGCCGAGGAGTTCTGCTCCTCGAAGTCGAAGCGGCCGGCCATGCCCGCCGCCTCCAGGACGTTGCGGCAGGTCTGTTCGCCCCAGCGGCCGCGCCGGCCGGTGTTGCCCTTCAGCGCCTCGGTCAGGCGCCGCGCCTCGTCGCGGGTGGCGGTGGAGGCGGCCATCAGCAGGTTGAGTTGCTCCTTCAGGCCGCCGGTTTCGTCGGCGCGCGCCTTTTCCAGAGCCGTGACGTGCTGCTGAAACTTGGCCAGGGTTTCGGACACCGGCTTGAGCTGGGCCTCCATCCGCTCGCGCGCGACGCGGTCCTGGGCCTGAAAGGTCTCGGTGGCGCGAGCGACCAGCTTGGACGCCACCGCCTCGGCCGACTGGGAGGCCTGGGCCTTGAGGAACTCGGCCATGGAGTCCCGGCTCTCCTCCATCAGCTCCAGCCGGGCGTCGGCGGCGTCCAGCGCGCCCTTCGTCTTCTGCCAGCCCATGAAGGCCCACAGGAAACCGCCGCCCGCCATGAGCGCGACGATCAGCAGGATGAGCTCAAGCGTGTTCATGCTCCGTTCCTAGCGGGAGTCGGGAGCGGATAATAGCCTCCCTCTCTCCCGGGAGAGGGAGGCGTCAGGCGGGACGCCTAGCCCGCAGTGCCTGAATGATGGTGCCGTCGTCCAGCCAGTCCAGCTCGCCGCCGACGGGAACCCCGCGCGCCAGCGACGTGACCTGCACCCCCGCCGCCGACAGGCGCTCGGCCAGGTAGTGGGCGGTCGTCTGGCCGTCGACCGTGGCGGGCAGGGCCAGAACGACCTCCCGAGCCTTCCCGCCGCCCATCTCGCCGCCTTTGACGCGGCCGATCAGTTCGGCGATGCGCAATTGCTCAGGGCCGACGCCGTCCAGCGCCGACAGCAGGCCGCCCAGCACATGATACTTGCCGCGAAAGGCGCCCGACCGCTCCATCGCCCACAGGGCGCCGGCCTCTTCGACCACGCAGATCAGGGTGTTGTCGCGCGCCTGATCCGAACAGACCGAGCAGGGATCGCGCGTGTCGGGCGAGCCGCAGACCGAGCAGTTGACGACCTTGTCCGCCGTCTCGGCCAGAGACGCCGCCAACGGGACCAGCAGTTGCTCGCGCCGCTTCAACAGGGCCAGCGCCGCGCGCCGGGCCGAGCGCGGGCCCATGCCCGGCAGCTTGGCCAGCAGGCTGATGAGCCGTTCGATTTCCGGCCCGGCGGAGGCGGCCATCAGAAGAGTTTCGGCATTCCGGGGATGTTCATCCCGGCCATCGGCCCGGCGGCGTCGCGCATCAGGGCGTTGTTGATCTCGTCCAGCTTGCGCTTGGCGTCGGCGTGGGCGGCGACGATCAGGTCGGCCAGGATCTCGCCCTCGCCGGGAGCCATCAGGCTGTCGTCGATCTTCACCGAGGTGATCTCGCCAGGGCCCTTCAAGGCGATGGTGACAAGGCCGCCGCCCGAGGTGCCCTCGGCGGTGGATTCGGCCATTTTCGCCTGGGCGTCCTGCAGCTTCTGCTGCATCGCCTGGGCCTGTTGCATCAGGGCGTTGAGGTCTTTCATAGCCCCTAGATAGGGCGAAGCGCCGCGCGGCTCCAGACCCCGGCGAAGAAAGCGCGCCGCGCCCGGCGACGTCGCATCCGTCACAACTTATGTGGCCGATCCCCTTGACGGCGCAGCGACGCACGCTTAATTAGCCACACTTGAAGTTACTAATCAGTTTCTGGAGAAGCTCTGATGGCCTTTGACGCCTTCCCGACCCGTGACATGCCGGTCTCCGAACCGGTCCTGGCCCAGCTGTTCACCGAGGCGCGCACGCGCAACGGCTGGAGCGATCGCCCCGTGCCCGAGGCCCTGATCCGCAAACTCTACGACCTGACCAAGTTCGGCCCGACGGCGGTCAACATGACCCCGGCTCGCTTCGTCTTCGTCACCTCGCCCGAGGCCAAGGCCCGGCTGTCGACGCACATGGCCGAAGGCAACCGCGCCAAGACCCTGGCCGCGCCGGTCAATCTGATCATCGCCCAGGACGTCGACTTCCACGAGACCCTGCCCAAGCTGTTCCCGCACGCGCCGGGCGCCCGCGACTGGTTCCCGGAAGAAGCGGGCCGTCGTGAAGCCGCCTTCCGCAACGCCTCGCTGCAGGGCGGCTATCTGACCATCGCCGCGCGCGCCCTGGGTCTGGACGTGGGTCCGATGTCGGGCTTCGACGCGGCGGGGGTGAAGGCCGAGTTCTTCCCCGACAGCAATGTCGAGCCGAACTTCATCATGAATCTGGGCTACGGCACGGACGAGAACCTGTTCCCCCGCTCGCCTCGCCTCGACTTCGAAGAAGCCGCCCAGATTCTGTAAGCGGCGTCTCCCTCCTCCCCACTTGGCGGGGAGGTGAGACCTCAGTCGTCTTCGCCCGCCTCGCCGTCGTCGGGGATGGCGGGCATCTCGACGGCCGGGGCCAGGGTGACGATCTCCTTGATCTCGGCGCCGGGGAAGGCCTGCATGACCGACACCACGAAGGGGTCCGCCTCGACCGCCGCGCGGCGGGCGGCGCGGGCCTTCTTCTCGACCTCGATCAGGGTCTCGCCGCCGCCCTGTCCGTTGGCGGCGATCAGCCAGGTGCGGCCGGTCCACTCCTTCAAGCGGCCAGCCAGACGCCGCGCCAGATCGTGGGGCGAACCCTCGGCCGGTTCATAGGTGATGGCGCCGGGGCGGAAGCTGACGACGCGGACGTAGCGCTCCACGTCCATCTGCAGGGTGATCTCGCGCTTCTCGCCGATCAGGGCGACCACGGCCTCGAAGCTCTGCGGATCGGGCAGGGCGGGCGCCTGCATCGGCCGCGCCGCCAGCATGGCCGAGGCGCCGCCGCCTCCGCCCCCTGAACCGCCGCCGCGAGGACCGGCCCCGCCGCCGGGCACGCCGCCCGACTGGATCGCCTTCAACGCCTCTTCCGGTCCCGGCAGGTCGGCGGCGTAGGCCAGCCGCACAATGGCCATCTCCACCGCATCGGCCGGATTGGGCGCGCGGCGCACCTCGTCCAGCGCCTTCAGCAGCATCTGCCAGGTCCGCGACAGCGTCCCGGCCGAGATGGCCGCGCCCAGCGCCGCCAGCTTCTGCGCCTGATCGCCCGGCAGGCGGGTGGCGTTCGGCCCCAGCATCTTGGCGACCGAGGCCGCGTGACAGTGCTCCAGCAGGTCGTTGGCCACCTGCACCGGATCGGCGCCGTAGCCGTAAAGCGTGCGGAAGGTCGTCAGCGCCTCGGCCGTCTTGCCCGCCATCGTCTGTTCGAACAGGGCGATGGTCTGGGTGCGGTCGGCCAGACCCAGCATGTCGCGCACCGTGGCCGTCTCGACCACCGCGCCGCGCTCGGCCTGGACCAGCGCCTGATCCAGCAGCGACAGGCCGTCGCGCACCGACCCTTCGGCCGCGCGCGAGATCAGGGCCAGCGCCTCCTGCTCGATCTTCATGCCTTCGCGCTCGGCGACGCGGCCCAGGTGGCCGACCAGAACCTCAGGCTCGACGCGGCGCAGATCGAAGCGCTGGCAGCGGCTCAGGATCGTCACCGGCACCTTGCGAATCTCGGTGGTGGCGAAGATGAACTTCGCGTGGGGCGGCGGCTCCTCAAGCGTCTTCAGCAGGGCGTTGAACGCCTGCGTCGACAGCATGTGGACCTCGTCCAGCACATAGACCTTGTAACGGGCCTCGACCGGCGCGTAGCGGACGCTTTCCAGAATGTCGCGGATGTCGTTGACGCCGGTGTGCGACGCCGCGTCCATCTCCATCACGTCCATGTGCTGGCCCGCCATGATGGCGGCGTCGTGCCGCCCGGTGGGGCTCAGGGCCAGGGACGGCTTGTCGATGGTCTCGGTTTCGTTGTTGAGCGCGCGAGCCAGCAGGCGGGCCGTCGTCGTCTTGCCGACGCCCCGCACCCCGGTCAGCATGAAGGCGTGGGCGATCCGCCCGGTAGCGAAGGCGTTGGTCAGGGTGCGGACCATCGCCTCCTGCCCGATCAGATCCTCGAACGCGCGCGGCCGGTATTTGCGGGCCAGAACGGTGTAGGCCTCGCCCTCGGCGGGCGGGGCCTCGAACGCCTTGGGAGCGGGCGCCGGCGCGGGCTCCGCCTTCGGTTCAGGCGCGGGTTCGGACGCGGCGGCAGGCGCAGCGGACGGCGGCGGGGCGCCGAACATGTCGTCGGTGTTGGGGTCGCGCTCCTCGACTTCGGGCGCGTCTTCCTCCCACGGAGGACCATCGAGACTGTGATCGGCGTCGCTCATGGTCCTGTCTTAGCGCGAAGGGGCGCCGTCGCGCACCCCCTCGCGCCGCAGAGAGGTTCAGAGATCGGTGGGCAGTTGGCCGCCGTTGTCGCGGATCTTCTGGATCACCTGCTTGTGCAGCCAGATATTCATGCTCGCCGTGTCCGACTTGTCGCCGGTGTAGCCCAGTTCGTCGGCCAGCTCCTTGCGCTCGGCCAGCGAGGATTCCAGGCCGATCAGCTTCATCAGGTCGACGATGGAGGTGCGCCAGTTCAGCTTCTGCGCGCGCTGCTCGTTCATGAAGTCGAGGATGCCGGCGACATCGACCTCGGCCGCGGGCTGGGGCGCGACGGCGGCTGCGGCGGGCGCGGGCGCCGGGGTCGGGGCCGCCGCTTCGGGCGCGGGGGCTGCGGGCGCCGCCGCCGGGGCCTCCTTCTTCCTGAAGACGCCGCCGAGAATCTTGCCGAGAATGCTCATTCGCCTGCTCCTGATGAGGGGATCGAAGCCCTTTCAGCGAATGAGGCGCGGCCCGGTTCCGTGAAGCTTGCGCGATGGGCCTTCCACGCCGCCGTTCGCCCCTCCCTCGCCGTCATCCTCGGGCTTGACCCGAGGATCGGGCCATCTGTCTGCGGGGCATCGGCAAGACAGAGCACGCCGTTTAACTCGATCCTCGGGTCAAGCCCGAGGATGACGGCGGAGATGCGGGTGCGGTGGAGATGTAGGGGACGGCGCGCTCAAGCAGCTCGTGACCGCGTCACGAGCGATAGCGCATAAACGCGCTCAAGCAGTCGATCACCGCGTGATCGACGATAGCGCACTAAAAAATCAGGAAAGGTGGAGACCGCGACCCGAAGGGGAATTCGTTGTGGCTGCTGCCTTCCGGCCCTGACCAGGTTGGCGAAGCCTTCGCCCGCGATCTCCGAGAGGGGATATGACGGCGGACGGCGCGGGAATCAAGCCCTCCCCTGCACGCGCGCTCAAGGCTATGAAGCGTCATGTCCCATCGCAACGTCTTTTCCGGCAATCCGCTCGACCGCTCCGGCGACCTTCGCAACGACGCCGCCTGGCTGGCCGAGCAGGAGGCCAACCCCGAAGCCCTGGCCATGATCCTGTGGGAGGGGCGGCCGCTGATCGAGACCCATGAGGGCGCCGAGCGGCTGGTCTGGCTGTCGCTGGGCCATGCGCGCGATCTGGCGCGCGATCGTGATGTGTTTCTGGGGCTGTGGAAGGGCGCGCCGGTCTTCGCCGCCGAGTTCGAGGGCTCCATCGACCCGACCAGCGGTCCCGCCGGAGGCCTGGGCCGTTTTGTCGAGATGCGCGAGGCGGCGGTCGTCCTGCCCGAAGCCGACGCCGGCATCGCCGCCACGGCCAAGAGCCTGTTCGACTGGCGCCGCCGTCACGGCTTCTGCGCCGCCTGCGGCAAGGCGTCGGACCAGGCGTCCGGCGGGTGGAAGCGCGTCTGTCCGGCTTGCGGGACCGAGCATTTTCCGCGCGTCGATCCGGTCGTCATCATGCTGCCGGTCTATAAGGGCGGAGCCGAGCCGCGCTGCCTGCTGGGCCGTCAGGCCGCCTGGCCCGCCGGTCGCATGTCGGCGCTGGCGGGCTTCATGGAGCCGGGCGAGGCAATCGAGGAAGCCTGCGCCCGCGAGGTGATGGAGGAAGCGGGTCTGACGGTGTCGGACGTGCGCTACCACTCCAGCCAGCCCTGGCCCTTCCCGGCCCAGCTGATGATCGGCCTGATCGCCGAGGTCACGACCGACGAAGCCGCCCCCGACCAGACCGAGTTGGAGGCCGTCGCCTGGTTGACACGCAGCGAAGCGCGCGCCGTGCTGGACGAGACGCACCCGACCATCCAACCTCCGCCGCCCTACGCCATCGCGCGGCGGCTGCTGGAAAGCTGGGCGGCGGAATAAAGCCTTCTCCCCTTGTGGGAGAAGGAAGAGCGTCACGCCAGCGCGCGCGCCGCCTCAAGGTCGGCTGAATTGTCCACCGACAGCGGCGCTTCATCGATCACCGAGGCCCAGATCTGCAGGCCCATCTCCAGGGCGCGCAGCTGCTCCAGCTTTTCGCGCTTCTCCAACGGCGACGGCGGGGCGGCGCAGAAGCGGGCCAGGGCTTCACGGCGATAGCCGTAGATGCCGACATGGCGCCAGACGGGACCGTCGCCGTACAGGGTCGAGCGGGTGAAGTAGAGGGCCCGGCCGCTCGTCCCGCCGTCCGCCAGGGCCAGCACCGCCTTGACCACATCGGGATTGGCCCGGTCCGAGACGTCCGCCTCGGTCGCGACCAGGGTGGCGACGTCGCAGGCTGATTCGCGCGCCAGCAACTCGGCGCAGGCTTTCGCCAGGTCCGGCGAGGCGAACGGCATGTCGCCCTGGATGTTGATGACCACCTCATGGGCGCCGTCGGGATCGACCGCCTGGGCCGCCGCCAGGATGCGGTCCGAGCCGCTGGGCAGGTGGGGATCGGTCAGCACCGCCTCCCCGCCCGCCGCCTGCACCGCCGCGACGATCTCCGGATCGCCCGCCGCCACGGCGACGCGGAAACCCGAGGCCATGGCCTGCTGCCACGCCCGCACGATCATCGGCTTGCCGCCGATGTCCGCCAGGGGTTTGCCGGGCAGACGGGTGGCCGCCATGCGAGCGGGTATCATTATCAGCGGATTCATGGTCGCCCAGCGCCTTGAAAGCGCCCGGAAGCGTCCGGGCCGGTTGCGAAGGTCGCGCTAGCGTGTAAGAGACGCCCACGCAAGAATACGCCTGAACGCCGCTTCGCGGTCGGGGGGCTCACCTAGAGACGGGATGCGACGACGCGGAATGAGCGGCGATCTGAAGTGGAACAAGATTATGGGCGCGTGCCTGGGCACCGCCTTTGCGATCCTGGTGGTCCAGCAGGTTTCGGGCATGGTCTACCACACCAAGCAGCCCGAGAAGATGGGCTACTTCGTCGACGCGCCGGATGAAGCGGCTGCGGGCGCGGCCGAAGCCGCCCTGCCGATCGACTGGGGCACGGTCCTGCCGACCGCCGACCTGGCCGCCGGCGAAGCCGCCTTCGCGCGCTGCCAGGCCTGCCACACCGTCAACTCGGGCGGCGCCGACGGCATCGGTCCGAACCTGTTCGGCGTGGTCGGCGGCCCCGCCATGCACCGCGCGGGCTTCGCCTATTCGGACGCCATGGCCAAGCACAAGGCCGAGGCCCCGACCTGGAACTATGACGAGCTGGATCACTTCATCAACGCGCCGGGCCGCTATGTGCCGGGCACCAAGATGTCCTTCGCCGGCATCCGCGACGAGAAGACCCGCATCAACCTGATCGCCTGGCTGCGCTCGCAAGGCTCGGCCGGTTTCGCCATCCCGGCGCCGGACCCCGCCCGTCAGCCGGGCGCCGCCGCTCCGGCCGCTGCTGAAGGCGAAGCTCCGGCTGCTGAAGGCGCCGCCGCGACGGAAGCCGGCGCCGCTCCGGCCGAGGCGCCCGCCGCCGACGCCCCCGCGACCCAGGCGACGCCTCCGGCTCCGAAAGCCTAAGGGCGAGCGGACACGACAGACGACGGAAAGGCGGCCTTCGGGTCGCCTTTCTTCGTTTCAGGATCAGGCTTTAGGGTTTCAGACCCGACGGAAGATCGCGGAGGCGAAGCCGTCGGCGGTCAGGCGGGCCTCGACCTCGGCCAGGGCCTCGACCACCACGCCGCCGCGCGCGCGCGTCGAATGGATGATGCGCTCGGCGTCGATCATCAGGGCCGAATGGCCGGTCCAGTCGCCCTCGGCCGACGACAACCAGATCGCCAGGTCGCCGCGCTGGGCGTCCGCGCGCGTCACGGCGCGCCCCAGACGGGCCTGCTCTTCCGCTCGGCGGGGCCCCGGCAGGCCGCAGGCCAGCAAGGCCTGCTGCACCAAGCCAGAGCAGTCGGTCTCCAGCGAAGACCGGGCGCCCAGAGCGTGCGGACGGCCCAGCAGGCGCTCGGCCACGGCGACCAGGTCACGCTCGAACGCGCCGACGGACTGAAGGTCAGACTCAGCAAGGCCTTGAGCATCGTCGCCGACCAGGGCGTTCAGCGGCAGGGCGGCGGAAACGGAGGCGACGCGGCGCGTCGCCAGGGGCGCGCCGGGCGCCAGGGCCTCCAGCGAGACCCAGCCGACCACGCCGTCGCGACGCGCCCGGCCCCAGGCGCGCATCTCGCCCTTCTTGGCCTGCCGGCGCTCCAGCACGTCGAAGGCCTCGCCGAACAGCAGCTGGTCGATGCGCTGACCATCGTCGGCGACGATGTCGGCGACCGGCAGACGACAGTGAGCGGGATCGGTCCGGCGATAGGCCTCGGCCCGCATCAGGCCTTCCAGCGCCTGTTCGGCCAGCACCACGCGATCCCCGTCCCGCAGGATCAGGGGCGCGCCAGGCGGCAGCAGGGCCAGGACATCGGTCAAGCGGCGGTCTCTAGACGGCTCGGACAATTCGAGCCGCCCACCCTAGGCGCCGATCCCGAAGGGGGCGTTAACAGCCTTGGCTATTTGGCGAATTTGTCGCTGAGGTAGCGGAAGCAGGCGCGGATGGCCTGGGCCTCGCCGCCTTCGGGCCAGCCGGGCCGGGCGCGCGGATTCCAGGCGAAGACGTCCATGTGCGCCCAGCTGCCGCTCGTCGGGGCGAACTTCTGCAGGAACAGGGCCGCCGTCACCGACCCGGCCTGGGCCCAGGCGGCCGAATCGTTGCGCACATCGGCGATCTCGCTGTCCAGCGAGGCGCGATAGCCCGCCCACAACGGCATCCGCCACACAGGGTCGCCAACCGCCCGGCCCGCGCCCAGCACGCCCTCTGCCAGGGCGTCGTCGTCGGTGTAGAGCGGCGGCAGCTCCGGCCCCAGCGCGATGCGCGCCGCGCCGGTCAAGGTGGCGAAATCCAGCGTCAGGTCCGGCTGATGCTCGCCCGCCCGCGTCAGGACGTCGGCCAGGATCAGCCGCCCCTCGGCGTCGGTGTTGCCGATCTCTATGGTCAGGCCCTTGCGGCTGTTCAGGATGTCGCCCGGCCGGAAGGCGTCGGCCGACACCGCGTTCTCGACCGCCGCGACCAGAACCACCAGCCGCACCGGCAGATCCGCCTGCATGATCAGCCGGCCCAGCGCCAGGGCGTGGGCGGCGCCGCCCATGTCCTTCTTCATGTTGCGCATCCCGGCGGCGCCCTTGAGGTCCAGACCGCCGGTGTCGAACACCACCCCCTTGCCGACCAGGGCCACCAGCGGACGGTCCGCCTTGTCCAGATTCCAGCCGATCTCCAGCACGCGCGGCGCGCGGTGCGGGGCGGCGGCGCGGCCGACGGCGTGGACGGCCGGATAGTTGTCTTCCAGCAGGGCGTCGCCGGTGGTGACGGTCAGGCTCGCGCCCGCGCCCTCGGCGATCTCGCGCGCAATGGTCTCAAGCTGCAGCGGCCCCATGTCAGCGGCGGGGGTGTCCACCATCTCGCGCGTCAGGGCGCAGGCGGCGGCGATGTTCAGCGTCGCCGTCAGGTCGAGGCCGTCCGGCGCGACCAGACGCGCCCGGCCACGCTCGGGCCGGGCCTTGTAGCGGTCGAACAGATAGCCCCCCAGCGCGAAGGCCAGGGCCGCCGAATGCGCCGCCTCGCCCTCGACGCCCTCCAGCCGCCAGTCGCCCGCAGGCAGGCGCGTCGGCAGGCCGCGCGTCGTCATGGGATCAAAGGCTTCGCCCGCCCCGAACAGGGCCAGCTCCGGCGCGCCGTCGGCGCCGGGGACCACCAGCAGCTGGCCCGCCTTGCCGGTGAAGCCGTTGGCCTCGGCCCAGGCGGCGATGCGTCCCTCCAGCGCCGCCCCCGCCTTGACGATGCGGACCGGGCGCGCGGCCTCGGCGGCGGCGATCAGCAGATCGGACTGATGGGACATGGGGCGACCTTTCCGACGCTTAACGCCGATTAACCAAACCTTGACCCGTCGGCGCGACCCTACAGGCTGAACCGCCACGGACCCCTTCCATGTCGCGCAACGCCGCCCTCGCCGCAACCGTCAGCCTGACGCTTCTGACCCTCGCCGCCCCGGCCCTGAGCCAGACCGCGCCCGCAGCGCGCGCCCCTGCCGACGCCGCGACGCGCGCGGGCTATGACCGGGCCGACGCCCTCAGCCGCTCGGTCTTCTGGACCCAGGAGCAGCAGCTCAATCCGATGGACCCGGTCGCCGGGGTCAAGCTGGCCCAGGCCCTGCGCGAACTGGGCCAGTTCGATCAGGCGGCCGAGACGGCGCAGGGCGTGCTGGTCGTCCAGCCCGCCAACGTCGAGGCCATGCTGGAGGTCGGCCGCGCCCACATCGCGCGCGGCCAGGCCTTCTACGGCATCGCCGCGCTGGAACAGGCCAAGGCGGCCGCGCCGCGCGACTGGCGGCCCCTGTCGCTGCTGGGCGTGGCCTATCAGCAGGTGCGCCGCCCCGACGACGCCCGCGCCACCTGGAACGAGGCCCTGCGTCTGTCGCCCGACAACGCCGACGTCCTGACCAACGCCGCCATCGCCCGCATCGGCGAGGGCGACGCCCCGTCCGCCGAAATTCTGCTGCGCCGCGCCGCCGCCCAGCCGGGCGCCAGTCTGCAGGTGCGCCAGAACCTGGCCCTTGCGCTGGGCCTGCAGGGCAAGACCGCCGAGGCCGAGGCCATCCTGCGCCGCGACCTGCCGCCCGAGGCGGCGGACCAGAACCTGCGCTGGCTGGCCGCGCGGATGCAGCCGGGTCAGGCGCCCTCTCCCGCCGTCGCCCCCGCCCTCACTGAGGCGTCGCCGACCGCGCGGACGTGGTCGTCGTTGCAGGACGGGTAGGTTCACCCCGCTCAAATACCGCCGTCATCCTCGGGTCAAGCCCGAGGATGACGGCGGGGTAGAGCAAGGCCCACGCGACTGAGGGAGAAGCCTTGCGTCTCTTCACCTTCCGCCCGCAAACGCCTATCTTCACCCCGTGATCGACGACCTCTACAGCGCGCGCATTCTGTCGCTGGCGGCCAACCTGCCGCACAGCGGGCGCCTGCCTGCGCCCGAAGGCTCGGCCGAGCGGGTGGCCAAGCTGTGCGGCTCCAAGGCCATCGTTGACGTGGCGCTGGACGCCGACGGCCGCGTCAGCGATTTCGCCCAGACGGTCAAGGCCTGCGCCCTGGGCCAGGCGGCGGCGGGCGTGGTCGGGGAGAACGTCCTCGGCGCCTCGGTTCAGGAGATCGAGGCCGCGCGCGACGCCATGTCGGCCATGCTGAAATCCGGCGGCGACGGTCCCGAGGGCCGCTTCGAGGCCTTGCGCGTCCTGAAGCAGGTCGCCGACTATCCCGCCCGCCACGCCTCGACCCTGGTGGCGCTGGAGGCGACGCTGGAAGCGGTGCGGCAGGCGTTGGCCAAACACCACACCGATACGCGAACTCGCCTCGCCGGCGCGGCCTGAACGGCGCGTCGGTTGATCCCCCTGCTGTGAAGAGGGATAAGCGCGACGAACCCGAAACAGAGCCCCCGGCGAAGGGACCGATGTCTCTCTACGAACGCAGCGTCCGCGCGGCCCATCGGGGCTATAAGCTGACGCTGTCCCCCCTGATCGGCCAACAGTGCCGGTTCATGCCGACCTGTTCGGATTATGGGCGCGACGCCTTGATCCAACACGGTCCGGTTCGGGGGGGATGGCTCACCGTGCGGCGCCTCTGTAAATGCCATCCCTTCGGCGGTTCGGGCTATGATCCCGTCCCGCCCGCCAAGACCGAAAAAGAACGTCCGTCATGATCGAACTGAAATTCCCCGACGGCGCCGTGCGTCAGTATCCGGCCGGCTCGACGGGCCGCGACGTGGCCGCCGCCATCTCGCCCTCGCTGGCCAAGAAGGCGGCCCTGGTCGTCTGGAACGGCGAGCAGCGCGACCTGGACCGCGTCATCGACGGGAACGGCGACTTCCGCCTGCTGATGCGCGACGATCCCGAGGCGCTGGAGACCATCCGCCACGACGCCGCCCACGTGCTAGCCCAGGCGGTGCAGGAGTTGTTCCCCGGCACCCAGGTCACGATCGGCCCGGCCATCGAGGACGGCTTCTATTACGACTTCGCTCGCGACGAGCCCTTCTCGACCGACGATTTCCCGAAGATCGAGAAGAAGATGGCCGAGATCATCGACCGGGGCGCGCCGCTGGAGCGTCAGGTCTGGAACCGCGACGAGGCCATCGCCCACTTCGAAAAGATCGGCGAGGAATATAAGGCCGAACTGATCCGCGACCTGCCCGAGACGGAAACGATCACCGTCTACAAGCAGGGCGAATGGGCCGACCTGTGCCGGGGACCGCACTTCCCGACGACCAAGTTCGTGGGCAAGGCCTTCAAGCTGACCAAGCTGGCGGGCGCCTATTGGCGCGGCGATTCCAACCGCGCCCAGCTGCAACGGATCTACGGCACGGCCTGGGCGACCAAGGAGGATCTGGACGCCTATCTGCTGCGTATCGAGGAGGCCGAGAAGCGCGACCACCGCAAGCTGGGCCGCGCCATGGAGCTCTTCCACATGCAGGAAGAGGGCCGGGGCATGGTCTTCTGGCACCCCAAGGGCTGGGTGCTGTGGCGCGTGCTGGAGGCCTATATGCGCCGCCGTCTGGACGCCGCGGGCTATGTCGAGGTCAAGACGCCGCAGGTGCTGGACCGCAAATTCTGGGAAGCCTCGGGCCACTGGGACAAGTACCGCGCCAACATGTTCGTCTGCGAAACGGTCGAGGGCGAGACGCTCAGCCTCAAGCCGATGAACTGCCCCGGCCACGTGCAGATCTTCGATCAGGGCCAGCGGTCCTATCGCGAACTGCCGCTGCGCATGGCCGAGTTCGGCGCCTGTCACCGCTATGAGCCGTCGGGCTCGCTGCACGGCCTGATGCGCGTGCGCGGCTTTACGCAGGACGACGCCCACATCTTCTGCCGCGAGGACCAGATCGTCGAGGAGACGGCCGAGTTCATCAAGCTGGCCTATTCGGTCCACGCCGACCTGGGCATGGAGACCAAATACATCAGCCTGGGCACCCGCCCCGAGCTGCGCGCCGGCACCGAGGAATTCTGGGACAAGGCCGAGGCCCAGATGCTGGAAGCCGCCCGCGCCGCCGGAACCGAGCCGGTCGTCACCGAGGGCGACGGCGCCTTCTACGCGCCCAAGCTGGATTTCATCGTCAAGGACGCCATCGGCCGCGAATGGACCTGCGGCACGATCCAGCTGGACTATGTCCTGCCCGAGCGTCTGGATGCGACCTACATCGCCGAGGACGGCCAGAAGCACCGCCCGGTCATGCTGCACCGCGCGATCCTGGGCTCGTTCGAGCGCTTCATCGGCATCATGATCGAGAACTACGCCGGGGCCTTCCCGCTGTGGCTGGCGCCGACGCAGGCCGTGGTGGCGACCATCACGTCCGACGCCGACGGCTATGCGCAGGAGGTTCTGGCCAAGTTCCGGGCGGCGGGCCTGCGCACCGAAATCGACCTGCGCAACGAGAAGATCAACTACAAGATCCGCGAACACTCGGTCGCCAAGGTGCCCGCCATCGCCGTGGTCGGCCGCAAGGAGGCCGAGGAAGGCAAGGTCGCCATCCGCCGCTTCGGCTCGCAGGCCCAGACCATCGTCACGGTGGATGAGGCCATCGCCATGCTGACGGACGAGGCCCTGGCGCCGGACCTGAAGCGCCTCCGCGACGGTGTGGCGTAAGACTGAACGCGCTTCTCCTCTCCAGTTTGTGGGGAGGTGGCGCGGCGCCGCAAGGCGACGTGACGGAGGGGCTGCCGGTCGTGCTGGCCCCTCCACCACCACTTCGTGGTCCCCCTCCCCATGAAATGGGGAGGAAAAGGCGCCATAAGCCTGTCATGGCCACCACCCTCTACATCGACGCCGACGCCTGCCCCGTGAAGGAGGAGGTGTATCGCGTGGCGCGCCGCTGCGGGCTGAAAGTCTTCGTGGTGTCCAACACCTGGATCAACACCCCGCGCGAACCGCTGATCGAACAGGTGGTCGTCGACGCCGGGCCGGACGCAGCCGACGACTGGATCGCCGAGCGCGCCCAGCGCGGCGACATCGTCATCACCGCCGACATCCCGCTGGCCGACCGGGTGCTGAAATCGGGCGCCCAGGCGCTGAAGTCGAACGGCCAGCCGTTCACGGCCGACTCCATCGGCTCGGCCCTGGCCGGGCGGATGATCGGCGAACACCTGCGCTCCATGGGCGTGCCGACCAGCGGGCCGCCGCCCTTCTCGGCCGCCGACCGCTCGCGCTTCCTGCAGGCGTTGGACGCGGCCGTGGTGCGGGCGCGCAGAGAGGCGTCATGAGCCGCATCCCCGAGGACGAGCTGGAGTTCCGCTTCTTCCGCGCCGGCGGACCGGGCGGGCAGAACGTCAACAAGGTCTCGACCGCCGTGCAGATGCGGTTCGACGTCAAGAACTCGCCCAGCCTGACCGAGCCGGTGAAGGCGCGGCTGATGAAGCTGGCGGGCAGCCGCCTGACGCTAGACGGGGTGATCGTCATCAGCGCCGTGCGCTTCCGCACCCAGGAGCGCAACAAGGCGGACGCCATCGAACGGCTGGAGGCCATGGTCGCCGAGGCCTCGATCAAGCCGGTCTATCGCGTGCCGACCCGCCCGACGCGGGCGTCGAAGGAGCGTCGGCTGCAGGCCAAGTCCAGCCGATCCTCGATCAAGAGCGGACGCGGCAAGCCGTCGCTGGACTGATCAGTCCTCGGCGGGGCGGAACAGCAGGGCGGCGATGAGGTCTTCGTCATTGAAGCCAATGATCCAGTCCGTGGCCTGCTTGTCGAACACGACGCGGAAGACGTCGGCGCCGTTCTGCTGGTCCAGGTGCGAGATCGACTTCAACGGGCCGAACTGCTGGATCAACGGAGCCACCTGGCCGGACTGGGCGCGGATTTGCTGGGCCAGGTCGGGCGTGAAGACCGCGTAGTCGATCTGACCGGACTGCATGGCGGCGATGACGGCGCGCAGGGCCTCTTCCGAACGAGCGATGTCCGGAGCGGTCGCAGTCGTGGCTGCAGGCGCGGCGGGCGCGGTCTGCGGACGAGCCGGGGCGGCGTCGCCCTCGAAAGCGCCCGGCAGGGTGGCCGCAGCCGCGCCCGATCCGGTCGCCGGACGGGCGGGCGCCTGTTGAGCCTGTGCCAGGGCCGGAACGGCCAGCAGACTTGCCCCCATCAGGGCGGCGGTCAGCGAAAGGGTCTTCATGCGCAAACTCCGAAGAAACGTCAGGCGACGATCATCGGCCAAAGCGTCAGCACCAAGGCGGCCGCCGACGCGCAGACGGCGACGGTGACGGCGGCGACCACCCAGGGCCGCGTTCCGGCCTTCTCGATCACCAACGTCTGAGACGGCGGCGGGTTCTGCACCAGACGCGACAGGGCCTTGAGGGCGGCCATCGCCTCCTCGACCGTTTCCTTGATCTGAGCCTGCGGTCCCAGTTCGCGCTTGATCCAGCGCTCGACCACCGGCTTGGCGGCCTCCCACAGGTCGTGATCGGGGTTCAGGCGGCGCGCCACCCCCTCGACCGAGACCATGGTCTTCTGCAGCAGCACCAGTTCGGGACGCATATGCATGTCGAACAGGGCGGTGATCTCGAACAGCTGGCCCAGCAGGCGGCCCATCGACACCTGGCTGGCCTGGCGGCCGATCACCGGCTCGCCGACCGCGCGCAGGGCCTGGGCGAAGGTGTCGACCGAATGGTGCGGCGGCACGTATCCGGCCTCGAAATGGACGCGGCTGATGCGGTCGTAGTCGCGGCTGATGAAGCCCCACAGGATCTCGGCCAGATAGCGCCGCTCGGCCGGGCCCAGTCGCCCGACGATGCCGAAGTCGATGGCCGTCAGCTGCGCGGGCGCGTCGGCGAACAGATTGCCCTCGTGCAGATCGGCGTGGAAGACGCCGTGATCCAGCGCCTGGACCAGGAAGGCGCGCACCACCTTGTCGGCCAGGGCGTCCTTGTCGAGGCCCGGCAGCTCGACCAGGGCCGGGTCCGTCATCGGCAGGCCCGGCGCCCATTCCAGCGTCAGCACCCGCTTGCCCACCCCGTCCCAGACGACGGCGGGCGCGGACATATAGCCGTCCTTGGCCATGACCTCGGCCAGTTCGGAGGCGGCGGCCGCCTCCAGCCGCATGTCCAGTTCCAACTGCAAGGACTGGGCGATGATCTCGACGAAAGCGCGCGGCTCCAGCCGACGGGCGGGCTCGACGAAGCGGTCCACCAGCTTGGCCCCCAGGCGCATGGCGTCCAGCCCCTGGGCCACGCGGCGTTCGACGCCGGGACGCAGCACCTTGACCGCCACCTTGCGCCCGTCGGCCAGCCGGGCCGGGTGCGCCTGCGCCAGAGACGCCGCGCCCATCGGTTCGGTCAGATCGATGAACAGGCTTTCTACCGGACGGCCCAGCGAGCGTTCGATCTCGCGCTTGGCCTCTTCCAGCGGGAAGGGGGGCAGCTTGTCCTTCAGACGCCCCAGATCCTGGGCGAACTGCAGACCGAAGATGTCGGCGCGCGTGGCCAGAACCTGACCCAGCTTGATGGCGACCGGCCCCAGATGCTCGAACGCCTGGCCGACGCGCTGCCCCGGTCGTCCGGCGCGGTGCCTGCGGCTGGCGAACAGCTGGATCAGGCGGGCGAACGGGCGGCCCCAGGCGGGCAGCAGGGGGTTGGCCTCGCGCGGGATCAGGGCGTCGTGGCGCGCCAGAACCCAGCCCCAGCGGACCATGCGCAGGGCCGCGCCCACCGGATGGCGCACCGGCTGGGCCTTGGGCGTCGGCGGCGGGGCGTTGAAGGTCAGCCGGCTCAGATCGCCCACCCGTGGTGGATGGCGGCGATCCCGCCCGACAGATTGGTGACGCTGACGCGGCTGAAGCCCGCCTCCTCGATCATCCGCTTGAAGGTCTGCTGATCGGGGAAGCGACGGATGCTCTCGACCAGATACTGGTAGGAATCGCGGTCCTTGGCGACCAGTTGGCCGATGCGCGGAATGGCGTGGAAGGACCAGGCGTCATAGGCCTTCCTCAGCGCGCCGGTCGTCGGCCGCGAGAATTCCAGGCAGATGAAGCGGCCGCCCGGCTTCAGCGCGCGGCGCGCCTCGCGCAGGGCCTGCGGAATATCGGCCACATTGCGGATGCCGAAGCTGATCGAATAGGCGTCCAGGCAGGCGTCCGGCAGCGGCAGGTGCATGGCGTCGCCGACGCCCCAGGCCATCTCGGGCTCGCCGCCCTTGGCCACGCCGTTCAGGATCATCTCGGCGTTGTAGTCCATGACGATGACCGTGGCGTCCTCGCCGCCGCGCCGTTCCTGGGCCGCGCGGGCCATCCTGGAATAGCGGCGCGCCATGTCGCCGGTGCCCCCGGCCATGTCCAGCACCACCTCGCCCGGCCGGACGTTCAGCTTGGCCGCCGTGGCGTCCTTCCAGATGCGGTGGACGCCCGCGCTCATCAGGTCGTTCATCAGGTCGTAGTTGGAGGCGACGGAGTTGAACACGCCGCGCACCATCTGCACCTTTTCCTTGGCGTCCACGTCGCGGAAGCCGAAGGAGGAGGTCTTGCCGGAAGCGTCGGAGGAGGGATCGGCCTGGGTCATGGATGGGGGTGTAACGCCTCCCGTCGCCGCCGTCATCCGGGGAAGCGTCGCATCTGACGCAGGCTGGCGGCTTGTCGCGCCTCGGGGGCCGCGATACGCCTGACGAAAGCATAAGGAGACGCCCATGACCGCCGCCCTCGACGTGACCGAAGTTCTGGCGGGCCTGCCCGACTGGCGCCGCGCCGACGATCCGCGCCCGGCCATCGCGCGCACCCTGCGCTTCGCCGATTTCAACGCCGCCTTCGGCTTCATGACCCGCGTCGCCCTGCTGGCCGACAAGGTCGACCATCATCCCGAGTGGTCGAACGTCTACAACCGGGTCGAGGTGCTTCTGACCACTCATGACGCCGATGGCGTGACCGAGCGCGACGTGGCGATGGCCCGCTTCATCGACGCGGCGGTCAAGGGTCTGGTCGAGTGACGGGCGGGCGCGTCGCGGGCAAGACGGCGCTGATCACCGGCGCCGCAGGGGGGCTGGGCCAGGCCATGGCCCGAATGCTGGTCCGCGAAGGGGCCAGGGTGGCGCTCAGCGATCTGGACCTGAACGGCGTCCGCGCCCTGGCCGAGGCGATCAACGCCGACCACCCCGGCATGGCCTTCGCCTATGAGCACGACGTCACGCGCGAGGACGACTGGGTCCGCGTCGTCGGCGCGGCGGTCGAGGACATGGGCGGGCTCAACATCCTGGTGAACAACGCCGGAATCGGCGGCCAGCTTTTATGGGCCGAGCAGGACACGCTGGAAAACTGGCGCAAGGTCCAGGCGATCAACCTGGAATCCGTCATGCTGGGCTGCAAGCACGCCATGGCGCCGCTGCGGGCCTCGGGCGCGGGGTCGATCGTCAACATCTCCTCGATCGCGGGACTGGCGGCCGCGCCGGGCATGGGCGCCTACAACGCCACCAAGGCGGCGGTCTGGCTCTACACCAAGACGGTGGCGCTGGAGGCGGCCAAGGCGGGCTGGAACATGCGCGCCAACTCGGTGCACCCGGTCTTCATCAAGACGCCGATCCTCGATCCCTTCGTCGCCATGGCGGGCGGGGACGAGGTCAGCGCGCACGAAAAGCTGGCGCGGGGCATTCCGTTGAAGCGCATCGGCGAGCCGGACGACGTGGCCTATTGCGTGCTTTACCTGGCCTCGGACGAGTCCAAGTTCGTGACCGGCGCCGAGTTCAAGATCGACGGCGGGCTGACGGCGCAGTAGGGCGCGCGAGCTTATATACCCCGCTCATCCCGGCGGACGCCGGGACCCAGTGAGAACTCCGCGCACAGCGGTCTCCAATGTCCAGCCCGAGGCCAAAGAACTGGGTCCCGGCGTCCGCCGGGATGAGCGGGAATCAGCTGTCGAAGCCAGTTAGCACCGATTAGCTGGCGGACATCCGGAATACGAAAAAGGGCGCCGCGGTCTCCCGCAGCGCCCTTCCGTCTTCAGGCCGTGAAGCCTCAGTCGCCGTAGGCGGGCGGCATGGCCCCTTCGCCGCCGGTGCGGTAGCGGTCGCGCAGCAGCAGGTTGCGCGCCTGCAGCGGCTGATCCACCCCGTCGATCAGCACGGCCGAGGGCTGGCTCAGCGGCTCCAGCGGATCGCCCGACCAGACCACGACGTCGCCCGCCGCCCCGGCCTTCAGTTCGCCGAACTGGCCGTCGAAGCCGAAGATGCGCGCCGGGTTGACGGTGATCGCCTGGATGGCCGCCGCGAACGGCAGACCGTGCGCCACGGCGTTGCCGGCATTGTAGCGGATGTCGCGAGCACGATGGGTCGAGCCCTCATTGCCCTTGATGGCGATGACCACGCCGGCTGCGTTCAGCGCCGCCGCGTTCTGCATCCGCGCCGCCCGGCTTTCGAAATTACCCGGCAGGTTGGTCAGAGGGTGCAGCAGGACCGGCACATTGGCTGCCGCGATCTCATCGGCCACCAGCCAGCCTTCGGCGGCGCCGTCGAGGATGATCTTGATCCCCTCCTCGCGCGCCAGCCGCAGCACCTGCTGGATATCCGAGGCGCGATTGACGGTGACGATCAGCGGCATCGAACCATTGGCCACCGGGATCAAGGCCTCCAGGTCGGCGCGCGACAGGGACAGGTCGCGCAGCGCCGCCCGATCATAGGCCGCCTTGTTGCGCGCATAGAGGCGCGTCTCGGCCATGGTCTCCTTGAACAGGACGAACTCGGCGCCGCGCGCGCCGCCCGCCACGCCCTTCCCGGCCTCGCCGAACGGGGCGACCATGGCCACGCGCGGCTTCACCAGGATGTCGGCGCCGCCCAGCTTGATGACCGCCGCCTGGCCCGCGAACAGGCCCGGCGACTGATAGCCGCCGTGACCGGCCCCGGCGAAATCGCTGTCGTCATGGCTGTGACCGCCGCCCGAGCCCGCGTGCTGGGGCGTGACCACCGCGCGGGTGACGCCGCCCAGACGGGCCGTCGGCAGGGTGAAGGACCAGGGGTCCAGGCCGTACGACAGGTCGAAGGCCGCCGTCAGGGTGTTGGCGTTGTTCGACAGGTCGTTGGAGCCGCGTACCGAGCCGACCTCCGAACCGCCGAGGCCTGAATCGACCGCGACGAAGCCGGGGGTGACGATCTTGCCGCGCGCGTCGATGACCCGCAGACCGGCCGGGGCCGCGCCGGTTCCGACCGAGACGACCTTGCCGTTGCGGATGACGACGGTGCCGTTCTCGATCACCGAGGTTCCGGTCAGCACCCGGCCGCCGGTGATGGCGACGTCCTGGGCCAGAGCGGGCCCAGCGAGGGCGAGCGCCGCGACAGCGCCCGCGAGGAGAGTTTTGATACGCATGGTTCAGCGAGCTCCCTGGGCGACGCCGGCGGCGGCCTGGCCGAAGCCGGGCTGGCCCAGTTCGAAATCGGACACGGGCTGGAAGGCGGGGTTCTGGCGATCGAAGGCCAGGCCGCCGTCGATGAAGACCTGATCGGCGCGGGCGTAGATCGAGAAGGGATCGGCGCTCCAGATCACCACGTCGGCGCGCTTGCCGCTCTCCAGCGAGCCGGTCTCCTTGTCGATGCCGATGGAACGGGCCGCGTTCAGCGTGATCCAGCTGATGGCGTGCTCTTCGGAAATGTTCATCCCGGCGCGGCGACCGGCCGACAGGGCGGCGGCGGCTTCCTGGTTCAGGCGCTGGATCAGTTCGGCGTCGTCCGAGTGGATGACGGCGCACGAGCCCTCGGGCGCGTCGGTCAGGGCGGCGTTCTCCTCGATGCCGTCCAGGGCCTCCATCTTGAAGCCCCACCAGCCGGTCCACATGGCGGCGCAGACGCCTTCACGCGCCAGCAGCGGCGCGATCTTGTAGGCCTCGACCGCGTGGTGGAAGGTGGTGATCTTGTAGCCGAACTCCTTGGCCACATCGAGCATCACCGCCATCTCGTCGGCGCGATAGCAGTGATTCTGGATCAGGATCGAGCCGTCCAGAACGCCGGCCAGGGTCTCAAGCTGCAGGTTGCGGGTCGGGGGCGTCCCCTCGCCCGTTTCGCGCCACTTGTCCCACTTGGCCTTGTAGTCGCGCGCGGCGATGAAGCCGGCGCGATAGCCCGCGACATTGCCCATGCCGGTGGCCGGCGAGGTGTTGCGCGAGCCATAGACCCGCGACGGGTTCTCGCCGCAGGCCATCTTCAGGCCGTAGGGGGCGTTGGGGAACTTCATTCCCTGCATAGTGACCGACGGCACATTGCGCAGGGTCACGCCGCGGCCGCCGAACAGATTGGCAGAGCCGGGCAGGATCTGCATCGTCGTCACCCCGCCCGCGCGGGCGGTGTTGAAGCCGGGATCCTGAGGCCAGATCGAGTGCTCGGACCAGACCTGGGCGGTGTTGGGGTTGGTGGCTTCGTTGCCGTCGCTCATGCCCATGACGCCCGGCGAGGGATAGACGCCCAGGTGGCTGTGGATGTCGATGATGCCCGGCGTGACGAAGCGGCCGCGCGCGTCCACCACCTGGTGGCCCGCCGGGACCGGCGTGTCCGCGCCGCCGACGGCGGCGATGCGGCCGTCCGTGACGACGACGACGCCGCCCTCGATCTTCTGGCCCGCGCCGGTCAGCACCGTGGCGCCGACGATGGCCATGTTCTGGCGCGGCAGACCGCGATAGGTCGAGGGATAGGGGTCCGTATTGGCCCAGCCGTCCAGACCCGGCGCCATCGTCCGGTCCTTGGAGGACGACGCGGCGGAGGCCGTCTCGGTCTTGGGCGCGGCGTCGCCGGTCGTGGCGCAGGCCGACAGGCTGAGCGCGCCGAGCGCGCAGGTGAGAACGGCGAGGCTTGGACCCCGCAGGCGACTGAACAACATGGGCGAGCCCCCTCGCGCCCGCGAACTGCGAGCAGACAATGGCGCGTATACAATCGCCAGTTTCCGTCAGGGTAAAGCTCTAAAAGCCGCCGCTCTCGGCAAAGTCAGGCGCGCGCTCAATCCGCAGGCAGGCGGGCGCGGACCTCCGCGTCGGTCAGGCCGTCGACCTCGATCATCTTCAGCCGCGACTGTCCGCCGCGCGCCAGCGCCACATCGCGCTTGGGCACGCCCAGGGCCTTGGCGAGGAAGGCCGTCAGGGCGGCGTTGGCCTCGCCCTCCACCGGCTGGGCGCGGACGCGGACCTTCAGCACCGGGCGGCCGTCCGGGTCGACGTCCCAGCCGTCGATGCGGTCGGCCGCGGCGCGCGGGGTCAGCTTGATGGCGAGGCGGGCGGTCATGGCCCCCTATCCGTCATCCCGGTCAAACGGCGCAAGCCACGCAGAGAAAAGGGGCGTTCCATCCCTCTCCCGCTTATCCCGGCGGACGCCGGGATCCAGTAAGAGCCACGCGCTCCACCGTGGAATTTGCGCCTATGCCGAGCGCTGCATCTAAAGCCAAAGCACTGGATCCCGGCGTCCGCCGGGACGAGCGGATAGAGAGGGCGCAAAAGAAAACGCGCCGGACGATCCCTCGCCCGGCGCGCTTCTAACTCAGCGTGTGAAACCGATCAGCCCAGGGCCGCCATCAGTTCCGGCACGGCGGTCTTGTAGTCGGCGACCAGGCCGTAGTCGGCGATCTGGAAGATCGGGGCGTCGGCGTCCTTGTTGATCGCGACGATCACCTTGGAGTCCTTCATCCCGGCCAGGTGCTGGATGGCGCCCGAGATGCCGATGGCGATGTAGAGAGCCGGCGCCACGACCTTGCCGGTCTGACCGACCTGATAGTCGTTAGGGGCGTAGCCCGCATCGACCGCCGCGCGCGAGGCGCCGACGGCGGCGCCCAGCTTGTCGGCCAGGGGGTCCATGACGGCGTGGAACTCTTCAGCCGAGCCCAGGGCGCGGCCGCCCGAGACGACGATCTTGGCGGCGCCCAGTTCGGGGCGATCCGACTTGACCATTTCTTCCGACACGAAGGCGGTCTTGGGCGCTTCGCCGGCGGCGACGCTCTCGACCGAGGCCGATCCGCCTTCAGCGGCGGCGGCGAAAGCCGTCGGGCGCACGGTGATGACCTTCTTGGCGTCGGCCGACTGGACGGTCTCCAGCGCATTGCCCGCATAGATCGGACGCACGAAGGTGTCGGCCGAGACGACTTCGACGATGTCCGAGATCGGCGCCGTGTCCAGCTTGGCGGCGATGCGCGGGGCGAAGTTCTTACCGTCGGTGTTGGCCGGGGTCAGGATGGCGTCGTAGTTCCCGGCCAGCGGCAGGACGGTAGCCTCTACGGCCTCGGCCAGACCGTGGGCGACGGCGTCGCCCTCGGCCAGCAGCACCTTGCGCACGCCCGCGATCTTGGCGGCGGCGTCAGCCACGGCCTGAGCGCCCTTGCCCAGCACCAGAACGTCCACGTCCGACGACAGGGCCAGGGCGGCCGTCACGGTCTTGTGGGTGGTGTCGCGAACGACCGAGCCGTCGTGGTCGGCGATGACGAGAACGGCCATTACAGAACCCCTGCGTCTTTGAGCTTGGAAACCAGTTCGGCCGCATCGGCGACCTTGACGCCCGCCGAACGCTTCGGCGGCTCCGTCACCTTCAGCACCTTGAGGCGGTCCGCCGTGTCGACGCCGTAGTCGGCGACCGCCTTGATGGCGATCTCCTTCTTCTTGGCCTTCATGATGTTGGGCAGCGATGCATAGCGCGGCGTGTTCAGACGCAGGTCGACCGACACCACGGCGGGCAGTTCGGCCGAAACGGTCTGCAGGCCGCCGTCGACTTCACGCGTGACGACAGCCTTGCCGCCGTCGATGACCAGCTTGCCGGCGAAGGTGGCCTGCGGCCAGTCCAGCAGGGCCGCCAGCATCTGGCCCACGGCGTTGTTGTCGCCGTCGATCGACTGCTTGCCCAGCAGCACCAGGTCGGGCTTCTCTTCTTCCACCACGGCCTTCAGCACCTTGGCGACGGCCAGCGGCTCCAGGTCCGTGTCCGACTGCACCAGGACGCCGCGATCCGCGCCCATGGCCAGGGCGGTGCGGATGGTTTCCTGAGCCTGGGTCACGCCGATGGAGACGACGACGATTTCCGTCGCCGTGCCCGCGGCATGGTGTTCCTTGCCTTCCTTCAGACGCACGGCCTCTTCGACGGCGATCTCGTCGAAGGGGTTCATGCTCATCTTGACGTTGGCCAGGTCGACGCCGGTCTGGTCCGCCTTCACGCGGGCCTTGACGTTGCTGTCGATCACCCGTTTCACCGGGACGAGTACCTTCATGAGCCTATCCACTTGGTCATCGAAATGTCGGTCGAGGGATTGGACCGATGAAACCGGCCTGTCAACGTAACGCTACGTGAACTGCGTTCGTGTTCAGCGGTCAATTTTCGGCTATGTAGCCTGCATGAAACGCTTCCTGACCTTTCGTCGTCTCAGCATCCTGTTCTTCGGCGTGTTCGCCCTGATGCTGGTCGGCCTGTTCGTCCTGCAGCGCGTCTGGGTTGATCCGGGCGAGCGCTGTTCGGCCAAGGGCCACTGGTACGATATGGAGTCGCGTATCTGCGCCCAGCCCATCTACATCCCCGACATCACCGGCCGCCCGGCCGGGACGACGCGCGCCGAAGCGTCGAACAAGGCCAATCAGGAACTGCTTAGCCTGGAGGATCAGGTCAATGCCGAGAAACGCGCCCGCGCCGCCGCCACCGAGGCGGAACGCGAGCGGGTGAAAGCGCTGCAGGCTCAGTAACGCGACGCCTCAGCGCGTCGCGCCGGGACGCCACAGGACGTCGCCGGCGCCATTGGCGTTGGCGCGACGGGCGGCGACGAACAGCAGGTCCGACAGACGGTTGAGGTAACGCACCGCCTCCGGGTTCACGACCTCGCCCGATTCGACCAGGCGCACGGCCTCGCGCTCGGCCCGACGGCACACGGTGCGCGCCAGGTGCAGATGCGCCGACAACGGCGAACCGCCCGACAGGATGAAGCTGTCCAGCGGCTTGAGGCAGTCGTTCATCCAGTCGATCTCGGATTCCAGCCGCTCGACCTGCGTGGCGATGATGCGCAGGGCCTCCCATTTGGGCGCCGGCTCCATCGGCGTGGCCAGATCGGCGCCGAGGTCGAACAGCTCATTCTGGATGCGGCCCAGCATGGCGTCGATGCGGTCGTTCTGGCCGCTGTTCAGACGGGCCACGCCGATGACGGCGTTCAGCTCATCCACCGCGCCATAGGCCTCGACCCGCTGATCCGTCTTGGACACCGGCGCGCCCGAGGCCAGGCGAGTTTGCCCGGCGTCGCCGGTGCGGGTGTAGATCTTGTTCAGCGTCACCATGACGCGCCCTCCCCTGTTCGTGTTGGCGCGCGCCTCAGCCCGCGTGCGTACGCTTCAGCCACATGCCGATCATCAGCAGCAGCACCGCCACCGCCTGAAGGATGATGCGCAGCCGCATCAGCTTGTTCGAGCGGGCGCTCGCGCCTTCCCCGCCCTTGTTCAGGTTGTAGAGGCCGAAGCCCAGGGTGACGACGACGCCGGCCACGGCGATCAGGATCAGAATGTCGATGAGGTCCATGCCCGCTTCTTAGGCCCGCCCGCCATTCCGCGCCAGACGTGTCGAAACCGGGGCGCAATTGCGACCTATTCACACACCCCCATTGCACTGAGAATGCGAACGCTGTTGAGAGGCGTTCTCATTTTTGAAGGCTCCCTCTCCGAATGTCCTGCTTCCGCTCGTCACGCCGCTCGTCCCTGCTGGCCGCCACCGCTCTGATGACTGTGGGCGCCGGCGCGCCCGCCCTGGCTGACGAGACCACGGACATGATGGAGCAGACGCACAAGGTCGCCGACGTGGTCGTCACCGCCTCGGGCTTCGAGCAGAAGATCACCCAGGCGCCCGCCTCGATCAGCGTCCTGCCGCGCAAGGAGATCCAAGAGATCCGCGCCGCCTCGATCGCCGAGATCCTGAACAACATCGAGGGCGTCGACACGGGTTCCGGCGTCGGCAAAACCGGCGGCCAGACCATCAACATTCGCGGCATGGGCTCGGACTACACCCTGATCCTGATCGACGGCCGCCGCCAGAACACGGCCGGCAGCGTGACCCCGAACGGCTTCGGCGAAACGGCCAACAGCTTCCTGCCGCCGGTCTCGGCCATCGACCGCATTGAGGTGGTGCGCGGCCCGGTCGCCACCCTCTACGGCTCGGACGCGATGGGCGGGGTCGTCAACATCATCACCCGCAAGGTCGGCGACGCCTGGACGGGCTCGGCCTCGGCCAACTACACCCTGCAGGGCGACGACGAGTTCGGCGACTTCTGGGGGATCAACGGCTACGCCTCGGGTCCGCTGATCGGCGACCGCCTGGGCCTGGCCCTGCGCGGCTCCTGGTCCGAGCGCGAACAGTCGGACCTGAAATACCGCGACGTGAACGGAAACGAGGTCGACGTCACCGGCTTCGGGCGCAGCGCCACCGCCTATGAGATCTGGACCCTGGGCGCCCGCCTCAGCCTGACGCCGAACGCGGACCACGACCTGTGGCTGGACGTCGACGCGGCCGGCCAGTGGTACGACAACGCCAAGGGCCAGATGGGCACCAACACCGTCGCCGGCGGCTACAAGGACTTCCTGGAGTTCAACCGCGAGCAGTACCTGCTGGCGCACAATTGGCGCCTGGATTTCGGCACGCTGGAATCCACCCTCTCGCACAACAAGACCGAGACGGTCGGCCGCATCATCCCCCGCGGCGTTCCCGGCGCCGGGGGCGACCGCACCCTGGAGACCAAGACCACCCTGTTCGACACCAAGCTGAACAGCCAGTGGCGCAACCACACCTTCACCGTCGGCGGCCAGTACATGGACGCCGAAATGACCGACGGCGTGGCGGCCGGCGCCTTCACCTTCGAGCAATGGGCCCTGTTCGCCGAGGACGAATGGCGGCTGCGCGACGATCTGGCCCTGACCGTCGGCCTCCGCTACGACGACCACTCCAGCTTCGGCGACCACGTCAGCCCGCGCGCCTATCTGGTGTGGAACGCCAATGAGCAATGGACCCTGAAGGGCGGCGTCAGCGGCGGCTACAAGACCCCGCGCCTAGAGCAACTGACTCCCGGCATCAACGGCTTCGGGCGCCAGGGC
The DNA here is from genome assembly GCF_003938605.1 of Brevundimonas sp. 357. Taxonomy (GTDB): domain Bacteria; phylum Pseudomonadota; class Alphaproteobacteria; order Caulobacterales; family Caulobacteraceae; genus Brevundimonas. The sequence continues at coordinate 88,246 of NZ_RHWX01000005.1, read as the reverse complement.
GCCCTGCCGCTGATCGGCAGCCCCGGCCTGCAGCCGGAAACCAGCGTGGCCTATGAGTTCGGCGTCTATTTCGACAACGGCTCGACCTTCCGCGCCAACGCCACCGTCTTCCGCAACGACTTCGAGGACAAGATCGCCTCGGGCCAGCCGATCGCCAACTGCACCTTCGGCCTGACCCAGGCCCAATACGACGCCGGCGACTACTCCAAGACGGGTTGCGCCGACGTCGGCTTCTGGTCGGCGATCAAGGAGTTCGGTCAGAGCGTGAACATCGACGAGGCCACGACCCAGGGCCTGGAAGTCGTCGCCCGCTGGCGCTTCGCCGAGGCCTGGAGCCTGCACGGCAACTATACCTACACCGACAGCGAGCAGAAGACCGGCGCGCAGGCCGGCCGCCCCCTGACCGATACGCCCGAGCACATGATCAACGCCCAGCTGCGCTGGCAGGCGACCGACCGCCTGTCCACCTGGTTGCGCGGCGAATACCGCTCGGAGCGCTGGCGCGGCGAGGGCGCCGCCCGCGACGCCCTGGGCGACTTCAAGGCCTATGAGCTGTTCCACTTCGGCGGCTCGTACGAAGTCAATGACCGCGTGACCCTCAATGCGGCCATCTACAACCTGTTCGACAAGGACTTCGTCCGTCTGGCTCCCTATGGCGCGCCGGTCGCCTATTCGCCGGAATACGCCAACAATCAGGAGCCGCGTCGTCTTTGGATGTCGGTGACGACGACCTTCTAACCCCTCTTCAGTTTCCTCCCCGACTGACCGGGCCGCCTCCTTGAAGGAAGCGGCCCGTTTTTTTGACCTGCGCCAAACTAAGCCGTTGGTCATTTTTGACTGGCAGGATGGCCGTCATGACTGATCGCGCCATCCGCAACCTCGAACACCTGCGCCGCACCGCCTCGACCGCGCGCGTGCTGAACCTGCTCAAGGTCTATGACGAGCACGGCGACAGCGACGACTGGGCCGAGCGCCCCATGTTCCGCAACCCGGCCCTGAACCGCGCCCTGATCATCAAGCACAGGCTGCGGCGCAATGAGACCGACGCCTTTCCGGGCCGCCGTCAGGTGGCGACCAAGATCGTAGTGCCGATCGACAGCACCGACCTGAAGACCGGCGGCCGCTTCATCTTCGTCAACCAGATCGGCTTCGAGCGCGCCATGCACGAGGCCTTCGGCGTCGACCCCGACCACCCGGACCTGAAGACCCTGCGGCTGATGGATCAGCTGCCGTCGCTGGACCCCTTTCTGCTGCGCGAACAGCTGCGGCGCGGCAATGTGGACGCCGCCCCCTGCTATTTCGCCCTCAGCGAGGCCGACCTGGAGCGTATGCTGGAGTTCGTCCAGAAGGAGATCGAGCCTCTGGTCACGCTCAGCGTCGGCGACGGGGTGGTGGCCGCCGGTTCGACCGCCCGCATGGCGTCGAAGATCCTGTCCAACGCCCCCGGCGACCGGCTGGAGGCGCTGCGCCTGACGCTGAAGCTGGAGCCCGAGCAGTATCAGGAGGGCGTCTTCTGCTGGAAGGGCTTCCTCTACTACAAATGGGCGCTCGCCAGTCTGATGGCCGACATCGTCCATGTGGCCGACGAAGTGGGCACGATCCAGCCCGCCGGCCCCAGCGACCAGGCGGCCAAGGACTATATCGCGCGCGGACGCGGCGTGCTGCGCGGCCGCATCATGAAGACCTGCGAAGAGGTCAGCCGCACCCTGCGCTACTACGACGACGCCTATGCGGGACTGACGCGCGAGGGCAATCCGGTGGCGTTCCGCGACTTCCTGCTGGAGGCGCCCGCCCTGTTCACTCGCCTGGGCGACCAGCTGGGCGCAGTGCAGCACATCGTCAGCTTCTGGCGCTTCCGCTTCAACCCCAAGGCGCCGCCGGTCGGGGTGGATGAGCTGATCGACATCTTCATGGACTTCGAAACCGGCCTGATGGGCCGAGGGCCTGACGAGTTCGATCCACGCGACGTCGCAGCGTAAGTTCAAAAGAAAACCCCGCGCCGTCGCCGGCGCGGGGTTCTGTCTTTCAGACCCGAGACAGGTCTCAGTAGCGGTAGTGTTCCGGCTTGAACGGACCCTCGACCGGCACCGAGATGTAGTCTGCCTGATCCTGGCTCAGCGTCGTCAGCTTGGCGCCCAGCTTGGCCAGGTGCAGGAAGGCGACCTTCTCGTCCAGGTGCTTGGGCAGGGTGTAGACCTTGTTGTCGTAGGCCTTGGCGTTGGTCCACAGCTCGATCTGGGCCAGCGTCTGGTTGGTGAAGGACGCCGACATCACGAAGGACGGGTGGCCCGTGGCGTTGCCCAGGTTCACCAGACGGCCTTCCGACAGCAGGATGATCTTCTTGCCATCCGGGAACTCGACGTGGTGGACCTGATCCTTGATCTTGTCCCACTTGAAGTTCTTCAGGCCCGCGACCTGAATCTCAGAGTCGAAGTGGCCGATGTTGCAGACGATGGCGTTGTTGCGCATGGCGCGCATGTGCTCGACGCGGATGACGTCCTTGTTGCCCGTGGTGGTGACGAAGATGTCGGCCTTGTCGGCGACGTCTTCCAGGGTCTGGACCTCATAGCCTTCCATCGCCGCCTGCAGGGCGCAGATCGGGTCGATCTCGGTGACGATCACGCGGGCGCCGCCGTTGCGCAGCGAAGCCGCCGAGCCCTTGCCCACGTCGCCGTAGCCGCAGACCACCGCCACCTTGCCCGACAGCATGACGTCGGTGCCGCGACGGATGGCGTCGACCAGGCTCTCACGGCAGCCGTACAGGTTGTCGAACTTGGACTTGGTGACGCTGTCGTTGACGTTGATGGCGGGGAAGGGCAGCTCGCCGCGCTCGGCCATCTGATACAGGCGGTGGACGCCCGTGGTCGTCTCTTCCGACACGCCGCCGATGGCGTCGCGGATGGCCGAATAGAAGCCCGGCTTCTCCTTCAGATAGCGCTTCATGACCGAGAAGAGGGCTTCCTCTTCCTCGTTCTGCGGGTTGTCGAGGACGCTGGCGTCCTTCTCGGCCTTCGGCCCCAGCACGCACAGCAGGGTGGCGTCGCCGCCGTCGTCCAGGATCAGGTTCGGATAGCCGCCGTCGGCCCATTCGAAGATCTTGTGGGCGTAGTCCCAGTACTCGACCAGGGTCTCGCCCTTGAAGGCGAAGACCGGCGTGCCCGACGCGGCGATGGCGGCGGCGGCGTGGTCCTGGGTCGAGAAGATGTTACACGAGGCCCAGCGCACTTCGGCGCCCAGGGCTTCCAGCGTCTGGATCAGCACGGCCGTCTGGATGGTCATGTGCAGGCTGCCGGCGATGCGGGCGCCCTTCAGCGGCTGGGACGCGCCGTATTCCGCGCGCAGCGCCATCAGGCCCGGCATCTCGGTTTCGGCGATGGCGATTTCCTTGTTGCCGAAGTCGGCCAGGGAGATGTCGCGGACGATGTAGTCGGTCATGCAGAAATGTCTTTCGGCCACTGTCGGGGGATCGCCGTCGCTATAGCGCGGCGCGGCGGCGGGAGCAATCAAGACATAAGGATGTCTTTATATGAGCGGCCGCTCACCTGAATCGCGGGCCCTCCGAAGCGGTTAAGGGAATCTACGCAATCCGGGCTTAACCCGGCCAATACCCTCTTGGTGACAAGGGGCATTAAGGGCTCTCCCCCGCCCTGCCGTTGAAACGAGTTGCGTCATGGCTTCCCACGAGATCGACCGTCGCATGAACTTCATGGGGCTGGGTCGGCCGTCCGCCGGTTACAGCGCCATCTCCCCCCTTCTGCGCCGCAACGCGCCCCTGGCCCTGGCCGCCTTCTACGACAAGGTGCGCGCCGAGCCCGAGACCCGCCGCTTCTTCCGTGACGAAGGCCATATCACCGCGGCCAGCAACGCCCAGCAGCGACACTGGGACGCCATCATCGACGGCCGCGCCGACGAAGACTACGCCGCCTCGGTGCGCACCATCGGCCGCGTCCACGCCCGCATCGGCCTGGAGCCGCGCTGGTACATCGGCGGCTACAGCGTCATCCTGGCCCATCTGACCCGCGCCATCATCGAGCGGCCCAGGAAGCTGTTCGCCAATCGCCGCGAACACGACCGCATCACCGCCGAGGCCGTGGCCGAGCTGAACCAGCGGGTCATGCTGGACATGGACCTGGCCATCTCCATCTACCTGGACGCCCTGCAGGAAGAGCGCGACCGCGTGCAGGCCGAGCACGCCGCCGCCGAGGCGCGTCAGGCCGAAGTCGTGCGCGCCCTGGGCGCCGCCCTGCACAGCCTGGCCGACAACGACCTGTCGGTGACCATCCCGGACGTCTTCCCCGAAGAATACCGCTCGCTTCAGAACGACTTCCACGCCGCGACCCGTGCCCTGCGCACCGCCGTGCGGGCCGTGGCCGACAGCGTCGAGAGCCTGAGCGCCGGCTCCAGCCAGTTGGCCGTCGCTTCCGAAGATCTGGCCAGCCGCACCGAGCGCCAGGCCGCCAACCTGGAGCGTACGGTCGCCGAAGCGGACGCCATCGCCCGCCAGGTCGCCTCGACCGCGGACGGCGCGCGCCAGACCGCCGAGGCCCTGGCCGCCGCCCGCGCCGATGTCGAACACACGACCCGGGTGGTGGGCGACGCCGTATCCGCCATCCACGCCATCGCCGAATCCTCGACCGAGATCGGCCGCTTCACCAGCCTGATCGACGAGATCGCCTTCCAAACCAACCTGCTGGCGCTGAACGCCGGGGTCGAGGCCGCCCGCGCGGGCGACGCCGGGCGCGGCTTCGCCGTGGTGGCCCAGGAAGTGCGCGCCCTGGCCCAGCGCTCGTCCGAGGCCTCGGGCGAGATCCGCACGCTGATCTCCACCTCCTCGGCCCAGGTGGCGCGCGGCGTCGACCTGGTCGAGCGCACCGGCGCGGCGCTGGAGCGCATCGGCGCCAAGGTCTCGGCCGTCGACGGCCTGGCGGGCGGCATCGCCGGCTCCGCCCAGGAACAATCCGACGGCCTGGCCCGCGTCCGCCGCGCCATGGGCGAGATGGACGACATCACCCAGCAGAACGCCGCCATGACCGAGGAGGCCACCGCCGCCGCTCGCCAGCTGGCCAATGAGGCCGTCAGCCTGAACCAGCAGGTCGCCCGCTTCCGCCTGGATCGCTCGGTCGCCGCCGGCGCCGCCGCGACGGGACCGCGCCTGGTCGCCTGATCCGACGCGCGTTCAAAGGCTTCTCAGAGCAGTATGACGTCGCCCGCGTCGCCGAGATCACACAGTGGCGCAACGCCGTGCGATCAACACAGGCTTGGCGGATCGGGAGCAAGTCGTCTAAGCCGTCGTCCCATGGCTGACGACGCATCGATCCGACCCGCCCGCGATTTCTCGATCCCCCGTCACGACTGGACGCTGGAGGAGGTCGAGGCCCTGTTCGCCCGCCCCTTCATGGAGCTGGTGTTCGAGGCGGCGACGGTGCACCGGCGCACCTTCGACCCGAATGAGGTGCAGAAGTCGCAGCTGCTGTCGATCAAGACCGGCGGCTGCGCCGAGAACTGCGGCTACTGCTCGCAGTCGGCCAGCTTCAAGACCGGGCTCAAGGCCGAGAAGCTGATGGAGCCCACCGCCGTCATCGCCGAGGCCATGGCGGCCAAGGCGGGCGGAGCCAGCCGCTTCTGCATGGGCGCCGCCTGGCGCGAGTTGAAGGACCGCGACACGCCCAAGCTGGCGGCCATGATCTCGGGCGTGAAGGCGCTGGGTCTGGAGACCTGCGCCACCCTGGGGATGCTGAACGCCGATCAGGCGAAGCAGCTGAAGGACGCGGGCCTCGACTACTACAACCACAACCTCGACACCGGGCCTGAGTACTACGCCGAGGTGGTGACGACCCGCTCCTATCAGGACCGGCTGGAGACGCTGCAGCACGTCCGCGACGCGGGCATGAACACCTGCTGCGGCGGCATCGTCGGCATGGGCGAGAAGCGCCGCGACCGCGCGGGCCTGCTGCACGCCCTGGCCACCCTGCCCGTCCACCCCGACAGCCTTCCGGTCAACGCCCTGGTCCCCGTCGGCGGCACGCCGCTGGGCGAGCGGGTGCTGAAGGAAGGCGAAATCGACCCGATCGAGTTCGTCCGCACCGTCGCCGTCGCCCGCCTGGTCTGCCCCAAGTCGATGGTCCGCCTGTCCGCCGGGCGCGAGGGCATGACGCCGGAGATGCAGGCCCTGTGCTTCCTGGCCGGCGCCAACTCCATCTTCGTCGGCGGCAAGCTGCTGACCACGCCGAACCCGGAAGAGGACGTCGACGCCAGGCTGTTCGCCCTGCTGGACCTCAAGCCCATGCCCGCCAAGGGTTGCGACGCCCATTGATCCGGGTCCGCCCGACGCGCGGAACGGACATCGACCGTCTGGAGGCTGTGGAGCGGTCGGCGGCGACGCTGTTCCGCACCCTGCCCGATCTGGCCTGGATCGCCGACGACCACGTCGCCGGACCTGAGGCTCATGCGCGCGCCGTAGCGCAGGGCCTGTCCTGGGTCGCCGTCGATGCAGAGGATCAGCCCGTCGGCTTCCTGATCGCCGCCGAGGCGGACGCGGACCTGCATATCCTTGAGTTGTCAGTCTCTGCTGAACATCAAGGGCGCGGCGCCGGACGGGCGCTGATGGCGGCCGCGCGCCACGCAGCCGAAGCCCGCGCCAAACAGGCCCTGACACTGACCGCCTTCAGCACCGTTCCCTGGAATGCGCCCTTCTATGCGCGCCAGGGCTATGCGGCGCTGACGTTTGCAGAAACGCCCGCCTATCTGCGCGAGACCCTGGCCGCAGAGGCCGCCCGCGGCCTGACCGACCGCGCCGCCATGCGGCTGACGCTTTAGCCCTGCCGGGCGAGCCAGCCTCGCACCAGCCTGAGGTGCAGAGCGTGAGCGCCGATCCAGGCCAGCCCCATGACGATCAGGGCGCCGAAGTAACGCCGCGCGTCCGCGCTCTCCAGCGGCCCCAACAGACTCGCCATCGCCGTGGGAAGCAGAGTCAAGGCCGCCAGAACAGGCGTGAAGCTCAGGGCGACGTCACGTGGCGCACGCCATATGGGCCGCCCGTCAAAGCCCCACTGCATCGGCAGCCGCGTCTCGCGCGGCAGGCCTCTCGCGGCGCGCCAGGACATGGCCGCCGACACGGCCACGGAAGTCAGAGCCAGGAACAGAGCGAACACCGTCATATCGACAGACGATCACGTCTATCCGAGCTGATCAAGCCAAAGGCCCCGTCGGACTACTTGCTCATCCAGGGGCGCGACGCCCCGCTCTTGATGCGAGCCGCCTGTTCGCGCTGGAAACGGCCGCCGCGCGGCGGCTTGGGCCGGGCGTCGATCGCCGCCTTCTTGAGCCGCAGCGCCCGCTGAACGGGCGTCTCGCCAGGAAGGGAGTCCGCAGGTTCGGCGGCGGGGGCGTGATCGTCGTCAATGGTCATGCCGACGACAGTAGCACGTTCGCGCCTCTGAGGGACGACAGACCCGTTCCCTAGGATCCGCCTCGCGGAGCACGCAGATCACGGGCCATGACATCCGCCACCGCTCCCGCCTGCGCCCGGACCGACGCCCAGTCCGGGCGTGGCCCGTAAAGGGCGACGAGATAGGCGCGATCCCACTCGGTAAGACCCTGCTGCGCATCTCCCGAAAAGAGATTCAGGATCGTGTCGAACCCTTGCGTTTCCGCTCGTGGATCAAGCTGAGCCAGACTGATCAGAGCAATGTAGTCGCCCAACTGGGTCGTGTTGACGTCGCCGGTCATGTCCGTGTCGACGATCACCATGGTCTTAAACAGCGCGTCAACGACTTGGGTGCTCAAACGGCCCGGCCCCTTTCGACGCACAATAGGAGAGGCGGCTGCGACGCAGTCGTTGGGATTGCACCCCAAGATCGCCGCCAGCTGGCTATCGACTATCCCGCCGACCGCATCCCCTGGCATCCTTACGACCGCCCGACCGGTCTCGCTATCGACGGGAAGGCTCAGCGACCACCAGCGGACGGGACGCTCTGCGTCCAGAAAATCCTGGAACGCCGTCGTGTCGCGATGCATGCCCGTCACGTTCTGACGAAAAAGCCGGGGGTTGTCGGCGTTCATCGTTCTCGCCAGCCCGCGGCCGTCATTCGTGAAGATCACGACCACATTGGGATGGCAGCCCGGCTCGCCAGTCCGCAGGTCCAAGCTTGCGGCGGTCTGGGTGATCCGATCTATGACGGCCTGGGCGGCCTCACGCTCAAGATTGACGACACCAGGGCAAATCTCGCGACGCCACAGCGCCAGGCCTCGCCCGCGCGCAGGCGCGCCGACCCGCCCGACGAAATCGCGGGCCGCTTCCTGCACCGGTCGGCCTCGCACCATCAGATCCGGCAAGACGGTGGCGTCCGGGCTCGGCGCGTCCTGTGCATGCGCAGTCCCAAACAGGCTCAGAACGACAGCCGCGACAATTCCCATGTTCCGCATAAGGGTCTCCATGTCGCGGCCACCTCACGTAACCACGCTACCCGTCCACATAGGCCGCCAACATGAAGAGAAAGGCAAGCAGCACGGGCTTCTTTGACGGGCGCAGGACGGCGCCGGATGAAGGGCTGGCGAGTTCGAAGCACCGATGGCGCTGACCGCCATCAGGCGGGCGTCTTCCCGACTTACCGTCCTGGCCGTCGGGTCATCGCCGAAGCGGGCGCCAACTGGAGGCCGCGAGCCTCCAGACCCGCCGTCCAGCGGGCGGCGGCCTCGACGGTGACGGGGTAGGAGAAGCCGGTCCCCAGCGCCGCGCCGTTGGTCTTGGCGGCGGCCTCCAAGGCGTTGAACTGACGCAGGATGGCGGCGGGGGTCTGTTCCTCGTCGACGACACGGTCGGCGCTGGCGCGGGCGAAGGCGCCGGGGCGGCGGCGCATGGAGCCGTCGTCGAGGAAGGCCAGGCCGCGCTGGCGCAGGTTGGTCATCAGGGCCGTCACGCCTTCGTCCGAGGTCGCGAACCGGTCGCCCAGATAGTTGGTCACGCCGAAATAGCCGGTGGCGCGCGCCAGCAGCCAATCCAGCTTGACCGCTACGTCGTCGGCGCCGCCGGACGACAGCAGGGTGTAGGGGCCGGGGTCGTTGTCAGGATAGCCGGTCGGCTCCATAGGCAGTTCGATCATCACCTCATGGCCGTGGGCGCGGGCCATGTCGATCCAGGTCTGAAGACCCTCGGCGTAGGGCACGAAGGAGAGCGTCACCTCGGCGGGCAGGCGCTCGATCGCCGCGCGCGTCGTGGCGCTGTTCAGGCCCAGCCCGCCGACCACCAGGGCCACCATCGGCTTGCCGTTCGAGCGGAAGGGCCGGGCGTAGGCCTGAGCCGGGACGCGGCCGTCGGCGGCGATGCGCGGCAGGGGGCCGTTGGGGCCGGGCTGGAACAGGCCCGCGATCGGCGCCTTGGGCAGGGGGTTGGAGGGCGCGCGCACCGGGGCGCTGAAGCCCTGGCCCGAGGCCACGCTGGCGCCGTCCGGCAGGGTGATGAGGGCCTCGCCCGCCATGCCTGCGCCCTCTTCGCCCATCAGGGCCGGGTCGATGGGGCCAAGGTCTTGATAGATGTCCAGGCCGCTGAAGCCGAAGGCCTCGGCCCCGGTCGGGGCCGTGTCGGCGGCGGCGGGCCGCTCCAGCACGGCGCTGGCCGTCGGCGCGCCCGCGCGCGGGTCGCCCAGCACCGCGACGAACAGGGCGGCGGCGCCGATGACGAAGACCCCGGCCGCGCCCGCCGCGACGGGCGGCTTCTTCAGGGCGTTCAGGACCGGCTCCATGGCGACGCGCGACCGGGGCTCCGGCGGCGCGCCTGCGGCGGCGGCGAGGGCGGACTGGCGCTTGGCGAACATGGTCAGGGCGTCGGCTCGGGCTTGCAGGCGCCGCACAGACGCGGCGCCCCTCAGCCTCAGTTAAGCCCTGCGTCGGTTAAGAAAGCCTAACGGCGCGTTCACCACGTTTGCGGCTACTCAAACCGTCGTCATTCCCGGGCGTGTCCCGGGAATCCATAAACACGACCGATGGGGTCGAAACGCCGCGCCCCTGAACCCGACCGGCGCGGATATGGCTCCCCGGGACAAGCCCGGGGATGACTAGGAAAGGGGAGACGCCCCTTAGTCAGGCTTCGGCTTGTTCTCTGGCGTGATATCAGGCGGCAGCGTCGGGCGCTCCGTCGGCGTGACCGTAACCTTGGGCGTCGCGGCCTCGGCCGTCTCGACCTTCTCCTCGCCTGGCTCGGTGATGACGATCCCCTCGGGCGCAGCGGCCAGTTTGGTCAGGTCGCCGCCGGCCCGCAGCACGTCCAGCGCCCGCTGCAACTGATAGTCCTTGTCCTTGGCGTAGTCGGCGCCCGGCGCCTCACGCGGGGTGTGCGGGCCCTTGCGCTCGGCCCCGATGGAGGAGTCCAGCGCCGTCGAATAGGCCGCCTCGGAATAGATGAAGCTGGAGCGCGAGACGATGCGCGCCTCGGCCTCGGAGCGCGCGACCTCCAGGTCCGGCTCGATGCCGATCTTCTGGATCGAGCGGCCCGACGGCGTGTAGTAGCGCGCCGTGGTGATCGACAGGGCGCCGTCCTGGCCGCCGCGCAGCGGGATCACCGTCTGCACCGAGCCCTTGCCGAAGCTGGTCAGGCCGACGACGGTGGCCCGCTCCTGGTCCTTCAGGGCGCCCGCCACGATCTCGGACGCCGAGGCCGAGCCGTAGTTGATCAGCACCACCACCGGCAGGCCGCCGGTCAGGTCGCCCGGCTTGGCGGCGTAGCGTTCGATGTCCTCGGGCTTGCGGCCGCGCTGGCTGACGATCTCGCCGCGCTCCAGGAAGGCGTCGGACACGTCGATGGCCGCCGTCAGCAGGCCGCCGCCGTTGTTGCGCAGATCCAGCACATAGCCCTTCAGACCCGGTTTCTCGCGCTTCAGCCGTTCGATCGTCTCGGTCAGCTCGCGCCCGGTGTTCTCGTTGAAGGTCGAGACGCGCAGGTAGCCGAAGTCGCCTTCCAGGCGGCCGGTGACGGATTCGACCTTGATGACCTCGCGCGTCAGCACGACCTCGCGCGGCTCCTCGCCGTCGCGCAGGAAGGTGACGGTGACGCTGGTGCCCGTGGCGCCGCGCAACTTGTCCGACACCTCGGACACGGTCAGCCCGGCCGCATTCTGTCCGTCAATAGCGCTGATGACGTCGCCGGCCTGAACGCCGGCGCGGCCCGCCGGGCTGTCGTCCATCGGCGAGATGACCTTCACCAGCCCGCCCTCGGAGGTGATGGTCAGGCCGACGCCCGAATATTCGCCGGAGGTCCGCTCGCGCAGGTCGCCGAAGGCCCTAGCGGGCAGGTAGTTGGAGTGGGGATCAAGCGCCGTCATCATCCCCTGCAGGGCGGCCTCGATCAGCTTCTTGTTGTCGACAGGAACGACATAGGCCTGCTCGACGATGCCCAGAACATCGCCGAACAGCTCCAGCATGCGGAAGGTCTCGTTACGCGGCGTCTGGCCGGCCACAGCGGCAGCCGATCCGCCCAGAACCAGGGCGGCCGCCCCGACGAGAAGCAGTTTACGCATTCGATCTCTTTCCATCGGATCCGCTTTCGGCTCCGGTCGTCCAGGGCGGCGCGAGCGCCACGACGGCGCGCACGACAGTTGCGCCGATACAAACAGCGTCCGCGCCGATTTGAAAGGAATTTCGCGCGGTTGGCGGGAGAGAGCTTGCCGGATGACGTCGCCTGCCGCCTGCGCCTCTCCCGCTGGCCGTCATCCTCGGGCTTGACCCGAGGATCGAGTGCAGAACGCCCCCGACCTATCCTGGGCCACGCAGACGGAAGGCCCGATCCTCGGGTCAAGCCCGAGGATGACGGCAGGAAGGCGGATAACGGCGAGAAGGCGGATGACGGCGGGAGACAGAGCCCCCGCTACTGCAGCCAGGGCGCGGGATCGATGGGCCGTTCCTGGCGGCGCAGTTCGAAATAGGCTTCGCCGTCCTCGCCGGTGCGGCCCAAGGTCTGGCCGTCCCCGACACGCTGGCCGGTCTCGACCTCCAGCCTGTCCAGGCCCGCGATCACGGCCCGCCAGCCGGGGCCGAGGTCGAGGATCACCACCTCCCCCCATTCCTTCAGCGGCCCGGCGTAGGCGACGCGGCCCGCCGCCGGCGCGCCGACCGCCTCATGGCTGGAGCGCCAGCTCCACCCCGCCGAGCGGCCGCCGAAGCGTTGCGAGGGCGTTCCCGCAATGGGCGGCGTCAGGCGGCTGCGGCCCGCAGGCAGACGGGCGGCCGGAGCTTCTTCCGGCGCCTCGGCGACCCGAGGCGTCTGGCCGCCCAGTTCGCGGATACGCGCCTCCAACGCCTTGGTCGCGCGCTCGGCCCGCGCCGCCTCGGCCCGCAGGACCGAACGCAGGGCGGTCTTGCGCGCCGTCAGCCCCTCGATCTCGGCGCGACGGTCGTTCTGGGCGCTTTCGACGGTGAACAGCCGCTCGCTGGACAGGGCGGCCAGGCGGCGGATGCGGCCGATCTCGGCCTGACGTTCGACCAGGGTTTCAGCCCGGTCCTGAAGCTCGGGCGTGATGGCGCGGATCAGGATGGAGGCCCGCACCGTATCCACCGCCTTGTCGGCCGGGATCAGCAGCGGCGGCGGCGGCTCGCGGCTCATCATCTGCAGGGCGGACAGCAGCCGCCCCTGCGCCGCGCGCTCGCGCGACAGGGCGGCCAGCAGGGCCGCTTCACGATCGCCCAGCTCCTTCAGCCGAGCGCGCTGGGCGTCCAACTGCACGTCGTCCTCCGCCTCGGCGCGGCGCAGCTCGCGCAACTGGCGGTCCAGATCGACGATCTCCTCGGCGGCGGCGGCGGCCTCGGCCCTCAGGCGGCGGGCGCGGGCCGTCTCGTCGCGATACTCGGCCTGAAGCCGGGTCAGTTCGGCGTTCGGCTGGGCCGTGCGCTGACCGGCCGCAGGTCCAGCAAGGGCCAGCAGCAGGCAAGAAGAGGTCAGAAGAAGGACGGCCCCGGATCGCATCAGTCGCGATGATAGGGCGAACCGGCCAGGATGGTCACGGCCCGATACAGCTGCTCGGCCAGCATGGCGCGGGCCAGGGCGTGGGGCCAGGTCTGCGGCCCGAAGGCCAGGGTCGAGCGCGCGGCGCGGCGCACGCTTTCGTCCAGACCGTCGGCGCCGCCGATGACGAAGACCAGCCGCCGCTCGCCCTGATCGCGCAGAGCCGCCACATGGTCGGCGAAGGCGCGCGAGGAATAGGTGCGTCCCCGCTCGTCGCAGGCGATCAGGTGCGCGCCCTCGGCGGCGGCCAGCAGCAGCTCGGCCTCCGGCGCCTTGCCGGGCTTCTTCGGTTCAAGGTCGATGAGTTCGAGGGGGCCCAGACCCAGCGGCCGCCCCGACAGGGTGGCCCGCCGGGCGTAGTCGTCGGCCAGGGCGGCCTCGGGACCGCGGCCCGGCTTGCCGATGGCCGCGATCGCCAGCTTCATGAGGTCAGTCCCGGGCGGGGCCGCCGCGGTGGGCGCTGTCGACCGCCCAGATCTTCTCGATGTTGTAGAAGGTGCGCACTTCCGGGCGGAACAGGTGGACGACGACGTCGCCCGCATCCAGCAGCACCCAGTCGCAGTGCGGCAGCCCCTCGACCTTCACCTTGCCCAGGCCCAGTTCCTTGAACAGGCGCAGCAGGTGGTCGGCGATGGCGCCGACGTGGCGGTGCGAGCGACCCGAAGCCACGATCATGGCGTCGGTCATCGGGCTCTTGCCGCGCAGGTCGATCAGGACGATGTCCTGCGCCTTGTCGTCGTCGAGTTTGGCGAGGACGGCCTTCTCCAGCTCGGTCGCGCCGACCGGCAGAGGCTGGCGCTCGTCGCTACTGGGGCCGTCCTCGGCCTGACCGTCTTCGGAATGGACGGAATCCATCAGGTCCATTTCGTGCGCCGCATTCGAAACGGCGTCTTGCGCATCGTGCGCGGTCGAGGGGGTCAGCGGAGGGCTCCGAGGCGATTACTAAAAGCCGATGATAGCACGCCTCGTGCAAAACGTCACCCACGCCAGGGACGAGCCCCCCCGCGCCTCCCTTCCGGCGGCCTCCGGCGAGGGGCGCGCCGTAAAACTGCGTAGACGGATCATGAGCCAGGCTCGTGGAGGGGCGCTGCCGTGACCAGGAATGAAACCGTCGCCAGGGCTGCGCCAGCGCGCGAAAGCAAGGCGGCCGGGGCGTCAGACCGTGCGCCGCCCCACCCCTTCCCCCCGGTGATGGAGCCGCTGACCAGCGTCCGCTTCCTGCTGGCGCTGGGGGTGGTGCTTTTCCACTATCAGCTGATGTGGACCCTGCCGCCCGAGGCCGCCGGCCTGCTGAACCGGGCGCGTCTGGGGGTCGACGTCTTCTTCATCCTGTCGGGCTTCATCCTCGCCCACGTCTATCTGCAGGGCGAAGGACCGCCGGACTACAGGCGCTTCATCGTCGCGCGGTTCGCCCGCGTCTATCCGGCCCACGCCGCCATCATGCTGGGGATGCTGGTCATGGTGCTGGGCGCGGGACTGGTCGGCGTCGGCCTGGAGCCTGGCCGTTTCAACGCGCCCGACTTCATCCAGTCCATGCTGCTGACCCAGGCCTGGTTCCCGCGCTCCACCATGGTGCTGTGGAACGGCCCCGCCTGGTCCCTGTCCGCCGAGTGGTTCGCCTATCTGATCTTCCCCGTCTACGCCTGGATCGCCTTGCGCCTGAGGGATCGGCCCGTCGTCCTGATCGCCCTGGCGATCGCGCTGTTCGCTGTGCTGGACGCCGGCTACCGCATGGCCTTCGGCGTCATCCTGCCGCGCGCCGAAGACAATCTGGGCGTTCTGAGAATTCTGCCTGAATTCCTGTTCGGCATCGGTCTCTACTTCCTGGGCCAGCGCCTGCGCCTCAGCTCCAGGACCGCGATCGCCGCCGTGATCCTCGCCAGCCTGGCCATGCTGGCCGCCATGCAGGCCTCGCTGGACGACCGGCTGATCGTGGCCCTGGCCGGGCCGCTGATCCTCAGTCTGGCCCTGCTGGCCAAGTCCGGGGCGCGCACCTTCCTGTCGAACCCCGTCTGGCTGTTCGCGGGCGAGGCCTCCTACGCCCTCTACCTGGTCCACATTCCGCTGGTAATGGTCTGGCGCAATGCGATGCAGGCGCTGCTGGGCCTGGACGGCGACTACCGCATGAGTCCCCTCGAACTGGCCGCGTTGCTCGCCCTCACCCTCGCCGCCGCCGCCGTGATTCACATCGCCGTCGAACAGCCCGGCCGCAGGCTCCTGCGTCGCCGGCTCAACCGTCCCGGCGCGCGCGCCGGCGCCCCGCTCACCCAAGGAGAAACCGGATGAACCGCCTGCCCGTCGCCGCCCTGCCCGCCATCCTGGCCGGCTTCATGATCGCCCATGCCCCCGTCGCATCCGCCCACGAGCCCGCCCCTCAGGCCGCACAGTCGGCCAGCGCCGCGCGCTCGGCGCCGCAGGCCGAGGTGCTGGCCGTGCTGCAAGGCTATCGCGCCAGCCTCAGCGCCCTGGACGCTCCGGCCGCCGCCCGCTTCTTCTGGCCGGACTCCCAGGTGTTCGAACAGGGCGGCGTCGAGGGCGACTTCGCCCGCTATCTGGAGCACCACCTGGGGCCGGAGCTGCTGGTCTTCTCGGCCTTCGAGATGATCGACCCGGTCGTGCGCGTCGTCGTCGCGGGCGACACGGCCTATGCCACCGAGACCTATCGCTTCCGTATCGCCTTCAAGGACGCCGCCCGCGCCCCGGTCGAGCGGCAAGGCGTCGCCACCAGCGTGCTGGAGCGGCGCAACGGCGAATGGCGCATCCTCAGCTACCACTCGTCGTCGCGAGCGCCGCGCACGGCGCACTGAGGGAACAGGCCCGCGCCTTCACCCCGCCGCGCGCGTCGCGCGGATGGCTGTGGAGGAGCGGTGATTCAGCGGCGCCGTCAGATAGGTCCAGGCCGGCGCTTCCAGATTGGGCAGCAGTCCGGCCTGGGCGGCGGGAATGCGATAGCGGGCGAACCGCGCCGCCGCCGGGGCCGTGCGACTGTCCAGCAGGCTGCCCGGCCGGGCGATAACCGCCACCGGCATCAACCGCATGATGTCGGTCCAGCCCCTCCAGCGATGGAATCCCGCCAGATTGTCCGATCCCATCAGCCAGACGAAATGCACGCCGGGATGGCGGGCGACGACGGCGCGCAGGGTATCGACGGTCCAGCGCGTGCCCGCCCGCGTCTCGAAATCTGAGACGATCATGGCCGGGCCGACGCTCGCGGCCACGGCGCGCGCCGAGGCCATGCGTTCGGCCAGGGGCGCGGTCTCGTGCTCGGATTTCAGCGGATTCTGCGGCGAGACCAGCCAGACCACCCGGTCCAGGTCCAGCCGCTGCATAGCGGTGGCCGCCACATGGGCGTGGCCGTCGTGAGCCGGATTGAACGAGCCGCCGAACAGGCCGACCTTCATCCCCGGCGCCAGATCCAGCCCGTCGCGCAGGGCGCCTCGGCGAAGACCGGAGCCTTTCGGCGCGGGACCGGCGTGGAAGAAGGACAAGGGCGTCTCTTGCGGCGGCGGCGAACAGATGAGCGCGGCCAACGCCTTATGCTCACCTGCGCCCTAACACGGTCCGAAGCGGCTGTCTCGCTCCGCGAACGGAGCGAGAGGCCTGACCATTTTCGGTTCAGTCGGAATCGACTGAACCCAGAACAATGGTCCAAATATTCGCGCTAGAATTCCTTCCAGCTCGAGCCCGGATCACGCTCGCCCGGCTGGGCCAACTGCTGGCCCCAGGTGATCATCATGAAGGCCTTGTGGCTGCGGATCTTGTACTGGCCGATCATCGGCGTGACGGCGCCCAGCGGCATCCCCGTGCGCGCGTCGTAGAGGAAGCCCGAAAACTCGGCCACGCCCATGCGGTCGCGGTTGGAGTAGAGCGACAGCTCCGGCAGGGAGACGACGTTCAGGCTCTCGTTGATCGGCACCCGCATGTCGGGAATGCCCACCACCCGGCGCAGCTGGTCCAGCGACAAGGCCCCGGCGCGCACCTCGAAGATGGCGTCGGCCTCGCCGCGCTCGCGCACGATGGCGTAGCCCGCCTCCGACAGGGCGGCGCGGATGGCGCTCAGCGCATAGCGGGCGTTCTCGGCCTGGAAATAGGTCTCGTCGACGAAGACGCGCGCGCCCTGGGGGATCGGCAGGGTCAGACCCTCGACCGCGCGATCGGCGGCGCGGTTGACCAGCAGCATGTCCGTGGCCGTCCGCGCCGGATTGGTCTCCGTCACCGAGGCGCAGGCGCCCAGGCTCAGGACCGCCAGACCCAGGATCAGCCGCGCCGAAACGCTCACCAGGCGCCCACGTTCGGCATGGAGGCCCACGGCTCGGCCGGAGCCAGGCGCTCGCCCGCCTGCAGCAGCTCGATCGAAATCCCGTCCGGCGAGCGGACGAAGGCCATGTGGCCGTCGCGGGGCGGACGGTTGACGACGACGCCGCCGTCCATCAGCCGCTGGCAGGCGGCGTAGATGTCGTCGACCTGAAACGCCAGATGGCCGAAGTTGCGGCCGCCGTCGTAGTCCTGATCGTCCCAATTATAGGTCAGCTCGACCTCGGGCGACTTCTCGGCCTCGGCGCGGGCCTTGTCGGCGGGCGCGGCCAGATAGACCAGGGTGAAGCGCCCGGCCTCGTAATCCGCGCGGCGCGTCTCCTCCAGACCCAGCAGGTCGCGGTAGAAGCGCATCGAAGCGTCCAGATCCTTCACCCGGACCATGGTGTGCAGATAACGCACGGCCGGCCTCAGTGCGCCTCAGGCGGACGGGCCGCAGGATCGAGGTATTCGCTCTCGGGGTGCGGATGGTCCGACAGCACGAAGCGGCGGTCGCAATAGCCGCATTCGATGAAGTCGTCCTCGCCCATGTCCATATAGACCAGCGGGTGGCCAAGGGCCCCGCCGCCGCCGTCGCAGGCGACGCGCTTGGTCGAGACCACGACTTCTTCGGGCGGAGGAATGACGGCGTCGAGATGGCGGGGAGGCATGATCCGGTCCGGTCTGGAAAGGCTTTGCGCCGTTCCTAGGCGGACCGGACCGTCAGGTCAAACGTCAGAGGGAGCGGCCTTGCGGCCCATCACCTTATCGAACAGGGCCTTGCGCTTCTTGAACAGGGTCAGGCCCAGGCAGCCCGCCCCGACCCACAGGCCGATCTCGCCGATCACGGCGGCGACCGCGGCGATGATCGCCGCCTGGGCCATCGGCAGATAGTCCAGCTTGCCCGCCAGCAGGGCCAGGGCGAAACCGGCGTAGCCGACGGCGCAGACGCCCATGGCGGCGAAGCCGATGATGCGGGTGCGGGTCAGGGGTTTGCGGGCGGCGACGGCGGTGGTCATGGTGTGTCCTCGTCTATGAAAGTTGTCTTTATGACAAGCAACCTAGACATAACATTTGCGCACATCAAGCACCATTTACATATCGTCTCGCAACCTTGTCCCCCATATGCGCCAGCGGCTTGGCGAACGGCCTTGCGCGCCCTACCTATGCCGTCCGCCCCGCCCTGCCCGAGTTGAAGTCCGCCTCATGACCCAAGCGCCCCGTCTGCCCGTCAACGCCATCGAGGTCAGGGGGCTGAAGAAGACCTACAAGGGCTCGCGCAAGTCGCCGCCGAAGACGGCCCTGCGCGGGGTCGATCTGACGGTGCCGCGCGGCTCGATGTTCGGCCTGCTGGGGCCCAACGGCGCGGGCAAGTCGACCCTGATCAACATCATCGCGGGCGTGGTGAACAAGTCGGAAGGCACGGTCCGCATCTGGGACCGCGACATCGACCATGAGGCGCGCGACGCCCGCTCGGCCCTGGGCGTGGTGCCGCAGGAAATCGTCGCCGACGTCTTCTTCACTCCGCGCGAGGCGCTGGAGGTGCAGGCGGGCTTCTACGGCGTGCCCGCCAACGAGCGACGCTCGGACGAACTGCTGGCGGCGCTGGGCCTGTCGGACAAGGCCAACGCCTATGTCCGCGCCCTGTCTGGCGGCATGAAGCGACGCCTGATGGTTGCCAAGGCCCTGGTGCACAATCCGCCCGTGCTGATCCTCGACGAGCCGACGGCGGGCGTGGACGTCGAACTGCGCCGCCAGCTGTGGGAGTACGTCCGCAAGATCAACGAGGAAGGGGTGACGGTGATCCTGACCACCCACTACCTCGAGGAGGCGCAGGAGCTGTGCGACACCATCGCCATCATCAACCGCGGCGAGGTCGTGGCCTGCGAGCCGACCGAACAGTTGTTGAAGCGGCTGGACACCCGCAACGTCGTGGTGACGCCCGAGACGGCGCCCGAGACCCTGCCCGCCCTGAACGGCTTTGCGGTCGCCCCGCGCGCCAACGGCGCCTTCGTCGTCACCTATCGGACAGGCGAGTCGAGCGTCGAACAGGTGCTGGCCGCCGTGCGCGCGGCGGGCGTGACCATCAAGGACATCGCCACCGAAGACCCGGACCTGGAGGACGTCTTCCTCGCCATGACCTACGGCGACACGAGCCGCCCCGACCCGACGCAGGACTGAGGGCGCGGGCGTCGCGACGCCCCTCCCTTCTACGCTTCGCACCTCGCTCCCTCTCCCCGCCGTCATCCTCGGGCTTGACCCGAGGATGACGGCATGTGTTGGAGGATGTGCGCGTATGTAAGCGGCGCCTCGCCTCAAACCACCATCACCGTGCCCAGCAGCAGCTTGGCCCCCGGCTTGCCCAGGATGGCGTCGGTGGCGTGCTGCAAGGCGACGACCAGCCATTCGACATTGGGCGGGGCGTCCGGCAGCAGCCGCTCGGCGGCGATGCGAACGATCTCGTTGTAGGCGGCGCTGAGGCGCGGCTGGGACAGCTGCGCCCGTTCCATCAGGGCGCCGTCGGCGATGTCGAGGCCCGTCTCGACCGTCATCACCCCGCGTCGCCCGTCGCGCCTCAGAACGGTAGCGGTGGCGGTGGGCAGGGACAGATAGCCCCCCTTGCCGCCGCCGCTCTTCTCAGGCGAAGCGTGCGCGGCGCCGGCCGCCGCGAGGCCGCCGAGCGCCACGCCATGCAAAGTCAGGCCGATCAGATGACGTCTGTCCATGACGCCACCCTAGTCGCGCCGCCTTTCCCGGACGTTGACGCCTAGCCCGCGACGAGACGGCGGCGTATGCGAAGGGCATGAGCATCGACCTGTCCCTCTATCGCCCCAACGTCGGGGTCGTCCTGTTCAACCCGGCCGGCCAGGTCTGGTTCGGCCGCCGCGCCGACACGCCCGAGCCGTGGAACTGGCAGTTCCCGCAGGGCGGCGTCGACGACGGCGAAGACCTGGAAGCCGCCGCCCGCCGCGAACTGCACGAGGAGACGGGCGTGCGCTCGATCGCCCTGCTGGGCCGCACGAGCGAGTGGATTCCCTATGACTTCCCCGAAGGCCTGCCGAGCCCCAAGAGCTGGAAGGGGCTGAAAGGCCAGCGCCAGCAGTGGTTCGCCTTCCGCCTGACCGGCCATGAGGACGAGATCGACCTGAACGCCCACGGCGAACCGGAATTCGACGCCTGGCGCTGGGGGCGGCTCGAAGAGGCGCCCAGCCTGATCGTGCCGTTCAAACGCCCGGTCTATGAGCAGGTGGCGCGGGTGTTCGGGGAATGGGCGGTTTGAGGCTCTGACGCTTCTCTAAAGACCAAGCGTCACTCTTCGGACCCCACTGCCGTCATCCTCGGGCTTGACCCGAGGATCCAGCCGTCCGTCTGCGGAACCTTGGCTAGGTGGAGCGCGCGCCGCACTGGATCCTCGGGTCAAGCCCGAGGATGACGGCGGAGATAATGGATGACGGCGTGAGGAGCGATGACGGCGGAGTTGGCGTCGGAGTTGGCGTCGGACATCGCGCACGAAAAAGGCCCCTCGCCGCAAGCGAGGGGCCTTTGATCGTTTCAGCGTCGCGAAAGCTTAGTTCGCGGTCAGCTCCGAAGCCTCTTCGGCCAGGATGGTCAGGCCTTCGCCGTTGACGTCGGCGAAGCCGCCCTTGACCTCGAAGCGGCGGCGCTGGGCGCCGTCATAGACCGTCACCACGCCTTCGCGCAGGGTGGTCATGAAGGGCGCGTGGCCCGGCAGGACGCCGAAGTCGCCCTCGACGCCCGGCGCATCGACCTGATCGACCGAACCGGCGAAGACTTCGCGTTCCGGGGCGACGAGGGAGAAGTTCAGCTTACCGGCCATGGCTTAGGCTTCCGCAGCCATCTTGGCGGCCTTCTCGACGGCCTCTTCGATAGCGCCGACCATGTAGAAGGCGGCTTCCGGCAGGTGGTCGTATTCGCCGTCGCAGATCGCCTTGAACGAGCGGATGGTGTCGGCCAGCTCGACGAACTTGCCCGGCGAGCCGGTGAACTGCTCAGCCACGAAGAAGGGCTGCGACAGGAAGCGCTGGATCTTGCGGGCGCGCGACACGACCAGCTTGTCGTCTTCCGACAGCTCGTCCATGCCCAGGATGGCGATGATGTCCTTCAGCGCCTTGTACTGCTGCAGGATTTCCTGAACGCGACGGGCGACCTGGTAGTGCTCCTCGCCGATCACCAGCGGGTCCATGATCCGCGAGGTGGAGTCCAGCGGGTCCACGGCCGGGAAGATGGCCTGGGCGGCGATGTCGCGGTTCAGAACCGTGGTCGCGTCCAGGTGGGCGAACGAGGCGGCGGGCGCCGGGTCGGTCAGGTCGTCGGCCGGGACGTAGATGGCCTGGATCGAGGTGATCGAGCCCTTCTTGGTCGAGGTGATGCGCTCCTGCAGGTTGCCCATCTCGGTGGCCAGCGTCGGCTGATAGCCCACGGCCGAGGGGATGCGGCCCAGCAGAGCCGACATTTCCGAACCGGCTTGCGTGAAGCGGAAGATGTTGTCGATGAACAGCAGGACGTCCTTGCCCTCTTCATCGCGGAAGTATTCGGCCTGGGCCAGACCGGTCAGGGCGACGCGGGCGCGGGCGCCGGGGGGCTCGTTCATCTGGCCGTAGACCAGGGCGCATTTGGAGCCTTCGCCGCCGCCGGCGACGTTCACGTTCGACTCGATCATCTCGTGATACAGGTCGTTGCCTTCGCGGGTGCGTTCGCCCACGCCGGCCAGAACCGAATAACCGCCGTAAGCCTTGGCGATGTTGTTGATCAGTTCCTGCATGGTCACGGTCTTGCCGACGCCGGCGCCGCCGAACAGGCCGGTCTTGCCGCCCTTGGTGTAGGGGCAGATCAGGTCGATGACCTTAATGCCCGTGACCAGGATTTCCGACGAGGTCGACTGCTCTTCGAACGAAGGCGCCTCGCGGTGGATCGGGCGGAACTCGGTGGTCTTGATCGGCCCGGCTTCGTCGATCGGCTGGCCGACGACGTTCATGATGCGGCCCAGCGTGCCCGGACCGACCGGCGCCATGATCGACTTGCCGGTGTCGACGACGGCCTGGCCGCGCGTCAGACCTTCGGTCGTGTCCATGGCGATGGTGCGGACCATGTTCTCACCCAGGTGCTGGGCGACTTCCAGAACCAGGGTGAAGGGCTCGCCCGTCTTCTGGTCGACGTTCTGGGTTTCCAGAGCGTTCAGGATGCCCGGCAGGTGGCCGTCGAACTCAACGTCGACGACGGCGCCGATGACCTGGGCGATCTTGCCCTGGGCCGTGACGGCGGCGACGGCCTTCGGAGCGGCGGCCTTCTTGGGAGCGGCCGGCTTCTTGGCGGCGGGTTTCTTCGGGGCGGTGGTGTCGGTCATCGGTGCTTGTCCGTGTCGAATGTCAGCTGTGTCGGGATCAGAGCGCTTCAGCGCCGGCGATGATCTCGATCAGCTCGGTGGTGATCTGAGCCTGGCGGGAACGGTTGTACTGCAGCGTCAGGGCGCTGATGAGATCGCCCGCGTTGCGCGTGGCGTTGTCCATCGCAGCCATCTGGGCGCCGAAGAAGCCGGCCTGGTTTTCCAGCAGGGCGGCCAGGATCTGCGTCGTCAGGTTGCGCGGCAGCAGGGTCTCGAGGATGTCCTCTTCCGACGGCTCATACTCATAGAGCGCGCCGGCCTCGGCCGAGGCGTCCGCGTCGACTTCGGCCGGAGCCAGCTGACGCAGCGACGGAACCTGAGAGATCACCGACTTGAACTGGCTGTAGAAGAGGGTGACCTTGTCGGCCTCGCCCGCTTCGAACTTCTCGGCCAGCAGCTCGGCGATCGGCTGGGCCGAGTGCAGGCCCACCGTCTTGTGCTCGCTCAGTTCGAAGGTCTTGACGACCTTGTCGCCGAACAGGCGGGTCAGCTGGTCGCGCGACTTGCGGCCGACGGCCACGATCTCGACCGTCTTGCCGTTGGCGATCAGGCTGTTGATGTGGTCCCGCGCGGCGCGGATGACGTTGGTCGAGAACCCGCCCGCCAGGCCTTTGTCGGCCGTGGCGACGACGACCAGATGCTTCTGGTCGGCGCCGGTTCCGGTCATCAGGCGCGGGCCGTCGTCGCCGACGCCGGCCGCCAGGTTGGCGATGACCGAGGCCATCCGCGACGCATAGGGGCGGGCGTTCTCCGCCTGCTCCTGGGCGCGCTTCAGCTTGGCCGCCGCGACCATCTGCATGGCTTTCGTGATCTTCTGCGTCGCTTTGACGCTTCCGATCCGATCGCGCATTTCCTTGAGGCTAGCCATCCGGCTCTGCTCTTCCTTTGACTACAGGGCCGAACGGTTAGGCGAAGGTCTTGGCGAAGGCCGCCAGGATGTCCTTCAGCTCGGCTTCCAGCTCGGGCGTCAGGGCCTTCTTGGTGCGGATGCCGTCCAGCAG
The DNA here is from genome assembly GCF_003938605.1 of Brevundimonas sp. 357. Classification (GTDB taxonomy): domain Bacteria; phylum Pseudomonadota; class Alphaproteobacteria; order Caulobacterales; family Caulobacteraceae; genus Brevundimonas. Next base: position 64,557 of record NZ_RHWX01000005.1, on the reverse strand, counting down.
CGAGGCGTGGTTGGCGTGAACGCGGGCCAGCAGTTCGCTCTCGAAACGGCCGACGTCCGAAACGGCGATGCCGTCCAGGTAGCCGCGCGTACCGGCGTAGATCGAGACGACCTGCTCTTCGACGGCCAGCGGCGAGTACTGCGGCTGCTTCAGCAGCTCGGTCAGGCGGGCGCCGCGCGCCAGCAGCTTCTGGGTCGAGATGTCCAGGTCCGAGCCGAACTTCGCGAAGGCGGCCATTTCACGATACTGGGCCAGCTCGCCCTTAATCGAACCAGCGACCTGCTTCATCGCCTTGATCTGGGCCGAGGAGCCCACGCGCGACACCGAGATGCCGACGTTCACGGCCGGACGGATGCCCTGATAGAACAGGTCCGATTCCAGGAAGATCTGGCCGTCGGTGATCGAGATCACGTTGGTCGGGATGTAGGCCGACACGTCGTTGGCCTGGGTTTCGATGATCGGCAGGGCGGTCAGCGAGCCCGAGCCGTAGTCCTCGTTCAGCTTGGCCGAACGCTCCAGCAGGCGGCTATGCAGGTAGAAGACGTCGCCCGGATAGGCTTCACGGCCCGGCGGACGGCGCAGCAGCAGCGACATCTGGCGATAGGCCACGGCCTGCTTGGACAGGTCGTCATAGATGATCAGGCCGTGCATGCCGTTGTCGCGGAAATACTCGCCCATGGCGGTGCCGGCGAACGGAGCCAGGAACTGCAGCGGGGCCGGCTCCGACGCCGTGGCGGCCACGACGATGGTGTATTCCAGCGCGCCCGACTCTTCGAGGGTCTTGACGATCTGGGCCACGGTCGAGCGCTTCTGACCGATGGCGACGTAGATGCAGTACAGCTTGGCCGACTCGTCGTCCGACTTGTTGACGGCCTTCTGGTTCAGGATGGTGTCGATGGCGACGGCGGTCTTGCCGACCTGACGGTCGCCGATGATCAGCTCGCGCTGGCCGCGGCCGACCGGGATCAGGGTGTCGATCGCCTTCATGCCCGTCTGCATCGGCTCGTGAACCGACTTGCGCGGGATGATGCCGGGGGCCTTCACGTCGACGCGGCGACGCTCGGTGAACTGGATCGGGCCCTTGCCGTCGATCGGCTCGCCCAGCGGGTTGACGACGCGGCCCAGCAGGCCCTTGCCGACCGGCACGTCCACGATCTCGCCCAGGCGGCGCACGTCGTCGCCCTCGGCGATGGCGGCGTCCGCGCCGAAGATCACGGCGCCGACGTTGTCGCGCTCCAGGTTCAGGGCCATGCCCTTCACGCCGGCCTTGGTGAACTCGACCATTTCACCGGCCTGGACGTTGTCCAGACCGTGAATGCGCGCGATGCCGTCGCCGACCGACAGCACCTGGCCGACGTCCGAGACGTCGGCTTCCACGCCGAAGTTGGCGATCTGCGACTTGAGGATGGCCGAGATTTCGGCGGCGCGGATATCCATGATTGGCTCTTTCGGCTTTCGTCTTCGGTGCGGGCCCGCTGGCCCGGCTTGATCTGGAATTCGGGGCTTAGGCGCGCTTCAGCGCAAAGGTCATCTGGTCGAGCTTGGTCTTCAGCGAGGCGTCGAACAGCTTCGAGCCCACCTTGACCTTCAGGCCGCCCAGGATCGTCGGATCGACGCGGGCGGTCAGTTCGGGGTCGCGACCCAGGGCGGCGCGCAGCTCGGCCTGGATCTTCTTGGTCTGGGCGGCGCTCAACGCCACGGCCGAGACCACCTCGGCGGCCACGACGCCCGTCTTCTTGGCGTAGAGCGCCTCGAAGCCGGCGATCACGCCCGGCAGGTCCGACGCGCGACCGTTCTGGCCCAGCAGGCCCAGGAAGTTGCGCGTCGTCGCATTGAACTTGGCCTTTTCGGCGATGGCGGCCAAACCCTTGGCCTGATCCGCCGACGCCACGACGGGCGAAGTGGCGAGGCGGCGCAGGTCCGCGCTGTCCAGCCAGCCCGCCTTTAGCGCAGCCAGATCGGCGCGCACGGCGTCGAGCGCCCCCGTCTCGTCCGCGAGGTCGAACAGCGCTTGTGCATACCGTCCGCCGACTTCCGTCGTCCTGAAATCGTCCGCCACTTATATTTGGTCCGCGTCTGAAGCGTTTGGATCAAGACCGGCCGCAGTCGCCTGCGCCAGCCAAGGGCCTGAAATGCTTGTAGAAAGCACGCTGGGGACGCATCTTTCGATACGCCCTTCGCTAAAGCCGCGCGGCTGATACCATGCAAGGCCTCGCCTCGCAACCGAGGGGCGCGGAACGATAACGCCGCACCCGCGCTCTCTTTGGTCGAATAGGACCGGTCAAGCTGGGTTCGACAGGAGGGCCTGCGACGACGACGACGCCATCCGACGCTTGATGCGCGCTCACGCTCCCGTTACCGAAAAACTTCCAACACCCTTCAGGAACCCCGATGCTCGAAAGCATAACCCCGCTGTTGACCGATCCCGCCGCCTGGGCGGCCCTTGTGACCCTCGTGGTCATGGAGGTGGTGCTGGGGATCGACAACCTGATCTTCATCTCGATCCTCTCGAACAAGCTCCCGCCCGAGCACCGCCAGCGCACGCGCCGTATCGGCATCGGCCTGGCGCTGATCATGCGCCTGGGCCTTCTGGCCACCATCGGCTGGATCGTCGGCCTGACCCAGCCGGTCTTCGACCTGGGCTTCCACGGCGAGACCTTCGACACCGCCTTCTCCTGGCGCGATCTGATCCTGATCGCCGGTGGCCTCTTCCTGGTCTGGAAGGCCACCAAGGAGATCCACCACGCCGTCGACGTCACCCCGTCGAACGACATGCTGGAGAAGGACAAGAAGGACGTCGTCATCAACAACGTCGGTTCGGCCATCTTCCAGATCATCCTGCTGGACCTGGTGTTCTCGGTGGACTCCATCCTGACCGCCGTGGGCATGACCGATCACATCCCGATCATGATGATCGCGGTCATCATCGCCGTGACCGTCATGCTGCTGGCCGCCGATCCGCTGGCCAACTTCATCGACAAGAACCCCACCGTGGTCATGCTGGCCCTGGGCTTCCTGCTGATGATCGGCGCCGTGTTGATCGCCGACGGCTTCGGCGTCCACGTGCCCAAGGGCTACATCTACGCCGCCATGGCCTTCTCGGCCCTGGTCGAGGGCCTGAACATGTGGTCGCGCAACGCCCAGATCAGAAAGAACCAGGCCGAGGAAGCCGCCCAGGCCGCCCTCAACAAGGCCGAAACCGCCGAGCCCGGCGTCTAAGCGTGCGTATCGGGCCGGTCCTGGCGACGCTTCTGCTGGCGCTTCCCGCGTCAGCGGCGGCGCAAGCGCCGGGGCCGGCCCCTTCTTCTTCCCCTCAGCCCGCACCGGCCCGCGTTCCGGTCTACGGCTATGAGGTGGTGCGGACCTTCCCCCACGACCCGACCGCCTTCACCCAGGGGCTGGTCATTCGCGACGGCGTGCTGATCGAGAGCACCGGCCGCAACCCCTCCAGCGTGCGCCGCGTGCGGCTGGAGGACGGCGTCGTGCTGCAGAAGCGCGATCTCGATCCTGAATATTTCGGCGAAGGCCTGACCGAGAAGGACGGCCGCGTCTTCTCCCTGTCCTGGATCAACGGCGTCGGCTTCATCTGGAGCGCGGACGACCTGAAGCCCGTCTCCCGCTTCGCCTATGCGGGCGAGGGCTGGGGACTGACGCACGACGGGACGCGCCTGATCCTGTCGGACGGATCGGCGGCCTTGCGCTTCCTCGATCCTGACACCCAGGCCGAGACCGGTCGCGTCGGCGTCACCCTGAACGGCCGCCCGGTACGCCAGTTGAACGAACTGGAATGGATCGACGGCGAGGTCTGGGCCAACGTCTGGCAGACCGACTACATCCTCCGTATCGACCCAGAGTCCGGCCGCGTGGTCGGCGTCATCGACCTCAGCGGCCTGCTGCCCAAGGATCAGGTGAAGGATCCGGTCGACGACGTGCTGAACGGCATAGCCTGGGACGCGCAGAACCGCCGCCTGTTCGTCACCGGCAAGAACTGGCCCAGCCTGTTCGAGATCCGGCTGACCGGGCCGCGATAGGCGCGGCCCTCGTCCCTTACCCCTCGCTCCATCGTCATCCTCGGGCTTGACCCGAGGATCGAGCGGCGGGCGCGCTCGCCCTCTCCAAAGTCGCGCAGGCGGATGGACCGATCCTCGGGTCAAGCCCGAGGATGACGGAGAGCGGGTAGGCGCCAGCGCGCCTTACAGGAAACTATAAGGATCCACGTCCACCGTCAGCCGCACCGAGGCCGGAACCTTCACCCGCGCCAGCCAGGCGCGCAGGAAGGCCTGCAGGTTCACGTCGCGGTCGGCGCGCACCAGCAGCCGCTTCCTCCGCCGCCCGCGCACCAGGGCCAGCGGCGCGTCGGCGGGGCCATAGACTTCCAGCCGTTCGGCGTTGGGGATGGCTTCAGCCAGGTCGCGGGCGACCTTCTCGACCGCCATGGCGTTCTCGCTGGACAGGATCAGCGCCGCCAGACGGCCGTGCGGCGGCAGGGAGGCGGCCTCGCGCTCGGCCATCTCCGCCTCGACGAAGGCGTCGCGGTCGCCCGCCGCCAGGGCCTGCAGCACCGGATGCTCAGGCGTCCAGGTCTGCAGCAGGGCGCGGCCCGGCCGATCCGCCCGCCCCGCCCGGCCCGTGGCCTGGGCCAGCAACTGATAGGTCCGCTCGGCCGCGCGCAGGTCGCCGCCGCGCAAGCCCAGGTCCGCGTCCACCACCCCGACCAGCGTCAGGCGCGGGAAGTTGTGGCCTTTCGCCGCAGCCTGGGTGGCGACCAGGATGTCGATCTCGCCGTCGGCCATGCTCTGTATCAGGGCGCGGGCCGACTTGCCGTCCGGCACGGTATCAGAGCTGAAGACCGCCGTGCGCGCCTGCGGGAAGAGCTGGCGCACCTCCTCCTCGACCCGCTCGACCCCCGGCCCGACCGGGACCAGAGAATCCTCGACCCCGCACGACGGGCAGGCCTTGGGCTTCGGCATGGAGAAGCCAGTCAGGTGGCAGACCAGCCGCCCGGTGTAGCGATGCTCGACCAGCCAGGAATCCGTATCCGGCGCCGTCAACCGATGCCCGCACGACCGGCACAGCACCACCGGCGCATAGCCGCGCCGGTTCAGGAACAGCAGGCTCTGCTCGCCCCGCGCCAGGGTCTCGCCGATGGCTTCACGCAGCGGCTGAGACAGCCAGGTCTGCGGGTCGGGCGGACATTCGCGCAGGTCGATCAGCCCGATCTCCGGCAGCACCGCCGCCCCGTGCCGCGCCGCCAGCTTCAGCCAGCGATAGCGGCCTTGATGAGCGTTCCACAGCGTCTCCAGCGACGGAGTGGCCGAGGCCAGCACCACCGCCGCCCCCTCGATCCGCGCCCGCGCCACGGCCAGGTCGCGGCCGTGATAAACCAGCCCCTCCTCCTGCTTGAACGAGCCGTCGTGCTCCTCGTCCACCACGATCAGGCGCAGGTTGGCGTAGGGCAGGAACAGGGCCGAGCGCGCGCCGACCACGATGTTGCAGCGCCCGGCGACCACCGCCTCCCACGCCTGTCGACGGCGCGGCGGGGCGACGCCGGAATGCCATTCGGCCGGGGCGACGCCGAAGCGGGCGGTGATGCGCTCGATCACCGCCTGGGTCAGGGCGATCTCGGGCAGCAGAATCAGCACCTGCGCCGTCGGATCGGCCCGCAGCGCCCGCGCCGCCGCCTCCAGATAGGCCTCCGTCTTGCCCGAGCCCGTCACCCCGTCCAGCAGGAAGGGCGCAAAGCCTCCCCCCGTCACGGCGTCGGCGATGGCCGTCGCAGACGCCGCCTGATCCGGGTTCAGGGTCGCGGGCGCATGGTCGGGGTCGGGCGGGTCGAAGGCGGCGACGGCCTCGACCTCGAACGCCTCCAGCACCCCTTCGTCGACCAGCCCCTTGACCACGCCGGACGAGACGCCCGCCGCCCGCGCCAGATCGGGGCCGGGCATGGCCCGCGCGCCCAACGCCTCCAGCACCGCCGTGCGCGCCGCGGTGGGGCGAGCGGGACTGCGCCCCTCGACGCGCCGCAACCGCCGCTCGGGCCGGGGCCGCGGCGCGCGCAGGCCCTTCAGCGCCGTCGCCGCCATCTCGCCGGGTGGGCTGAGGGTCCAGCGCGCCGCCCATTCGACGAAGTCCAGCGTCCGCTCCGGCAGACGCGGATCGTCCAGCACCTGCTCGACCGCCTTCAATCGCTGATTGGAGCCGGTTGTCTCGAACACCTCGGCCACCACGCCCCGGATCAGACGCGGGCCCAGCGGCACGGCGACCTGATCGCCGCGCGCGACCGTCAGCGCCTCGGGGACTTCATAGTCGAAGGCTTCCGGCACCGGCAGGGGGATGAGGACGGCGGCGACTTTCACAACGCGCCCTCGCACGCCCGCAACGCCGACGTCCGATACCGACGTCGCGCCCTGCCATGATCGCCGCCTTCCGCCACGCCCGGCGAAGCGATTTCAGACGATTCAGACGAATTGGACTCTGTTTTTTCGATCACGGAGTCTGAAACTTCCCTGGCCGCGAAAGACGGTCGCTTCCGTCACAACTCGACGCTAAAACTGGTCCCATGAAACTCTTTCTCGACACCGCCGACGTCGCCGTCATCAAGGACTTGCTGCCCACCGGGATGGTGGACGGCGTCACCACCAATCCTAGCCTGATAGCCAAGTCGGGTCGCAACATCGCCGAGGTCATCGCCGAAATCTGCGCCCTGGTCGAGGGGCCGATCTCGGCCGAGGCCGTGGCCACCGACTTCGAGACCATGGTCAAGGAGGGCGACAAGCTGGCCTCCATCGCCCCCAACGTCGTGGTCAAGCTGCCGCTGACGTGGGACGGCCTGCGCGCCACCCGCGCCTTCGCCGACAAGGGGATCAAGACCAACGTCACCCTGTGCTTCTCGGCGGCCCAGGCCATGCTGGCGGCCAAGGCGGGCGCGACCTTCATCTCGCCCTTCGTCGGTCGTCTGGACGATGTCGGCGCCGACGGCGTGGGCCTGCTGGAGGACATCCGCACCCTGTACGACATCCACGACTTCAGCACGGAAATCCTGGCCGCCTCGGTGCGCAATGCGGACCATGTGACCGCCGCTGCGCTGGCCGGCGCCGACGCCTCGACCATTCCGGCCGACGTTTTCAAGGCCCTGGTAAAGCACCCGTTAACCGACAAGGGGTTGGATGCCTTCCTGGCCGACTGGGGCAAGACCGGTCAGTCGATTCTATAGTTTCTGACCCGACGAGAGGTCCGCTTGAGCACTTCCCTGGACCTCTCTTCCGACCCAGCGGCGGGCTTGCATTGGCCGCAGGTGCGCGCCTGGCTGGGCGATCACGCCGAACACCTGCTGGATGATCGCGCCCTGCTGGAAGAGCTGGGCTTGGCCGCCACCGGGCGCAACGTCGTCGACTTCGGCCGCGCCGCCCTGGCGCGGCTGGAGGCCGTCGCCCAGCGCGAGGCGGGCGCGCGCAAGCTGATCGAAGAGATCGCCCGCGCCAACTTCGCCGCCCAGACCCAGACGCACGTCGCCGCCCTGGACCTGATGGAGGCCCAGAGCCACGCCGAACTGGCGCGCTGCCTGGACGCCGTGACGCAGGGGCGTTTCGGCCTGGCGGGCGCCGCCGTGGCGATCGAAAAGCCGGGCGCCGTCCCCTTCGGCTGGAAGGCGCTGGAGCCGGGCCGTGTCGACGCCCTGCTGGGCGAGGACGGCCTGCACTGGCTCGGCCCCAACTTCACCGGCCTCAGCCTGTTCGGCCCGGCCGAGGGCGAGGTGGCCTCGGTCGCCCTGGTGCGGATGAACCTGCGCCTGCCGGGCGCCGCCGCGCCCCGCGCCGCCCTGTGCGCCTTCGGCTCGGGCGAGGACGACGGCTTCACCCCCGCCATGGGCTGTGAACTGGTGGCCTTCGTCGCCCGCGTCGTCGAACGCATGGCCGAGCGATGGCCGCTGGACGCCTGACCGCCCCCTCCATGACTTCGCAGGACGCTCTGGCCGCCTGGCTGGAGCATCTGGCCCACGAGCGCCGCCTGTCGCCGCGCACGCTGGAGGCCTACGGCCACATCGGGCGGCTGTACCTGACCTTTCTGGAGCGCCATCGCGGCGGGCCGCAGAGCGCGGTCGACCTGGGGTCCGTCACGGCGGCCGAGGCGCGCGCCCATCTGGCCGAGCGCCGCAGCGGGGATCGCCCGCTGAACGCCCGCTCGCTCAGTCAGACCTTAGCCGCCATCCGGGGCTTTCATGCCTTCCTCGACCGGCGCCTGGGCGTGGCGACGCCGCAGCTGGCCCTGGTGCGCGGCCCTAAGGTCAAGGCCTCCCTGCCCCGCCCCGTCAGCGAGGATCAGGCCAAGGGCCTGCTGCACGAACCCGGGGCCGATCCCGACATGGAGCCGTGGGAGGCCGCGCGCGACCGCGCCGTCCTGACCCTGCTCTACGGCTGCGGCCTGCGGATTTCAGAGGCCCTTTCCCTGAAGCGGTCCGACGCCCCCCTGCCCGACAGCCTTCGCATCACCGGCAAGGGCGACAAGACGCGGATGGTCCCCGTCCTGCCGCAGGTGCGCGAGGCGACGCAGGCCTATCTGGCGCTCCAGCCCTTCGTCATCGACGCGGACCAGGCCCTGTTCCGTGCGCGGCGCGGCGGCCCTTTGAGCGCCCGTCATGTGCAGGCGACCGTGCAGCGGCTGCGGGGTCGCCTCGGCCTGCCCGCCTCGGCCACGCCCCACGCCCTGCGCCACAGCTTCGCCACCCATCTGCTGGGCGCCGGCGCCGACCTGCGCTCGATCCAGGAGCTGCTGGGCCACGCCAGCCTGTCGACGACGCAGAAATACACCCAGGTCGACGCCGCCCGCCTGCTGGCCGCCTACGCCCAGGCCCACCCGCGCGGCTGACTATTCAGCGCATGGAAAAGGCGCCAGATTTCGGGCCGGGATGATCGCGGGACGGGAGTTCGCGCGTGTGGACAGCCAACGCCCCTGAACCGTCTCTCGGCGCTGATCGGCGCACCCTGCTGACTCGATTGCTGTCGGCGGGCGGGCTGACCCTGGCGTCGCCCGTCATCGCCGCGCCCCAAGCTGACGCCCCTGCGCCTCCGCCGGACGGAGAGGCCCGGCTGCTGACCAATCTGCTGACGCGAATGGCGATCGAGGTCGATCTGGGGGCGCGCCGCAGCGTCTTCGTCATCGACACGGGGGCGGAACGCACCTCGATCTCGAACCAGTTGGCGCAAAGGCTTCAACTCGAACCAGGGCCGCTGATCCGCGTGCACGGGATCACATCGTCAGAGCTCGTGCCGACCGTTCGCCTGCCGCGCCTGGGCTTTTCACGCCGACGTTTCCTGGACCTGATCGCGCCGGTCTTCCCTTACGCCCTGCTGGGAGCGGACGGACTGCTGGGGCTGGACGCCTTGGCCCCGTTTCGCCTGACCCTGGACTTCCGGAACCGGCGCGTGCTGTTGGCGCCGTCTTTCGGGCCGGGATCGGCGGGCCTGTTCGGCGAGGGACGAGCCAGCCGTCTTCCCTCCGTCGAGAGTCTGTCGCACGAAGACCTGTTCCGCCGCCTGCTGATCACCCGCATCGTCGCAGACGGCGTCGATGCCGCGGCCTTCATCGACACGGGCGCGCAGTACTCCATCGGCAACCGCGCCCTGCTGCGAGCGCTGGACGCGCGCCTGGGCGGCTCCAGCCGCCCGCAGGTGCGCGTCTATGGCGTCACCGGCCAGTCGCTGACGGCCGAAGCGGGCCAGGTCGCGAACCTGCAATTTCACCGACGCGATCTGGGGTCCACGCCCCTGTTGTTCGCCGACCTGCACGTCTTTCATGTGCTGAACCTGATCGAGAGCCCGACCCTGCTGCTGGGCGCAGACGTGCTGACGCGCTTCAACCGGATCATTCTGGACTATGGCGCCAAACGCATCCGCTTCGGCGGGGTGATGCGGCGCTCGCCGCCGCTTCCTGCGCCCGCGCCTGGCGTCAGATCGCCCTGACCGCCCCCCCGTCGATGCGGATCAGGGAGCCGGTGACATAGCCCGCCAGCGGGCTGGCCAGGAAGGCGGCCACCGCGCCGAATTCCTCGGTCGTGCCGATGCGCCCAGCGGGGATGGACTTGACCGACTCGGCGCGCGCGTCCTGCGGCGTCGCGCCCGTGGCGGCGGCGCGGGCGGCGTCCAGCCGCTCGATGCGCGGGGTGTCGATCCGGCCCGGCAGCAGGGTGTTGACCGTCACCCCATTGGCCGCGACTTCGCCCGCCAAGGTCTTGGCCCAGGCCGCCACCGAGGCGCGCAGGGTGTTGGATACGCCCAGCGTCCCGATCGGTTCGATCACGCTGGTCGAGGCGACGTTCAGGACGCGCCCCCAGCCCATGGCCCGCATCCCCGGCATGACCCGGTCGGTCAAGCGGAAGACCGACAGCACCATGGCCTCGAACTGATCGCGCCAGACCGTCGGACCGAGACCCGCCACGCCCGACGGCGACGGCCCGCCGGTGTTGTTCAGCAGGATCTGGATCGGCCCGCCCAGCGCCGTCTCGGCGACGTCCACCGCCTTCAGCAGGGCGTCGTGGTCAGCCAGATCGGCCGGAGCGATGACCGCCTTGCCCGGCCCCATGACGTTCAGTTCGTCGGCCACGGCCTGCAGCTTGGCCGCATCGCGCGACAGCAGGGCCACATGCGCCCCCTCGGCCACCAAAGCCGTCGCCACCGCCCGCCCCAGGCCGCTGGAGCCGCCGCAGACCAGGGCGCGCTTGCCGGTGAGTTGAAGGTCCATGCCGATTTCCCGTTGCGATAGGCGATAGACTTCACATGTACGAAGCCCGACCGCCCAAACAAGGCTCCTATGTCGCTTCCGTCCCTGCCGATCGAAACCCGACGCCTGTCGCTTCGCCCCTTCCGTGCTGACGATTTCGAGGCCTACCGCGACTACCACGCTCGCCCCGAGGTCTATCGCTTTCTCTACGCTGCGCCGCCCGACGCCGAGGAGGCGCGCGCCGCCTTCACCGCCGCAACCCTTCCCGCATTCGCCAAGGACGGCGATGTCATGCGGTTGGCGGTCTCGCGCCGAACGGACAACGCCTTGTTGGGCGAGGTCTTGCTCAAACTCGCCAGCATGAGCGCGCTCCAGGCCGAAGTCGGCTACATCTTCAATCCCGACTTTAACGGGCAGGGTTACGCAACCGAGGCCGTCGGCGCCTTGGTCGCCGCCGGTTTCGCCACGCTTGGCATGCACCGCATATTCGCTCGACTAGACGCCGATAATCGCGGCTCCATCGGCGTGGTCGAACGGCTGCGCTTCCGGCGTGAGGCGCACCTGATCCAGAACGACCGTTTCAACGGCGTCTGGGGCGACGAATTCATCTACGCCGTGCTGGCCGCAGAATGGGCCGCTAACGCAGAACCGCGTCGGAACTGACCAGCCGCACGTCGTGCATCTGGTTCAGATAGGCCTCGTAATAGCCTTTGTGCGAGGCGCCGACGATGGTCAGCATCCGCGTGCCCGGATAGCGCCCCAGCACGTCGCGGATGTTGGCGACCATGCGCAGGTTGCGGGTCTCCCAATAACCGAGATAGCGTCGCCCGAACGCCTCGGGCGACGGCTCCACATGGGTCGCGCCGAAGTCGGAGCGATAGGCCGCTACGGCTTCAGCCGGATCATTGTAGGCCTGATACATCGCCAACAAGCCGCCTGGACGCTCCAGACCAGCGCCCAACGCCGCTGAGGCTTCCTTTCGCGCCTTTGAATTCGGATTGTCCCAAGATCCCATGATGGCCTGACGATAGCCCTCCTGCTCGTCCGGTCGAATGTCGGAAGAAGCCGTGTGGTCATCAACGGCCCACAACCTCTCCAGACCCAGACGCGCCGCCAGAGCTGCGGCGATCAGCTCGGTCTCATTGCGACGCGTCATCCGTCGGTTCAGTTCGGCAACCAACTCCTCCGTCAGCCCGTCCTGGGCAAACCGCTCGCTTTCAGGCAGACGCAGCCACTGGACCACGGCGGACGGTGCTTCTCCGGCGGCCAGAAAAAGTAGGGCGAGCTGTCGCCTCTGTGTTGACGAAGGCGTCTCCGGCCAGTCCGCCAGAACACGCTCGACTTCGACATTGGCGCCCGGAACATCCAATGCAGCGGCTTCACCGGCCTTGGCCGGATCATAGCAATAACTTCTAATCGTCGAGGCATAGCGTGTCGGCTGGCGTTTCATAGCATCGCACTGCAGACCCGAAAGGTTCTCGACCGCAATCGCCGTCGGTCGCCAAGTCGCCAACCGATCAAGCAAGGGCTCCAACAGCTCGGGCCGGAAGCTGTCCGGCAGGGCGGAAAGGTGCGGCGAGCCCAGCACCAGAACCTCATTGAACGCGCCTGCTGGAGGGCCTTTCAACTGGTCAGGGTGAAACGTGGGTCGATAGTCCTGCGCCGAGGCGACAGAACCGATCACCGCCCAGGCCGCCGCCGCCAATCCAATCGCCAAACGCATCGCTTCACCCTCGCTCCCGCCGTTTCGCGGTGAAACTGAAGATGGCCGCCGAGGCCAGCAAGTTAAGTTTCGGCAACGAAAAACGGCGCGCCCCGTGCGGAGCGCGCCGTTCAGATCGCGGTCTGAAAGCCGGTGAGGCTTACGCCTGCATGGTCCAGCCTTCGACGCCCATGGCCGCCTGGCGGACGGCTTCGGCGCGGGTCGGGTGCGGGTGGCAGGTGCGGGCGATGTCCTCGGACGAGCCGCCGAACGCCATGGTCATGGTCGCTTCGCTGATCAGCTCGCCGGCCTGCGGGCCATAGATGTGGACGCCCAGCAGCTTGTCGGTCGTCGCATCGGCCAGCACCTTCACGAAGCCGTCGGTCTCGTGGTTGATCTTGGCGCGGCTGTTGGCGGCGAAGGGGAACTTGCCCTTCTTGTAGTTGACGCCCGCGGCCTTCAGCTGCTCCTCGGTCTTGCCGACCCAGGCCACTTCCGGCGTGGTGTAGATGACCGACGGAACCAGGTCATAGTCGACATGGCCCGGCTTGCCGGCGATCAGTTCGACGGCGGCGACGGCGTCTTCCTCGGCCTTGTGAGCCAGCATCGGACCGTGGGTCACGTCGCCGATGACCCAGACGCCCGGCGCCGAGGTCTTGAAGTGGTCGTGGCCGACGAAGCCGCGCTGGTCCGGCGTGACGCCGACCGTCTCCAGACCCAGGCCCTCGGTGTAGGGACGACGGCCGATGGCGACCAGGACCACGTCGCCCTTGAGGGTTTCAGCGGCGCCGCCGGCGGCGGGCTCGACCGTCAGCTCGACGCCGTCCTTGACCGACTTGGCGCCCGTGACCTTGGTCCCCATGCGGAAGGTCATGCCCTGCTTGGCCAGGCCGCGCTGGAAGGCGGTGGCGACCTCGGCGTCCATGCCGGCGCCGACCTTGTCCAGGTATTCGACGACGGTGACTTCGGCGCCCAGGCGGCGCCAGACCGAGCCCAGCTCCAGGCCGATCACGCCCGCGCCGATGACGATCATGTGCTTGGGAACCTTGGGCAGGAAGAGGGCGCCGGTCGAGTCGATGACCTTGCCCTCTTCGAAGGCGACGCCCGGCAGCGGGGTCGGCTCGGAGCCGGTGGCGATGATGATGTTCTTGGCGTCATAGGTCGTCTTGGCGCCGTCGGCGGCCTCGACCTCGACCTTACCCAAAGTCCCGTCATGGCCGGCGATGCGGCCGCGGCCTTTCAGCCAGTCGACCTTGTTCTTCTTGAACAGGAATTCGATGCCCTTGGTCAGGGCCTCGACGCTGTCGTCCTTGGCCTTGTGCATCTGGCCCAGGTTCAGCTTGGGCTTCACCTCGATGCCGATGCCGGCGAAGTCCTTGCCCGCGGCCTCATACAGTTCCGAAGCGTGCAGCAGGGCCTTGGAGGGCATGCAGCCGACGTTCAGGCAGGTGCCGCCCAGGGTCGAGCGCATCTCGACGCAGGCGACCTTGAGGCCCAGCTGGCCGGCGCGAATGGCGGCGTTGTAGCCGCCCGGCCCGCCCCCGATGATCACCACGTCGTAGGTCTGGGAAGCGTCGGCCATGGAAGTCCTCTGATCGGTCTGGCGCAGGGTTCGGGAAACGGCGCGGACACTAGCGCCGACCCCGGCGGGGTCAACCGCCAGGCTCCATATAGGCCCGGTTTGCGCCCGGGGCCATGCCGACCAAAGGCAAAGCGGCCCAAAGCCGCAAGGCAAAAGGGCCGAGCGTCGCCGCCCGGCCCTCCGTTTCGCTTCACCGACCGATCAGTACTTGAAGCGCACGCCCATGAAGACGTTGTAGCCGAACTTCTCGTACTCATAGGTCCGCTCGCGCGAGCCGTAGTAGCGGACGCCCGCCGAGTCGGTCAGGTTCTTGGCCTCGCCGAACACTTCGACCCCGTTGCCGAAGTCGTAGGAGGCCGTGAAGTCCAGCTGCTCGCGGCCCTCGACGAACAGGTCGAAGTCGGGATCGTCGGCGTTGATCTCTTCCAGATAGTCGCTGCGCTTGGTGTAGCTGAGGCGGGCGCTGAAGCCGGCCATCTCGTAGAAGAGCGCCAGATTGTAGTTGTTCTCCGACTGGCCCGGCAGCGAGAACTTGTTGCGTCCGCCATAGGCCTGGGCCGTTTCGATCTCGGCGTCGGTCCAGGTGTAGTTGGCGAAGACGCCGAAGCCCGAGGCCCAGCCCGGCAGGAAGCTGAACTTCTGCTGCCAGTTCAGCTCCAGGCCCATCAGATGGCCGTTGGGGGCGTTGATGGGGGTCTCGAACTCGGCGTCGAATTCGGTCCCGTCGATCGTCACCTTGTCCTCGTACTTGAGGATGTAACGGTAGTCGGTCAGGTCTTTGTAGAAGGCGTTGGCCGACACCACGCCCAGCGAGGCGAAATAGTATTCCAGCCCGAAGTCGACGTTGTTCGACAGCGTCGGTTGCAGGTCCGGGTTGCCGATCTCATACGAGATGTCCGTGCCGTCGGTCTCTTCGATACGACGCGGGACGATCTGGTTGAACTCGGGGCGCGAGATCGAGCGCGTCAGGGCGAAGCGGCCGATCAGATTGTCCGAGAAGCTGTGACGGACCGTCAGGTTGGGGAAGAACTCGGTGTCGTCGCGATCGACCCGCGCCATGTCATAGGGCTTGGTGCCGTCGTTATCGATCAGGCTGGCGGCCTCGCCCTCGAACTTGGTGTTCTCGACGCGCAGGCCGAAGATGATGTTGGTCGCGCCGATGTCCAGGCGGCCCTGGGCGTAGGCCGACAGAATGTCTTCCTTGGCCGTATAGTCCGCCGCGATGGAATCCGCCGGACGGATCGGCGACAGCGGGCGCATCTGGCCGAAGTAGTCGTCCACCAGGCCATTGTTGAACTTCTTGCCCAACAGATAGTCGTAGTTACGCGAGTCCGAGCCCGTCAGCAGGTCGGCGTAGGACTGCGACGGCGCATGGGCGGCGTCACGGCTGCGGAAGCGGTCCTCGTCGGCCGAGACATCGCGGGTGCGGTATTTGCCGCCGAACTTCCAGGTGACTTCCCGGCCGCCGATAACCGAAGGCAGTTCGAAATTGGTCTGGAAGGTCAGTTCGTCCTGCTCGGTCGTGCTGGAACGGAAGGCGTTCTCGCGGAAGCGGTATTGCGCCGCATCCATGTGTTCGCCGGTCGTGAAGATCGAATAGGTCGGCTGGTAGTGATCGCCGGTGAAGTCATAGGTGACCGACGGCTTGGCCCGCGACCGGAACAGCAGTTCGTTGCGGTTCGGATAGGTCTGCTCGCTGCTGGCCCAGGAGATGTTGGCGTCCCACACGGCGCCGTTGCCGAAGATGCGCTCGGCCCCGGTCGTCAGGGTCAGGATCTCGTTCTTCTGGGTGCGGTGACGCAGCTGGCGCTCGACCGTCACCTCGTCGAAGGTCGCCTTGCGGTCGGTGGCGCCGGCCTGAAGGTTTCCTTCGTCATACGTCAGCAGCAGCTGGTTGCGGTATTCGTCGTCCTCGAACTGGGCGAACGAGCCGCGAACCCAGGCGCGATAGGCGTCCGACGGACGGAACTCCAGCGAGCCGTTGATCGACTGGCGCGTGCGCTCGGTGTCGTAGTCCTTGAACAGGCTTTCCTCCAGGGCGAACACCTCGCCGCCTTCGGGAGTCTTCATCTTGGTCCAGCCGGACTCGACGTTGTCGGGACGGCGGTTGGTCTTGGAGTAGGAGTAGGACAGCAGGCCGCCGAAGGTCTGGTCCGCGCCGAAGACGTTCGACGCCGTGGCGCCCGCGCGGATGTCCTCGCCGCCGTAGTCGTTGTAGCTGCCGCCGGCATAGCCGCTGACGGCCAGGCGGCGCTGGTCGAAGGCCGAGCGGGTCTTGATGTTGACGGCGCCGGCGATCGAGTCGGCGTCCTGGCTCGGCAGCAGGGTCTTGGAGATCTCGATGTTGGAGACGATGTCGCTGGGCAGGGTGTCCAGGTCGACCGCGCGCGTGCTCGGATCGACGGCCGGAACCGTCACCCCGTCCACCGACACGGCGGTGAAGGCCGACGGCGCGCCGCGCACGTTGATGTAGCGGCCCTCACCCTGGTCGCGCTGGATGGCGATGCCCGGCACGCGCTGCAGCGATTCCGCCACGTTCGGGTCGGGGTAGCGGCCGATGGCGTCGGCCGACAGGACGTTGATCACGCCATCGGCGTTCTTCTGCTGGTTCAGCGAGCGGGCCACGCCCTCGGTGATGACGCCGTTGACGATGACGTCGGCCACGGCGACCGCATCGCCCGAGCCCATCATGACGGTGACCGAGGTCAGGCGGCCCGGCGCGGCGGCGACCGTCTGGGTCGCGGTCGGCAGGCCGATGTAGCGGGCCTCCAGCGTGACCTGGCCCGAGACGCCGCCCAGGTTGAACTCGCCCTGGCTGTTGCTGACGGCGCGGCGGCCGCTGGCGCGGTCGATGATCTCGGCGCCCGGCAGGGGCGAACCGTCGGCTTTGACGACGCGACCGATCAGGCCGTCGCCCGCCGGGGCGGCCGCGACGGCCGGAGCGGCGTCAACCGCCACGTCGGCAGCCCTGGCGTCAGCAGCTTGGGCGGCGACAGCGAAAACCAGCGGCAGACTCGCCGCGCTGAGAAGAAGTCCGAGCTTCATGTCCATATCCCCGAAGGCCGGCGCCGCTTCTGGCGGCCCGGTTCCGGCGGGATGGCTAATGCGCCGCGACGACGCGGCTGCGACGGTTTCACGAAAAGGAATCTGCGAGCGGAACACGGGATGACGACAGTTCGTCCCGACGCGGATCATCCGTTGTCGAACCATCGCCGAACCGTCGCGGCGGCGCCGTTGACCGCTCGGTCGCGCGCGTGTTTCGGGCGGACATTCCTCATTCGGACGGAAAGCCCCGCTCATGCCCGCCTCCCTGCCCCTGCGTTCGCTCGCCGGCCTTCTGGCCCCCGCCCTGCTTCTGGCCGCCTGCGCCGGGCATGAGGCGGACTATCAGGGCGAGGGCGGCGGCTTCGTCGGCCAGGGCGCGCCCGTGCGCGCCGTGCTGGAGACGCCCTCGGTCGGCACGGTCGGCGACGACGCGGCCGACGATCCCGCCGTCTGGGCCTCGACGACGCCCGTGACCATCGGCGGCGTCCAGACCCCCGGCTTCGTCGTCGGCACCGACAAGAAGGCGGGCCTCTACGTCTACGGCTTCGACGGGACCATCCTGCAGTTCATGCCCGAGGGGCTGCTGAACAACGTCGACGTGGTCGAGGGCCTGAGCCTCGACGGCCGCCCGCAGTTGCTGATCGGGGCCAGCGACCGCACGCCGGGCCGCACCGGCGTCGCCCTCTATCTGTTCGACCCGGCCGGGACCGGCGACAACAAGGTGCGCTACTGGGGCTCCATCGCCACCGACGTGGTCGAGCCCTACGGCTTCTGCTTCGCCCGGCGCGGCGAGGAGGTTCACGCCGTCCTGGTCGGCCATGAAGGCGAACTGCGTCAGTTCATCGTCGCTGCCGGGACCGACGGCCGCCCCGCCGCACAGTTGGTCCGCCGCGCCGAGATCGGCTCCATCTCCGAAGGCTGCGCCGCCGATCCGGCGACCGACGCCCTCTATATCGCCGAGGAGAACGTCGGCCTGTGGCGCTACGGCCTCGATCCGGCTTCGGGCGGGACGCGCACCCTGGTCCAGCCGGTCGCGCCGGGGCTGCTGGTGGCCGACGCCGAAGGGCTGACGACGCTGACGGACGGCGCCGCGCGCTATCTGATCGCCTCAAGTCAGGGCGACTCGACCTTCCCCGTCTGGCGCATCGACGGCGCAGAGCCGCAGTACAAGGGCCGCTTCGTGGTCGTGGACGGGGTGGTCGACGGGGTGACGGGCACCGACGGCCTGGCCGCCCTGGGCGGTGCGGTCGGCCCCTTCCCCGAGGGCCTGGTGGTGATCCAGGACGACGTCAACGACACCGGAACCCAGAACTTCAAATACGTCGACTGGCGCGACATCCGCGCCGCGCTGGGGCTGTAGGGCAAGGGGTGCAGAACGTGAAAAGGCCCGACGCGATCGTCGGGCCTTTTTCATGTGCGGCGATGAACGGAGCGCAAAAGGAAACGGGGCCCGACCTTGCGGCCGGACCCCGTTTTCCCTTTCGACTGGAGCGGGCGAGGCGATTCGAACGCCCGACCCTCACCTTGGCAAGGTGATGCTCTACCCCTGAGCTACGCCCGCACTCCGTTGGGAGCGATGTGCTGCTCCCCGTCGAGGAAGGGGCGTATAGCGGACCGACTTCGGATCGCGCAAGCCCCTTTTTCGATTTTCGTCCAATCCGTCGGTTTTTTTCGAATAGCCCTGAAACTTCACACGAAAACGGCCCCCGAAACGCCCGCGCGGACGCCCCGAGGGCCGCTTCAAAACAGAGCCGTCCGCCCGTTATGCGCGCCCAGCCCGCTCAAGCAGCGAGCCGCCGCGCGGCGAGCGTTAGCGGCCTTCAGCCGCCTCGCTTAGCGAGGGGCGAGGCGAATAGCCCCGTCCAGACGGATGCACTCGCCGTTGATGTAGGTGTTCTCGGCCAGATGCAGGGCCAGGGCGGCGTAGTCGGCCGGCGTGCCCAGGCGCTTGGGGAAGGGGATCATGGCCGCCAGGGCGTCCTGCACCTTCTGGTCCATGCCCGCCATCATCGGCGTCCACATGATGCCCGGCAGGATGGTGTTGACCCGCACGCCCTCGTTCATCAGGTCGCGCGCCACCGGCAGGGTCATGGCGTAGACGCCCCCCTTGGACGCCGAATAGGCCGCCTGGCCGATCTGGCCGTCCTGGGCCGCCACCGAGGCGGTGTTGACGATCAGGCCGCGCTCGCCGTCCTCCATCGGCTCCAGCGTCACCATGCCCGCCGCCGACTGCGACAGGACGCGGAAGGTGCCGAACAGGTTGATCGAAACGGTGCGCTCGAACTGGACCATGTCGTGGGCGCGGATCTCGCCGGTCTCACGCTTGCGGCTGACGGTCTTCTGGCCGGTGGCGATCCCGGCGCAGTTGACGGTCAGGCGTTCCTGGCCGTGGGCGGCGCGGGCCTTGGCGAAGCCGGCGGCGACGCTGTCGTCCGAGGTCACGTCCACCTTGCAGAAGACGCCGCCGATCTCCTGGGCGATGACCTCGCCGCGCTCTTCGTTCAGGTCGAACAGGGCGACCTTGACGCCCTTGGCCGCCAGGGCGCGCGCCGTGCCTTCGCCGAGGCCCGAAGCCCCGCCCGTCACCACTGCTGCGATCGAAGCGTCGAGTTTCATGAAAGTCGTCCTATATTCGATTGAACCGAGTGCTCGTGCGAGGATTTAGCGGCCATGACCGCAAAGACCAACGGGGTGTCGCCCGATGACGCCATCAATCCTGAAAAGGCTCTGGTTCCCGCCGTGCAGAAGGTGAACGAGATGCGCGTGCGCAAGGGCTTCTGGCCCAAGATGCGACGCACCGCCGCCCGCATCCCCTTCGCCGGACAGGCGATGGCCGCCTGGTACGCCGCCCAGGATCCCAAGACGCCGCTGGCGGCCAAGGGGCTGATCCTGGGGGCGCTGGCTTATTTCGTCATGCCGGTGGACGCCATTCCCGACATCTTCGCCGGCATCGGCTTCACCGACGACGCGGCGGTGATCGCGGCGGTGCTGGCGACCCTGGGCGCCCACCTCAAGCCCCGCCACCACGATCAGGCGGCGCAGGCGCTGAAGCGGCTGCGGGAAGACGAGGGCTAGACCTAGTCCTCCACCTTCACCACGATCTTGCCGACGGCCGAGCGGTCGCTGAGGGCCTGGATGGCCTCATGGGCGCGCTCCAGCGGGAAGGTGCGGCTGACGCGCGGCTTGATCTTGCCCTCGGCGTAGAGCTGCATCAGCTCGGCCATGTTGGCGGCGTGGGCCTTCGGATCGCGGGCGACGGCGGCGCCCCAGAAGACGCCGACCACCGACACCGACTTCAGCAAGGTGAGGTTCAGCGGCAGCGACGGAATCCCCGCCGGGAAGCCGACCACCAGATAGCGGCCGTTCCAGTCCATGGCGCGCAGGGCCGGCTCGGCGTAATCGCCGCCCACCCCGTCGAAGACCACATCGGCGCCGTCGCGGCCGGTCGACAGCTTGAACTCGCCCGACAGCTCCTTCTGGGCCGCCTTGTCCATCGGGCCGGAGGGGTAGATCAGGCCGTTGTCGGCGCCCAGTTCCAGCGCGAACTCGACCTTGTCGTTGGTCGAGGCGGCGGCGACCACGCGCGCGCCCATCGCCTTGCCCAGCTCGACGGCGGCCGCGCCGACGCCCCCTGCCGCGCCCAGCACCAGCAGGGTCTCGCCCGGCTGCAGCTGCGCCCGATCCTTCAGGGCGTAGTAGCTGGTGCCGTAGGTCATGATGAAGGCGGCGGCGGTCTCATAGTCCATGCCGTCGGGAATGGGGATCAGGCTGTCGGCCTTGACCTTCAGCCGCTCGACCATGCCGCCCCAGCCGGGCACGGCGACGACGCGGTCGCCCCGGAACACGCCCTTCACCCCCTCGCCGACCGCGTCGACGACGCCCGCGACTTCGGCCCCCGGCGCGAAGGGGCGCTCGGGCTTGAACTGGTATTTGTCGGCGATGATCAGGGCGTCGGGATAGTTGACGCCCACGGCCTTGACCTCGATCACCACCTCGCCCGGACCGGGCGTGGGGTCCATGATCTCCTCGACGACGAGCGATTCCGGGCCGCCGGGGGCCTTGGACAGGACTGCACGCATAGGAACTCTTTTCAGCTATCCCCCCATCGGCCATGGCGCCGACACGCCGGCGACGCTAATCAGCCTGCGGCCCGATGCAAAGAGACCGAATGGGTTCTGAGGAGACGATCATGGCGAAACCCGCCCTCATCCTTCACGGCGGCGCAGGCGCCCGGCGCGAGCGCAACTACGACGCCGAGGTCGTGCACATGCGCGAGGTGGTGGAGGCGATGAAGGCGCGGCTGGACGCCGGGGCCTCGGCCCTGGACGTGGCGGTCGAGGCGGTCGTCATGCTGGAGGACTCCGGCCTTTATGTCGCCGGACGCGGCGCCTCGCCCAATCTGGCGGGCGACTATGAGCTGGACGCCAGCCTCATGGACGGCATCACCGGCAAGGCCGGGGCCGTCGCCGCCCTGCAAGGGTTCCGCAACCCGGTCGTCGCCGCCCGCGCGGTGATGGACCGCACCCCCCACGTCATGCTGGCCGGAAACGGCGCCGCCCGCTTCGCCGCCGAACAGGGCCTGGCGCGCGTCGAAGACCCCGAGACCTGGTACACCCGCGCCGGTCAAGGCGAGGATAACCATCCGCCCAGCGGCCTGAGCCACGGCACCGTCGGCTGCTGCGTGCTGGACAGCCGGGGCCGTTTGGCGGCCGCCACCTCGACGGCGGGCGTGTTCGGCAAGATGCCGGGCCGCGTCGGCGACACCCCCATCCCCGCCGCCGGAACCTGGGCTGACGAGCACGCCGCCGTCTCCTGCACCGGCCAGGGCGAGTATTTCATCCGCGTCGCCGCCGCCGCGCGCACCGCCTTCGGCGTGGCCGCCGGTCAGTCTCTGGCCGAGGCGTCGCAAGCGACCATCGACCGCATCGGGGCCCTGGGCGGCGACGGCGGCCTGATCGCCCTGGACCGTCACGGCAACATCGCCCAGCCCTACAACAGCCAGGGCATGAAACGCGCCTGGCTGGCGACCGATGGCGGCGTCGGCGTCGAGGTGTTTGGACGGTAACGTCTCCCCGTTTCATTACAGCTCCGTAAGGTGCGCGGCGGCGCTTCGCCCTGCTAGGCTTTCGGCGCCCGTTTCTTCGACTGCGGGCGTTGGAAAGCCGCCCCTCATGAAGAAACGCCTGATCCTGACCGCCTGCGCCTCGGCGCTGCTGCTCGGCCTGCCCGCCGCCGCCCCGGCCTGGGCCAAGGCGCCGCCCGCCGCCGCGTCGACCGCCCAGAGCGGGGTCGAGGTGCCGCCGCTGGGCTTCGCCAAGCGGGTGCTGGCCAACGGCATGGAGGTCTATACGGCGCGCGACGCCTCGACCTCCAACGTCACGGTGCAGGTCTGGTATCGCGTGGGGTCAAAGGACGATCCGGCGGGCCGCTCGGGCTTCGCCCACCTGTTCGAGCACCTGCTGTTCAAGGCGACGAAGAACATGCCGTCCGAGACGTTCGATCGTCTGACCGAGGACGTCGGCGGCTTCAACAACGCCTTCACCGCCGACGACGTGACTGCCTATTACGAGGTCGTCCCGGCCAACCACCTGCAGCGCATCCTGTTCGCCGAGGCCGACCGCATGGGCTCCCTGGTCGTCGACGAGGCGAACTTCGCCTCCGAGCGCGACGTGGTGAAGGAAGAATACCGCCAGCGCATCCTGGCCAGCCCCTATGGCCGCCTGTTCGGCCTGTTCACGCCCGAGACCATCTATCAGGATCACCCCTATCGTCGTCCGGGCATCGGCTCGATCGAGGAGCTGGACGCCGCGACCCTGGACGACGTGCTGCGCTTCCACGCCACCTACTACCGGCCGGACAACGCCATGCTGATCGTGGCGGGCAATTTCGATCAGGCGCAGCTGGACGGCTGGGTCGACGAATACTTCGCCCCGCTGAAGCGTCCGTCGACGCCCATGCCCGCCAATGACGTGAAAGAGCCCGAGCCGACCGGCCCGCGCACCGCCACCTACTATGCGCCGAACGTGCCCCTGCCCGCCGTCGCCCTGGCCTGGAACACCGTGGCCTACAAGGACGCCGACCGCGCAGCCCTGACGGTGCTGGACGGCATCCTGTCGACCGGCGAGAGCAGCCGCCTGTACCGCTCGCTGGTCTATGACAAGCAGATCGCCGCCTCGATCGGCTCCAGCCCCGACTTCGCCCAGCAGGCGGGCAATCTGACCGCCTACGCCATCATGGCGGGCGGCGAGACGGTCGAGACCGGCAAGGCCGCGCTTGAGGCCGAGATCGCGCGCCTGCGCGACGAGCCCGTCACCGCCGCCGAACTGGCCGAGGCCAAGAACGAGCTGGTCGCCGACGCCCTGCGCGGGCGTGAAAGCATCGACGACCGCGCCACCACCCTGGGCATGGCCCTGATCATGACCGGCGACGCGACCGCCGCCGACCGCGAGATCGCCGAGATCCAGGCCGTCACCGCCGCCGACGTGCAGCGCGTGGCCCGCCGCTATCTGACGCCGCAGCGCCAGATCACCATCAACTACCTGCCCGCCAACGACGCCAACGCGCCCAGCGAGCAGAAGAAGAACGTCGACGCCCCCGTCACGGTCGCCTCCCTGGCTCCGGCCGGTCCGGTCGCCGTCCTGCTGCCGGAAGCCGAGCGCGCCCGCCTGCCCCAGCCGGGGCCGGAAGTGTCGCCCGCCACCCCGGCCATCGCCGACTTCCGTCTGGACAACGGCCTGCGCGTGCTGGTCGCCCCGACGCAGGGGCTGCCGCTGGTTTCGGCGCGGCTGAACCTCAACGCCGGTTCGGCCCATGATCCGGCGGGCAAGCCGGGCGTGGCCTCCATGACCGCCGCCCTGCTGACCCAGGGCACGACGACCAGGGCCGCCCCGGAAATCGCCACCGCCATCGAGCAGCTGGGCGCCAGCATCGGCGCGGGCGCGGGCGCCGACTTCACCAATGTCTACGCCAATGCGCCCAAGGACGTGTTCGGCCAGACCCTGACCCTGATGGCCGATCTGGTGCGCAACCCGACCTTCGCCGCCGAGGAACTGGAGCGTCAGCAGTCCCAGACGCTGGACGGCCTGCGCGTGGCGCTGAGCCAGCCGGGCTCCGTCGCCTCCCAGTCGGTGGGCCGCGTGATCTACGGCGACGCCCCCTACGGCGCGCCGGGTTCGGGCACGGTGAACAGCATCCCCGCCCTGACGCGCGACGATGTGGCGATCTTCCACTCCGACCGCTTCCGTCCATCGCAGGCGACCCTGGTCTTCTCGGGCGACGTGACCCCGGCCGAGGCCCGCGCCCTGGCGGATGAAGCCTTCGGCGACTGGCGCGACGCCGGTCCGGCGCCGGCCGCCATCGACAAGGCGGGCCAGGCCCTGGCCCCGCGCGTCGTCGTCATCGACCAGCCGGGCGCCGGCCAGGCGGCGGTCGTCGCCGCCATCCGCGGCGTCAGCCGCACCGACGCCGACTTCTTCCCGCTGACGGTCGGCAACACCCTGTTGGGCGGCGGCTACTCCTCGCGGCTGAACCAGAAGATCCGCATCGAGAAGGGCCTGTCCTACGGCGCCGGATCGTCGCTCGGCGCGCGGGCGGACGCGGGCGTCTTCACCGCCTCGACCCAGACCAAGAACGAATCGGCGACCGAGGTCGTCGATCTGATGCTGGCCGAGATCGGCAAGCTGGGCGACGCACCGGCGACCGAGACCGAACTGGCTCCGCGCCGCGCCACCCTGATCGGCGCCTTCGGCCGCTCGCTGGAGACGGTCGACGGCCTGGGCGGCCTGGTCGCCAACCTGGCCCTCTACGACCTGCCGATGAGCGATCTGGCCGACTACGCCGGGCGCGTCCGCGCGGTCACGCCGCAACAAGTCGAAGCCGCCTTCGCCGAACACCTGCCGGCCGACCGGGCCAGCCTGGTCGTGGTCGGAGACGCCTCCAAGTTCATCGACGGCCTGCGAGCCAAGTATCCGAACGTCGAGGTCATTCCGCTGACCGAACTGAACCTGGGCAGCGCCTCGCTGAAATAGGGCGCCGGGCGATCTTTTCCTCCCCATGCAAATGGGGAGGGGGACCGCGAAAGCGGTGGAGGGGCTAGGACGGCGGAACCAAGCGGCCCCTCCGTCTCGTCGGCTTCGCCGCCGATCCACCTCCCCGTCCGCTTCGCGAACAGGGAGGAAACTCATTCACTCACGTCGTCAGGCAGACCACCTGGGCGACCCGCAGATCCTGACGCAGGCGGTCGGAGACGGCGCCGTAGTTCTGGGTCGTCACCGCCTGGCCGAGGGCGGCTTCGTCGGCGCGCTGCTGGGCGCCGACCGTGGGGACGAAGGTGTCGGGCGCCGTGGTGTAGATGCGGCCGCGCCGAGGCGACTCGGCGATGGTCACGCCCAGCACCCGCCCGCGACGATCCAGCACCGGCGCGCCGGACAAACCTGACAAGGTGCCCTTCAGCCCGCTCGTACGGCCGGCTTCGGCCCAGGCCAGCACCGGCTCGTCATAGGAGCGGTGACCGCGTATCTTCAGCGTCTCGCGGCCGATCAGGCGCGAGGCCACCTCGCCCGGCCGCCCCTGGGGGAAGCCGGGATGGAAGGCGCGCTGGCCCTTGTAGAGCGGCGCCTGGGGCGCGATCGGCAGGGCGGGCGGCCCGCCGTCGGTCAGCAGCAGGGCCACGTCCGCCCGCGCGGCCAGGCGCACGTCGGCGGCCAGGGCGCGGGTCTTGTCGATCACCAGGGCCGGCTTGCGGCAGCCCTCGACCACATGGCGCGCGGTGATCCAGCGCCCGTCCCCGGCGATGGAGAAGGCCGTGCCCGACACCGGCTCATGCTCGTCCGAGGTGTCGACCGTGACGGACGGATCAAAGGGGGTGATCGGCCCCAGCAACGGCCCTGTCGGTTCTTCGGCATGGAAGTCGTGCGGCGCATCAGCCCGCTCGCCCCGGTTCAGGGACGCAATCAGGATCACCCCGATGACGGCGGCGTAGATGGTCCAGTCGGGAAGGTGGGGAAAGCGCAAGGCCGCCCCCTCAACCCGTCAGGGCGGCCGCCAGGATCAGGGCGGTCGACAGCTTGGCCCCGGCCAGGACCACGGCGGCGGAGGTCTCGCCCTTCTCTATCCGTTGCGGCAGGCCGTGCAGCAGGAAGTCGACGACGCGGAAGGCCAGCAGTTGCAGCACCACCGTCGCCACGCCCCAGATGGCGATGTCGCGGATCGAGGTCGACACCGACAGGGACACCGCCAGCGGAATGGCCAGGCCGACCAGCACTCCGGAAAAGGCCACGGCGGCGGCCGGGTTGCCCTGGCGGATCAGGGCGATCTCACGCCACGGCGTCAGCAGCGCATAGACCGCCGCCCCCGCCGCCAGCAGGCCGAAGGTCACGGCCAGGTGCAGCATCAGGATCGGAAAGCCCGTCGCAAACGCCTGGAGTTCAGGCGTCGACAGCACGCCCGGCAACGACGAGGTCTCCATGACGACGAACCCTAGCCTCCCAGCCTGAAGGGGAACGAAACCAAAACACCCTTGCCCGAAAGCTTGGCCCTTCCGCTAGGGCGCCCGCGCCACAGTCGGCGGACAAAGCGTCCAACCGGACGGTCGGCGCCTCAGGCCGCGTCGGCCTCTTCGCGCTCAGCCTTGATCCGCGCGCTGGCCCGCAGCTTTTCGCTCTCGGACTTCAGCTGGCCGCAGGCGGCCAGGATGTCGCGACCGCGCGGGGTGCGGATGGGCGAGGCGTAGCCGGCCTTGTTCAGGATGGCGGCGAAGGTCTCGATCGTCTTCCAGTCCGAGCACTGATAATCGGTGCCGGGCCAGGGGTTGAACGGGATCAGGTTCACCTTGGACGGAATGCCCTCGATCAGTTTGATCAGGGCGCGCGCCTCGGCCGGGCTGTCGTTGACGCCCTTCAGCATGACGTACTCGAACGTCACCCGGCGCGCGTTGGACAGGCCGGGATAGGCGCGGATGGCGGCCATCAACTGGTCCAGCGGATACTTCTTGTTCAGCGGCACCAGTTGATCGCGCAAGGGGTCGTTGGTGGCGTGCAGGCTGATCGCCAGCATGGCCGCCGTGCGCTCGCCCAGGGCGTTCAGTTGCGGCACGACGCCCGAGGTCGACACGGTGATCCGGCGACGCGACAGGGCGATGCCCTCATTGTCCGAGATGATGTCGATGGCGTTGGCGACGTGGTCCAGATTGTAGAGCGGCTCGCCCATGCCCATGAAGACGATGTTGGACAGGCGGCGGTCTTCCTTGGGCGAGGGCCACTCGTCCAGGTCGTCGCGGGCCACCTGGACCTGGGCCACGATCTCGGCCGTGGTCAGGTTGCGGACCAGCTTCTGCGTGCCGGTGTGGCAGAAGGTGCAGTTCAGGGTGCAGCCCACCTGGGACGAAACGCACAGGGCGCCCGCCCGGCCCACGTCGGGGATGTAGACGGTCTCGATCTCGATGCCCGGCGCCGTGCGGATCAGCCATTTGCGGGTGCCGTCCTTGGACACCTGACGCTCGACGATCTCGGGGCGAGCCAGGGTGAAAGCCTCGGCCAGTTTGGCGCGCGTGTCCTTGGCCACATCGCTCATCAGGGCGAAGTCGGTGACGCCGTAGTGGTGGATCCAGCGCCAAACCTGGGAGGCGCGCATCTTGGCCTTTTCCGGCGGGCAGATTCCGGCGTCGATCAGGGCCTGGCGCAGCTCGTCGCGCGTCAGACCGCTGAGGTTGACGGGCGTCTTGACCATACCCTGAACGGGGGCGCTGGCGCGCGAGAGATCGAGCGAAATGCTCAAGGGCGGATGTCCTGCGGCGAAGGATGAAGCGGCGGCGTCTAGCACAGATGGGGCGTCTTGTCGCCTTTGGCCATGCGCGGGTTGATAGACTCGGAACGAGGCGTTAGAGGGGCGGCCGTTGGGGAGTAGCTTCCGGCATATCCCAGCCGGGGTCGCGTCAACACACTTGCTCCTGTCGTCAGGAGCATGGCGCGATCAGCGGATCACCTCCGCCTAGCGAGACCAGCATGCTGCACCTGCGGGGCCGGCCCGTGCGTGGAGCGTGCTGTCATGCGTCCGGCCGAGTGTGTTTTCCCATGATGTCCCCCGTCGCCATCGCCGTCCTGTCCGTCAGCATGTCCGCCGACGCCTTCGCCGCCGCCATCGGGCGCGGCGCCCAGCACCGGCCGACGGTGTCCCAAGCCCTGCGCTCGGGCCTGGTGTTCGGCGTGATCGAGGCCATCACCCCCCTGATCGGCTTCGCCCTGGGCGTGGCGGCCGCCGGCTTCGTCGCGGCGATCGATCACTGGATCGCCTTCGGCCTGCTGGGCGCGGTCGGGGCCAAGATGATCTGGGAGGCGTTGAAGCGCGACGAAGACGCCGTCGAGACGGCTGACGCCGGCGGCAAGGCCGCGTCGCGCGGCCTGCTGGCCCTGGTCGCCACCGCCGTCGGCACCTCGATCGACGCCGGCGCCGTGGGGGTCGGCCTGGCTCTGCTGGACGCCAACATCTGGCTGATCGCCGCCTGCATCGGCTTCACCACCTTCGCCCTGGCGACCCTGGGCCTGCTGGTCGGCAAGGCGGCGGGCGCGCGGCTGGGCAAGATCGTCGAACTGATCGGCGGCGTGGCCCTGATCGCGCTGGGCCTGAAGATCCTGCTGGAGCATCTGGGCGTTCTGGCGGGCTGAACCGCTTGCTCGGCGGAACATTCGGAGAGATCATCGCGCCTCGTCGCTCGTTTCACCTGTCGAAGGAGATTGTCATGCGCGCCCCCCTGTTCGTCGCCGCCGCCATCCTCGCCCCGCTGGCGCTCGCCGCCTGCGCCTCGGGCCGCCCCTTGCCGACCTATCAGCAGGAAATGGACAAGCTGGAAACCGAATGCCGCGACCGCGGCGGCATCCTGTCGCCCACCGGCGGTCAGACAGGTCGCCCTCAGACGGATTATGCCTGCAAGATCACGGGCGTAGCGACTCGAATCCCGCAAGGCTGAGACGTCCTCGCAGGCCAAGAACCTGCCTGGCCAAGAACAGCGACAATCTCCATCTTCCCGGCGCCGCCTGGAGCCGCTCTCCGGCACGGCTAGAACGCCCGCGCTCGACCGAAGTCGTGCGCCTCGCCACGGATATCATCCTGAACGACTCAATACGGCTTCGCCGCCGCAAGGCCCATCGCTGTATGAGCCCTCTTGCGATAGCAGCCCCCAAGCATTGCGGACAGTGACTGTCAGATAGCGTCGAATTGCCACAGCGGCAACGACATCGCCCTGTGTAGAATTTTCACGCTCACACTGGGTGAGCGGTAGAGGGAGGCTACTATGAAGAAGAAACTGATCGCCGGCGCCTGTGCTGCCTTGATGTTCTCGTCTGTCGCGAGCGCCGCTCACGCCAGCTCTCGCTACTCCTCGCGCGGAGAGGCAGGCTATGAACTCGGATGCGCCATCATGTGGATGCTTGGCTATGGAGCCTGCGCCGAACTTCCGAACTACCCTAAGAGATTCAAACAGCTGTAATTAAATTCAAGACTGAATTTCTGGCCCGCCGCCTCTCAGGAGCGGCGGGCCCTCCTATGCTCCGCCCCCGCCGTCGATCAACCGTCAGATTTCGTGAGAGTCTCGTCCATGAGCGGCGCGACGACGAGGAGCAACGGACTTTGCTGTCGCAAGCCGATCTGCGAGCAGAGTCAGTCATTCAGGCTGACGCCGGGCATGGTCTGCGCGATAGCGCCGAAGCGGCGATCAGCCTTCGATCAGTTGATGCGAGTTCAATTTCGACTGAACCGCTGAAGCCGCCAAATTCGGAAGCGACATTTGCTGCCGGCCAAAGACCAACGAAGCTGAAAACGACGTCAGGCTATAACAATGCTTGGAAAATCCGTGGTGGTTGGAGGCGGGATCGAACCGCCGACCTGTGGGTTATGAATCCACCGCTCTAACCATCTGAGCTACCCAACCCCTTACGGAACATCGCGCCGGATCGAGAACGACCCCTGAGCGCGAGAGGGGTGCGTATATCGCCGCCTTCTCTCCGGTTCAAGCCGCTTCGATGCGGATTTCGTGCGGGACTATCGGTCGCGGCGCGTTTCGGCTCGCGCAAAGCGCGGTCTGGCGGCAGACTGCCCCTCAAAGCCACGCCGTTTAGGAGCCGTCATGCTGCGCCCCGCCCTCTTCGCCGCTTCCGTCGCCGCCCTGGCTCTCGCCGCCTGCGGGGCCAATGGACAGGATGAGGCGTCGTCCTCCGCCACCGTCGGCGCGCCGGTCGAGACTCGTCCGCCCAACAACCCGGATCAGAAGCCGGCGCACGAAGGCCAGACCCGCGCGCCGTCGGTCAACACCACGATCGCCATGCAACACGCCGTCGTGGCCGAGGGTCTGGAGCATCCCTGGGGCCTGGCCCTGCTGCCGGACGGCCAGTGGCTGGTGACGGAGAAGCCCGGCCGGATGCGCGTGGTCAGCGCCCAGGGCCGGATCGGCGCGCCGATCGGCGGCCTGCCCGCCGTAGCGGCGCGCGGCCAGGGCGGCCTGCTGGACGTGATCCTGAGCCCGACCTTCGCCCAGGACCAGACGATCTACTGGTCCTACGCCCAGCCGCGAGACGGCGGCAACGGCACGGCCGTGGCCCGCGGCCGTCTGTCGGACGACCTGAGCCGCATCGAGAACGTACAGGTCGTCTTCCAGGTCAAGGACACCTATGACGGGGACAAGCATTTCGGCTCTTCCCTGGTCTTCGGCCCGGACGGCAAGCTGTACATCACCATCGGCGAGCGGTCCGACAGGCCGATGCGGCCGACGGCCCAGAGCCTGGCCTCGCACCACGGCAAGGTCATCCGCATCAACGCCGACGGCTCGGTCCCGTCCGACAACCCCTTCGTCGGCCGCGAGGGCGCCCTGCCCGAGATCTGGTCCTACGGCCACCGCAACCCGCAGGGCATCGCCGTCCAGCCGGAAACCGGCGCGGTCTGGAGCATCGAGCACGGCACCCGCGGCGGCGACGAACTGAACCTGGAGAAGGCGGGCGCCAACTACGGCTGGCCGGGCGCGGCCTACGGCATCGAGTACAGCGGCGACGCCATCCCCGGCGCCACGACGACGCAGGAAGGCACCGTCCAGCCCGTCTACTACTGGGATCCGGTGATCGCGCCGGGCGGCATGGTCTTCTACGACGGCGCCATGTTCTCCGACTGGAAGGGGAACGCCCTGATCGGCGGCCTGGGCGGCAAGCATCTGGTCCGCCTGGTGCTTCAGGACGGCCGCGTGGTCGGCGAAGAGCGTCTGCTGACCGGCCTGGGCGAGCGCATCCGCGATGTGGCGGTCGGGCCTGACGGCGCCGTCTGGGTCGTCACCGACGAGGAGAACGGCAAGCTGGTGCGGCTGGCGCGCCGCTGAGGCTAAGAAGACAGGGCGGGCCGCGCACAACGGCCCGCCCTTTTCATATCCGGCGACCTCACGCGCCTTGTTACTTGACGTTGACGTAAACGTCGGCTTTCTAACGACCTGAGTTTCAATTCCAGACGCGATGATCGGATCCGTCCGCCCACCGCCTCCCAACCAAGACGACAACCGTCCCTCATGCAGCGAGGCGCCGCGCGCCGAGCGATAGGGACACCAGAAAACCGTCCCTCATGCAGTTCGCTGTCGCGCAGCGAACGGTAGGGACACAAAAGAAGAGAGACGCTCCATGGCCGACGCCTACATCTACGACGCCGTGCGCACCCCGCGCGGCAAGGGCAAGAAGGACGGCAGCCTGCACGAGATCACGGCCCTGAGCCTGGCGACCCAGGTTCTGGAGGCTCTGCGCGACCGCAACGGCCTGGACACCGCCAAGGTCGATGACGTGATCCTGGGCGTGGTGTCGCCGGTGGGCGAGCAGGGCTCGGACATCGCCCGCACCGCCGTGTTGTCGGCCGGCTGGGGCCAGGAGACGGCGGGCGTACAGATCAACCGCTTCTGCGCCTCGGGTCTGGAGGCCGTGAACATGGCCGCCGCCAAGGTGAAGTCCGGCGAGGCCGACATGGCCGTCGGCGGCGGCGTCGAGGCCATGAGCCGCGTACCGATGGGTTCCGACGGCGGCGCCTGGCCGACCGACCCCTCGGCGGCCTTTCCGACCTATTTCGTGCCGCAGGGCGTCTCGGCCGACATGATCGCCACCAAATACGGCTTCAGCCGCGACGACGTGGACGCCTATTCGGTCGAAAGCCACAAGCGCGCCGCCCAGTCCTGGGCCGAGCGCCGCTTCGATCGATCGGTGATCGCGGTCAAGAACCAGCTCGGCCTGACCCAGCTGGACCGTGACGAGACCATTCGTCCGAAGACGGACATGCAGACCCTGGGCGGGCTGAACCCCTCGTTCGTCATGATGGGCGGCATGGGCTTCGACGCCGTGATCAACCAGCGCTACCCCGAGGCGGCGGGCGTCAACCACGTCCACACGCCGGGCAATTCGTCCGGCATCGTCGACGGCGCGGCGGGCATCCTGGTCGGCTCCAAGGAGATGGGCGAGGCCCTGGGCCTGAAGCCGCGCGCGAAAATCCTGGGCGGCGCCTCGATCGGCTCCGAACCGTCGATCATGCTGACGGGCCCCGAGCCCGTCACCCGCAAGCTGCTGGGCAAGCTGGGCATGCAGCCGGGCGACATCGACCTGTATGAACTGAACGAGGCCTTTGCGGCCGTGGTGCTGCGCTACATGCAGGCGCTCGACATCCCGCACGACAAGATCAACGTCTGCGGCGGCGCCATCGCCATGGGCCACCCGCTGGGCGCCACCGGCGCCATGATCCTGGGCACGGTGCTGGACGAGCTGGAACGCTCGAACAAGTCGACGGCCCTGGCCACCCTGTGCATCGGCGGCGGCATGGGCACCGCCACCGTCATCGAACGCGTCTGATCCGGGAGCGAATGACTATGGAAAACTTCAAGATCGACATCGACGCCGACGGCATCGCCACGGTCGCCTTCGACGTGCCGGGCCGTTCGATGAACACCCTGACCTCGGCCGTGATCGCCGAGATCCCGGCCCTGGTCGAAAAGATCAAGACCGACGACGCCATCAAGGGCGTGGTCCTGACCTCGGGCAAGACGACCGGCTTCTGCGCCGGGGCGGACCTGGGCGACATGGCGTCGGGCATGCTGGCCGGCGGCGGCGACCTGCAAAAGGCGTTCGACACCGGCTGGGCGCTGAACGGCGCCTTCCGCGCGCTGGAGACCTCGGGCAAGCCGGTCGCGGCGGCCATCAACGGCCTGGCGCTGGGCGGCGGACTGGAGTTCACCCTGGCCTGCCACTATCGCGTCGTCGAGAACGACCCGAAGATCCAGCTGGGCCTGCCCGAGATCAAGGTCGGCCTCTTCCCCGGCGGCGGCGGCACCCAGCGCCTGACGCGCCTGATCGGGGTGCAGACCGCCCTGATGCAGATGGCCGAAGGCAAGTCCTGGCGCCCGAACGACGCCAAGGGCGCCGGCGTCGTCCATGAGGTCGTCGAGAAGGGCCAGTCGGTCGCGGCCGCCAAGGCCTGGATCAAGAACGGCGGCAAGGCCGTCCAGCCGTGGGACGATCCCAAGTTCAAGATCCCCGGCGGCGGCCCCTACCACCCGGCGGGCGCCCAGGTCTTCATCATGGGCAACGCCATTCTACGCAAGCAGTCCTACGGCAACTACCCGGCCGTGCTGAACATGATGAAGGCCGTCTATGAAGGCGTGCAGGTGCCGATCGAGGCCGGCCTGCGCATCGAGACGCGCTACTTCATCAAGACCCTGATGACGCCCCAGGCCCAGGCCATGATCCGCAGCCTGTTCCTGTCCAAGCAGGAACTGGACAAGGGCGCCGTGCGGCCGGCCGGCGTGCCCAAGTCCGATCCCAAGAAAGTCAGCGTCCTGGGCGCCGGCATGATGGGCGCAGGCGTGGCCTATGTGCAGGTCATGGCCGGCATCGAGACCGTGCTGATCGACCAGACCCAGGAAGCCGCCGACAAGGGCAAGGCCCACGTCGAGGAACTGCTGAAGAAGCGCCTGTCGCGCGGTCAGATGACCCAGGAGAAGTTCGACGCCACCCTGGCCCTGGTCACGGCGACGACGGACTATGACCTGATCAAGGGCTCGGACCTGGTCATCGAGGCCGTGTTCGAAAACCGCGAGATCAAGGCGGACGTCACCAAGCGCGCCGAGGCTCAACTGGCGGAAGGCGCCGTGTTCGGCTCCAACACCTCGACCCTGCCGATCTCGGGTCTGGCCGAGGCCAGCGTGCGGCCGGAGGACTTCATCGGCATCCACTTCTTCTCGCCCGTCGACAAGATGATGCTGGTCGAGATCATCATGGGCGAGAAGACCGGCGACGCGGCCCTGGCCAAGGCGCTGGACTATGTCCTGAAGATCAAGAAGACGCCGATCGTCGTCAACGACAGCCGCGGCTTCTACACCTCGCGCTGCTTCTCCACCTTCCTGATGGAAGGCATGGCCATGCTGGAAGAGGGCTATTCGCCCGTGCTGATCGACAACGTCGGCCGCATGACCGGCATGCCGCGCGGCCCGCTGGAGATGCACGACGACGTGGCCCTGGACCTGTCGTACAAGATCGCCAAACAGACCCGCGAGGATCTGGGCGACAAGTACGTCCCGACCGAAGGCGAACAGATCGTCGCCACCATGGTCGAGCAGGGCCGCTACGGCCGCAAGAACGGCAAGGGCTTCTACGACTACGACCAGAAGCCCAAGGTCATCTGGCCGGGCCTGGCCGAACTGGCCCCGACCACCAAGGGCGACGCCTTCGGCGAAAGCCCCGAGGCGCTGGCCGCCATCGACGAGCTGAAGACCCGTCTGCTGTATCGCCAGGCGGTGGAAGTGGCCCGTTGCTGGGAAGAGGGCGTCATCGACGACCCGCGCGAAGGCGACCTGGGCGCCATCCTGGGCTGGGGCTTCGCGCCCTGGACCGGCGGCCCCATCACCTTCATGGACCAGACCGGACTGAAGGCCTTCGTGGCCAAGGCCGACGAACTGGCCGCCAAATACGGCGACCGCTTCAAGGCGCCGCAGCTTCTGCGCGACATGGCCGCCAAGGACGAGACCTTCTACGGCCGCTTCGCGCCGCAGACCAAGGCCGCCTGAGGCTCAGGTACAGGCGAAACGGAAAGGGCGGCCTTCGCGGGCCGCCCTTTTTGTTGGCGCTACGCTCGCAACGCGGTTGCTCGCTGCTTGAGCGCAGCCCCAACCTCCGCTCGCCCCGGCGGACGCCGAGATGAGCGGGTGAGAAGTCACCGACTCCGGAACACCCGCGACGCCGCATAGCCCGTCATCGCCGCCAGGAGCACGCACAGCACGCCGTAGCTCCAAGGGCGGTTGTGGGCGAACTCATAGATGTCGCGCTCCAGCCCCACCTTCTCGACGGTCAGCGTCATGTTGGACACCGACACCGGAGCCCCCTCCTGAAACAGCCAGACCTCGGCGTAGTACTTCCCCGTCGGCGCCACGGCGGGCAGCTTGACCTCGGCGCGGAACAGGCCCCGATCGACGAACTCCACCCCCTTGGGGTCGGTGTCATAGAGGGCCGCCGCCTCCTTCAGCCGGATGACGGCGCGGCGCCAGTCCAGATAGTCCTCGCCCAGGCGGCTGATGACCACGTCGCGCACGCCGTAGCGGGTGACGGTGCGGGCCTCTTCCGGCGCATCGATGCGCAGGTGATCGACGCCCACGCCCAGACGGCGCAACTGGCCGAAGTCGGCGATGTCGCTCAGCGGCCGCGTCGAGGCGGTCATGTAGAAGCCGGGCGCTCCCTCGAACAGCACCGGGCGGCTGTTCAGCCAGACCCCCATGTTGCGCGTCTTCTTGACCAGGCGGACCGGCGCGTCGGGGCCGCGCACCACCACCACCACGTCCGCGGGCGTATCGGTCGGGTTGAACACGGCGCCGTAGAGGACGATCGACGCCCCCTTGAACCCGGAGTCCACATCCACCCGCGCGTCCGTCAGGGCGGCGGCGACCCGCACCTCCTCGGTCGTGGCGGCGGAGCGTTCGATGATGATCTCGGGCGCCGCGACCTGGGGCGGCGGCTCCGACGGCAGAACCTGGAACATCAGTCCGCCACCCCCGGCGCCAGCAGGAACAGGTCGCTGGGCCGCACGAACAGCTCCAGCCCCATCTGGATGCCGACCAACAGCACGATCAGCCCCAGCGCCGCCCGCATTTCTTCAGCGCGGAACCGGCCCGACAGCTTGGCGCCGTACTGGGCCCCCACCACCCCGCCCAGCAGCAGGATGGTCGACAGGACGATGTCCACCGTCTGGTTGCGTCCGGCTTGCAGCACCGTCGTGATGGCCGTGGTGATGATGATCTGGAACAGGCTGGTGCCGACCACCACGCTGGCCTTCATCCGCAGCACATAGAGCATGGCCGGCACCAGGATGAAGCCGCCGCCCACCCCCATGATGGCCGACAGAATCCCTGCAAACACGCCCAGGCCGAACGGCGGAATGGCGCTGATGTAGAGACCCGAACGCGGGAAACGCATCTTGAACGGCAGGCCGTACAGCCACATGGGGCGGCGACGTTCCTTGCGCGGCGGCGTCTCGCCCCGGACGCGGTGCAGGATCTGCGTCAGGCTTTCGTACAGCATCATGCTGCCGA
Source organism: Brevundimonas sp. 357 (assembly GCF_003938605.1). GTDB lineage: Bacteria > Pseudomonadota > Alphaproteobacteria > Caulobacterales > Caulobacteraceae > Brevundimonas. Next base: position 27,936 of record NZ_RHWX01000005.1, on the reverse strand, counting down.
TCGAGCCCAGGAACAGCAGATAGGACAGGGCCACCACCAGGTCGGCCTGACCCAGCAGGCGCAGATAGCGGAACAGCTCAACGCCCAGCACGGCGCCCAGCGCCCCGCCGACAGCCATGATGCCGCCGATGCGATAATCGACCGCCTTCATGCCGGAATAGCGGATGACGCCCGAGGTCGAGGAGGCGACGACGTGGCTGGCCTGGCTGGCCACCGCCACCGTCGGCGGAATCCCCAGGAAGACCAGGACCGGCGCCATCAGGAAGCCGCCGCCGATGCCGAACAGACCGGACACGAATCCGACCAGCGCCCCCAGCAGAACCAGGAGCGGCCAGTTCACCGAGACTTCGGCGATCGGCAGGTAAATATCCACGGCACGCGCCTTCGGCTGGAAGGACAGGCAATCGGCGCCGGAAAGGCGACTAGGCTTCCGGTCTTAGCGGCCCCTGCGGCGAACCGCCACCCCCGCGCCGCGCCTGTTTGCGCTGAACGTCAGCCCAGCGGCGGCGCGGTGAAGGCGTCGGCGGCCTCGCGCGCCTTGCGACGCTCCACAGCCGACAGGGCGGGCGTCAGGCGCTGCACCGAGGCCAAGGCCTGCTGGTCGCCGCGACGAGCCGCGATCATGTACCATTTGAAGGCTTCGGACCGATTGGCCGCAACGCCCTCGTCGCCCTGCTCCAGCATCTTGGCGACGTTGTACTGGCTATCGACGCGACCGGCGGCGGCCGCTTTCTTCAGCCAGGCCAGGGCTTCGGGTCCGCTCTTGGCCCCGCCGACGCCGTCGTACAACTGCATGGCGTAATGATGCATGGCCTTGGCCTCGCCGCCCTCGGCCGCGCGACGCGCCCAGGCGCGGGCCTCGACCGGATCGGCGGTCAGGCCCGCCTGACCGTCCTGATACAGCATGGCCAGGCGCAACTGCGCCGGCGCATAGCCCAGGTTGGCCGCACGGGTCAGGGGCTCGACCCCCGCTTCGTCGCCGTTGTCCAGCATCAGGCCGGCGCGGGCGAACAGGGCCGCACCCTCGGTCGCCGCCGCCTCGGGGGAGGGCACGGCGTCGGTCGGGGTCGCGTCCAGGGCCAGAGCCGCAATCGGAGCAGCAGCCTCCGCGGCCGCCCCCGTCTCGCCAGCCACGACGCCCGACAGGGTCACGCCAGGAAAGCGCAGGCTTGCGCCCTCGGCCACCTGCAGGCTGGCGTAGCCGCCGCCGACGACCAGAGCTGCTACGGCCGAAGCGCCCAGCGCCTTGCGCACGGTCGAGCCCTGACGACCCGCTTGCTTGTCCAGGCGCTCCTGCAGCTTGGACTTGCCGCCGCGCTTCTTCAGGCCGAAGCCCGAACGGGCGCCGTCGTCAGCGCTTTCGGGCGTCATGGCGGCGCGAGCCGCGTCCAGAACGTTGCGTGTCGAGGCGCGCTCGTCATCAAGCGTCGCGCGCGGCGCAGGATCTACGAATTCCAGTTCGGCGGCGAAGCCGTCCTCGTCGTCGCCCAGCGTCAGCGGGCGATCGTCCGTCGTCGCAGAGACGGCGTCAGGGCGCTCAAAAACGTCCGCGGCCTGATCCTCGAAAGCCGCCAGAATATCGCTGATGTCCGCGCCGCCAAAGGCCTCGGGCGCGCTGCTTGAGGGCGCAGGCGGGACAGCATCAGATGCAACACGACCGAACGGCGCAGCGCCCTGGCCAGGCTCCAGGAAATCAGCCTCGAAGGGGTCAGCAAAGCCCCCCTCGTCCGGATGTCGGTCCGTATCGCCCGGGAAGGGCGCGGCCTCGACCGCCCCCGCCAGAGGATCCTGCGACCAAGGCTCTACAGGATCGGCGAAGGCCGCTGCGCGCCAGTCGCCGCTCGCGCTCTCGGCCGGGGTCCAGGGCGCGGGCTCGGGACTTTCCAGCGGCGTCTCGCGACGCTCCGCGCGGCCGGCGCGTTGTTCGATGCTGTCGCGCGCGTCAGCCAGCAGACGAGCCGTGCGCTCCTCGCTCTGCCGCATGCGTTCGGCCAGATCGCCCGAGGCGCGGTCATGCCGCTGGTCCAGCTTGTCCGAGCTTTCCGCCAAGCGGCGGCCGATGTCGTCAAGGGCCTGAGCCGAGCGACGCTCGGACTGGGCGATGCGTTCGCTGAGACGGTCCGAGATACGCGTGATCTCGCCGCCCAGCCGCTCCAGCGCCAAGGCGTGCTGATCGTCAGAACGAGTGATGCGTTGATCAACGGCCTCGGCGTGGCGCGCCATATCGCGTTGCAGCTTCTGCTCCAGCGCCCGCCCCATGGCCTCGACCTTGGCGTCGACGCCAGACTCCGATACGCCTGCGCCGCCCGTTTCGATCTTCTCGACCTTCTCGACGCGACCGTTCAGGTTCTGGGCGATCCGCAGGATTTCACGCCCCATGCCCTCGACGGCGGCGGCTGAGCGCTGCTCGGCGGCGCGCGCCTGTTCGCCGATGGCGGCCAGGGCGCGCTCGATGCGGTCGACCCGGCCTTCGGTCTCGGCCGCGTCGAGGCGACGGATCATCTCGGTCCGGCTGGACTCGACCTGGCGCGTCAGGCTCTCGGCCAGTTTCTCGAAGCGCGACGCTTCGCGCGCATGGTCCGGTTCGATGCGGCGCTCGGCGTCGCGCATCCGCAGATCCAGGGCGGCGAACGACCGCTCCAGCCCCTTCAGCGCGTCAGAGGTGCGCGACTGGGCGTCGTCCAGACGCACGCCGACCTGCGACAGCAGGGAGGTTCCGGCGCCCGGCCCGGCCGTCTTCTCGATCGCCTCGATGCGGTCGCGCAGCTCGCTGACGCCCGCGCGCTGGCGCTCGTCCATGTCGTAAAGGCGCGTGGAGACGGCGGTCAGCGCCGCGTCCAGCTTATCCAGCCCTTCGCGCGCCTCGGTCCCGGCGTCCTGCTCCAGACGGCGCAGGCGGCGATGGCCCTCGCGCAGTTCTTCGGCGATGTCATCGATGCGGCGGGCCTTGGCGGTCTCAGCCTCATCCTGTTTCTCGAGGCGGCGCACCAGACCGGCAACCGCCTGGTCGATGCCCTGAATGGCCAAGGTCGAGCGACGCTCGGCCGCCTCCAGACGCTCGGCGATAACTTCCAGCGAGGCGCCCATGCGACCGATGCCCGGCTGCTGATACGCGTCCTCGCCATAGACGTCGTCCAGGCGGCGCGAACGGCTGCGGCGGTCATAGGGATCAGGAATGGGCGAGCGGCGCGGCAGGGTGGCGACGCCGTCGTCCTCGTCCGGCTCGTCCATGATCATGGAGTTCAGCCACTCGCCCAGGGTCATGCCCGAACGTCGCGCCAGATCCTTAGCGATCTCGCGCGCCTTGGGATCGATGCCCTTCACGCTCCACGGCGCCGCTGCGGTCACTGATTCGCCTCCCGACCCATGACGCGAACGGTATCCTTCCAGATAAAGCGTGTAAACGTGTCGTTAACCGCTAGATGTGGCGCCTCGTCGCGAGTCGCCGACGGCAGCCGACAGGCCGCTGATGCGCCCGACATGGTTAATGCCGCGTTTAGATTAACCGCGCATCAAGAAATACGGTCACGCTGGGGATTACGCGGCCGACGGCGCTTGCATCGCGGCCTTGGGCGCCCCAACTGCCGCCGTCATGGACGCCACGCTCACCCTGATCCTGCTGCTCGCCTCGATCGCCATCGCCGTCTTCGCCGGATGGCGCGGGTCGCGCCCGACGGACATCATGCGCGGCCCGCGCATGATGCCGTGGCGTTTCATCATGCTGCTGGCGGCCGCCTTGGTCTTCTTCCTGCTGATCCACCTGATGGCGGAGCTGAGCGGGCGGCCTCTGCCGTCCGCGGCGCCGTTCTAGGCGGGAACGCTCCGGCGCCGGGTCGGTTGTCCTGCCTCCCCGAACGACGAGACAGGAGACGATCTTGACCGACAAGCAACTGACGCCCGCCGAGGCCGAAGAGGCCTTCTGGAAAAGCCTGAAGTCCAGCAACACCGGGATGCTGGGACTGGATCGCCCCGGCTATCACAGCCAGCCGATGACCGCCTTTCGCGAGGCCGAGACCGGAACCATCTGGTTCTTCACCCGCGACGACACAGACCTGGCGCGCGACGCGGCGACGCCGGGACAGACGGCCATGTTCAGCTATGGCTCCAAGGACCAGAAGGTTTGGGCCTGCATCCACGGCGCCCTGTCGGTGCATGGTCACGACCGGGCCGTCATCGAACGCTACTGGAACCCGGTGCTGTCGGCCTGGTATCCGGACGGGAAGGACGATCCCCGCCTGACTCTGTTGCGCTTCGACGGCGACGACGGCCGGGTCTGGGTCAGCGACGGCGGCCTGATGAAGTTCGCCTTCGAGATCGCCCGCGCCAACCTGACCGGCAAGGAGCCGGACGCGGGCGACGTGGTCGACGTCAACCTGCGCTAGGCCTAATTCGCCCTCAAGCAGCGCGAAGCGCGTTAGGGCGACCTAGAAAGCTCCGAAACACCAGGCCAGGACCGCCTTCTGGGCGTGCAGGCGGTTCTCGGCCTCGTCCCAGATCAGCGACTGCGGACCGTCGATGACGGCGTCGGTCACCTCTTCGCCGCGGTGGGCGGGCAGGCAGTGCAGGAAGACGGCGTCGTCGGCCGCCTCGGCCATCAGGGCCTCGTCGACGCCGTAGGGCTCGAAGGCCGCCAGGCGGGCCTCATAGTCCTGATCGCCCATCGACACCCAGGTGTCGGTGACGACGACGTCGGCGCCCTTGACCGCCTCGCGCGGGTCGCTGGTCAGGTGGACGTGAGCGCCGCCCTTCTCCAGGTCGCGCAGGTCGGGGTGGTATTCCGCCGGGCAGGCGACGTGCAGGTGGAAGCCGAACTTGGGCGCGGCGTGCATGAAACTGTGGCAGACGTTGTTGCCGTCGCCGATCCAGGCGATCGTCTTGCCCTCGATCGGGCCGCGATGCTCCTCGATCGTCATCAGGTCGGCCAGGATCTGGCACGGGTGGCTGCGGTCGGTCAGGCCGTTGACGACCGGCACGGTCGAGACGCGGGCGAAGCGCTCGACGTCTTCATGATCGTTGGCGCGGATCATCACGGCGTCGACCATGCGCGACAGGACGCGAGCCGTGTCCTCGACCGGCTCGCCCCGGCCCAGCTGCATGTCCGAGGCGGTGGCGATGATGGAGTCGCCGCCCAGCTGGCGGATGGCCGCGTCGAAGCTGAAGCGGGTGCGCGTCGAGTTCTTCTCGAAGATCATGGCCAGGACGCGGTCCTTGCCCGGCGCATCGGCGTCGGCGCGGCCCTGGGGCCAGCCTTTTCGGGCGCGTTTTCGGGCATGGGCGTCGTCCAGAATGGCGCGCAGGTCAGCTGCGTCCAGGCGGTGGATGTCGAGGAAGTGACGAACCATGACCAAGCCTTCTCCCTCCCCTTCATGGGGAGGGTGGTCCCGCAGGGACCGGGTGGGGGCGGCCCTGCGAAAGTCTGGAGGTAGAAGAAAGCGTCCCCACCCGGCCTCGCCTCGCGGCTCGGCCCCCTCCCCATGAAGAGGAGGGAGAAACAGCGTCAGCCCGCGACCTTGGCGCGGGCGAACTCGCAGGCCTTCTCGAACTTCTCGATGGCCTCGCGGGCCTCGTCGAGGGTGATGTTCAGCGGCGGCAGGACGCGGACCAGGTTGTCGCCGCCGCCGGCGACCAGCAGCCTGGCCTCGTCACGGGCCCAGCCCATGAACTCGCGGTTGTTCGGAACCAGCTTGACGCCCAGCAGCAGACCCTTGCCGCGCACCTCGACGATCACGTCGGGGAAGCGTTCGGCCAGGCCGTGCAGTTGCTGGGTCAGGTAGCCGGCGACCTCATTGACGTTGTCCAGAATGGCGTCCGACGACACTTCGTCGAAGGCGGCCTGACCGACGGCCATGGCCAGCGGGTTGCCGCCGAAGGTCGAGCCGTGCACGCCGACCGTCATGCCCTTGGCCGCCTCGGCGGTGGCCAGGCAGGCGCCGATGGGGAAGCCGCCGCCCAGAGCCTTGGCGACAGCCATGATGTCCGGCGTCATGTCGGCCCATTCGTGGGCCCACAGCTTGCCGGTCCGGCCCATGCCGCACTGGACTTCGTCGAAGATGATCAAGACGCCGTACTTGTCGGCCATCTCGCGCATCCAGCGCAGATCGGCGTCCGGCGTGGCGCGGCAGCCGCCCTCGCCCTGCACCGGCTCCAGAATGATGGCGGCCGTGTTCGGGTTCTCGAAGGCGGCGGTCAGGGCGGCCTTGTCGCCCCACTTCAACTGATGGAAGCCTTCCATCTTGGGCCCGAAGCCCTCGGTGTAGCTGGGGTTGGCGGCGGCGTTGATGGCGCCGTAGGTGCGGCCGTGGAACGAGCCGTCGAAGCCGTAGATGTCGATACGCTCAGGCTGGCCGTTGGCGACGTGGAATTTACGCGCCGTCTTCAAGGCGCACTCGATCGCCTCGGTGCCCGAGTTCGTGAAGAAGACGACGTCGGCGAACGACTTCTCGCACAGGGAATCGGCCAGGGCGTCCTGCCCCGGAATCTTGAAGATGTTGGATACGTGCCACAGCTTCTCGGCCTGATCCTTGACCGCCTGCACCAGCTTGGGATGGGCGTGGCCCAGCGCATTGGTCGAGATGCCCGAGACGCAGTCCAGATACTCGGTCCCGTCAGTGGACCAGAGGCGGACGCCCTGGCCGCGCTCCACTTCCAGCGGCGCGCGATTGTAGACACCCATCAGATGACCGGACACTTGGCAGACTCCATAAAGCGAGACGGTCCCGGCGCGTCTGCGACGGGACCGCTTTGGAAAAGGGCGACGAACTTGTCGGGCGCTATTCCGGCTTAGTCAACACCGCGAGGGGCGCGAATTCAGCGCAGTTGCGCATCCAGCTTCTGGATCAGGGCCGCATAGGTCCGACCGGCCAGATCGATGGTGTGGCCTTCGACCGCCGCGATGACGTCGTCCTTGGAGTGAATGACGCGGAAGACCTGGGGGACGAAGCCCTCGGCCAGGCCGTTGGTCTGGCCGCCGTTGAAGGCCAGCCACATCTGGTGGGCGCCGACCTCGTCCTGAAAACCGAGAGAGACCACCGGCGCGCCCGCCGCCGAAAAGGCCCGGTCGTCGGACGGCGGATATTCGGGGAAGCCGACGCACTGCTGGGCGCGCTCGGCGCACAGCTCCTGCACCGCGCGGGTGACGAAGGCCGACTGCGCCCCGTTGTTCTGGCCGTACATCATGGTGTCGCCATAGGCGGCGACGTCCGAGTTCACCACGGCCGCGACATTGGCGATCCCATGCGCCTCGATCCACTTCCTGGCGCCGATCAGGCCCAGCTCCTCCTGGTCGAAGAAGATGATGCGGATACGGTGCGACAGCGACGCTTCGCGCAGGATCTTGGCCGCCTCGATCAGGGCGACCACCGAACCGGCGTTGTCGACCAGGCCGTCGGCCATCGTTCCGTCGCGCAGCTTCACCGCGTCATAGTGGGCGGTCAGCAGGATCTCCTTCTCGCCCTCGCCGATGACGACGACGACGTTTGAGCCCTGCATCGGACCGGCGCGGCCGCCGCCTTCGAAGGTCTCGACCGTCGGCGCGAAGCCCTCGGCCCGCAACTGGCCCAGCAGCACCTCCAGGCGCTCGGCGTTGGACGGCTTGGCGTAGGCGCCGACCTGTTCACGCAGATCGGCGGCGCGATCCTGGGCGAAAGACGGTGCGGCCGTCAGGCAGGCGGCGACCAGGCAGGCGCCGCTGACAGCGGCTTTCAGGCGAAGATGAAACGACATGGCGAGGCCCCTTTCGCGAGGCCCCTCGCCTCGCGCTCGACGTCTTGCTTAAAGCGAAACCGGTTCAGATGCGACCGCATCTGAACTCAGATCTTCGCTCACGATCAAAGCCGTCAGCTCTTCAGCCGCCAGCCCGAACGGAATACCAGCCAGCAGGCCGCGCCCATGACCACGGTCAAGACGGCGCTCATGACCACCCCGACCATCAGGCTGCCCTCGGCATGACCGATGAAGCCCGCCCGGAAGCCGTCGATCAGATAGAAGAAGGGATTGAACCTGCTGATGCCGGCGAAGGGCTCAGGCAGGCTGTCGATCAGGTAGAAGGTGCCCGACAGGAAGGTCATCGGCATGACCACGAAGTTCTGCACCGCCGACAGATGGTCGAACTTCTCAGACCACAGCCCGGCCAGCACCCCGACCATGCCCATCAGCAAGGAGGCGATCAGGCCGAACCATACGATCAGGGCGATGTTGGCCAGGCCCAGCCTCGCGAAGGGCATGACGCAGATCGCCGTCACCAGACCCACCGCCACCCCGCGCGTCGCCGCGCCCAGGGTGAAGCCGACCGTCAGCTCCAGCGGGCTGAGCGGCGGCGTCAGGAAGTCGGTGGCCGTGCCCATGATCTTGGCCTGGATCAGGCTGGACGAGGCGTTGGCGAAGGCGTTCTGCAGGATGGCCATCATGATCAGGCCCGGCGCGACGAACTCGGCGAAAGGCGTGCCGTGCAGCGGCGGCCGCGCCCCCTTCAGCGCTACCACGAAGACCATCATGTAGAGCAGGGTCGTCACCACCGGCGCCGCCACCGTCTGAGCGCCCACCTTCCAGAAGCGGCGGACCTCCTTCAAGTAGAGGGTGCGCAGCCCCACCCAGTTGATCCCGTCATAGCGACGGGGTTGCGGGAGGCCGTGAGGCGTGGCGGAAGAGGCGTCGGAACCGGCGGTCAGGTGCGTCATGCCGCCTCAGATGCGACAGCCAGGCCGGTTTCGCAAGGCGCAGCCCCTGTGGATGACACCCAGGAAGTTGAGTCAAATCGGGACATTAACCATACTAGATGTAGTTTCTGTGGACAGGTGAATTCCCACATATTGCGTGTTTTAAGGGGTGATTTACGATTAGAGGCGTGATGAGGGGCCGAAATTCGGACTCCGGCACAAGATATTGAATCCGACTTCTCCGCAGGAGGGCGACATGAACCCAGGCTGGACCGAAGACCGCGTCGGCGCGCTCAAGAAGCTGTGGCTGGAAGGCCAGTCAGCGAGCCAGATCGCCAAGGCCCTTGGCGGCGGCGTGACCCGCAACGCCGTGATCGGCAAGGTGCACCGCCTGGGCCTGTCAGGCCGGGCTGCTCCGTCGCAACCCGCGCGCACCACCTTCCGCCCGGCCCGTCCGCGCGCCGCCGCCCCGGCTGCGCCGGTGCAGGCCCCGTCGGCCCCGCGCCGCATCGAGGCCGCGGCCCCGCGCCCGGTCGCCATCGCCGCCGCGTCCCAGGCTCCGACGCCCGCGCCGGAACTGGCCGGCACCGCCACGGTGCTGACGCTGGGCGCGCACATGTGCAAATGGCCGATCGGCGACCCTTCGACCAGCGAGTTCAGCTTCTGCGGCCGCCGCGCCTCGGAAGGCGTCTATTGCGTTGAACACGCCCGCGTCGCCTACCAGCCCCAGGTCCGCAAGAGCGCCGGCAAGGACGCCTCGTCCGACCTGGCCCGCAGCCTGCGCCGGTATATTTAAGTCCGCTATCGCTCGCGACGCGGTCGCTCTCTGCTTGAGCAGGACAGCCGCCGCGTCGTCGGCTTTCGGCCTCACCGCCGACACGAACGCCTCTTACAGGGGCCGCCGTCCGTCCCGCCGCTTGCCGGCGGACTCGGGGGCGGGACTGCGGTTCATCCGGGTTGACGCAGTCCCATCCCCTCGCCTTTGGCGAGGGTTTTTTTGTTTGGCCCTACCGCGCTTCGCGCTGCTTGAGGGCGGAGTAGGCCGCACAGCCGACAGCTTGCATCACGCCGTCAGCTTCACCATACCTCAGCCATGCTCGAGGTTTGCTCATGTCCGCGCTGAAGTCGGCTCTGTCGGTCGGTGAAGTGGCGCGGCGCAGCGGCGTAGCCGTCTCCACTATCCATTTTTATGACGCCGAGGGCTTGATCGAAGGCTGGCGCACCGAGGGCAACCAGCGTCGCTATCCGCGCGCCGTCCTGCGCCGCATCGCCATCATCCGCATCGCCCAGCGCGCGGGCATCCCTCTGGCGACGGTGCGCGAGGCCCTGACCGACCTGCCGCACGACCACACCCCCAACGCCGCCGACTGGCGCCGCTTCTCCGAGGCCTGGCGCGCCATGCTGCAGGAGCGGATCACCGCCCTGACCCAGCTGAGGGATCAGATCACCAGCTGCATCGGCTGCGGCTGCCTGTCGCTGGACGAATGCCCGCTTCGCAACCCCGACGACGTGCTGAGTCTGGAGGGGCCGGGGCCGCGACATCTGATCCCGCCGGTCTGACCGAAGCGCGCTTGACCTCAAGTCTACTTGAGGTTCTAGAAGCTCATCGGCTTGCGGCAGCCCCGCCGCCTCCTTGAGAGCCGAAATGACCGACATACCCAACGACGCCCCGCCGGGCTGGAGTACGCTTCTGAGCGGGCGCAACGGCGCCTACGCTCTGGTCCTCGCGGGCGGCGTCGTCCTGCATTCCGTCAACATCTACATCGCCACCACCGTCATGCCCTCGGCGGTGCAGGATATCGGCGGGCTGGACTTCTACGCCTGGACCACGACCCTGTTCGTCCTGGCCTCCATTCTGGCGGCCGCCCTGACCGCCCCCTTTCTACGCGCGACAGGCCCCCGCGCGGCTTATGCGGCGGCGGCTCTGATCTTCGCGAGCGGCTCGCTGATCTGCGCGCTGGCGCCCTCCATGCCCGTGATGCTGGGCGGCCGCTTCATTCAGGGGTTCGGCGGCGGCCTGCTGTACGCCCTGGCCTATGCCGTGACCCGCATCGTCTTCCCCGATGCTCTGTGGGGCCGGGTCATCGGCGTCATTTCGGCCATGTTCGGCGTCGCCACCCTGATCGGCCCGGCGGTCGGCGGTCTGTTCGCCGAGATGGGCGCCTGGCGGCTGGCCTTCGGCTCGCTGGTCCCGGTGGCGGCGCTTTTCATCCTGCTGGCCCTGACCACCCTTCCGGGCCGCGATGGAGCGCGAGACAGCGGCGGCCGCCTGCCCCTGCTCCAGTTGGTCCTGCTGTCCGGCGCCGTCCTCAGTGTCTCGGCTGGAAGCCTGTCGCCGCTGCTGGCGTGGAATCTGGCCGGATTGGGCGCGGCGGTCGCCCTGGTCGTCCTGATCGCCGTCGCCGACGGACGTTCGCAGGCGCGCCTTCTGCCGCGCCGCTCGTTCAGCCTGAAGACGCCGCTGGGCGCGCTCTATCTGACCATCGCCCTGTTGATGGCGGGAATGCAGGCCGAGATCTTCGTGCCCTATCTGCTTCAGACCCTGCACGCCCAGTCTCCGCTGTGGGCGGGGTATCTGGCCGCCCTGATGGCCTTCGGCTGGACCTTCGCCACCCTGGTCAGCAGTCGTTGGCAGGGCGGATCGGGCACGCGCCTGCTGTTCGCCGGTCCTCTGTTGATGCTGGGCGGGCTGATCCTGATGTCGGTCTTCCTGCCGATTGAAACGGCTGGAGGCGCAGGCGTGCTGGCGGGCGTGTGTCTGGGCCTGTTTCTGGTCGGTTTCGGCATCGGCCTGGTCTGGCCTGCGCTGGTGACCCGCGTGTTCCAGAACGCCCCTGATGACGAGCGCGACCTGACCAGCGGCGCCATGACCACGGTCCAGCTGTTCGCCATCGCCATGGGCGCGGCGGGCGCAGGCATGATCGCCAACGTCGCTGGGATCGCGACGCCCGGCGGGGTAGAGGGCGCAGCCTCGGCCGCCTTCTGGTTGTCCTCCCTGTTCGCGGCGGCGCCGATCCTGGTGCTGTTGCTGACGCCCCAGCTGTTGCGGTTGACGGCGGCGCCGCGCGGCTAGTTCAGCACCCGGCGGGCGTCCGGCACGTCCAGGCTGAAGGCCGGGATGGCGGCTTCGAACATGCGGCCTTCGGCGTCCTGCATGAAATAGGCGCCGACCATCGAGCCGGACGGCGTCGTCAGCGGGCAGCCCGAGGCGTAGGCGTAGCTGTCGCCCGCCTCGATCACCGGCTGTTCGCCGACCACGCCGGGACCGCGCACCTCTTCGACCCGGCCCATGGCGTCGGTGATGGTCCAGCGCCGGGCCACCAGTTGCACCGGGCCGCCGCTCAGATTGACGATCTCGACCTGATAGGCCCAGACCCAGCGCCCCTCGGCCGGGTCCGACTGGCCCGCCAGATAGGAGGGGCGGACGCGAACGACGACGCCTTCGGTCTCGGCGGAGTAGGCAGGAGCGGAGTGCATGCGCTATATGCAGCCCGCCGTACGCGGGGTTCAAGCGTCTGTCGTCGCCGACAAGCTACACAGACGAGAAAATCCGTGTGAGAACAGGACGGCATGACCAGCTTTCAGATTCCCGCCCGCTCCGGCATCCTTCCCTTCCAGGGCATTGAGACCCTGATCGCGATCGGCGCCATCGCCTCCGACACCCCGTTCGACGTCGATCAGGTCCAACCCGCCAGCCTGGACCTGCGCCTATCGGACCAGGCCTGGCGCGTGCGCGCCTCCTTCCTGCCCGGTCAGCGCAAGGTCGAGGCGCGCATCGCCGACGTCGCCATGCACGCCATCGACCTGTCGGGCGGCTATGTCATGGAGAAGGGCTGCGTCTACATCGCCCGCCTGCAGGAGCGCCTTCACCTGCCCAAGGGGCTGAACGCCCGCGCCAATCCGAAGAGCTCAACCGGCCGCGTGGACGTCTTCGTGCGCCTGCTGACCGATCAGGGCGGCAGCTTCGACGACGTGGACGAGGGCTATGACGGCCCCCTCTATCTCGAGATCGCGCCCCAGACCTTCTCCATCCTGGTCAAGCCGGGCACCCGGCTGAACCAGCTGCGCCTCAAGGCGGGCGAGCCGCCCAAGCTGGAGACCCGCAGCGTCGGCGTCGATCTGCGCGCAGGCGACAACGGCGTGGTCGGCTATCGCGGCCGCCGCCACGCGGGCGTGGTCAACATGGACCACATCGACGGCCACGACCCGCGCGACTTCTGGGAGCCGCTGACCCTGCGTCGGGGCGAACTGCTGCTGGATCCGGGCGAGTTCTACATCCTGGCCTCGTCGGACGATGTGGAGATTCCGGTCGATCAGGCCGCCGAGATGACTCCGATCGACCCCTCGGTCGGCGAGTTCCGCGTCCACTACGCCGGCTTCTTCGACCCCGGCTTCGGCACGGACGAGGCGCACGGCGCGGGCTCCAAGGGCGTGTTGGAGGTCCGCACCCACGACACTCCCTTCCTGCTGGAGCACGGCCAGATCGTCGCCCGACTGGTCTATGAGCCGCTGACGGAACGCCCGTCGCGTCTCTACGGCGAGGGCGGCAGCCACTACCAGAGCCAGGGGCTCAAGCTGTCGAAACACTTCCGCCCCTGGGGCTAGGTTTTCCTTCTCCCCTTGAGGGAGAAGGTGGGCGCCGAAGGCGCTCGGATGAGGGGTGTGAGCGCCGCAGTCAGCCGATCGCGGCGCTTTTCTTTCATCAGGGTCGTGCGCTAACGCCTGCGGCGGCTTGAGCGCATCAGGTCAGCCTGTTCGCCTTCCTCAGGCTGGGGAAGGTCTTGGCCCAGACGCCCGTCGCGGCCAGGGCGCCGAAGCCGCCAAACACCGCCGCGCCGATCGGCCCCAGAAGGCGCACCATGACGCCGGAATAGGCCTCGCCCAGCTCGTTCGAGGCGCCGATGAACAGCATGGACACCGACGACACCCGCCCGCGCATGTGATCGGGCGTGGCCAGTTGGATCAGGGTCTGGCGGATGTTGACGCTGATCATGTCCGCCGCTCCGCCCAGGAACAGCACCGCGCCCGACAGCCAGACGCTCTTGGACAGGCCGAAGATCAGGGTGCAGACGCCGAACACCGCCACCGCGCCGAACATCCAGCGCCCGCCGTGGCGCACGATGGGAAAACGGCTGAGATACAGGGCCATGATCAGCGCCCCCACCCCAAACGAGGCCCGCAGCAGGCCGAAGCCGATCGCTCCCACATGCAGGATGTCGCGCGCGAAGATCGGCGTCAGCAGGGCCACCCCGGCCAGCAACACCACGACCAGATCCAGCGAGATGGCGCCCAGGACGATCTTGGTCTTCCACACATAGGCCAGGCCTTCCTTGACCTGCTGCACCGGGCCCAGCTTGGACGGGTCGACCTGCGGCTTGCCCTTGGTGCGGATCAGCACGAAGCAGGCGATCGCCACCAGGAACAGCGCCACGGCCGATGCGTAGGCCAACGGCACGTTGAAGCCGACGATGACCCCGCCCAGGGCCGGACCGGCGATGGCCCCGGTCTGGAAGGCGATGGACTGGGCGGCGATGGCGGGCGGCAGGGCCTTGCGCCCCACCACCATCGGCAGGAAGGCCTGGCTGGCCGGGGCCAGGAAGGCGCGCGCCGCGCCGAAGACGGCGGCCACCGCCAGCAGGCCCCACAACGGCGGCGAGCCGTGCAGCGCCATCAGCAGAAAAGCGCCTGCGCACATCCCCTCGACGATGATCGACAGGGTGACGGTGTGCTTGCGGTCACGTCGGTCGGCCATGGCCCCGGCGGGCAGGGTGAAGGCCAGCAGCGGCAGGAACTGGCACAGCCCGACCAGGCCCAGATAGAGGCTGGCCTGCTCGATCGGATGATCGCGCCGGGCGATCTCATAGACCTGCCACAGCAGGGCCGAGGACTGGATCTGGATGCCCAGGACCGCCACCATCCGCCCCAGCCACAGCAGGCGGAAATCGTGAATGCCCCACGGGCTGGACGGACCGTCGTCAGGCGGCGAACCGGGCGGCGGTCCGGGCGGCGGTCCGGGCGGCAGCGGCGGCTGGGGCGGAACGGTCGGGGCGGAATCGATGCTTTCGGTCGTCACGGTCGTGGTGCGTCTTCAAACAAGGGGCGCTGTCGCGGCCGTCGGGCCTTCTCGCGGATGCGGGATATGCCTAAAGCAATAGCCTCATGAACGCCGCATCACATTCCGTCATCGATCCTGTCGAACTGACTCGCGACCTGATCCGCATCCCGTCCGTCACCCCCGCCGACGAAGGGGCCATGGACGTGCTGGAGCGCGCCCTGACCGGCCTGGGCTTCACCTGCCGCCGCATGGTGTTCGAGGGGCCGAGCGGCGTGGGCCACGACGCGCGGATCGAGAACCTCTACGCCCGGCGCGGGACGGCCTCGCCCAACCTCTGCTTCGCCGGCCATACCGACGTGGTGCCGATCGGCGACCTGAAGGCCTGGAGCGCCGGACCGTTCGAGGGCGAAACCCGCGACGGCGTCCTGTACGGCCGCGGCGCCGTGGACATGAAGGGCGGCATCGCCGCCTGGGTCGCCGCCGTCTCGCGCGTGCTCGCCCAAGGCGAAATCGAAGGCTCCCTGTCCTTCCTGATCACCGGCGACGAGGAAGGCCCGGCCCTGCACGGCACCAAGCGGGTGGTCCAGACCCTGGCCGCCGAGGGCGAGGTCATCGACGCCTGCGTGGTCGGCGAGCCGTCCTCGGCCCACCACCTGGGCGACATGATCAAGGTCGGGCGGCGCGGCTCGCTGAACACCTGGATCACCGTCTTCGGCAAGCAGGGCCACGTCGCCTATCCCGATCGCGCCGCCAATCCGGCCCCGGTCATCGCCCGGCTGCTGGCCCAGCTCGACGCCCACGTCCTCGACGAGGGCTATCCCGAGTTCCCGCCGTCGAACCTGGAGATCACCACCATCGACGTAGGCAATCCGGCGACCAACATCATCCCGGCCGAGGCTAAGGCGCGGCTGAACATCCGCTTCAACCCGACCCACACCGGCGACGGCCTGATCGACTGGCTGAACCGCGAGGCGGGCGCGCTTCAGGCCGAGACCGGTCTGCGGATCGAGCTGGAGCACATGTGCTCGGGCGAGGCCTTCCTGACTGAACCCGGCGTCTTCGTCGGCGCCGTGCAGGACGCGGTGGAGGCCGTGCTGGGCCGCCGTCCCGAGGCCTCGACCACCGGCGGCACCTCCGACGCCCGCTTCATCCGCGCCCTGTGTCCGGTGCTGGAGCTGGGTCTGGTCGGCCAGACCATGCACCAGGTCGACGAGCGCGTGCCCGAGGCCGAACTGCGCGCCCTGACCGACGCCTATGAGCGCGTCATCGCCACAGTGCTGGAGCGGTTGGCCGGCTGAAAAGCAAGCCCCTCGCCATCGGAACCGCTCCTCACCGCGCCGCAGGCCGCTGACCGGCCTCAAGAATCGGCATGCCCGCCTCGGTCGGGATGTAGATGGTCTGGCGACCTTCCTTGCCTGCGGTTTCCTGCAGCATGTTGATGTAGGACCAACGCAGATAGGCTTCGGGACCGCCGAGAGCTTCCGCCATGATGCGGTTGGCCTCATTGGCGCCCTTGGCGCGCTCGATCTCGGCGGCGGCGGTCAGCTTGGCCGAATCCAAGGCGGCCTGGGCTTCCAGCACGCGGATACGACGGTTCTGCACCGCCTCCTCATAGGCCGCCTTGCCCGCCATCTGCTTGGAATAGACATTGTAGGTCGGAAAGCCGATCAGCACGACCGCCAGGACAACAGCGATAGCGATGATGGATCCGAGCGTGAGGCCGACGCCGCGCATGGGCTTGTCCTGATGTTGAAAGAGAGGGAGCCGCAAGGTGGCGGCTCCGGTCGTCTCCGGTCAAGCCGCGTCGATCAAGTTCCCATCGCTCAACGACGGCGGGCTGTCGCCGGGGCCGGGACCAACTCCAGTATGTCGAGGTTGGATTCATTGGCGGGCCAGGGCGTGACCAGGCGCCAACGGTTTTCACCGATGCGCTCCAGCACCGAGACCATGTCACGCTCCGGACGCTGACCATAGGCGCGCGCGCCCGGTTCGGAGGCCAGAGCCATGGAGCCGAGGAAGACCATCTCGCGATCGCTCTCCGGGAAGAGCAGGCCCGCCTGACGCTGGGAGCCGCTGAGCTTGGTCAGCTTGAGGCCTTGGGCGGTGTTCTCGATCCGACAGGCGAACCAGCCATAGACGACATACCCCAGCCCCGCCTCGCCGCCCTGCGAGCCCAGCTTGACGGTGCGGCAGCGATAATTTCCGCCCGGCGGGATCACCGAGGGACGAGCCGCCTCCGGGTCGATCAATTCGCCCAGCGCCGCCAGGTCGCCCGAGCCAGGCTGTCGTTTGGCCTGCTCCAGAGCCAGAGACCAAGCGGCGGCGCGGCGCTGATAACGGTCACGATCGGCCGCCGTGATGACCCCGCGCCAATCGTCCAGCACCGCGCCCACAGGAGCTTCGGGCGCGACGGGGATCGGCGGCGGCGGCGGCGGTGGGGGCGTCGTGGCGCAGGCGGCGACCAAGGCTGAAAGCGCAAACGCCGACAGGCTGCTTCGCAATAGAGTCGGCCGGAAAGAACGGATCGGCGCGCGCTGCATATCGGTTTCCCTCGCGACAGGGATCGAAAGCCCCATTTCTCTAGGAAGCCGCCATGGCCCGCCGCGTCAACCCTGCGCACCGACTTATGACGTCGTACGCGCCACCCTCGCGTCGCAAAACTCCGTTGCGGACTGATTCAGCAACCTGGCCAGGGTCGCGGTCAGGTCTGCCAAGGAAACCGGCCGTCGAAGCAGCTCCGCGACGCCGTCGGCGCACAAAGCCTGCGCGTCCGAAGTCAGGGCAAGGACCGGCGTCGGGCGTCGCGTCGGATCCGTGCGCACGGTCTTCAGAAAGGCCGCGCCCCCGTCCTCCGCCAGATCCAGATCAAGGATGAGAGCGTCCGGTCGCAGGTCGCGCGCCAGCGCCGCGCCCTCGTCCACGGACGCCGCGACATGGAGCTGAAGCCCGTCGAAGTCCTGCGTCAGGCGTCGCATCAAAGCCACCGCCGCCGCGTCGCGGGCGATGTACAGAAGCACGCCCGACGGCATGCGCGGCAGATCCGCCAACAGCCCCTCGGAACGGCCGGCGGCGTCGGATGGCGCGGCGAGTGCGGCAGCCAGGCTGACGGTGAAGGCCGCGCCCTGCCCTTCAACGCTCTCGGCTTCGACACGCCCCTGCATAGCCTCGGCCAACCCTCTGGCGGCGGCCAGGCCCGCACCTGAAACCCGCCCCGCTGCGATCGCCGGAAGGGTGAAAGGCTCGAACAGCGTTTCAAGCTGCGCCGATGATAGACCGGGGCCGCTATCGCGCACCGTCACCTGTATTTCGGCTCCGACGCGGCGCCCCTCGATCGTCACCGTTCCGCCTGGACGGTTGTGGCGCACGGCGTTGGCGATCAGGGCGGAGAGGATGCGCGTCAGCCGTTCAGGGTCCGCTAGGGCGGTCAGACCCGGTTTCGGCTCGGGCAGGGTCAGTAACACTCCGGCCGCCGTCGCCTCTATCTCGAAAGCCAGGCAGACCTTGTGCGCCAGCAGCAGGGGATCGACGGCTTGAAGCACGGCTGGGACGGGTCGCTCGGCGCCTGCCAGTGTGTTCATGCCCTCGACCAGGATCAGCAGCCGGGCGGCGGCTTCGCGGATCCGCTCGACCGCCTGCCGCTGACGGTGACTGAGCGGCTCCCCCGCCGCGTTCAGGCGCAGAAGGTCGGAAAAGCCGAGAACCCCCTCCAGCGGGGAGCGCATCTGGCGGCTGACGGCGGCCATCAGATCAGCATGGCGCCGACGTCCCTGCAAAGCGCTATCCTGCGCCCGCATTCGAATCGCGTCCGCATCGACAAGGGCCGCTTCAAGTTGGACGATCCGACGTCGCGCGCCGTCCATCTGGCGATCATGCAGACGTTGCGCCGCGCGAATGCGGCCATGGGCCCCGAACGACAGCCTGAGCCCGGCGACGCCCGTCGCGAGGCCGAGAGCCAGAATCAGCACAACGAATTCCATCGGCCATCCTCCCGTCAAAAGAAGGATGGCCGATCAAAGGTTGTATTTTTCTGTAGGCGCTCGCTTTAGTAGAATAGAGCGCGCTCAGCCTTCGTCGTCGGTGACGGCCGGCTCGGCCTTGCGACGCGTACGGCGCTTGGGTGCGGGCGGGGCGTCTTGTTCAACCGAGGCGCCGTCTTCAGCGGTGATGGGACGTGTCAGGAAGCCCGGCAAGGCGGCGGCGTCGTCGGTCGACTGTACGGCCTCATCCTCAGCTCCCCCGCGCGGACGGCGCGGCGCACGAGGAGCGCGCGGCGCACGCTCAACCGTCGTCTCATCGCTCGATGCGACGACCTCGGTCGGACGATCTTCGCCCTGCGCGGCGTTTTCGTCATCGGCGGCGACGCCAGGCTCGCCCTCGGTGTTTTCGAAGCGGCGATTGCGTTCGTCGCGACGACGCTCCCAGCGTTCGCGGCGACTTTCGCGACGACCGCCTTCTCGGCCCTCGCTGTCGGCGCCGCCATGGTCGGAGCCGTCACGATCCCGGTCGCGATCACGATCGCGGTCACGATTGGCCTCGCGCTCGGCGCGTTCGGCCTGACGGCGAGCTTCATCCTCGACGCGGCGTTCTTCAGCCTGCTGGGCGGCGATGATGGCTGCCGCCTGTGCGCCGGACTCGTCCTCGAAGTCGATATCGAAACCTTGGCCCGCTTGCTCGCGTTGAGCGATTTCGCTCACTGAACGCTGCGGCTGAAGCGCGCGCAGGACGCGGAAATAGTGTTCGGCGTGCTGGGTGTAGTTCTCAGCCAGAACGCGGTCGCCGGCGGCCGCGGCGTCACGCGCCAGCTGCATGTAGCGTTCATAGACGGTCTGGGCGTTGCCGCGGACCTTGATATTCTCTGGACCTTGCGAGTCCCACGAGCGGTTCGGATTGGTCGCGTTGGCGTTATTGCCGCCGCCGGGCTTACGGTTGCGTCCGCGTTGACGCTTCATGCCCTTGAAATCTCTCATCGGAGCTTACCGTGCTGGTGCGGGCCGCCGTCGTGGAGACGGTCGGGGCCCTGTTCGTCGTTCCGTTCGTTCGGGGCCAATCCCCGGTGCGAGCTGTTCGGAAAACCGTGCGCTCCCCGTGGTCCGCCGCGTCCGTCCTAGGGACGCGACCGTCACTGAACTCCGATGCGCTTAAGCGAGCGAACCTGCTCGAAAAGAATGCGTCTGAGTGGGGAACACCACGAACTTAGCGCGCACAGAGACGCTTTGCCAAGGGTTTTTATTGCATCGGCGCTTCAGCTTCAGGGATAGGCTCCACGCGCGGATCCGGGCCGTTGGTGACCACGCGGTCGCGGTCGCCCAGATCCTTGACCACCTTCACGTCGGTGAAGCCCGCCGCCTCGAACAAGGCCTTGACCGCCTCGCCCTGATCCCAGCCGATTTCGACTGCGAAGATGCCGTTCGGGCGCAGGATGCGCGCAATCTCGGGCGCCAGGTCGCGATAGGGCTGCAACCCGTCCGGGCCGCCGTCCAGCGCCAGATGCGGGTCATGATCGCGCACCTCTGGATCCAGGCCGGCGATATCGCCGCTCGGGATGTAGGGCGGATTGGACACCACCAGGTCGAAGCTGTCGTCAGCGAAGCCCGTCGCCCAGTCCGTACGCAGGAAGGTGCAGCGGCTGTTCAAATCCAGGTTGGCGGCGTTCTCGCGCGCCACGGCGATGGCCTCGGACGAGATATCGGTGCCGACGCCGCGCGCGCCGAATCGCTCGGCCAGCGTCGCCAGCAGGATGGCGCCTGAGCCGGTGCCCAGATCGATCATGTCGAACGCCTTGTGCGGCGGAAAGGCGCGGACGATGACATCCAGCAGGGTCTCGGTGTCCGGCCGCGGGCTGAGCACGTCGGGCGTGACGTTCAGCATGATCTTCCAGAACCCCTTGCGGCCCAGGATACGCGACACGGGCTCGCGCCGCAGACGTCGCTCGACCAGGGTTTCCAGCGCCTGCGCCTGTTCCGGCGTGACCAGTCGATAGGGATCGTTCAGAATATCCACGCGCCCCGCTCCGGTCGCCGTCTCCAGCAGAATGCGGGCGTCGATGGAGGGGCTGTCGATACCAGCGGCCTTCAGGCGCGCCTGGGCGCCTTTCCAGGCGGTCAGCAGAGTCGGTTGGGTGTTCTGATCAGACATCCCCGGTGATTGGGGTCTGTGACGCATGATTTCAAGACGGAACGGCCAGGCAGCGTGGCCGTTGAAGGGCGAATGGGGATGAAACCACGGTCGAATCATCGCGCGCCGCGCGTCGGAAAACGTCGGGCTGCGCGGGGATCACACGACGCGACGGGCGGACTGCTGCGCTATCTGGCCGCTGCGGCGGGCGGACTGGCGACGGGGGCGACGGCGGCGCATCTGCTCTATACTCAAGGCCATCGCTTCGGCCTGGAGCTGCGGCCCGAGCGGCCCGAGCCCCTGCCCCCGCGCGATCCGACGCCCGAAGACTATGACGACAAGGAGCCGGGTCGCGGCCGTCTGGCCCAGCGGCCGAGGCAGATTCCGCACAAGGGCTGGGTCGACATTCTGTGGCGCACCGTCATGGGCTATTTCGGCGACCGCGTCGGCTTCGTCGCAGGAGGCGTGACCTTCTTCATGCTGCTGGCCCTGTTTCCAACGCTGGGCGCCTTCGTCACCATCTACGGTCTGTTCGCCGATCCGGCCGACGCCTGGGGGCAGTTGAGCTTCCTTTATGAGGTGCTGCCGGCGAACGTGGCGCAGTTTCTGGGGACGGAGATGACGCGGTTGGCGGGCAATTCGACCGGACAACTGACCTTCACCCTGGCCTGGACCCTGCTGTTGACGCTGTGGGCGGCCAACGGCGGCGTAAAGACCCTCTTCTACGGCCTGAACCTCGCCTATCATGAGGTCGAGCGGCGCAATATCGTCGTTTACAACCTGATGTGCATGGGCTTCACCGTCTCAGCGATGGCGGCGGTGCTGCTGAGCTCGACACTGGTGGTCGGGGTGCCGGTAGTGCTGGCGGTGTTCGGCCTTGAGGACGAATGGGCCTATCTGGCTCCGCTGCGCTGGCCGCTGCTGTTTTTCGGCTATGCAGGGGCGCTGGCCCTGATCTATCGACTGGGGCCCAGCCGGGCGCGGGCGCGCTGGCGCTGGCTGACGCCGGGGGCGCTGTTCGCAGCGACGATGAGCCTGCTGGTCTCCTTCCTGTTCAGCTGGTTCCTGACCACCTTCGTGCGCACAGATTCCTATGGCCCGCTGGCGGCCGCCATGGGTTTCCTGCTGTGGACCTGGATCTCGGTGCAGGTGATCCTGATGGGCGCTCGGCTGAACGCCGAGATCGAGCACCAGACGGCCATCGACACCACCATCGGCGCGCCCCGGCCCATCGGCGAGCGCGGGGCGGTGATGGCCGATTCCGTGGGCGCACGGCGCGGCAATCCGGCCGCCCTGGCCTATACGCTGAAGTACGCCGAAAGCCTGGGCGATCGGGTGCTGCGACGTCGCACCAGGACGAAGCGGCCCTGAAGCGACGCCCTAGGCGAACTCGGCCTCCAGGTCGGCCAGGCGCGCGGCCTGGTCCTCGGCGATCAGAGCGTTCAGCAGAGGATCGATCTCGCCTTCCAGAATCTGCGGCAGACTGTGCAGGGTCAGGCCGATGCGGTGATCGGTCACGCGCCCCTGCGGGAAGTTGTAGGTGCGAATGCGCTCGGACCGGTCGCCCGAACCGACCTGCGACTTGCGCGCATCCGAGCGAGCCGCGTCCTTGGCCTGCCGCTGCATGTCGTAGAGGCGCACGCGCAGATTCTTCATCGCCTTGTCGCGGTTCACGTGCTGCGACTTCTCGGACGAGGTGACGACGATCCCGGTCGGCAGGTGGGTGATGCGCACCGCCGAGTCGGTCTTGTTGACGTGCTGGCCGCCCGCGCCGGACGAACGATAAGTGTCGATGCGGATGTCCTGGTCGCGGATCTCGATCTCGACGTCCTCGACCTCGGGCAGGACGGCGACTGTGGCCGCCGAGGTGTGAATGCGTCCGCCCGCCTCGGTCGTCGGTACGCGCTGGACCCGGTGCACGCCGCTCTCGAACTTCAGGCGGCCGAACACGCCGTCGCCCGTCACAGTGGCGATGATCTCCTTGTAGCCGCCGGCGTCGCCCTCGGTGGCGCTGTCGATCTCGACCCGCCAGCCGCGCGCGGAGGCGTAGCGCGAATACATGCGGAACAAATCGCCCGCGAACAGGGCCGCCTCGTCGCCCCCGGTGCCGGCGCGCACTTCCAGTACGGCCGAGGCGTTTTCATCGGCGTCGCGCGGGGCCAGCAGCAGGGCGACTTCGCGCTCCAGGCCCGGCAGGCGCTCGGTCAGGGCGTCCAGTTCATCGGCGGCCAGGGCGGCCATTTCCGGGTCTGCGGCCATCACCTTGAGGTCGTCGGCCTCGGCCCGGGCGCGGGCCAGGGCCTGGACCGCGTCGGCCACCGGCTTCAGCTCGGCGTGCTCCTTGGACAGGCGTACGATCTCGGCGCCGTCCGAGGCCGCGCCCATGCGCGCCTCCACCTGATGGAAGCGGTCGAGCACCTGATCGAGCCGGGCCTGAGGCAGTCGCAACGGCGTATCCTTGCTGAGAAAATCGAGCGCGGAGCCTTACCCGCGACGCGGCGCCGTGTCGATAAAAACGCCTCTACACGCGCTCATGGAGCAATCGTGAACAGCCGTCACAAGCCCGTCAGGCCGGTTCCTTCGCATCTGCAAAACCCCTAGCTCCACGGGGCTGAAACAAAATTGGAGACAGGGCATGACCCATGAAAAGCCCCTGGATGGGGCCTCGACGGGCCCTGCGCCGGGCGCCGACGTCGCGCGCCTGTGCGCGCTCTATGACGGCCTGCTGACTGCGGGCGGCGCCCCCGTGAGCCCGGACGCCGAGAAGGACTTGAAGGCCCTGGCCAAGATCTTCGATCTGGACGCTGAACGGCCCGCCGCCGAACTGTGGCCCTATGTCCGCGCCGTTCTGGTGCGCCAAACCCCCGCCGTCGACCGCATGCCCGTCGAACCTGCGGCGACGACCGAGGCCGATCCCCTGACCGTCCTGCTGGTCGAGGACGACGCCGAAGCGGCAATCGACCTGACCGAGGCCCTGGACGCCGCCGGCCATCGGGTCATCGGCCCCTTCCACAGCGCCGAAGCAGCCGAGGCGGCCACCGCTCTTCATCCCATTGACGTGGCCCTGCTGGACATCAACCTGTCGGGCGCTGCGACAGGCGTCGATCTGGCGCGTCGTCTGAAGGCGCGCTGGGGCGTGCCCGTCGTCTTCCTTTCCGGCGACGTGACAGCCGCGGCCCAGAACGCCGAACTGGCGGCGGCCATGGTCATCAAGCCCTATCGCGGCCGCGACGTGCTGAACGCCCTCGCGCGCCTGGATCAGGCCTGACCCGATCACGACAACCATTGCCAGCCGGGCCGCGACCTGCGCCTGATGGCCTTCAACAACAGCCGACCGAGGCGTGAATGGATACCTTCTTCCTGTTCCTGCTGGTCGGTGTCCTGGCGCAGGCTGTCGACGGGGCCCTAGGCATGGCCTACGGCGTCATATCCTCTTCCGTACTCCTGGCGCTGGGCGTGCCCCCGGCTACGGCATCGGCCAGCGTCCACGCTGCTGAGATCTTCACCACCGCCGCGTCCGCAGGCAGCCACGCCTGGCACAAGAACGTGGAGTGGCGGCTGTTGCTGCCCCTGGCTGTCGCCGGCGTGATCGGCGGGGTGCTGGGGGCCTATGTGCTGACAGGACTGGAGGCGGCGGTGATCAAACCCTTCATCGTCGGCTATCTGGCCCTGGTCGGGGCGTGGATTCTGTGGCGGGCCGGGCATGACATCCCGACGCGCCACCTGCCCGCCTGGGTCACCGGCCCGCTGGGCCTGATCGGGGGCTTTCTGGACGCGGTCGGCGGCGGCGGTTGGGGACCGACGGTCTCATCAACCATGGTCGGCGCCGGACAGGAGCCGCGCAAGGCCATCGGTACGGTGAACACGGCCGAGTTCTTCCTGACCGTCGCCATATCAGCCACCTTTGTCTGGGCGCTGATCACCGGCCACTGGGAAGAGGCGGGCGCCTTGCAGAACCACGCCGCCGCAGTGGGCGGACTGGTGGTCGGCGGATTGATCGCCGCCCCCTTCGCCGGGCTGATCGTCAAGATGGCGCCGCGCAAGGCTCTGACCTATGCAGTGGGAGGCCTGCTGATCGTGCTGGCGGCCTTCCAAGGCTACCAACTCCTCACCTAACACTGATCATTGACAGAGGCGCGGATCGCTGGCCGACTGTCGCATGCAACAGGTCGGGGCGACGGGATGCGTACATGGATGATCGACCTCACGGCCTGCGTCATGGCTGGAGGATTGCTGTCCGGCTGCGCCTCGACGCAGATAGTCGCGCCGCAGATCGAGACCGTCGACCGTCCCGCCTTGAACACGGTCACGGAAGTCGATGTCGGCGAGGCGGCCGTCGAGGCAGGACGGCGGCGCAGCCTGCCGGGCCTGGCCCTGGCCAATGAGCTGACCTGGGGCGACGGCTTACTGAGGAAGCGCTTCACCATCTCGCCCGGCAAATTGACGGCGCGACAGAGCGACCAACGCCACACCTACTACGTCTCCGACCGGATGACGGCCCGCGATCCCCTGCTGGGGACCGCGCCCCATACCTCGGGCGGGCTATGCCGGGCCAATGACGGGTCAGGTCCGGTACGCGGCTTCATCACGCCAGGCCTGTGCGTCCTGACCTGGAACACGACGCCCCAGGTGCGCGACATCCGCATCCAGGAGGCCGACGACGGATCGCGACGGCGCGAACTGATCTATCATGGCCGCGCCGACGGCAAGGTCCGCTTCCTCTATCGCGAGACGACGCACGATGGACCGGCTCAGACCCAGACGGTCGAATACGACCTGGATGAAGACGCGGTCATCGGCTTTCGCGGCGCGCGGCTGGAGGTGATAGATGCGGACAACACCCGCCTGCGTTATCGTCTTCTGTCCCCGTTCGAGGCGACGGCCGACTGAGCCTCAGACGGGATAGGTCTCGATAAAGCTGGGACGTTGCTCCAGCGCCGCCTGCAAGGCGACCAGGTTCGGGCGGCCCGTCTTCCAGTCGTAGTCCGGATGGCGGAAGCTGATCCAGGTGACGGCGATCCCCGCCGTCAGCACGCCCATGTCCAGCGCGTCGACGTCGGGGGCGGCGGCCTCCAGCGCATCGAGGGCGCGGCCCATGTTGACGGTCCAGCGTTCGATCCACGACGGCGAGCGTTCCTGCTCGGGCCGGCGCTTCTCCAGCACCAGTTTGACGCCCATCTCCAGCGCGCCGCAGCCCAGCGTCTCCAGTCGCTTGACCCGCAGGCGCTCCGGCCCCTCGGTCGGCAGCAGACGCGGCCCGGCGCCGAGCGCGTCCAGATATTCGGCGATGACCGGACTGTCGGTCAGCGGCAGGCCGTCCTCGGCGATCAGGGTCGGAACCTGCACCACAGGATTGTTCGACAGCAGTTCCGGCGCATTGCCGTAGGGATCGACGACGATCTCCTCGATCCGGTCGGCCAGGCCCTTTTCACGGGCGACGATGCGAACCTTGCGCGCGAAGGGCGACGGGGTGGTGATGTAGAGTTTCATTGTTCAGTCGTCTTCAGTCGGCCGCCTTGGGCGCCACGCAGCGCTTGTCGCGGAACAGGGCCCATTCCTCGCACTGGCGGCCGTCTTCGAAGACGCAGACGCCGTATTCGCCGCCCTGGGCGTCGCGACGGATTTCCGACTTGCCGCCTTCGCGCTGACAGTTGGCCGAGGCGGGATTGGCCATGCCGACGGATCGAGGCGACAGCTCGGCCTCAGGCGCCGGCGCACAGGCGGCGCCCGCCAACAGCGCCGCTGCCAGGATCGCGTGTTTCAGCATCGTCTCCCCCCTCTCGTTTCGCCGACTATTCGGCCGCCTTGCGGGCGGCGTCCAGCTCGGCGGCCTTGGCTTCGACCTGGGCGACGATCTCGTCGATCATGCCGTCGTTGGCCTGTTTGTGAGCGATCTTGCCGTTCAGATAGACCATGCCCGCCCCCTTGCCGCCGCCGGTGAAGCCGATGTCGGTATAGAGGGCCTCGCCCGGCCCGTTGACCACGCAGCCGATGATCGACAGCGACATGGCGGTCGAGACATGGGCCAAGCGCTCTTCCAGAATCGCCACCGTCTCGATGACGTTGAAGCCCTGACGCGCGCAGGACGGGCAGGCGATGATGTTCACCCCCCGGTGACGCAGGCCCAGGGACTTCAGGATGTCGAAGCCGACCTTGATCTCTTCGACCGGATCGGCGGCCAGCGAGACGCGGATGGTGTCGCCGATGCCCGACCACAGCATATTGCCCATGCCGATGGCCGACTTGATGGTGCCGGTGCGCAGCGGCCCCGCCTCGGTCACGCCCAGGTGCAGGGGGCAGTCGATGGCGTCGGCCAGCTGCTGATAGGCGGCCACCGTCAGGAAGGGGTCCGACGCCTTCACCGAGATCTTGAACTCGTGGAAGTCCAGATCCTGAAGGATGCGGGCGTGGTTCAGGGCGCTTTCGACCATCGCGTCGGGGCAAGGCTCGCCGTACTTCTCCAGCAGCTCCTTCTCCAGCGAGCCGGCGTTGACGCCGATGCGCATGGAGCAGCCGTGGTCGCGGGCGGCCTGGACGACTTCCTTGACCCGGTCGATGGAGCCGATGTTGCCGGGGTTGATGCGCAGGCAGGCGGCGCCCGCCTGGGCCGCCTCGATGCCGCGTTTGTAGTGGAAGTGGATGTCGGCCACGAGCGGCACGCGGGCTTCGCGCGCGATGGTTTTAAAGGCCTCCGTCGATTCCACATCCGGGCAGGAGACGCGGACGATGTCAGCCCCGGCCTCCTCCAGCTGACGGATCTGGGCCAGGGTCGCCGCCGCGTCGGTCGTCGGCGTATTGGTCATCGACTGGACGCTGATCGGGGCGTCGCCGCCGACCGGAACGGAGCCGACCATGATCTGGCGGCTCTTGCGGCGCTCGATGTGGCGCCAGGGACGGATATGGCCGAGTTCGGAATGGTCGCTCATGACGCCGGGAACATAGGACAGGAAGAGCGGCAAAACCACGACAGGCGGCGAAAGATCGCGCCTTCGCCCGCCAAAAGGTCAGCCGGCCAGGGGCGGGGCGGCGGACGGCGTCTGAGCGGCGGCAGGGGCCGTGACCGTCGGCGCCGCCGCAGCAGCAGCCGCGGCCGCCGCCTGGGCCGCGCGGGCG
>NZ_RHWX01000059.1 GCF_003938605.1 Brevundimonas sp. 357 | reverse complement strand
GGTAATACAAAATATAAAATAATACCAGCAATAATTACCAAACTTATAGTAAGTTTTGTTAATTTCATGAAGTATGCCACCTTATCTTATATAGATATCAAATAGATTAATATGCCGATTGTATTATAAAATCCATGAGCAACTATGGAATACCATATATTTTTTGTTTGTATATAAACAAAACTTAAAATAATACCAATAAAGAAAATACTTAGGCCTCCCCCATGAACAATAGAAAACAGAAAAGAAGAAATTAGTATTGAAATATATTGTTGTTTTTTGTTTGCTTGAGGATCAATCATACAAAATCGAAAAATTCCTTCTTCTAAAAAAGCTCCATAAGTAGCAGCATTTAAAAAGAATAAAAGGAGAGAACCATTTACTTCATTAGGATTTATACCTTCTGAAAAAGATGTATTTAGAATATTGATTAGGAATAAAACAGAGAATGAAAAAAAACTATATTTAAAGAGTTTTTTTAGATTTACTTCTTTGAATTCACGAATGAAGG
Organism: Brevundimonas sp. 357; assembly: GCF_003938605.1. GTDB lineage: Bacteria > Pseudomonadota > Alphaproteobacteria > Caulobacterales > Caulobacteraceae > Brevundimonas. Next base: position 21 of record NZ_RHWX01000059.1, on the reverse strand, counting down.
TAGAATGAAATAGTATAATTA
>NZ_RHWX01000058.1 GCF_003938605.1 Brevundimonas sp. 357 | reverse complement strand
AAAATTTAGTATGATTTATTTTTAGCTATTTAGAGTTTTTATTTCCGTAAATACTTCTAAAAATTGCTAAGATAAATGCTATAGGAATTAGATAAAGAATACTTTTTTGTAAGCTTATATTGAAAATTAGCCTAAATATGAAGAACATAGTGATTAAAACTATTATTGAAATAATTACAGCTAAAATCTTTTTATTCATGAGATAGTTTCACTTTCTGATTATTTTATTACATAACGAGCGTAATCATTGTATTGATATGATGTTGTATTGCTAAAGTGAGCATTATATGTTAATTGTACACCTTTTCCTTGATTTGCAGCTCTTACAAAGACATTCATTGCATCAACAGCACTACTAAAAGCATTTGTAATAACCCATGTTCCAACTCCACCAATAGGAATAAAAGATGCAATTTGAGCAGGAGTCTTTAGCTTATTATAATTTTTTTTCAAATCTCTACACATTTTATTAGTAACATAATAGTTCATTTTATAGCAAGTAAATCCACGATGATTATGATTATATCGTGAAC
>NZ_RHWX01000057.1 GCF_003938605.1 Brevundimonas sp. 357 | reverse complement strand
GAAGACGGAGAAGGCGCCGCCGGCCGGATCGCCGCGCACCAGCTGGCGGTCGGCGTCGAAAGGCACCCCGGCGATCTGCAGCTTGACGTCATACTGATCGGACCAGAACCACGGCACTTCCGGCGCCGGGGCGGCGCGGCCGACGATGGCCGAGGCCGCCTGCTTGGCCTGTTCCAGCGCGTTGGGCACGCTCTCCAGCCGGTGCATGACGCCGCCGTGGACCGGGATCGGCCGCCGCGTCACATCGCCGATGGCGTAGATGTTCGGATCGCTGGTACGAGCGGTCTCGTCCACCACCACGCCGTTTTCGCACGTCAGTCCCGCCGTGCGCGCCAGGGCCTCGCAGGCGAAGGCGCCGACGCCGACCAGCACCGCGTCCGCCGCGATCAGCGTCCCGTCGGCCAGGCGCACGCCTTCATCCTCGAACCCCGCGACCTCGACGCCGGTCAGGATCTCGACGCCATGCTTTTTGTGCAGGTCAGTGAAGAAGGCCGACAGGGGCTGCGACGCCACGCGGGCCAGCACCCGGTCCAT
>NZ_RHWX01000056.1 GCF_003938605.1 Brevundimonas sp. 357 | reverse complement strand
ATACCCTGTAGTTAAAAAGCTTATTGAAAAATATGTGGACCACGAAATATCTTATCTCAATCCAACAGACCTTATTAATCAAGAATTCCAGAATATTGGATACTTAGAAAAAGGTCTAAAAATACCAATTGTAAATGAAAGTTTAGTTACTGCAATGGTAGCTAACATAAAGAACAGCAAGAAATTAGAAAAGAGATATAAAAAATGTAAAAAATTGAAATTTTCCTTTTTATTCTTAGAATATAATGGCAAAGAATATTATAAAGATATTTATGTTTTGCGAGGCTCGAACTTATATAAAGACATTAAAAATAAGATTTCAGTATGAGATTTTTTAAAATTCGTAGATCACTCTTTGAGTGGTCTTTTTATTTTGCGTAAAGGAGGCACGACGATGTATAGACCACAATACTTAGAACAGAAGCATGAAGTAATCACTGTGCAAAACGGTAACGGTGAGATAGTACGAAAGTATAGAAGACCAATAAAGAGCGATACATATAAACGGAAGGAAAGCAATGAAGTTATTCCATTG
>NZ_RHWX01000055.1 GCF_003938605.1 Brevundimonas sp. 357 | reverse complement strand
ACCCAACGCTGGCAAAATCTCGTCTATCAGCAAAATCGACTGTTCCTATCACTTCATCCATTTTTTCAGGAAATTCTTTTTCTTTCGTATGCAGAACATCATCATATGAAGCAACAGCAAATCGTGTATCTTCCATAGGTCTGTTCATTCGTTTGGTCATGAACGTAAGTCTTAAACCAGCATTACGTTGCATTTGAGAGTATTCTTGAAACATTTTCCGTTTTAAATCTGCATTGTAATTAATAGTTGGACAAGCTTTTTCCCACATGTCGGGATCATCAACTTCATTATCGTTATCCAAGCGACAAATAAATGGAAACAAACTAGAAAATTCTGCTCCATCCTTGTCAATTCCAAGTTCTCCAGAAAGAATCATTTTTGATTCTTCTATAATGTCATCAAGCGGACCACCACGAACATGACCATTAGTTGTATCATAAAATTCTCTATAATCTCGAATTTTACCACCACCAGAAGTAGCCACATTTATCATTGAATAATCTTCATTTTCGTGAATTTCATCAAAGCGGTTTGCACCTGGTCGC
>NZ_RHWX01000054.1 GCF_003938605.1 Brevundimonas sp. 357 | reverse complement strand
CTAACAGGCGGTTAAATGTACAAAATATGTACACCCCCTTAAAAATGCAGTGGTCAATTGACCGAATTACTATCGTTGGAAAACTGAAGGAAAATATTTATTATCACACTCAAAATGATGTGTTGATTTTAGATTTTGAGCAATTAATGCGGGTGAATGAAGGCAATGGCTATTTAAAAGCGGTTGGGAATAACGGCTGGCAATTATTAGACCAATACGAAGAAAATATTGCTTATATTGAGATTTTGAAATGGCAAGATGGCAAAGGGCGGATTGATTTTAACCCGAATAAGATTGGTCATTTTTTAGCTAGTTCAATGAAAAATTTCATTCATGATTTATTTCTAGAACCACATTTCTCACGTGCGGATATTGCTTGCGATATTATCGATGTGCCTGATGAGTTTATTACACAATATCGAGTGGTTGATCCTGTTTCTTTCAAGCCAATTTATGGGCGGTCTGGGAAGCTGGAAACAGCTTATTGGGGCAGTCGTGCCAGCGAACGCCAGATTCGGCTATACAACAAAAAATTGGAACAGGAAACCAAG
>NZ_RHWX01000053.1 GCF_003938605.1 Brevundimonas sp. 357 | reverse complement strand
GTCTCTTTTTTCGTTTGGAGGACGAAAATGGCAAATGAAAATCAGTTGAGTGAAATTCAATCAAAAATTGAAGGTCGAGGGGCAGAAAAAAGAACAACGATAAATCAGCTCGAAAAACTTAACCGTATTTCTAACAGGCGGTTAAGTGTGCAAGGTACGACCACCCCCCTAAAATTAAATTGGTCGATTGATCGAATTACAATTGTCGGAAAACTGAATGATACCATAGCTTATTGGACGAAAAATGGAGTTGTTTTTGTCGATTTCGAGCAATTAATGCGTTTGAACGAAAATCAGGGATATTTGAAATCAGTTGGGATAAACGGCTGGCAATTATTCGATCAATATGGAGAAGATATTGCGTATATCGAAATACTTAAATTTCATGAAGGAAAAGGTCGTATTGATTTTAATCCGAATAAGATAGGCCAGTTTTTAGCTAGTTCCATGAAAGGATTCATTCATGACCTATTTTTAGATCCGCATTTTTCCCGGGCGGATATTGCCTGCGATATTGTAGATGTGCCGGATGACTTTATTACTCAGTATCGTATTGTAGACCCGATTTCTTTTAAGCCAATCTACGGC
>NZ_RHWX01000052.1 GCF_003938605.1 Brevundimonas sp. 357 | reverse complement strand
GATAAATATTATATATCTGAAACTCCTAAAACCAAAAAATCAAATCGAATAATTTATTTAGATGAAAAAACTATAAAGCAACTAAAATTTTGGAAGCTCGAACAAAGAAAGTACTTATTTCAATTAGGATTTACTAAAGCTAATTATTTGTTTACCAATGACGAAAATAATTTCACAATTAATCAGTCAGTGGCAGAAAGATACAATATATATCGTGAGCGTGCCGGCTTACCTTATATCGGTCTGCATGGTTTTAGACATACACATGCATCAATGCTATATGAGGCAGGCGCAGATCACAAAGAAGTCCAAGAAAGAATGGGCCACGCAAATATAAAAACTACTATGGACACATATACACACATTACTAACAGCAAAAAAGAAGAAACAACACAAAAACTAACAAATTATATTAACTTCTAAGAAAGTATGGTCAAAAGTATGGTCAAAAAAAATCCCATAATTTACAAAAAAGCTCCATCCCTTGCTACACAAGAGATAGAGCAGTTTATTTATTAAGCTTCTTGAGCTACTGGATAAACAGACACTTCAATTATACTGTTTCCTGATAAGCTCTCAATTCTTCTGAACCCATGATGT
>NZ_RHWX01000051.1 GCF_003938605.1 Brevundimonas sp. 357 | reverse complement strand
CATCAAACGAGAGGTTATAGATATTTCTATAGATCAAGGAAAATCACAGATCGTTCATGGAAAAAATATAGAAGCTGATTATATTGTAGGTTGGTTTCTTGAAATGAGTAATAAATATTATATTAAAAAAATCGCTATGGATATGTACCGTGCAAAAATATTGAAGCCCGCTTTAGAAGAAGCAGGTTTTACTGTGGAAATTGTTCGAAGCGGATCTGTTACACATGGTATGTTAAAAGATCTGGTTGATGACCTTTTTATTAATCAACGTTTATTTTTTGGTGACGATGCGATTATGCGTTGGTATTGCATGAATGTATATGAAGAGCATATTTCTAATGGAAATATACGCTATGAAAAAATAGAACCTGAAACTAGAAAAACGGATGGCTTTTTTTCATTCCTTCATGGTTTGAATTTTTTAGATGATATTTATGATTCTGCTCCTGTAACAGTCACAAATAGCTCAGTAGAAAATACAGGAACTGGATTTACTCCTCTAGTATTCTAACTTGAAAGGAGGTGAGAAAGTGGGGATTTTTCAAAAGGCGGTAGGATACTTCACAAAAAAAGCAACGGTTCCTTTAGAAGAATACTTTTGTAA
>NZ_RHWX01000050.1 GCF_003938605.1 Brevundimonas sp. 357 | reverse complement strand
TCAATGTAATAATTAATCTCTTCAATACTATATCCAAAAACATTTTTTATTCTTTCGACGTTATTATCTTTATTCAACGCTTCTCTTACTTGATTCACTTTGTATTTACTACAACAGTTATCTGATAACAGATCCCTAATACCTACATAGCGAACGTATATCAAACGTTTAATTAATCCCTGAGTATAAGATGAATACTCTTCAATCTTTTCTGTATCATACTCTCTGCCATTGTCATTGATGATCATGCACTTACCACCTTTCACTTGCATCGAAGTTAGCGAAGCTTTCTATCTTCTTCTCTTGTTTATCTAACGCTGTAAGATATCTGCCATGAACTTCATTATGATGTTCAACACATAAACAAATAAGATTATCTAAATCTAAAGCTAAGTCAGGTCTATCCTTGACTTCCTTTATATGATGAACGTTCTCTACTCTATGATACTTACCTAGTCTTCTACACTCTTGGCATTCATAGTGATCTCGTTTCATCGCTTTCTCTCTAAGCCTGCGCCATTTAGGAGACTGATAGAACTTAACCAAACGATCTTCTCTTATCAACTGTAATAACCATCTATAGAATTCCTCGGTCATGTCCCATCTCCTTTCGCA
>NZ_RHWX01000004.1 GCF_003938605.1 Brevundimonas sp. 357 | reverse complement strand
TTCCGCTCCTTCCCAGCCAGGGAAATCTCAGCGGAAAACTCTAACGTCCGGTGATCCAGTTTTCGGGGAGCAGATCAGCGAGGTCGATCTTTCGCGGGACATCCTCAACGCCATGCAGAGGGCAGGGGCTTCCTTGGTCCAGTTGGACAGACTGGCGTCCCTTTGGACGAGCGAATGGCCCAAGGTCGCTGTCGGCGATCTACACATCCCGCCAGAAGGCGAAGCAGGAATCGGTAAGGGGTGCGAGGTGTGTCTCGCTGATGACGCATCCGCGGGCCGTGACCACTACCTGCGGAACGAATGGCGCCTTGCTTGGCGCGTTACCTGCCAGAGACACTACATCGCGTTAGTCGAGTTCGCCGCGGCGGAGTTGATGCCGGTCATGATCGCTGGTCGCCGGGAGTACCGGGTCCGATTTGTTCGCAACGTCGATCAGGTCGCAGATCCATTCCGACGTGCCTCCAAACGGCGGGGAGCGCGCAAAGGGTCGCCCTCCGCACTCGGCCTCTGTCTAGAAACTGACATCTGCTCGGCACTGCAAGGATCGCCGTTCCCTGACTGTTGGTGTGTCGGTCCTAGCTGGTCCGCCGCGCGCATTGTGCTGATGGACCTCACCGACATGCTTCTTACGCAAGCTCGTGGCAGCCGCGAGCGTCTGATCCATCGGTTCGCCGACGGGGATTGGGTACCACAGGAGCAGGCCGCAAATTTTAGAAAGGGCAGCTTTCCGTTGATCGGTGCCTTCTGGCAGCGTCGACTTCTAGAAAGCTGCGCACGCCTCCTGATCGACCCGTCCCGATTTGAGCATCTAGAGGGCGGCTATCGACTAAATGTACACTCCGAACTGGCTTATGGCCGGATTGGTCAACAGCGAGCGCGTAGCGCGCTCGGCCAGCTTGCAACATCCGACCTTTTCAGCCTGCTGTTCGCCTACGTCGAGGAGCGCCATCTAACTGAGATGGAGCAGCGGATCAGAAGATGGCCAAGTCCATTGATCAACCGCGTTGCTGCAGCTGCTGCGGTCGCGCTTTATATCCAATAGGATATAATCTGACGCTCTAGACGACAGAGTCCGGGTTTGCGAATCTAGCCGGATGAATTGCCTAAGGAGCGAAAGTGAATATCTCCGACGACGCCCAATCCGCCGAGGAAAGCGGCCATCGTTCGATGAGTCTTCGTCTGCCCAGGCCGATGCACGAAGCCATGAAGGCGTTGGCGGCCCGTCGTGGGTTGAAAGCCGCAGACTTCTACGTCGAGACCGTGGAGACCTTTATCCGAGATCACATGGCGGGATATCGCCATCTTTTCGCAATCGAGAACGACGCTGTGCACATCAGCGTCAACGTGCCGGTCCGGTTTGCTCACACCGTTCGGGATGCGGCGCTTGGTCGACGGGTGACGCCGAATGAGCTAGTTTTCACCGCTGTCAGCCATGTGCTGGAGAGCGCGAATGCGGAAGCCGCTTAGCGCCTGAGTCCGACGAACCTGGAACCAGAGTCCAACGAACCCGGAACCAAACCGCCGCTCAGGCCGGGAGTCTCAGGTACCTGGAACACTGACAGTTGCAACGGAAACGAACTTGGTCGGCCTTCGCATAATATATCTTAGGCGATAAATGCCAGTTCTCGCCCTAAAGGTCATCCACACCTGCCTCGGCCGCCGCATGGGCTTCTTCCTTCAACCAGGCGACAAAGGTTCGCGCCGCCGTCGTGGCGCCGCTGCGCTTGATCAGAACGTAGTATGCGAAGTCCGTGGTCAAGGCGCCGTCGGCGAATGGCGCGACCAGTCGACCCGCAGCCAGGTCGTCCGCCACGAAGGCGTACGGCGCCAAGGCGACGCCTTGACCGTGAGCAGCGGCTTCGATGGCCAGGGCCGTCTGGTCGAAGCGTGGTCCCGCCTGGGCGTCGATGTCGGTCAGATCGCGCGCCTTCAGCCAGGCGCCCCAGTCCGGTCGCGGCTCCTCCCATTCGCTGGGTCGCAGATGAATCAGCACGTGGTGCGCCAGGTCAGCGGGCTTTCGCAAAGGCTGGCGTCCAACCAGCAGCCCTGGCGCGCAAACCGGCGTTACATCAGCGTTCAGCAAACGTTCCGATCGAACGCCGGGATAGTCGCCACGTCCATAACGAACCGCCACATCGACACGGCCGCCGCTGACATCCGCCAGGCGCATATCGGCTGACATCCACACTTCGATCTCAGGATGGGCGGCGGAGAAGCGCGCGATGCGCGGCGCCAGCCACTTGGCTGCAAACGATGGAGGGACGCTGACCGCCAGGGCATGACGACGGTCCGGTCGATACAGCAGATCCCCTGCCCGTTTCAGGTGATCGAATCCGTCGCGCAGAAGCGGATAGAGTTCCGCTCCCAGGTCGGTCAGGGCGATCTGACGCCCTTCGCGATGAAACAGAGGCGCGCCGGCGTGCTGCTCCAAAATGCGTATCTGCTGACTGATGGCGCCTGGCGTGACCGACAATTCCTCGGCGGCGCGGGTGATGTTCAGTCGCCGAGCCGCCGCCTCGAAGGCCTTCAGCGCGTTCAACGGCGGGATGCGGCTTTCCAGCGCGGTCTCGGACTTGCGGCGGATCATCAGCTCAGCCATTCCGGTGTCGGCAGGTTGCGGGCGGCCAGGAAGGCCGGATCATAGATCTTGCTGCCATATCGCTGACCGGAATCGCACAGTACGGTCACAATGGTGCGGCCAGGACCGATTTCGCGCGCCAGCCGCATCGCCCCGGCGATGTTGACCCCGCTGGACGGCCCCAGGGACAGTCCCTCTTCCTTCACCAGACCGAACAGGATGGGCAGGAACTCGACGTCTTCGATGCGATAGGCGTGATCGACCGACAGCCCCTGCAGATTGCCCGTAATGCGATTGACGCCGATGCCTTCGGCGATCGAGCCGCCCTCGCCTTTCAACACGCCTTCGGTGAACCAGCTGTAGAGAGAGGCGCCGGGCACGTCGGCCAGACCGATGCCAACATCCGGATTACGCTCGCGCAAATAGGCGCCCGTCCCGGCCAGGGTGCCGCCAGATCCAACGGCGCAGATGAAGCCGTCGATACGCCCCTCGGTCTGTCGCCAGATTTCCGGGCCGGTGGCTTCATAGTGAGCCAAGCGGTTGGCCTGATTGTCAAACTGGTCAGCGTAGAAGGCGCCGTTCGGCTCGCTTTCGTTCAGTTCTTCTGCGAGGCGGCGCGAGAAGTGAACGAAGTGGTTGGGGCTGGCGAAAGGCGCAGGGTCGACCTCGATCAGGCGGGCGCCGTGCAGGCGGACGGCGCGTTTCTTCTCTTCCGTCTGGGTGCGGGGCATGACGATGACGACCGGATGGCCCAGCGCCGCGCCGACCAGCGCGAGGCCGATGCCGGTGTTGCCCGCCGTGCCTTCGACGATCGTCCCGCCGGGCTTCAGCGCGCCCGAGGCGCGCGCCGCGCGGATGATGCTGAGCGCGGCGCGATCCTTGATCGAGCCGCCCACGTTCAGAAACTCGGCCTTGCCCAGGATTTCACAGCCCGTGGCCTCAGAGGCGCGTTTCAGGCGCACCAAGGGCGTGTTGCCGATCAGGCCAAGGACATAAGGCGCAACAATCATGGAAAATCCGAACCATGGGGAGAAGCGACCCTCTTAGCCACAGTTCAGATTTTCTAACAACCGCCCTAGATGTGGATCACGCGGCCATAGGCGTCGAGAGCCGCCTCGTGCATGGCCTCGGACATGGTCGGGTGCGGATAGACGATGCCGTGGATGTCTTCCTCGGTCGCTTCCATAGTGATGGCGGTGACGTAACCTTGGATCATCTCGGTGACGTCGGCGCCGATCATGTGCGCGCCGATCAGGGCGCCCGTCTTGGCGTCGAAGATGACCTTGACGAAGCCTTCGGTCTCGCCCGCCGCGATGGCCTTGCCGTTCACCTTGAAGGGGAAGCGGCCGATCTTGACCTCGCGGCCCTCGGCCTTGGCCCCCTGCTCCGTCAATCCGACCGAGGCGACCTGCGGCTGAGCGTAGGTGCAGCCGGCGATCGGCGAATGGACGTTTGGGGTCTTGTAACCGGCGATGTGTTCGGCGGCGTGGATGCCTTCGTGCGAGGCCTTGTGCGCCAGCCAGGGCGCGCCGGCGCAGTCGCCGATGGCGTAGAGACCCTTCACATTGGTCTGGCAGTGGCTGTCGGTCTTGATGTGGCCGCGGTCCAGTTCGACGCCCAGCGCCTCCAGACCGATGCCGTCGGTGTTGGCGGTGATGCCGACGGCCGAGATGCAGACCTCGGCCTCCAGGCTTTCAGCCTTGCCGTTGACTTCAAGATCGACCTTCACACCCGTGGAATTCTTGGAGACCTTCGTCACCTTGGCGCCCAGCTTGAACTTGATGCCGCGCTTCTCGAAGCCCTTCTGGGCGGCCTTGGAAACCTCTTCGTCCTCGACCGGCATGACGCGATCGACAGCTTCGACGACCGTCACCTCGGCGCCCAGGGCGCGGTAGAAGCTGGCGAATTCAATGCCGATGGCGCCTGAGCCAATGACCACGAAGGTCTTGGGCAATTTCTTCGGCGCCAGGGCGTCGCGATAGGCCCAGATCTTGTCGCCGTCGGCCTCAAGCCCGATCTGCGGCAGGGCGCGTGCGCGGGCGCCGACGGCCAGCATGACCGTCTTGGCCTCAATGGTGCGCGTACCGCCGGCCTTCAGATCCACGACGACCTTGGGCGCAGCGGCGCCTTTCTCAAGCTTGGCCGAACCTTCGATGACCTCGATCTTGTTCTTCTTCATCAGGAAGCCGACGCCCTGATTCAGCTGCTTGGCCACGCCGCGCGAGCGCTGGATGATGGCGTCGAAGTCGAAAGTGGCGCCCGAGGCGGACAGGCCATAGTCCTTCAGGTGCGACAAGCTCTCGAACTTCTCGCCCGACTTCAGCAGGGCCTTGGTCGGGATGCAGCCCCAGTTCAGGCAGATGCCGCCCAGGTTCTCGCGCTCGACGATGGCGACCTTCAGGCCCAGTTGGCTGGCGCGGATGGCCGCGACGTAACCGCCGGGGCCCGAGCCGATGACGACGAGATCGAATTCAGCAGCCATGATCAGATCAACTTCTCGATGTCGGCCTTGATGGCCTCAGGTTCAGTCTGGGGCGAATAGCGCGCGACGACGCGGCCTTCGCGGTCGGTCAGGAACTTGGTGAAGTTCCATTTGACGGCTTGGGAGCCGAGGAATCCGCGCTTCTGCCGGGATAGCCACGCATAGAGGGGATGGCGGTTCGGTCCGTTGACCTCGATCTTGTCGAACAAGGGGAAGGTCACGTCGAAGCTACTGGCGCAGAAGGCGGCGATTTCCGACGCCCTGCCCGGCTCCTGCTGACCGAACTGGTTACAGGGGAAACCCAGAACCTCGAACGGCGCATCGGCGAAGTCGCGGTGCAGCTTCTCCAGCCCGTCATATTGACCGGTGAAGCCGCACTTGGACGCCGTATTGACGATCAGCAACGCCTGGCCGCGAAAGCGATCCAGCGACACGTCCGCGCCGTCAATGGCCCGGGCGGAGAAGTCATAGACCGAGGTCATGACTTCACCCTCCCCCGCTTTTTTCAGCACATGATCTCATCCGAAAACCGCTGACACTTTTCGGGATCATGTGACTAGGCCAGCATCGCCACGGGATCTTCGATCAGCGGCTTGAACGCCTGCAGGAAGCGGGCGCCCGTCGCACCGTCGACCACGCGGTGATCGCAGGTCAGGGTCACGGTCATGACCGTGGCCACGGCCAGTTGCCCGTCCTTGACGACCGGACGTTGCTCGCCTGCGCCCACGCTCATGATGCAGCCCTGCGGCTCATTGATGATCGAGCTGAACGACTTGATGCCGAACATGCCCAGGTTGGACACCGAGAAGGTGCCGCCCTGGAACTCTTCGGGTTTCAGCTTGCGCTCGCGGGCGCGCTTGGCCAGATCCTTGGACTCGGTTGCTATCTGCGCCAGGCCCTTGGTCTCGGCCTTGCGGATGATCGGGGTGATCAGGCCGCCCTCGATCGCCACCGCCATGGAGACGTCGGCGTTGTGGTGCATGGCTATGCCTTCAGGGGTGTAGGAGGCGTTCGCCTCCGGCACCATCTTCAGAGCGAGCGCAGCGGCCTTGATGACAAAGTCGTTCACCGAGACCTTGATGCCCTGCGGCTCCAGCATCTTGTTCACCTTGGCGCGAACAGCCATCAGCTGGTCGATCTCGCAGTCGATGAAAAGCGGGAAGTGCGGCACGTTCTGGATGCTGTCGACCATCCGGCGGGCCACGGCCTTCTTCATCCCGTCCAGCGGGATCAGGTCGTAGCTGCCGTCCGGAATGCCCATCTGGGCGAGAGACAGAACCTTGCGCGGCTCGGCGGCTGTGGCCGGGGCGGCAGAAGCGGTCGAGACGGCCGGCTTGGCGCCGCCCTTGCCGGCGGCTTCCACGTCACGCTTGACGATACGGCCGTGCGGGCCGGTGCCGGCGATGCTCTTCAGGTCCAGGCCGGCCTGGGCGGCCAAGCGGCGCGCCAGCGGCGAAGCGAAGATGCGGCCGCCGTCGTCCGATTTCGGTGCGGCCGGAGCGGCCGCCGCCACAGCCTTCGGAGCCTCTTCCGCCTTGGGCGCTTCGGCCTTCGGCGTTTCAGCCGGGGCGTCAGCCTTCTTCGGCGCGGGCGCTACGGCGTCACCGGACAGGCGGGCGATCGGCGTATTGACCTTCACGCCCTCGGCGCCTTCCGGCACGAGGATTTCCAGCACTTCGCCTTCGTCCACGGCTTCGACTTCCATCGTCGCCTTGTCAGTTTCGATCTCGGCGATGACGTCGCCCGCCGAGACGGTATCGCCGACCTTGACGTGCCACTTGGCCAGGACGCCCTCTTCCATCGTCGGAGACAGGGCGGGCATCAGGATATCGGTCATCAGGCGTTCCCCGCTTGCGGTGAAACCGGCTCGGCGACGGTGCGAACGTTATCCGCCTTGATCACCTCGCTGAGCCCTTGAAGGATGCGGTCGTAGGCGGCCTTTTCATTGTGACCATGGCGCACGGCGTAGCCATGCGCCATGTGACGCGCCGCATAGGCCAGCAGTTCACCAAACTTGCTGGGATCAGCGAAAGCAGGCTTCACCGACATCACCGGCTCATTCTTCGACCACCACATGCGCAACAACTCTATTGCGTTCTCGTCTGCGGCGACGCTGTCCGGTACGGCCAGCTCAAACTCTGCGGACTCGCTCACGCCATCACCTTCTTCACAGCGGCGACAATCTTATCGACGCCCGGCAGGGACAGGGCTTCCAGATTGGCGGCGTATGGCAGCGGTACGTCTTCCTGGTGCACACGCAGCGGCGGGGCGTCCAGGTAGTCGAACGCGTGTTCAATCACGCGGGCGACCACTTCGGCGCCGACGCCCATCGGACCCCAGCCCTCTTCGGCCGAGACCAGGCGGTTGGTCTTCTTGACGCTCGCGACGATCGTTTCGTGATCCAGCGGACGCAGGGTGCGCAGGTCGATGACTTCGGCCGAGATGCCTTCTTCAGCCAGCTTTTCGGCGGCTTGAAGAGCGAAGCCGACCATGCGGCTGTGCGCCGTGATGGTGACGTCCGTGCCTTCGCGGCGGACCTTGGCCTTGCCGATCGGCACGACGTAGTCCTCAACGTCCGGCACGTCGAACTCGTGGCCGTACATCATCTCGTGCTCGAGGAAGACGACCGGGTTCGGATCACGGATGGCGGCCTTCAACAAGCCCTTCGCATCGGCGGCGTCATAGGGGGCGATGACCTTCAGGCCCGGCACCTGAGCGTACCAGGCCGAATAATCCTGGCTGTGCTGGGCGGCCACGCGGGCGGCCGCGCCGTTCGGGCCGCGGAACACGATCGGACAACGGATCTGGCCGCCCGACATGTACAGGGTCTTGGCCGCCGAGTTGATCACGTGGTCGATGGCCTGCATGCCGAAGTTCCACGTCATGAACTCGACGATGGGCTTCAGCCCCGCCATGGCCGCGCCGACGCCCAAGCCGGCGAAGCCGTGCTCGGTGATCGGGGTGTCGACCACGCGACGGTCGCCGAATTCCTGCAGCAGGTCGCGGCTGACCTTGTAGGCGCCCTGGTACTGGGCGACTTCTTCCCCCATCAGGAAGACGGCTTCGTCACGACGCATCTCCTCGGCCATGGCGTCGCGCAGGGCGTCGCGAATGGTGGTTTTCACCAGCTTGGCGTCAGCGGGGATTTCCGGGTCGCGCAGTTCGACCTTGGGCTGAGCCGGAGCCGCGGCGGCCGTGACGGCGACAGGCGCTTCCGCTTCAACGGCGGTCATCGGTTCGGCGGCCTTGGGCGCGGGCGCAGCGGCGCCGTCTTCACCCGCCAGACGTGCGATCGGCGTGTTGACCTTCACGTTCTCGGCGCCTTCCGGCACCAGGATTTCCAGCACTTCGCCTTCATCGACGGCTTCGACTTCCATCGTCGCCTTGTCGGTCTCGATCTCGGCGATCACCTGGCCGGCCGACACGACGTCGCCCGCCTTGATGTGCCACTTGGTCAGCGTGCCCTCTTCCATCGTGGGGGACAGCGCCGGCATCAGAATGTCCGTCACGTATCAGGCCTCCACGTAGACGTCGGTGTAGAGCTCGGACGGATCCGGCTCAGGGCTCTCTTGAGCGAACTGCACGGCTTCGGCCACGATGGCCTTCACTTCGTTGTCGATCGCCTTCAGCTCGTCCTCGGTCGCCTTGGCGGCGGCGAGCAGCATCTTCAGGTGGTCGATCGGATCGCGGGTCTTCTTGACCTCGTCCACCTCTTCCTTCGTCCGGTATTTGGCAGGGTCGGACATGGAGTGGCCACGATAGCGGTAGGTCTTCACTTCGAGAATATAGGGGCCTTCGCCGGCACGGGCGCGGGCCACGGCGCGGGCGGCGGCGTCACGCACGGCCAGCACGTCCATGCCGTCGACCTGTTCGCCCGGAATGCCGAAGCTGGCGCCGCGCTGATACAGTTCGGTCGTGGACGACGAGCGTTCGATGCTCGTGCCCATGGCGTACTGGTTGTTCTCAATGATGTAGATGGCCGGCAGCTTCCACAGCTGGGCCATGTTGAAGCTCTCGTAGACCTGACCCTGGTTCGAGGCGCCGTCGCCGAAATAGACGAAGCTGACCGAGTCGTCGCCGCGGTACTTGCCCGCGAAAGCCAGGCCCGTGCCCAACGCCACTTGGGCGCCGACGATGCCGTGACCGCCGTAGAATCCGGTCGGCACGTCGAACATGTGCATCGACCCGCCCTTGCCCTTGGACGACCCGCCAATGCGGCCCGTCAGCTCGGCCATGACTTCCTTCGGGTCCATGCCCGCGACCAGCATGTGGCCGTGGTCGCGATAGCCCGTGATGATCTTGTCGTAGCCCTGCTTGACGCTCTCTTGAATGCCGACGGCCACGGCTTCCTGACCGATGTACAGGTGGCAGAAGCCCCCGATCAGGCCCATGCCGTACAGTTGACCCGCGCGCTCTTCAAAGCGGCGGATGAGGATCATCTCGCGATAGAAACGCAGCAGGTCTTCCTTGGAAGCCTGAGGCGTGTTCGGAATCTTGTCGCCCGTGCTGGGCGAGGTTTTCTGAGCGGCGGCTTTCGCCATCCGGCATCTCCCGGCTTACACCCCTGTTTCAGGGACTCTTATCGTTACAGAAAGGGGCTTTAGCAGCCTTCGTTCCCGAAACGCAAAGCGGCCAGCCAGGCTGTAACAATAGTTCAGGAGGCGCGTGTCGCGTCAGGGTTGTGGCCAGCGGGACCATTCAGCCGCACCACATAGTCGCGCGGGTCGACGAAGCCGATCACCGCCCTCGCCCGCTCTTCCAGCAGATCCTTCGACAGGCTCTCTGTGCGCAGATAGCGGACGCGGACTTCCAGATCCTGGCGCTGTTCGGCCAGACGGCTCAGTTGCGTCTGACGTTGCGCCAGCAAAGCGTCGCGTTCACCGCCACTTAGCAGGCCGCGTTCACCCGTCAGGGCTTGCACGCCCAGATAGACGATCAGCAGCAGCAACAGGACGGACGGCAGGTAAGGCTTCATCTGCTCGGGCACGACGGACGCTCCTTCTGAGCGCGCATAAACACAGTGACCTATCAGTGAGCGAAAATGCCTAACGAACCGTAGCTTGACCGTAATTGCGAACGCCGCCCCCGAGGTTCGGAGGCGGCGCCCAGCACATCTTCGTGATGCAGCTTATTTCAGCAGCATGCCGTCGCCGAAATAGGCTGCCTGGTCGCCCAGCATCTCTTCGATGCGCAGCAGTTGGTTGTACTTGGCCGTCCGGTCCGAGCGAGCCAGCGAGCCGGTCTTGATCTGACCGCAGTTGGTGGCCACGGCCAGGTCGGCGATGGTCGAGTCCTCGGTCTCGCCCGAACGGTGCGACATGACGGCGGTGTAGCCCGCACGGTGCGCCATATCGACGGCGTCCAGGGTCTCGGACAGGGTGCCGATCTGGTTGACCTTGATCAGGATGGAGTTGGCCAGGCCTTCGCCGATACCGGCGGCCAGACGGCGCGGGTTGGTGACGAACAGGTCGTCGCCGACCAGTTGAACGCGGTCGCCCAGACGGTCCGTCAGCAGCTTCCAGCCGTCGAAGTCGTCCTCGGCGCAGCCGTCCTCGATCGAGACGATCGGGAAGCGTTCGACCAGATCGGCCAGGTAGTTGACCATGCCCTCGGCGTCGAAGGACTTGCCTTCGCCGGTCAGCTCATACTTGCCGTTCTTGAAGAACTCGGTCGAGGCCACATCCAGCGCCAGGTGGAAATCCTCGCCCGCCAGATAGCCGGCCGCCTGGCCCGCCTTGGTGATGAAGGTCAGGGCTTCGTCAGCCGAGGCCAGGTTCGGGGCGAAGCCGCCCTCGTCGCCGACGTTGGTATTGTGGCCGGCGTCCTTCAGCGCCTTCTTCAGGGCGTGGAAGATTTCGGCGCCCATGCGCAGGGCTTCCGAGAAGTTCTCGGCGCCCGTCGGCATGATCATGAATTCCTGGATGTCGATCGGGTTGTCGGCGTGGGCGCCGCCATTGATGATGTTCATCATCGGCGTCGGCAGGATGCGGGCCGAGACGCCGCCGATGTAGCGGTGCAGCGGCAGGCCGGCCGAGATGGCGCTGGCCTTGGCCACGGCCAGCGAGACGCCCAGCATGGCGTTGGCGCCCAGGCGCGACTTGTTCTCGGTGCCGTCCAGCTCGATCAGCGCTTCGTCGATGCGGCGCTGGTCTTCGGCGTCCATACCGGACAAGGCGTCGAAGATTTCGCCGTTGACGGCGTCGACCGCCTTCTCGACGCCCTTGCCGCCCCACATGTCCTTGTCGCCGTCACGCAGTTCGACGGCTTCGTGCGCGCCGGTCGAGGCGCCCGACGGCACCGCCGCGCGGCCAAAGCTGCCGTCTTCCAGCATCACGTCCACTTCAACCGTCGGATTGCCACGGCTGTCGAGAATCTGGCGGGCGACGATGTCGACGATATCGGTCATGAAACTTTGCGCTCTGACTGAGTTGGGAAAGGTCGGGCCGGTTTAGACCAGACCCGCTTGAATCGCCACAGCCGAGACTGCGGCGAACATATGCGAAAACGGCGCGCGAGAAACTCGCGCGCCGCTGAACTTGCGCCCGGCCGAAGCCGGATCGCCAGAGGAGACCTTAGTCTTCCTTCTGGGTCAGAACCTGACGGCCCTTGTACATGCCGCTCTTCAGGTCGATGTGGTGCGGACGACGCAGCTCGCCGGTGTCCTTGTCTTCGACATAGGTGTTGGCGCCCAGGGCGTCATGAGCGCGACGCATGTTGCGACGCGAGGGGGATACTTTGCGCTTCGGAACGGCCATGTCCGTCTCAATCTCTAAGTCGGTGCGCCGGTGAAGACGCGAAAACAACAGCGGCGGCCCCCCGATAAGAGCCGCCACGCGAGGGCGGGCTTATGCATGAAGACGCAACCGATTTCAAGGGTGTCGGCGCAGACTGACGGAACAGGCGTCAAACCCCGGCCGTCAGGCTTTGCGCCACGGCCTCGCCGACAGCCAGCGAACTCGTTAGGCCGGGACTTTCGATGCCGAACAGCGCCATCAGCCCCTCCATTCCGTGATTCGCCACGCCATGAAGCTGGAAGTCAGGCTGCGGCTCGCCCGGCCCATGCAGCTTGGGCCGGATGCCGGCGTAGTCTGGCGTCAGCCGCTCGACCGTCACGCCGGGCCAGAAACGGCGGATATAGCGGGCGAACTCTTCCGCCTTGGCCGGATCGACCGAATAGTCCTCGGTCTCGACATAGGCCAGGTCGGGGCCGAACACGCCCTGCCCGCCCATATCCTTGCGGTAGTGGGTGCCCAGCGCGCCGGGAATCGGCGGCGGATAGATCAGGCGGTTGAACGGCGCCGGTCCTGTCAGGCGGAAATAGATTCCCTTGCCTAGATGGCGCGCGGGAATGTCTGCCGTCGGGTAGCTCTCGATTCGCGCCGCGACCTCTTGCGCCGACAGGCCGGGCGCCGTGACCAGCAGGCGGCTGGTCAGGGTCATCGCCCCCTCCCCGCCCACGCGGATCAAAAAACCGCCGCCCAGTAGGGCCTCCGCTCCTTCGAACGGCGCAGAGATGACGACCGAGCCGCCCGCGTCCTCGATCTCGCCCTGAAGGGCCAGCATATAGCCGTGGCTGTCGAACACGCCGCTCTCGGGCGACAGGATGGCGGCGTGGGCGTTCAGCTCCGGCTCCAGCGCCCGCGCCTGGGCGCCGGTCAGGTGCTCCAGATTTTCGACGCCGTTGGTCGTCGCCTGCTGGAAGATGGCCTCGATGCGTTCGACCTCGGTTTCCTCGGTCGCCACGACCAGCTTGCCGCACTTCCAATGGTCGACCTTGCGGCTTTCCAGGAAGGCATAGAGGGCGCGTCGCCCCTCGACGCAGAACTTCGCCTTCAGTGAGCCGGTCGGATAGTAGAGCCCGCCGTGGATCACCTCGGAATTGCGCGAGGAGACGCCCTGGCCGATGTGCGGCTCCTTCTCCAGCACCAGCACCGTCAGGCCGCGTCGCGACAGCGCCCGGCCGCAGGCCAACCCCACAGCCCCCGCGCCCACGACCGTCGCATCGAAGTCGAAAGGCGCCCATGGTCCTACCTCTTGCCGTAGAGAGCCTTGGCCCGGCTCTCAAAACACTGGATCAGCTTGTCGACCGCTCGGTCGAAGTTCGCCTGAAGCATCATGTCCAGCATGCGCGACTTGAAGGCGAAGTCGATGGAGAATTCCAGGCGCGTTCCCTGCGGATGCGGATGAAACTCCCAGCGGTTCTTCAGGTGCTTGAACGGACCGCGGATCAGGCCGACCTCGACCTTGGGCGCATGAACGTCATGGCGCACCCAGGTGGAGAACTTCTCGGTCAGGAAGGCGAAGCCGACGCCCGCCTCCGCATCCAGCAGGTGCACGCCCGGCGCCTCATCCCGCACGTTCGAGACGCGCATCGACGTGATCCACGGCACGAAGTCGGGATAGGCGCGCACGTCCGCCACCAGGGCGGCGAGCTGTTCCGGCGCATAGGGCAGGATGCGCGTTACGCGATGGACGGCCAAGGGTTCAGCGGCCGTTCCGGGACGACAACTGGGCCTCGCGCGCCGCCCGCAGCCGGGCGAAGTCGTCGCCCGCGTGGTGCGACGAGCGCGTCAGCGGCGACGACGACACCATCAGGAAGCCCTTGGCCCGCGCGATCGCCTCATAGGCCTTGAACTCTTCGGGGGTGACGAAGCGATCGATGGCGGCATGCTTGCGCGTCGGCTGCAGATACTGGCCGATGGTGATGAAGTCGACGCCGGCTGAGCGCATGTCGTCCATCACCTGCATGACCTCTTCCTTGGTCTCGCCCAGGCCGACCATGATGCCGGACTTGGTGAACTGGTTCGGGTCGCGCTCCTTGACCATCTGCAGCAGGCGCAGGGAGTGGAAGTAGCGGGCGCCGGGGCGGATCTTCAGATAGAGGCGCGGAACCGTCTCGAGGTTGTGGTTGAAGACGTCGGGCGTGGCGTCGATCATCACCTCGGCCGCGCCGTCCTTGCGCAGGAAGTCGGGCGTCAGGATCTCGATCGTGGTGTTGGGCGCCTGCAGGCGGATCTGGCGCACCACCTCGGCGAAGTGGGCGGCGCCGCCGTCTGACACGTCGTCGCGGTCCACCGAGGTGATGACGACGTGGTTCAGCCCCATCTGGGCGACGGCCAGACCGACCTTGCCCGGCTCTTCCGGGTCCAGCGGTTGCGGCAGGCCGGTCTTGACGTTGCAGAAGGCGCAGGCCCGCGTGCAGGTGTCGCCCATGATCATCAGCGTGGCGTGCTTCTGGCTCCAGCACTCGCCGATGTTCGGGCAGGCGGCCTCTTCACAGACGGTATGCAGCCCCTTGGAGCGCACGATGTCCTTGGTCGCATTGTACTGGCCCGAGCCGGGCGCCTTCACGCGCAGCCAGTCAGGCTTCTTCAGCACCGCCGATTCCGGGCGGTTCTGCTTTTCCGGGTGACGAAGCTCGGACGGCTTCTTCTGCAGGGTGTCGATCAGCGTGACCATCGCCGGCGGTCTGGCTCCTGTTTATGAAGGCGGCCCAATTCTTGAGGCTATGTCGGCCTTCCGTGGGGCAAAGGCAAGGCACAGACGGTTTCAGTCCGGCATCGGAACAGCCTCACGCGACGTTACGCATCTTTTCAAGGCGCCCTTGCGTCACTAGGTTCCGGCCTCTTAACCAAGGGAGCCGCTTTCAGAGCTCTCTGAAGGAGGACGTGCTTGCTGCGAGCAGCCCTGGACCCAAAGGTCTATGAAGAGACCCTGTTCGACGCGCTGATCGATGCGCGCGCCCGCTACGGCGACAAGGAGATTCTGGAAGATCAGGATCGCCACCCCCTGACCTACACGGGCCTGATCCGCGCCGCCTTCGTGCTGGGCCGCAAGATCGCCAAACTGACCCAACCGGGCGAGCGCGTCGGCGTGCTGCTGCCGTCCAGCGCCGGTGTGGTCGTGACCTTCTTCGCCCTGCACGCCTTCGGGCGCGTGCCCGTCATGCTGAACTTCACCTCAGGCGAGGCCAATTTGAAGGCTGCGCTGAAAACAGCGGGCGTGAAGAAGATCCTGTCGGCCAAGCGCTTCGTCACCCAGGCCAAGCTGGACGACCTGATGGAGGCCCTTGGCGAGGTTTCCGAGATCGTCTGGCTGGACGACATCCGCAAGAGCATCGGCTTCGCCGACAAGATGTTCGGCCTCAGCGCCGGCATCGCTCCCAAGCGGTTCCGCGTGAAGACCGATCCGGATTCGGCGGGCGTGGTTCTGTTCACCTCCGGCAGCTTCGGCGCGCCCAAGGGGGTGGTGCTGAGTCAGAAGAACCTAGTCGCCAATGCGCGCCAGGTAGCGGCGCACATCGACCTGGATCCCGATTGGGTCATGTTCAATCCGCTGCCGACCTTCCACTGCTTCGGCCTGACCGGCGGGGTGCTGCTGCCTCTGTTGCAAGGGTTGAAGGCGTTTGAATATCCCTCGCCGCTGCACGCCAAGCAGATCACCGATCTGCTGCCCCAGGTGAAGGCGTCGATCCTGTTCGCGACCGACACCTTCCTGAACCAGTACGCCCGCGTGGCCGAACCGGGCGACTTCGCCACCCTGCAGTTCGCCGTGGCGGGCGCGGAGAAGGTCCGCGACGAAACGCGCCAGATGTTCAACACCAAGTTCGGCGGCGTCGAACTGCTGGAGGGCTATGGCGCCACCGAGGCGGCGCCCGTGGTGGCGGTGAACCATCCCGACCGCAACCGACCGGGCACGGTGGGCCAGATCCTGCCGGGCATGGAATACCGGATCGAACCGGTCGAAGGCATCGAGGTCGGCGGTCGCCTTTACCTGCGCGGGCCGAACGTGATGGAAGGCTATATCTCGCCGAACGACCCTGACAATCTGGAGCCGCTGGCAGGCGGCTGGCACGACACCGGCGACATCGTCGATATCGACGCCGAGGGCTACATCACCATTCTGGGGCGGGCGAAGCGCTTCGCCAAGATCGGCGGCGAGATGGTGTCCCTGACCGCGGTCGAAGGCATGGCCGGCGGCGTCTGGCCGACAGGCCACCATGCCGTCGTCGCCGTACCCGACAGCAAGAAGGGCGAGCGCCTGGTCCTGGTCACAGACGTCGCAGGCGCCGAAAGCGCCCGTCTGACGGAATGGGCCCGCGACAACGGCGCGCCCGAACTGGCCGTGCCGAAGAAGATCATCAAGGTCGAGACCATCCCGGTCCTGGGCACCGGCAAGACCGACTATGTGACCATCCAGAAGATGGTTGAGGATGAACTGAAGCGCGCCTGACAAGGCGCTTGCCGTTCGGCGCAAGTGTCATAACCTCGGCCGTCCAGCCTCGTTCGCGAGGCGCCACGGCCGAGGAGACTTCATGGCCCGACGTTCGACATCCCTGGCCAATTGGGAACCGCATTTTCTCAGCATCCTGAGAATTGTCTCCGGCCTGCTGCTGCTCCAGCACGGCGCGCAGAAGATCCTGGGCTTCCCGCCGGGCGGGCGCGGCGGCGTGGTCGATCTGTCGACGCTGGCGGGCTGGTCCGGGCCGATCGAACTGGTCGGCGGCGTCCTGCTGGTGCTGGGCCTGTTCAGTCGCCCGACCGCCTTCATCCTGTCGGGCTTCACCGCCGTGGCCTATTGGATGGTCCACGCGCCGCAGAGCCCCTACCCCATCATCAACGGCGGGGAGCTGGCGGCCCTCTACTGCTTCGTCTTCCTGTATCTGGTCTTCGCCGGGCCGGGGCCGTGGTCGCTGGACAACGTCCTGCGCGGCGGCCGTCGCTAAGAGACGTGAGGCGGCGTCCGGTCAGCCGATCCGGACGCCCGTCATCGAGATCGAACCGCCCTCGATCACATCGTTGAAGAAGCTCAAGGGCTCGTCCGGCGTCTGTTGGGCGGCGACATAGAGCAGCGGCAGATAATGCTCGTCCGTAGGTACGCTGAGCTGGGCTTGCTCAGCCAGGTGGATCCAGTCGATCAGGGCGTCATGGTCGCCCGCCGTAAAGGCGCGCTTGACCGCCTCGTTGAAGTCGACGGCCCAATCGTACGGCTCACCGCCCGCCCGTTTCCACGTCCGCAGATTGTGCACGAAGTCACCTGAACCGGCGACGATGACGCCTTCCTCCCGCAAGGGACGCAGGCGCTTGGCCAGTTCGTAGTGGGCGCGGGCGTCGAGGGTGCGATCCAGCGACAACTGCACCACGGGCACGTCGGCGTCCGGCCAGACATGGGCCAGTACGGACCAGGTTCCGTGATCCAGTCCCCACTGCGTCGTCTGGACGGCGCCGGTCAGCTCCGCCACCCGGCTCGCCAGCGAAGGCGAGCCGGGTGCGGGATACTGCATGGCGTGAAGTTCAGGCGGGAAACCTCCGAAATCATGGATGGTTTCGTGCTGTTCCTGCGCCGTCACGCCCAGCCCGCGCGTCTCCCAGTGGGCCGAGACCATAACGACGCCTTTCGGCTTGCCGATCTCCTCTCCCAGCGCGCGCCAGGCGTCCGCGAAGGGACCGCCCAGGGCGTTCATGGGAGAGCCGTGACCAAAGAAGAGTGCGGGCTGGCGCATGATCTTAACCGTGAAGTTTCTTGGCGATCGCAGCGATATGCTTGCCTTGGAAGCGCGCGCCGTCCAGTTCGGTTTCGCTGGGCATCCGCGAGCCGTCCGGGGCCGAGATGGTGGTGGCGCCGTAGGGCGAGCCGCCGGTGATCTCGTCCAGACGCATCTGACCGGTGAAGGCGTAGGGCAGGCCCGCTACCACCATGCCGTGGTGCAGGAAGTAGTTGTGCAGACCGGCGAAGGTCGTCTCCTGGCCGCCGTGCTGGGTGGCCGAGCCGGTGAAGGCGCCGCCGACCTTGCCCAGCAGCGTCCCTTGCGCCCACAGGCCGCCGGTCTGATCCAGGAAGGCGCGCATCTGCGAAGCGGCCGTGCCGAAGCGGGTGCCGGCGCCGATGATGATGGCGTCATAGTTCGCCAGATCGGCCACCGTGGCGACCGGCGCGGCCTGGTCCATCTTGTAGCCCGAGCTGCGGGCCAGTTCTTCCGGCACGGTTTCCGGCACGCGCTTGATGTCCACTACGGCCCCTTCGACCTGGCGCGCGCCTTCGGCGACGGCCTCGGCCATGCGCTCGATGTGGCCATAGGTCGAGTGGTATAGGACGAGAATCTTGGGCATCACGGCTCCGGTTGAATCTGAAACGATGCGTACGGTAACTGCATCAGTATCTGATTTAGCGTCATGCTGCGGCGCCGCAAGCCCCTCCTCTCAAAAATCCGACAACCCGATGGGACAAACCCGCGCGTAGAAGGCGGGATCAGCTGGAACCCGCGCGCCCCTCGACTGCAAAAAGCGGTGCTCGACCACCATGGCCTGCTGCTCGATGTTCAAGCCGATCCACTCGCAGCGCTCATCCACCGGATAGGCGTAGGCGCCCGGTCCGTCGCCCGCCTTCAGCTTTCCGGTCAGCAGGTTGACGCCGTTCTGGGCCTGCCAGACGTGAACCAGCTCATGGATGAAGACGGCCTGTGTCCGCAGCGCCGCCTGCGACAAATCCGGCGCCAGGCTCGCCTTGGGCCAGACGATCCAGTCGCGCCCAAACCAGCGCCCCGGCACGAAGGCGCGGTCGAACGGCCAGGGCGAGCCCAGAAAGCGGATGTCGTCCAGCCGCAGGTCGCGCCCGAACACCTCGCGCGCCAGCGCCGCCTCGCCATGCGCCAGCGGTCGGATCATCGACCAACCCATTCCCAGTGCCAGGGCTCATAGACGTAGGGTACGAAGCCGAACCGCCCGGCGTTCTTGACCAGCCAACGATAGGTCGGGGTCTGGCTCATATGGCGACGGCTGTGAACGTCGGTGGAATCGACCCCCATGCCCTGCAGGTGGCCGACATACAGATCGACCGCCGTCCCCGTCCGGTGCGGTGAACAGACGGCGCGACGCAGGCCGTCACAGTTGCCGTCGCGCGCGCATCGCGCCGCGTCAGCCGCGGGGTCGCGGAAGGATGAGAAGACACGCAGCAGTTCCGGCTCAGCGGCGATCTCAGGAACTTCGGCGCGGGCAGCCGCCGCCATCGCACGATAGGCCTCGAGCACGTCGCGGCGCAGCAGGCGCGTCAGGCGTTCAGCGTGTTCCTCGCCCGTCGTCAGATAGGCCAGGTCGCCGACGGGCGGCGGATCGGGGCACTCTCCCCTCACCCGCGCCATGACGAACGGCCTCCGCTCCTGCCACAGGCCGCGCAGCACCTGGAAGGTCGCCTGATCGAACCGCCCGCTGGCCGTCAGCCCATACCGTCCCTGAAACGCCGCCAGGGCCTCTGCGAAACCCGCCGACGTCGGATCGCAGGGCGAGCCCACCTCTTGCTGCATCAGCGGCACATAGGCTTCCCAACCCAGTTCCGAAGGCCCAAACGGCGTCCACTCCAAGGCGTAGAGCGATATGGCGTTTGCCTCGGCCGTGTCGTCCCATGCGCCCGGCGCGCGGTCGCAGATCTGGGCCGTCGGAACCGGCTCCGGCGCCTCAGCGCGCGCCTGCCCGGCTAGGGCGACGGCGGTCAGGGCGGCGAAGAGAGAGACGGACGCTTTCCACATGATCGCAGCAGGCCTCAGGATGAGAGTCGCCGCAACCCCTTCCGCCGGTCTTCGCGCCTGCGTCGAAAACCTGCATGGTGACGGTTGCGGCCGACTCGCGCCGCGATCGGGCCGTGACCGCATGACCGCAACCGCCGCGCCTTCATCCGCCATCGCTGCGCCCGACGCGCCGCGCCGGTCCAACGCCATCCTGGCCGCCTTCTCAGGCCCATGCCTGCCGTTGGCGGCCTTCGGCGTGGCGCTGCCCGTCACCTTGCCGGAGTTCTACGCCACCCATGTCGGCATCGAGATGGGCATGGTCGCCGCCGTCTTCATGG
This sequence comes from Brevundimonas sp. 357, assembly GCF_003938605.1. Lineage (GTDB taxonomy): Bacteria > Pseudomonadota > Alphaproteobacteria > Caulobacterales > Caulobacteraceae > Brevundimonas. The sequence continues at coordinate 203,855 of NZ_RHWX01000004.1, read as the reverse complement.
CCGTGCGGCTGATCGACATCCTGTTCGATCCCTTCATCGGCTGGGGCATGGACAAGACGCGCACGCGCCTGGGCCGCTATCGCCCGTGGATGGCCGTGGCGACGCCGATCCTGATGCTGGCGGCGCTGATGATGTTCGTGACGGTCCAGCCGGGCGCCGGGCCGGTCTATCTGTTCGCCTGGCTGCTGGTCCTCTACCTCGGCTTCTCCATGGGGACGTTGGGCCAACTGGGTTGGGCCGCCGTCCTGGCGCCGCAGTATGACCAGCGCAGCCGGGTCTACGGCTGGTGGCAGGTGTTCAACATCATCGGCGTGATCCTGATCCTGATCCTGCCGACCATCGTGGTGAAGACGGGTATCGGCGACTACGCCGACGGCGTGCGGATCATGGGCTGGGCCATCATCATCGCCCTGCCGCTGACCATCGGCCTGGCCATGGTCGCCGTGCCTGAACCCGTCAACGCCGGCGCCGCGCCGCACGGCGGGCCAAGCGCCTATCTGGCCCTGTTCAAGATGAAGACGGTGCGCAAGCTGCTGATCGCCGACCTGCTGCTGGGTATCGCGCCGGGCATCACGGGATCGCTGCTGTTCTTCTTCTTCGGCCAGATCAAGGGCTACGACCACACCCAGGCGTCGCTGTTCATGCTGATCTATTTCATGGCGGGCCTAGTCGGGGCGCCGATCTGGGCCTGGCTGGCGACCAAGATCGGCAAGGATCGCGCCCTGGCCGCGGCCAGCCTGATCTTCGCCGTCTTCTACGTCGGCGCGACCCTGGTTCCCGGCGGCAACTTCGCCCTGACCGCGGTCGCCATGTTCATCGCCGGCCTGCCGTATGCGGCGGGCCTGTTCCTGCTGCGCGCCATGATGGCGGACGCGGGCGATGAGGTGCGGCTGGAGACAGGCGTGGACCGCACCGGCCTGATGTTCTCCATCCTGTCGGCCACGACCAAGATGGGTCACGTCTTCGCTCTGATCCCCTACGCCATCCTGCCTTTGGTCGGGTTCAAGGCCCTGCCCGGGCCGGAGGGGAACAGCGAGTTCTCGCTCCTGATCCTGCAGATCCTGTTCATCGCCGTGCCGGGCCTGCTATTGGCGGCCACCGCCTGGGTGCTGAAAGGCTATCCCCTGACGCCGCAGCGGCATGACGAAATTCGCGCCGCCCTGGCGCAAAGAGACGCCGGACACGCCTGAATGACTCATCCCGTCGACCGCCTGAAGGACATCATGGTTCGCCTGCGCGATCCGAACGGCGGCTGTCCCTGGGACGTGGAGCAGACCTTCCAGACCATCGCTCCCTATACGATCGAGGAAGCCTATGAGGTCGCCGACGCCATCGAGCGCGGCGACATGGACGAGCTGAGGGTCGAGCTGGGCGACCTGCTTTTTCAGGTCGTCTTCCACTCGCGCATGGCTGAGGAGGCCGGGCATTTCCGCCTGGAAGACGTGGCCGAGGCCATGGCCGACAAGCTGGTTCGCCGCCACCCGCACGTTTTCAGCGACGAGGCCGCCAAGGCCAGCGGTCCCGCCCAGAAGGCGCGCTGGGAAGACATCAAGGCCGCCGAGCGCAAGGCCAAGGAACAGCATGGCGTGCTGGACGACGTCCCGGTCGGCCTCCCCGCCCTGACCCGCGCGGCCAAGCTGACCAAGCGCGCGGGCCGCGTCGGCTTCGACTGGCCCTCGACCGACGAGGTCTTCGACAAGCTGGCCGAAGAGGTCGAGGAACTGCGCGTCGAGATCGCCGCCGGCGACAAGGACAAGGCCCGCGAGGAGTTGGGCGACCTGCTGTTCGTCGTCGCCAACCTGGCCCGCAAGCTGGAGGTCGAGCCGGAAGACGCCCTGCGCGCCGCCAACGCCAAATTCGTTCGTCGTTTCGAGTTCATCGAGGCCGAACTGAAGAAAGACGGCCGCACGCCGGAACAGTCCGACCTGCCCGAGATGGACGCCCTGTGGGACGCCGCCAAGGCGACCGAGCGAGCGTGAACCGGGGGCCGTTCGACCTCATCATCTTCGACTACGACGGGGTCATCGCCGACAGCGAGCTGTTGAATAATGCGGTGATGGCCGAACTGCTCAGCGAAATCGGCCTGCCGACCACGCTGGACGACGCCCTGGCGATCTATCTGGGCAAGCGCTGGCTGGACTGCGAGCCGATCATTTCGGAACGACTGGGCGCGCCCTGCCCGCCCGGCGTTCAGGCCGAGTGGACCCGTCGCTGTCATGACCGCGCCCGACGCGACCTGACGGCCGTCGCGGGGTTTGACGCCTTCCTGGCCGGACGCAACAAGCGGCGCTGCATCGCCTCGTCCAGCCCGCCCGACTGGATCGAACTGGGCCTACGCCATTTCGGCGCTCATAACGTCTTCGCCGGACCGATCTTCAGCGCCGCGGTCCACGTCAGCCGGGGCAAGCCGCATCCGGACCTGTTCCTGTACGCCGCTGAGACCATGAAGGCCGCGCCGGAACGCACCCTGGTGATCGAGGACAGCCCTACCGGCGTCCTGGCCGGATTCGCAGCGGGCATGACGGTCGTCGGCCTGTGCGCGGGCGGTCATATCCGCGGCGATCATCCTCAGCGTCTGAAACAGGCCGGGGCGCATCAGGTGTTCGAAAGTTACGCCGACCTGGCCGTCTGGATCGCCTCAGCGGCCTAGGCGTAGCGCAATTCCTGCAGGTCGATCTCGCGGATCAGCTTGCGCGCCGTCTCCTCGTCGATCAGCCGCTGCCGGCCCAGACGCACCAGTTCCTCACGCTCCGCCGCTAGGCCGGTCAGGCGCAGGCGGCGCTCGATCTCGTCGGCGCGGCGGGCCTGGACCACGGCGTCGGCCTCCATGCTCGCGCGCATGTCGATGCGGTGGCGATAGACCTCCATCACCCGCGTCGCCGTTTCGGCGTAGAAGTCCGGGTCCAGCTTGCCCTCGGCCATGGCGTGCTGGGCATCTTCGATAGCGCGAATGGCGGCCCAGGCGGCGGCGACGCGGGATCGGTTCTCCTCGGCCTGATGATCGTCCTCGGGCGGAAGCTGCACGCCCTTCAAAAGACGCGGCAGGGCGACCGTCGCCAGCACCAGGGAGACGATGATCACCCCCGCCGCCAAGAAGATCGCCAGATTTCGCGCCGGCATGGCCGAACCGTCGCTCAGATAGAACGGAAGCGTCAGGATGCCCGCCAGGGTGATCGCGCCGCGCACCCCGGCCAGCGACATGACGGCCACCAGCCGCAGACCCACCTTGGGCGGCGCGCTACGGCCCTTGCGACGGAACAGAGTCAGCTTCAGCGACGTCCACACCCAGACAAAGCGCAGAACCGCCAATGCCGCGACGATGGCGAAGACATAGACGGCCAGCCACCAGACCTCACTGTGCTGGGTGGAGCGTATCACTTCGGCTGCGCGGGCCATGATGGACGGCATCTGCTCGCCCAGGATGACGAAGATCAGGCCGTTGGCGACAAACTGCACCGTGTCCCACACCACGGCGCGCCGAATACGGGTCGCGGCCAACGCGGAACCCTGACGCTCGGTGAAGCTCATGGTCACGCCGGCCGCCACCGCCGCCAGAATGCCCGAGGCGTGGATGGCTTCGGCCGCCAGATAGGCTGCGAACGGCATCAGCAGACTGATCAATATCTGGCCGCCGACGTCCTCGCCCCAGCGACGGCTGATGAAGGCCTTCACCAGGCCGATGGACAGGGTGACGGCGATGCCCACCGCCACGCCCGCCAGCGCCAGCCAGGCGAAGGTTCCGAAGGCGCTGCTCAGGGAAAAGGCGCCTGTGGTCGCCGCGATCACCGCGATCCGCATGCAGGTCAGACCCGTCGCGTCGTTCAACAGCGACTCGCCCTCTAAGATGTGCATCAGCCGCTTGGGGATCGGCGCGCGCCCGGCGATGGCCTGCACCGCAATCGGGTCCGTCGGCGATAGGATCGCCGCCAAAGCAAAGGCCACGGCCAGCGGCATGGCCGGGATCATCCAATGGATCAAGAAGCCCAGGCCGACGACGGTGAAGACCACCAGCCCCAGCGCCAACTCCAGGATCACCACCTTGTCCCGAAACAGGGCTTCCTTGGGGATGCGCCAACCGTCCACGAACAACAGCGGCGGCAGGAACAACAGGAAGAAGACATCCGGCCTCAGATCAACCGACTGCCCCGTGATCAGCACCACCCCCGCCCCCAGGGCGATCTGCACCAGCGGCAGGGCGATGCGCGTGATGCGAGCCACCCATCCCGACAGCACAACGGCCAGCAGCAGGAAGAGGATGGTCTCGATCAGATGCATGGCAGGATCAGTCGATCACGTCCGGATACAGCCGTTCAAGCCGACCCAGCGCGGCGGGATGCAACCGGACCGTCAGGTGAACCCGACCCTCATCATCCGTCTCGCGCCCCGTCACCCGGCCGTTGGCGTAGAGCCAGGCCAACAGGTCTCCGCGATGCGGCTCGACCGTCAGGTGCGTCTCCGGATCATCGTCGATCAGGCCCGCGATGATCTCACGCAGGGTCTCGATCCCCTCGCCGGTCCAGGCGGACACGGCCACGGCCTGTCCCTCGCGCGCCAGGCGCTCGGCCTGACCGACCACGGCTTCGCGGGTTTCGGACTCCAGCAGGTCGATCTTGTTCCAGACCTCAAGGATGCGACGCGACTTGCCCTCGGGCGTGGGTATCTGCTCCAGCACCGCCTCGACGTCCTTGGCCTGGGCGGCGCTATCGGGCGAGGCGATGTCGCGCACGTGCAGGATCAGATCGGCCTCGCCGACCTCTTCCAGCGTGGCGCGGAAGCTCTCGACCAGTTCGTGCGGCAGGTCCGAGACGAAACCGACGGTGTCGGCGATGATGGCTGGTCGCCCCTGCGGCAGGCGAATGGTGCGCTGGGTGGTGTCGAGGGTGGCGAACAGCAGATCCTTGGCCATCACCTCGGCTCCGGTCAGCCGGTTGAACAGCGTCGACTTGCCCGCATTGGTGTATCCGACCAGGGCGACCGACGGGAACGGAACCTGTTTGCGCGCCTTGCGGTGCAGGCCGCGCGTGCGGCGCACCTCTTCCAGTTCGGCCTTCAGGCGCACGATGCGGTCGGCGATCATCCGCCGGTCCAGCTCGATCTGGGTTTCGCCGGGGCCGCCGGTGCCGCCGGTTCCGCCGCGCTGGCGCTCCAGGTGGGTCCACGTGCGGACCAGACGGGATCGCTCGTATTCCAAGCGGGCCAGTTCGACCTGCAGCCGCCCCTCGCGAGTGCGTGCGCGGCGGCCGAAGATTTCTAGGATCAAGCCCGTCCGGTCGATGACCTTGATATCCCAGAAGCGCTCCAGGTTGCGCTGCTGCACCGGCGTCAGCTGATCGTCGACGACGACCGCTTCGGCGTCGGCGGCCAGGATCAGCGCTGCAATCTCTTCCAGCTTGCCTCGACCGATCAGGGTGGCGGGCGTAACCGAGCGCAGGCGCACGATCTCCTGCGCCCGCACGTCGAGGTCCAGCGCCTGGGCCAGGCCCACGGCTTCTTCCAGGCGCTCGGTCGCGTGGCGGGCGTTGTCGCCGCGGCGGTCTGGGTGGATGACGACGGCCCGGATCAGCGGGACGGCGTGGTCAATGAGTTTGGAGGTCAATCAGTCTTCTTCGGCGTCGGGCTCGTACAGTTGCACGGGCGCGGACGGCATGATGGTCGAGATGGCGTGCTTGTAGACCAGCTGCGATTGGCCATCGCGACGCAGCAGCACACAGAAGTTGTCGAACCAGGTGACGATGCCCTGAAGCTTGACGCCGTTCACCAGGAAGATGGTCAGCGGGGTCTTCGTCTTGCGGACGCTGTTCAGGAAGGTGTCCTGGAGGTTCTGTCGTTTGTCTTGCGACATGGCAGGTTGATCCTGTTCTTGGTCTTTTCATCAACGGCGGAATGGCCGCGTGGCGAGACGCGGCCCGCGTTCGCGACCTTAGCCACGCCCCCGCCGGTGCGGCAACGCCTTAAATGGCCTCGCGGCGCGCCTGTTCCAGATAAATCTCGCGCAGGCGGGTCGCCACCGGGCCGGGCTTGCCGTCGCCGATGCGGGTTCCGTCCAGCGAAACGATCGGCATGACGAAGGAACTGGCCGCCGTGACGAAGACTTCGCGGGCGCGCTTGGCTTCCTCGACGCTGAAGGCGCGTTCGTCCAGTTCGATCCCTTCGGCCTCGACCAGCTTCAGAATCGCCGCGCGGGTGATGCCGCGCAGGATGTTGGCCTGGGTGTCGCGGGTCCGCAGCTTGCCGTTCTCATCGATGATCCAGGCGTTGGTCGATGAGCCTTCCGTCACCATACCCATTTCATCGAACAATATGGCCTCATAGGCGCCGCGCTCGCGCGCCGCCTGCTTGGCCAGAGCGTTGGGCAGAAGGCCGACCGTCTTGATGTCGCAACGGCCCCAGCGCATGTCGGGGTGGGTGACGCCGGCCGCGCCCCTGGCGGCCAGGGCCTCGCCCTTCCTCAGGTCGATCGACTTGGCGGTGATGATGACGCTGGGCGCCACATCCTGCGGAAAGGCGTGGTCTCGCGGCGCGGTGCCGCGCGTGATCTGGATGTAGACGATGCCGTTCCGCACCCGGTTCCGGCGGATCGTCTCACGCAGCACGATGCCCAGAGAGTCGGCCGACATGGGAATGTCGATCCGCAGTTCCGTCAGACTACGGGCCAATCGGCTCAGGTGACCCTGATAGTCAGCCAGCTTGCCGTCGAATACCGACCAGACCTCGTAGACGCCGTCGGCGAACTGGAACCCGCGATCCTCGATATGGACCACGGCCTGACCGTGCGGCTGATAGATCCCGTTTACATAGGCGACCCTGGACATCAGGCGCCCTCTCCTTCCTCGTCTCCGCCGCGTGCGGGCGACACGCCCAGCGACTTCAGCTTGCGATGCAACGCAGATCTTTCCATGCCGATGAAGGCCGCTGTGCGCGAGATGTTTCCGCCGAACCGCATGATCTGGGCCGACAGATATTCCCGCTCGAACACCTCTCGCGCCTCACGCAACGGCAGGGCGATGATCCGGTCGGAGCCCAGGGAGGTCGGGCTGGCGGACGACGCTACCTCCTGCGGCAGCATGTCCGCCGTGATCGGTTCGTCCGGACCGCCGGTCGCCAGGATCAGCAGGCGTTCGATGTTGTTGCGCAACTGGCGCACATTGCCCGGCCAGGGATGGACCTGAAGCACAGCCAGGGCGTCATCGGCGATACGACGGTGCGGCAGCCCCTGGGACGCCGACAGGCTGTCGATGAAATACTCGACCAGTTCAGCGATATCCTCGCGTCGTTCAGACAGCGGCGGCACGCGAATCGGCACGACGTTCAGACGATGGAACAGATCCTCGCGGAAGCGGCCTTCGCTGATCTCGACGCGCAGATCGCGCGAAGTCGAACTGATGACCCGCACATCGACCTGAACGTCCTGTTCGCCGCCGACCCTGCGGAAGCGCTGTTCGACCAGGACGCGCAGGATGCGGCTCTGGCTTTCGCGCGGCATGTCGGCCACGTCATCCAGGAACAGGGTGCCGTTGTGAGCCTGCTCGAAGACGCCGATCTTGCGCGGTCGGCCGTCGCCGCCTTCTTCGCCGAACAGTTCGACATCCAGACGTTCGGGCGTCATGCCGGCGGCCGAGATGGCGACAAATTCGGCCCTGGCGCGCGGGCTGGCCTCGTGAATCTGACGCGCCGCTAGTTCTTTGCCGGATCCGGGCGGACCCGCGATCAGGATACGGCTGTTTGCAGCCGCCACCTTGGATATGGTGCTGCGCAGCGCCTGCGCCGCCACCGACTTGCCGATCAGGCCGCTGGGCGTCAGCGTCTGGGCGCGTAGGCGGCGGTTCTCCCGCCTCAGAGAAGCGGCTTCCAGCGCGCGCTCGACCACCACCACCAGGCGATCAGACTTGAAAGGCTTTTCGATGAAGTCATAGGCGCCGCGTTTCAGCGCGCTGACCGCCGTCTCGATATTGCCGTGGCCCGAGATCATTACGACGGGAAGATCCGCATCCAGTTCGCGCACCACGTCCAGCAACTCAAGGCCGTCCAGGCCACCGCCCTGCATCCAGATATCGAGGACCGCGAGGGACGGCTTGCGCGCCTTGATCGCAGCCAGGGCCTCGTCCGAGTTGGCGGCCGTTCGGACGGCATGACCTTCATCCTCAAGCAAGCCCGAGACCAGTTCGCGGATATCGGCCTCGTCGTCGACGACCAGAATGTCGGCACCGGTGCTTTTCATGACGCCTCTCTTACTCCGCCGTGCGCGTCGCGCCAGAGGCGCGGGCGACAGCCTTATGATCCTGGCTCAGGGGGAAGGTCAGGCACACGCGCGCGCCTGACAATGTTTCGGCGTCGGCCAGCTTCAGCTCTCCGCCGTGGTCTTCACAGATGCGCTTGACGATGGCCAGGCCCAGGCCAGTCCCCTTCTCGCGCGTCGTCACATAGGGTTCGGTCAGCCGATCCCTGTCCTTGGCCGGCAAGCCGACCCCGTCGTCCTCGATGACGAATGCGGCGACCCCGTTCTCGACGGTCAGTTGGGCGATGATGCCCAGTCCAGGCTTCGTCGTCGCGTCCCGCTCGCGTCGAGCGGCGACCGCCTCGCCCGCGTTCTTCAGGATGTTGGCCAACGCCTGGCGAACCATGCGGCCGTCGGCCTGCATCGTCACGTCCGGCAACGGCTCAATCAGATCGACACCGATGTCGCCGGCCGCCACTCGCTGGGCGAACACCGCCTCACGCAACATCTCGGCCGGGTTTTCATGAGAAAAACGAGGCGCCGGCATACGGGCGAAGGACGAGAATTCATCCACCATCCGGCCGATATCGCCGACTTGGCGGATAATGGTTTCCGTACAGCGATCGAACACTTCCACGTCGTCGCCGACCTGGTCGCGATACCGGCGGCGCAGACGTTCGGCCGACAGCTGGATCGGCGTCAGCGGGTTCTTGATCTCGTGAGCGATGCGTCGCGCCACGTCGCGCCATGCCGCGTTCCGCTGAGCCGTGACCAGCCGTGTGATGTCGTCAAAAGTCAGCACCATCTCGCCACCCTGCCCGCCCTCGATACGAACACGCAAACGCAGAGCCTCGCCGTTGCGGCTGACATCAATATCTTCCTCGATATGAGCCTCGCCCCGCTCGGACAATTCGCCGAGTTCAGGGGCGACCTCGGCCAGACGGCGTCCCTGAACCTGCTCCGGGTCCAGTCCCAACAAGAAACTTGCGCTGTCATTGATGGCCGAGATTCGTCTTGTTCGGTCCAGACCGATCACCCCTGCGCTCACGCCAGACAGAACGGTTTCGATGAACAGGCTTCGTCCCTGCGCCTCGTCCGAGGCCGTCTTCAGCGCCGCCTGCTGGGTCTTGATATCCTGCGTCATGCGGTTGAACGCCTCGGACAATACTATGAGTTCCGCAGGCGCACCCATGTTGTCGACGCGAGCGTCCAGATCACCGCCCGCTACCTGATCGGCCGCCTTCACCAGACGACCGATCGGCGCCGAAATCGAACTGGCCGCCGACATGGCCAGCCAGACCGCCCCGACCAGGACCAGCAGGGCCGTCTCCAGGTAGCTGAGAGCGAAAGCCGCCTGGATGCGGGCGCGGCTTTCCTCCGCAGCGCGATAGGCGGTGATTGATTCCTCGCCGTTACGCATCCGCTGGATCAGGCCCGGCGCCAACGGACGCACGACATAGAGATAAGCGTTTCCGTAATCCGGCAGGGGGTAGAGCGCCCGAACGGTATCCGGATTTTCGGTCACCGTGGTCGGCGCGACCTCGCCGCCTGCGACAGTTTCAAAAGCCTCGCGAGGAGGCGCGACATAGGGGGGCGCTGCGGGCTGCTCGCCGCTGGCCATCACGCGTCCGTTTTCGTCGAGGATATAGAGCGCCGGATAGCCGAAGAAGTCGCCGATCTGGGACAGGGCGCGCGAAAACTGGATGCGGTTGTCGAAGAGCCCCCGCACGCCGCCGAGCTCAGTCGACATGGTCTCCATATCAACCTCCAGCCCGGCGCCGACGTCCGCAACATAGGCGCGGCCGATTTCCGCTCCGTTCTCGACCGCGGAACGGACGTTCGTGCTGAACCACTGATCCACGCCCCGGTTGACCAAAACGCCGAACACCAGGGCGATCAACACGGCCGGCACGACCGAGACCAGCGAAAATAGCGTCACGAACCGCAGATGCAGGCGCGCGCCCGGGTCATAACGGTTACGGAACAGGCGCAGCACCCGCACGCCGATGACAAAGGCCAGCCCGAAAATCAGGATCAGATTGGCCAGCAGTATGAACAGCACCGCCTGACTGGCCGCCGTACGTGCATCTCCGCCTGCCGCGGCGCCGGGGGCGATGGCGACCAGCCAGATCGCCGCCGCCGTGACGCTGAATGCGACGGCGTAGGCCGTTCCGAACAGGGCTCGCGCCCGACCGCCAGCCAACCGCCCCCAGAGCGATGGCTCTGAGCCGTGTTGATCAGCCTGGGCGGCAGGGTCCGACATCAGGCGACAGCTTTGACTACCTGTGGCTCGTTTTCAACATCGAAGTTGCGAGAATGCTTCACATCAAGCCAGAGCGCGGCCAGAGCCTCCTCCACCGCCTCGGGCGTCTCCAGGCGGCACAGACGCGCCTTGGCCGCGCGCCGCTCACCCGGATCAGCCGGCCAAGGCGCCTGTTCGATGTACCAGCCCAAGTGCTTGCGGAACATCTTAAGCCCCAAAGGCAGGCCATAGAAGGCGGTGGACGCCCGCATATGCTCGATGACGATGGCCAGACGCTCCTCGCGGTCCGGCTCGCTGAGTCGCGCGCCGTCCATCAAGGCGCGTTCCAGATGCGCCGCCAACCATGGGCGGCCATAGACGCCTCGACCCAGCATCAGGCCGTCGGCGCCCGAACGCCTCAACGCCTCGCGCGCCTGTTCGGCGGTGATGATGTCGCCGTTGACGATAACCGGGATGGCGACAGCCTGCTTCACCTCGGCCACAGCGTCCCAGTCGGCGACCCCGGTGTAAAACTGCTTGCGAGTGCGTCCGTGCACCGTCACCGCCGCCACGCCCAGCGCCTCGGCCCGGCGCGCCAGATCAGCCGCGTTCAGGCTGTTCTCATCCCAGCCCAGACGCATTTTGACCGTCACCGGCCGGCTGACCGCCTGGACGACCGCTTCCATGATCCGCGCCGCCTGATCCGGCGTCCGCATCAAGGCTGAACCACAGGCCGCGCCGGTCACTTCCTTGGCGGGACAGCCGAAGTTCAGATCGACAATGTCAGCGCCCGCCTTCTCGGCCATGCGCGCGCCCTCGGCCATAGCCTCAGCGTTGCCGCCAACCAACTGGATCACCGTTAGCGGCAACCCTCCGCCTACGGCTGCACGGCGCACCACGTCGGGTCGGGCGCGCGCCAGCTCGGCAGCGGCCACCATCTCTGTCGCCACATAGGCGGCTCCCAGCTTTGACGCCAGCACTCGGAACGGTAGGTCGGTGATCCCGGTCATGGGCGCCATCAGCACCCGCCCGTCGATCTGCACATCCCCAATTTTCAGGCCAGTCTTCATTCGGCTTCCTTAGCACCGAAGGCGCCCCCTCTCGTCAAGCGATACCGGGACGCCTAGAAGGCCGTCATGGGATTCTCAGCGATTGTCGTGGCCGCCGGTTCAGGCTCGCGGGCCGGAGGCGCCAAGCAGTGGCGCGTCGTCGCCGGACGTCCGGTGATCGCCTGGTCCGTCGAGGCGCTCTTGAAGGCCGGCGCTCGGGAGGTCGTGGTAGTGATCGCCGCCGACGCCGAAGCGACGGCGCAAACGGCTCTGGCAGGGCTGTCCGGCTGGCGCGCCGTGCCCGGCGGCGCGACCCGGGCCGCCTCGGTTCGGGCTGGTCTGGCGGCGCTGACGGCGGATGGCGCTGAGCCTGTGATGATCCACGACGCCGCCCGGCCTTTCCTGAGCGCCGACATCATAGAGGCGCTGCTGCAGGGCCTTAAGGACGCTGACGGCGCCCTGCCCGCACTCGCCGTCGCCGACAGCCTGCGCCGCACCGAGGGCGATTTCATTGTCGGCGGCGTCGATCGCGACCGCCTCTGGCGCGCCCAGACGCCTCAGGCCTTCCGCCTGAAGACCATCCGCGACGCCTATGCCGCCTGGCCGAACGATGAGACGGCGACCGACGAAGCCGCCGTCGTCGAGCGCACAGGCGGCCGTGTCCGACGGATCCCCGGCGATCCCCGCCTTCTGAAACTGACCTATCCTGAGGATTTCGCCATGGCCGAGGCGCTCGCCGCCCCCCGCACCGTCGTTCGCATCGGACAGGGCTTCGATGTTCATCGCTGGGGCCCCGGTTCGTCGGTCTGGCTGTGCGGGGTCGAGATTCCGCACGACCAGACCCTGATCGGCCATTCGGACGCCGATGCGGGCCTGCACGCCCTGACTGACGCCATCCTGGGCGCCATCGCTGACGGCGACATCGGCGACCATTTTCCACCCAGCGACCCGCAATGGAAGGGCGCGTCCTCCGATCGGTTTTTGGTATATGCAGCAGAGCGCGTGGCCGCGCGCGACGGACGTATCATCAACGTGGACGTCACACTGATCTGCGAACATCCTAAGGTAAAGCCGCACCGTCTGGCGATGCGCGAACGACTGGCGAAACTACTAAATCTGCCGCTGGACGCCGTCAGCGTGAAGGCCACCACAAGCGAGGGGCTTGGCTTCACCGGCCGAGGTGAAGGCCTGGCGGCCCAGGCCGCCGTCTCGGTCGAACTGCCCTCCTGACGCCCGGTCAGGCGCGCGGCAATCCGGCCGAGGCCCGTTCCAGCAAAGTCAGCGCCGTGTCTTCGGCGGTCAGTTGCGCCACTCCGACGTCCAGTTCGACGACGAAGGGCGAGCGGTCTTTGCCGGCATCAAAGGCCGTACAGGCGATCACGGCCGCGATCCGTTCAGCGGTGATGCGTGCTGAGGGTTCGTCCGTTGCAGGCAAGGCCAGGGCGAAGGTCTCGCTCGACAGGCGCGCAGCGGTATCTTCGACCCGCACCAGACGCGACACCATGGCTCCTACCTGCGGCATGGCCTTCTCCAACCAACCTCCAGGCCTGGCTGCCGCAACAGCCTCGCGATCCGCCACGCGCAGAACGCACACGGAAAGCGTACGCGACCGCATCCTCGCCCCGCCGACCAGACGATTCAGGTGGGAAGCGAAAAGCTCCCGACTGAACAGGCCCGTCGTCTCATCCATCAGATCGCTGCCTCGAACGGCGTCCAGGGCGCGGCGAAGCCCCCGTTGACGGCGATGATTGCGCGCCAGCGCCATGACGCGCGCAGCCGCGTCGCCCTCCGACGTTTCGGGATCGGCCACATCGGCGAATCCTCGACGATACAGATCGCCCAGGTCCGGCCCAGTCTCCTCGTCCCATAGGTAAAGGGTCAACGGAATGTGGTAGAGGCGGGTGTTCCGGCGCATCCCCGCCGCAATCGCCAATGCGGGCGCGTGCGATCGGTCGCCCCACAGAACAGCGCCGTCGAATGCGCGCTCATGCAGATAGTCGAAGGCCGTGTAGGGCGTCGGCGCCGCCACGACCTCGGCTCCAAGCTGCGTCAAGGCGTTGGAAAGAGCCAGAAACCGGCGATCGGCGGCGCCGACGGTCAAGATGTTCAGTCGAACGTTCTCAACGTCGGGCGCAGCCAGCGTGACGCCATGCTGACCAAAAGTGGCCTGACGCAGGACGAACTCCTCATCTGCCACCGCGGCGCGAGTCATCTGCTCCAGTCGCAACGCCGCCTGCGCCGGGTGCGGCGCCTTGGACAACGTCAAATCGCACCCGTTCACGCCGGATCGAGTGGGCTCGCCTACGCCCAGGATCGTCAGATAGCGAGCATCCGCCGAGCGCCGCAGTCGCTCGATCTCCTGAGCGTCGAACTGATCCACATCGACCACTGCGGCATCGATCGACATGTCCGCGAGCACCAACAAGGCCGCATCAAGATCCCGGGCGGTCACGGTCCGCCACCCCAGCCGATCCAGCCCCTCGCACAGGGGATCCAGAGCGTCATCAAGGCTGGCGACGACCAGAACGCGCGGGTTGGAAAGCAAGCAAAATCTCCTGGATTCGGCCGGCCGCCCCCGCCGCCTTGCCCGAACCATCCGGCATGATACCGGGGTCTTTGCGCCCCGCAATGGGCAAGAACGCGTAGCGTGACATGGCGCTCAGGGGTTTTCACCTCGTGCCAAATGGGGTTAATCCCCCCGCTTGTTCGACGACGAGGCTTCGGATTGACCCAGCCCTTACCGCTCGCGGACCTGCCCATGCGTGGGGCGCGCCTGGCGGGCCGCGCTTTCGCTAGGAGTTGGGGCCGGGACGTCATGCTTTATACCGGCGGGGTCTCGTTCTTCGCCCTGCTGGCCCTGTTTCCGGCAATCGCCATCCTGATCGGTTTCTACAAGGCCGTGCTGACGATCGGTCAGGTCAGCGAACAGGCGGCCGCCTTGGCGGACGTCATACCGTCGGCCGCGCGCACCTTGTTCCTGAATGAGATCGACCGCCTGGCCAACGCCTCGGCCCGAACAGTGTCGTTCCAGAGCGCGATCGCCCTGGTCATCGGCGCCTATGCCGCGCATCGAGGTTTCAAGGCGTTGCTGGCGGGTCTGAACCTGATCCATGACGAAACGAACCCGCTTGGCTTCTTCAAGTTCAACATGCTGGCCTTCCTCGTCGCACTGGCCGCCTTCGCCCTTTTCACGGTAGTGTCAGGCGCCGTGGTCACGTCGCGCCTGATGGAGCATGCCTATGCTGATCAGCCCGGCGGCTGGGTGACTCTCCCTCTGGACGGCTTGTGGCCCGCTCTTGGCTTATGGCTGGGGCTGACCATGCTCTATCGATACGCCATGGCGCACGCCAAACGCGTAGCGTGGAAGGCGGCGATCGTCGGCGGTCTGGTCGCCACGATCATGTCCACCTTCTTCTCCTGGCTGTGCACCATCTATGTCGAGCAAATCGTGCATCTGGGCGCGACCTACGGCTCGGTCGGCGCCGTGGTGGTGCTGCTGATCTGGCTGTCGTGGAACGTCAATGCCGTCTTCTACGGCGGCGCCTTCGCTACGGAACTGGAGATCGACTGGGAAAAGCGCGCCGCCCTGCCCTCGCCGGAAATCTATTCCGATACGGTGGTCAGCCTGTCCGAGCGCCGCCGCTCTCGACAGTGATTTCCAGGACGCCGTCTGCTTCTTCGATCTGAATGACCTGTCCGCCCAGTTCCTGCATCAGAAAGGGCACGTCGATCCGCGCCATGGGGTCGGTCGCCAGCAACGTCAGCCGCTCGCCCGCGCGGCGCCCGTCCATCGCCTTGCGCAAGCGCAGACTGGGCACAGGGCATTTGTGACCACGCGCATCGACGACAACAGGCTTCATCGCGATACGACCTCCAGCAACAAGCTCAGGGCGACGCGCACGCTTTCCAACCGAACCTTGTCCCGCCCGGCGGCGCCGAACCGCTTTTCGACATGAATGATGGTTCCATCCGCCGCCGTGGCGGCGAAATGGACCAACCCCACCGGCTTCTCATCTGATCCTCCGCCAGGCCCGGCGATCCCGGTGATCGACACCGCCGCCTGGGCTCGAGAATGCGTTATCGCGCCTTCGGCCATGGCCCGCGCCGTCGGCTCGGACACCGCGCCGAAACGCGCCAGCACGTCCTGAGATACGCCCAGCATCTCTGTCTTGGCCTCATTGCTGTAGGTGACGAAGCCGCGATCAACGACGGCCGATGAGCCCGCAATCGCCGTCAACGCGCCCGCCACCAGGCCGCCGGTGCAACTCTCAGCCGTGGCGATCATCAGGCCGGCCTCGATCGCGCGGCGGATCACACTTTCAGCAGTCGCCTCGATATCCTGCGGCAACATGGGAATTCGCTCCATCATCGAGTCGTCATAGCCTCGCCTCGACCGAATCATCCGCCCGAGGTCGAAAGCAGCGCATGACCGAACACGTCCTGTCTCCGGCCCAAAGCAAGGTCGATGCGATAACACCTGCGGCCTTCGCCGTCGCCATCTTCACTTCGGCCAGCCTGGTCTTCATCGTTCAACCCATGGCGACCAAGCTGGTGCTGCCGTTACTGGGCGGATCGCCATCGGTGTGGAACACCGCCATGGTATTCTTCCAGGCGGCGCTTCTCGCAGGCTATCTCTACGCTCACCTGCTGCAGCGGATACCGTCTGTGCGATTGCAGGCCGTGGTGCATCTGGTCCTGCTGGCGGCGGCGGCTCTCTTCCTGCCGCTCAGCATCACACAGGCCCTGGGCGATCCCGACCCGGCCGCGCCGATCGGCTGGCTGCTGGGCGCTCTGGCCCTATCCGTGGGCGCGCCGTTCGCCATCCTGTCGGCCACGGCGCCCCTGCTTCAGGCCTGGTACGCCCGAGCGCGGGCCGGCCGCCCCGACGGGGCCAATCCCTATGTTCTCTACGCCGCCTCCAACCTCGGCAGCTTTCTGGCCCTGCTGGCCTACCCCGCTCTTTTAGAGCCGCTGGCGTCCCTGTCCGCGCAGACGATCGGCTGGACGGTCGGGTACGGCGCCTTCGCGTTGATGATCGTGGGTCTGGCCATCATCATGCCGCGCGGCCTCGGCGCCGCACGCGTCGCCGCGTCGGCCAAGCGCAGTCCGACGATCCCCTGGTCGCGCAAGATCATCCTGATTCTGCTTGCTGCAGCCCCCTCCAGCCTGATGTTGGGCGTCACGGCGCATGTGTCGACCGATGTGGCCTCAGCGCCCTTCCTGTGGGTCGCGCCCCTGGCCCTATACCTGCTGACCTTCGTCATCGCCTTCCAGGCCAAGCCCTGGATCCCCCTGCCCGTCACCCTCGTTTTACAGGCGACATTCACCATCATGGTCGCCGCACTGGTCGGCATGACGACCGGGCAGTGGCTGATGCTGCTGGGCCTGCATCTGCTCGCCTTCTTCTTCACCACCCTGATGTGCCACCAGCAGCTGGCCGCGCGTCGTCCCGCGCCGGACCGTCTGACCGAGTTCTATCTGTTGATGTCGTTGGGCGGGGTGCTGGGGGGCGCGTTCACCGCCCTGCTGGCGCCGGTCCTGTTCGAGACGGTGCTGGAATACCCATTGGTCATGGTGCTGGTCTGCCTGGCGCGCCCGTGGCTGGGCGACCGCCCGACCAAGCGCGAGGCCTGGCTGATGACAGCGGGTCTAGTGATCGCGGTCTCGGTTCCGCTGCTGTTCGAGATGATGCGCTACAATCCGTCGATGCGGGCCACGTTCAGCGATTTCGGACTGACCGCGACGGCGCAGATCATCCTGGGCGTCGCCGCCATCTGCGCCTTCCTGATCCGCGACCGCGCGCTGATGTTCACCGCCGTCGTCGCCGCCATGACTCTGTCAGCCCACTATATCGGCCGAGGCTACGACTGGAGCCTGTCCGAGCGCAGCTTCTTCGGCGTCATGCGCGTGGCCGTGACGCCGGACCCCAAGATGGGCGGCGACGTTCATGTATTGATGCACGGCACCACCCTGCACGGCGCCCAGGCGCGCAACCCCGACTTCGCCTGCGCCCCGACCATGTACTATGCGCAAACCACGCCGCTGGGGCAGGCGGCCGAACTGATCCAGGCGCGCGGCCCCCGCGCCGTCATCGGCGTGGTGGGTCAGGGCTCGGGCGCCATGGCGGCCTACAAGCGCGCCTCGGACCAGATGACCTTCTTCGAGATCGACCCCATGGTCGACCGCCTGTCGCGCGATCCCAAGTGGTTCACCTTCATCTCAGACTGCGCCGACGGCCCGATCCGCACCGTTCTGGGCGATGCGCGGCTGACGCTGAACAAGGAGGCCGCCGGATCCTATGACCTGCTGATCATCGACGCCTTCTCGTCCGACGCCGTGCCGACTCATTTGCTGACCCGCGAGGCGATCGCGGGTTATCTCAAGCTGCTGAAGCCCAAGGGCGTGGTGGTGTTGCACCTGTCGAACCGCAATCTGGAGATCACCCTGCCCGCCGTCGCAGCAGCCCGGGAACTGGACGCGACCGAATTGCACCAGATCTATATCGAGCACCCGGAAGCCGCCCTGATGGCCGAAGCCTCGACCGAGGCCCTGGCCATTTCGCCGACGCCCGAAGGCCTGGCGGACTTCAAGGCCGACGGCCGCTGGCGCAAGCTGGAGCCGACCGAAGTACGGCCATGGACCGATGACTACGTCAATCTGTTCGGCGCCCTGATCCGCAGCATGCAATCAAGGGCCGGCTAGGCCGCTCCCGCCACCCGCGCCAGATCGGCGGTGATGCGCTCGGCGACCTTCAGTCGATCCTCCGGCGTGGGCCAGTCGCCCTTCACCACGATCTTCTGATCCGGGCGGATCTTCCAGAAGGCGTGGTTCTTCTGGATCAGGCCCACCAACCCCATCGGATTGGGGAAGGTGTTGTTGCGCAGGGTCAGCACCGCGCCCTTGGGCCCGATGTCGATCTTTTCGATCATGGCGGTACGGCAGTTGGCCTTGATCCCGACGATCCGCAGAAGCTGCTGCGCCTCGTCCGGCAGCGGGCCGAACCGGTCGATCAGTTCGGCGGCCATGGCCTCGCGGTCCTCCATCTTCTCGGCGTCGGACAGGCGGCGATACAGGCTCAGTCGAACGTTCAGGTCCGGGACGTAATCCTCTGGAATCAATACGGCCGCGCCGACATTGATCGAAGGCGACCAACCGCGATCGGGCGCCGCTTCGCCCTGTTCGCGCAGTTCGGCGACGGCGTCCTCCAGCATCTGCTGATACAGTTCGACGCCGACCTCGCGGATGTGGCCCGACTGTTCGTCGCCCAGCAGATTGCCGCCGCCGCGCTGGTCCAGATCGTGACTCGCCAACTGGAAGCCGGCGCCCAGATTATCCAGCGACTGCAGCACCTGGAGACGCCGCTCGGCCGACAGGCTCAACGGCTTGGTCGGATCGGTCGTCAGATAGGCGAAGGCCCGCGCCTTGGACCGGCCGATGCGGCCTCTGATCTGGTGCAACTGGGCCAGGCCGAACATGTCGGCGCGATGCACGACCAGCGTGTTGGCCGTTGGAATGTCGATGCCGCTTTCGACGATGGTGGTCGAGACAAGCACGTCATATTCGCCGTCGTAGAAGGCGCTCATGACCGCTTCCAGCTGGGTCGGGCTCATCTGGCCGTGACCGACGACGAACTTCACCTCAGGCACCTGTTCGCGCAGGAACCGCTCGATGTCGGGCAAATCCTTCAGGCGCGGCGCGACGTAATAGGCCTGACCGCCGCGATATTTCTCGCGCAGCAGGGCCTCGCGCACCAGCACGGGATCCCACGGCGTGACATAGGTCCGCACAGCCAGACGATCGACCGGCGGGGTGGCGATGATCGACATCTCGCGGATGCCCGACAGCGCCATCTGCAAGGTGCGCGGAATGGGCGTGGCTGTCAGGGTCAGCAGGTGAACATCGGCCCGCAGGGACTTCAGCTTCTCCTTGTGCTTGACGCCGAAGTGCTGCTCCTCGTCGACGATGACGAGGCCCAGATCCTTGAAGCCGACCTGATCGGCCAGCACGGCGTGGGTGCCCACCACGATCTCGAAACTGCCGTCCTTCAGACCCGCGCGCGTCTCGTTCGCGTCCTTGGCCGTGACCATGCGCGACAGGTGGCGCACCTTGATCGGCCAGCCGGCGAAGCGTTCGCTGAAGGTCTTGAAGTGCTGGCGCGCCAGCAGGGTCGTCGGGCAGACGATAGCGACCTGTTGCCCCGTCATGGCCACGACAAAGGCCGCACGCAGGGCGACCTCGGTCTTGCCGAAGCCGACGTCGCCGCAGATCAGGCGATCCATCGGCGTGCCCTTGCCCAGATCTTCCAGCACGTCGCCGATGGCGTTCAACTGATCGTCCGTCTCCTCATAGGGGAAGCGGGCGCAGAACTCGTCGAACAGGCCGGCGGGCGGCGTGATGGCGTCGGACACCCGCAGCGCCCGCTTGGCGGCCAGGGCGATCAGCCCCTCGGCCATGGCGCGCAGGCGCTCCTTGGCCTTGGCCTTGCGCGCCTGCCAGCCTGCGCCGCCCAGACGGTCGAGTTGAACCCCTTCGGCGTCCGTGCCGTAGCGCGTCAGAAGGTCAATGTTTTCAACCGGCAGGTAGAGCTTGCTCTCACCCGCATACAGGAGTTCGAGGCAGTCGTGCGGCGCTTCCTGAATCTCCAGCGTCCGCAAGCCCTCATAACGGCCGATGCCGTGATCCAGGTGAACCACCAGATCGCCCGCCGTCAGGGCCGACGCTTCCGCCAGGAAGTTCGACGCCCGCCGCTTACGCTTAGGCCGCGCCAAACGGTCGCCCAGAATGTCGGTCTCGGAGATGACGGCCAGGTCGTCGGTGACGAAACCATGCTCGACCGGCAGCACCGAGCGCAAATAGATGCCGTCCGGCGCGCCTCGCACATCGTCCCAGTCCCGCACCGCCACGACGTGCGTCAGGCCGTGATCGCCCAGCATGGCGGCCAGACGTTCGGCCGAGCCTTCGGACCATGAGGCGAACAGGACGCGCTTGCCCTGCCCCTTCAGCGCTTCGGCGTGTTGGGCCACGGCGGCGAACAGATTGACGCTGTCCTGCGACCGCTCGGCGGCGAAGCTGCGGCCCAGACGGCCGCCCGCGTCCTCGCCTGAACCGGCGGCCAGCGGCGACAGGCGGCGCACGGCGCGACCGGCCAGGGCGCTGTTCCAGTCGCTCTCGTCCAGATAGAGCCGCGCGGGCGGCAGGGCGCGATAGGCCGCCCCGCCCTTGCCGCGCGCCGCCTCCTTGCGCGCCTCATAGGCGTCGATGGTCAGGTTCCAGCGCTCGCCGCGCGCCTGCTCCGTCTGGCTGTCGAGGAAGACCGGCGCCGCATCCGGCAGATAGTCGAACAGCGTGTCCAACCGGTCGTAGAACAGCGGCAGCCAGTGCTCGACGCCCTGACGGCGCGCGCCCTCGCTGACGGCGGCGTACATCGGCTCGTCGCCCGGCGCGCCGAACAGGTTCAGATAGCCGCTGCGGAAGCGCGAGATCGAATCTGCATCCATCAGCACTTCGGACACCGGCGACAGCGAAACCGCCTTCAACTGGCGCGTCGAACGCTGTGTCTCGGGGTCGAAGGCGCGGATCGATTCCAGCTCAGACCCGAACATGTCGAGGCGCACCGGCTCGTCGAATCCCGGCGGGAAGACATCGATCACCCCGCCCCGAATGGCGTATTCGCCGCGCTCCGACACGGTGGAAGCGCGTACATAGCCGTTGGCCGCAACGTAGCGCTCGAGGGCGGCCGTATCGAGATCTGCGCCGACCTTGGCCGCGAAACCGGCGCCCGTAACGGCGCTGCGCGGCGGCGTGCGCTGGGAGGCGGCTGCGACCGTGGCGACCACCAGCAGCGGCGTTCGATCCGACGGATCGCGCGTCGCCAACCGGGTCAGAGTCGCCATGCGTTGCGCCGCGACCGATGCGGTAGGGCTCAGCCGGTCATAGGGCAAACAGTCCCACGACGGATATTCAAGAACTTCAACATCCTTGGCGAAGAAGCGGAAGGCCTGGATGAAATTGCCTGTGCGCTGATAATCGCGCGCGATAAACAGAGCCGTCCCGCCCTGGGCCTTGGTTCGCTCGGCGACGATCAGGGCGTCCAACCCCTCCGGCGCGCCGCCCAGTTCTGCATCGGTCCGCGCCAGCGCCGCGCCCATCAACCGATGCCCTTGGCCACTTCGGCCGCAACATGTTCGCGCATGAAGGCGCGGATGCGAGCCAGCATAGGCCCTTCGAACTCGGGCGGCGTCGGTTCGCGCTCAATGATCCAAGCGTAGAGGTACTGGTCCTCTTCATCCAGCAGGCGCTCGAACTCGGTCAGTTCGTCGTCGTCCAGCGTCGGCGCGATCTGATCGGCGAAGGGCCCCAGCACCATGTCCGCCTCGCGGAAGCCCCGGCGCCAGGCGCGGAAGGCGATGCGGCCCAGGCGCGTCTTGCGCTCGTCAGAATTCAGGGCGTCCTCGGGACGTGCGTCGATATCGGCCACGCGGTTTCCTTGCCTGTCCGTTCACTTCGGTAAGAGGCCGATCAGATAGCGTTCCAGACGCCGCTTCGCCAGCTATGCTGTCCAATGATGAGGCCCGAGATTCTCTTTCCCCTGTTCGCCGACGTCTCCACGCTGAAAGGCGTGGGGCCGCGCAGCGCGCCTCTGGTGCAGAAGGTGGCGGGCCCGCTCGTGCGCGACGTGCTGTTTCTGTCGCCCAGCGGCGTGATCCAGCGGCGGCGCACCACGGCGATGGAGGCCGTCGACGGCGAGATCGGCGTCTTCGAGGTGACGATCGACCGCCTGATTCCGCCGCACAAGCACGGCGCACCGATCAAGGTGCGCGCCATCGACGACACCGGATTCATTCACCTGATCTGGTTCGCCGGATCGCCGCGCCATATCGAGAGCCTGGCCCCGCGCGGGTCGCGGCGTCTGGTGACGGGCAAGGTCGAGCGCTTCAACAGCGAAGTCCAGATCGCCCACCCCGACTACATCCTGCCGGTCGAGAAGGTGGATGAGATTCCGCTGTCTGAACCCGTCTACCCGGCGACGCAGGGGCTGACCTCGCGCCAGATCCGCAAGCTGGCGCAGGGCGCGCTGGCCCTCGCACCTGAGTTGCCCGAATGGCAGGAGCCGAACTGGCTGGCGGCGCGTCGCTGGGTCGGCTGGCGCGCGGCGCTGGAGGCTCTGCACGCTCCGATGACCGAGGCCGAACTGACGCCCGACACGCCGGTGCGCCAGCGTCTGGCCTATGACGAACTGTTCGCGCATCAGTTGGCCCTGGCCCGTCGCCGCCGCGCTCGCCAGATCACGCCCTCCGTCCGCATAGCGCCGGGCGAGGCGTCCGCCCGGTTGCTGGCCGCCCTACCCTTCGCCCTGACCGGGGCGCAGGAACAGGCCGTGGCGGAAATCCGCGCCGACCTGACTTCCGGCGAGCAGATGGGGCGGCTGCTGCAGGGCGATGTCGGGTCGGGCAAGACCGCCGTCGCAGCCCTGGCCCTCGCCGATGCGGCGTCCAATGGATTTCAGGCCGCCCTGATGGCGCCGACCGAAATCCTGGCGCGCCAGCACTACGACAAGCTGTCGCCGATGCTGGATCAGGCGGGCGTGTCCAGCCTGCTGCTGACCGGGCGCGACACGGCGGCGGAACGGCGCGTCAAGCTGGCGACTCTGGCATCGGGCGAGGCCCAGGTCGCCATCGGCACCCACGCCCTGTTCCAGGACGCGGTGCAGTTCAACCGGCTGGCCCTGGCCGTCATCGACGAGCAGCACCGCTTCGGCGTGCGCGAGCGCCAGCGGTTGCAGGCCAAGGGCGATCCAGCTCTGGGCGGCGTCCATCTGCTGACCATGTCGGCGACGCCGATCCCGCGCACGCTGGAGCTGACACAGTACGGCGAACTAGAGGTCAGCCGCCTGATGGAGAAACCGCCCGGCCGCACGCCCGTGACCACGGCAGTCCTGCCGCTGGCGCGCATCGGTGAGGTTGCGAAGCGGCTGAAGGCGGCGGTTCAGGCGGGCGCCCAGGCCTATTGGATCTGTCCTCTGGTGGCGGAATCCGAAGCCATCGACTTGGCCGCCGCCGAGGATCGGGCGGAAGACCTGCGCAAACTTCTGGGGACCGAGGTCGGTCTGGCCCACGGCCAGATGCCGGGCGCCGAGCGCGAAACGGTGATGGCCGAGTTCGCGGACGGCCGCCTGCCCGTCCTGGTCGCAACGACCGTGGTCGAGGTCGGCGTCGACGTGCCCAACGCCTCCATCATGGTGATCGAGCATGCCGACCGCTTCGGTCTGGCGCAGCTTCATCAGCTTCGCGGGCGCGTGGGGCGCGGGGCCAAGGCCAGTGCCTGCATCCTGCTGTACGGCGGCGAGGACGGCGCCCTGGGCGAGACGGCGAAGGAGCGGCTGGAGACCCTGCGCCGCACCGAGGACGGCTTCGTCATCGCAGAAGAAGACTTCCGTCTGCGCGGCGGCGGCGACCCGCTGGGCCTGAAACAGAGCGGATTCCCGGCCTATCGTTTCGCCGACCCGATCCGGCATCGCTCGCTGCTGCTGGCGGCGGCGGACGACGCACGTCTGCTGCTGGGCCGCGACCCTGAACTGATCAGCGAGCGCGGTCAGGCCGTGCGTCTGCTGGAATCCCTGTTCGACTGGAAGCACGAACGCCCCTCAGCGGACTGAGGGGCGTCGTAAAACTCAGCGATGTCTTGAAGCGATCAGCCTGCGTTGCGGGCGATGCGTTCGACTTCCTTGCGGACCTGAGCCTCGACGATGGTCGGCAGGTTGGCGTCCAGCCAATCCTTCAGCATCGGACGCAGCATCTCGCGAACCATGGCCTCGACCGTGTTGCCGCTCATGAAGTTCATGTCGGCGGCCGAGGCGACCGGCGCGGGTTCCGGCTTCTGGAAACTGGCGGCCAGTCCGGCGAAGGCCGAAGCCGCGCTGGCGGCAGCGGTTTCGCCGACCAAGGTTTCGACCTCTGCCGCGGCGACGACGGGCTGCGGCGCCGCCGGCGCGGGCTCGGTCGGGAACGGCGCAGCGTCCGCCACGTCCAGATCGCCGATGGCTTCGGCGGCCGGCGCCTCATAAGGCTCGGTCAGCTCCAGCACTTCGTCCTCCACCGGAGCGGGCTCCGGCTCGACGACGACGGGTTCTGGCTCCGGCGCGGACTCGGGAACCGCTTCCGCCATGGGGGCGGTTTCGGCCGGAGCGTCGTCTTCAGAGATAATCCGGCGGATCGACGCCAGAATCTCTTCCATCGTCGGTTCCTGGGCGGCTTGTTCGGTCATGTCGGAACCTCAACCTGGGCGCTCGAACGGGGACACTCGCCAACCGATGCGGACTAGGCAGGCGACGATGGGGACCGAGCTTTCAGACTCGCCTCCCCTTGAATCCTGTCGTCGCATCAACGCCCGTCGGAATCAACGAACGTTTTGTCGTTCAGTCTTCAGCCCTGGGGAGCAGTGCGAACGACTTCACCCTTCAATTGACGATCAACGGGCGCATCTTCGACATCGACGGCGGGCGTCGTCGCCGGGGCGGCGACGCGGTCGATGGCCTCGATCACGCCATCCCAAGGCAGGGTGCCGCGATTGCGCACCGCACGATAGTTGTCGGACGGGTCATAGGCCTCGATCGTCGGATCCAGGTTGGGACCACCCAGGCGGCCCATGGCCGCCAGAAGCTGGGCCTGGGCCACATATTCATTGCGGCGAGCGCTGGTCAGGGCGACTTCCGCGCTTCGCAGTTCAAGCTCCTGGTTCAGCACGTCCAGGGTGGTGCGCAGGCCGACCTGAGCTTCCTGGCGCACGCCCTCGGCGGCGACCGAAGCGGCCCGCACCGCCTGTTCGCCGGCCTGAACGCTGGAACGCGCAGAAGTGCTCTGAGCATAGGCCGAGCTCACCGACTGCAAAACCGTGCGACGTTCACCCTCGACATTGATCTGTGCGGCGTTGGCGCGCTCCAGAGCCTGGGCGACGCGCGAACGATTCAGGCCGCCCGTGAACAAGGGCACGGAGACCGTGGCGCCCGCCGTAAAGCTGGTGCGATCGCCCAGGTCCAAGCCCGACAGATCATTGGCCGTCCCGCCATAGGAGGCGTTCAGGCGCGCCGAAGGCAGATATTCCGCGCGCGCCGCCGCCACATTGGCCTCGGCCGCGCGCTGAGCGTGAACGGCGGAAAGCACGCCGGGGTTCTCGGCAAGGCCGACGTCCATGGCGCTGTCGAAATCGGTCGGCAGACCCGGCAGCGTAGGCAGGGTCTGCAGGTTGGACGGCGCCTGTCCAACAACGGCGGCGTAGGCCGCGCGCGACACCGACAGTTGCGCCTGAGCGCTGGCCAGATCGGATTCGGACTGCGCCAGACGGGCTTCGGACTGAGCGACGTCGGTGCGGGTGATCTCGCCGACCTCGAATCGAGCGTTCGATTCATCCAACTGGCGACGCAGCACCTTCAGGTTCTCCTGGCGGATACGCAGGATTTCCAGATCGCGAGTGACGTCGGCGTAGGCCTGAATGACCGTCACCATGACCTGCTGCTCGACCTGACGCAGGTTCTCGCGACCGGCCAGCACATTGGCCTCGGCCGCAGAGATGCCGTGCGACACGCGCCCAGCCGTCCAGATATTCTGCGTCAGGCTGACGCTGGCGCTGGCGCCGTCGCTTTCGATCGTCCCGCCGCTGGTGCTGTTGCTGCCCGGCAGCGTGCCGGTGGCGTCGGGCACGCCGTCGCCGTTGGTGTCGATCGAGAAGGTCTGACCGGGGATCGTCGTCGTCACACGATCGGTGCGCGTGCGGCTGTAATCGACACCCGCCGAAGCGTTGACGGTCGGGCGCAGACCCGCGCGCGCCTGGACGATGCTCTCATCCAGGGCCCGTTGATTCGCCCGTTGCGCCAACAGGGTCGGATTGGTGCGATAGGCCAGACCGATGGCTTCCTGAAGCGACTCGGCGAAGACCGGCGTCGCCCCCATCGTCAATGCGACCAGTGCGACCGAAGCGAGCGCGCGCGAGCGTTTCAACATGAACCTGTCCCTGCCTGACGCCCCCATCCGGCGCGCCTGTAGTGCCTTGTAGCGGCGTAGTTGGGGGCTAGCCGCGTCCGACGCCAGTTAAGTTTTTTTCACGCAGCGCGACGCCCCTTCCGTCGCCGCCAATAGCCTTAAAGCGCAAACGCAGGCGCAGGGACCATTTCCGCCAGCAACTCAGGCGCAGCGTCGAACAATTCGCGTCGCGAAACACCTTCGCGACCACGCACATAGAGGATCGCCGCGCCGCTGGCGCCGTCGCGCTCCACCACAGCCAGACGGCCGCCCGGACGCAGGGCCGCAATCCACGATTCGGGGCGCTCAATGACCGCGCCTTCGCTGATGATCAGGTCGTAGCCCTCGCCCTTCGGCCGGCTTAGGGGAGCCACGACGGTCTCGACCCCGGCCTCGGCCAGGGCGGCGCCGACCACATCGAACACGGCTGCGTCGGATTCCTGAGCCGTAACCGACAGGCCCATGTGCGCCAGGACGGCGGCGGCGTACGGCGCGGCGATCGCCAGGGCCTTTTCACCGGCGCGGGCGTCCAACCCTTGCAGCAGCTTGGCCACATCGCGCGGCAGCATCAGGCGACGGTCGCCCGCGATTTCCGGCTCGACGTCGGCATAGGCCGAGAAGGCGCGGTCGGCGGCGCAGAATCGCTCGCGCTCCACAGCGCCGATGGCGGCGTGCAGTTGGCGGTCGGTGACGTCGTTCACGCGGACCTGCGAGTCCAGCATCACCTTGCGGGCGGCGGCGAAATCCATAATCCGAAGTCCTTCAGGTCGGCTCAGGCGAAGAAATGTGACGCGCTTATAGGTCCGTGCGTTGCAGCGGACAATCCGATCTGATAGCTGACGGCCCTCGCGATGGCGGGGCCCCACCGATAAGGGGTCACGGCCTGATGGCGGAGTGGTGACGCAGAGGACTGCAAATCCTTGCACCCGGGTTCGATTCCCGGTCAGGCCTCCATCGCGATGAACATCGAGAAAGCCGCCCTTAGGGGTGGCTTTCTTGTTTTCTGACCTAGTCCGCCACCGCTGTCGTCAGATGGTGCAGAGCGACGGCGCTGGTCGCGGCCACGTTCAGAGAATCGAATCCGCCCGCCATCCGAATGCCGACCGGGCGACAGCGCACGATCAGGTCTCGCGGCAGGCCAGGCCCTTCGCTGCCCAACAGAAGGGCCGTGCGCCTGCCCGGCCTCAGCCCCGCCAGCGTCTGTTCCGCCGACGGCGTCAGGGCCAGCACCTCGAACCCCTTGCCCTGCAACAGCTCGATCATCGCTTCGGCCTCCAGCCCCGTCGCCATGGGCGTACGCAGTACGGCCCCGACCGAGACCCTGATCGCCTTGCGATAAAAAGGATCGCAACAGGTCCGATCCAGCATGACCGCTCCGGCTCCAAAGGCGGCGGCGTTGCGGAACAGCCCGCCCATGTTGTCGTGATTGCCGATTCCGCACGCCACGACCACCACGGCCCGCTCCGGCAGGCCGCCCAACAGAACGGCCGGATCGACGGCCTCAGGCTTGCGCCCCAGAGCCAGAATGCCGCGATGCAGGTCGAACCCCGCCACGGCGTTCAGGACCGCCTGCGACGCCACATGAACCGGCACGTCGCCCGGCATGCGCTCTAGCACCCCTCGCAGGCTCTCCACGCGCTTCTCAGCGATCAGAACGGACACCGGCGAGCAGCGTGACGCCTCGGACGCCAGCACGCGCAACACCACCTCGCCTTCAGCGATGAAGAGGCCCTGCCGCCCGGTCAGGTCGCGCTCCTTCACATTGCGGAAGGCGGCGATGCGCGGATCATCGGGGTCGTTCACATGGGTCGGCGTCATGCGGAGCCTTGTAGCGCAGGGCATTGCGAAAAAATTTGGCGATTTCTGCCTTTTACCCGTTGCATGAATCGAAAAGGCGCTGCTATACGCCGGCCTCCCCCGAGGGGATGTTCCGCGGTAGCTCAGTGGTAGAGCAGCCGACTGTTAATCGGCTGGTCGTAGGTTCGAATCCTACCCGCGGAGCCACTCGGGGGCCTAAGCTTTGAAAGCGTCGAGTTTGAGCTCAGCTCGACCCGAACACCCCAAAGAATAAGCAATCATATTGCAGGTCGTACCTGGCTACGCCGACGACCATTTCTTGATTTACCTGAGCCTTTCTAAAGCCCCAGATGATGCGCTGCAAAGGCCAGGCGGTCGGCAGCGCTCTTGGCGGTTTTGGATCGGCTATTGCCTGCGCCGTGGCCGGAATCCTTGTCCACCGTCAACAGAACCGGCCGCGAGGGATCGGCCAGCGCCTGCAGGCGGGCGGCGTATTTGAAGCTGTGCATCGGCGCGACGCGGTCGTCCGTATCTCCCGTGCCGATCAGCAGGGCTGGGTAGCGCCGCCCCCGGACGGCGGCGTGGTAGGGCGAGTAGCCGTGCAGGACGGGGAACAGGGCGGCGTCCTGAGGATCGCCGTACTCGCGGATCCACAGCCGACCGTTCGTGAACTGCGTGAAGCGCAGCATGTCCAGAACGCCCACGGTCGGCATGGCCGCGGCATAGAGATCCGGACGGCGGGCGACGGCGCCTCCGACCAGAAGACCGCCGTTGCTGTACCCGAAGGCTGCGAGCCGCTCGGGTCGCGTATAGCCCGACGCGATCAGGTGAACCGCGCAGTCGTTGAAAGCGTCGAAGACCGCCGGCTTGTTCGCCAGCATTCCGGCTCGGTGAGAGGCCTCGCCATAGACGCCGTCGCCCGGCAGAGCCGCGATGGCGAACACCCCGCCCATGTCCATCCACGTCACCTGCTCCGGCCTGAAGTCGGGCGGATAGGAGGCGCCGAAACCGCCGTAGCCGTAGAGGATGGTCGGGGCGTCGCCGCGCCGCGCCAGGCCTTTGCGAGACGCGATGAACAGGGGAACGTGATTACCGTCGCGCGCCGTCACGACCACGCGCTCGACCTGATAGTGGGAAGGCTCGACCGGGCCTTGCGGCTTGTCGACAACCACGGAGCGTCGGCGCGGCACATCGTACCGATAGGTCGTCAGCGGCTGACCGAAGCCGGAATACTGATAGTAGATCTGGCCCGGCTGGGCCGCGCGCGACAGCCCCTGCACCACGCCGAAGCCCGGCAGTGAAACGGCGCGCTCACGACCGTTGCGCAACGAACGGCTGACGAGGGTGTCGCTGCCGTCGGTCAGATACTTCAGAATGAGGGCGTCGCCGGCCAGCAGCGCGCCTCGCAGCGGGAAAGCGCGTTCCGGCACGACCTCCATGACTTCGCCGGGACGCTCGGCGTCCACGGAAACCAGACGCCAGTTGACGGCGCCCACGCTGGTCAACACATAGAGCGTCGCGCCCCGCGAGCCGATGAAATAGTTGCCCGCGAGCGGCTCGGCCGGGCCGAGGTCGATGGGCGCGAAGTCCGCGCCGGGCCGGGTCAGATCCTTGTACAGAAGGGCGATCCCGCCGCCCGCGTAGCCGGTGTTGATGAGCAGATAGCGGCCATCGGCGGACAGTTGGCCGATGAACATATAGTCCGGATTGGCCTTGTCTTCGTAGATCAGGGCATCCGCGTCCTGAGGGTCGCCGAGGCGGTGGAAATAGAGCTGTTGCCCGCTGTTGCCCGACAGGAACATCGCATCGGGCTGAGGGAAGCGCGCGTAGTAGAAACCCGAACCGTCCGCGGCCCAGAAGGCGTTGGAGTATTTGTTCCAGTGAACGGCGTCGGCCAGGGTCTGACCGCTGTTGCGATCCAGCACGCGCCAGACGCGCCAGTCGGAACCGGCGTCCTGTCGGGCGTAGGCGACGTAGCGGCCGTCAGGCGACACCGCATAGCCCGCCAGCGCCGCCGTACCGTCGGCGGACCATTGCGCGGGGTCCAGCAGCCTGCGCGCCTCGCCCGTCTCGCCCTGGCGCACCCATAGAGAGGATTGTTCCTCGCCTCTGGCGCGGCGCGTGAAGAACTGAGCCTCTCCGGCCGTGGCGATCGGGCCGATGGTTTCAATGTCGAACAGGGCGTCCAGGCGGGCGCGGATGTCCGCGCGCCCGTCCAGGCCCTGCAGATAGGCGTCCGAGACGGCGTTCTGCGCCGTGGTCCAGGCCTGCACCCGCTCGGACGTGCGGATGTCCGCTTCCAGCCAGCGATAGGGATCCTCGACCGCGACTTCGCCGTAAAGGTCGATCACCGGTTCAACGGGCGTCGGCGGATAGGCGCCCCAGGCCGGCTCAGACCGGGCCGCCGCAACGGCCGGACAGAGCAGACTCGCCCCCGTCGCGGCGCCCAGCAGCAAGGCGCGGCGTCGGTTGAGCAGGCTGATGTCCGACATGGGGCTTCCGCTTCTAGGACTGGGACGGAGCGACGACGCCCTGGGCCGCGACAACGGGCTTGCCGCCGCGCGCGATGTAGGCCCGCATATGCTCTTCCAGCGTGGTCAGGGGCACGGCGCCCAGGGCCAGGATTTCATCGTGGAAGGGGCGCGGGTCGAAGTTTTCGCCCAGGGCGGCCTCGGCCTCCTTGCGCAGGCGACGGATAGTCAACTCGCCCAGCTTGTAGGACAGGGCCTGGCCCGGCCAGCTGATGTAGCGATCGACCTCGGTCTCGACCTCGTGGCGCGACAGGGCCGTGTGGCCCGCCAGATAGTCGATGGCCTGTTCGCGCGACCAGCCCTTGAGGTGAACCCCGGTGTCGATCACCAGACGCGCGGCGCGCCACATCTCATAGCTGAGGCGGCCGAAGTTCTCGTAGGGCGTGCGATAGATGCCCATCTCGACGCCCAGCCATTCCGTATAGAGCCCCCAGCCTTCGCCATAGCCCGAGAAATAGGTGTGACGACGGAAGGCCGGCCCCTCGGCCTGTTCCTCGGCCAGGGCCATCTGGAAGCTGTGGCCCGGCGCGCACTCGTGCAGGGTCAGGGCCGGGATGTTGTACAGCGGCCGACTGGGCAGGTCGTAGGTGTTCATCTGGCAGGATTCCAGCCCGCCGCGTCCCGCCGTGTAGAAGGGCGCCAGCGCATCGGGCACCGGGATGATGGTGAAGCGGCGGCGCGGCAGGGCGCCGATCAGCTTGCCGATCTGGCCGTCGGCGCGCTTGGCCACCCAGGCCGAGACCATCATCAGTTCGTCCGGCGTCTTGGCGTAGAACTGCGGGTCCGTGCGCAGAAAGTGCAGGAACTCGTCGAATGACCCCTGGAAGCCTGCGTCCGCCATCGTCTGGCGCATCTCGGCCTGGATGCGGGCGACCTCGGACAGGCCGATCTGGTGGATCTCTTCGCCGCTCAGCTCCAGCGTCGTGTATTTGCGCACCTGGGATTCATAGTAGGCGACGCCGTCGGGCATGTCGCGCGCCGCCAGAGCGGTGCGGGCGCGCGGCTGATACTCATTCAGATAGAAGGCCAGCAGGGTCTTATAGGCCGGGATCACCGCCTCATTTATGACGGCGCTCGCCTCGGCGCGCAGGCGGGCCTGCTCGTCGGCCGGGATGGTCGCCGGCATCTGGCGGAAGGCCGCATAGAAGGCGTTGGCTTCGGCCGTGTCGGTGATGAAGTTGGTGATGGAGGCTTCGCGCCCTTCCAGCGTCACGCGCGGCACGCTGAACCCGCGCGCCAGACCGTCGCGCATGTTGGCCAGGTGCTGGTCGAAGTAGCGCGGCGTGTCGCGCATCCGCGCGATATAGGCGCGATATTCCTCGGCCGTGCGCAGGGCGCCGGGCTGGTCCAGATAGGTCCAGAAGGAGCTGTCGCTGTTGAACGGCATCTCCCATTGACGGAACTGGCCGTCGATCAGGGCATGCTCCAGATTGGTGCGGAAGACGGCGGCGTTGATGCGGTCCTCGGCGGACAAATCGTCCAGCGGAATGGCGTCCAGCTGGCGCAGCAGCCCCCGAACATAGGTCAGGCGCTCCTGTTGCGAGGCGGGATCGACGCTCTCGTGACGCACAGCCGGGCTGTACTCGCCGTCCGCCCGCTTGACGATGCCGTAGCGGGCCATGCCGGCGTCGGTTTCCGCCTCATACAGGGCCTTCAGGCGAGCCCCGGCTTCCTGCATCCGGGCGGCAGGCGGCGAGACGTCGGCCGCAATGGCCGGAGCCGCCCCGGCCAGGATGGACGAGACGGCGCACGCCGTCAGGAGCAGAGTTCTCATCGCGGGTTCCCCATGCTTTCCCTGAAAGACATCAGGCGGCTCCGGTATGCCGACGCCGCCTGATTGAAGAGCAGTCGAAGAGGCGTTCGCCTCTTCGTGGTTTGAGGTCGGCCTATCGGCGCAGCGTCACGCCGACATAGAAGGTGCGGCCGATCACGTCATAGGTGCCGGCCTGATAGCCGTACTCGAAGTTGGCGCCGCCGGCTTCCGCGCCCGGAATACGCGGCGGGGCCTCGTCGAAGGCGTTGCGCAGACCGCCGTAAAGCGAGACGCGCTCGTTCACCTCATAAGAGGCCGACAGGTCGCTGTAGAAGACGTGGTCGGTTTCCGTCACGTCATACAGGTCGGGCGTGACATGGCTGCCCGGCCGCATCGGGCTGAAGTGGCGCAGGGTCCAGTTGGCCGTCCACGGTCCGGCGTTCCAGGTGGTGCGGACGGCGCCCTTCCATTCGGGCGCGCCGAACAGGCCCACCGTCTCGTCGATGGTCGAGGCGTCGCTGGCGTCCAGGATGAAGCTGCGCTCCAGCAGCTTGGTGTAGACGGCGTTGATCGAAATCGAACCGGCTTCCTCGCCCATGCCGACCGAGCTCAGATCGAAGCGGTAGTTGGCCTCGAAATCGATGCCGCGGGTCTTGAACATCGACATATTCAATTCCTGCACATTCACGGCGACCAGGTTGTTGGTCGTCGGATCGCGCTCGACCAGGCCGCAGAACATGTTGTCCATGGACTGCAGATCCACGCACTTGTTCAGGATGGCCTGGGCGCCGAACGAACCGATGGCGTCTTCCAGTTCGATGTCGAAATAGTCGACCGTCAGCGAGAAGTTCGGAATCCAACGCGGCTGGATCACGACCCCGGCGGTGTAGGTCTGGGCAGTTTCCACGCCCAGGCCCTCATTGCCCGATTGAATCACATCCAGCCATTGCCAGTAGGTGTTCACGTTCTGCGGCTTGATCGCCGCGCAGTTGGCGGCCGTGAAATCGGTCCGGTCCACGCGGTTGACGACGTCATGGTAGTTGCAGGGATCGGCCAGCCATGCGCCGCCCGTCTGTCCGGCAGTGAACAGCTCGCTGATGTTGGGCGCGCGCACCGATTGACCGTAGGTGCCGCGGAAACGGATGTCGCTGACCGGGGTCCAGTTCAGCGAGGCCTTGTAGGCCGTGGTTTCACCGGCGGTGCTGTAGTCCGACTGACGCACCGCGCCTTCGAACGACAGATCCTCGATGCCGGTGACGTTGCTGATCAGGGGCACGCGCACTTCGGCGAACACTTCGGCGACGTCGTAGTCGCCCACCAGAGACGTGGCGGTCGTGCCGATGCTCGCATCGAATTTCGGGCTCAGCGGATCGTATTCCGGGGTCGCGCCGATGTCGTTGCTTTCGGTGCGATACTCGGCCCCGAACACCACCTGGACCGGACCGGCCGGCAGGTCGAAGGCGGACCCGGTGACATAGGCCGACACGACCTCCTGCTTCAGGGTCTGCACGGAAGGGCTGGTATCGTACTGGATAAAGTCGATGACGTCCTGCGTCAGCGGCTTGAACGGGTTCAGCGGCACGCAGCCGTTGGACGGATCGGCGCAGACAACCGAGCCGTTGGGGCCGGCGACCGCATTCAGCGCCTGGGTATAGCGGCCGTTGGCGGTGGCGTTCCGGGTGCGCACTTCCTGGCGCGTGCGGCCGTTCGAATAGTGCGCGACCCACTCCCAGTCATTGCGGCCCAGCAGGCTGAACCGACCCTCGGCGCCGACGGTCAGCTGATACATGTTGCGGTCGTATTCGGTTTCCTGGCGGCCCAGTTCCGAGAAGCGACGCGCGAAGCCGATGCCCGTCGCCACGCCGCCATTAGCCGCGATCATTTCCGACGTGATGAACGGATTGCTGGCCGAGAGAATGTCCGTGCCATAGGCCGAATAGGCGCGATAAAGACCCTTGGAGTCCGTCTGGGCGTAGGTCAGATCGCCGAACAGCTTGATGTTCTCGGTGATCTGATAGTTGCTCGAAATAGCGACCGAATATCGCTCGCTCGGCACCGCCAGCGCCCAATCGTCATAACGCCCGCCGAACTCGCCCCCGTCAGTGCGGAAGCTGATCAGGGACGGATTGCCCGTGGTGGCGCCCAGAAGGCCGCTGGGCCCGTAAACAGGCCGACGCAGGGAGCCGTCCGGATTGAACGTATAGAGGTTGCCCGGCCCGCCCAGCTGCACGACGGCGCTGTCGAGATCGTACACTTGGCGGTTGCCGTCGGTCAGCGTGTACTTGCCGTCTTCGCCGCGAATGTAGAAGGGCGCGCCGCCCGACGTCCAAGGACGGTCCTGGCCGAAGACCGCGTCGTTGTGCTGATTATAGCTGCCGAACAGGGTGACGTTGCCGCGGTTGTCGTGGAAATTCCGACCGAACAGAACGCTGGCGTCGTAGCCTTGCAGATCGCCGCGGGTCGAACCGGAGTAGGTTCCGGTGAACTCCATTCCCTCGTAATTCTGCTTCAGGATGAAGTTGGCCACGCCCGCCACGGCGTCGGCGCCGTACATCGCCGAGGCGCCGCCGGTGATCACGTCGACGCGCTCAACCAGGGCGGAGGGAATGGCGCTGATATCGACGGCCGATGAGCCCGGCATGGCGGGCACGCGACGGCGACCGTTGACCAGCACCAGCGTACGCTCAGTGCCCAGACCGCGCAGATCCAGCGCGTTCAGGCCCGCATTGCCCTGCTGGTTCGAGGTCTGGTTGTTCTGCGAGACGAACAGGCTCGGAATCTCGTTCACGAGGTCGGCGATTTCGCTGACGCCCGAGCGGCGGATCGTTTCGGCGTTGATGATGGTGGTCGGGGTCGGCGTCTGGACGCCGCTGCGCCGAATACGGCTGCCGGTGACGACAATCTCTTCAACGGCCGTCGCCCCATTGTCGTCCTGCGGCGCCTCAATCTGAGCCGCCGCCGGGAAGGCCGCCATGCAGAGCGCCGTCGCCGCAGCGCCGACATACAGTTTTGATGCGAATTTCATTGGCGCCCACCCTCGTAAAAGCATCACATTCTTGCCTCACATCCTTAAAGCCCGCAATAAATTTGAAGCCTCAAAAATTTTGATATGTATGCCTTTTTCATTATTTTCTTCGGCGCTTGCGAACAAGATCATGTCGAAGGTTTGTTTGGATTGCGGCGCGCCATCGCCGCTGTCACTGTGGACGCACTGAATGAGCAGGAGCGATTGCGACATTGGTCACAGGCAGATGGCTTGCGGTCTTATTTGACCGAAAACGTCTTTTCGATCTGACCCAAAGAGCGGACGCTGCAGAGAAGGCATGATGACGACGCATCGCAACAAGAGCAGCGCCTTTCTTAAGTTTGAGACGCGCTCAAAGGTGCAGCAGCTGCCGATCGGCGATCGCATCAAGGCGCGCCGCAAAGCTCTGGGATTGACGCTTCAGGAATTGGCGACGCGTAGCGGCCTGTCCGCACCGTTCATCTCACAAGCCGAGCGCAATCTCACCACGCCGTCTGTCTGGTCCCTGATGAGCCTGGCCAAGGGGCTGGAGGTGGAGGTGTCCCACTTCATGGAGTGGCCCCAGACCAACCAGATCGTGTTCCGCGCAGCGGAGCCCAAGACCGTCGATATCGATTCCGTCGTGGGATATGTCGATCTTTCATCCGAACTGCCGGACCGGAAGATGGATGCGGTTCTGGTTCGCATTCCGCCGGGGTTCGCCTTTCCGCCAGACTCCCACAACGGCGAGATTTTCCGATACGTCATCAAGGGAACGCTGACGGCTGTCGCCGGCGATGTGGAAGCCTTGCTCGGCCCTGGCGACGGGATGCACTTCGATGGCCGCGTGACCCATTTCGTACGCAACGATTCCGACGAAGAAGTCCTGCTGCTCTATGTCGGCACTCCGGCCTTCTTGCGGGAAGACTCCTCCGCCTAGTCCGCCTAGCTCACCCGCTTGACCAGGCCCCTGCCCTCACGGCCGAGACGTGCCTCAGGCCGAGGTACGGGAACGTCAGTTCGGTCGCGAGCCGAGCTTGTGCACAACGCCGACCTTCGTGGCGGCGGCGGCTTTCTTTCCTGAATCGCCGTCGAAACAAAAAAGGCGCGGACCGAAGCCCGCGCCTTGATCGAGATCAGAAGAAGCCCAGCTTGTCGGGGCTGTAGCTGACCAGCAGGTTCTTCGTCTGCTGATAGTGGTCCAGCATCATCCGATGGTTCTCACGCCCGATGCCCGACTTCTTATAGCCGCCGAAGGCCGCGTGCGCCGGATACTGGTGGTAGCAGTTGGTCCAGACGCGGCCCGCCTGGATGGCCCGGCCCGCGCGATAGGCGGTGTTCATGTCACGCGACCACACCCCGGCGCCCAGGCCGTATTCGGTGTCGTTGGCGATGGCGATGGCTTCTTCCAGCGTCTTGAAGGTGGTCACGGCCAGAACGGGACCGAAGATCTCCTCCTGGAATATCCGCATGTCGTTCGTGCCCTTGAACACCGTCGGCTTGACGTAATAACCGCCCGCCAGATCGTCCTTCAGCACCGCCTGATCGCCGCCGGTCAGCACCTCGGCGCCCTCGTCC
This sequence comes from Brevundimonas sp. 357, assembly GCF_003938605.1. Classification (GTDB taxonomy): domain Bacteria; phylum Pseudomonadota; class Alphaproteobacteria; order Caulobacterales; family Caulobacteraceae; genus Brevundimonas. The sequence continues at coordinate 166,672 of NZ_RHWX01000004.1, read as the reverse complement.
TTGCCGATCTTCAGATAGGACAGGATCTTCTTCAGCTGCTGGTCCGAGGCCTGGGCGCCGACCTGGGTGGTCGGGTCCAGCGGGTCGCCCTGCTTGATGGCCTCGACACGGGCGATCGCCTTCTCGATGAAGGCCTCATAGATGTCTTCGTGGATCAGGGCCCGGCTGGGGCAGGTGCAAACCTCGCCCTGGTTGAGCGCGAACATGGCGAAGCCTTCCAGCGCCTTGTCGAGGAAGGCGTCGTCAGCGTCCATCACGTCCTTGAAGAAGATGTTCGGCGACTTGCCGCCCAACTCCAGCGTCACGGGAATGATGTTCTGGGTGGCGTATTCCATGATCTTCTGGCCGACGGCGGTCGAGCCGGTGAAGGCGATCTTGGCGATGCGCGGATTGGTGGCCAGCGGCTCGCCGACCTCGATCCCCGTGCCGGAGACGATGTTGAGCACGCCTGGCGGCAGGATGTCCTGGATCAGTTCAGCCAGCAGCAGGATGGAGGCCGGGGTCTGCTCGGCCGGCTTCAGCACGATGCAGTTGCCCGCCGCCAGCGCCGGGGCGATCTTCCACGCCGCCATCAGGATGGGGAAGTTCCACGGAATGATCTGGCCGACCACGCCCAGCGGCTCGTGGAAGTGATAGGCGACCGTGTCGTTATCCAGCTCCGAAATGCCGCCTTCCTGCGCCCGGATGCAGCCCGCGAAATAGCGGAAATGGTCGATGGCCAGCGGGATGTCGGCGGCCATGGTCTCGCGCACCGGCTTGCCGTTGTCCCAGGTCTCGGCCTCGGCGATGGCCTGCAGGTTCTGCTCCATGCGGTCGGCGACGCGGTTCAGGATCAGCGCTCGCTGGGCGACGCTGGTCTTGCCCCAGCCGTCCCTGGCCGCGTGGGCGGCGTCCAGCGCCAGTTCGACGTCGGCCGCGTCCGAGCGAGCCACCTCGCACAGGACGCGGCCGTTCACTGGGGAGGTGTTCTCGAAATAGCGGCCGTTGACCGGGGCGACCCACTGGCCGCCGATGAAGTTGTCGTAGCGCGCCTTGTATTTCGGCGTCACGGCGCGGACGAATTCGGGTTTGGTCATGGGAACGGCCTCCTTGCGGTTTCCTTGGGCGCCGATTGTCGGCGTCGTTTGAAGCAAGGTCGGTCGGCCCGGCGGCCTGTTCCAGACGCCGCCCGGATGGTGCGGCGCACACCTGTCGCAGACTTGCGACAGTTTCCGTCGCGATCGGTCAGTTCAGGTTGATCAGGCCCAGACGGTGCAGCTTGCGGTGCAGGGTGGCCCGGCTGACGCCCAGGGCCCGCGCCGCCGCCGAGACATTGCCCCCGGTCCGGGCCAGGGCGCGGCGCACCGCCCCTCGCTCAGCCTCCAGCAAGTCGATCTCCGCCCCGCCCGGCGTCAACAGGTCGGAGGCGGGCAACTGGGCCGCGATCCGCTCGTCGGTGATCGACAGGGACAACCGCGCCGCCCGCGTGGCGCCGATCACCAGATCGTCCCGATCCACCGCCAGCAGGGCCGCCGCATTGCGCTCGCTGGCCCCGCCCGCCAGCACGATGCGCGCATCGGCGAAGACCTGGCGGAAAGTCTGGGCCTCGATCGCCCGCGCGGCATCGGCCACCGCCGCCGAGATCAGCCCCAGGATAGCCTCGGTCGCGTCAGCCCGGCACGATGAAACGTCCAGCGCCCCGGCCAGCCGTCCCATATGGTCATGGATGGGGTGGGTGATGCAGCTCAGCCCGGTGTTGCGGGCGTGGAAATGCTGTTCGCGATGGATGGTCACGGCGCGATGCTCGGCCAGGGCCGTGCCGATGCCGTTGGTGCCCTCGACCGCCTCGGACCAGACGGCGCCGGGCCACAGGCCCCAGCGGTGGAAGGTGTCGTCGTCGGCCACAGCCCCGCGTCGCTCGACCGGTACGCCCTCGGCATTGGTCAGCAGAACGCAGCACCCCACCCCGCCGACGGCCAGAAACAGCCGGTCCAGCACGCCTTCGGCCGCGCGCGTCATCGGCTCCATCGCCTGCCGCGCCTCGCGCAGCTGCTGCTCGGTGATCGTCTCGACCTCGCCATGTTCGCTGGGGTCCAGGCCGTACAGGGTCACGGACCGACGCCACGACGCCGCCAGGGCCGAGCGCGCTCCGGCCCCCTCGTCATCCAGCGCCTGACGGATCAGGCTGGCGTGTTCATGTCGCACTCTATCGCCCATGGCCGCAGCCTCCCAGGGTCAGGGACAGCCGATCAAACGCCCGCGACATCAGAACGTCAATGCGACCTATGTTCAACGGCTCAGAAGCGCCGCTGCAGGCTCAGACGAACCGTGCGACCGATCGGATCCTGAAAGTCGCGACCGTAACCGGGCGCCGGTCCGCCGTCGCCCAGCCGCGCCTTCGGCCTTTCATCGAACAGGTTCGCGACCTCCAGGTTCACCTGCAGACCGCCGCTCCGACGGCGCGGCCCGTCGCCTTGGCCGCCCGCTGCCGGACGAGCGGACGTCATCTGGAAGTTGAGCTTCAGGTCCACGGCCGTGAACGGCTCCAACAGCAAGTCTTCAGGTCCATCCGTCCCGCTCAACCGTCGCGTGCGATAGCCGTCCTGCCAGCGGGCCGAGGCGTTCATCCCCCAGCGCCCTTTCCGCGCATCGATCATCAAGCGCGCGTCCTGCCTGGACACGCCGCCTCCGTCCCCCCGCAACCGGTCCAGTTCAGGCAGCCCGGCGGCCAGCGACAGCGTACTGCGCAAACCATAGCTGTAGTTCAGCGTCACCCTAAGCACGGCCGCTTCGCCCGCAGCGGGCCTGGAAGGACGCGGAAGGTTGAAATTCAAACTGCCGGTCAAGCCTTCCGTCAAGCTGGAACCCAGGTTCAGGGGGCGATAGTCAACGCTGACCAATCGTCCGTCGCTATCGCGGCGGAACCGCTCGGGAAAGGCGGCTTCGACATCCTCCGTCAGGTCCGGCAGGGAGCCGACCCCGTTCATCGTCTTGTCGCGCTGATAGCCCAGATTGGCGGACAGGCTCCACCGCGTGAACGGCCCCAGTGCCGCCGTCAGCGAAAGGCGCTCCGCGCGCGGTTGCTGCAGATCAGGATTGCCGCCCATGATCGGCACGACCTCCACCGCCTGACCGGTGCGGAAATCGAACACCACGCGGGGCGTGTCGTGATACAGAGGTTCGGACCTCAGATTGTCAGAAATACTGTCGTTGGCTGAGGACCATAGACCGTTCAGGCGCACCTTCTGTCGCGGTATCCAGGTCAAGGCCGCGTTTATCTCGTCGCCAGATCCCGCGCCTGTATCCCGAACGCCGCCGCCGACCGTCGCAAGCAGATCGCCTACGCCACGCAACACGCCGCCTTGGATCCCGGTTTTCGCCAGAGGAAACGCTAGGGATCCCCTGGCCTCTCGCGTCTCAAAGCGACTTGTCGTTCGCCCCTGGTCTCGTTCGACAGTCGATTGGTTGGCGAGGAGATTGCCGCTAAGATTTGCAACCAACGCCCCGGTCGGCAGCTCAATCAGCGCGCGGCCGGCTGATCCGCTAACCCCTGCCATGCGGTTTTCGCTTCGCATATCGCCGAATCCGCTCTCGCGAGCGCGCGACGCCTGGCCGGTTATGTTCATCTGAACCTGCCATCCCAGCGCCTTTCCGCTTAGCCCGACGGCCGCGCCCATGCTTTCATTGCGACGCATGCTGTCAACGACCTCATCGCCGAAACGTATGCGCGACGGGCTTTCCCGGGCCTGACCGTTCAGGCTGAAAACGGTCGACCAATCGCCGAGCGGACGCGTCGCGCTGAGATTCAAGGCAGCCATGTCCACGCGAGGCCGCAACGTTATCGCGCCGTCCATCAAGCCCTCGCCCCCCTCCCGGTCACGTTCGTCGGCGCGCAAGGCGGTGTCGCGAGAAACGCGAGCGCCGAACTGAAGGGTCCGCTCGCCTTCAATCGCAGAGCGACGCAGATCGGCGGACAATGACGACATCCCGCCCTGTGTCGGGCGCCCGCCCGTCGCCCGGCCGTCATGGCTCTGGAACTGTCGTTGCAGGACCAGATTCACTACCCTCTGACCAGGCGCGCCGCCATAGAGGGCAGCCGCCTCCGCGGGCAGCACCTCTGCCCGCAACAGCGCGTCCGGCGGAAAGCCCGTGAAGGCGCCGGAATTGGCCACGCGCTTGCCGTTGATGATCACCAGAGGCGCTTCACCGACGCCATGCGTCTCGCCCAAGCGCTGCAGCACCTCGCTGATGTCCCAGGCGCCCAGGGCGTCGATCTCTGCGCCGCCCAACTCGATCTCAGGCGGAACCTGGGCCGCGCCGCGACGGCCGCGAACCTCCACGTCATCGACCCTGACCGGCTCTTCCAGGTTCTGGCGCATGGCCTGATCGGCTGCGGCGCTCGCCATAGGAGTGCGGGCCTTCGCCGCCTGCGCGACATCCGCCTGCCCCATAGCGGCCAGACTGACCAAGGGCAGCCACAACAGCATGCGATACTCCGTCGTACGCGACGTCTCGCCTGACAGCTAAGTCAAATTAAGCCACGGGCCTAGCCCTTACAGACGACGCCGTTTGCTGAACTGTCAGTGCGCAAATCAAAGAAACGCCGGGAGCTCTTGCGAACTCCCGGCGTCGGAAACGATGCAGTCATGGAAAAGACGACCGCACCATCAGGCATGATCAGGAAATGGTCAGGCCCGGCGTGCTCGTCAGCGTGCCGGTAATGATGCACTGGTTCGGCGAGCCAGGAATGGTGGAGCCATTGAAAGTCACGCTGCTGGTTGCATTGTTCCAGTTCGTCGTGATGACGCCATTGCAGCTGCCCAGGATCGAGCTGGCGCCGATATTGGTGATGGTGATCGAACCACCTCCGGTGGGTGTAATCGTCCAGGGGAAGCCCGACGGCGAGACCAGCAGGCCGCACTGCCAGTCGCCTGGGCTGAAGCTGCCGCCGGTGATGGTGGCCGAGCTGCCGTCAGCAGCCACAGTCCCGTTCAGCGATACGTCACAGTGGACAGTCGTCGACTGCTGAAGGTTCAGGGTGCCCGACAAGACAAACGACGTACCGGCTGGGCTGATCGATTGCGCCATGGCTGGAGCCGCAAAGCCCGCGATGGCGAGAACGGCGGCCGAAGCAATAGAAGCAGCTTTAAACATATCATCTCCTCCCAAATATTCCACCAGATAATGGCGGCGCAAACAAAAGACAATTGAATACAATGTAAGTCAAATTCTAAATATGATTAATATTAAATTATTCACTCCAAATTTGATAAGTCATCACAAAAAACGCCGCCACCTTATTTCAGGTGGCGGCGCAGGATTTGAACTCAGAATCTCCTACTTACGCTTACTGCTATCAATCTAGGATCAAGCGTGAAAACGTTTGTCGTCAAACCAGTATCATCACTGTTCGTGAAGGCGTCCGTGATTGGCGTATCATCAAACAGATTCTTGACGTACGCTTGGAAAACTATGCCACTCGACATATTTTCAAGCGTAACGTTGATATTCATATTATTCCATGCCTTCAGGCGATCATATTCCGTATTATAGACACGAGCATAACTACTTCCCTGATAGTAGTAATCGCCGCGCAGCGTCAGATCCCAATCCCCAAGGAAGAATGTGTACTGGGCGCCGATATTGGCGGTGATGTTCGGCGCATTGGGCAGTTCATTGCCGCTGAGATCCGCCTCAAAACCACGCCCCCCGTTCGGCGCATCCTTGAATGGATCGTAGGTGATGCCGAACAGACGCCAGAAGGGAACGCTGGAGGTGTAGTTGGGATCAAACGTCCCCGTGCGAAGCGAACCGCCGCACAGCGCCTGAAGCGCGAGCGTCTTGGTATTCTCATGAAACGCCGTGCCTAGGATTTTTTCGACGTGCTTGGTCGGCGCGATACAGTTCGACGGCACCTGCAGCCAAGGCCGCAGCACCATCCAGTCGGGATTGCCCTGGGTTCGGTTCATGACGTCGATGGAGCCTTCGCCATCGCCGATCTTGGTGTCCAGATAGCCGATGTTCGCATCCAAGCGCAGGTTAGGGGTCGGCTGGAACACCGTTTCCAACTCCAACCCCATCATGCGCGCATCGAAGTTCTCGTTCAGCGAGATACGATCGACGATCTGCGATACCTGATAGTCGGTATAGTCGTAATAGAAGGCGGTCAGATTCAACCGCACCCTTCCATCGTAGAAGGAGTTCTTCGTTCCGATCTCAAAAGCGTTGACGTATTCCGGCTCAAACAACTCGGCCAGCGGCTGATACTGGATGACCGACGGATTGATGTCGACGCGAGGCGGGTTAGCGCCGCCGCCCTTATAGCCCCGAGCGTAGGAGGCGTAGATCAGGGTGTCGTCCGTAAAGGGCGTCACCGGCTTCCAGTCCAGCACCAGTCGCCCGGTCAGGGCGCCCCATTGTTGCTTGACGTCCGGCAGCGCCGGATAACCACGACTGACATAACCGCCCGATGACGGTCCCGGGTTGCCGCGATCCGCACCCAGAAGGAGCTGGCTCGGATAGGGCGTGCTGATCTTACGATCATCGGTGTAACGCAACCCCGCCGTCAGCCGCAGGTCAGACGTCAGATCCCAATACCCCTCGCCGAAGACCGCCCAGGAACGTGTATGAACAACATTCTTGCTGCGGAAATAGTTATGCCCGTCGCCTGCCAACTGACTGATAGGCGTCGGATCGACATAGACACACTCCTTATTCGTCTGAGGCGTACAAAGAAGCGGCTGCCTGCCCATCGAGTAATGATTATCGACATTAACGTTATAGTAATATTCCGCCAAGAACGTAAAAACGTTATTGAATACATAATAATCGTCTTGAGACATGAAATCTAAATAGTTAGCTCCTAGGTTGAAATTAAACCTTCCATCAAAATCTGACTGCAATCGAATTTCCTGTGACCATTGGCGATTGTCAGATTTGCTTAGGTCCGTGGATATCATTCGGTTGGAAGTGCCCAACTGAGGATCTGTGTAATACCCGCCAGGAAGCTGCGACGGGCCTACAATTGGTTGGCCAAACGGATCTCTCTGACCATCAGTGCTGTTAAAAATCGGGTTAGAGACAAATCGATTGTAATCCTGCGCGGAATAGTAGGCGTCTTCGGCATAGGCCGTTTGAGAAATCAGCTTCAGCCGGTCGGTTAGGTCGAACTCCATATTGAATTGAGCGACGTCGTTCTTCACCCGGAAGATCGGATCATAGCTGGTCGCGATCTCGCGCAGATTTCGTGACTGGGTCAGACCCGCATAGGGATCGGTGCCCAAGGGCACACCCACGATAGTTTTGCCCGAGGCATCCCGACCAAAGGACAGGGAAGCTAGAAAAATATGGGCGAACGCGCCGCCGTTCGGCGCGCCATAGGCCGCGTCATCATAGAGCGAGCCGGGCAAACACCCCTGGCTCAGCCGGTTACGGATCAGGTCGGAAGTAATATTGACCGCACCCACGCGCGTCGGCCCCGGATCCCGCGTACACAACTGCTTGCCTGTGCGGGAACGCTGATCGTCTTCCTCGAAATGCTCCCAGATCAAGCTGGTGCGGAAGCGGTCCGTCGGTTCCCACAAGGCCGAAAAGCGCGTCGACCACATGTCGCGGTCGTTCACCTGGGTATCGTTGAAGCTGTTGTAGTCGAACCCGTCGCGCTTGGTCGCCGACCCGGCCAGACGAACGGCGAAGGTGTCGGTGATCGGCACATTGACCATGGCCGACATGCGCCGGGTGTCATAGTTGCCCGCCTCGCCCTTGACGAAACCCTCGAAGTCAAAGCCCGGCAGGTTTGGGATCATGTTGACCACGCCGCCGGTGGCGTTTCGGCCATATAGCGTACCCTGCGGACCGCGCAGCACCTCGACGCGGTTCACATCCAGATACTCCTGCTCGAACAGACGGTTTCGGATCAGGGGCGTGTTGTTGAAACTGACCGCCACGGCCGGGTCGCTACTGGCCGAAATCGCCTTAGTCCCGACCCCGCGGATCGAGAAGTTGTACATGGAGAAGTTGGCCTTGGAGAAACTGACGTTCGGGATCGCCCGCATCAATTCCGACCCGCCCTCGATCTTCATGGCGTCAAGATTTTCGGCCGAGAGAGCCGTTACGGCGATCGGCACGTCCTGAATCGATTGCTCGCGCTTCTGGGCTGTAACGATGATGTCGCCCACCGTAGTCGCCTCTTGAGACGGCGCGGCGTCCTGAGCCAATGCAGGCCCCGCAGCGACGACAAGAGTGAAAACGGACGCGGTGACAGCCAGACGCGCGCGATTACAGGCCGCTAAAGCCATGAAACGTACCTCCCCAGACATCGGACGCCCTTCCCCAGACGCACCGACATGTTTCCCCCGCCCTGTGATGTATCATCCTGAGACTGGGCGGAACGTCACAGGATTGAAGCCCAACGATCCATCTATTCACCGCCCTGTCAATACACTACTTACACCAATGTGCGATGACGTAGGGTAAGTTTTCGCACTCGCGAAACTTGTATTTCGCGCTGCAATGCGCACTCAGGGCCCGCATTCTCTACGCCAAATCCATTGTACTTACATTATTGTTAGTTTATGAGATGCGCTTTGACTATTCTTGGGTGAACCAATGGATGCAGACGTCATCGTCGTTGGCGGCGGCTTGGCGGGTCTGGTTGCGGCCCATGAACTGACTCGAACGGGACGCAGGGTCGCTCTGGTCGATCAGGAGAACGCGGCGAACCTAGGCGGTCAGGCTTTCTGGTCCTTCGGCGGACTGTTTCTGGTCAATTCGCCGGAACAGCGCCGGTTGGGCGTGCGCGACTGCCTGGATCTGGCCTGGCGCGACTGGCGAGGCAGTGCTGGATGGGATCGCCTGGACGGCCCTCAGGCTGAGGATGAATGGGCGATGCGCTGGGGCCGTGCCTATGTGGAGTTCGCAGCAGGCGAAAAGCGCGACTGGCTGAGGCGGCACGATATCAAACTGACACCCATGGTTGGTTGGGCCGAGCGCGGCGCAGGCAAGGCGTTCGGCCACGGCAATTCCGTCCCGCGCTTCCATGTCGCCTGGGGCACGGGAACCGGCGTATCCGAACCCTTCGCTCATCGGGCAAGAGAAGCGGCCAAGGCGGGTCGTCTGACCTTCCACCATCGTCATCGCGTCGACCAGTTGCGAGTCGAATGCGGTCGCGTGACTGGCGTATCCGGCGCGATTCTGGCGAGCGACGATTCGCCGCGTGGGGCGCCGTCCAGCCGCGATGTCGTTGGAAACTTCACCCTGAAGGCCGACGCCGTGATTCTCGCGACCGGAGGCATCGGCGGCAATCATGAGATGGTGCGACGCCATTGGCCTGAGCGCCTAGGCGCGCCGCCAGATCACATGATCACCGGCGTACCCGACTATGTGGACGGGCGCATGCTGGACATCGCCGGCGCAGCCGGCGCCCGGCTCGTGAACCGGGATCGTATGTGGCACTACGTTGAAGGCGTACGGAACTGGGCGCCGATCTGGCCCGACCATGCGATCCGCATCCTGCCGGGACCATCACCGTTGTGGTTCGACGCCCTGGGGCGGCGCCTGCCCTTCCCAGCCCTGCCTGGCTATGACACCATGGCCACGCTGAAGTATCTGCGCACCACGCCCGATCTGATCCAGCACGACCACTCCTGGTTCATCGTCACCGAAGCCATGCTGGCCAAGGAATTCGCCCTGTCCGGCTCGGAGCAGAACCAGGACATCACCAACCGTAATCTTCTGGGCGTGCTGCGTTCGCGTCTCGGCAAGGGCGCGCCGCGAGAAGTCGCCGCTTTCCGCGACAAGGGCGCCGATTTCGTGGTCGCCGACGACCTGGAGACCCTGGTCGGCCGAATGAACGATCTGACGGAGCAGCCGCTGCTGGACCCGGCCCTGATCCGCGCCCAGATCGAGGACCGCGACGCCCAGATGGCCAATCCCTACGCCAAGGATGCGCAAGTTCAGGGCATTCACAACAGTCGGCGCTATCGCGGCGACCGCTGGGCGCGCACATCAGCGCCGCACAGGGTGCTGGACCCGTCGGCCGGGCCGCTAATCGGGGTCAAGCTGCATATCCTGACCCGCAAGTCGCTGGGCGGGTTGCAGACCGATCTATCCAGCCGCGTGCTGACGCCAGATGGAACGCCGCTGGAGGGACTCTACGCCGCAGGTGAAGCGGCGGGCTTCGGCGGCGGCGGATTACATGGTTACAATGCGTTGGAGGGCACCTTCCTGGGCGGATGTATTTTCTCGGGACGGGCGGCGGGGCGCGCATTGGCGGGCGCTGATTAAGAGGGACAACCGCGCCGATACCCGGCGCTAGGGGAGAATCGACGCATGGATTCCGCACTGGCCACCATCGGCCTGCCCGTGGCGCTGGGCATCATCATGTTCGGCCTGGGATTAGGGCTGACACCCGCCGACTTCGCACGCGTGGCCAAACGGCCCAAGGCGGCAGGGGTGGCCCTGGCCTGCCAGTTGCTGTTGCTGCCGGCCCTCTGTTTCGGCCTGGTGCTGCTGTTCCGCCTGCCGCCGGTGCTGGCGGTCGGGATGATGTTGCTGGCGGCCTCTCCAGGCGGGACGACGGCCAACCTCTACAGCCACCTGTTCCGCGGCGACGTGGCCCTGAACATCAGCCTGACGGCGATCAATTCGGTTATCGCCGTCGTCACCCTGCCCGTCGTGGTCAATCTGGCGATCGCCTACTTCCAGCCCGGCGACCTGCACGTCGGCCTGCAGTTCAAGAAAACGGTCGAGGTCTTCATGATCGTGCTGGCGCCGGTCGCGCTGGGGATGCTGGTACGCGGATGGCGGCCGTCGTTCGCCGCCATGATGGACAAGCCTGTGCGTCTGGCCTCCATCCTGATCCTGGTGCTGGTCATCCTCGGCGCGACGGCGTCCAGCTTCGAGGTGCTGATGAGCCAGATCGGCAATCTGGCCGGCGTCACCGTGGCCTTCTGCCTGTTGAGTCTGGCCGTCGGATACGGCGTACCGCGCCTGCTGAAGATCGAGCGCCCGCAGGCCGTCGCGAGCGCATTCGAGGTCGGGCTGCACAATGCCACCCTGGCCATCGTCATCGCCCAATCCGTGCTGAACAGCCCCGAGATGACCCTGCCCGGCGCCGTCTACGGCGTGCTGATGTTCCCGCTGGCGGCGGCCTTCGGCTTCCTGATCACACGCGGGAAGACCGAAGCCGCCTAATCCCGCAGTTCACGGCGCAGCACCTTGCCCACATTGGTCTTGGGCAGGGGCTCGTCGCGGAAGACGATGATGCGGGGAACCTTATAGGCGGTCAACCGCTCGCGGCAGTGGGCGATGATCATCGCCTCTGTCAGCTCGGGAGAGCGCGGCACGATGATCACCTTGATCCGCTCGCCTTGAATCGGGTCGGGCACGCCCACGGCCGCCACCTCGTCCACCAGAGGGTGAGCCGCCACCACGTCCTCGATTTCATTTGGATAGACGTTGAAGCCGGACACCAGGATCATGTCCTTGATACGGTCGACCAGCCGCACCCGGCCGTCCGCCTGCATCACCCCGACATCGCCTGTCGCCAGCCAGCCTTCGGGCGACAGAACCTTGGTCGTCTCCTCTGGCCGGTTCCAGTAGCCGCGCATGACCTGGGGGCCGCGCACGCACAGCTCACCCGGCTCGTCGACCCCGCACCAGCTTCCGTCGTCCCGCCGCATCCGCACCTCGGTCGAAGGCACAGGCAGGCCGACCGTGCCGTCGAAGCCCATCGTCTCGGGCCGCTCGATATCCACATAGCCGATGCAGACCACCGGCGAGGTTTCGGTCAGGCCGTAACCTTCAATCAGCGGGGCCCCGGTCACGGACTGCCAGGCCTCGGCGACCGACGCCTGGGTCGCCATGCCCCCGGCCACGGTCAGGCGCAGATCGGAGAAATCGCGATCGCGGAAGGCGTCATTCTTCAGCAGGCCGGCGAACAGGGTGTTCAGGCCGGTGAAGGCCGCGAACCGCTCTTTTCTCAGCACCCATTCCACCCGCTTCGCGTCGCGCGGATTGGCGATCAGGATGTTGCGCCCGCCCACGCCCACGAACATCAGCAGGTTCGCCGTCAGGGAGAAGATATGATAGAGCGGCAGCATGGTGACGTTGCCGACCACCTGATCCTGCGGGATCTGGGCCATGATCCAGGCGCGCCCCTGCAGGACATTGGCGATGATGTTCCGATGGGTCAGCATGGCGCCCTTGGCCACCCCGGACGTGCCCCCCGTATATTGAAGGAAAGCGAGGTCTTCCGGCTTCGTCTCGACCGTTTTCAGCGTCAGGCGCCGCGCCCGACGCATCACGGCGGGCCAGCGCTCCGCCTGAGCAATCCGCGACTTGGGAACCAGCTTTTCGACATGGCGCAACAGGGCGGTGATCGCCGTCCCCTTCACCCGCCCCATCATGTCGCCCATGGCCGTGACGATGACATGGCGGACGTCTGTCCCCTCCAGCGCCTGTTCCAGAGTGGCGGCGAACATTTCCATCGCGACGATGGCGACCGCGCCGCTGTCCTTGAGCTGATGCCGCAGCTCACGCGGGGTGTAGAGCGGGTTGACATTGACCACCACCGCCCCGGCGAACAGCACGCCGAACAGCGCCACCGGATACTGCAGGCAATTCGGCATCATCAGCGCCACCCGGTCGCCCGGCTGCACGCCCTTGTCCTGCAACCCGGCCGCAAAAGCCCGCGCTTCCGACAACGCCCGGCCGTAGGTCACGCCCGACCCCATGCTGACGAAGCCGACCCGGTCCGCATATTTCCGAGCGTCCGCCGCGAACAGATCACCGACCGAAGACCATTGCGCCAGTTCGGCGTCGATTGTCGCCGGCACGTCGGGTCGATAGGCGCGCGTCCAGAACCGCTCGGCCCACAGGCGATCGGCGTCAGTCTGCGCCGCATCCAGCGTCGCGCTCATTTCTCGATCACGGCGACGACGCCCTGCCCCCCGGCGGCGCAGATGGAGATCAGGCCGCGCCCCTCGCCTGCCCGGTTCAGCATATGCGCCAGATTGCCCAGGATGCGTCCGCCCGTCGCCGCGAACGGATGCCCCGCCGCCAGGGACGAGCCGTGGATGTTCAGCCGCTCCCGATCGATGGCGCCGGGCGCCCGATCGAGCTCCAGCCGAGTGCGTGCATAGTCGTCGCTTTCCCAGGCTTTCAGCGTGCACAGCACCTGGGCGGCGAAGGCCTCATGGATCTCATAGAAGTCGAAGTCCTGAAGCGTCAGCCCCAGCTTGGCCAGCATCCGGGGCACGGCGTAGGCGGGCGCCATCAGCAGGCCTTCGTCGCCCTTTACGAAGTCCACAGCCGCCGTCTCACCCGCTCTCATCCAGGCAAGGACTGGCAGGCCCCGCGCCCGCGCCCAGTCTTCGCTGGCCAGCAATACCGTCGCGGCGCCGTCCGTCAGCGGCGTGGAGTTGGCCGCCGTCAGCGTGCCGTTCTCACGGTCGAAGACCGGCTTCATCGCTGCGACCCTGGCCGGATCGATGTCGGGTCGCAGGTTGTTGTCACGCTTAAGGCCGTTGAACGGCGTGATCATCTCGTCGAACAGCCCCGTCTCATAGGCCGCCGCCATATTGCGGTGGCTGCGGATCGCCAGAGCGTCCTGCGCCTCACGCGGGATGGCCCAGTGTTTGGCCATCAGCTCGCAATGCTCGCCCATAGACAAACCCGTGCGCGGCTCGGCGTTGCGCGGCGGTTCGGGCTGAAAGGGCGCGGTCAAGCCTGCGCGTGACAAGGCCTTCAACCGTCCCAACGCGGTCTTCTCGCGATTGGCGGCCAGCAACGCCTGCCGAAAGCCTTCATTCAGAGCGATGGGCGCATCCGATGTCGTGTCCACTCCGCCCGCGATCCCGACCTCGATCTGGCCCAAGGCGATCTTGTTGGCGACCAGTATGGCGGCTTCCAGACCTGTGCCGCAGGCCTGCTGGACGTCATAGGCGGGCGTGTCGTGACCCAAGGTCGTACCCAGCACGCTTTCACGCGTCAGAGCGATATCACGCGAGAGCTTCAGCACCGCGCCCGCCGCCACCTCGCCCAGCCGCAGCCCATGCAGATCAAAGCGATCGACTAGCCCCTGCAACGCCGCCGTCAGCATGTCCTGGTTCGACGCCTCGGCGTAAGCCGTGTTCGATCGGGCGAAGGGAATGCGATTGGCGCCGACGATGGCGACACGGCGCGGCGCAGACAGGGTCAGCATCAGACGGTAATCTCCGATGACGCGAGAACGTTCAGCCGCCCTCGCAGATGAACGCGCTCGCCTGTCGGATCACGCACCTCGAAATCGCGGCGATCAGGCGTGACAAAAAACACCGCCTCACCAGGAAGCAGCAAGGGCGAGCGGAAAGAAACTTCGATCTCCGCCGCATCAAGGCCCCTCGGCGGGGTCAAGACGGCCAGCGCCCGCGCCTTGGTCCACATGCCGTGAGCGATGGCGCGCGGAAAGCCGAACAGCCGCGCGCCCAGCGCCGAGGTGTGGATGGGGTTGGCGTCGCCCGATACACCGGCGTAGCGGCGTCCTAGATCAGCTGGGACTCGCCAGGCCTGGTCGCACGCCATCTCAGACGCCGCTCGCATCGCCGGGGCCGCCAAGCCTCGTCCCTGGCCGCCGCGTTTCAGATAAACGCTCTGCCCCTCCCACACGACCACACCATCTCGATGCGCGGCGGTCAGGATGCTGAACGCTTGGCCCCGTTCGTGCGTCATCAAGCAACCGAAACTTGTATCGAGGCTTAAGGTTTCGCCTGGCGTCAGACGCGCGCGCTGGCGGATACGATTATGCAGATGCACCAGGCCCGCCAGCGGGAACGGAAAATCCGGCCGCATCATCAAGCGCAAATGCATTGGAAAGGCCAGGATATGCGGCCAGGTCAACGGTACGCCCTGCCCTTCCTGAAAGCCGCACAACCGACCGTAGTCGGCGATCGCATCGGCATCCAGCCGTATGTCGTTCGCCCTCAGCCAAGCACCCGGCAAGTCACGCGTCTTCGTTTCGCCACGCAGCAGCCCGCGCGCCGCTCCGCCCGCCATCTGCAGTACGGTGATCGGCGACGCCGCTCCCCTCATCTTTCCATCCGCCGCATTCGTCAGGCCCCCAGCAAGCTCTGACCGCAGACACGAACCACGGCCCCATTCACCCCGCCGTTGTCCGGTTCAGCCAGCCACAGTGCAGTCTCAGCCACGTCGACCGGCTGGCCGCCCTGTCCCAGGCTATTCATTCGCCGTCCCGCCTCGCGAATGGCGAAGGGGATGGAGGCCGTCATGCGGGTCTCGATGAAACCCGGCGCGACGGCGTTGATGGTGATCCCGGCGCCCGCCTCGACCGCCAGACGCCGCACCGCGCCGATCCAGCCCGCCTTAGACAAGGCGTAGTTGGCTTGGCCCTTGTTCCCCGCAATACCGCTGAGCGAGGACACCGCCACGATCCGCCCGTTTGGCCGGACCAGCCCAGCCCCCAGCAACGCCCGCGTCAAAGCCAGGGGCGCGCCAAGATTGACCGCCATGACGCCGTCCCACTCGGCCTCGGACATCCGCGCCAGGGTGCGGTCGCGCGTGATTCCGGCGTTGTGGATCACGGCGTCATATCCGCCCGCGGTCCGCGCGGAATGGATCAATCGCTCCACCGCATCGACCGCAGTGATGTCGAGGCTCAGCGCCTCAGCGCCGATCTGGATGACCAGCGCACGTAGGTCAGTCTCTGCTTCCGGCGCATCGAGCGCCGTCACGGCATAGCCTTCGGTCGTAAACAACCGCACCATGGCCTCGCCGATCCCACGTGACGCGCCGGTGATCAGAACGCGTCTTCGCTCGGCGAACATCTGGACAGGGGCCGCCGCCCCGATCGCCACCACCTGTCCAGAGACATAGGCCGAACGCGGCGACAGGAAGAAGCCCAGGCTGGACGACGCCGCCTCTTCCGCACCCGGCGCGATCCGCAGCAACTGCGCGGTCACGCCATCACGCGCTTCCTTGGCCAACGATCGGACGAAGCCTTCCAGCCCGCGTTGCACAGCCTCGCCTTCGGCATCGACCATGCTTTCAGGGGGGCGGCCGATCACCACCATGCGTCCGCAAGGCCCAAGTCGGCGCACCGTTTCATGGAAAAAACGATAGAGATCCGCCGCGCCTGCCATATCAGCGATGTCTGAAGCGTCGAAGATCAGTCCGCCGTAGCGCTCATCTTCTCTAGCTGCCGCGTGAAGCTCGACGCCCCACCGCTCGGCCAGTCGGTGCGATAGCGACGACAGACGCATGCTCCCGCCCAGCAGCAACGGCCCCACGGGTGTCGCGCCGCCCTCTACTCGACGACGCAGCGGCAAAGGACGCGGCAGGCCCAGCGCTCCCGTCAGCCATCCGCCTATCCCGCTGTTGGCGAAGTCCAGGTAGCGGTCCGACATCAGGCGGCCTTGCGCCCCTTGCCAGCCAATGCCGCCTCGCGCCGCGCCAAACCTTCAGCCAGGCCGAAGTCCTGTGGGAAATCATCGACCTGAATCGCCTGGGTCGCGACCTCGGCGTAGCGCGCGATCAGAGCCTTTTCCTCGGCGTCGATCAGGCCTTGCGCCTGGGCCTCGCTCGCCCAGGCGTCCAGTTGGGTCAGATCCTGCGGCGCACGCGACAAGCGCCCGCCCTTGATCGCCGGTTTCAGCCGCGCCTCCACAGCCTCCACTTGCGGGTACAGGTCGAAGGCGACCAGAACGGCGGCGATGGGATCGACCTCCAGACTGGCGCTCCACGATCCGGCCACCAGACGATCCCTCGCGGGGCCGTGGCGCTGTATCAATCCCGCAACCTCGGCCGCACAGGCGTCGCCGGGCGTCGGCGCCTTCAGACCGAACGGCGTCCCCGCCAATTTCAGGAACAGGGCCGCGCCTCGGCTCGGGTGATTGGTCAGCAGTTCCCGCCACGCGGTCGCCGCACGGTTCAGCGCATCCTGTGCCGCCCAATGCACAAAGGGCAGATCTTCCGCCGGACGCCCTTCGTCCTCAAACCGCTTCAACGTGGACGACAGGATGAAGAGCTGGGATAGGATATCGCCCAGCCGTCCGGTCAGCGCGCCCTTGCGCTTCAGCGCGCCACCGACCGTAGCCATCGAGATATCCGACGCCAGCGCCAGCAGAGTCGAAAGCCGCACTGCCTGCTTATAGTAGCGCCTAAGCTCCGGCGCTGCGTCGCCCGGCGCCGAGATCAGTGCTCCGCCCGTGAGGCTGAACCCGACCGCGCGCGCCATAGTGCCAAGTACAAAGCCCACATAACCGAAGAGGTTTCGGTCGAAGGCCTTCAGATCCTGCGCCTCGGCTGTCCGCATCAACGGCAGGACGTAAGGATGACAGCGAATCGCGCCCTGGCCGTAGATGATCAGGGTGCGAGTCATGATATTCGCGCCCTCGACCGTAATAGCGATCGGGATCTGCTGATAAGCGCGAGCCAGGAAGTTGCTCGGCCCCATGCAGACGCCCTTGCCGCCGATCACGTCCATACCGTCATTGACGATGATCCGGGCGCGTTCAGTCACGTGGTATTTGGCGATGGCCGAGACGACCGAGGGCTTCTCGCCCTGGTCCAGCGCAGTCGCGGCCAGCCGCCGCACGGCATCCGTAGCGTAGAGGTGTCCAGCCATCCGGGCCAGGGCCTCCTGCACGCCCTCGAAGGCGCCGATCGGCTGGTTGAACTGGCGTCGAATGGCGACATAGGCGCCGACCATGCCGACGGCCAGCTTGGACATTCCTACGTTCGAGGACGGCAGGGAGATGGCGCGACCCGCCGCTAGACACTCCATCAGCATCCGCCATCCGTTGCCGACCTGTTTGCGCCCGCCGATGACCATCTCCATCGGCACGAAGACATCGTCACCCTCGATCGGCCCATTCTGGAAGACGGCGTTCAACGGCCAGTGACGACGCCCGATCCGCACCCCCGGATGCTCGCGCGGGATCAGCACGCAGGTAATCCCCGGCTCCTCGCCTTCGCCCAGCAGCCCGTCCGGATCGACCGCGCGGAAGGCTAGACCGATCACCGTCGCGATGGGGGCCAGGGTGATGTAACGTTTTCGCCAGGTGATGCGGAAACCCAGGGTCTCGCGTCCCTCCCACATAGCCTTGCAGACCACGCCCGTGTCGGTGATCGAGGCGGCGTCGGAGCCTGCAAACGGGTTGGTCAGGGCGAAGCACGGAATCTCGTCACCGCGCGCCAGGCGCGGCAGATAATAACTCTTCTGTTCTTCCGTGCCGTAGTGAAGCAGCAGTTCAGCCGGCCCCAGGGAATTGGGCACCATCACGGACACCGCCGCCGCCGAGCAACGCGTCGATAGCTTCTGGATCACCTGGCTGTGCGCATAAGCCGAGAAGCCCAGACCGCCGTAAGCCTCGGGAATGATCATGCCCAGGAAGCCCTTCTCCCGTGCATAGGTCCAGGCGTCGGGCGGCAAATCCTGCCACACCGACGTACTGTCCCAATCGCTGGACAGATCGCACAGTCTTTCGGTCTCGACGTCGAGGAAAGCCTGCTCGTCGTCAGTCAGTCGCGGCGCAGGCGTCGCCAGCAGCCGCTTCCAATCCGGCCGGCCGGAGAACAACTCCGCGTCCCACCAGACGTTGCCGGACTCGATCGCCGCCTGCTCGGTTGCGCTCATGCGCGGCATGATGCGACGAAAGGCCCCCATCGCCGGGCGCGACAACAAGCTTCTGCGTACAGGTGCGAAGACCAGGGTCATAAAGACCGCCACGACAGTGGCGACCGTGATCCCTATCAACATGATGTCATCCCTCCCTGCGAACCACGTCGCGCAGGCGCTCTTCAGTTCACTACTTTCGAGGAAACGCGGCCGCCCCGACCACGCTCCCCGAACGCAGTCTTTCAGCCCTTGCCGCCCAGGTAGGCGTTGCAGACGTCGCGCGGCACGCGCTCATAGATGTAAGGCGTAGAGATGCGCAGGCGGCGACGCGCCTGGTCCAGCGGTTCAGCCAGCAAGGCCTCGTAATCCTGCCCCGGCAGCCAAGCTGCACGACGTCCGTCGCGCCACGCCCTGAACACCGCGCGGGCGCAAGGATAGCCGGTGCGAGCGCGCGCGAACTGCACGGCGATCGCCGCCGCAATCAGGCCAAATCCTGAACTGCGAGTCTGCGGCAGTGAAAAAGCCACCACGCAGGCTTCACCCAAGGCGTCAGTCCGATAGCCGGTCAGAACGTGCCAGATATCGTGCACGTCACGCAGACGACGCGCGTACCAGGCGCGCGGATGGGCGGCTTCGATCTCACTGTCCGCCACTTTGCGGCTTTCATCCGCCAGTCCATAGGCGGACAGGTCTTGAGCCACGACGAAATCCAGATACGCAGCGCCGACGCTGCCCGCTGGGAGCGCCTTCAGCCAGTCCCGGTCCTGAAGACGGTCTGCCAATTCCTGCCGCCGATAGGCCTGAAGCCCGCCCTCTGACGTGCTCATCAACTTGGCGTAACCCCAGTCAACAGATCGCCCCGCCAAGGCGTTCATGATTTCGAACACCTGTTCGGTATCATCCTTGTCCGCCACCAGTCGCCGTATGGCGCGGGCGGCGCGGATGGGCTGAACTCGACGGGTTAGCGTACGAGAGGGTTCGCGAACGCCGAATATGCCAGCATTATCATCAAGCGCTGTCGCGACCATGGCTTGCAGTCTCCTTGGACGACTCGTAAGACACGTTATCTACATGGATGTCATTTACACAAATGTCAATTAAAATCGCCGACAAACCTCGTCGCAGACGGCGCTCTCCCGAAGAAGCGCGACGCGAAGCCCTGGCCTCAGCCCGTGATCTTTTGTTGTCAGGGGGACCAAACGCCGTGACCTTGGCGGCTGTTGCGGGAGAGATCGGCGTCACCCATGCGAACCTGATCCACCACTTCGGTTCAGCTGCAGGCCTTCAATCAGCGCTCATGGGCTCGATGGTGGCGGACCTCAGCGACGCACTGGACGCCGCCGTCGCTCGCTTGCGAACCGACGAAGGCGCGCCGCTTGAACTCATCAACGCCGTTTTCGACGCCTTCTCGACTGGCGGCGCTGGACGACTGGCCGCGTGGATCGCCCTGTCCGGCGACCTGTCGCACTTGGAGCCCGTGCGTGAAGCGGTTCAGAATCTGGTCATGGCCATCAAGGAAAAGATCGGCCTCAGCGGCGAACAGGCGGACGAGACCATTGGTTCGGCCGTGCTCTTCATCGCATTGAGCGCGTTCGGCGAGGCGCTGATCGGCGATCCGCTGCGCGAGATGCTGGGCCAATCCGATGGAGCCAGCCGTCAGGTCGTGGCCAGCCTCCTGCCGGCCTTCTTGACCATGCACCCGCGCACATGACCGAAAAAGAGAGCCCGACGCCAGGCGCCGGGCTTGAAGTCATTCGGTGATGGTGGGTGTCCTCACAAAAAGAAGACGCTCCGTAGATCACCCAGCTTGGTTAATGCGGCGTTAACGACGTTTCTGTCAGCGGAGCCGCCTTGGTCGTGTCCGGAAACCAGCTCGTCTGTCGCGCTGCGCCCGAGAGCACGCGCGTGACCCGCCAGCCCTGCGCTGCACGTTCGGCGCGCCCTGTCGCCGGTCCCGGCCCTGGGTAAATGTAACGATCATCACCCACTTCGATATGCGCTTCGCGGTCGCTGACACGTGACAGCGGTGCAACCCAGAAACCAGCCTCATCCGCCACGGCGACGACCGTTTCGCCTTCGCTACGCACTTCGATTCTTCGCCCAGGGTCAGACCGTCCCGAAAGCAGCAGTCCGCGCCCGTCGCCGTCGACCGCGTCCAGGCTGGGGCCTTCCGTCAATCGACGGCTCGCTCCGCCATCAATCAGCAAGGCCCCGACCACGGCGCCCTCCCCCGCCAGCAGAAGCCGTTCAGCCCCCGGGACAGGCGTCTGGCCGATCTGGATTTCCGGCGTCAGAACATAACCAACCGCCTCCGCCCCCACAGGCAGTTCAAAGCGTCCTCTCGCATCCGCGCCCGCAGCCATGGCGGCGCCAACAGCGCTGCTCAGGACCACCCGTGAACCGGGCGGCGCCTGACCGCTGATCAGAAAGCCAGACCTCTGTGTCGTTACCCTGTCGATATGCGGAGCAGCGGCCCAGCTTTCCTGCTCGGTTTCGGTCGGTTCTTCTTGCACCGACGAAGGCGCGCCGCAGCCGGCGGCGACAAGACCGAGACACGCGGCCAGCCCCAGGCCCAAACCCTGCAGTCCCGTCGCTTTCGCCTTCATCCCGCCCTCCTTCGCTCGTTCCATCCTGCCGCGCGTCACTATAGGTTGTGGCGTCATACAGGCCAGCCGGTTAGTGCTGGCGCTCTAATCGTGAAGGTCGTCAAACACTCCATGTCCTTGCCCTCCGTCAACATCGCCCCCTTCGAAGGCCAATCCGTCTGCCTGTTCTGCGGCTCGTCTGACGGAACCGACCCGCGCTACATCCAGGCTGCCGCGGAATTCGGCAAGGCGACGGCCGAGGCGGGCTGGCGCTTCGTCTATGGCGGCGGCGGCGTGGGCCTTATGGGCGCCTCGGCTCGCGCAGCGCATGAAGCCGGCGGTCGCGTCGTCGGCATCATGCCCGCCTTCCTGCGCAGCCGCGAGCGCCTGTTCGACGATGTGGAGACGATCGTCGTCACCTCCATGCACGAACGCAAACAACTGATGTACGACGAATCCGACGTCTTCGTCGTCGCCCCGGGCGGCGTCGGCACCCTGGAGGAAGTGGTCGAACTGCTGTCGTGGAAACGGTTGGACCTGCACGCCAAGCCGGTCATCTTCTTGAATCTGGATGGTTTCTGGGACGGCTTCTTCACCCTGATCGAGCATACGGTGGCCAAGGGCATGACCCCGCCCAGCTTCCTGGAGGCCTATGTCAGCGTCGATTCCGTCGAAGGCGCGATCGAAGCCATGAAATCAGCTCAGGACACGCCCCACTTGAAACATGATCGTCGGTAAGTAAACGTAGGTCAGTAACCGCCGATCCCTCGACAGAAAGCCGCATTGACAGTTTTCTAAAAGAACGGACTATAGCGGTGCTGGGCGTGCGCCCTACCCTTATCGGAGACTGTTCATGCGTGCTCTTCTCGCCGCCGCCGTCCTGTTCGCGGCCGCCCCTGCCCTCGCCCAGGCCCCGGCCACCAGCGCCACCCTGGCTGACGCCGCCAAGGCCCCGACCGGCCGCGTGATCGTCGACGGCGCCACCTGGCGCTGCGAAGGCGACGCCTGCACCGCCACCGGCGGCTCCAACCAGCCCGCGACGCGCGCCTGCCGTCGCGTGGTCGCCAAGATCGGCCCGGTGACCAGCTTCTCCTACAAGGGCCAGGCCCTGAGCGCAGAAGAAATCGCCGCCTGCAACGCGGGCTGATCCCGACTTCAGTCCTGAATGAAAAAGGCCGCCTTCATGACGAGGGCGGCCTTTCTTCTATCCCTTGGGCGGACCGTCAGGCGGTTTCGCCCTTCAGGCGCTGGATCATACGTTCGCGCCCGATCAGCGGGATCATGGCCGCCATGTCCGGTCCGTGCGCCTGACCCGTCAGGATCAGACGGAGCGGCATGAACAGACCCTTGCCCTTGGCGCCGGTCTTGTCCTTCACCGCCGAGGTCCAGGCCGACCAGGCGTCGGCGTCGATGGTTTCGGGCAGCAGTTCCAGAGCCGCGGCGGCGAAGGCGGCGTCCTCGATCACCGGCGTCACCGGCCCCGTAACGATCTTCGCCATCTCAACGACGTCGCCGAACTTGCTGAGGTTGCCCTTCACCGTGTTCCAGAAGGTCTCGCCCAGATCGACGCCCAGGGTTTCCAGGCGCGGCTGGGCGGCGGCGTAGTCGATCCCGTGCACCGCCTGGGCGTTCAGGCGATCCAGATCGGCCGTGTCATAGCGGGCGGGCGAACGGCCCATCTTGGAGAAGGCGAAGGCCTCGCCCAGATCCTGCAGCGAAGCGGCGACCTCCAGATTGTCCGAGGTGCCGATCTTGCCCAGGTGGCTGGTGATGGCGATCGGCTCATAGCCGTCGGCGCGCATGTCCATGATGGCCAGCGAACCCAGTCGCTTGGACAGAGCCGTGCCATCGGCGCCGACCAGCAGCGGCATATGGGCGAAGCCGGGAACCTTGGCCCCCAGCGCCTCGAAGATCTCGATCTGGGCGCCGGTGTTGGTGACGTGGTCCTCGCCCCGGATGATGTGGGTGATCTCCATGTCGATGTCGTCGACGACCGACGGCAGCGTATAGAGGAACAGGCCGTCCTCGCGGATCAGCACCGGGTCTGACATGGAGGCGGTGTCCACCTCGGCGTGGCCGCGCGCCAAGTCTTCCCAGGCGACACGCTTGCCTTCCAGCTTGAAGCGCCAGTGCGGGCGGCGGCCTTCGGCCTCCAGCGCGGCCTTCTCGGCGTCGGTCAGCGACAGGGCGGCGCGGTCATAGATGGGCGGCAGACCGCGCGACAGCTGCACCTTGCGGCGGCGGTCCAGCTCGTCGGCGGTTTCATAGCAGGGGTAGAGGCGGCCATCGGCCTTCAGCTTGGCGGCAGCCTCTTCATAGCGGTCGAACCGCTTGGACTGGTTGTAGCGTTCGTCCCAGGTCAGGCCGAGCCACTTCAGGTCGATCTCGATGTTGTCTTCCGACTCCTGGGTCGAACGGACGAGGTCGGTGTCGTCGATGCGCAGCACGAAGGCGCCGCCCTGCCCCTTGGCGAACAGCCAGTTCACCAGAGCCGTGCGGACATTGCCGACGTGCAGCTTACCCGTGGGAGACGGAGCGAAACGAACCTTGACGGACATGAGGATCCTGCGAGCCTGAAAGCGAAGGCGGCCGGGCGGCCCGCCACAGATCATGATGATCCGGGCAGAGCGTCCAGTCTCTGAAAACGTCGAAAAGGCGTCGCACCTGTGCAGGCGCGACGCCGTTCCGATAAGCGTCTAGGTCGATCACGTCCCCCTCGAAGTCAAGAGAAACGCGACCGGAACCCCTGATCAGTTCTGCGCCGGCTTCTGGTCCAGAATCTCGATCAGCGACCAGCGAATCGAGGACGCGCCCGCCGGGGGATTGGCGACCGGCGTGCCGCGAACACGCAGGCGGTATTCCACGCCCGGCTTGTGCTCGAAGCCTTCGTAGCCGAAATAGTGCAGTTCCCAGGGTCCGCTCTCGGTCTCACGCACCTGCAGGCAGGTCATCCGCGCCACGCCCGCCATGCATGAGCGCATTTCAGAGGCCACGTAGACAACCTTCTCCACAACGCCGCCCTTGCTCGCGGGAACCAGCGGCGCGGGATCGACAGCTGGCGTCTGAGCGCAGGCCCCCAGCGCCAACAAGGCGACAGCCGAAAGAGAGGCGGACGTACGGGTCATGAAACATCCTTGCATAGATTAAGAACAACGACGGCAGATCAGCGCCGTCGTCGCGCTTATCGCAGGGCAAAATGGCTCAAGCTTGGAGCAAACCCGAACTTTTCGTCATTTGACGAAAGTTTGCATCGCTTCAGTCGTCTCGGTGAACCCGCTCACGACGTTCATGCCGCTCCTGAGCCTCTACCGACAAGGTCGCCGTCGGGCGAGCCTCCAGGCGGCCCAGACCGATCGGCTCGCCGGTATCCTCGCAGTAGCCGTAGGTGCCGTCCTCGATCCGGCGCAGCGCGTCGTCGATCTTGGAGATCAGCTTGCGTTGCCGGTCGCGAGTCCGAAGCTCCAGCGCGCGATCGGATTCCGACGAGGCCCGGTCCACCAAGTCTGGGTGGTTCTCGGTCTCGGCTTTCAGATTGGTGACGGTGCCCTTCGACTCGCGAAGAATGTCGTCTTTCCAGGACAAGAGCTTGGTCTTGAAATAGGCGACCTGCCGTTCGTTCATGAACGGTTCGTCGTCGGTCGGCCGATAAAC
Organism: Brevundimonas sp. 357; assembly: GCF_003938605.1. GTDB lineage: Bacteria > Pseudomonadota > Alphaproteobacteria > Caulobacterales > Caulobacteraceae > Brevundimonas. The sequence goes on along the minus strand of NZ_RHWX01000004.1, from coordinate 141,844 downwards.
AGCCGTATCCCCGGACACTACAGAGGCCAATGCGGTCATCGCACTCACACTCATTCCCTAATCGCGCCCCCCTGCGGCGCATGGGCCGTATAGGCAAGCGCAAGAGTCGCGGCAATGGCGTTCGCGAGTCCGTGATATGGCTAAGCTGCGCTTCCGCAGGGGCAGTGTGGCGAATTATCCTCACAAAGCCCCGGAAATCCGGGGTTCAGCCGAAGTTTCAACGCCTTCAAGCGCGCGACCGGCTTATTTCCGCTTTTGCCAATTCCACCGAAGCGCGCAGGTCGATCTGGTCCAGCACAGCTTTCAGGCCCGGCTCAGCGTCCTCATCGCGTTTTTCGCGCAGGTCACGGGCCAGACGCCCCAGAGCCGCCGCCCCGTCCTGACCGCCCAGCAGCGCCAGCTTCAGCTCGTCCAGTCGATCCAGCAGACCCGAACCCCGGCGAATGGCGCGACGGCGGCGCTCCATCGGGTCTTCCACGCCCTGCAACGCCATCAAAGCCGCAGCGCTCGCGACGCCTGACGCGGATGAGGTCGCGCCGGCCTGCGCCGCAGAGGCCGCGCCCCCGGTCGTCGGCAAGGCGAAACCGCCCGCAGCACGTGCAGCGGGTCGCGTGGTCGGCGTCGAAGCGGCGCCCAAGGGTCCGGTGACCTTCATGCAAGACGTCTCCTTCTACGCCTCGCACCATGCCCTCAGGGGCTGAAGTCTTGGTTAACGGCCCGGCAAAACCTGCCGCCAGGCGTCGGACCCAAAATCGATCAATGTTGAATTCACTGACGTTTTCCTTCGGCACGATCCTCGCATGGTTAATCGCGAACGCTCACGCAGGGACGTCTGTCGTATGCAGAAGTTGCTTACCGCCCTTATCGGCCCGGCCATCGCGGCCCTGGTTCTCGCCGCACAGCCGGGCGCGGCCGAGGCCCAATCGCGCATCAAGGACATCGTCTCCATCGAGGGCGTCCGCTCGAACCAGTTGGTCGGATACGGCCTGGTGGTCGGCCTGAACGGCACGGGCGACAGCGTCCGCAACTCCCCCTTCACCCGACAGTCGCTGGAGGGAATGATGGAGCGCCAGGGCGTCAACATCCGCGGCGCCAACCTGAACACCAAGAACGTGGCCGCCGTCATGGTCACGGCGGAACTGCCGCCCTTCGCCACGCCGGGTTCGCGGTTGGACGTCAGCGTCTCGGCCATGGGCGACGCCAAGAGCCTGCTGGGCGGCACGCTGCTGGTCACGGCTCTGCAGGGCGCTGACGGCGAAATCTACGCTGTGTCGCAAGGTTCGGTTCAGACCGGCGCCGTCTCGGCCTCGGGCGGCTCGGGCTCCTCGATCACCCGCGGCGTTCCCACGGCGGGCCGCATCGCCTCGGGCGGCGTGGTCGAGCGCGAGACCGGCTTCGACCTCGGCTCCATGCCGGTGGTGCGCCTGAACCTGCGTAATCCGGACTTCACCACGGCCCAGCGCATCGCCGCCGCCATCAACCAGACCTACCCCCAGAGCGCCTTCGCTGAAAACGGCACCGTGGTCGCCATCCGCGCGCCCCAGAACTTCGGCATGGCCGGCTTCCTCAGCCGGGTCGAGAACCTGCCGGTCCAGATCGATTCCCCGGCCAAGGTCATTATCGACGAGGTCAACGGCGTCATCGTCATGGGCGAGGCCGTCCGCATCTCGACCGTCGCCGTGGCCCAGGGCAACCTGACGGTCTCGGTCCAGGAGACCCCTCTGGTCAGCCAGCCCGAGCCGTTCAGCCGTGGCGGCCAGACCGTCGTCGTGCCCCAGTCGGACATCAGCATTTCGGAAGAGACCGGCCGTCAGATGCGGATCGTGGGCGGCTCGACTTCCCTGTCCACCCTGGTCAACGGCCTGAACGCCCTGGGCGTCAGCCCGCGCGACATGATCAGCATCCTGCAGGCCATCAAGGCCGCCGGCGCCCTTCAGGCCGAAATCGAGGTGATCTGATGAGCCCCCTCGCCGTCTCTCCCGACCTGCTGCGCGCCAATGCCACCGCCAGTCCGGCCCTGTCTGAGAACCAGAAGGCCATGCGCCGTACGGCCGAAGCCTTCGAGGCCAGCTTCCTGTCGCAGATGATGAAGCCCATGTTCGAGGGCCTGAGCACCGAAGCGCCCTTTGGCGGCGGCGCCGGCGAGGCCGCCTGGCGCGGCTTCCTGGTCGACGCCATGGCCCAGCAGACGGTGAAGGCCGGCGGCGTCGGCCTGGCCGACAGCGTCCTGGCCCAGATGATCAAGATGCAGGAGCAAGGCGCATGACCGCCGATGTCGAAACCGCCGCTCTGCGCGTGCAACACCTGACGCGCCTGACCCGCGACCTGACCGAGCGCCTGTCGTTGGAAATGGAGGCGCTGCGCGCCCATCGCGCCCAGGATCTGAACGAGGGGATGGCCCAGACGCAGGAGATGGCCAATCTCTATCGTCGCGAATCCGCCCAGGTGAAGGCCAATCCCGCCGCCATCGCCGTCGCGCCGGAGGCTGATCGTCACGCCCTGATCAAGGCGACCGAGGCCTTTGAAGCGGTGCTGGCCGAGCACGCCGTGACCGTGGAAGCGGCGCGCCAAGTCTCCGAAGGCCTGGTCCGCACCATCGCTGCGGAGGTGGCGGGCGCCCGCGCACAGGGCGTGGGCTATGGCGCTTCGGGCCAGGCCATGCAGGGCGACGGGCGGGCTGTGGCGTTGAACCGCACCGCCTGAGGCCAACCGTCGCCATTCCTTAACAGCCCACGTCCTATGGCTTTGGCATGACCCTGACCCCGCGCCTTCTGGGCCTGGCCTTCGCCGCCGCCGACGCCCTGATTGAAGTCGATCAGCATGGCGTGGTGCGCTTCGCCCTGGGTTCAGGCGCCGTCGCGGGCCAGCAGACAGCCGCCTGGGTCGGTCATCCCCTCAGCGACCGCCTGTCGATCAACAGCGCGACGGCTCTTCAGAATCTGCTGGGAGCGCTTCGTCCCGGTCAGCGCAGTCCGGCCGCCGAGGTGCTGGTCGACTGCGGCGACGGCCGGATGCGCCGCGCCACCCTGCGCGCCTTCGCCTTGCCCGACATCGCCCCGGCGCAGTCCTGCGCCCTGTCCTATGAAGGCGAGCCCTTTGTCGTCGAGGACACGCCCCTTCCTGTCGGCGCCCCGATCAGAGACGCCGAAGGCTTCCTCAACCATGCCCGCGCCGGCCTGTCGGGCGGCGAGACAGGCGCCCTGCAGCGGCTGGCTCTCGCCTTCATCGACGTAAACGGCCTGCAAGGCGTCGACCCAGCCACGCTGGAGCGGGTCCACAGCCGTATCGGCGCGACCCTGAACGCCGCCTCTCACGACGGCGCCAGCGCAGGTCAGTTGACGCCTGATCGCTATGCCCTGATCCGCAACCTGGACGATACGCGAGACCTGGCGGCGGAAATGCAGAAGGCCGGTCAGGCCGAGGGTCTGGCCCTGTCCGCCATCGCCACCCAGAGCGCCCTGGGCGGCGACGCCGCCTCGGCCCTGCGCGCCATGCGTTTCGCTATCGAAGGCTGTTTGAAGGAGGGCGGGATGGATCAGCCTGAACTATCCTTCGCCGACTCCCTGCAACGCACGCTGAAGGACGCCGAACGCTTCCGCAGCATCGTGCGCGACCGCGAGTTCGCCCTCTATTATCAACCCATCGTCGACCTGAAGACGCGGGCCGTGCATCACTTCGAGGCGCTGGCCCGCTTCGGCAAGGGATCCGGCCCAGCCGCCGCCATCCGGATGGCCGAGGAACTAGCCCTGATCGAAGGCTTCGACCTGGCCGTGGCCGAGAAGGCGGTGCGGCGCCTGCGCGAGCCGGGCGGCGGCCTGCTGAAGATCGCCGTCAACGTCTCGGGCGCGTCTCTGGCCAATGACGCCTATGTCGCCGCCCTGCTGAAGATGACCGCCTCGGCGCCCGATGATCGCCGCCGTCTGATGGTCGAGGTGACAGAGACCGCCGCCCTGGCCGATCTGGCCGCCGCCGACCGCCGTCTGGGCGCCCTGCGCAACGCGGGGATCAAGGTCTGCATCGACGATTTCGGGGCAGGCTCGGCCTCATTCGACTATCTGCGCGGCCTGTCGGTGGATGCGGTGAAGATCGACGGCGCCCTGGTGCGCGATATCGACATCGACGCCCGCACCCGCACCCTGGTCGCCCACCTGGTCGAGCTGTGCGGCTCGCTGGACCTGGAGACCATCGCCGAGATGATCGAGACGGATCAGGTCGCTGACGCCCTGCGCGACCTAGGCGTCACCCACGGTCAGGGCTGGCTGTTCGGTCGGGCCGAGGCCGAGCCGCGCACCACGCTGAACACCCCCGCGATCCGCGGCCGCCGTCAGGGCGTGGTCGAGGGCTGGAGCTGACCGCCCTTCAGCACAAGGGTCCGGTCGACGCCCAGATTCGCCAGAAAGTCTGCGTCGTGGCTGACCACCACCAGAGCGCCGTCATAGCCTGACAGGGCCGCCTCCACCGCTTCGACGGAATCGATGTCCAGATGGTTGGTGGGTTCGTCCAGCACCAGCAACTGCGGCGGCTCCGTTCCGGTCATGACGCAGGCCAGGGCCGCGCGAAGCCGTTCGCCGCCGGACAGCTCGCCCACACGTCGGTCCGCCTGCATATTGCGGAACAGAAAGCGCGCCAGCGCCGCTCTCGCCGCGTTCGGCGTCCCTTGCGGATTCAGCCGCAGCCAAGCCTCGACGAGGGTTTCGTCCGGTTTCAGCATCGCCGCCTGCTGATCCAGCAGAGCCGCGCGGACCGGACGCTCAATCGCCCCCGCCGACGGCTCGGTCAGACCCGCAATCAGCTTCAACAGCGTCGTCTTGCCCGCTCCGTTGGGACCGACCACGGCGACGCGCTCCGGCCCGGTCAGGCGCAGCGAAAGCGGCCCCAGCAAGCGGCGTCCGTCATTGGCCGTCACGACCGCATCACTCAGGTTCAGCACCGTGCGCCCGCCAGGCAGGCCCGTCGACGGCATGGCCAGCGCCATGTGACGCACGCGTTCGACACGCTCGCGCGCCTCGGCCAATTCCGCCTCGACCGCCTGACGCTTGCGTTCGGCCAGACGTTGGCCGCGCGCGCCGCTCTCCTCGGCCCGCTGGGCCTGAGCGTCGAGCAGTATCTTGGGATCGGAGCTGTTGGCGCGCGCCGCCTTGCCCGCCCGGTCGCGCCTCGCTTGACGCTCCATCGCGGCCTGGTTCTCGCGTTGAACCCGGCCGACGGCGCGTTCGGCCTGCTCCAGATCTCGCTCGGCGGCGGCTCGCTCGGCGTCGCGGCGCTCGACGTACAGATCCCAGCCGCCGCCATGAACTCGCGCGCCCAGACCGGAAAGCTCCACAATGCGATCCACGCGGCGCAGCAAGGCGCGGTCGTGGCTGACCAGCACCACCCCGCCCGGCCAATCGGCCACGACATCGGCGATCATGGCGCGGGCGTCAATGTCCAGATGGTTGGTCGGCTCGTCCAGCACCAGCAGGTCCGGCGCGGCCAGCTTCAGACCCGCCAGCCGCAGCCGCGTCTGTTCGCCGCCGCTGAGGTCCGCCGTACGGCGGTCCAACGCCAGTTCGGCCAAACCGACCTCGGCCAGAGCCGCCTGCATCCGCTCTTCCAGCGTCCAGTCCGCCTCGGCCATGTCATCCAGCGAACCGTCCCCCGCCAGCACTCGGCGCAGAACGGCCAGAGGCGCAGCGACGCCCAGCGTATCGGCGACCGTCTCATCATCAGCCGGAGTCTGCGCCTGCGCCAGCCAACCGACGGTTCCGGCGCGTGTGAGCGCGCCTTCAGCAGGCGCGCTCAGACCGGCGACAAGGCGCAGCAGCGTGGTCTTGCCCACGCCGTTGCGACCCACGACGGCCGTGCGTTCGCGCCCGAAGGCGAGCGTCAGATTGTCGAAGAGGCCTCTGCCGTCAGGCGTGCGGGCCGCGACGCTGTTGAGCGTCACGAGCGCGGATGCGGACTGGTTTGGGCTTGGGTTGAGCGAGGACATAGGCGAACACGAGCAGCGGCATGGAAAGGGCGAAACCGATTTCCAGGGTGCTGATCATGATCGTCGCGCCTCCTCACTGATACGTTGGCCGAGTGAAGGATGGGGACGGACGTTTCGTAACGCAACCCCCAATTTGCGGCGCAGCTTTCGCAATGCAGCGAGAACCGCCGCCTTGGACAATCGGCGTCATGGCCTTCGTCGTCGTCGCCTCCTATCTTCCCGACATGAGCACGCCCGACCGTCCCGTCGCCTTCCGCATCGATCGTCCCGCACCGGATCGAGCCGAAGCCGCCGCCCGTCGCGAAGCCGCCGTCGCCCGCATCCGCGCCGAGACCGGTATCGACGAAGCCATGATCGACGCCCTGGTCGAGGGCTTCTACGCCAAGGTGCGCGAAGACGACGTCATCGGCCCGATCTTCGACGCCCGCATCGACGACTGGGGTCCGCATCTGGAGCAGATGAAGCTGTTCTGGTCGTCGGTCGCCCTGTCGACCGGCGTCTATCAGGGGCGGCCCATGCCGAAACACCTGCCCCTGCCCGTCGACGCCCGCCATTTCGACCGCTGGCTGGGGCTGTTCGAAGCCACCGCCCGCGAACTATGCCCGCCCGTCGCCGCCGAACACTTCATCGTCCGCGCGCACCGCATCGCCGAAAGCCTTGAGCTGGGCGTCGCCAACGCCAACGGCGTCCTGGTCGGTCCCGGTGAACGCTACCGCCGCCCGGAAACGCCGTGGACGCCTGAAGCAGACTAGAAGTTCTCATATTGTTCTTGCTGTTTCCGGCGAATTGATCCCCATATAGCGTCGTCGCCCCGGACCGTTCCGGGGTCTTCCGCGTTCCCGGATTCCATGACCGAAAAGCACAACTTCATTCGCGTTCGCGGCGCCCGCGAGCACAACCTCAAAGGCGTCGATCTCGACATTCCGCGCGAGCAGCTGGTGGTCATGACCGGCCTGTCCGGGTCGGGCAAATCCTCGTTGGCGTTCGACACCATCTATGCCGAGGGCCAGCGCCGCTATGTCGAAAGCCTGTCGGCCTATGCGCGCCAGTTCCTGGAGCTGATGGGCAAGCCGGACGTGGACCTGATCGAGGGCCTGTCCCCGGCCATCTCCATCGAGCAGAAGACGACGTCGAAGAACCCGCGCTCGACCGTCGGCACGGTCACGGAAATCCACGACTACATGCGCTTGCTTTGGGCGCGCGTGGGTATTCCCTATTCGCCCGCCACCGGCCTGCCGATCGAGAGCCAGACCGTCAGCCAGATGGTCGACAAGCTGACCGCCCTGCCCGACGGCGAGCGTATCCTGCTCCTGGCCCCGGTCGTTCGCGGCCGCAAGGGCGAGTACAAGAAGGAAATGGCCGAGTGGCAGCGGCAGGGCTTCCAGCGGCTGAAGATCGACGGCGAGTTCTACGCCATCGAGGACGCCCCCGCGCTCGACAAAAAATTCAAGCATGACATCGATATCGTCGTCGATCGCATTGTAACTAAAGAAGGTCTTGAGCCAAGATACGCCGACAGCATCCAGACCGCACTGGGTCTGGCTGAGGGGATCGCCACGGCGGAATGGGCCAGCGCGCCCGAAGGCGAAGAGCCGCGCCGGATCGTCTTCTCCGAAAAGTTCGCCTGCCCCGTTTCGGGCTTCACCATCAGCGAGATCGAGCCTCGGCTGTTCTCGTTCAACAACCCCTTCGGCGCCTGTCCGGCCTGTGACGGCCTGGGGGTCAAGCTGGCTTTCGACGCCGACCTGGTGATCCCCGACCGCGACAAGACCTTGCACAAGGGCGCGGTGGCGCCGTGGGCGCGCGGCCCCTCGCCCCTCTATACGCAGACGCTGCAGTCGCTGGCCCTGCACTACGGCTTCTCGATGGACAAGGCGTGGCGCGACCTGCCGGAGAAGGCGCAGAGCGTCATCCTGCGCGGCTCGGGCGGCGACAAGATCAAGTTCGTCTATGACGACAACGCCCGCAAATACGAGGTCTCCAAGCCGTTCGAGGGCGTGCTGCCGAACCTTGAGCGCCGCTGGCGCGAGACCGACAGCGCCTGGGTGCGCGAGGAGCTGGGCCGCTATCAGTCCGAAACGCCGTGCGAGGTCTGCGGCGGCAAGCGCCTGAAGCCCGAGGCGCTGGCGGTCAAGGTTGGGGGCGAAGACATCGCCGACATCTCCAACCTGTCGATCTCCAAGGCCTTCCTGTGGTTCTCGACGCTGGAAGACGCTCTGACCGAAAAGCAGATCGAGATCGCCCGGCGCATCCTGAAAGAGATCACCGACCGGCTGCGTTTCCTGAACAACGTCGGGCTGGACTATCTAAACCTGTCGCGCAGTTCCGGCACCCTGTCGGGCGGCGAGAGCCAGCGCATCCGGCTGGCGTCGCAGATCGGATCGGGCCTGACTGGCGTCCTCTATGTTCTGGACGAACCGTCCATCGGCCTGCACCAGCGCGACAACACCCGTCTGCTGGACAGCCTGAAGGGGCTGCGTGATCTCGGCAACTCGGTGCTGGTGGTCGAGCACGATGAGGAAGCCATTCTGACGGCCGACTATGTCATCGACATGGGTCCGGCCGCCGGGGTCCACGGCGGCACGGTCTGCGCTGAGGGCACGCCCGCCGAGGTCATGGCCAACCCCAACTCTCTGACCGGCCAGTATCTGACCGGCGCGCGCGAGATCGAACTGCCGCCCGAAGGCCGCCGCCCGATCGACCGCAAGCGGATGCTCAAGGTCTCGGGCGCCACAGGCAACAACCTGAAGAACGTCACGGGCGAGATCCCGGTCGGCGTCTTCACCTGCATTACCGGCGTCTCGGGCGGCGGCAAGTCGACCTTCACCATCGAGACGCTCTACAAGGCCGCCGCGCGGCGTCTGAACAATGCGTCCGACGCCCCCGCTCCCTTCGACCGCATCGAGGGGCTGGAGCATTTCGACAAGGTCATCGACATCGACCAGTCGCCGATCGGCCGCACCCCGCGCTCGAACCCGGCGACCTACACCGGCGCCTTTGGGCCCATCCGCGACTGGTACGCGGGCCTGCCCGAGGCCAAGGCGCGCGGCTATGGCCCCGGCCGCTTCAGCTTCAACGTCAAGGGCGGCCGCTGCGAGGCCTGTCAGGGCGACGGCGTCATTAAGATCGAGATGCACTTCCTGCCCGACGTCTACGTCACCTGCGACGTCTGCAAGGGCAAGCGTTACAACCGCGAGACGCTGGAAATCGTATTCAAAGGCAAGAGCATATCTGACGTTCTGGATATGACGGTTGAAGAGGCGGCGCGCTTCTTCAATGCCGTGCCGTCGATCCGCGACAAGATGCTGACGCTGGAGCGCGTAGGCCTCGGCTACGTCAAGGTCGGCCAGCCCGCCACCACCCTGTCCGGCGGCGAGGCGCAGCGGGTAAAGCTGTCGAAGGAACTGTCGAAACGGGCGACCGGCAAGACGCTCTACATCCTGGACGAGCCGACGACCGGCCTGCATTTCGAGGACACGCGCAAGCTGCTGGAGGTGCTTCAGGAGTTGGTCGAGAACGGCAACACCATCGTGGTGATCGAGCACAACCTCGACGTCATCAAGGTGGCCGACCACCTGCTGGACTTCGGCCCCGAAGGCGGCGACGGCGGGGGCGAGATCGTCGCCGTCGGTACGCCGGAACAGGTCGCCGAGAACCCCGCCAGCTGGACCGGCCGTTACCTGAAGGAGGTGCTGGACCGGCACGAAGAACGCCGCAAGGGCCGCGTCGCCGCCCTGACCGCCGATTCCGCTCCGTCTAAGCGCGCCAAGGCCCGCAAGAGCGCCTGAACTACTTCCAATCCGCTCACCCCGGCGGACGCCGGGGCCCAGTGAGAGCGCCAGTCGGCAATCTGTGAGTCAGGCGCCGCGCCCTGAAGCCAAAGCACTGGATCCCGGCGTCCGCCGGGATGAGCGGAGTGTGATGGTCAGATCCAAAAGAAACGCCGCGCCCCTGTCGGAGCGCGGCGTTTTCATTTCCAACGGCGGCGTCCGATCAAGTCTGCGGCACGCCCTTGATGCCCAGATAGGCGGCCGAGAACGGCGCATAGATGATAGCCGCCTGCGCCGCCGACAGCAGGGCGTTGACCACGCCCCACACCAACAGAGCTGGCCAGAACTTCACGAGCAGCGTGGCGACATTGGTCGTCTCCGCCCCCGCCAGACTCTCCAGACCGCCGAAGATCAGATTCAGCGGCGCGATGACAATGGAGCCCAGCAGTCCCACCAGCATGGACATGACGCCCGCCAACACCGCCATGCCCAGCAGCGGCCAGAAGCGCCCCTTGCTCATGACCCAGCTTTCCTTAAGGGCGATCCTTCGCTCGGCGAAGCTGATCGGCACAACCAGACTCAGACGAACGGCTAGCCAAATCGAGACGCCGACCGTCGCCAACCCAACCAGCACCGCCGGCAGGATCAACACCGGTGCGCTGGTCTCCGCAGCCAGGCCGCCCAGCACGCCGGCCACGCCCATGCCGCCCGCCGTCACACCCAGCATCAGCAATCCAACCGCCAGCATCGCCGCCAGAATCCGCAGTTCATCCAGGCCCAGACGCAGATAGCCGAAACGGCCGTCCTCGGAACGAATGACGGCGCGAGCCACCCCCGTGCTCAGCACGGCGCTGAACAACATCGACAGGGGCAAGGCCAGGAACATCAGCGCCCCATAGGCCCGCATTATGGTCGCCATCTCCTCCATCGACGGCTCGGCGCTCTGCTGGAGTTGTTCAGCCAAGGTGACGACGTTGATCAGACTGCCGCCCGCGACAGCGAAGAAGACGGCGAAAAAGATCACATAGGCTGCGGCCCAGGCCAGGATGGCCAGCGGCGCGCGGCGCGCCAGACGGAAGCCCTCAAAGGCGGATTCGGTGGCGTTGAAACTCATGCTGCTCCTCACGATTCCTGTTCAGCTTAACGCGGCGACGGAAGTTTCGTCCCGTGCCTTCGCATCCAGCATCTGACGACAGGCCGAAACCCAGGGCGCGGTCATGATCACGGTGATCACACCATAGTAGGCCGCAATCACGGGAAACAGGGCCAGGCTCACAGCCATGACGACGCCGGCGTTGAGCTGCGGCGCCGCACCGGCCGCCATCCCCTCAACCCAGGCAAGCAATTGCGACCAGAAGGGAATGCTGATCGCAAACACTACGACAGCGACGATCGTCACAATCAGGACCTGAACGAGCACAGCCAGCAGAAACGTCGTTACGGCCAGCCCCAGCAACGGCGCGACTCGTCCCTTCGTCAAACGCCAGCCGTCGACAAAGGCGAAGTCCTTCAGCCCCACGCTGGCCGGGATGATCATCGACGCCCTCAGCGCCGCCCAGGCCACGCCGACCAGGCCCCCCAGACCGACAATGACGCCCAGGCTCATCGCCGCGGCCTCGGACACCATCCACAGCGCCGCGCCAAAGGCGAAGGCCAGCAGCAGGATGACGAACAGAACTCCGTAGCAACCGATCATGATGGCCACACAGGCCACCGCCACCCGCGCCTCGTCCATGCCGACTCGAAGATCGAAAATGCGGCCCGGCGCCCGTCCAGGCCACAGCACCGCCCGGCAGACCGCCGCGATCACCAGCACATAGATGCACATCTGCGACAGATTCAGCAGCCCCGAGAGCGCCTGTACCCGCATGATGGCGGCGAACGCCTCTGGTCCCGGCTCCTCAGCGGCCATCGCATCGACGCCGATCGAAGCGATCATGTCGATGACCAGTAACGCCGACAGCAACACCGGCAGGGTCAGCAGAATCCCCCAGGCCATCACGTTGAGCGGTTTGCGCCCGATCAGACGAAATCCGTCCGTCAGCGCATCGCCTATCAAGAATCCCTGGGTCATGAACAGCCTCCGCCGTTTTCTATAGGGGGAAACCGCCGCCACGACACCCCGCCCGCATGACGCCGCACAGGTGCATGACAGGACCACGGCGGACGGCTATTAGGCCGCCATGTCGAACACGTCCTCCTCTCCCCGTCCCGTCCACGTCATCGGCGGAGGTCTCGCCGGATCCGAAGCGGCCTGGCAGATCGCCCAAGCGGGCGTGCCCGTCATCCTGCACGAAATGCGTCGGGACGAGCCGGAGCAGGTGCGCACCGACGCCCACCACACCACGGGCCTGGCCGAGCTGGTCTGCTCCAACTCCTTCCGGTCGGACGATTGGGAGTACAACGCCGTCGGCCTGCTGCACGCCGAGATGCGGGCGCTGGACAGCCTGATCATGGCTTCGGGCGACGCCAATCAAGTGCCGGCGGGCGGCGCCCTGGCGGTCGACCGCATCGGCTTCTCGGATGCTGTCACGGCCAAGCTGGAAGCTCACCCCCTCGTGACCATCGTGCGCGAGGAGATCGCGGGCATTCCGCCGGAAGACTGGGACAACGTCATCGTCGCCACCGGCCCGCTGACCTCGCCCGCCCTAGCCGACGCCATCCTGAAGGCGACGGGCGAAGAAAGCCTCAGCTTCTTCGACGCCATCGCGCCGATCCTGCACGCCGACAGCATCGACTTCGACGTGGCCTGGCGCCAGTCGCGCTATGACAAGGAAGGCCCCGGCGGCGACGCGGCGGCCTACGTCAACTGCCCGATGGACAAGGCCCAATACGAAGCCTTCATCGACGCCCTGCTGGGCGGTCCGAAGGCCGAGTTCAAGGAGTGGGAGAACGTCCCCTATTTCGACGGCTGCCTGCCGATCGAGGTCATGGCCGAGCGCGGCCGCGAAACCCTGCGCCACGGCCCGATGAAGCCGGTCGGCCTGACCAATCAGCACAATCCGACGGTCAAGCCCTACGCCATCGTCCAACTGCGCCAGGACAATGCGCTGGGCACCCTGTTCAACATGGTCGGCTTCCAGACCAAGCTGAAATACGGCGCTCAGACCGACGTCTTCCGCATGATCCCCGGCCTGGAGAACGCCCAGTTCGCGCGTCTGGGCGGCCTGCACCGCAACACCTTCCTGAACAGCCCCAAGCTGCTGGACAAGCAGATGCGGCTGAAGGCCCTTCCACGCCTGCGTTTCGCCGGCCAGGTGACGGGGGTCGAGGGCTATGTCGAGAGCGCGGCCATGGGCCTGCTGACCGGCCGCCTGGCCGCCGCTCAGGCGCTAGGCCGCGACCTGGCGCCCCCGCCGCCGGAAACCGCCATGGGCGCCCTGGTGGAGCACATCACCGGCGGACACCTGGAAGGTTCGAAGTTCCAGCCGATGAACATCAACTACGGCCTGCTGCCGCCGCTGGAGGCGCCCAAGGTCGATGAGGACGGCAAGCGCATCCATCCCAAGGAGCGCGGCCGCGCCAAGAAGCGCCTGCAGAGCATCCGGGCCATGGACGCTCTGAAGGCCTGGCGCGACACGGCGGCCTAACGCAGCTTCGCGCCGCCAGGCTTGAAGGCCAGGGTCATAGCCGCCATGGCGACGAGGCCCAGTCCCATCAGCATCCAGGCCTGGCTGAGGTCCGACAGGCGGTCGCGCAGCAGCCCGGCCGCCAGCGGCGACAGGCTGGCGATGATGTAGCCGCCCCCCTGAACGAAGGCGAGCAGATCGCCTGAGCGCACCGGATCGTCGATCTGATCCATGGCCAGGATCAGGGTCAGCGGAAACACCGCGCCGATCCCCAGACCCAGCAACAGCATGACCGGAACCGCCAGACTGACGGGGGTCAGCACCAATCCCGCCAGACCGATCAACGCCAGAGCCACGGCCGCCAGCATCGGCCCACGCCGGTCGGGAAAACGCGCGATGAACAGGGACACCAGCACGCCCGCCGCGACCTCGGCGCCCGTCATGCCGCTGAGCAGGAAGCCCGCCGTCGCGCGCGCCTGTCCCATGTCGACGTAATAAGGCGGCAGCCAGGCCAGCACGAGCGTATAGGCCGAGGTGCCCAGCCCCAGAATCGGAACCAGCGCCCACGCCCTGGGCTGTTTCCAGAACGGAACCTCGGGGTGGGTTCCTTCAGCTACCACGGCGCGGTTCGGCTCCTCGGCCGCCGGGTCGCGCGCGGCGATGATCCAGACGACCGCCGCCAGGAAGGCCGGGACCGCCCATAGCGCCAGCGCCCCGGCCCAACCGACGGCTCCCGCCAAGCCTGCCGCCGTCGCCGCCGCCACGGCCGCCCCGCCCATGATGCCGGTCGTATAGACGCCCATGACCGTGCCGAAACGTGTCGGGAAGGCCCGCTTGATGACAACGGGCGCCAGGGCCTGGATCAAGGCCACGCCGACGCCGACCACGACGGCGCTGGCGATCAGCCCGGCCGTCCCGTCGAAAACCGCTCGCGCCAGACAGGCCAGGCCGATGAGCACCGCGCCCAACAGGATGCCCTTGCGCTCGCCCAGACGTCGCCGCAGCGGCCGGATCGACAGAGCGCCGACGCCGATCATCGCCACCGGCAGGGTGGTCAGCAGGCTGGCCGTGGTCGAATCCATGCCGGTCGCCGCTTCGATCAGATCCAGCAGCGGCCCGACCGCCGCCATCGCCGGGCGCAGGTTCAGCGCCAGGGCGAAGATGGCCGCGATCAGCAGCAGACCCGCGCCGCGCGACGGTTGCGGGGCGTTCGACTGATCCATCCGAGGTGACTCCGGCTGCGAAAGGCGATATTGTCTCGCTATCAAGTATCTTGATGTCAAGACAATGACCGATCGCGCTTCTCGCGCCGCCGCCCAATGGGCGGTCGCGCGTCCCGACCTCGACCTGCTGGCGATGGAGACGCTGGGGCGTCTGCACGAGGCCTCGATTCTGGTGACGCGTGAGCGGCAGGCACCGCTCTACGCCCGCCATGGGCTGCAGCATGGCGAGTTCGATGTCCTGGCCACCCTGCGCCGCGCGCCCTCGCCGGACGGGCTGACGCCGACGGCCCTCTATGAGGCGACGATGATGTCGTCCGGCGGCATGACGGCGCGGCTGGACCGGCTGCAGAAATCCGGCCTGATCGAGCGCACGCCCCACCCCAGCGACCGCCGCGCCTCGTTGGTCAGGCTTACACCCAAGGGCTTCGACCTGATCGACGGCCTGATGCCCCTGCACATGGCTGAAAGCCAGGCCATGCTGGCCGGCCTGTCGCGCGAGGAGCAGGCCGCGCTGAGCGCCCTGCTCGCTCGGCTGATCGGCGCGTTGGAGCCCTAGGCCCGTTTCATCCGGCGGTTCCAGGGCATGACCGCCAGCAGACGCGCCATGCCGCAGAAGCCGGTCGCCCCCGCTACGAACAGGCCCGCCCCGACAAAGGCGCTGATCCCCCAGAAGCCGGGGTGGACCATGACGCCCAGCGCCCCGCCCGCCAGGATCAGCCCGCCCGCCGCCATCTGCACCTGACGCATCAGCTCCAGCGGTTGCTTGCGGTCGGCGACGATCGGCAGGCCCGCCTTCTTCCACGCATCCAGACCGCCCGCCAGGACATGCGCCGGGCCATCGATGCGGGCGGCCAGCCGGTCGCAGTTGCCGGCCGTGCGATTGCCGCTGCGGCACATGAAGATCACGTCCTTGCCGGGATCGAGTCCCAGATCAGCAACCTCGAAAGCGGACAAAGGCGCCGCCACAGCGCCGGCGATGTGTTCGCGCGCGTGCTCGTCCGGCTCGCGTACGTCGATCAGAACGGCCTGACCGGCTTTCAGGCGGGCGGCGACGTCTGCGGGCGACAAAGAGATTAGCGTATTCATCGGATTCTCCGTCAGGGAGGCGGCGCTCAACGCGCCTCAGGCGGGCAAAAGATCTCGGCCAGCACCCCGATCACCTTCAGGGCGGCGGGATCGGCGATGCGATAGAAGACAGCGGTGCCGCTCTTGCGCGCGCTGACCAGCCCGTCCTCGCGCAGGCGCGCCAGATGCTGCGACAGGGCCGACTGCGACAGGCCGAGCTGAAGATCGGACACCTGACGTTCGCCCTCGCCGATCTGACACAGGATCATCAGGCGGTTTTCGTTGGACAACGCCTTCAGCAAGCCCGCGGCGTCGCCGGCGCTGGCCTGGAAACGTTCCAGCCCCATGGCTTCGAGATCGATCATGATGCTCATATATTCAATCTTGCTAAATTAGCAATAACTAATATTTAGGAAAGGAACGGAGACCTCCATGACCCGCCTTCCCGCCCGCCCTGACGTTCTCGGCTTCTTCGATCCGGCCACCCACACCGTGACCTATGTGGTCTCGGATCCGGCGACCAATGCGGCGATCATCATCGATCCCGTGCTGGACTATGATCCGGCTACGGCGCGCACATCGACCGCTTCGGTGGAGCGAGTACTCGACGTCCTCGCCGTGCGCGGCTTGAGGCTTGAGCGCATCCTCGAAACCCACGCACACGCCGACCATCTGACAGGCGCCGATAATATCCGCACCCGCACCGGCGCCCCCATCGGCATCGGCGATAGGATCGCACGCGTACAAAAAACCTTCGGCGCCCTGTTCGACGCCGTGGACGTAACGTCCGACGGCGCAGTCTTCGACGAGACATACGCCGACGGCGCGCGCTTCATGCTCGGCTCGATCCCGGTCGAAGTGCTGCACACGCCCGGTCATACGCCCGCCTGCGTCAGCTATCGAATCGGTGATGCGGTCTTCGTCGGCGACACTCTGTTCATGCCGGACTTCGGCACAGCGCGCTGTGATTTCCCAGGCGGCGACGCCTGCGCCTTGTATCGTTCGATCCAGCGCATCCTCGGCCTGCCAGACGACACACGCGTCTTCGTCGGCCACGACTACCTGCCCGAAGGTCGCACCGAATTTCACTGGGAAACAACGGTCGCCGCACAGAAGAACGACAACATCCACATCGGCGGCGGTTGCTCAGAATCCGCCTTTGTCGCCCTACGCGAGGCGCGAGACGCCACATTGAAGGCGCCGCAGCTGATCTTGCCCGCGCTTCAGGTAAACATCCGCGCCGGCGCCCTGCCCCCAAGCGAAGCATCAGGCAAGCGCTTCATCAAGCTGCCGTTGAACTCAGTCTAGACGCGCCCGCTCAGCACGGCCCAGAACAGCCGCAGCCGCTTGAACGGCTCCGCTTCATCCGCCCGCGTTAACGTCGCGTGCGCCACGGCTGGAAAGGCGGCCGTCGGCAGGCCCTTCAAGGCTGTGTTCGCCGCCCGGCGCATATTTCTGGCCTCATCATTCCGCCCCGTCTGAGCCAGGCCACGCATACGGCCCGCCTCGGCGACCTCCGCCTCATGCCCCTCGCCCGCCAGAATGCGCGCCGCGACCTGCATCGGCCCAGTATAGAAGGCGTCCAGATCATGCGCTTCGCCATGCACTCGGCCGATATGCGCCTGGATCAGAGCGTCAAAGGGTTCGCGTGACAGGCCGTGCCGCGTCACCGCGGCGGTCAGAGCCTCCAGGATCGGGTGGCCGACACGCGGCGCATCGCTGAACGCACCGTCCATCTGCTCGGCCCACCACGTATAGCGCATCTCGGCCAGCAGAGGTTGAGTGACCCGCGTGGGTATGGCCAGCAGCTCGGCCTCGAAAGCGTACAGGGCGATCAGGTCAGCGCGCATCTGCTCATCAGCGACGAACCGGCTGGACAGCCAGCGGTCGGGATCGGCCGCACGGACCTGAGCATCGAGATCAACGGAACTGTTCATGTGCAGGGCCATCGACCATTGCGGTTCGCGGCTCAAGTCCAGATGAGCGGATCGGCCCTTCCTGAACGTAAAAACCCGCCCCTCCTGACTGGAAGAGCGGGTTTGAACGGAGCACGAGCGCGCCTGTTTTTAGGGGCGGCTGGCCATGCCGAACTTGATCGGCTTAGCGTCCTCGTCGGCCGAACCACCGCGCTTCACGCCCCACATCAGGATGATCGGCGCGCCGACATAGATCGACGAATAGGTGCCGATGATGATGCCGACCATCAGCACGATGGAGAAGCCGAACAGGGCCTCGCCGCCGAACAGGGCCAGCACCGCCAGAACGCCGACGGCCGTGACGCCAGTGATGATGGTTCGCGACAGTGTCTCGTTCAGGGACAGGTCGATGACCTCGCGCAGCGGCATGGTCTTATACTTGCGCAGGTTCTCGCGAAGACGGTCGAACACGACGACGGTATCATTCATCGAATAACCGATAACGGTCAGGACAGCCGCGACGGTGTTCAGGCTGAACTCGAAACGGAACAGCACGATCAGTCCGAACGTCAACACCATGTCGTGCACCAGTCCGGCCAGGGCGCCGAAGCCGAACTGCGGCTCGAACCGGAACCAGATGTAGATGAACATCAGCACAATGGCCGCGCCCAGCGCCAACAGGCCGCTGGTAAACAGCTCACCCGATACCTTGGAGCCGACGACGCTGACGCCCGAGTATTTCACCTCGCCCACGGCGTCGTCGATCGCCTTCTCGACCCGCGCGACGACAACGCTCTGACCTTCGCCTTCAGGAATCTGGAAACGGACGATGGCGCTGGAGGCGCTGTCGATGCCTTGCACCTGAACGTCGCCCAGCCCCAGATCGCTGACGGCGCCGCGCACCTGATCCAGTTCCAGAACCTGACCGGCGGGCTTCGACACTTCCATCGAGGCGCCGCCGCGGAAGTCGATGCCCAGGTTCAGACCTGGATAGAAGCAGCCGACGATCGCCGCCACGCACAGGATCAGCGAGATCACGCCGGCGGCGGGCGCATATTTGACGAACCGGAAGTTCGTCTTCTGCGGCAGCAGTTTGATGAGGGGCCATCCACGCATCGCCATCACTCCGCAATCGGCAGTTTCTTGGGCTTGGCGGCCTTGAGCCAATACCCGAGCAGCACCTGGGCGACCATCACCGAGGAGAACATTGAGGTGAAGACGCCAATGGTCAGCGTCCAGGCGAAGCCGCGCACGGGGCCCGCGCCGAACATGAACATGATCAGCGCCGCGACCAAGGTGGTCAGGTTGGCGTCAATGATGGTGCCCATGGCCTTGTTGAAGCCGGCGTCCATCGAGGCGATGACCGAACGGCCGGCCCGCGCTTCGTCGCGCATCCGCTCATAGATCAGCACGTTGGCGTCCACGGCCACGGCGAAGGTCAGCACCAGACCGGCGATGCCGGGCAGGGTCAGGGTCGCGCCGAACAGCGACATGGCGGCGATGATCAGGATGCCGTTCAGCATCAGACCCAGCACCGAAACGCCGCCGAACAGGAAGCCATAGGCACCGATCATGAAGGCGCAGATCAGGATAAAGCCGATGACGGTCGAAACCATGCCCGCAGACACGGCGTCAGCGCCCAGTTCGGCGGTGACGACGCGGCGTTCTTCAACGTTCAGCGGGGCCGGCAGGGCGCCGCCGTTCAGAAGATTCACAAGCTCCGAAGCCGAAGCGATGGTGAAGCTGCCGGTGATCTGCCCGCTGCCGCCGGTGATGGCCGACTGGATGGTTGGTGCTGAGATCACCTTGCCGTCCAGGATGATGGCGAACGGCTTGCCCAGGTTCTGGGCGGTGGCTTCAGCGAAGCGGCGGGCGCCTTGACCGTCGAACTGGAAGTCGATGGCGGGACGCTGGTTCTGGTCCGTTCCGACGCCGGCGCGGGTCAGGTTCTCTCCCGAGACCAGAATGCGTTTCTTGACCAGGTAAGGCGTGCCAAGGTCATCGGTCAGCAGTTGGGCGTCCGGCGGCACCCGGCCGGCCAGGGCGTCGTTTAGCCCCGTCGGCGAGGTATCCACCATCTGGAAGGTCAGTTGAGCCGTGCGGCCCACCAGGCGCTCCAACTCGGCAGGATCGCTCTGGCCCGGGGCCTGAACCACAATGCGGTCGGCCCCCTGACGCGTGATCGAGATTTCCTTGGTGCCCGAGCTGTCCAGGCGACGACGCACGACCTCGATCGACTGATCGACTGCCGTGGCTCCCATGCTGTTCAGAGCCACATCGGTGAAGGCATAGCGGATACGGCCGCCGCCCAGCTTGGTCGCCACGCGATCCGGCTGGCCGGTCGCGCCTGCGCCCTGCTGAGCCATGGTGCGCAGGGCGTTAAAGGCGGCGTCGTATGACGCGCCCTCGGCCACGGTCACGACGACGCCGCCAGCTTCACGCTGCATGCTCGCGATGTTGATCTGCTCTTCCCTGAGCGTGACGCGAACGTCCTCCATCAGGTTGGTGAGGCGCTTTTCACGCATCTCCGGCACGTCAACTTCTAGCAGCAGGTATGAACCGCCCTGCAGATCGAGGCCCAGGTTCAGGCCGTTCTTGGGCAGCCAACCGGGCAGCGCATCGCGCTGCTCCTGGCTGAGCATGCTCGGGAAGGCCAGCAGCAGCCCGATGACGAGCGACAACACGACCAGGACGACTTTCCAGCGCGCAAGCTGAATCATGTCAGGGCTCTCTTCGGGCGAAGGTCAGGGACCGGGCTATCAGCCCTTGTCGTTAGCTGCGATGGCGGTGCGATTGCGGACTTCGGCGATCATCGCCTTGACCACGCGGACGTTCACGCCTTGCGAGATCTCGACCATGGCCTCGGCGTCCTCGACGCGGGTGACCTTGCCGACCATGCCGTTCGACAGGACGACTTCGTCGCCGCGCTTGACGCCTGCGATCAGGGCCTGATGCGCCTTCATCCGCTTTTGCTGCGGGCGGATCATCAGAAAGTAGAACAGAATGAAGATCGCGACGATCGGCGCGATCTGGATGACTAGGGCCATCAGGCCGCCGTCTTGGGTTGCAGTCATTGGAAACTCCCCGACGCGGGCCGCGCCTTCATCGGGGGCCCATCAAAAACAAGGCGCGGAACCTAGGGCGCGCCGGGCCGATTTGCAACGCGACGCAGTGACAAGAGCATCCGGGCGTCGCCGCCCGGACACGCCTTTTCACGCAATCAGCGCGGAAGCACCGTCAGCGGGTCCAGAGCAACCGGATCATCGCCGCGCATCTGACGCACTTCATAGTGGATCGACGGACGCCCATCACCCGCCGTCAGACCCACCGTGCCGATGGCTTGACCGGCCCGAACCTGCGCCCCGTCCCGCACCGTGGCCGAGCCCAGATGCCCGTAGACTGTGCGCCAGCCGTCGCGGTGAACGACCAGAACCGTCAGCCCCTGCCCGACGATGTCATCGCCGACATAGGCCACCGTGCCGTCGGCCGAGGCCTTGACCTCGGTTCCGGCCGAAGCGCCGATGTTGATGCCGTTGTTGCGCTCGCCCATCCCCACCGGACCGAAGCGACGCAGGATGTCACCACGCACCGGCCATTGCAGGGCCAGCGGTTGACCGACCGCCGTCGAGGGCGTGCGAACCGGCGAAGCAGGCGTCGCCGCAGCGGGCGTGCGAGGCGGCGGCAACGGCGCATTACCGCTGGGCGGCGGCGGAGGCGGAGGAACCACGCCGCTGTTCGGCGTACGCACGCCGACAGGCGACGGCCCCATGGCGTAAGGATCAGTCCCGGCGTCCACCGCGCTGTCCGGCAGGATGATGCGTTGCCCAGCCGAGATCGCGCCGCGCGGCCCCAGGCCGTTCAGGTCGATCAGGATCTGCACCGGCGTACGGAAACGACGCCCCACGCCCGAGATGGTGTCGCCCGGTTGGATCACATAGGTCGCGCCAGGCATCGAGGGATTGCCTGCGGCGGGGGGCGGCGTCACCGTGACCGGGGCGCCGGTCGAGGGATAGGCTGGGCCGCCCGGAGGGGGCAGACCGCCGCCCTCGATGCTGCCGGCCGGAGCACGCGGCCCTTCCTCGTACGGCGGAGGCGCAGGTTGCTGCGGCTGTGTCGCCGGGCCCTGGTAATAGGGATTGTTCGGATAGGCGCCGGGCTGCCGGCCCTGGGGTTGCCCCGGCTGTTGCGGATAGGCGCCCGGCGTGGTCGGCCGGGTCGAATAACGCGGCTCGCTCGGATAGGTCGAACACGCTGTAACCGCCAGCGCCCCGCCGACGACAACCGCCGCCCTGATCCAGCCTGTGAAGCCGCTCATGCGTCTCTCCGTATTAACCTTGTCCAGCATTCGAACCCGGTTTGCCCCGGTCCGCCGCAAAATCCAACCCAATAACCCGCGCGAAAGTGGGGCGGAAAGGTTAATGGAGCGGTGAGATTTCGCTCCTCAACCCTCTTTCGCCGTACCCTCGACCAACGGCACGAAGCGGACTTCACACAGGCTCTCGCGCTGGAAACTGCCGTCCGGCTGGCCCGTGTAGCGGTTCAGCATCTGCACCGAGGTGCGTCCCACCGGCGCGACCAGAACGCCGCCCGGCTTCAACTGTTTCAGCAGCTCCGTCGGCTCGTGCGGCGAAGCGGCTGTGACCATGATGCGGTCGAACGGCGCCTGCTCCATCCAGCCCTGCCCGCCGTCGCCGTGGCGAGTGAAGACATTATCGATGCCGAGTATTTTCAATCGGTTTTCAGCCTCATTTAAGAGACTCTTGTAGCGCTCGACCGAATAGACGAAACGCGCCATCCGGCTGAGGACCGCGCACTGATAGCCGCTGCCGGTGCCGATCTCGAGCACCCGGTGGCGCGGGCCGACCTGCAGCGCCTGGGTCATCAGGCCGACGATATAGGGCTGGCTGATCGTCTGGGCGCAGTCGATCGGCAGGGCCTGATCCTCCCACGCCTGATCGAGGAATTTCTCATGGACGAAGACCGCTCGGTCGATGGATTCCATCGCCTTCAACACCCGCGCGTCCGTCACCCCCTGACGCCGCAGCGACAGGATCAATCGGCCCGCGCGGTCGTCCCTGAGGCTCATTTTTCCTGCGGCCCCTTGGGCGGCGCCCCGCCCAGCACCTTCTTCAGATCATTGACCGACTGCATGTGCGTCAGGTCGATATGCAGCGGCGTGACCGAGATGCGGCCCTCGTCCATGGCGCGCAGGTCGGTGCCGTCGGCGTGCTCCTGCGGCGCGCCGCGGAAGGCCATCCAGTAGTAGTCGCGGCCGCGCAGGTCGGTGCGGCGGATGGCGTGCATCTCGCCGATGTCGCGGAAGCCCTGGCGCGTCACCTCGACCGTCTTGACCAGTTCGGGCGGCAGGCGCGGGAAGTTGACGTTCATGACCACGCCCTCCTCCCATTTCTGCTCCAGCAGACGGGCGACGATGCCGGGACCAAAGGCTTCGGCCGTTTCCCAGTGGGCGATCGCCTCGTCGTGGAAACGCTCCAGCGACTGCGACAGGGCGATGGAGCGGATGCCGAAGGCCATGCCCTGAAGGGCGCCCGCCACCGTGCCGGAATAGCTGACGTCCTCGCCGACGTTGTGGCCGCGATTGACGCCCGACAGCACCAGATCGGGCTTCTGAGGCATGATGTCGTTGACGGCCAGAATGACGCAGTCGGTCGGCGTGCCGGTCACGGCGAACCGCTTGTCGCCCAGTTGATTGACGCGCAGCGGCTCGGTCAGGGTGATGCCCCGCCCCTTGGCCGACTGCTCGGTCTGCGGCGCGA
This sequence comes from Brevundimonas sp. 357, assembly GCF_003938605.1. Taxonomy (GTDB): domain Bacteria; phylum Pseudomonadota; class Alphaproteobacteria; order Caulobacterales; family Caulobacteraceae; genus Brevundimonas. The sequence continues at coordinate 118,553 of NZ_RHWX01000004.1, read as the reverse complement.
CGACCCAGACGTCGTCCGATAGGGCGCGGGCGATCTTCTCCAGGCAGGCCAGGCCCTCGGCCTCGATGCCGTCGTCGTTGGTCAGAAGGATACGCATCAGTTGGACGCCACGCCTACAGTCTTGAGTCCGCCCATATAGGGCTGCAGGGCGGGCGGAACCGCGATGGTCCCGTCTTCCTGCTGATAGTTCTCCATCACCGCGACCAGGGTGCGGCCGACCGCCAGACCCGAGCCGTTCAGGGTGTGCAGGAACTCGGTCTTCTTCTCGCCCGCGCGCTTGAACCGGGCGTCCATGCGCCGGGCCTGGAAGTCGCCACAGTTCGAGCAGGAGCTGATCTCACGATAGGTGTTCTGCGAAGGCAGCCAGACCTCGAGGTCATAGGTCTTCTGCGCAGAGAAGCCCATGTCGCCCTTGCACAGCAGCACCTTGCGATAGGGCAGCTCCAGCGCCTGCAGCACCGCCTCGGCGCAGCCGGTCATGCGTTCATGCTCGGCCTCGGAATCCTCGGGGCGGCAGATGGAGACCATCTCGACCTTGGAGAACTGGTGCTGGCGGATCAGGCCGCGCGTATCGCGCCCCGCCGACCCGGCCTCGGCCCGAAAGCACGGCGTCAGCGCCGTCAGGCGCATGGGCTGGGCGACCTCGTCCTCAGAGAGGATCTGCTCGCGCACGAGGTTGGTAAGGGAGACTTCGGCGGTGGGGATGAGATAAAAATCACGCTGCACCTTCACATGGTGTTCCAGCACATCACCTCGCCGCGTCCCGCCAGCCGTCCAAGTGCCGCCTAGCTCTACCGCTTCGTTCAGTCGTTGTTGAGTTTCACCATCTTCGAACCGAACCGCGGGGTGTTGAGTATCGTCCCACGTGAAAGGGTTCGTCGTTTCAAAATCGACAACTGGGGAAGCAAACAGGTCTTCTTTAAATTTCGGAAGCTGCCCCGTGCCGAACATCGCATCACCTTTGACGAGATACGGCGGATTAACCTCAAGATACCCGTGCTTGTCCGTCTGCAGGTCGAGCATGAACTGGCCGATGGCGCGCTCCAGACGCGCCAATTGGCCCTTCAGCACAGCGAAGCGCGAACCGGACATCTTTGCGGCGGCTTCGAAGTCGAGCAGGCCCAGAGCCTCGCCCAGATCGGCGTGATCTTTGGTCAGGCCGGTCGTGCGGGGTTCGCCCCATTTCAGGACTTCGACATTGTCGTTCTCGTCCTCGCCGTTCGGCACGTCGGCGGCGGCGAGGTTCTTGAGACCGGCCAGCAGGTCGCGTAACTGATCGCCAGCAACCTCCTCGTAAAGCCCAGCTTGGTTAATCTCAGATTTCAGCGCCTCGACCTCGGCCTTCAGGCGATCAGCCTCGGCCATGTCCTTCTTGCCCATGGCGGCGCCGATGGCTTTGGAGGCGGCGTTGCGCCTGGCCAGAGCGTCCTGACCGCGCGTCTGGGCGGCGCGCAGGTCGACGTCCAGCGCCAGAATGCGCGCGACGACATCGGCGGCGTCATCCACGCCGCGCGACGACCAGCCCGCAACGAAGGCTTCGGGATTGTCGCGAATGGCTCGGATATCGTGCATGGCGTCGCTCTTTCGGCGCTCAAGGAAGGGAGAGCCGATGGCTGTAGCGCCCCGCGCGGAGTCGGGCAAATGCTGAGGCGGGTTTCATGCCCCGCCCCTCCTCTTCGTCACCCTCGGGCTTGACCCGAGGGTCAGGCGCCGAACACCAGACCGGCGAGACGCCGAAAGCTAGATCCTCGGGTCAAGCCCGAGGATGACGGCGTTTTGGTTCTGAGGCTTACCCCGCCCGCGTCGCCGTCACCTTGATCTCGACGCCGATGGCCTTAGACACCCAGTCGCCGCCCGCGTCGGACGCCATGCCCATGTTCAGCGCCGTGCGGTCCAGCTCCAGCTTGCCTGCGACCGTCGCCGTCCCGTTCGCCTCGTCGAAGGTGAAGGGCAGGACGACCGGGACCGTCGTCGCCTTGATCCGCAGGGTTCCCGTCGCCTCATAGCGGTTCCCGCCCAGCGCCTTGAACGCCGTCGCCTCGAAGCGGGCGGTCGGATAGGTCGCCGTGTCGAACCATTCGGCGCCCGGCAGGCTGCCTTCCTGGGTGGCGTCGCCGGTCTTGGCCGTACCGGTATGGACCGTCACCACGGCTTTCGATCCAGCCAGATCGGCCGGGTCGAACCAGACTTGCGCGTCCCACTGCTCAAATCGACCGGTGAAGGCCTTGCCCGTGTGGGTTCCGGTGAACTGGATGCTCGAAGCGGCCTTATCCACGGTCCAGGCGGCGGCCGTGCCCGGCGCCACAGCGGCGTCGGCCGCAGGCGCAGCGGCAGGCGCCGAGGCGACCGCCTGCCCTTCCGTCTTGGGCGCAGGCTTGGCGGCCAGGCCGAAGGCGGCGCCGATCACGACCACGAAGGCCACGCCTGCCAGCCGCTCGGCCCAACGGACGGCCAGCGTCGGCTCGGGCGCGCCGCCATGCGCGTCGTCGCCATGCGGCAGGACCGGGATCATGTGCGACAGCACGCCGTCGCGCTCAAAGAACTGATGCTTCAGCGCCGCTCCGACGTGCAGAGCGACCAGCACGATCGCGCCCCAGGCCAGCTTGCTGTGCGCGCCCATGGCCATCCACGCCGTCGCGCGGCGGGCGGCTTCGGAAGCATGCTCGATGAAGGGCAGATGCGGAATGGCGAACAGGCCGAACCAGCTGGTCGCCACGGCCAGCGGGGTGTCCGTGACTACGGCCCAGCCGGTCGAGACATAGGCCCACCCCGTCAGCGGCAAGGCCAGCATCAGGGCGTAGAAGGCGGCGTGCGTCGCCCGCGCGGCGAACTGCTCCCACCCCTTCATGGCGCCGGGCAGAGCCGGAACCGGGTGCGTCAGCCGCCACACGATGCGCAGCACCGTCAGCGCCAGGATCAGGAAGCCGATCGACTTGTGAATCTGGAAGACGCGATAGGCCAGCGCCTGGCTGTCCGGCTCGACAATGGCGTCGCTCATCCACCAGCCCATCGGGATCATCGACAGAATGGCGATCGCGATCAACCAGTGCAGGGTGATGGCGACGGCGCTGTATCGGCTGGGGCGGCGGCGGGTCATGAGAGGTCTCGCGTCAGTCTGAATATGAAGAGGCGGGACCGAACGGCCCCGCCCCCTCGTCGTGTCGCAGCCTATCAGGCGGCGGGAGCCGCCGGAGCCGCCGGGGCGACTTCTTTGATGAACTCGGCGTCGAAACGGATCGTCACTTCATCCCCGACCGGGCCCAGCGCCATGCCGAAGTCGGTGCGCTTGAACTTGCCTTCAGCCGAGAAGCCGATGGCCGGCGCCGGCACGAACGGGTGCTTCTCCAGGTCGCCGTTGAAGGTGGCGTCCAGCGTCACCGGCTTGGTCACGCCCAGGAAGGTCAGGTCGCCCGTCACCTTGGCGGTGCGCGTGCCGGTCAGCTCGACCTTGGTCGACTTGAAGGTGATCTGCGGGAAGGCCGTGGCGTTCAGGAAGACCTTGTTCTTGGCGATGTCCTCGCTCCAGCTCTTGAAGCCGGTGGCGGCGTGGGTGCCGACATAGTCGCCCTGATAGTTGGCGTCGACCGAGGCCGGATCGATGGTCGCCTCAACCATGCTGTTGGCCAGGTTGGCGGTGTCCAGAGTGATCTTGGCGTCGAACTTGTTGAAGCGCGCCGTGTAGTTCGAGATCGAGTTATGCGGCAGCGACCACTGCAGCGAGGCGTGGGTCGGGTCCATCACATAGACGCCCGAGGTGGCCTTCAGCGCCACCGGGGCAGTCGAGGCGGCGTCGGTCGTCGGGGCGCCGGCGGTGTCGGCGGGCTGGCTGCAGGCGGCCAGCAGGGCGGCGGCCGAAACGGCGATCAGGGCGGCTTTGATCTTCATGGGAGAGGAAACCTCAATCAGGCGGTTGAAACGAAAACTGGACAGACAGTCCGGAAACAGGTGGAGTGTCCGTCCGGCCGCGCCGTCGGACTGCAACAGTATAAGTTGCCATTTGCGCGCTTCAAGCCCCCCGATCACGAAATCCGCTTTTGACCTCACGAAAAAAGGATTGAGGTGCGTCCGCAGGCGACGGCGCCTATCCTCGCGACTCACATGACCATCCGTCGCCTCCCCCCCGAAACCGTCAACCGCATCGCCGCCGGCGAGGTGGTCGAACGCCCCGCCAGCGCCATCAAGGAACTGGTCGAGAACGCCATCGACGCCGACGCCCGCAGCATCGAGATTCAGGCGGACGGCGGCGGCCTGACCCGCATCCTGATCGCCGACGACGGCAAGGGCATTCCCCGCGACGAACTGCCCGTCGCCATCGAACGCCACGCCACGTCGAAGCTGGAGCCGGACGATGCGGGCGACGTGGACCTGCTGCGCATCTTCACACTCGGCTTCCGAGGCGAGGCCCTGCCTTCCATCGGCTCGGTCGCTCGCCTGAACATCACGACCCGTGCGCGCGCCGAAACCGGCCAGCCTCAGAACGACGCCTGGGCCATCTCCGTCGAGGGCGGCGCCCAGCGGCCCCTGTCGCCCGCCGCCTTCCCCGGCCCGCACGGCGCGCGGGTCGAGGTGCGCGACCTCTTCTACGCCACCCCTGCCCGGCTGAAGTTCATGAAGTCCGAGCGGGCCGAGGCCATGGCCATCTCCGAAGAGATCAAGCGTCAGGCGATGGCGCATGAGGCGGTTGCCTTCACCCTTAGTCTCGACGGCAAGACGACCCTGCGCCTGCCCGCCGAACACCCCGGCGACGAGGGACGGCTGAAACGCCTCGGCGCCCTGCTGGGCCGCGACTTCGAAGCCAACGCCCTGCTGATCGATCAGGAGCGCGACGGCGTGCGCCTGTCGGGCTATGCGGGCCTGCCGACCTATTCACGCGGCAATGCGGCGCACCAGTTCCTGTTCGTCAACGGCCGCCCGGTGCGCGACCGCCTGCTGCAGGGCGCCCTGCGCGGGGCCTACGCCGACTTCCTGGCGCGCGACCGGCACCCGGCTGCGGCCCTCTTCATCGACATCGACCCGCTGTATGTCGACGTGAACGTCCACCCGGCCAAGGCGGAGGTCCGCTTCCGCGATCCGGCGCTGGTGCGCGGCCTGATCGTCGGCGCCCTGCGCCACGCCCTGCACGCCGCGGGACACCGCGCCTCGACCACAGTCGCCGCCGACGCCCTGTCAGGGTTCCGCCCGCATACGGGCGAGGCCCTCTACAACCCGGCCGCGCCGCAGACGTTCAGCAATGCCGCGCCGGGCTGGAGCGGCTGGCAGGGCTGGTCGCAACCGGCCGCCGCCGCCCAGAACCTGCCGGGCCTCAACGAACGCTCCGCCCGCGTCGAGCATACGTGGAGCGGGGAAGCCGCTGCTCCCGACTTCCGCACCCTGGGCGAGATCCAGGCCGAACACGCGGGCCAGATCACGCCGGGCGCCCCTGCCCCGGTCGATCTGATCGATTACCCGCTGGGCGCCGCGCGGGCGCAGCTGCACGCCAACTACATCGTGGCCCAGACCCGCGACGGCCTGGTCATCGTCGATCAGCACGCCGCGCACGAACGACTGGTCTATGAGCGGATGAAGGCCCAGATGGCCGACGGCGCCGTCACTCGTCAGGCCCTGCTGACGCCCGAAGTCGTCGAACTGGACCCCGCCGAGGCCGAGCGCGTCGCCGCCAAGGCCGAGGAACTGGCCGAGATGGGCCTGGTCGTCGAAGCGTTCGGCGCGGGCGCGGTGCTGGTGCGCGAAACGCCCGCCCTGCTGGGCGACACCGACGTTCAGGGCCTGATCCGCGACATCGCCGACGACCTGTCCGAACACGGCGCCGCCCTGTCGCTGAAAGAGCGTATGGCCGAGGTCTGCGGCACCATGGCCTGCCACGGCTCGGTGCGCTCGGGCCGCGTCCTGTCGGCGCCCGAGATGAACGCCCTGCTGCGCCAGATGGAGGCCACGCCACACTCCGGCCAGTGCAACCACGGCCGCCCGACCTATGTGGAGCTGAAGCTGCACGATCTGGAAAAGCTGTTCGGGCGGCGATGATCTTTTCGTCACCCTACCGCTTCGCTACTTGAGGGCATGACCCCTTCCGTCCTCTTCGTCTGTCTCGGCAACATCTGTCGCTCGCCGCTGGCCGAGGCGGCCTTCCGTGAGGCAGCGCTTCGCCTGAAGCTGGATGTGGTCGCCGATTCTGCAGGCACGGGCGGCTGGCACGTCGACTCTCCGCCCGACCCGCGGGCGCAGGCGGTCGCGTTGAAAAACGGCGTCGACATCTCGGCCTTGCGCGGCCGTCAGGTGAAGCCCGCCGACTTCCGCCGCTTCACCCATCTGGTGGCGATGGATCACGACAATCTGGCCAACCTGCGCCGCCTCGCCCCGCTCGATGCCACGGCCGAGCTGTCCCTGCTGCTGGATCACGTCGAGGGCCGCGCCGGTCAGGCCGTGGCCGATCCCTATTTCGGCGAGGACGACGGTTTCGACATCACCTGGGCCTACGTCACGGCCGGCGCCCGCGCTCTGGTCGCCCGGTTACTGGCGCGCGAAATCTGAGCTGCTGGCCCTCGCGACACGCCTGTGTTAAAGGCCCCGCCCTTCCCCTAATGGGATCGAACCATGTTTGAGATTGTAGCCACGGCATAGGCCCGGACGCTGATCGTCCCGAGGCCACCTGAACCCGCCCCGCGCCCCGTTGCGCCGGGCGCGTGTCTTCTCATGCCTTGGAAATCTCAATCCCATGAACCTGTCACGTGCGGAGCAACGCACGCTCCACGCCCTCGCCCAGGGCGGTCGCATCCTGCTGGAACGCGACGAACAGGGCCGCATCCTGGCCGCCCGCTGCTTTACCCGCGAAGGCTGGGTGCTGGACGGCTGCACCCTGGATCAATGGCGCAGCCTGAAGCGCAAGGGCGTCATCAAGTCTCGAAACGGCGGCCCCTACGTCGTCAACCGCGACGGCCTCAGCCGCCTGCGCAGCCGGGCCGACAACCGGACCTCAGGTCGAAGCTTCTGACGCTCTGAGGAACAGGACGCGCGCGGCGCCGTAGTCGCGCGCGTCCAACCGCTCATAGCCGGGCGTGTCAATCTCAGGCTCGTCCGAGCCGCGCTCGAACACCACGATGGCGCCCGGCGCCAGCCAACCGCCCTCCAGCAGCCGCGCCAGCGTCTGCTCGCCCAGGCCCTTGGCGTAGGGCGGATCCAGAAACGCCAGGGTGAAGGCCTCGCCCGCCGAACCGGGGCGCGGCCCCAGATCGGTCGCGCTGCGCCGATGCACCCGACACCGGCCGAACAGGCCATAGGCGTCCATATTCTCGCGGATCGCGCCGCGCGCCCCGTCGTCCGTATCCACGAACAGGCAGAAGGCCGCCCCGCGCGACAACGCCTCGAACCCCAGCGCGCCCGAACCGGCGTAGAGGTCGATCACCCGGGCCTCATGCAGACCTTCAGCCCACGGCGCATGCTCCAGCACGTTGAAGATCGCCTGACGCGCTCGATCCGACGTCGGCCGCGTGTTCTGTCCCTCGGGCGTGACGATGACCCGACCGCGATATTGTCCAGCGACGATTCTCATGGCCCCGCCTCTGGACCGAGCACGCGCGCAATGCAACGGTCGCCCCATGTCGAACGCCGGATTCTCAAGTTCCCCCCCCTCGCCTTTCTTCACTGCGGTCGAGGAAGCACGAAGCAGTCCGCTGATCGTCGGCGTTCGGCCTGCGGCGCGGTGGAAGCGGCTCGCGGGCTTCATCGCTCTATCCTGCGTGCTGATAATCACCACCGGCATCGTCATCGGTCTGGCGATGTCCGCTTTAGAGGCCGCAGGCATATTTGATGCAGACGCCTTGGCCACTGTGCCGGAAGGCCCTGACCGCCTGTATGGCGAAGGCGCATACGTGCTGGAACTCGGAGCTTTCCTTGGTTTGCTGGCGGGGGCCGCCCTGCTCAGCGCCAGAATCGCCTATGGCGTGCCGACGACGGCCTTTCTCTGGCCCCGCCGCCGCTTCTCGCTGCGACAATTGCGGCTCGGGTTCGCCGTTATGGCCGTGGTGGGGAGCGCCAGCGCTATTATCTACAACCTGATTGACCCTGCAGGTCCGGCGCCGATCCTGAATCCCGCCTATTCGATCGAAAGCCGACGGTTCTACGTCGCCGCCGCGACCCTCGGCCTGTTCGCCGCAGCAGCCGCCGAAGAGGTCGTCTTTCGCGGCGTCCTGCTCCGGGTGACGGGCGGATTCACAGGCAGCCTGATCATCCTATGCCTGTTCAACGCCGTCGTGTTTTCCGCCATTCACCTGGACCCCGATCCTGTGGCCTTCGTCGCGCGCGCCCTGTCAGGCCTGATCTGGACCTGGGCGGCCTTGCGCCTTGGCGGGATCGAGTTCGCCATCGGTGCCCACTGGGCCGGAAACCTCGCCATCGCCCTGCTGGGCGAACCGCTGACCACGGAAGCGGTTTCTACGGAGCCCACGCCGCTGTCGGCGCTTGCCTATGAAGCCGTCGCCCTGATCGTGGTGTTGATCGTCGTCAAGCGGATCGTGCGCGCCCGACGCGCTCAGCCCTCCGCGTAGAGGGCTTCGACCTCGGCGCCGGTCATGCGGGTGCGGTCGCCGACGAAGGCGTAGTTGCTAGGCTTGGCGTCGATATAGACCTCGCTGTCGAAGGCGAAGGCCGACGGGTCGTCGAACGCCTGAACCGAAACCATCACCATCCCGCCCGCCTTCAATCGCCAGAACAGGTTGGAGCCGCAGGCCGAGCAGAACTGCCGCTCGGCCCACTCGGACGAATCATAGATCGACAGCGGCCCCTCGACCTCGACGGTGTCGCCGCAGTCGACGCTGAGCGACACCCCGCCCGAGGTCCGGCGACACCGTTCGCAATGGCAAGCGTGCATTCCGCCCTTGGGCGTGGCGGTAAAGCGCACCGCCCCGCACAGACAGCGGCCGTTCAACTGGGTTTCAACGTCCGCCATGCCTTGCGCCTCTGCTCAATAGTCAGCCGCGTCCGCGCGGGCCGCCACGACCGCCTGCACCGCCCGAAGGCTTGCCGCCGAAAGGTTTGCCTCCGAACGGTTTGCCGCCGCCGCGAGGACCGCCTGGTCGGTCGCCCGAACGAGAGTCCGAACGCGCATCAGGACGCCCACCGGCTCCACTGGGACGACCGAACGGCTTGCCGCCGGGCTTTCCGCCGGGACGGCCGCCCTTGGGCGGACCGCGACGGTCGTCGATGAACTGGTCGGCGCGCGGTTCGCGCGGCGTGAACGGACGGCGCGGACGATCGCCGCCTTCCGTCCCTTCGTCATGACCCGGACGGGCGCGCGGCTTGAAGGTCTTCTTGTGCTCGAACTTCGGCTTGGCCTTGGCCCAGCCCTCCTTGCGAGCGGGCTTGCCGAACTCAGCGCCTTCCTCGGCCGCCGTTTCTGCGGCGCGCACGCGGCTGGGCTTACGCGACGGATCCGACATAGCCGAGCCGGACTTGCCGCGCACGATCGGCGTGTTGGCGCGACGCCCCGGAACAGGCGCCGGCGTCGCGACCGTATTGCCGGTCGGCAGGTTCTCGGGACGGATATGTTCGGCCAGCATCTCGCGGATCACGCGCGGGCCGACTTCCTCGACCGACCCGACCGGCAAGGTGCCGAGTTGGAACGGACCATAGGCCAGGCGGATCAGGCGGTTGACCGTCAGGCCGACGCTCTCCAGCACCTTGCGGACTTCGCGGTTCTTGCCCTCGGTGATCTGGACGCTGAGCCACAGGTTGGCCGACGACTTTTCGCCCTCCGCCTTTTCCTTGGCCTTGTCGATGGTGGCTTCCACCGGACCGTAACGCACGCCGTCGACAACGACGCCGTCCTTCAGCTTGTCCAGTTGCTCCTGGGTGATGCGGCCGCGCGCACGGGCGCGATACTGGCGCACCAGCGCCGTGTCCGGCAGCTCCAGCGCCCGGCTCAGTTCGCCGTCGTTGGTCAGCAGCAGCAGGCCCTCGGTCGCCAGATCGAGGCGGCCGACGGAAATCACGCGCGGCAAGCCACTGGGCAGGGCGTCGAACACGGTGGGGCGGCCCGCCGGATCGTTGTGGCTGGTGATCAGACCCGCAGGCTTGTGATAGCGCCAGACGCGCGTCGCCTGGGCGGCGCCGATCGGCTTGCCGTCGACGGTGATCTTGTCGTCGCGCTTCACCAGCACGGCGGGCGTGGCGAGGATGCGGCCGTTCACCGCCACCTTACCCAGACCGATCAGGCGTTCGACCTCGCGACGCGAGGCGATGCCCGCGCGCGCCATGGCCTTGGCGATTCGTTCGGTGCGTTCGGGGCCTTTAGGCTCGGGCGCAGACTTGTCGCCCGGCTTGCCTCCGGCGCGGTCGCGCGGCTTGCCGCCCGGCTTTGCGTCCTTGTCGAAGGACTTTCGCGGGCCTTTATCGGCGAAATTGCGGGGGCCGCGCGCGCCGTCATCTTGACGGGAGCGGGGCTTCTTGTCGTTGTCTTTGGGATGGCGATCCATGATGAGCGGTTCATGAGCATGGCGCTCGGTCTGGCGCAAGCGGCGGCTGAAGCCGGCGAGGTGCCCGTCGGCGCGGTGATCGTGGACGAAAACACCGGCGAAGTGCTTGGGCGCGGGCAAAACGGGCCCATCACGGCCCATGATCCGACCGCCCATGCCGAGATCGTCGCCCTGCGCGATGCGGCGGCGACGTTGCAGAATTATCGCCTTACGGACCTGACTCTGTATGTCACGCTCGAGCCGTGCGCCATGTGCGCGGGCGCCATCAGCCACGCCCGCATCGGGCGCGTGGTCTGGGGGGCGGACGATCCCAAGGGCGGCGCCGTGATCCACGGCGGGCGTTTCTTCGACCAGCCGACCTGTCACTGGCGGCCCCGGACCGAGAGCGGCGTCATGGCTGATCCGGCCGCTGAAATGCTGCGCAGCTTCTTCCGCTCACGCCGGAAATCACGATCAGGAACGCTGAGCGACGCCGGGCGTTGAGTTTCCAAGCTTGACCTTGAGAGGCTCCTCTTGCCGACCCGTATCCTCTGGCCGACCATCGTCTTCGTCCTGGTGCTGTTGTCCGCCTGCGGCCAGGAGCCGCGCGAGGCCCCGACTGACGGCGACGCCGTGCGCGAACGCGCCGTCGAAGCCCAGACCGCGCGCCGCCGCACCGGCGCCGAGCTTCAGGACCGCGCCCTGAACCGCGTCATCCACGCCGTCTATCTGTGCAACAACTCCGAGCGCCTGTCGGTCGACTTCGACAACCCGCGCCAGATGGCGACCGTGCGCAACTCCAGCGGCGAGGCGGTGGATCTGTTTCAGGAACGCGCCGCCGACGGCATCTGGTATCGCGCCTCTGGCTATGAACTGCGCGGCAAGGGCGTCATGACCACATGGATCGCCGCCGACCGCGAACCCACCGAATGCCGGGCCGTCGACTAGGCGAAGGCCGCCAACCGTTCGTCCAGCCGCCGCCGCACCTCGGGCCAGTCCTCGTCCAGGATGGCGAACTGCGCGGTATCCCGCGCCCGCCCGGTCCAGGTCGTCTTGTGCTTGCGCAGCACGCCCTCATGGGTCGCGCCCAGCTTGCGGATGGCGGCCTGGCTGGCGGCGTTCAGAGCGTCGGTGATGATCTCGACCCGGATCGCCCCGTTCGAAAAGGCGTAGTCCAGCAACAGGCGCTTGCACGCCGGGTTGATCGGCCCGCCCCGCGCCTCGGGTCGATAGAAGGTCGAACCGATCTCGCAGCGGCGATGCTCGGGCTTGATCTCATAGAGGCTGGTCGTGCCGACGACCGCATTGTCGCTGCGACGCCGCACGGCATAGGCGATGCGCGACCCCGCCGCCGTCGCCTTCAGCGCCGCATCCCACCAGCCGTCGAAATGCGCGCCATAGGCGGCCGCGACCATGCCGTTCCAGGCGTCCGGGTCGCAGTCCAGCGCTGCCCGCACCTCATCCTTCAACGTCTCAGTGAACGGCTCCAGCCGCACGAAAGCGTCTTCAAGGACGACGGGCGACAGTTTCACGCCGCGCCTTCCTCGATCAGGAAGGCGCGCACCGCCTCGGCGTCCACGTCCTTGTCGGTGAAGGCATCGCCGACGGCCCGCGCGAGGATCAGGGTCAGACGGCCGCCCTCGGCCTTCTTGTCGCCCGCCATGCGTGCAATCAGGGCGTCGGCCGCGAAGGCGTGAGCCACATCCGACAGTCGCGTCGGCAGGCCCGCTGCACGAATGCCCGCCTCGGCGCGCTCGGCCTCAGCCGCCAGGCACAGCCCCTGCCGCGCCGAATAACGGAAGGCCATGGCGCAGCCCAACGCCACCGCCTCGCCGTGGGTCAGGGTCTCGTCGAACGCCAGTTCGGCCTCCAGCGCGTGGCCGAAGGTGTGGCCCAGGTTCAGCAGAGCGCGACGGCCCGCCTCCTTCTCATCCTCGCCGACGATCCGGGCCTTGATCTCGACCGAGCGGATCACAGCACGCTCCAGCGCATCGGGATCGCCCTGCGCCCCAGCTGCTCCCTCGCCGCCCAGCCAGTCGAAGAAGGCCGCGTCGCAGATCAGCCCGTGCTTCAACACCTCGGCCCAGCCCGAGCGCACCTGGCGCACCGGCAGGGTGGCCAGGGCCTCGATGTCCGCCAGCACCCGACGCGGCTGATGGAAGGCGCCGATCAGGTTCTTGCCGCGCGGGGTGTCGATGGCCGTCTTGCCGCCGACCGAGGAATCCACCTGAGCCAGAAGCGTGGTCGGAATCTGCACGAAGTCGATCCCGCGCATGAACAGCGCCGCCGCCAGCCCGGCCAGGTCGCCGACTACGCCGCCGCCCAGGGCGACGACCAGGCTCTTGCGATCCAGCCCCTCGGCCAGCAATCGGTCCAGCACCGCCTCAAGCTGTTCGAACGACTTGGACGCCTCGCCTGCGGGTACGGCGACAATCCCGGTCGCCAGGCCCGCGCCTTCCAGAGAGGCGCGCACCGTCTCGCCGTGGATCGCCGCGACCGTCTCATCGCTGACGATGAAGGCTCGCGTGGGCTTCAACACGGCGACCTCGGCTCCCGCCGTCTTCAGCAGACCGCGCCCGACGACGACCTCATAGGGGGCGAAGGCGCCGCCCGCGACCGGGATCGTCGTGGTCATGACTGGGTCTCCCGCCGTCCGAACCGGCGCAATTGTTTCAGGATGGCCTCAACGGCCTGGGCATGCGATCCGCCGCCCACATCGACCGTCAGATCGGCCTCGCCGTAGATGGGATAGCGCGCCTTGGCCAGGTCGTTGAGGGCCGTCAGGGGATCGCGATTGCGCAACAGCGGCCGGGTGTCGCGTCGCCCTACCCGCTCAGCGATGACCTTCAGGTCCGCGCGCATCCAGACGCTGACGGCGTGCTGCTTCATCAGGGCGCGGGTGTCGGGGTTGAGCACCGCACCGCCCCCGGTCGCCAGCACGATCGGCGGCCCTTCCAGCAGACGCTTCATCACCCGCGCCTCGCCGGCCCGGAACTCGATCTCGCCGCGCGTGGCGAAGATTTCGCTGACGGTCATGCCCGCCGCTTCCTCGATCACATGATCGCCGTCGGCGAACGGCAAGCCCAAGCGAGCCGCCAGGCGTCGCCCCACGGTCGATTTTCCGACGCCCATCAGCCCCACCAAGGCTATGGTGCGGACCGAAGACAACGGGAAGGAATCAGGCGAGGCGTCGGAAGGCATGGTCCGTACACCCTCTACACCAGACGCCGCCCGGCTCCACACCCAGAAGCGATGACCTGACGCCCGCATGACCCCGCAGATCGAAGCCTTTCTGGAGATGATGGCGGTGGAGCGCGACGCCTCGCCCCACACCCTGTCAGCCTACGGCCGCGATCTGGCGGACGCCGAGACCTGGCTGAACGACGCGGGCGGCCTGATGAGCGCGCCGCAGGAGGCGCTGGAGGCCTGGTTCGCCGACCTGTCGCGGCGCGGCCTGTCCGCCGCCACGGCCGCCCGCCGTCGCGCCTCCGTGCGCCAGTTCTATCGCTTCGCCCTAGGCGAGGGCTGGCGAACCGACGATCCTTCGCGCCGGCTGGACGCGCCCAGGCAGGGCCGCAGCCTGCCCAAGACCCTCAGCCGCGACGAGATCGAGGCCCTGCTGACCGCCGCCGGCGCCGCCGACAGTGCGGCGGGCCTGCGCCTGATCGCCCTGGTCGAGATGGCCTACGCCTCTGGCCTGCGCGTGTCCGAGCTGCTGGCGCTCAGGGTCGAGGCCGTTCGCCGCGACCCCGCCTATCTGATCGTGCGCGGCAAGGGCGGCAAGGAGCGGCTGGCCCCGCTGAACACGGCCGCACGCGAGGCGATCAAGGCCTGGCTGGACGCCCGCGACGCCGCCCGAAAGCCGAACACGCCCGACAGCGCCTGGCTGTTCCCCTCGCACGGCAAGAGCGGCCACCTGACGCCGCGCCGCTTCGCCCAGCTTCTGGATCAGGCGGCCGTCATGGCGGGAATCGACCCGGCTCGCGTCAGCCCCCACGTCCTGCGCCACGCCTTCGCCACCCACCTGCTGGAAGGCGGCGCCGACCTGCGCGTGGTTCAGACCCTGCTGGGTCACGCCGACATCTCGACCACCCAGATCTACACCCACGTCGCCGTCGACCGCCTGTCTCAAGTGGTTCACGCCAACCATCCCCTGGCGAAAGACGACTGAACCCGCGCTTGCTCCGAGACGTTCCGCGCTCTAGGTTCCGCCGCCTTCCGTAGCGCCAAGCGCGCTTCTTCCTCACGGACGCCTTATGGCCACGCACTATCTCGAATTCGAAAAGCCGATCGCCGAACTGGACGCCAAGATCGCCGAGCTGTCGCTGCTGGCGCCGACCAGCGGATCGTTCGAGACCGAGATCGCAGCCCTGCGCAAGAAGGCCGACGCCATGCGCACCAAGGCCTACGCCAACCTGGATCCGTGGATGCGCACCCAGGTCGCGCGCCACCCTCAGCGCCCGCACTTCGTCGATTACGTCGACGGCCTGTTCACCGACTTCGTGGAGCTACACGGCGACCGTCAGTTCGGCGACGACCAGGCCATCCTGGGCGGCCTGGCCCGCTTCCGCGGCCAGCCGGTCGTGGTCATGGGCCACGAAAAGGGTCACGACACCCAGACCCGCATCACCCACAACTTCGGCATGGCCCGCCCCGAGGGCTATCGCAAAGCCGTCCGCCTGATGGACATGGCCGAGCAGTTCGGCCTGCCGGTCCTGACCTTCGTCGACACCGCCGGCGCCTATCCGGGCCTGGGCGCCGAGGAACGCGGACAGGCCGAGGCTATCGCCCGCTCGACCGAGCGCGGCCTGACTTTGGGCGTCCCCTCCATCGCCACGGTGACGGGCGAAGGCGGTTCGGGCGGCGCCATCGCCATCGCCGCCGCCAGCCGCGTTCTGATGCTGGAACACTCGATATACTCGGTCATCTCGCCGGAAGGCGCAGCGGGCATCCTGTGGCGTGACGGCACGCGCGCCAAGGACGCGGCCAATGCGATGAAGATCACGGCGCCCGATCTGATCGAGCTGAAGATCGTCGATCGCGTGATTCCCGAGCCCCTGGGCGGCGCCCACGCTGATCGCGAAAAGGCCATGCAGAACGTCGGCCAGGTTCTGGAAGAAGAACTGAAGGCGTTGTCGGGCCTGTCCGCCGAACAGCTCAAGAAGCAACGCGCCGACCGTTTCTACGCCATCGGCCGCCTGGGCTGAATCGAGACGTTCAACCCATTGCATGGCGGGCCGCCGCCGCCGAAGCTGCGCCGATGCGATTCGTCGAAGGTTCAGTGATGCGTGATTCGAGACTTCCATGCCCGGCATGAACGGAGTTGGCGAATCTCTGCGCGAAAGCGCCGTCTTCAACTTCGACGGGGCGATGACCATGGTCATCGACGACTCCCCCTTCGCGATGGAGCTGACGGCCCAGGCCCTGCTGGGCTTCGGTATCAAGGTGCGCCACGCCTGCGCCGACGCGGCCGAGGCCATCAAGGTTCTGCAGACCCATCCCGTCGATCTGATCCTGGTCGATTGCGAGATGCCAGGCATGAGCGGCTATGAATTCGTGCGCTGGCTGCGCCGTTCGGGACTGGAACCGAACGCCTACGCCCCCGTCATCATGACCGCCGCCCACGTACGCCGCTCAAAGGTGTCAGAGGCCCGAGACTGCGGCGCCAACTTCCTGATCACCAAGCCGTTCAGCGCCGGCGTGCTGTTGGAGCGCATCGTCTGGGTGGCGCGCGATGCACGCCCCTTCCTTGAGGTCGGCGACTATTTCGGGCCAGATCGACGGTTCAAGGAGGAACCCTGGCCTGGCCCCGAGCGTCGTTCCGAAGAAATCCGCAAGGCGCAATTCGAAGCCCAACGCAGAGCCTCGATCGATCTATGACCGTCATCACGCACAATCGCCGCCGCTCGCGCCTGTCGACCTTGATCGATCAGCCTGGCGGCGTCAGCGTCGGAACCGCCCTGACCCAGGCGCGCGCCAACCTGGCCGAGTATGAGGCCCGCAGCCGTCAGGTCATCGAGGAACAGGTCGCAGCCCTGGCCGCCATGACGCCGCCCGCCGGCCTTGAAGACGTCTCCGTCACCCTGGATCAGGCGTACGTCCGCTCCAGCGCCGTGATCGACGCGGCCGGGCCCTTCGAGATGAAGGACATCTGCACGGCCGCCGCCAACCTGTGCGACCTGATCGACGCTGCGCCGGAAGACCGCGCCTTCGACTGGCGCATCGTCACCGTCCACGCCCAGGCGCTGCGTCTGCTGCTGACCCTGCCGAAAGAGGCCGCCGACGCCCGCAGCCAAGTGCTAGACAGCCTCAAGGACGTGCTGAAGGCCAAGGTTCCCGGCGCCAAGGACTAACAGGGATCAGATCTCTGCGGTCGGCGTCTTTGCCCCGCGCGTCTGTTTGCGCCACAGGGCTGCGTATTCCCCGCCCTGACGCGCCACCAGCTCATGATGGGCGCCGCGTTCGACGATGCGGCCTGCCTTCAGCACCAGGATCTGATCGGCGTCGGCGACGGTCGACAAACGGTGCGCCACCACCAGGGTCGTGCGACCGGTCCGTGCCTTGCGCAGCGTCTTCTGGATGGCGGCCTCGGTCCGGCTATCGAGCGCGCTGGTCGCTTCGTCCAGGATCAGGATGCAGGGGTCCGCTAACAGAGCGCGGGCGATGCCCACTCGCTGACGCTCGCCGCCCGACAGCTTCAGGCCCCGTTCGCCGACGCGCGTGTCCATGCCCTCGGGCAGGTTGCAGATGAAGTCGGCCAGTTCCGCAGCCTCGGCCGCCGCCCAGATCGCCGCCTCGTTCGCGTCGGGTCGGGCAAAGGCGATGTTGGCGGCGATGGTGTCGTTGAACAGGGCCACGTCCTGCGGCACCAGGGCCACAGCCGCCCGCAGCGACGCCTGTGTCACGCTGCGCGCGTCCCGGCCGTCGATCAGCACCGCGCCCTCCTGCGGGTCGAGCAGCCGCAAGGCCAGTTTGACGATGGTGGACTTGCCCGCCCCCGACGGCCCGACCAGAGCGGTCGTGGTGCCCGCCGGCGTGACGAAGCTGACGTCGTCCAGACCCGCCGCCCGCGCGTCATGCCGGAAACCGACATGGTCAAACACGACCTCGGCCCCTCGGCCGCTTTCAGGACGCGGCAGATCGATGGCGTCGGGCGCATCCGCCACCTGCGGCGCCTGCCGCGTCACCTTAAGCATCTCCTCCATGTCGATGAAGGATTGGCGGATTTCGCGATAGGCAAAGCCCAGAATATTCAGCGGCGCATAGAGGGAGATCATGATCAGCACGGCCGCTGTCACATCGCCCGGCCCCATGCGCCCCGCCGCCGCCTCGAACCCGGCCATGACGGCCATGATCCCAAGGCCGACATTCATGATCAGACCCTGGATCAGGTTCAGGGTCGCCAGCGAAGTGTTCGCCTTCAGCGACGCCTTCGCATAAGTGGCCAGAGACGCCTCATAGGCCTGCGCCGCCCGGCCCTCGGCACCGAACGACTTGACGGTTTCATAGTTCAGCAGGGCGTCGACCGACAGGCCCGCCGCCTCGCTGTCGGCCGCGTTCATGGCGCGCCGATGCTCCAGCCGCCAGTTGGCCATGGCGAAGGTCGTGACAGCATAGACCAGCACCACGCCCACCGCCACGACGCCGAACCGCCAGTCGTATTTGCCGCCCAGAACCGCCGCCGCCAGCACCAGCTCCAGCACCGTCGGGCCCAGGTTGAACATCAGGATGCGCAGCAGGAAGTCGACCGCACGCGAGCCTCGGTCCATCACCCGCGACAGGGCGCCGGATCGCTTGGTCTGATGGAAGTCCAGCGACAGGCTGAGAGCGTGAGCAAACGTCTCGGCCGCCGTCTTGCGTTGGGCCGCCGCGCGTACCGGAGCGAACACCACGTCCGACAACTGCGGCGTCGCCGACGACAGAAAGCGCACCAGGGCCCAGCCCACGGCAAAGGCGGCGAAGCCCAGTCCCACCGACGCCGCCGGTCCCTGATCCGCCGCCAGATGGTTGACCGCCGCGCCCAGGACCAGCGGCGCCAGCACGCCCAGCCCCTTGCCCGCCAGCGTCAGCAGGATCGCCCCCGCCACGCGCCACGGCAGTTGCGGCGCGCCCGAACGGGCCACCACGCCGATCAGGTTCTTCAGCGCATCCAGCGTAGGCGGCGCCTCCTGTTGCGCCGGATCCGTCCCAGCGTTCATGGCCTTGCTTGCGACGTCGCCGCGCCGTCCCGAGCGTTCACCGCGCATCGTCACGTCCCGCCGCCATCATGCCACCGATGCGGAACGCGTCCGCCACGTCAATCCAGGCTCGCCACGGCGTCGATCAAGGCGTCAACCGACGCCTCATCAGTCGCCCAGGAACAGACGAACCGCACCGAGCCGTCGTCGAATTGATAGCAGGCCCAGCCCGCTGCATTCAGCGCCTGATGCGCCTCGTCCGGCATCCGCACGAAGACGGTGTTCGATTCCACCGGATGAGCCAGGACGAAGGGCGTTTTCGTCTCAATCCCGTCGGCCAGGCGCTGCGCCATCAGATTGGCGTGAGCGGCGCCCGATAACCAGTCGCCCGATTCCAGCAACCCCAGCATCGGCGCGGCCAGCAGCCGGCCCTTGGACGCGGTCTGTCCGGCCTGTTTCAGCCGATTGTCGATGCGGCGGGTCAACGTCTTGTCGAAGATCACCAGGGCCTCGACGCAGTGGGCGCCCGCCTTGGCCCCGCCGAATGACAGCACATCGACGCCCAGACGCGGAATGTCCTTGGGGTCAAAGCCCGCTGCTACGGCGTTCGCCAGTCGCGCCCCGTCCATATGCACGCCCAGACCTGCTCGCTTGGAGGGCTCAATCAAATGGCGCAGTTCTTCCTCGGAATAGACGGCGCCGTATTCGGTCGTCTGGGTCAGGCTGAGCGCCGCCGGCGGCTGACGATGGCCCACCACGGGTTCTTCCAGAGCGGCGTAAAGCGCGGCCACATCAACCTTGCCCGAATAGCCCGGCAGGCCGATCAGGCCGACGCCCTGACCGAAGAAGCCGGGCGCGCCCGTCTCGTCCGTGCAGACATGGGCCGCATGGTGCGCCAGCACCGCCTCATAGGCCCGCGCCAACATCGACAGACCGATGGCGTTGGCCGCCGTGCCGCTGAAGACAAAACGCACCTCGGCGTCCGCATCCAGCGTCTGGCGGATCAAATCGGCGGCGCGCGTCGAGGTTTCGTCCGCGCCATAAGCTCGCGCGAACCCGGTATTGGCGGCCACCAGACCCTGAAGCGCCGAGGGCGCCATGCCCGTCGTGTTGTCGGAACCGAAATCAAAACGCACGGCTCATTCTCCCCCTTGGTCAGAGGCCTCGCCCTGAACCGCACCATCCTGGATCGGGGCCATGACGACCCGCGCGAACTTGGCGTCCTTCGCCGGCACCTCGACCTGGTGCGGGAAGGGAATCTCGATGCCGGCTTGGTCCAGGGCCTCCTTGCCCGACTGCATCAGATCAGCCTGGGTCTGCCACCAGTCGGCGTTGTTCACCCAGGCATGCAGGGTGATCTCGACCGCGCTGTCCAGCAGCGCCGTCACCCCCGTC
Organism: Brevundimonas sp. 357; assembly: GCF_003938605.1. Classification (GTDB taxonomy): domain Bacteria; phylum Pseudomonadota; class Alphaproteobacteria; order Caulobacterales; family Caulobacteraceae; genus Brevundimonas. Next base: position 98,536 of record NZ_RHWX01000004.1, on the reverse strand, counting down.
CAGGTCGCCGGATCCTTCAGCACCTTGTCGTGAAGCCGGGCGACCGCCGCCAGCACGTCGCGCGCCTCCTTCAGATTCTCGCCATAGCCGACGGTGAACTTGATCTCGATCCGGCGCGTTCGCTGGCCCGTCAGATTGATGATGACGTCGCTCAGCACCTTGGAGTTCGGAATGACGATCTTGTGGTTGTTGGCGTTCGACAGCTGGGTGGTGAACAGATCCAGCTTCTGCACCGTGCCCGACGCGCCGCCCACGTCGATGACCTCGCCCACGCGATAGGGGCGCAGGACCAGCAGCATCACCCCCGCCGCCACGTTCGACAGCGTGCCTTGCAACGCCAGGCCGACCGCCAGGGAGGCGGCGCCTAGAACGGCGATGATGGAGGTCGTCTGCACGCCCAGGCGCTGCAGCACCGCGATCATGCCGACGATGATGACCACCACCCGCACGATCTGAACCATGAAGGCCAGCACTGTCGGGTCGCGCCTGACGGCCTTGGTGCGACCCAGAAGCTTGCGCGCCGCGCCCGACGCCCAGCGCGCCGCGATCAGCGTCAGGGCGAAGATGATCGCCGCCACCGTCAGGTTGATGGCGAAATCACCCAGCATATCCATGGCCTTGGCCAGGATGGCGGCGTCGACGGTCAACTTCTGCTCGCCAGCGGCCACCACTTGAGCCAGAGGCTCGGCGAGCACGACAGGGGTATGCAGGGAATTCGTGAGCATGAGCCGGGTCTAACGCACGCGCCGCCGATTGGAAGCCCCGCAGGTCAAGCTTTTTCACCGGCGCTGACCCGCCCGCCGCCGCGTTCGATGGCGTCCAGCAGGTCCAGAACAGAGGCGAGGGTGTCAGCCTCCCGCGCGGGCTTGTCCCAGCGGATGCGACTGACGCGCGGAAAGCGCATGGCCACGCCCGATTTATGGCGTGTAGAGCGCTGCAGTCCCTCGAAGGCGATCTCCAGCACCAGACCGAAATCGCGCTCGGCGCGAACGGCGCGGACCGGGCCGAAGCGATCCGTCGTGTGGTCGCGGACGAATTTGTCGATCTGCTTCAACTCTTCGTCGGTGAAGCCGAAATAGGCCTTGCCGACGGGCGCCAGCGCCCCCTCCTCCGTCCAGACGCCAAAGGTGTAGTCGGAGTAGTAGCCGGAGCGCTTCCCATGTCCTCGCTGGGCGTACATCAGCACGGCGTCGATGACGTGCGGATCACGCTTCCACTTGAACCAGGGGCCTTTGGGGCGGCCCGCCGTATAGACGCTGTCCCGGCGTTTCAGCATCAGCCCCTCCGCCGCCGCACCTACCGGAGGATCGGCGCGCAAGGCCGCCAACTCCGCCCACGTCTCATGCTGCAGCAGCGGAGACAGATAAAGCCGTCGCCCCCCATGCGTCGCGACCAGCCGTTCCAGCCGCGTGCGACGCTTGGTCAACGGCAGGCGCCGCAGATCCTCGCCTCCCTCGGCCAGCAGGTCATAGGCCAGTATCGCTGCCGGATAGGCCGCCTGCAGTCTGGCGTCGGCCGTCTTGCGGTTCAATCGCTGCTGCAGATCGCCGAACGGTGCAACGACGTTGTCGCGGATCACCAGAAGCTCGCCGTCCACCGCTCCGTCAAACGCCAGATTCGCCGTCACATCGGGGAATGCAGCCGAAATGTCGTCGCCGGTGCGCGAGTACAATCGCGTGACGCCCGCCTCACACACGGCTTGCACCCGGACGCCGTCCCATTTCCATTCAGCGATGAAGGCCTGCGGATCCAGCCGCGCCAGATCAACCGCCTCGTCCAGCGCTGTCGCCAGCATGACGGGGCGGAACCGCCCTGGAACTTCAGCGCTAGGACGCTCTCCCCGACCTTCCAGCCAGGCAAACAGGTCGCCATAGGGGGCTCTCAGTCCATGCCAGACCTCCTCGACCTCGCTGACATCGACCGGCGGCAAGGACGCGGCCTGTTCGCCGCCTTCAGGCGTCGGGTGTTCAGTGACCGCCTCTGGCCGCACCATAGCAACGGCCGTGCGCGCCAGCCGCGCCGACACGCCGACGCGCAAACCGCCCGTGACCAGCTTGAGCAACGCCCAGCGACCCTTGGGCTCCAGGAAGTCCAGCCAATCTTCAACCAGACCGGACGCTTCCTGCCGGTCAGCACCCTGAAGCGCGTCCACCACTTCAGCCAAGGATGGTTCGCGGTTAAGGCGACAATCAGGATTGATCGGCCATATCAGGGCGACCGTCTCCGCCAGGTCGCCGACGTAGTCATAAGACCAGCCGAACAGCACAGGATCGACCCGCGCCTCGGCCGCCTTGCGTATCATGGCCGGCTTGGCCGCCGAAAAGCTCAGATCGCCGGTCAGCGCCGCCAACGCCCACCCGCGATCCGGATCGGGCGTGGCGCGCATATAATCTCGCAACAGGAGCAGCTTCGCCTTGCGCGAAGCGGTCAACGACAGTCGATCAAGCAGTTCGGCGAAGCCGTGCAATTCAGCTCCTTGGGTTCAAACGCTCCTTTAGAACGGCGAACCTCGCAGTCGTTTCCGCGTCGGTTCAGGCCGCTTCGCTTTCGATCATCCGCCGCAACATCGAACGTCCGCCCTTGGCCTGGCTCATCAGGCCCGCCAAACTACGGAAGTCGATCGGCTTGTTTAGATAGGCGTCGGCGCCCGCCGCCAGCCCCGCCTCCTGATCCTCGTTCCGCGCCGAGGCCGATAGAACGACGATGGGCGTCTCGGCGTTGGCGCCCCCTTCACGGATCAGCCGCGTCGCCGTCAGCCCATCCATGATCGGCATGTTCACGTCCATGACAATCAGGTCGAACGTCTGGTGGCGAGCGATCTCAACAGCCTCCTGGCCGTTCTCGGCGGTAGTGGTGCGTCGTCCCGTCGATCCCATCCAGGCCTCCAGGATCATGCGGTTGACGGCGTGGTCCTCGACGACCAGCACCTCCATCGCATCCTCCTGGGTCATCTCAGCGTCTGCGTCGACTTCAGCAGTCTCATCGACCCAGTGCACGACCTCCCCCTCGACGGCGAAGACGAAGACCGATCCTTTGCCGACTTCGGATGTCACCGAGATATCCCCGCCCATGATGTTAGCCAGCCGCCGCGAGATGGTGAGGCCCAGGCCCGTGCCGCCAAATCGCCGCGTGGGCGAGGCGTCGATCTGCGTGAACGGCTTGAACAGTTGATCCATGTCCGCTTCGGAAATGCCCGCCCCGCTGTCATACACGGCGAATTCGAACGCCACGCGCCGTTCCGAGATGCGACGCCCTCGCGTCACCAGGCGGATGTCTCCGCCATCAGTGAATTTCACAGCGTTGGACAGAAGGTTCTGCACGACCTGGCAGACACGCAGCGGGTCGCCGCGTACAACCGCAGGCATCTCACCTTCGAACTCAGACACGAACGTCAGCCCTTTGGCTTCGGCCTGCGCCTCAAACGGCCCGACAATCCGACGGTGCAGGTCATCAAGCTGAATATCAATGGATTCGAAATTCATCCGCCCCGCCTCGATCTTGGTCATGTCGAGGATGTCGTTCAGCAAGCTCAGCAAATTGTCGCCTGAGTTGCGGATGATCGCCAGGTATTCGCGTTGGGCGCCGTCAAGGCGCGTCGCGCTCAACAATTGAGCCACGCCCAACACCCCGTTCATCGGCGTGCGTAGTTCGTGAGAGATAACCCCCAGAAAGTTGGACTTCGCCTCATTCGCCGCATCGGCCTTGTCACGAGCGGCCTCCAGCTCCTCAATCAGATGAGCCTGATGCTCCTGGAAGGCGCGGATGCGGTCTTCGCGCAGCATGGTCATGGTCACCAGGACAAACAGCGAGGCCATAGTAACCGGTATCAGCGCCACAAACGGCCAGAACGCGTCTGGATGGCCGATCAGGGTCACGCCGATGATCGCAGCCGCCAAGCCGTAGGGCGACGAGATGATCAGCGCCTGCTTCGGCGAACTGCGAAGCTGGGCGAAAACCAGAACATAACCTGAAATCAGGAAGGCGATCGCCAGCTCACGCCCGAAATACGACGGCGAAAACCACGCCAGCAAGGGCGCAACGGCCCAAGCCGCCGTAGTCACCGCACCGACAATGGGGAATATTCTGCCCCAACCGGCCTCGGCGTCCTGGCTTTCACTGATCCGCTTTTCGGCGACGCCGCGGAGGGCGCCCGCCGCGAGCGTTCCGGCAAACCAAAGCAGGCCGTGCGGCAAGCCGACCGTCGCGATCAGGCCCAGCGCCCAGCTGGCGATGATCATATAGCGCAAGTAGTGGGTTTGCAGGATGGCGGACAGGGCCTGGGCGGCGCTACCGGCCTCTTGGCTCTCCGACCCCTTCCCTATGCCCTCGGAATCTACCATACGACGCCCCCGCCCGCTGCAAAAATGCTTCGGGGACGGACGCTATGACCAAATGTTCTAAGACGGCGTGAACGCAAAGAACCACGTAATGTGAAAGGCGTGGGTATCAGCTCGCTGCTTCTCCAGGCGTCTGGGCGCGGATCGACAACGCGTGAACCTGACCGCTGAGTTCGGCTTTCAGCACGGCGTTTATCGCCCGCTGACGCGCGACACGATTCTGGCCTTCGAAGGCGCTGGAAACGATCCTCAACTGAAAATGGCTTTCTCCGCCATCCTGGGCGTCAATGCCGCCTTCATGGTGGTGGCCGGCGTGCTTCCAGCTGTCGTCTTCTAGCTCAATCACGCTCGGAACGAACGCTGCAGTCAGTTTTTCACGGATAATCGTCGCTACGGGACCATCAGACATGGGTCATTCCTTGAAGCTGTCCAAATCAGGCCTACACTTCGGAGGATGTCCGCTTCTTTTCAATACAAGCCTCGCTTCACCGACATCCGTGTGAAGCCCCCTCGGCCCGAAGAGGAAGAAGCCGAGGCTGATGTCCTGCGCCTGAAACCCGGCCAGAAGCGCTGCGAGTGGCCCGACTGCACCCAGCCCGCCAGCGCCAAGGCGCCCAAGTCGCGCGAACAGCTCAACGAGTTCTACAACTTCTGCCAGGTCCACGCCGGGCAGTACAACAAGGGTTGGAACTTCTACGCAGGCATGAACGAAAGTCAGATTCGCGCGGCCCAAGAAAACGAGGCCATGACCGGGGGCCGCCCCACCTGGCAGATGAAAGCTGGCCCGCAAACGCGTGAGGCCGCCGCCTTCGCCGCCAAGTTCGGCACGAACAACAACGCGGGCGCCGGTTCATGGCGCGACAGCTTTGGCCTTTTCGGGCGCCGCACCCAGGACGCGCCTGTCGCCGACGCCCCCGAACAACGCATGGGCAAGCTAGAGCGCGCCGCCTTGGCAGACCTGAACCTGGAACCGGATGCGGACAAATCCGCCGTCAAGGCGCGCTATCATGAGATGTTGAAACGCTTTCATCCTGACACCAACGGCGGCGACCGCGGCGCAGAGGCCAAGCTTCAAAGCGTCATTAAAGCCTGGAAAACCTTGAAAAAGGCCGGTTACGCCTGATCGACCGCAACAGCCCCCCGCCGCCGGGTGGAGCGTCTATGCGCGTGACTTGGCCGCCCAGTTCGGACGAATCCCATATTTCCGCGAAAGCCTCCACGCCGCTCTCGCCACGCATCACGCGCCGCGTCTCGCGGATCGCTTCCGTGAAGGTGTTCGCCTCAAGAGCGAGCATCTGAGGCGTCCGGCCGGGCGCATCATAAACATAGCAGAAGAACTGCGGCAGCGTGGTCATTTCAGCCCCTCCCCTATGAGAGCGATGTCGCAATTATTAACACCCGCCTGTGGACGTTTCGAATCACAGAACCGTTGTTTCTGATACACGGCGTCCCCACGTCCATTCTTCCTTCACCTCTTATGGAGCCTGCCCCATGGAAGTCCTGTACCGCGCCCACGCCACGGCCTCCGGCGGAGGGCGCGACGAAGGTCGCTCGGCTACCGACGATGGCAAGATCGACGTTCGCCTGTCAGTTCCGACCGAAATGGGCGGCAAGGGCGGCGACGGGACCAATCCCGAGCAGCTTTTCGCCACGGGCTACGCCGCCTGCTACCTGGGCGCTCTGCGGCTGGTCTCGGGCAAGGCGGGTACGCCGGTCGACCCGGGCACCAAGGTTTCGGCCGGGATCGGCTTCGGCAAGAACACCCGCGGTGAAGGCTTCAATCTCGACGTGACCCTACGGGTGACGGACCATGGGCTGGATCGTGCGGTGATCGACGACCTGATCCAGAAGGCGCACCAGGTCTGCCCCTATTCCAACGCCACGCGCGGCAACGTCGACGTGGACCTGTCGGCGGAATAATCCGACCGGCCCAGGGCGAATAAATCATCCGGCCCCTCGCGCGTGTTGAGCCGCGCGCGCGAGGGCGCTAGGTGGATGGTCATGACCTCTCCGCTCGACGCCTCCCCCGATCCGCTCGTCATCCTTGAACCGCACCGCAAGGTCACGCTGAAGGAAGCGTTCGGCATCGACTCCGACATGGTCGTGCCCGCCTTCGAGACGCGCGACAGCCACGTCCCCGAGATCGACGAATCCTATCGCTTCGATCCCCAGACGACGCTCGCCATCTGCGCGGGCTTCGCCTACGACCGCCGCGTGATGGTTCAGGGTTATCACGGCACCGGCAAGTCGACCCACATAGAGCAGGTCGCCGCCCGCCTGAACTGGCCCATGGTTCGCGTTAACCTGGACGCCCACGTCAGCCGCATCGACCTGATCGGCAAGGACGCCATCGTCCTGAAGGAAGGCAAGCAGATCACCGAATTCCGCGAGGGCATCCTGCCGTGGTCGCTGCAGCGCCCGGTCGCCCTGGTGTTCGACGAATATGACGCAGGCCGTCCGGACGTCATGTTCGTGATCCAGCGCGTGCTGGAGGCGCAGGGCCGCCTGACCCTGCTGGACCAGAACCGCGTCATTCGCCCGAACAAGTGGTTCCGCCTGTTCGCCACCTCGAACACTGTCGGCCTGGGCGACACCACGGGCCTGTACCACGGCGCCCAGCAGATCAATCAGGCGCAGCTGGACCGCTGGAACATCGTCACCACGCTCAACTATCTCGACCACGACGTGGAAGCCGAGATCGTCGCCGCCAAGGTGCCCGAGTGGAACGACGCCGAGGGCAAGCGCCGCATCGCCGCCATGGTCCGTGTCGCCGACATGACCCGCAACGCGTTCATGAACGGCGACATCTCAACGGTCATGTCGCCTCGTACGGTCATCACCTGGGCCCAGAACGCCATCATCTTCGGCGGCGACGTGGCCCTGAGCTTTCGTCTGACCTTCCTGAACAAGTGCGACGAGCTGGAGCGGCCGACCATCGCCGAATTCTATCAACGCGCCTTCGGCGAAGACCTGCCGGAATCCGCCACGCGGGTGAAGATCGGCTAGAGGCTTCCCCCTCGCGCAATTGAGAAGGCCGCCTTCCAGATCCGGAAGGCGGCCTTTTTTCTTAGCGAAGTCCCGAGACGAACATCCTCGGACGTGAACGCCGCACCAGCCACAGATTGACTGTAGCCGTCGCCAGCACCAGCGCCGCCACAGCCTGGTGCAGCACGCCGAGCGTGACCGGCACCGCATGGATAAGCGTCAGGACGCCCAGCCCCGCCTGCAGCCACAGCGCGCCCGCCAAAACGAGGGCCGAAGCGCCCAGCCCCTCACCCAGACGCCCGCGCAGGGCCTGAACCGCATAGAAGGTGCCCGCGAACAGCAGCACATAGGCGCCGATCCGGTGGTTCAACTGCACCAGCCCCTGATCGTGCAGGAAGGCCAGCGCCCCCTGCCCCCACTCGACCGGCGGGAACAAGGCGCCGTTCATCATCGGCCAGTCGGTATAGATCATGCCCGCCTTGGCCCCGGCCACCAGGCCGCCGAGCAGGCACTGGAAGAAAACGCCGCCCAGCAGCAGGCCAGCGCCCCAGCTCCAGCCGCGCGGCGCGCGCGTGAAGTCCGAACCGGACCAAGCCTCCAGCCCCGTCCAGATCAGTCCGGCGAAGATCAGGAAGGCCAGGCCTAGGTGGGTCGTCAGCCGTTCCGGCGCCACATCGATGCGCTCAGCCAGGCCGCTGGACACCATCCACCAGCCGATCAGCCCCTGCAGACCGCCCAACGCCAGCAGAATGGCGCAGCGCACGATCAGACGTCGCGGAATGGCGCGGAAGACCAGGAACAGGACGAATGGCACGGCGAAGACCACGCCGATCAGCCGACCCAGCAGGCGGTGCGCCCATTCCCACCAGAAGATGTACTGAAACTCCGCCATGCTCATGCCGGCGTTGACTTCGACGTACTGGGGGATGGCCTTGTACTTGTCGAACGCCTCGACCCAGTCGGCGTGGTTCATCGGCGGCAAGGCGCCCATGATGGGCTTCCATTCCGTGATCGACAGGCCCGAGCCGGTCAGGCGCGTCGCGCCTCCGACCACCACCATGGCGAACACCAAGGTCGCGCAGAAAAACAACCACAGCGCCACCGCGCGGCTGTGGTCCAATTCACCTATACGCTTCATTCGACGCCTGCCGTTCGCCCCGATATGCTGCCGCCTCTTTCGCGGGCGGCGGAACCGAGGGATATGCCCCTCTCGCGAGACAAGATCGAGTCGCTTTCTTCGCCAAAGCGTCGCACAGCAGTCAGGGAGCGCCGGTCGGTGCCATATATCGAGATCGCCATCGCCGTCGTCGGCGCCCTGACCCTGGCGTGGATCGCCGATCTGCTGACGGGCCGCAGAGGAATCGGAGCTGTCATCCTGGTCGCCCTGGTCAGCGGGGCGTGCGGTGCCTTCCTGGCTATTCGGGTTTTCGCCATCGCCACCCTGGCCGACTGGGCATGGCTGCCCTGGTCAATGGCGGCGACGGTGATCGGTCTGGCCGCCTTCTTCCTGTTCCGGAGCAAACGCTGATGCCGCCGCGCGCACGCCGCTTCGTCGCCACCCTGGGCGTGATCTTCTTCCTGATCTTCTGGATCTGGGGGGCGGTGACGCTGCACGATCTGCTGCCGGACGCCTGGTGGATCGATCTGATCTTCTTCACCGTCGCGGGCGTCGGTTGGGGCCTTCCGCTCATTCCCTTGCTGCGCTGGGCCGAGCGAGAAAAATAGGCTCTAGACCGTAGGCAGGCGGGCGATGAAGTGGCCCTTCATCCCCTCGGGCCAGTCGCGATAGGGCACAGCGCCGTCCGGGCTGGCGGCGTAGCGGCGCGCGAAATCGACGATGGCCTCGGCGGCGTTGGCGGTCGGCGTGAAGGTTCCGGCCAGGTAGCCGGGCTTTCCACCCTGGGCCAGATAGACGGTGCAATGGCTGCGGCAGGCCCACAGGCAGGCCTGCTCCTCGACCCGCAGTTCGGGCGCGACCCGCGCCGCCGCCGCCACGGCCTGAAGCAGCCGTTGTCCGCCGCAGACGCCGTCCGCGTCCACGGGCTCGTCCGACGACAGACGGCAGGTGGTGCAGACGACCAATCGCGCCGTCGCCTCCGTCATCAGAACTCCACCCCGGCCTGGGCCTTCACCCCGCTGCGGAAGGGGTGCTTGACCATCTGCATGTCGGTGACGAGATCGGCCGCCGCGATCAGGGCCTCCGGGGCGTTGCGACCGGTGATGACGATGTGGGCGCCAGCCGGGCGGGCGGCCAGAACCTCCAGCACCTCCTCGACCGGCAGGTAGTCGTAGCGCAGGGCGATGTTCAGCTCGTCGCAGACGACCATCTTCCATTCCGGGTCCATGATGCGGGCCTTGGCGGCCTCCCAAGCGCGGCGGACGTTGGCGATGTCGGCGGCGCGGTCCTGGGTGTCCCAGGTGAAGCCCTCGCCCATCGGCCGCATCTCGACCAGGTCGGGGAAGCTGTCGAACAGGGTCTGCTCGCCCGTCTCCATCGCCCCCTTGATGAACTGGATGATGGAGGTCTTCATCCCGTGGCCGATCATGCGGCAGACCATGCCCATGGCCGCCGTCGACTTACCCTTGCCGGTTCCGGTGTGGACGATGACCAGGCCGCGCTCGACCGTCTTGGACTGCATCATCCGGGCGCGAGCGGCCTGGATGCGCTTCATCTTCTCGGCGTGGCGGGCGTTCAGTTCGTCGTCGTGCGGGTCGTTCATCGGCGGCCGTCTCCTTCGGCGGTCAGGTCCAGTTCAAAGGGCGCGCCCCAGTCGGTCTCGGCGCCCCGGCCGATGGCCTCGACGGCGCGGACCATAGCCCCGTCGCGATCCAGCAAGCGGTCTGCATGGGCGACGATCAGGGCATTGGGCGTGGCGGTCGGGGCGGCGTCTCGCAGACGCGCAGCCCACTCAGACTCGCGCCCCGGCGCCGTGCGGGCGCAGGCGACGACATAGGCCGCCGCCGTCGAGCGGCTGACCCCCGCCCAGCAATGGATCAGCAGAGACCGCGCGCCGCTCCATCCCTTCGAGAACGTCAAAAGGGCCTCGACGTGTTCGAGCGACGGCGCGACCAGACCCCCGCGCGGGGCGGCGATGTCGTTGAAACGCAGGTCCAGCCGATGTTCGGCCTCAAAGGCCGCTTCAGCCCCCGGCGAGGCCAGCGTCACCAGATGCGACGGCTGGTGCGCCGCCAGCAGCCGCTCAACCTGCGGCAGGGGCGAGACGATCAGCCTCATGTCGCCAGCAGCCCGGCGACGGCCAGCAGGAAGCCGACCTCGAACATCTGCTCCACCGCGCCCAGCACGTCGCCGGTACGCCCGCCGATCAGCCGTTGCGCCTGCCAGGCCGGAACCGCCCCGACGACCAGCCCCGCCGCCACGCCGACTACGCCCGCCGCAACCGGCAACAGGGCCAACGGCCACAGGGCGACCAGAACGGCGACCGTAAACCCCGTCATCGAGGCGCGGTCCGGCTTGCCCTCCTTGGCCATGCCGGGGTCGCCGCCATAGGACATCAGCGCCATCGCCCCGACCGCCGCCGCCCGGCCCAGTCCGTGTGATGCGACCAGCGCCGCCGCCGCCATCCACGGCGAGACGGCGACCAGCATCGCCAGCGCCGCCACCCGCAACGCCAGCGTCAGCCCCAGCGTCAGCGCGCCGTATGATCCGAGACGGCTGTCCTTCATGATCTCCAACCGCCGCGCCCGCGTCTGGCCGCCGCCCAGACCGTCGGCGGCGTCGGCCAGCCCGTCCTCGTGGAAGCCGCCAGTCAGGGCCACGCCCGCCGCCACGGCCAGCAGGGCCGCGATCCACGGGCTCCACACCTGGGCCGCGCCATACAGAATCGCCGCCGCGATCACGCCGACCACCTGCCCGACCAGCGGGAACCAGCGCGCGCTCTGCTGGATCCACTCGGGCTGGAAATCGCGCAGCGGCGGCGTCGGCAGGCGCGTCAGGAACTGCAGGGCGCAGACGAAGAGCCGCGCCTCGCGCCCGATCATCGCGCGGCCTCCAATATGTCCTTCAGCTCGGCCACATCGGATAGCAGGGCGCAGGCCGCCTTCAGCAGCGGCACGGCCAGCAGCGCGCCCGTCCCCTCGCCCAAACGCATGTCGAGGCCCAGCAGGGGTTGCGCCTCGACGGCCTCCAGCATCCGACGATGCCCCGCCTCGGCCGAGGCGTGGGCGAAGATGCAGTAGTCGCGCGCATCCGGCGCCAGCCGGATCGCCAGCAGGGCCGCCGCCGAACCGATGAAGCCGTCGACGACGACCGGCGCGCCCGCCTTCGCCGCGCCCAGCAGGGCCCCGGCCATCATGGCGATCTCGAAGCCGCCGAACTGGGTCAGCACCTCCAGCGGCGCCGTCGCGTCCGACCGAGCGGCGGCCTTAGCCAGCACAGCCTGTTTGCGCGCCATGCCCTCGGGCGAGTGGCCCGCCCCCTGCCCCACGCAGTCGGCCAGAGGCGCGGGCGCCAGTCGGTGCATCAGCAGGGCCGCCGAAGCGCTGTTGCCAATGCCCATTTCGCCCAGCGCGATCACATCGACGCCCTCGTCGATGGCGGCACGCGCCATGGCGGCGCCTTCCAGCAGGGCGGCCTGCGCCTGATCGGGCGTCATGGCGGGCTCGACCGAGGCGTCCTTCGTTCCCGGCGCGACCTTGGCGTGGATCAAGCCGGCCCGGTCTGACAGATCGGCGGCGACGCCCGCGTCGATCACCTGTACCTGCGCGCCGACGACCTTGGCGAAGGCGTTGGCGCTGGCCCGGCCCATCAGCAACGTATCGACCATGGCCACAGTCACCCCCGCCGGATAGGCCGCCACGCCCGAGCGCGTCAGCCCGTGATCCCCAGCGAAGACCAGCAGCACCGGCTGGGTCACGGTCGGGCGCAGAGTCTGCTGGATCAGACCCAGTGTCAGGGCCAGATCCTCGATCCGACCCAGGGCGCCGACCGGCTTGGCCTTGCCGTCCAGCGCCTCCCGCAGCGACGCGCGCAGCCCCTGATCCAGCGGCGGCACGGAGAAAAGCTCGGTCAGTTCGGTCATTTCAGTCCTGCAATCCGGGCCAGAGCCGGAATGTCGAAATGGGTTTCCAGCACGGCGGCGATGCGGTCCAGCGCCTGATCCACCCACGCGCCCTGATCCACGCGGTCAGACACGGCCCCGACCTCCGCTAGCAGGGCCGCCCGCGCCTCGGCCCGGTCGAACAGGCCGTGGACATAGAGGCCCGCGATCCGCCCGTCGCCCGAGCGCGCGCCGTGCGCCTCCCCGTCGATCATGGCGACCGGCCGCGCCGTGTCCGGGCCGCCGGTGCGGCCGATGTGGATCTCATAGCCCTCGATCGCCGCGCCCGAGGGCGTCAGCCGTCCCTCGACCCGGCGCAGGGTCTTGGCCCCCGCCAACACCGTCTCGACGTCCAGCAGGCCCAGCCCCGGCGCCGAACCCGCCACGCCCTCGACGCCGTCGGGATCGCTGATCGTGCGGCCCAGCATCTGATAGCCGCCGCACACGCCCAGCACACGCCCGCCGCGTCGCACATGGGCGGCGATGTCCACGTCCCAGCCCTGCGCGCGCAGGAAGGCCAGATCGGCCAGCGTCGCCTTGGTCCCCGGCAGGATGATCAAGTCCGCATCGCCCGGCAGGGCCTGCCCCGGCGGCACGAAGCCGAAGTCCACGCCCGGCTCATGCCGCAGCGGATCGAAGTCGTCGAAGTTGGCGATGCGCGACAGCATGGGCACGGCGATCCGCACCTTTCCGCCACGCGCGTCGGCCGACCGTTCCAGCACCACGGCGTCCTCGGCCGGAAGAGCCCGCGCATCCGCCAGCCACGGCGCCATGCCGAGGTCCGCCCAGCCCGTGCGCCGCGTGATCTCGGCCCGGCCCTGATCAAACAGGGCCGGATCGCCGCGAAACTTGTTGATGATGAAGCCCCGGATCATCGCCCGGTCTTCGTCGTCCAGCACCGCATGGGCGCCGACCAGGGAGGCGATCACATGGCCCCGGTCGATGTCGCCGACCAGCACCACCGGCACGTCCGCCGCGCGGGCGAAACCCATGTTGGCGATATCCCCGGCGCGCAGATTGGTCTCGGCCGGACTGCCCGCGCCCTCGACAATCACCAGATCGGCTTCAGCCTGAAGGCGACGGAAGCTGTCCAGCACCACGTCCAGCAGAGCGGCCTTGCGGTCCTGGTAACCCGCCGCCTGCCACACGCCCTCGACCTGACCGCGCACGACCAGCTGGGCGCCGGTGTCGCTCTGCGGCTTTAGCAGGACGGGATTCATGTCGACGGTCGCCGGGGTGCGGCAGGCCAGCGCCTGAAGCGCCTGGGCGCGGCCGATCTCGCCGGTGCGGCCAGCTTGATCGGGAGCTGTGACGGCGGCGTTGTTGGACATGTTCTGCGGTTTGAACGGCCGCACCTTCAGGCCGCGATTGGCGAAGACGCGGCACAGGCCCGCGACCAGCACCGACTTGCCCACGTCCGAGCCGCAGCCCTGGATCATCAGCGCGGCCATGCGAAGCCCCCGCCGATCAGCAGCATCAGCAACAGGGCGCAGGCGAGGCCGTAAACCTTCAGCCCGCGTTTCAGATCATGAGCGGACGGCGGCGCCCAGTCGCCGAAGACAGGTCGGTCGGTCATGACGCCGTCATAGCGGACCGGCCCGCCCAGTCGAACCCGCAGCGCGCCCGCCATGGCCGCCTCGGGCCACCCGGCGTTGGGCGAGGCGTGCCTGCCTGCATCGCGCCACATGATGCGCCAACCGCCTGCGCCGCCCAGAGCGATCAGGGCGCCCGCGATGCGCGCCGGGATCCAGTTCATCACGTCGTCGATCCGCGCCGCGGCCCAGCCGAAGGCCCGCCAGCGCAGCTCCCTGTGGCCGATCATGCTGTCGGCGGTGTTGATGGCCTTATAGGCAAACAGGCCCGGCAGGCCGCCGATCACGAACCAGAAGACCGGCGCGACCACGCCGTCGCAGAAGCTCTCGGCCAGGCTTTCCAGAGCGGCCGTCGCGACCTCGTTCTCGTCCATCGCCTCGACGTCGCGGCCGACGATCATGCCGACCGCCAGACGCGCGGCGGGCAGGTCGCCCGCCTTCAGCGGCCGAGCCACGGCGCGGACGTGGTCGAACAGGCTGCGCGCCGCCAGTCCCGTCGCGCCGCAGACTAACAGCAACGCCACCCCCGGCCAAAACGGCGAGGCGGCGGCCATCGCCTGTACGCCCCAGCCCGCCCCGCCTGCGACCGTGATCAGGATCAGGACCGTGACGACGCCCAGGATGCGGCGTGCGCCTTCGGGCCGTTCCGCCTTGTTCCAGCGCCGCTCCAGCACCGCGATCAGGGCGCCGAGCCACGCCACCGGATGCGACAGGCGCCGGGGCCAGCCGACGACGCCCTCGACCAGCAAAGCCCCCGCGACGATCCAGGGCATGGGCAGGCTGCTAACGGGCACGGCCGACCATCTCCAGCACCGGGCCGCGCGCGCCGTCCAGGGTGCGCGCCTCGACGCCGTACGCCGTCTTGAGCACCTCGGGCGACAGGGCCTCGGCCGGGGCGGCGTCGGCCAGCACGCGTCCCTCAGCCAGAACGATCACCCGATCCGCCACGCGCAAGGCCGCGTCGAGGTCGTGCAGGGTCAGGACGACGCCCCGCCCCTCTTCATCCGCCAGCCGCCGGAACAGGTCGCAGGCGTCCAGCACATGACCCGGATCGAGGCCCGCCAGCGGCTCGTCCGCCAGCAGCCATTGCGGTTCTCCGGCCAGGGCGCGGGCGATCAGGACGCGCGCCCGCTCGCCGCCCGACAGGGTCGAGACGACGCGGTCGGCGAACCCCTCCACCCCCGCCACGGCCATGGAGCGGGCCACGGCGGCGCGGTCGTCCGCCCTCAGGCCCCAGGCGCCGACGTAGGGGGTGCGGCCCAGGCCGACGAAGGTCCGCCCCTCGACCGCCCAGGCGATCTCGGCGTTCTGGGGCAGATAGGCGATGCGCCGTGAACGCGCGCGCGCAGGCAGATCGCGCAATGCTCGGCCGTCCAACATCACGCGGCCCGCGTCGGGCGTCCGCAGGGCCGCCAGACAGTCCAGCAGCGTCGACTTGCCCGCCCCGTTCGGTCCGACAATCGCCGTCACCAGCCCCGGCGCGAAGGCGGCGTCGACGCCGTTCAGCACCGCCTTGTCGCCCAGCCGGACAGACAGGTTCTCCGCGCTCAGGATACTCACGCCAGCTTCCTTCTCATGTTGATCAGCAGGGCCAGGAAGAAGGGGCCGCCCAGGGCCGCCATGGCCACGCCCAGCTTGATCTCGGTCGAAGCGGGCGTCAGCCGCACCAGAATGTCCGCCGCCAGCGTCAGAGCGGCGCCGCCCAGAGCCGAGGGCAGCAGCAGGCCGCTGGGCCGCGCGCCGATCAGGGGCCGCAGCAGATGCGGCACGATCAGGCCGACGAAGCCGATCGACCCCGTCACCGCCACCGCCGAACCGACCGCCAGGGCCGCCCCCAGCGCCAGCATCATCCGCCCGACGTCCAGCCGCACCCCCAACGACCGCGCCCCCGCCTCGCCCAGGGTCAGGGCGTCCAGCGTCCGCCCTTGGGTCAACAGCAGCAGGCAGCCCAGGATCATGCCCGGCGCCGCCAGCCTCAGCTCGACCACGCTGCGGTCGGCCAGCGACCCCATCAGCCAGTTGACGATCTCGTTCACCGCCCAGGGGTTGGGCGCCAGGTTCAGCGCCAGGGCCACGCCCGCCCCGGCCATGGTCTGAATCACCACCCCGGCCAGAATGAAGGTGACGACGCTGCTGGTCGCCCCCGCCAGGGCCAGCAGCAACAGCACGCCGATCCCCGCCCCGACCATGGCCACGACCGGCAGCACCCACGGCGCGCTGGCCGCCCCGCCCAGATAGAAGGTCAGCACCGCCCCCAGCGCCGCCATGGTCGAGACGCCCAGGATCGCCGGATCGGCCAGCGGGTTGCGCGTATAGCCCTGCAACGCCGCCCCGGTCAGGCCCAGCACCGCCCCGACCATCAGGGCCAGCACGGTGCGCGGCAGGCGCAGCTCGAACAGGATGGCCCAGGCGGGATCGCCGCGCTGGCTCGCCCAGTCGCTCCACGGAATCCAGACGCGGCCCGCGCTCATGCTGGCGACGGACAGGGCGACGATCAGGAGCAGAAGCCCGATCATCACCAGGGGACGCGGCAGGGTCATGTCAGGGCCTCCAGCGCCGTGCGGCGCGCGCGAGCCAGGGCGGCGGCGGTCTGGATCAGCACCGGCCCGCCGCAATAGAGCAGCTTCTCTTCCAGTTGCGCCTGCACCATCCGCCCGGACAGGGACTTCAGCGCCGGATGACGCATCACCCGGTCGGCCCAGGTGCGCGAGCCGCGCACCGGCACGCCGCTGAGCAACACCTGGGGCGGGTCGGCCAGCAGGCGCTCAACCGGGACATTGCCCCATTTGCCCAGGCCATAGCGGCCGGCGACATTCTCGAAACCGGCGCGGGTCATCATCTCGTCCATCAAGGTGCCGCGCCCGGCGGCGAAACCGTTGGGCTGGTAGATCAGGGCCGTCAGCGGCGCCGATCCCGGCGGCGGGGCGGCGGCGGCGATGGCCGCCTCGATGCGCGCGATCAGGGCCTGGCCCCGCGCCGGGCGGCCGACCAGGCGGGCGACCTCGCGCACCTGGTCCAGGCTTGCGGCCACGCTGTCGGGCACGGCGAACAGTTCGGTCTGGATGTTCAGACGGCCCAGGGCATTGCGGGTCGCCAGGGCGCTGTGGCGACTGGTCAGCACCAGATCGGGGCGCAGGGCGATGACCTCTTCCGCCGTCTCCCAGGTGAAGGGCAGGGTCTCGGCCACCTCGGAAATGGTCGAGCCGACCGGCTCGCGCGCATAGTGGCTGAGGGAGGCGATCTGCCCCCGGTCGGCGACGTGGACCAGGATGGCGTCAAGGCAGGCGTTCAGCGACACCACGCGGCGCGGCGCAGCGTCGGCCGCAGCCGGCCCGACGACCAGCATGGCTCCCGCGCCCGCCAGCGCCTGTCGCCGGCTCGCCCTCATCCGAAGGCCTCCAGCGCGCGTCGCAGTCGAGGGAAGTCGCGCTCGACCGGAACGCCGAAGCGCAGGGCGTCGGGCGTATGGTCGAACGGCCGGGTCAGGATGCCCGCGCGGCACAGGTGCTGGAACCAGCGCGCGGCGTGGGGCGTGCGCGTCATGCGGAACAGGCTGGTCCCGCCGATGATCTGGAACCCCGCCCGCGCCAGCAAGTCGTCCAGCCGATCGGCCCGCTCGGCCAGGGCCGCCTCGGTCCGGCGCCGCCAGGCCTCGTCAGCGTAGGCGCCCAGCCCCAGCGTCAGGGCGTCGGCGCTGACCGGCCAGTCGCCCTGAAGCGCGCGCAATCGCCGGATCAGCTCGGGCGCCGCCAGCATGAAGCCCAGCCGCACCCCGGCCAGACCGTAGAACTTACCGAACGAGCGCAGGACGATCAGCCCCGGCTCGGCCAGGTCCGACACGCTGTCGCCGGGCGCGCATTCGATGAAGGACTCGTCCGCCACCAGCCAGCGCCCCGCCTTGGACCGCGCCCGCGCCATGGCGATCAGATCGGCCCGCCGGGTCAGGCGCCCGTCGGGATTGTTCGGATTGACGACGACCAGCACGCCCGCCTGCGAGGCCGCCGCCTGATCCGGCGCGATCAGGCGCGTCGCCACGCCCGCCGCCCGCCAGGCCTCGGCATGGGCGCCGTAGGTCGGGCCGACGACCTCGACCGCCCGCACGCCCAGCAGCAGGGGCAGAAGACGGATCGCCGCTTCGGCTCCCGCGACCGCCGCCGTCCGCTCAGGCGAAGCGCCGAAGGCGGCCGCAGCGACCGCCTCCAACGCCGCCAGGGCGGCGGGATCGGGCAGGCGGTTCAGCGCCTCCTCCGACGCGCGCGCTCCCCGCCACGGCTCGGGATTGATCCCCGTGGACAGGTCCAGCCAGGGCTGCGGCGCGTCGGGATAGGCGGCGGCGGCCGTTATCAGGCCGCCGCCGTGCCGGGTCGCCGTCGTCAGGAACGCGGCGTCCTTCATCGCATCAGAACCGGACGCGAACGCCGCCGAACACGCCCTGGCCCGGCGCGCCGTAGTTCAGGACCGTCTGATAGTCCTCGTCGAAGGCGTTCTCGATCCGGCCGTAGATTTCGAGGGCGTCGTTGATCGGATAGGAGGCGCGCAGATCGACCAGGGTGTAGGCGTCGACCTTCGCCGTGTTCGTGTCGTTGTTGAACGTCTCGCCGACGTAACGCACCGCCACGCCCGTCTTCAGGCCGAAGGCGAAGGCGTAGTCGGCGGCGAAATTCGCCATATGCTCGGGACGGCGCGTCAGACGCTTGCCGTCCGCGGCGCCCGAGGCGCTCTTGGCGTCGGTCCAGGTGTAGTTGGCGCTGACGTTCAGGCGCTCCGTCACATCCACGCGGCCGACCAGTTCGACGCCTTGCGCCTCGGTCTTCTGGACGTTGCGGTAATAGCCCCAGCGGCCTGCGCCGTTGACGGTGCACAGCGGGTCCGTCGAGGGCGTCGAGCAGCCGTTGTAGCGGATCTCATTGTCCGCCTGGCGGTTGAAGTAGGTCGCCGAGACGACGGCGCGGTCGAACAGGCGCTGCTCGACGCCGATCTCCCAGCTGTCGAACTCTTCCGGTTGCAGGTTCAGATTGCCGTACTCGCTGTACAGCTCATACAGGCCCGGCGCGCGGAAGCCCTGGCCCCAGCTGGCGCGCACCACCGTATCGCCCTCGTTCAGGGCCCAGGCCGCCGCGACCTGGCCCAGCAGGTTGTCGCCATATTGCGCGTGGTCGTCATAGCGCAGGCCGCCGGTCAGGGTCAGGCCGTCCAGCACCGTCCACTGCACCTGGCCATAGGCGCTGTTCAGTTCGGCTTCGCCGCGGCCGAAGGCCGGGTTCGGGTTCCAGTCGCCGGGCGAGCGGGTCTTCATCTCCGACTTCTCGTGCTCCAGGCCGAAAGTCGCGTTCAGCGCCTCGGTGACGGCGAAGGCGCCCTGATACTCCCAGCGGCGGTTCTGGCCCTCGGCGTCAAAGGTCAGGGTCTGGACCTTGTTGTCCGGGTTGAAGTTGCGGCGGTCCGTGTCGGTATGGGCGTAGCCGATGCGGTTGCGGAACCGGCCGTCCAGCAGGTCGAAGTTCAGTCCGGCGTAGGCGACCAGCTCCTGGGTCTTGCCGTATTCGCGGCTGTCGCCGTTGAAGGCGTCGAAGTCGTTGCGGCCGCTGGACCAGACCGAGCGCAGGTCCAGGGACACCGCGTCCGTCACCTTGACGTTCAGGCGGCCGGACAGGCCGGTGTTGGTGTAGCCGTCGTCCTCGGTCCCCTTGGCGAAGGCCGAGAAGCCGTCGGTGTCATAGCGGCTGGCGGCCAGACGCCAGCTCAGGCGCTCACTGGCCCCGCCGATCCCGCCGCGGAAATAGGTCGTGCCGCGCGCGCCGGCCTCGGCGTCGAGGCCGCCTTGCAGGGCTTCGGTCGGTTCGGCGGTGACGATGTTGACCACGCCGCCGATGGCCTGGCTGCCCCACAGGGTCGACTGGGCGCCGCGCAGCACCTCGATGCGCGCCGTGTCGCCGACCAGCAGGTTGCCGAAGTTGAAGCCGCCCTGGGTCGAGGACGGGTCGTTCAGCTTGACCCCGTCGATCAGGACGACGGTGTGCTGGCTCTCAGCGCCGCGGATGTTGACGCCCGTCGAGGTGCCGACGCCGCCGTTGCGGGTGAAGCTGACGCCCGGCGTCTGGGCCAGAAGCTCGACCACGGCCGGGGTCTGGCGCGCCTCGATGGCGGCCTGGGTCAGGACAGTGACCGAGGCGCCGACGCGCTCGATCGGCTGGGCCGAGCGGTTGGCGGTGACGACCACGTCCTCGACGGCGGTGGCGCCGGCGCGGCCCGCCACGTCAGGAGCGGCGGCCTGTTGATCGACGGTTTCAGCGGCGAAAGCGGGAGCGGCGGCCATAAGGCTGGCGGCGGCCAGGGTAGCGAATGCGGTCCGGTTCATTCCGGGTCTCCATATGACGACGCCGCGCCGGACCGCCCGTCGCCCGGATGAGCGAAGGCGGCCGCTGACGCGGCTGGTTTACGACTGTCGTCACACGAGTTGCCTCGACCGCCCGGCACATCCCGACCGCACGGAGAACGACGGCGACAGGCAGGTCTCCTGGCTCGCGGATCAAGGCCGGTGCGCGTCGCCTTCCCAGCAGTCGTTCAGGCCGTGGCCTTCCGGACCGCCAGTGGCGTATGACGCGCGGGCTAGCCGCTTACAGTTGCGGGAACAGCCGGAGTTTCACACTCCGTTCCCTTTCAATCCCCTTTCGGGGAACCTGACGCGACCGTGGCAGTAGGACCGCGTGCGGTTCAGGTCAACCGGAGAGACGACGCATGACCCTAAGCCTGGTTCTCGGCGGCGCCCGTTCCGGCAAGAGCGGCTACGCCCAAAGGCAGGCTGAACAGGCCGCCGAGGCGGCGGGCCTCTCGCCCGTCTTCATCGCCACCGCCGAGGCTTTCGACGACGAGATGCGCGACCGCATCGCCCGCCATCAGGCCGAACGCGGCCAGGGCTGGCGCCAAATCGAAGCGCCGTTGGATCTGGCCGAGGCCGTGCGCGCCCTGTCGGCCGAGGATGTGGCGGTGGTCGACTGCCTGACCTTGTGGCTCAGCAATCAGATGCTGGCCGAGCGCGACCTGGCCCCCGCCGTCGATGAACTGGCCGCCGCCCTAACCGCCTGCCCAGCGCGCCTATGGGTCGTCAGCAACGAGGTTGGGTGGTCTCTGGTGCCGGACAACCCTCTGGGCCGCCGTTTCAGAGACGAGGCTGGTCGTCTGAACCAGCGAATCGCTGCCCTGGCGGACGAAACCTGGCTGATCGCGGCAGGCATGGGGTTGCCGCTGCAACGCCTCTGAACGCGGCTACGAAAAAGGGCGTGAAGGATGTTGCCTCCACGCCCTGATCTTGAACAGCCGGAGCCGGCTCAGACGGTGGCGGGTTGCGCCTGGCCGTCCTGCCCGTCGGCCTCGGGCATGTCATCCAGCTCGCCTTCCCACTTGGCGACCACGGCGGCGGCGACAGAGTTGCCGACGACGTTGGTGGCCGAGCGGCCCATGTCGAGCAGGTGGTCGACGCCCAGGACGATGGCGATCCATGCCTCAGGCAGGCCGAAGTAGGTCAGGGTCGCCATGATCACCACCAGCGACGCGCGCGGAATGCCGGCGATCCCCTTGGACGTCACCATCAGCAGCAGCAGCATGAATATCTGCTGCGACACGCTGAGCTGCACGCCGTGGGCCTGCATGATGAACATGGTGCCGAAGGTGCAGTAGAGCATCGACCCGTCCAGATTGAACGAATAGCCCAGCGGCAGGACGAAGCTGACGATACGGCGGCGCACGCCGACCTTGGGCAGGGCCTCCAGGATGCGCGGGTAGGCCGCTTCCGAACTGGCCGTCGAGAAGGCCAGCAGGGTTGGGGTGCGGATCTCGCGGAACAGCGGGATCACCCGCTTGCCCAGCACCACGGCTCCGGCCAGGAACAGCAAACCCCACAGCACGCCCATGGAGCCGTAGAAGCCCAGCACGAACTTGGCGTAGGTGCCCAGCATCTCGAGACCCTGGGTGGCGATAGTCGAGGCCAGGGCGGCGAAGATGGCGAAGGGCGCCAGCTTCATCACGAACTCGGTCACCTTCAGCATGATGGAGGCGGCCTGTTCGACCAGGTGCAGCAC
Organism: Brevundimonas sp. 357; assembly: GCF_003938605.1. Classification (GTDB taxonomy): domain Bacteria; phylum Pseudomonadota; class Alphaproteobacteria; order Caulobacterales; family Caulobacteraceae; genus Brevundimonas. The sequence continues at coordinate 76,487 of NZ_RHWX01000004.1, read as the reverse complement.
CGCCGGCGCCTTGTCGTCCAGGGCCGCGACCGCCGTTCCGACGAAGACCGAGAAGACGACGATCTGCAGAATCTCATTCTTGGCCATGGCGTCGAAGATCGAGGTCGGCACCAGATGGGTGATGAAGCCATGCAGGGAGAAGGCGTCCGTCGAAGCCGCCGGCGCGCTGGCCGCCACGGCTTCGGGCAGATGCATGTTCGCGCCGGGCTGCAGCAGCTGGACCATCACCAGGCCCAGCACCAGCGACACGATCGAGGCGCCGATGAACCAGGTCATGGTCTTGACGCCGATCCGTCCCACCGAGGCCGCGTCCTCCATGTGCGCAATGCCGGCCACCAGGGTCGTGAACACCAACGGCGCAATGATCATCTTGATCAGGCGCAGGAAGACGTCGGTGATCAGATTCAGGTTCGACGCCGCCGACGACGCCTGGTCTGCGGTCAGGAAGTGGTTCAGGCCCCAGCCCGTCAACACCCCGAGGACCATCGCCCCGATGATGAAGTAAGCGAACAAACGTTTCATACAGTCGTCCAGGCTCGCGTGACGGGAGCCCCGTCATCGCCGTTGTACCAATGGAGGGCCCCCACCCGCCGCAATTCAGGCAGCAGCGAATAAACGATAAAAACGTCGTCGCCCATCACATATTCTCCCGACGATCCATGTCGGATCAGACGCCGATGCGCGCCTAAGCCAACGACAGCCGGTCGCTCCAACCGTCGTAGGCGACGTCAACATGAGCCGGAAGCTCGCGTTTCAACCGCTGGTAATCCAAATCAATGTGCAGATTGGTCAGCACGGCCCGCTTCACTCTCGTACGCGCAATCCAGTCCAGCGCCTTGTCGACATGCGCGTGGGTCGGATGCGGCGTATAGCGAAGGGCGTCCAGAACCCACAAATCAGCCCCGCGCACCGCATCCAGAGCCGCTTCGTCAAGGTCAGATACATCGCTGGAATAAACCAGGCCGCCGATCCGGTAACCGACTGAACGGATCGGCCCGTGCGCCTGATCAAAGGTGACGACGGGCAGATCGCCCCCCGGTCCGGTCACGCTCCAGATCTCGCCGTGCGATGGAACCGACCTCGCCTCGACGATGGCGGGATAGCCGTGCTGGCTCTCGAAGATGTAGTCGAACCGCCGCGTCAGAGCCGTACGAGTCGCCTCATCCATCCAGGCGGGAATACGTCGCCGGGCATGGGCGGCGAAGACACGCAGATCATCAATGCCGTGAGTCTGATCTGCATGGTCATGGGTATAAAGAACGCCATCAACACGGCGGACTCCCGCCATCAGCATCTGCTGGCGGAAATCGGGCGAGGTATCGATGACCACGCTAGTCACGCCATCGGGGCCGTGAAGGCGGGCCAGCAAGGAGCAGCGCGTGCGCCGATTGCGCGGCTCGGCCGGATCGCAGTCGCCCCAGTCGCCGTCGCCGCGCGGCACTCCGCCCGATGAGCCGCACCCCAGGATGACGACCTCCAGCTCGCTCATTCCGCAGGCCTTGGGATACGATCGAACAGGTTGAAGAAGGCGTCGGCGGTCAGGCGCTCGGCCTGTTCGGGCGACCAGCCCCGAATCTCGGCCAGCTTAGCCAACACCAGGCCGACATAGGCCGGCTCATTGCGACGGCCCCGATGCGGAATCGGCGCCAGATAGGGGCAGTCTGTCTCGACGATGATGCGATCCTCTGGCATGCGCCGGATGACCTCCCTCACCTCCTCGGCGGCCTTGAAGGTGGCGATGCCGGAGACTGAGAACCAGCCGCCCAAGTCCATCGCCAGTTCCGCCAGTTCCATCCCGCTGGTGTAGCAGTGCATCAGGAACTTGAACGGCGCGCGGGCCTGCTCTTCACGCAGGATGTCGGCCATGACGCCATCCGCCTCGCGAGTATGGATCACCAGAGGCAGATCCGTGCGACGCGCCGCCTCTACGTGCTGGCGGAACACCGCCGCCTGAACATCGCGCGGACTGAGGTCGTAGTGGAAATCCAGTCCGCACTCGCCGATGCCGATGACCCGCGGACGTTGAGCCAGTTCGACCAGACGGTCAGCCGTCAGCCCGGCGTAATCCTTGGCCTCATGCGGATGGACCCCGACCGTGCACCAGATGTCGGCGTTGTTCATGGCCAGGGCGTGCGTAGCCTCGAAGGTGGACAGCTTGTCGGAAATCTCGACCATCAGCCGCACGCCCGCCTCTCTCGCGCGATCGATCACGGCGTCGCGGTCCTCGTCGAACTGGGGCGCGTGAAGATTGACGTGGCTGTCGATGATCATTTCAGGCGGACGCTCTCATACAGATGCCTTGACGCGGGCGATATCAGCCAGGGCGCCGGCCAGAGCATCTCCCTTGTCCATGTTCAGACCCGCCGCGCGATCCGGCAATTCCGACAACCGTCCCCACAGCTCAGCCCATTGCGCGCCCTCGCGCCCGCCGGTCTCGACCGCTCGCCGCTTCACCGCCGCGATCAGCCGATCCATCAGGGCCTCGAATCGCGCCTGCCCCTCGGCTCCGCGAAAACCGTCGGCGACAGCCAATTGCTCAGCGCGGTCCACGGCGCCGCCCTCGACCCAGGCGCGCGCCAGCCGATCTGTCTCGGACATGGCGCCGGAAGCCAGATCCAGGGCCGCGCCCGGCGAACCTCCGGCCATACGCGCGGCCTCGTCCGCCTCGGACGGCGAAACGCCCGTACGCTGCAGAACCAGTTCCGCCAGCCGATGTTCAGACCAGACGGGAAAGCTGAGACGGCGACATCGCGACCGGATGGTGGCCAGCAAACGGCCCGGCGCGTGCGTCACCAGGAACAGGACACCGCTTTCAGGCGGTTCCTCAAGAATTTTCAACAAGGCGTTGGCGGCATTGACGTTCAGGTCGTCTGCAGCGTCGATGATCGCCACCCGATGCCGCGCCTGAGACGGGCTCTTGGCGAAGAACTCGGGCAGATCACGCGCCTGTTCGACTGAGATCGACTTTTTCTGCTTGCCGCCCTCGACCAGACGCTCCAGCACCAGCAGATCAGGATGCGACTGGGCCGAAACCAGACGGCTGACCGGATCATGCGGCGAAGCGCCCAGCGGCCCGCGCGACAGGTCGGGCGCCGCGCCCAGCAGACGCCGCGCGGCGCGGTAAGCGAAACTGGCCTTGCCCGATCCCTCGCCCCCGCACAAAAGCCATGCGTGATGGAGACGGCCACGATCCAGGGCGTCCAGAAAGGCCTCCTCGGCCTTGAGGTCCGCGATCAGATCGAACCGGTCGCGCGGGTGCTCGCTCAAAGCAGCCGCGCCTCCACCACCGCCCAAAGGCGTTCGGACACCTCGTCCACCTCGCCCGTGGCGTCGATGACGACGCAGCGGTCGGGATGACGTTCGGCGACATCCAGAAACCCGTCACGCAACTTCTGATGGAAAGCCACGCCCTTGGATTCAAACCGAGTCTCGAACAGTCCACGGCCGAAGGCGCGCTCCAGCCCCACATCCACCGGCAGGTCGAACACCAGGGTCAGGTCCGGCTGATCGCCATCAACCACCGCCGCATCCAGCGCCTCGATCAGGCTTTCAGATACGCCGCCGCCCGCTCCCTGATAGACGCGGCTCGAATCGGCGAAGCGATCGCAGACGATCCAAGAGCCCGCAGCCAACGCCGGGCGGATGGTGCGCTCCAGATGGTCGGAACGGGCGGCGTACATCAACAGCGTTTCGGTGCGGGGCGACCAGCGGTCGGCCTCGCCCGAAACAGCGATGTTGCGGATTTCCTCCGCCCCCGGCGAACCGCCAGGCTCGCGCGTCTGAATCACGTCCAGACCCGCAGCGCGCAGCCGCTCGACCAACAGGCGCGCCTGAGTGGTCTTGCCGGCGCCTTCGCCGCCTTCGAACGTGATGAATCTGCCTCGCTGCACCTGCGCACAATGGCGACCCGGGCGAGGGACGCAAGACCCGTCAGCCGCCTATCAACAGGGCGTCGCTGAAACCACGCGCAATCACGGCCTGGCGCGCGCGTTCGGCGGCGGTCGCATCGGGCCAGGGGCCGACGACGACACGGAACAGGGGGCGGCCGTTGCGATCGACGTTCTGGATGGAAGCACGGTCGCCAAGACGTCGTGCGACCTCGTCGGCTCCACGTCTGTCCGCATAGGCGCCAGCCTGAACCCAATAGGCCGCGGCAGGCGACGTGGCGACCGGCGTCACATACGGCTGAACAGGCTGAGCCGGCAGCGGCGGCGGCATCGAAACCGGTGAAGGCTGCTCAACAGCGGCAGCTTCATAATAAGGACGCGGCCCGGATCCCCGCGTCGCTACCGGGGTTGAGCGTGGCGGCGACGCCTCCGCGCGTTGCATCGGCGTTCCGCCGCCCTGGCGCGGCGCACGACCGACATAGCGGACCCGCACCTCGCCAACGCCCTGGTTCAGCAGCCCCAACGCCTCCGCCGCGCCTTGCGAAAGGTCAATGATCCGACCATCCACAAAGGGCCCGCGGTCATTGACGCGCAGGATCGCTCGACGACCGTTCGCAGGATTGGTCACTTCGACCAGACTGGGCAGGGGCAATGTCTTGTGCGCAGCCGTAAGGGCGTTCATGTCGAAACGCTCGCCGGTCGAGGTCGAGCGTCCATGATGATACGCGCCGTACCACGACGCCTGCCCCGTTTCATCGTAGTTGGGCTGTTCCTTCGGGTGATACCAGCGCCCGCGCACCTGATATGGGCGCATGGTCCCGGACACGAAGGGCGCAGGGTCTGTCACCACGGGCGGATTCAGCGGCGCGTCACGTTCGCCCCCAAGGCTGGCGCACGCCGCCAGGGTCGAAAAGGCGGCGGCGACAATCGCGCCTTTCAACGTTCTGGCCCACATGATCAACGTACTCCGACCGACTGGAAACGCCGCCTTTATGGGCCAGGGGGTTTTCCGGTTTGGTTAACGCGGCGTTTGCGCCTATGAGCGCGACTGAACGTCGCGACTCTCCTTCCTCCCTCTCCCTGAAGCAGATCTTGACCCAACCGCTGTATCAGGCCCGCTCCGGGGTCTTCGTTCTTGCGACCCTGTGCTGCGCATTGTGGGGCAGCGCCTTCCCTGCCGTAAAAAGCGGCTACGCCCTGCTGCACATCGCTCAGAATGACATTCCCAGCCAGTTGGCGTTCGCAGGCTGGCGGTTCGCCCTGGCCGGATTGATCCTGCTGATCGTCGCCGCCGCGCTCAGAAAACCAATTCTGCGCTTCAGGCCTCGACAGGTCGCACAAGTCGCCCTGCTGGGCCTGACGCAGACCACGATTCAATACGTCTTCTTCTACATCGGCCTGGCTCACGCCACCGGCGTTAAGTCCTCGATCATGAACGCCACCAGCGTCTTTTTCAGCGTCGTACTGGCTCATTACCTCTATGCCGACGACCGTCTGAACGGGCGCAAGGCTCTGGGCTGCCTGATCGGCTTCCTGGGCGTCGTCGTCGTCAATCTAGGCGGAGCAGGATTGGGATTCGATTTCATACTGCTGGGCGAAGGCTTCATCGTCATCGCCGCCTTCATGCTGGCGGCGGCCTCCATCTATGGCAAGCGAATCTCTCGCGAGATGGACCCTATGGTCATGACTGGTTGGCAACTATTCATCGGCGGCGCCGTGCTGACCGGCGGCGGATGGGCGACGGGCGGCCACCTGGAGGCGCTGAACGCCGCATCTGGCGCCCTCTTGCTCTATCTGGCGCTGCTGTCCTCGGTCGCCTTCGCTGTGTGGAGCCTGTTGCTGAAGCACAATCCAGTCGGCCTGATCGCCGCCTTCAACTTCCTGATCCCTGTTTTCGGCGTGACGCTGTCCGCCGTTTTCCTGGGAGAATCCATGTTCAAATGGAGCTATCTGATCGCGCTGATCCTGGTCTGCGTCGGGATCTGGCTGGTTACCCGCTCAAGTCGATCACCCACCCGCAGCTAAGGCGCGCTTTCCACTTGGATCACATGCAGCTTTACGGCTATGCACGCGTGCGCGCCGAGTCGCGCTGGACAGGTGGCCGAGTGGTTTAAGGCAGCGGTCTTGAAAACCGCCGTAGGTGGAAGCCTACCGTGGGTTCGAATCCCACCCTGTCCGCCACTACGGATAGTGGCTGGCTTTCTCAGATCCCGAAAATCAAGCGCAGCGTCATTCGAGCCACGGCGTACGCCAGAAGCACGCCCAGCGTCAGGCTGATCGCAAATACCGCCTTAAAGTGGCGGTGCAGAAAGTAGAGAATGTCTCCGGCCATCGGCGTCGTTCCCAATCGTTAACGACAACTTGACACGAAATTCGGAGAACGCCGCTACAATCGTCTGTGATCAGACCAGACGGCTCTGCACCAGGGCCGCCTCGACGAAGCTGGCGAACAGCGGGTGCGGAGCGAAGGGGCGGCTGCGGTATTCAGGGTGATACTGCACGCCGATGAACCAAGGGTGATCCTTGCGCTCCACCGTCTCGGGCAGCACGCCGTCCGGCGACAGACCGGCGAAGAACAGGCCGCCCTTCTCCTCCACCGCCTGCCGGTAGTTGATGTTCACCTCATAGCGGTGACGGTGGCGCTCGTTGATATCGGTCTGGCCGTAGATCTCGGCGATCTTGGAGCCGGGCGCCAGGGTGGAAGCATAAGCGCCCAGACGCATGGTGCCGCCCAGATCGCCGCCCTGCTCGCGCTTCACGCGCTCATTGCCCTGGATCCACTCGGTCATCAGGCCGACGACGGGCTCTTCCGCCGGGCCGAACTCGGTCGAGGTCGCCTTGGGATAACCCGCCAGGTTCCGCGCCGCCTCGATCACCGCCATCTGCATGCCGAAGCAGATGCCGAAGTACGGGATCTTGCGCTCGCGGGCGTAGCGCGCCGCCTCGATCTTACCCTCGGCCCCGCGCTCGCCGAAGCCGCCGGGCACCAGGATGGCGTGGGCGCCTTCCAGCCGTTCGGCGCAAGCCTGCGGATCGCCGGCGAAGGTGTCGGCCTCGACCCAGTCGATGTTGACCTTGGCGTTGTTGGCGACGCCGCCGTGCTGCAGGGCCTCGATCAGCGACTTATAGGCGTCTTTCAGGACGGTGTATTTGCCGACCACGGCGATGGTGACTTCGCCGTCCGGGTGCAGGCGGCGGCGCACGATCTCGTTCCAGCCGGACAGCTCCGGCTCGGGCGCGTCCGTCATGCCGAAGTGGGCCAGCACCTGGGTGTCCAGGCCCTCGCGGTGATAGTCCAGCGGCACGGCGTAGATGTCAGCAGAGTCCATCGCCTGAATGACGCTGTCCGGGCGGACGTTGCAGAACTGAGCGATCTTGCGCTTCTCGTCAGCCGGGATCGGGGCTTCGGAGCGGCACAGCAGGATGTCGGGCTGGATGCCGATGGAGCGCAGTTCCTTGACCGAGTGCTGCGTCGGCTTGGTCTTCATCTCGCCCGCGGTCTTGATGAAGGGCAGCAGGGTCAGGTGGACGAAGCACGACTGGCCGCGCGGCAGATCCTGCTCCAGCTGACGGATCGCCTCGAAGAAGGGCAGGCCCTCGATGTCGCCGACCGTGCCGCCGATCTCGACCAGGACGAAGTCCACATCCTCGCCGCCGTCCGTCTTGGCCGGGTTCAGGCAGAACTGCTTGATCTGGTCGGTGACGTGCGGAATCACCTGGACCGTCGCGCCCAGATAGTCGCCGCGACGCTCCTTCTCGATGATCGTCTGATAGATGCGACCGGTCGTGATGTTGTCCGACTTGGCCGCCGAGACGCCGGTGAAGCGTTCATAGTGGCCCAGGTCGAGGTCCGTCTCGGCGCCGTCGTCGGTCACGAAGACCTCGCCGTGCTGATAGGGGCTCATCGTGCCCGGATCGACGTTGAGATAGGGGTCCAGCTTGCGCAGGCGGACCTTGTAGCCCCGCGCTTGCAGAAGAGCGCCGAGAGCGGCGGAAGCGAGGCCTTTTCCAAGAGAGGAAACCACGCCGCCGGTGATGAACACATAGCGAGCCATGGGCGGACACCTTACTCCATGATTCGTCCTGCGCGCAGGGGCTCAGGAAAAATCCAACTGTTGATCAAAAGAAGAAAGCGCGCCTTGCGGCGCGCTTCCCCAAAACTCGATGGCGGCGACGCCCTTATTGGGCGGGCGCGCCCTGGCCGGCCGGCAGGCTGGCTTCCAGATCGTCCAGCGACGGGGCGGCCGGAGCGGCCGGGGTCGCCGGTGCGGCTTCAGGCGTAGCCGGAGCCGTCTGCTGCGGCTGGTCCACGGCGATGGAGCCGACGGCGTCAGCGTCGATCACCGAACGCGAACCGCGCGCATAGTTGCCCGCGATCGTCAGGCCGATGGCGCAAACGAAGAAGGCGATCGCCAGGATCGACGTGGTGCGGGTCAGCAGATTGCCTGCCCCGCGCGCCGTCATGAAGCCCGAAGGACCGCCGCCCATGCCCAGGGCGCCGCCCTCGGAACGTTGCAGCAGGATCACGGCCGACAGGGCGACCGAGATCAGGATCATGGCGACGAGCAGAATGGTCTGGAGCATGGCGTCATTCATGTGGGCGCAGAAGCGCGCCGATCAAGCGGCCGCCTCTAACATTGATGGAGGTTTCGGGCAAACGCTCAGGCGCGCGGTCAAACCGCGCGGATGATGCCCAGAAAGTCTTCGGCCTTCAGCGAGGCGCCGCCGACCAGGGCGCCGCCGACCTCGGCCACCGCCAGGATCTCCCTGGCGTTCGACGGCTTGACCGAGCCGCCGTACAGGATCGGGGCGACGCGGCCGCCCTCGCCCAGCTTGGCGACCATGGCGGCGCGCACGGCGGCGTGGACTTCCTCGATCTGCTCCAGCGTCGGCGTCAGGCCGGTGCCGATGGCCCAGACCGGCTCATAGGCGACGGCGAAGGCCTTGCCCGCCAGCGAGGCCGGAAGCGAACCGGCGACCTGACGGCTGACGACCTCGACCGCCTGCCCGGCTTCGCGTTCCTGCAGCGTCTCGCCGATGCAGATGATAGGCTCCAGACCGGCGACCAGGGCGGCTTCGACCTTGGCGGCGACATCGGCGTCGGTCTCGCCGAATCCGGCGCGGCGCTCCGAGTGGCCGAGAATCACCAGACCCGCGCCCGCATCGCGAACCATCTCGGCCGAGACCGATCCGGTGTAGGCGCCCGAGGTTTCAGCGTGGCAGTCCTGCCCGCCGATCTCGACGACGCCGCCCTTCAGCGCCTGGGCCATGCGGTCGATCAAGGTGGCGGGCGGGCACAGGGCCACGCGACAGGCCGCAGCCTGCTCCTTCAGCGCCTTCTCGAGGGTTTCAGCCTCGGCCAGGCTCGCGCCCAGGCCGTTCATTTTCCAGTTGCCGGCGACCAGCTTCACAGATTGTTTCATGCGGCCTGTCTAGTGGCGACGGCGGCGGAAGCCAAGATGTCGTCAAGCCTCACTTGCGGCGGCGGCCCTGCACCCCCTATACGCGACCCTTGGCGCCCTTTCGACGCCGGCCCTCGTCAGGTTCTTCTTAGATGATCACGCACTTCCGCAACTTCGCCAAGTCCAAGTGGGCTGGGGGCCTGTTCGCCCTGATCATCCTCAGCTTCCTGGTGGTCGGCGCTCAATCCGATATCTTTGCCAGCCTGGGACCGCGTCACATCATCAGCGCCGGCGACCGCAGCGTCGATTCCATGCAGTTCCGTAATGATTTCGAGCGCGTGCGCGCCAATCTTCAGGAACAGGCCGGCCGCCCCGTCAGCTATGACGACATGGTCAAGGAAAACCTGCACGTTCAATATCTGGAGAGCCAGACCCAGCGCTTGGGCTTCCTAGACTGGGCCTATAAGGCGGGGATCCGTCCCGGAAAAGAGTTGGTCTTGGCCCAGATTCGCAAGATTCCGGCCTTCTTCAATCAGATCACTGGCCAATTTGATCAGGAACTGTACGCCCAGGCTCTGGCCCAGCAAAACCTGACCTCGCAGATGCTGGAAGACGATCTGCGCGACCAGTACGTCACCGCCCACGTCGGCTCGGCTGTCTTCGCCGGCCTGCAAGCACCGCGTGTTTACGCCGCCCTGCTGGCGGGCCAGGCGCTGGAAACGCGCGACGGCCGCTGGTTCTCGGTCACTCAGGACATGGCCGGTCGCGCGGGCGCACCGACCGACGCCCAACTGACCGCCTTCATGAAGGAAAACGAGGCGCGTCTGCGCAGCCCCGAATTCCGCATGATCTCCCTGGTGCTGTTCACGCCGGGCCCGAACGACCCGCGCCCGACCGTCACCGAAGAACAGATTCAAGAGCGCTATGAGTTCCGCAAGGCCGCTCTGGCTGACCCGGAAAAGCGCACCTTCGTCACCCTGACCGTTCCGACCAAGGAAGCCGCCGACAAGATCGCCGCCGACCTGCGCGCCGGCAAGGCTCCGGCCGAGGTCGCCAAGGCCAACAACATCCAGCTGGGCGACTACAAGGGCACGCCGCAAGCCGCCGTGGGCGACCCCGCCGTCGGCGCCGCCGTGTTCGGCCTGGCCGTCGACCAGGTTTCAGCCCCGATCCAGGGCCGCCTGGGCTTCACCGTCGCCAAGCTGGCCGCCATTCAGGCCGGTCAGGCCGTGACGCTGGAAAGCGCCCGCCCCGCCCTGACCCAGGAGCTTCAGGCCGAGGCCGTCAAGGCCGCGACCTACGCCAAGGTCGAGCAGTTCGAGAAGGCCCGTCAGGAAGGCAAGAACCTGGCCGACGCCGCCACGGCCGCCAAGGCCCGCGTCATCCAGCTGCCGCCCTTCACCCAGCAGGGCCAACTGCCCGACGGCCAGCCGATGAACGCCCCGCGCCAGGTTCTGGAAAGCGCCTACGCCCTGACCAAGGGCGGCGAGAGCGACGTGATCGACGCCGGCGACGGTCAGTATTTCGCCGTCCGCCTGGACGACATCCGCCCGTCGGCCCTGCCGACGCTGGACGAAGTGCGCGCCCCGCTGAGCCAGCAGTGGACCCTGCGTGAGAACGCTCGCCTGCTGTCGGCCAAGGCCGAGCAACTGGCCGGCCGCGTCCGCGCCGGCGAGGACATCGCCAAGGTGGCCGCCGAGGCCGGAGCCCCGCTGACGGTCCGCACCGGCGTGCAGCAGAGCCGCGAGTCGCAGGCCCAGGTCGGCGACGGCGTGCTGCGCGGCCTGTTCGGTCAGAGCAAGGGCCAGGTCTTCTCCGACGCCCAGTCGCAGACCGCCTTTGTGGTCGGCCGCGTTGACGCCATCCACGCGGCGACGCCCGTCCTGGCCGCGCCGCTTGCTGAGCAGGCGCGCCCGCGTCTGACCGAAGAACTGGCCAACACCCTGGCTGACCGCACGATCGCCGCCGCCGCCTTGCGCACCAAGTCGCGCAACGACCCGGCCCTGGCCCTGCAAGCCCTGGGCGTGGAGGCTGCGGCCGCTGCGCCCGCGGCCCCGGCTGCGCCCGCTCCCGCCAAGAAGTAATGCACGAAGAACGCGACGCCTTCATCGCCGGTCTGACGGCGGGCCGCCCTCAGGTTCTGGTCCGCCGCCTGGTCGATGATCTGGAGACCCCCGTCTCGGCCTTCCTGAAGGTCGGGCACGGGCGGCGTTACGCCAGTCTGTTCGAGTCGGTCGAGGGCGGCGCCGTCAACGGCCGCTACTCCTTCGTCACCTTGTCGCCGGACGTGGTCTGGCGCTGCCGGGACGGCAAGGCCGAGATCGCGCGCGGCGTCGACGTTCTGTCCGACGCTTTCACGCCCGAAGACCGGCCCGCGCTGGAATCCCTGCGCGCCCTGATCGCGGCGACCAAGTTCGACCTGCCGGCCGATCTGCCGCCGATGGCCGCTGGACTGTTCGGCGTGTTCGGCTACGACATGGTGCGCCTGCTGGAGCCGCTGGGCGCCGCAAATCCCGATCCGCTGGACCTGTCCGACGCCGTCATGGCGCGCCCGGCCCTGGTCGCCATCTTCGATTCGGTGAAGCACGAGATCGTCCTGATCGCCGCCGCCTATCCGGACACCGCAAGCGATCCAGTCCAGGCCTACGCCGCCGCCGAGGCCCGTCTGGAGGATTTCGAGGACCGCCTGCGTGGCCCCCTGCCGATCCAGCGCGAAGTCGAGCCGGTTCCCGCGCCCGCCTTCCACTCCGACGTCGATGAAGCCGCCTTCGGCCGCATGGTCGCGCGGGCCAAGGACTACATCGCCGCCGGCGACATCTTCCAGGTCGTGCTGGCGCACCGCTTCTCGGCGCCGTGGAGCCAGGATCCGTTCGCCTTCTACCGCTCGCTGCGTCGCGGCAACCCGTCGCCCTACCTGTTCTTCCTCGACTATGTGGACTTCCAACTGGCTGGATCCAGCCCGGAAATCCTGGTCCGGCTGAAGGATGGGCGCGTCACCATCCGCCCGCTGGCGGGCACCCGCCCGCGCGGCGCCACGACCGACCAGGACAAGGCGCTGGAAGTCGAACTGCTGGCCGATCCCAAGGAGCGGGCCGAGCATCTGATGCTGCTGGACCTGGGCCGCAACGACGTGGGCCGCGTCTCCAAGCCCGGCTCGGTCGAGGTCACGGAAAGCTTCGTGGTCGAGCGCTACAGCCAGGTCATGCACATCGTCTCCAATGTGAACGGCGCGGTTGATCCCAAGCTGGACGCAGTGGACACGCTTCTGGCCGCCCTGCCCGCCGGCACGCTTTCGGGCGCGCCCAAGGTGCGGGCGATGGAGGTCATCGACGAGCTTGAGACCGAAAAACGCGGCGTCGGCTACGGCGGCGGCGTGGGTTATATCTCGGCCAATGGCGAAGCGGACATCTGCATCGTCCTGCGCACCGCCATGTTCGCGAAAGGCCAGATCTTCGTCCAGGCCGGCGCCGGCGTCGTCGCCGACAGCGATCCGGCCGCCGAATATGCTGAAACCCTGGCCAAGGCTCGCGCGCCGATGAAGGCGGCTGCGGACGCGTGGCGTTTCACCGCGACCACTCGCGGCCAGGGCGCCGGCGGATCAGTCTAAGGATTGGAAACCGTGGAACCCTGGTCGAACGATACGCCGGGGCCTGCGACCATAGTCCCCGCCAATAGAACCGCCGTCATGGCGGCGAAGGCGGCTGCGGCAAGCAGGCGCAGGGGTTTCGGTTGTTCCGCCGGGGCCTCGTTCAACAGGGCGCGGGCGTCGCGAATGGCTTCGATAGGGTTCAAGACGGATTTCTTCCGATGGCGATGCTCCTGTATCGCCCGGACAGCTTAACGTCCGCTTTCAATCGGCCCGCTTGCCTTCCATGTTGGGACCGCCCTGCCTCCCCGTACCAAGAAGCCTTCGCCATGATCCTCGTCGTCGATAACTACGACAGCTTCACCTACAACCTCGTCCACTACCTCGCGGAGCTGGGCGCCCAGACGCACGTCGTCCGCAACGACGACCTGACCGTCGAAGAGGCCTGGGCGCTGAAGCCCGAGGCCGTTTTGTTGTCCCCCGGCCCCTGCGCGCCCGATCAGGCGGGCATCTGCCTGTCGCTGATCGAGACGGCCGCCGAAACCATGCCCATCTTCGGCGTCTGCCTGGGGCACCAGTCGATCGGCCAGGCCTTCGGCGGCGAAGTGGTTCGCGCCAAGACCCTGATGCACGGCAAGACCTCGCCCATCCTGCACGAAGGACGCGGCGTGTTCGGCGGCCTGCCCTCGCCGTTTACGGCGACGCGCTATCACTCGCTGGCCGTGCGCCGCGAGACCTTGCCCGACGTGCTGGAAGTCACCGCCTGGACCGAGGACGGCGAGATCATGGGCCTATCGCATCGCACCCGACCGATCCACGGCGTCCAGTTCCACCCGGAATCCATCGCCACCCAGCACGGCCACGCGATGATCGCCAACTTCCTCGACCTGGCGGGCGTCAAACGATTGGCGACCATCTGATGGACAGCATCAAGCCTCTGCTGGCCAAGCTGGTCGACGGACAGGTGCTGAACCTGGATGAGGCCAAGGCCTTCTTCTCCGCCTGCCTGCGCGGCGAACCGACCCCGTCACAGGTCGCGGCCGCCGTGACGGCCCTGCGCATCCGAGGCGAGACGGTGGACGAGATCGTCGCCTTCGCCAGCGCCATGCGCGACGCCGCCCGGTCTCTGGATCACCCGTTCGAACAGGTCATCGACACCTGCGGCACCGGCGGCGACGGCCGGCACACCTACAACGTCTCGACGGCGGCCTCCTTCGTCCTGGCGGGCGCGGGGCTGAAGGTCGCCAAGCACGGCAACCGCGCCGTCAGCTCCAAGTCCGGCTCGTCCGACGTTCTGGCCGCGCTGGGCGTCAATCTGGACGCCACGCCCGCCCAGCAGGCGCGGGCGCTGGATCAGGCGGGCATCGCCTTCCTGTTCGCCCCGACCTACCACGGGGCCATGCGCCACGTCGGGCCGGTGCGCGGCGAGATCGGCTTCCGCACCGTGTTCAACCTGCTGGGGCCGCTTTGCAATCCGGCGGGCGCGACGCATCAGGTCATGGGCGTCTATGACCCGGCCCTGCTGGAGCCGCTAGCTGAAGTGCTGGGCCGACTGGGCGCCAAGCGAGCCTGGACCGTCAACGGTCAGGGTCTGGACGAACTGACCACCACAGGCCCCACCGAGGTGGCCGAATGGAAGGACGGCGCCGTGCGCCGCTTCACCGTCACGCCCGCCGACGCCGGCCTGCCGCTGGCGACGATGGACGACCTGCGCGGCGGCGACGCCGATCATAACGCCGCCGCCCTGACCGCCCTGCTGGCGGGCGAGCGCGGGCCCTACCGCGACATCGTCCTGCTGAACGCCGCCGCCGCCCTGGTGGTGGCCGGACGGGCCGAAGACCTGAAATCGGGCGCCGAACTGGCCGCGGCCGTCATCGACGACGGCCGCGCCGCCGCCGCCCTGGCTGAACTGGTGCGCGTCTCCCACGCGCCGATCGAAGACGAGGACGCCTGATGAGCGACGTTCTGGACCGCATCGCCGCCTACAAGCGCGAGGATGTCGCCGCCCGCAAGGCCGCCGTTTCGCTAGACGCCATCGAGGCCCGCGCCCGCGAGGCCTCCGCTCCGCGCGGCTTCCGCGCCGCCCTGGCTGACCGTTTCTCCGAAACCGGCCGCCCGGCCCTGATCGCCGAGATCAAGAAGGCCAGCCCGTCCAAGGGTCTGATCCGCGCCGACTTCGACCCGCCCGCCCTCGCTCAAGCCTATGAGCGCGGCGGGGCCTCCTGCCTCTCCGTCCTGACCGACGGCCC
The DNA here is from genome assembly GCF_003938605.1 of Brevundimonas sp. 357. GTDB lineage: Bacteria > Pseudomonadota > Alphaproteobacteria > Caulobacterales > Caulobacteraceae > Brevundimonas. Next base: position 61,363 of record NZ_RHWX01000004.1, on the reverse strand, counting down.
CAGTTTTCAGGGTGACGACGCCTATCTGACGACCGCGCGCGCGGCGGTCGCCCTGCCCTGCCTGCGCAAGGACTTCCTGGTCGATCCGTGGCAAGTGGCCGAGAGCCGGGCGTTGGGCGCCGATTGCATCCTGATCATCATGGACATGGTGGACGACGCCCTGGCCGCAGACCTGCTGGCTGAGACGACCCGCTGGGGCATGGACGCCCTGATCGAGACGCACGACACGGACGAAATGGCGCGCGCCGCCCGGCTGGTTCAAGGCCGCGACGACGCCCTGATCGGCGTCAACAACCGCTCGCTGCGCACCTTCGAGGTCGATCTGGCGACGACGGAGCAACTGGCGGCGCGGAGCCCCGAGAGCGCCCTGCTGGTCGCCGAAAGCGGCCTGTTCACGCCGCAGGACGTAGCGCGCGTGACCGACGCCGGCGCCCGCGCCCTGCTGGTTGGCGAAAGCCTGATGCGTCAGGCGGATGTCGAAGCGGCCACGCGAGCCTTGCTGGCCTAAGCTTCCCACTTACCGCTCATCCCGGCGGATGCCGGAATGAGCGGGGTGTGGGGATCAGCCCGCCTTCGCCGCGATCACCCGTAGCACGGCATCGGCCGCCAGTTCCGACGGGTCCGGCCCGCCGCGCCCCATCAGATTCAGCGCCTCGGTCTGGCGACGCGCCTGATCGGCCGCCGCCTCGGGATCGGCCAGCAGCCGCCCGACCGCTTTCGCCAAAGCCTGCGGCGTCGCCTCATGCTGGATGAACTCCGGCGCGATGGCTTCGTCGGCGGCGATGTTGAACAGGGTGATGTGCTTGGCCGTCACCAGCCGCTTCATCAGGGCGTAGCTCAACCCGTCGATCTTATAGGCGATGACCATCGGCGCGCCCGCCAGCGCCAGTTCGGTCGAGACCGTGCCGCTGGTCGCCAGGGCGGCGTTGGCGGCCTTCATGGCGTCGTACTTGTCGGCTTCCTGCACGACATGGGCGCGGAACGGCCAGGCGGCGACCCGGCCCGCCACATCGGCGGCCACCGTGCCCGCCGCGACGACGGCCACCTCCAGCCCCGGAATCTGGGCCTTCAGTTGTTTGACCGCCTGCTCATAGACAGGCGTCATGCGCGTGATCTCGCTGGGGCGGCTGCCCGGCAGGACCAGCAGCAGCGGCGCGTCCGCCGCAATCCCGCGCGCCGCGCGAAAACGGGCGCCGTCGGCCCCCGCCATGTCGACGTGCAGCGCCTGAGACCCCACAACCGTCGTCGGCAGACCCGCCTTCTCGAACCACGGCGCATCCAGCGCATAGAGGGCCAACAGGTGATCCACCGCGCCCGCCAGCGTCTTGGCCCGGCCCGGCCGCGAAGCCCAGACCTGCGGTCCGACGTATTTGATCAGCGGCGTCTTCGGCGAGGCCGCGCGGATCGCCTGGGCCACGCGGATGGTGAAGCCCCAGCTGTCGATCAGCACTACGGCGTCCGGCTTTTCCGCCGCCGCCAGCGCCGCCGTCTCGGCCACCCGCTTCCTGACCCGGCCATAGGCCTTAAGGCCCTCGATCCAGCCCAGGATCGACAGTTCAGCGATATCGAAGGGACTGGCGACTCCCTCGGCCGCCATCTTGGGGCCGCCCACGCCGACGAAGACCACGTCCTTGCCCAGCCGCGCCTTCAACGCCCGCGCCAGCCCGGCGCCCAGCGCATCGCCCGACGCCTCGGCCGCCACCAGCATGACCTTCAACGGACGGCTCATCGCGGCTCTCCCCAGACGAACAGGCCCAAACGGTCGGCCGCCTCGACCAGACCTGCGTGGTCGATGACGATCAGCCGTCCCTCGAACCCGCCGATCCCGGCCAGACCCGCAGCGGCGGCCAGTTCGACCGTCGTTGGTCCGATAACGGGCATGTCGACGCGCAGATCCTGGATCGGCTTGGGCGCCTTGCCCAGCGCGCCGCGCGCAAAGCCGGGCGAACCGCGCAGGTCGGCCGGCAGGCCCGCCACGCGCCGCAGCATCTCGTCCGTGCCTTCCTGCGCCTCGACCGCCAGCACGAGGCCGTCGCAGACGACCGCGCCTTGACCGATATCCAGTTCGCCTGATTTTTCAGCGACGTGCAGCGCCTTCTTCAGGTCTGCCAGCTGCTCGTCGGTCGGCGTCACGCGGCCCAGCGCGCCCGCCGCCAGCATCTCGCCGCCCAAAATGTCGTCTGCGCCTTCGACGGCAAAACCTTCATCCTCGAACACCGACAGGATCTTGCGCAGCAGGGCGTCGTCGCCCTTGGACGCCGCCGCGATAATGCCGGGCAGCAGGGACGCGCCCTTCAGATCGGGCTTCAACGTCTTGAAGTCCGGGCGGTTGACGTAGCCCGCCAGACAGACCGCGCGGCAGCCTTCGGCGCGCATGGCCTTCACGATCCTGCCGATCTCGGCCATGCCGAAGTCCTGCCCCGGCCAGCGGTGCAGGTGGGCGTCGGCGAAGCCCTTCAGGCGGATGATGAAGACCTCGCGCCCCTCGGCCTCGCAGCGCTGGGCGACGCGGATGGGCAGATCGCCTGAACCCGCGATCAGGGCCAGCTTGGGCGCGGTCGTCATTCCGCGTCCGGCAGGCACAGCGGGCGCTTGCCGCCGTCACGGATGAATGACGTGATCTCCATGATCTCGGGCAGGTCGGCGTAGGCCTGCTCCATCCGGTCCAGACGCTCGGCGAAGACGCCTTCGCCCTCGAACAGGTCGCGATAGGCAGCCAACAGGCGGCGCACCGCGTCCTTGCCGTAACCCTTGCGCTTCAGCCCGATCAGGTTGAGGCCGTGCAGGCTGGCGTGATTGCCCCAAACCGAGCCGTAAGGGATGACGTCGCGCGTCACGGCGGCCAGACCGCCGACGATGGCGCCCTGCCCCACCCGGCCGTTCTGGTGGATAGCGCACAGGCCGCCGAGGAACACCCTGTCGCCGACATGGACGTGACCGCCCAGGGTGGCGTTGTTGGCCATGGTGACGCTGTCGCCGACCACGCAGTCGTGGCCGACGTGGGCGCCGGTCATGAACAGGTTGTTCGAGCCGACGCGAGTGACGCCCGTTCCTTGAGGCGTGCCCCGGTTGAAGGTGCAGTGCTCGCGGATCAGGTTGTTCTCGCCGATCTCCAGCCGCACCTGCTCGCCCTTGTATCCGCCGTGCTGCGGATCGCCGCCGATGACGGCGAAGGGGTGGATCGTCGTGTTCGCGCCGACGCTGGTGTCCTGCTGGATCACCACATGGCTGACCAGACGCACGCCGGAGGCCAGCGCCACGCCCGGCCCGACGGTGCAGAACGGGCCGATCTCGACGCCGTCCGCCAGGGTCGCCGAGGCGTCGACGACGGCGGTCGGGTGGATGGTCACTGGGCAGGCTCCGCCACGGTCACGACCATGGCCATGAACTCGGCCTCAGCCGCCAGCTTGCCGTCGATGAAGGTCTCGCCGCGGAACTTATAGGCATCGCCGCGCGCCTTGATCACCTTGACCTCCATGCGCAGCTGGTCGCCCGGGCGGGCGGGCTTGCGGAAGCGCACGCCGTCGATCGACATGAACATGATGACCTTGTCGGCCACCGCCACGTCCAGCGACTTGGACATCAGCAGGGCGCCCGTCTGGGCCATGGCCTCGACGATCAGCACGCCGGGCATGACCGGGTCGATCGGGAAGTGACCGGGGAAGAAGGGTTCGTTGTGAGTGACGTTCTTGATGCCGACGATCGAGGTCGCCGCCACAAAATCCTCGGCCTTGTCGACCAGCAGGAAGGGATAGCGGTGCGGCAGGCGACGCATCACCTCGGCATAGTCGATCTTGTTGTCTTCGCTCATTCTTTCACTTCCTTCGCGCCCTTCTTCTGGGACGCCTGTTTGGACAGCCACACCGTCTCGCGCAAGAATTGGCGCAGGGGCTTGGCGGGATAGCCGGACCAGATCTCGCCCGGCGGAATGTCAGCCAACACGCCGCCGCCGGCCGCGACGCGCGCGCCTTCGCCGATGGTGATGTGGTCGCCCACGCCCGCCCGGCCGCCGAAGATGCAGTTGTCGCCGCTGGTGACCGAGCCCGAGATGCCGGTGTGCGCCGCCATCAGATTGTTGCGGCCAATGACGCAGTTGTGGCCGATCATGACCAGATTATCGATCTTGGTGTTCTCGCCGATGACGGTGTCGTCATAGGCGCCGCGATCGATGCAGGAGTTGGCCCCGACCGTCACCCCGTCCTGCAGGATGACGCGGCCCAGTTGCGGAATATCCACCGGTCCGGCCTTGGATCCAGCGGCGCCGAAGCCCGCCTCGCCGATCCGCGCGCCCGCCAGCAGCTTCACCCGGTCGCCCAGCAGGGCGAAGCCGACGGTGACGCCGGAACTGATCAGACAGTCGCGGCCGATCTGGACGCCCGGCCCAATGACCGTGTTGGCGCCGATGCGGCTGCCGCGACCGATGCGGACGCCCTCGCCCAGGATAGCGCCGGGCTCGACCACGACCGTGTCGTCCTCGGCGGCCTCGGCGGCGGTGATGGCGCGATCCAGACGGATCGGTCGGTGCAACAGGGCCGAAGCCCGCGCCCAGGCGGCCTGCGCTTCTCCGGAGACGATGACGGCGGCGTCAGCCGGCGCCGCATCCACGGCCGAGGCCGGTACGATCACGCACCCGGCCTTCGTCTCAGCTAGCGCTGCGGCAAACTTGCGGTCGCCCAGAAACGCAATCGCGCCCCGGTCCGCACTGGACAGGGGCGCGACGGCCGAGACGATGACCTCGCCGCCCCGGACCACCTCCCCGCCGATGTGCTCGGCGAGGGCGGCGACCGTCAGGGACGACAGGGTCTCAAAAAACCTCGGATCGGGCATGGCCCGCCTTAGGATTGCGGCTGGGCCGGAACCGGCATGCGGTTGAAGCTCAGCGTCGGCAGTTGGGCGTTCAGGCGCTGGATGACCGTGTCCGTCACGTCCATGGCCGGGTTCAGGATGAAGACGCTCTCGCGGTCGATCATGATGCCGCAGCCCTTCTCCTGATAGACGGCGACCAGCAGGGGCTCGACCGCTTCCGAGATCTTCCGACGCTGCTCAGCCAAAGTGTAACGGAGTTCGTTTTCGCGCGTGCCTTCCAGTTGCTGGGCTTCCTGAACGCGTTGCTGCAGCGCCTGACGGCGCTGGTTCATCTGGTCAGCCGGGATGGTGGCTGCGCCTTGTTGCAGGGCCTGGACCTCGGTCTGGATAGCGGTGGCGTAAGGCTGAAGTTCGCCCTGAACTTCCTGGGCCAACTGTTCCATGCGCGTCTGGACGGCCTGGCCGGCGGTGGACTGGGCCAAGACCCGCTGGTTGAAATAGACGCAAACGCCAGGGATCACCGGGCCGGGGTTGGCCGGGCCTTGTGTCTGAGCCAGAGCGGCCGATGCGGTCAAAGAGGCGAGAGCGAAGGCGCCGAGAGCGATGAGTTTCATAATCTAAGCCTTAGTGGCGGCGATCAAGCCGCGGTTAGAACTGAGTAGAGGTCGAGAAACGGAAGGTCTCGGTCTTGTCGTAGTCTTCCTTGGACAGAACCTTCGACAGGTCGAAACGGATCGGCCCCATGGGCGAACGCCAGTGGATGCTGACACCTGCAGCCGCGCGCAGGGACAGCTCATCGACGATCCTCGGATTACGCTGCCCCGTCGCCGGATCAACCAGATAGCGGTCGTCCAACATACCGATCGTACCGAAGTCCGCAAACAGCGAAGTCTTGATGCCGTATTCTTCGGGCAGCATGTTCGGAACCGTCAGTTCGACCGTACCGATGGCGTAGAAGTTTCCGCCCAGCGCGTCAGTGGTGGTCAGGTCGCGCGCGCCCATGCCCGCCGTCTCGAAGCCACGGAAGGTATTGCCGCCCTTGAAGAAACGGTCATTGATCCGGATCGGATCGCCGTTCCAGCCGCTGACATAACCGGTCTGCCCCTGAACGCTGACCACCCAGTTCGGCCGGACGCCATAGTACCAGGACGCGTCGGCCTCGGTCTTCAGATAGTTCACGTCGCCGCCAATGCCGGCGAAGTCCTGACGCAAGGAGACGGTCCAGCCGCGCGTCGGACGGACGGGGTCGTTCAGGCGATTCACCAACAGTGTATAGCCCGCCGATGAGTTGATGAACGAACCCGCCTGGTCGCATAGCGCCGATGAACCGGCGCCGACGCCGCTGCAGTAGCCGAACGGAATGACGACCTCGTCGTCCTTCAGGAAGTAGCGCGCGCTGAACGAGGCGTAACCGTTCAACGGATAGGTGATGCGCACCCCGCCGCCGGTCGAACGATAATCGTAAGACGAGTATTTGCTCAGGTCATAGCGCATGTGGAACAGGTCAAAGCCCGCGCGAACGTCCCGCCCCAGGAACTTTGGCTCAGTGAAGCGGAAGTCGATCTGCTGACGCAGCGAGCCCCATTCGGCGCGCGCCACGACGTTCTGGCCCCGGCCGCGGAAGTTGCGCTCGGTGATGCCCAGGTTCAGCACGAAGGAGTCGACCGAACTGAAGCCCGCGCCGACCGACAGTTCGCCGGTGGGCTGCTCTTCGACGGTGACGTTGACGACCGAACGATCCGGCGCGCTGCCGCGCGTCTCTTCGATCTTGACGTCCTTAAAGAAGCCCAGGGCGCGCAGGTTGTTGCGTGAGCGTTCGACCAGGGAGCGGTTGAAGGCGTCGCCCTCGCCCACCATCAGTTCGCGGCGGATGACGCTGTCCAAGGTACGCGTGTTGCCGACCACATTGATACGGTCGATGTAAACGCGTTGTCCCTCCCGCACGTTGAAGGTCACATTGACCGTGTCCGTCTCCGGATCCGCGCGATAGGACGGATTGATTTCAACGAAGGCGTAGCCCGCCGAACCAGCGGCGAAGGTCAGGGTGTCGACCGCCGCCTGGATGCGATCGCTCTCATACAGATCGCCGGAACGAATCGGCAGCAGAAGCTGCAGGAAGTCGGCGTTCAGACGGTCGTTCTCGGTGACGACCTTGATCTCGCCGAAGTTGTAACGGTCCCCCTCGTCCACAGTCACCGTCACGCCGAAGGCGCTGTTGTCCGGCTTCAGCTCGGCGACGGATGACAGGATGCGGAAGTCATAATAGCCGCGGTTCGTATAGAATTTGCGCAGTTGTTCGCGGTCGTAGTCCAGGCGGTTCGGATCGTAGTTGTCGTTCGAGCTGAACAGGCGCCACCACGACGACTGCTTCGTCACCATGATCTGGGCCAAATCGCTGTCCGAGAACGCCTGATTACCCAGGAAGGTGATCGCCGAAATGCCCGTCTCAGGCCCTTCGTCGATCTCGAACACCACATCGACGCGGTTTTGATCCAGCTGCACCAGCTTGGGCGTGACAGTCGCGGAAATGCGGCCCGACAGGCGGTACAGTTCGACGATCTTGCCAACGTCCTCCTGCACCCGAGCACGGGTGTAGATGCCGCGCGGGCGAATTGTGACTTCGTCGCGCAGCTTCTTCTCAGCCAGAGCCTTGTTACCCTCGAAGGTCACCTGGTTGATGATCGGGTTCTCGGCGATCTCGACGATCAGGTCGCCGTTGGCCTGCAATCCCAGCTGCACGTCGGCGAACAGGCCTGTTCGCGACAAGGTGCGCACAGCCACATCGATCGTCACCGCATCGATGGTGTCGCCTGGTTGAATCGGCAGATAGGACAGGACCGTAGTCTGGTCGATACGCTGATTGCCGCGCACCACGATGCGATTGACAACGGCGCGGTCAGCCTGCGGGGGGGCTTCCTGAACCACCACGTTAGGCGTCTGTTGAGCCGTCGCCGGGGCCGGCGCCTCCTGCGCGAGAACGGGGCTCGCCAGGCCGGCGGCGAAGGTCAGGGCCAGGGCGCTGACCCCGAAGATGCGGCCACGGGTCTGGGTCATGGGGCGGCTGTCGTTTTGATTCATGCGGGATACCATCGGGGGCTGGCGTCGGCTCACGAGACGAGCCCGCCGAGGAATTTGAAGAGATTGAGTTTCTGCAGATCGTTCCAGGTCGCGAACAACATCAAACCCGCCAGCAAAGCAAGACCGACCCTGTATCCCGCTTCCTGAACCTTGGCCGCCATCGGGCGGCGCGCCACGGCTTCATAGGCGTAGAACAGCAGATGCCCTCCATCCAGAACCGGAATTGGCATCAGATTAAGAAAGCCGATTCCGACCGAAAGTATGGCGGCGAAGCTCGTCAGCGTCAGCAACAGATTGCGAACAACGGCCCATGGCTCCGGATTCGCGGCCACGGCGGCGTTGGTCAAGGCGCCTGACGCCTTGGCGATGCCCAGCGGGCCGCTGAACTGATCGCCGCTTTCACGGCCGGTGAAGATGCGCCCGATATAGGTCAGGGTAGTGTTCAGGATCGTGCCGGTTTCACGGACGCCCTGCCCCACCGCCGCAATCGGTCCGTAGCGAACGTGGCGGACTTCTTCGCGCGTCGAGCCCATCGCCAGGCCGATCCGGCCCACCGTGACCCGGCCTGCGATAGGATCATTCTCAACCCGGCGCTCGGGCGTCGCCGTCAGTTGCACGGCCCCTCCGCCTCGTTCCACGGTGAATTGAACAGGATCGCCGCTGCTGAGAGCCACGACGCGCGTCACTTCGCCCCCGTCCTTGATCAGCTTGCCGTTAACATGGGTGATCAGATCCCCCTGCTGGAACCCGGCGGCGGCGGCGGGCGATCCGGCCTGAACCTGCATGACCCGCGCCGGACGCAGCTCGACGCCCACAAGGCTGAACAACAGAGTGAAGATGAAGACGGCCAGGACGAAGTTGGCGATCGGCCCGCCCGCCACGACCAGGGCGCGCTGCCACAAAGGCTTGAAATAGAGATACTCACGCTCGGCGCCTGGCCCGTGGGTGGCGACCAGTTCCTTGCGCATGGCGTCCAGCCCGGCCCGGTCCGGCACGCCCGTGGCGTCCAAATCACCGGAGAACTTCACATATCCGCCCAGCGGCAACCAGCCGATCCGCCATTCGACGCCATGCTTGTCCGTACGAGCGAAGATCGGTCGGCCGAAACCGATAGCGAAACGATCCATCTTCACGCCAAAGGCGCGCGCGGTCAGGAAATGGCCGAGTTCATGCACTGTCACGACAAGCGTCAGCACGAGCAGGAACGGCACGACATAGGTCAGAACCTGGCTGATGACGCCTAGCATTCCGTTCGTATCTCCTGTCGGCCCTTAAGCCGCGACATTCAGCGAGGCGATGACATCGCCCGCGATCCGCCGCGCCTCCGCATCAACGGCCAAGGCCGCATCGCAGGCATCGTCGGAACCGCAAGACGCGCCCGCGCCCGCCGCCTTCTCAAGGGTGTCGGCGACGACTGCGGCAATATTGAGAAAGCCCAGCCGCCGGTCAAGGAAAGCCAGGGCCGCCACCTCATTGGCGGCGTTGAAGATGATCGGAGCCGATCCGCCCGCCGCCAACGCCTCGCGCGCCAGACGCAGCGCCGGAAAGCGTACCTCGTCCGGCGCCTCGAACGTCAGTCGCTCCAGGGCCGCCAGGTCCAGCTTGGGCGCCGGCCAGGCCAGACGGTCCGGCCAGGACAGGGCGCAGGCGATCGGCGTCCGCATGTCCGGCGCACCCATCTGGGCCAGGGTTGAACCATCCACATATTCCACAAGGCTGTGGATGATCGATTCCGGATGGACCACCACGTCGATCCGCTCGCCCGGCATGTCGAACAGATAGGCGGCCTCGATCAGTTCCAGCCCCTTGTTGGCCATGGTGGCGCTATCGACCGAGATCTTTGCGCCCATGCTCCAGTTCGGATGGGCCACGGCCTGCTCGGGAGTGATCCGCGTCATGGCCGTGCGCGGCAGGGTGCGGAACGGTCCGCCCGACGCGGTCAGCACCAATTTGGACACGCGCTCCGGCGCCCCTGCCGGAAAGACCTGGAAGATGGCCGAGTGTTCGGAATCGACCGGAATTAGTCGCCCGCCGCTGCTCTTGACCCGCTCGATCAGCGCCGGACCGCAGCAGACCAGGCTTTCCTTGTTGGCGAGGGCCAGCGTCGCGCCCGTCCCCGCCGCCGCCCAGGCTGAACGCAAACCCGCCGCTCCGACGATGGAGGCCATGATCCAGTCGGCAGGCCGTACGGCCGCCTCGACAATGGCTTCCGGCCCCGCCGCAGCCTCGACACCGGTCCCCGCCAAAGCCTCGCGCAGTTCGTTCAGGCGAGCCGGATCGGCCGTTACGGCGATACGCGGCCGCCAGCAGCGCGCCTGTTCAGCCAGACGTGCGATATTGGCGCCGCCGGTCAACGCCACGACCTCGAACCGTCCGGAACCAGCAGCTTGAGCTTGCTCCATCAGTTCCAGCGTCGAGGAACCAACCGAGCCGGTCGAGCCCAGAATCGTGACACGGCGCGTGATCATGCCGCGCGCTCCAGCAAAAGAACGATCACACGCCCCGCCGCCACGACGACCACGGCGAACATCAAGCCGTCGACACGGTCCAGAAGCCCCCCGTGTCCCGGAATGATATTACCCGCATCCTTGACCCCGAAGCGCCGTTTCAGCGCCGATTCCCACAAATCTCCCCCCATCGTGGCCAGGGCGGCGGCCAGACCGAGCATCCCTCCCCAGAACAGGTTCAGACGCCCCATGTCGAACCAACCGGCCATGGCCGCACCCGCGATCATTCCGGCTAACAGGCCTCCAATGAATCCGGACCATGTCTTGTTGGGCGAAAAGCGCGGCCACAACTTCGGCCCGCCCACGGCGCTGCCGACCAGATAGGCCAGAATGTCCGCCGACCAGGCGACGGCGAAAACCAGCACGGTCCAGTACAGCCCCTGAACCTCGTTCAGATCACGCAGCCAGATCAGCAGGATGCAGGGCCAGCCGAGGTAGAGCACCCCATAGGCCGCATCCAGCGCCGACTCTCCGCGCGTCCGCGCAAAAAGTCCCGAGGCCAGAGCGCCGAACACCATAAGGATCAACGCTAGGGAAATCTGTCCGACATGCGCTGCAATGATGGCGACGATCAGCGCCAGGGCGACACCCGTGCCGACCGAGCGCCACAGAGCAGGAGCGCTCATCCGCGCCCATTCGAACGCCAACAGGACCGCCGCCACAACGACGAGGGCGCAGAACCAGCCGCCGCCCGCCCAGGTCGCCAGCACCGCCGCCGGCGCCAACACTACGGCTGACGCCGCGCGCAGAGCGATATCCCTAGGCTTCAACGCCATGTCAGCTCACCGCCTCGCCATAAGAGGCGTTTACTGTTTCACGACCACCGTAGCGACGATCACGATTACCGAACTGGGCGATCGCATCCGCCAGGGCCTCCGCCCCATAGTCCGGCCACAGAATGTCCTGGAAGACCAGTTCAGCATAGGCCGCCTCCCATAGGAGGAAGTTCGAAAGCCGTTGCTCGCCCGAAGTCCGCACGATCAGATCAACAGGCGGGGCGCCCGCGGTGGACAGACCCGCGCCCAGCGCCCCCTCATCGACCTCGATCGCCTGCCCCGCCCTGGCCTGGTCCACCAAGCGCTGAGCGGCGTCCACCAGGTCAGCGCGGCCCCCATAGTTGAAAGCCACCTGCAGCAGGAATTTTTCATTGCCCGCCGTCTGGGACTCGGCTCGAGCGACGATGGCGGCGATGTCGTCCGGCAAACCCTTGCGACGACCCAGCACCTTCACCCGCACGCCCGCAGCGTCCAGCCGGTTCAGGTCGCTGCCGACGAAGGCGCGCACCAGGCCCATCAGATCGGAAACCTCGTCCGCCGGACGGTTCCAGTTCTCGGTTGAAAAGCCGAAAACCGTCAGGCAGCGCACGCCCAGTTCCGGCGCCGCCTTGATCGTGCGGCGCAAAGCCTGAACGCCCTCGCGGTGACCGACAGCACGAGGCAAGCCCCGACTCTGCGCCCAGCGGCCGTTACCGTCCATGATCAGGGCGACGTGACGTGGCCCCTTTTCAAGAGGCGTAGCGGCGGTCTGGGCCGACATGTGGGGAGTCCTTCCTGAGCAGATCCGACCGCGTCAGACCTGCATGATCTCGACTTCCTTGGCCTTCAAGGTCTCATCGATGCGCTTGATGGCCGCGTCGGTGTCCTTCTGGACCTCGGCCTCCATCTTCTTCTGATCATCCTGGCTGATCTCACCGGCCTTTTCAGCCTTCTTCAGCTCGTCGTTGGCGTCGCGGCGCACGTTTCGCACGGCGATCTTCTTGTCCTCGGCGTATTTGCCGGCCAGCTTGGCCAGATCCTTGCGGCGCTCTTCGGTCAGCGGCGGGATCGGAATACGCAGCGTCTGACCGTCGACGACCGGGTTCAGGCCCAGGCCCGCCGAACGGATGGCCTTCTCGACCGAAACCACCATCCCCTTGTCCCAGACGCTGACCGAGATCATGCGCGGCTCCGGCACGCTGATCGCGGCCACGGCGGTCAGCGGCGAGGTTGCGCCATAGGCCTCAACCACGACCGGCTCCAGCAGACCGGCGTTGGCGCGGCCGGTACGCAGGCCGGCGTAGTCGTCCTTCAGGGCGGCGACGGACTTGTCCATCCGGTCGCGGAAAGTCTTGAGATCGGGTTTGGCCATGACGTGTGTCCTTGGTCCTGTCGTTTGATGACGAAGCCGCTCAGGCGGCTTTGTTGGTGATGACGGTGAAGGTGCCCTCTCCCGTCAGCGCCTTCTGAATCGATCCTTCCTCGCGGATCGAGAAGACGACGATCGGAATGCCGCTGTCTCGCATCAGGGCGATGGCCGAGGCGTCCATGACGCGCAAGTCCTTGGCCAGAACCTCCTGATAGGTCAGCGTCTCATAACGCGTGGCCGTGGGGTCTTTCTTCGGATCGGCGGTATAGACGCCGTCGACGCTGGTGCCTTTCAGCAGGGCGTCGCAGCCCATCTCGGCAGCGCGCAACGCCGCGCCGGAGTCCGTGGTAAAGAAGGGCGCGCCCACCCCGGCGGCGAAGATCACCACGCGGCCCTTTTCCAGATGCCGCATCGCGCGACGGCGGATGTAGGGTTCGGCGATGGCGGCCATCGGGATCGCACTCTGGACCCGTGTATCGACGCCGATCTTCTCGAGCGCGCCCTGCATGGCCAAGGCGTTCATGATGGTCGCCAACATGCCCATGTAATCGGCGTTGGCGCGATCCATGCCGGCCGCCGCCTTGGACAGGCCGCGGAAGATGTTGCCCCCGCCGATGACCAGACAGATTTCAACCCCCTGACGCGCCACAGCGGCGACCGCGGCCGCGACCACGTCCACCGTCTTCATGTCGATGCCGTAGGACTGATCGCCCATCAGGACTTCGCCCGAGACCTTCAGCAGCACGCGCTTGTAACGAAACTCGGAGGGGGCGTCAGGCATGGGCATGGGTCCGTGGATACAGGGGTTACGCATCCGCGCGAGGTGAATCGGCGGCTCATCATAGACGAAGGGCGCGCCGGCCATCAAAGCCGAACGCGCCCTTTTGAAATTTCTTCCCTTTCGGGAAGATGTTTCGAGTTAGTTGCCGCCCGTCATCGAGGCGACTTCCGACGCGAAGTCGGGGGTTTCGACCTTCTCGACGCCTTCACCCAGGGCCAGACGGACGAAGCCGGCCAGCTTCAGCGTGGAACCCAGTTCCTTGCCGGTGTTGGCGACCAGTTGCTCGATGGTCACGTCAGGATCCATGACGAACGGCTGCTTGGACAGCACCACGTCCTTCTGGAACTTGTTGATCTGACCTTCCACGATCTTTTCGATCATGTTTTCCGGACGGCCTTCTTCCTTGGCCTTCTCGATCAGGACGGCGCGTTCTTTTTCGATCGCGGCCGGGTCCAGGTCCGAGGTGTCCAGCGCCAGCGGAGCCGTGGCCGCCACGTGCATGGCGATCTTACGGCCCACTTCACGCAGGGCCTCCTTGTCGCCGGCGCCTTCCAGGGCGACCAGCACGCCGATACGGCCTACGCTGGGCGAGACAGCGTTGTGAACGTAGGTCGAAACCACGCCCTCATCGACCGACAGGCGAGCCGCACGACGCAGCTGCATGTTTTCGCCGATGGTGGCGATCAGGTTGGTGACTTCGTCCTGAACGCTCTTGCCGTTTTCCAGGGTCGCGCCGTGGATGGCGTCGACGCCGTCGTGGTGCAGGCCCAGCTGGGCGAATTCCTTGGCCGCAGCCTGGAACAGGTCATTGCGGGCCACGAAATCGGTTTCGGCGTTGAACTCGATGGCCGAGGCGACTTCGCCCTTGCCGTCTTCACGCACGGCGACGGCCACCAGGCCCTCGGCGGCGACACGGTCGGCTTTCTTGGCGGCCTTGGACAGGCCCTTGGCGCGCAGCCAGTCGATAGCCGCGTCGATGTCGCCGTTGGTCTCAACCAGCGCCTTCTTGCAGTCCATCATGCCGACGCCCGAACGCTCGCGAAGCTCCTTCACAAGGGCGGCAGTGATCTCGGCCATGTTCTTCTCCTGAAATTCAAAATGGGCGGCCGGACTGTTTAGCCCGGCCGCATGTCAAGTTGACGTCGGTCCGGCGCGCGGCGGCGCCGGAACGTCAGTCTCAGCCCTCGACCTTCTCGGCCTCGGCGGCGACCAGCTCTTCAGCTGCGCCTTCAGCGCCGGCCGGAGCGGCTTCGGCTTCAACCACGGCGGCTTCACGCAGAGCCGGCTCGACCGGAGCTTCCGAAGCGCCCAGGTCGATGCCCTGAGCGGCGGCGCCGGCGGCCAGGCCGTCCAGAACGGCGTCAGCGATCAGATCGCAATAGGTCTGGATGGCGCGAGCGGCGTCATCGTTGCCCGGAACCGGATAGGTGATGCCGTCCGGGTCCGAGTTGGTGTCCAGGATGGCGATGATCGGGATGTTCAGCTTGCGGGCTTCCTGGATCGCGATCGCTTCCTTGTTGGTGTCGATCACGAACATGATGTCCGGCACCGAACCCATGTCCTTGATGCCGCCCAGCGACAGTTCCAGACGGTCCTTCTCGCGCTGCAGGGTCAGCAGCTCTTTCTTGTTACGGCCTTCACCGCCGGCGCCGACGATGGTTTCCAGCTCGCGCAGGCGAGCGATCGAGCCCGAAACGGTGCGCCAGTTGGTCAGCGTGCCGCCGAGCCAGCGGTTGTTCATGTAGTACTGGGCGCAGCGCGTGGCGGCTTCAGCCACCGGGCCGGCGGCCTGGCGCTTGGTGCCGACGAACAGGACGCGGCCGCCCTTGGCGGCGACGTCGCGCACAGCCACCAGAGCCTGGTGGAACAGCGGCATCGTCTGCGACAGGTCGATGATGTGGATGTTCGAGCGCGAACCGAAGATGTAGCGGTCCATCTTCGGGTTCCAGCGGTGCGTCTGGTGGCCGAAGTGAGCGCCGGCTTCCAGCAGCGTACGCATCGAGAATTCAGGCAGAGCCATGATCGTCTTTTCCTTTTTCCGATCAAACCTAGCGCGGGCGGTTAAAAGGACCGGCTGATCCCTCGGAACGGTGCAGACCGGGATGTCTCCCCGGGCCGCGCCACGCCCACGTGCGAAGTGCGCCGCGCATGTAGGCGAAACGGCCGAAAAAGGCAAGGCGTCGAAGATGATGGGCTACAGAGCGGTTAGCCAGAAGCATCGATCTCAAAACGCCGCGCGAACAGTTCCTCCCACGAGAAGATTGATCAGAAGCTGCGTCCGTCCACGCGTTGAGCTGTCCAGTCCCAGGGTTCGACATCGGTCAGGGTGCGGATGTTGATGGCCGCCACCTCGCTGCCGTCCGGCGCTACGCCGTAACCGAACGGCTGCACCCCGCAGGTCCGGCAGAAGCGATGCTCGATCTTGTGCCGATTGAAGAAGTAGGAAGTCATTGCCTCCTCGCCCTTGATCAGGCGAAAAGCCGAACGCGGCGTAAAGGCCAGGACGAACCCCTTGCGATAACAATGGGAGCAGTTGCACTCCACCAGGCCGTCCAGCCCGACATCCACCTCATAGGCCACCGCGCCGCAGTGGCACGACCCGGCATGGGTCTTCACGCTCGTCTCGCTCATCAGGCGTCCTCCAGCATCACCACCCCCGGCGCCGACTTCAACGCGCCGCGCAGCGCCGCGTCCAGCCGGTATCGACCCGGCAACTTGATCTCGACCTCGGTGCGGCCGCCCAGCGTCGCCTGCAGCCAGACCTCGCCGCCCTTGCCCTGCGCCCGCGCCCGATCCAGCCGGGCCTTCAGCGCCTCGGCATCCGCCGATTGCGCCGACAGGATGACGCGCAATCCGATCTGGGCGTCGTCCAGCAGCACGTCCATGCGACTGGCGTCATCGCCAAAGAAGCGCACCTCGCCATCCGCCGCCTTGGCCCGAACCTTGACCAGAACCGACGCCCCGACCTCCAGAACCTCGCGGCACCGCCGAAGCTGTTCGGGCGGGAACAGGCATTCGAACTCGCCCGTCGGGTCCGAGAAGGTGACGAAGGCGAATTTCTCGCCGGTGCGGGCGCTGGCCCGCTCCTGACGACGGCGCACCACACCGGCCATCTGGAAGGCTTCATGCCCCGCCTCGGCCAGGCCTTGCGCCTCGGCCACGAAGGTCACGCGCTTGCGCTTCAATGCAGGCGTCAGCTCTTCCAGCGGGTGGCCCGACAGGTAGAAGCCGACGGCGTAAAGCTCCTGATCCAGCTTGTCCGGTCCAGCCCACGGCTCCATGCTCTTCAGGCGCGGCCGCGCGGCGGCGGCCTGATCGACGCCGAACAGACTGACCTGTGACGAGGCCCGCTCCGCCGCCACGCTCTGGCAATAGGCGATCAGCACATCGGCCTGTTCGAACAGCTGGCGGCGGTTCGGATGGATGCTGTCGAACGCGCCCGCGCGCGCTAGGCCTTCCAACGCCCGCTTGTTCACCGCCCGCGGATCGACCCGCTCCAGGAAGTCGAAGATATCGGGGAAGGGCCCGCCTGTCTCGCGCACCTCGATGACGTGCTTCATCGCCTCCAGGCCCACGTTGCGGATGGCGCCCAGCGCATAGAGCACGCTGCCCTGCCCGTCCTTCCACGACACGTCGAAGTCCGCGGATGAACGGTTGATGTCGGGCGCCAGGACCGGAACCTCGAACCGTCGGCAATCCTGATAGAAGACCGCCAGCTTGTCGGTGTTCGACAGATCGAGGCTCATCGACGCCGCGAAGAACTCTACCGGGTGATTGGCCTTCAGCCAGCCCGTCTGGAACGAGATCAGCGCATAGGCCGCCGCGTGCGACTTGTTGAAACCATAGCCCGCGAACTTGGCCACCAGGTCAAAGATAGAGCCCGACTGGGCCTCCGGCACGGACTTCTCTGAGGCGCCCTTGACGAAGCGGAGACGCTGGAAATCCATCTCCTCCTTCTTCTTCTTGCCCATGGCGCGGCGCAGCAAATCGGCCTCGCCCAGGCTGTACCCCGCCAGGATCTGGGCGATCTTCATCACCTGTTCCTGGTAGATGATGACGCCGTAGGTCTCGGTCAGCACCTCCTTCAGGCTGGGGTGCAGGTAGTCGACCTCGGCCCGACCGAATTTCCGGTCGATGTAGGTGTCGATCATCTCCATCGGCCCCGGCCGATAGAGGGAGATCAGAGCCGTGATCTCTTCGATCGAGCCGCAGCGCATCTTGCGCAGGGTGTCGCGCATGCCCTGGGATTCCAGCTGGAACACCCCGACCGTCTGTCCCGAAGCCATCAACTCATAGGTCTTGGGATCGTCCAGCGGCAGCAGGCCCCAGTCCTGGGCCGCGCCGCGCCGTTCCAGATAGCTCTTGGCCCGATCCAGCACCGTCAGCGTCTTCAGGCCCAGGAAGTCGAACTTCACCAGGCCCGCAGGCTCGACCCACTTCATGTTGAACTGGCTGGCAGGGATGGTGGAGCGCGGATCCTGATACAGCGGCACCAATTCCGTCAGCGGCCGATCGCCGATGACGATGCCCGCCGCGTGGGTCGAGGCGTTGCGGTAGAGGCCTTCAAGCTCGAGCGCCGTCTCCAGCAACGCCTTGACGGCAGGCTCGGCGTCGCGCGCCTCGCGCAAGCGCGGCTCCAGGTCGATGGCCTGGGCCAGGGTCACGGGGTTGGCGGGGTTGGCCGGCACCATCTTGGCCAGACGATCCACCTGGCCCAGCGGCATCTGCAGCACGCGCCCCACGTCGCGCAGCACGGCCCGCGCCTGCAGGGTGCCGAAGGTGATGATCTGGGCCACCCGGTCCTTGCCGTAGTGGTCTTGGACGTAGTCGATGACCTCTTCGCGCCGCTCCTGACAGAAGTCGATATCGAAGTCGGGCATGGAGACCCGTTCGGGGTTCAGGAACCGCTCGAACAGCAGGCCGAACCGCAAGGGGTCCAGGTCGGTGATGGTCAGCGACCAGGCGACCAGGGAGCCGGCTCCCGAGCCCCGCCCCGGCCCCACCGGGATATCATGCAGCTTGGCCCATTTGATGAAGTCCGCCACGATCAGGAAGTAGCCGGGGAACCCCATCTGCTGGATGATCCCGACCTCCCATTCCAGGCGGGACCAGTAGTCTTCCTCGGGCGCATAAGCCTGGTTCTTCTCCAGCCGCGCCTTCAGCCCCTCGCGCGCCTGGTGCGCCAGTTCGTCGTCTTCCGATCGGCCAGCCCCCGTGTCGAAGCGCGGCAGGATCGGCTTGTGCGTCTTGACCAGAAAGGCGCAGCGGCGGGCGATCTGAATGGTGTTGTCGCAGGCCTCGGGCAGGTCCGCGAACAGTTCGCGCATCGCCTCGGCCGACTTGAACCAGTGCTCGCCGGTGACGCGGCGGCGGTCCTCCTGGCCAGTGAAGGCGCCGTCGGAGATGCACAGCAAGGCGTCATGCGACTTCGCCTGCGCCGCCTTGGCGTAATAGACGTCATTGGTCGCGACCAACGGCGCGTCGTTGGCGTAGGCCCATTCAACCAGCCCGCCCTCGGCCACCGTCTCGCTGGACAGGCCGTGGCGTTGCAGTTCGACATAGAAGCGATCGCCGAACACCCGCTTCATTTCCGCCAGGGCTTCGGCGGCCTCGGCCGGCTTCTTCTGCACGAACAGGGGATCAATGGGACCGTCGGGACCGCCGGACAGCAGGATCAACCCGTCGGACTTATCCACAACCCGCCCCCAGGGCACGCCCGGCTCGGCCATTTCGCCCGCGTCCAGATAGGCGGCGGACGACAAGGCGCACAGATTGAGCCAGCCCTGCTCGTTCTGAGCAATCAGCACGACCGTCGGCGTCTTGGCCCAGCGCTGGGCGACCTGCCCGCCGATATCGAGCACCGGCAGGGCGCATGCGACGATAGGCTGGACGCCCGCATCCTTGGCCGTCTGGCTGAACTCAAGGGCGCCGAACAGATTGGCGCGGTCCGCCACCCCCACCGCCGGCATCCCAGCATCGGCGGCCATCTTGCCGATCTTGCCGGCCTTGATCGCCCCTTCCAGCAGCGAATAGGCGCTGCGGACCCGCAGGTGGACAAAGCCTTGACTGTTCACCGCATCCGCCAATCGAAAACTCCGCATCGCAGCGCCCGATCACACGGGCGCATCGTCATCATGCAGGGAGTCGCGCCTCAATGGGGCGCGGTCATGTCACCAGGAAGGCCGCCTGCCAGACCATCCAGACGAAGCCGCCGCAGGACGCAAGCGACAGCAGATCCCTCACCCAACGCGTCATTGATTTTATCCCCAGATCAAATGTTTCCCATTTGTTCTATGTTGCCTCTTTGTTCTCGTCAACCTCAATTCGCGAGGAAGCCGAGCCGGGTCAGCGCCGAGGCCAGGGCGGCCGAGTTGGGGGACTGCGTCTTGCGCAGCAGGCTGGCGCGGAAGAACTCGACGGTGCGCGGGCTCAGCTCCAGGTTCTGGGCGATCTGCTTGGTGGTCAGCCCCTCGACCAGCATCTCAGCGACCTGACGCTCGCGGCGGGTGAAGGTCAGTTCCTCACGCGCCGGCATGGACGCCAAGGCCTCCGCCCCGCGACGCAGGGCGCGCACCAACTCATCGATCGTCGTGGGCTTGGACAGAACATCGTCCACGCCCAGGCGCATGGCGTCCACCGTCGTCCGCACGTCCACGAAGGCGCTGACGACGATAACGGCATGTCGGTTCAGGGCGCAGAAGGCGGCCACCAGATCCAACCCTTCGACACCCGGCATCTTCAGATCGGCGACGAGACAGGTCGGATCCGCGTCGGACGCCCACATCAAGGCGTCGAGCGGTTCATGAAAACCGACGGCGGAGAACCCCGCCTCGCGCACCGCCAAAAGGGTCAGCTCCAGCAGCGCCCGATCATCATCAATGATAGCGATTTCAGCGATAGCGCGCCCAACCCTTTCCGCATCTTGTCCATTTCGACCGCCGTCCATGCCATCACGCATCATGTCGTTGAAACTACGCAAGGCTTAGCGCGGGAAAAACCTCGTAGTCCCACGCAGTTGATCCCGCGTGAGCATACGCAGAACGATATTACAGTTACGCCGAGGCGAACATGGAGGCTCGCTGTGTTGCAAAGCGCCTTATTCCTGACCCGACCACCGTCAGGATTCGCGCAAGGCGCACTTTGGCCGGCCCTGATCGACATGCGCCGCGACCAAGCCCGGTCATTGGGGCTCGCCGGCGTAGCCGCCAGCGTGGATGACGTCATCATTTACGCCATGGAAGGGTCGCCCGGCTCTCTTGACGGCTTCCGTCAACTGCTCGGCGCCAGCCCCTGCGAGACGGCGTCGACAGAGGCCTGGCGGCAAACGGTGCGGTTTCGTATCCACCGTGTCCTGGCGCTGTCTCAACCGCCGCTCAGGCCGGACGAGACAGCAGTCCTGCGTCGCGCGATCGACCCGGTTCACCCCCGATATGCCGACGTCCCGCCGCTGCTGGGCGCAGCTGCGCTCCATTGGACCATGATGCCCTATCGCACGCCGCTGCAGGCGACGACGCGGCTCATCGCCTCCTAGTAGGCGTGGCTTTCGGCCGCCCGCTGTTCCAGGTGGCCGTCCTTCAAGGCGAAGACGCGGTCCATGTGACCGGCCAACTCCATGTTGTGCGTGGCGATCAGGGCGCCGACGCCCGTGGTCTTGGCCAGTTCGCGCAGGGACTCAAACACCGCCTGGCTGGTGGCCGGGTCCAGGTTGCCGGTCGGCTCGTCCGCCAGCAGCAGGCGCGGGCTGTTGGCCAGGGCGCGGGCGATGGCGACGCGCTGTTGCTCGCCGCCCGACAGTTGCGCGGGCTGGTGCGTGACGCGCTGGCCCAGACCGAGCGCCGTCAGCTTCTCGGTCGCGCGACGCCGCGCCTCCCCTTCCCCCACGCCTGCGATGCGCATCGGCAGGGCCACATTATCCAGAGCATCGAACTCCGGCAGCAGGTGATGGAACTGATAGACGAAGCCGATGCGGTGCAGACGCAAGCGCGTACGCGCCCGCTCGTCCAGGCCGCCGACGTCCTCGCCGTCGATCAGCACCTGGCCGCTGGTCGGCCGCTCCAGCAGACCCGCCGCGTGCAGCAGGCTGGACTTGCCCGAGCCCGAGGGACCGATCAGGCCGACGACCTCGCCCGGCATGACCTCCAGATCGACGCCCTTCAGCACCGTCAGCCCGCCCTGGGCGGTCGGATAGGTGCGCGACACCCCGCGCAACGACAGGATGGCGCCGTTCGCCTCGGCGGCCACGGCGGGCTTCTTCTTCAGTAACCTATTCAAAGCGCAGAGCCTCCACCGGATCGATGCGCGACGCATTCCACGACGGCGGCAAGCTGGCCAGGCAGCTCATGAAGAAGGAGAAGACCGCAACCCAGGTCACGTCCCACGGGTCCACCTTGGCCGGAACGGAATCCAGCATATAGACCTCGGCGTTGAACAGCTGGACGCCCAGCAGGCCCTCGAGGAAATGCTGGATCGCCCCGATGTTCCAGCAGAACAACAGGCCCAGAACCAGGCCCGCAATGGTGCCGCCGATGCCGATGGCTGCGCCCGACATGAAGAAGATGCGCAGGATGGACGACTGGCTGGCGCCCACGGTGCGCAGGATGGCGATGTCGCGAGTCTTGTTCTTCACCAGCATGACGATGCCGCTGATGATGTTCATGGCGGCGATGGCGACCACCATGCCCAGGATGATGCTCATGGCCGTGCGCTCCACCTGAAGCGCGCCCCAGATCGCGGCCTGACGGTTGCGCCAGTCGGTGACGGCGTTGCCCGACCCGGCGGCGCGCTGAACGGGCGTCAGCAAGTTCTCGACCTTATCCGGCTCGGCTACCTTCATCTCGATGATGTCCCAGACGCCATCCTTGCCGAAGAAGAGCTGAGCCTGCTCCAGAGGCATGAAGATGAAGGCGCGATCGTAATCGGCCGCGCCTGACGTATAGATTCCGCCAACGATATAGGTCTTCTCCAGCCCGCCCAGATTGCCGAAGGCGCTGTCGGCGCCGGTCGGGGTGTAGAGCGAGATCGGATCCCCCTCGCGCAGCCCCGCTTCCTCCGCCAGGGTCTTGCCGATCAGGACGTGATCGCCGCCGTATTCGCCCTTGCCGAACCGTTCGCGCGCCTCCGGGCTCAGGCTTTCAAAGACGAATTTCATCGAGGCCAAGTCCTGGGGCCTTACGCCGCGCACCATGCCGCCGGTCGCCAGATTCCCCGCGCGGAACATGGCGGGGCTTTCGGTCAAAGGCGTCACAGACACGACGCCCGGCACGTCGGCGATCCGCTTCAGCGCGGCGTCGCGATCGGGCGCATAGAGCACCGGCCCCTGCACATACATATGGCCGTTGAACGACAGGATCCGGTCCATCAGCGTGCCGCGGAAGCCCGCCATGATGCTCATCACGCTGATCAGCACGGCGACGGCCAGCATGATGCCGATGAAGCTGATCATGGCGATCAGCGCCACCCCGCCCTGCTTGCGCTTGGCGCGCAGATAGCGGAGCGCCAGCCCGATCTCCCAGCTGGAGAACGGGCCGGCCGGCTTGGGCGCGGGCTGCGGGGCGGAAGCCGTCGCGGCGTCGGTCATTTCGTCAGCAGCTCCAGGGCGGCGTCCAGCGACAGGCTCTGCTTCTCGCCGGTGGCGCGGCGCTTCAGTTCGACCACGCCGTCAGCCAGACCCTTGGGTCCGATGGTCAGCTGCCACGGCACGCCGATCAGGTCGGCGGTGGCGAACTTGCCGCCCGGCCGCTCGTCCGTGTCGTCATAGAGGACGTCCTTGCCCAGCGCTTCCAGCTTGGCCACGGCGTCTTCACAGGCGGCCGAGACCGCCTCGTCGCTGGCGCGCAGGTTGATCACCACCACGTCGAACGGCGCGACCGAGTCCGGCCAGATGATGCCGCCCTCGTCATGGCTGGCCTCGATGATGGCGCCCAACAGGCGTGACACGCCGACGCCGTAGCTGCCCATGTGGACCTCGGTGTCCTGGCCGTTCGGCCCGGCGACCTTGGCCTTCATCGGCGTCGAGTATTTGGTGCCGAAATAGAAGATGTGGCCGACCTCGATGCCGCGCGCCGACAGGCGGTCGCCCTCGGCCGTCTGGGTCTCGAACTGGGCCGCGTCGTGCATTTCCTCGGTCGCGGCGTAGAGGGCCGTGCGCTCGTTGAACACGCCTTCCAGCTGCTCGACACTGAGGTTGTGGCCCGGTGCGTCCATCTCGACCAGCTTACGGTCGCAGAAGACCTCGCTCTCGCCGGTCTCGGCCAGAACGATGAACTCGTGGCTCAGATCGCCGCCGATGGGGCCGGTGTCGGCGCGCATCGGCACCGCCTTCAGGCCCAAGCGCGAGAAGGTGTTCAGATAGGCGGCGAACATGCGCTTGTAGGCGATGCGGGCCGAGGCCTCGTCCAGATCGAAGGAATAGGCGTCCTTCATCAGGAACTCGCGGCCGCGCATGACGCCGAAGCGCGGGCGGCGCTCGTCGCGGAACTTCCACTGGATGTGGAAGAGGTTGAGCGGCAGGGCCTTGTAGCTCTTCACATAGGCCCGGAAGATATCCGTGACCATTTCCTCGTTGGTCGGTCCGTACAGCAGCTCGCGCTCGTGACGGTCGGTGATGCGCAGCATCTCGGGGCCATAGGCGTCGTAGCGACCGCTCTCGCGCCACAGGTCCGCCAGTTGCAACGTCGGCATCAGCAGTTCGACGGCGCCGGCCTTGACCTGCTCGTCGCGGACGATGCCTTCGATCTTGCGCAGCACCCGCAAGCCCAATGGCAGCCAGGCGTAGATGCCCGCGGCCTCCTGCTTGATCATGCCCGCGCGCAACATCAGCTGATGCGACACGATCTGAGCGTCGGAGGGGGCTTCTTTCAGGATCGGCAGGAAGTAGCGCGACAGGCGCATGGGAGGATTCTCGGCAAATTCAGTCAGGCCCGAGGTTTAACCGGGCGAAGGGGGCGAAAGCTAGAGCGCGTTCGCGTGGGTGATGTCGGGCACGGGGGTCCAGCCGATCCAGACGATGGCGACGATAATGAGCCAGACGATGATCGACACCCAGGTCGTGGTGATGAACTTCTTCTTGAGGTTCGGGTTCTTCGGCGCGCCCCATTGGGTGCCGTCCGTCGGCGGATCCTTGATCTGGTCCGACATGCCCAGCGGCAGAATCGCGAACAACACGATCCACCACACCGTCAGAAAGGTGGCGACCAGGGTGAAGGGGCCAAGGGGCATCGTCTCTAAAGTCCGTTCATCGCAATCATCGTCGCGGCGCGATAAGGAGAGGCTCCGCAACAAGGACGCCCTGAATGCCACAGATTACGCTGGAACACTCCACCCATTTCGACGCGACCGACTGGCGCGCCCTGGCGCTGGAGATTCATCGCCTCTGTGTCGAGACGGTCGGCGCGACACTTCCCGCCTGCAAGACGCGCATCGTGCGCTGCGACCGCCTGATCATCGCCGACGGCGACCCGGATCAGGCCATGGTCCACTGCGACCTGCGCATCCTCAGCGGCCGCACCCAGGAACAGAAGACAGCTTTGGGCGAAGCCGTCCAGGCCGCGCTGCTGGCCGGGGTCGCGCCTTATGAAGGCCCACGCCAGATCTCGGTCGAGATCGGCGCGCTGGACCGCGACAACTACCGCAAAGTCACGCTCTAACACCCTCTCCCGATGGGAGAGGGCTTGAGCTTCGGAGAGCCGAAGGTGATCCGCTAAGGCGACCCGAAGGGCGGCGCGAAGCAGCCAAAGGGTGAGGATTCCGCAATCAGCCGATTTGCAACGGCTTACGCCGACTTCAGCCGGGAACCCTCATCCGGCCCTTCGGGCCACCTTCTCCCATCGGGAGAAGGGTCATGGGTTACGGATGCGGCCGGCCGATCCCGTAGCGCGCGGCCCAATACGGCAGGATGGCGTCGTCCTGCAGGAAGCGCGCGCCGGTCTCTTCGCTGACCTGGGCGTCGGGCCAGTCGAACTCGCCGTCCAGCACCAGAAGCGGGCAGCTCTGGTTCGCCTCTCCCACCTCGGCGATCACGGCCGGGCGCGGGCGCGGGTGATCCAGATGGGTCACCGTCAGATGCTCGCGCAGGCGCGGATACAGGCCCAGCACTCCCTCGATCCGCGCGCCGGGCGGGCAGAACCATGGCCCGCCCTGATCGTCGAACCAGTCGGCGTTCAGAAGATACAGACGATCCGCCATCAGAGCCTCAGCACCACGGTTTCCACGATCGGACGACGATCCCAGATCTGCTGGCTGGCCTTCTTCAAGGTCCGGCTGACCGCCTGTTCGATAACGGCTTCGTCTTCCAGCGCCTCGCCCTTCAGGCCGCGCACCGTGTTCTCGACGCGCTCGGCCATGTCGTCCAGCACGTCGCCCAGCGGACGGTCGGCGTCGCCCGGCAGGCCGATGCCGCGCACGTCGATGTCGCTGGCGATGCGGCCGCGCTTGTCCAGGGCGAAGCTGACGATCAGGATGCCGTTGTTGGCGGCGTGCTTGCGTTCGCGCAGGGCCTCGCCGGCCTCTTCCACCAGCATGCCGCCGTCGACGAACAGACGGCCCGAGGGCACTTCGTCGATGATGGCGGCGGGTCCGGGCGCCAGGCGCACCATGTCGCCATTACGCGGCGTGACCGTCTCGGGCACCTGCATGTCCTTGGCCAGGTTGCCGTGCTCGATCAGGTGGCGGCGCATGCCGTGGGTCGGCACCGCGATCTGCGGCCGGGCCCACTGATACATCTGGCGCAGTTCGTCACGGCACGGGTGGCCCGAGACGTGGATGCCGGGGTGATCCTTCTCGGTGTAGATGCGGATTCCGCGCTCGGCCATCTTGTCCTGCAGACGGCCGATGGACAGCTCGTTGCCGGGGATGACGCGCGACGAGAAGATGCAGTGGTCCCCCTCGCCCAGCTTGATGAAGGGATGCGTCCCTTCAGCCACGCGCGACAGGGCGGCGCGCGCCTCGCCCTGGCTGCCGGTGCACAGGTACAATATCTCGTCGGCCGGCCAGATCTTGGCCTCCTGTTCAGACAGGAAGGGCTTGATGTCGTTCAACATGCCGACCGACTTGGCGGCGGCGGTGATGCGGTGCATCGAGCGCCCGGCCAGGGCCACGCGACGCCCGGCGGCTTCTGCAGCGCTGATAACGCTGTGCATCCGCGCGACGTTGGAGGCGAAGCAGCCCACGGCGACCCGACCCTTCAGGCCCTGGATCAACTCAGCCAGCTTGACCTTCACATCGCCCTCGGACCCGGCGACGCCGTCCACGAAGACGTTGGTGGAGTCGCACACCATCGCCAGGACGCCCTCGTCGCCCAGCTTCTGGATGAAGTCGACGTCGGTGCGCTCGCCCACGACCGGATCGTTGTCGATCTTCCAGTCGCCGGTGTGCAGCACCGTGCCCAACGACGTCTTGATGGCCAGGCCGTTCGGCTCCGCGATCGAGTGGGTGATGGTGACGTAGGTCACCTCGAACGGGCCCAGGTTCACCGTCGAACCCAGCGGCGCCTCGTGCAGCTCGACATCTTCATAGATACCGGCGTCGCGCAGCTTCTCGCGGATCAGGAAGGCGGTGAAGGGGGTGGCGTACAAAGGCGCCTGGATGCGCGGCCACAGCCAGCCCAGGGCGCCGATGTGGTCCTCGTGCGCGTGCGTCAGCACGATGCCCAGGATGTTCTCGCCTTCCAGGAAGCTGGGGTCCGGCACGATGACGTCCACGCCGGGCGTGGACTGATCGCCGAAGGTCACGCCGACGTCGACGATGATCCATTTGCGGTCATGCGCCGGGCCGAAGCCATAGGCGTTCAGGTTCATGCCGACCTCGTTCGAGCCGCCCAGCGGCAGGAAGACGAGTTCGTCGTTTTGATTTTGTTTTTTCATACGGCCTTACAGATGGGAGTTCCGCCGCCAGATTTCGAGTAGGCCGCGGATGGTCAGGTCCGGATCAAACCGGTCGATAGAGTCGGTTGCGCCCTCGAACAGGGAGGCGACGCCGCCGGTGCCGATGACCGTCATGGGCTTGCCCCACTCGGCCTTGATGCGGTCCACCAGCCCTTCGATCAGGGCGATATAGCCCCAGAAGACCCCCGATTGCATGGAGGTGACGGTGTCGCGCCCGATCACGGTATCGGGGCGCTGGATGGCGATGCGCGGCAACTTGGCCGCCGCCTCGTGCAGGGCCTGAAGCGACAGGTTGATGCCCGGCGCGATCAGCCCGCCTTCGAAGGCCCCCGCCCCCTGCCCGTTCGCGCCGGATACGACGTCGAAGGTGGTGGCCGTGCCGCTGTCGATCAGCAGCAGGTCGCCCTCATAGACCTGAAGCGCGCCGATGGCGTTGACCAGACGGTCGGCCCCGGCCTCGCTGGGCTTATGGATGCGCACTTCGATGCCCAGTTCGACGTTCTCGCCGATCACCAGGGGTTCGACGTTCAGGTACCGCCGCGCCAGGTTGCGCAGGTTGAAGATCGACTGCGGCACCACGCTGGAGATGATGCAGCCGTCCATGTCGGCCATGGTCTGGCCCTGGCCGCGCATCTCGAACAACTGATGCAGCCAGACGGCGTATTCATCGGCCGTGCGCATGGGATCGGTGGCGGTGCGCCACTGGAATATCCACTCTTCGCCATCGTGAACGGCGAACAGGGTGTTGGTGTTGCCTTGCTCGATCGCCAGCAGCATCAGGCGGCTTCTCCGAAGAAGACGTCACCGGCGGAGATGATCCGCAGGCTTCCGTCCGGCAGTTTCAGGCGCAGGGCGCCGTCGGCCTCGACGCCGTCGGCGATCCCGCTCAGGGTTTCATGACTCAGCCGCGCCGTGCATGGCCCGAACAGGCCCGGCGTGCGCGCGACCCAGGCGTCCAGCACGGGCTGAAAGCCCAAGCGCGTCCAGCGTTCCAGCCAGGCATCGAAGGTTTCGGCTAACGCCTTGGCTCCCTCCTCCATCGACGGCGCGACGGGCACGTCATGACGCAGGTGCTCGACGATGCAGGTGGTCGGGCGCTCGGTCCCTTCGGGCGCGCGGGACAGGTTCACGCCGACGCCCACGGCCAGCCACAGGCTGCCGGAAGGCGCCGGGCCGGACTCGATCAGGATGCCCGACGACTTGCGCCCGTCCAGCAGGACGTCATTGGGCCATTTGATGCTGACCAGCGCCGGCGGGACATAACGATCCAGCAGATCGGCCACCGCCAGGGCGGCGGCGAAGGTCAGCTGCGCCGCCTCGGCCGGAGTGCAGTTCAGCGTCAGCAGCAGGGTCGTGACCAGGTTGCCGTCCCGGCTGTCCCAGGCGCGGCCACGACGGCCCCGCCCGGCGGTTTGACGCCGGGCCGCGATCCACAGCGGCCCGGCCTCGCCCGCCTCGGCGCGACGACGCGCCTCGGCGTTGGTGGAGTCGGTCTCTTCGAGGATCAGGACCGGAGCCGCCAAGGCCCCTTATCCGATCCCGACGCCCGCGGCCGCCGCGCGCGTCAGCGGCTCCAGCCAGGTCAGGGCGATCAGCAGCACAGGGAAGCTGAAGGCCGCAGCCGCCCAGCCGATCCATTGCGCGCCGGCCGGCGCCTTGTCCGTCGTCACGTCGAACTCAGGCGTGTCGAACCAGATCACCTTGATGATGCGCAGATAGTAGAAGGCCGCGACGACCGAGGCCACCAGACCCGCGGCGCCCGCCATCCAGTAACCCGCGTCGGCGGCGGCGCCGAAGACGTAGAACTTGCCCCAGAAGCCCGACATGGGCGGAATGCCGACGGCCGACAGCGACAGGATCGTCAGGGCGACGGCCGTGACCGGACGGTCCTTCTTCAGACCGGCCAGATCGGCGATCTTGCGGATCGGACGGCCGTTGCGGCTCAGCGACAGCAGGATGGCGAAGAAGCCGATCTGGTCCACGACATACAGGGTCATGAACATCAGGGTCGCCTGGACGCCGACCTGGGTGCCCGCCGCCACGCCCAGCAGGGCGTAGCCGATGTTGATGATGGACGAATAGGCCAGCAGGCGCTGGATGTCCTTCTGCATCAGGCCGCCGAAGGCGCCGACCGCAAAGCTGATCAGCGAGATCAGGATCAGAACCTGGGCCCACTGGGCATGGGCCAGACCGAAGCCTTCGACCAGAACGCGGATGATCAGCACCATGGCCGCCACCTTGGGCGCGGTCGAGAACAGGGCCACGACCGGGGTCGGGGCGCCTTCATAGACGTCCGGCGTCCACATGTGGAACGGCGCGGCCGAAACCTTGAACGCCAGACCGCAGATCAGGAAGACCAGGCCGAAGATCAGGCCCGGACCGGGGTTGGCGGTGGCGAAGGCGGCGATGTCCTCGAACCGCATCGAACCGGCGAAACCGTAGATCAGGCTGGCGCCGTACAGCAGCAACCCCGACGACAGCGCGCCCAGAACGAAATATTTCAGACCGGCTTCCGAGGCCTTTAGATCGTCACGGCGATAGGCGGCCAGGACGTACAGGGCCAGCGAATGCATCTCGATGCCGATGTAGAGCGAGATCAGGTCGCCTGACGACGCCATCATGCCCATGCCGACCGAGGCCAGCACGATCAGGATCGGATACTCGAACTTGGCGATGTTGTTGCGATGCATCCAGCCGTCGCCCAGCACCACGGCCACGGCGGCGGACAGGAAGATCACCGCCTTGCCGAAGACGGCCAGCGGATCGGCCACATAGGCCCCGTTGAAGGCGGACCCCAGCGGGCCGACGACGGCCAGGGCCGTCGCCGCCAGCAGCAGCAGCACCGACAGGCCCGAGACCAGGCGCGTCGACTTCTCGCCGGCGAAGGCGCCGAGCATGAGCAGCACCAGCCCGCCGACCGCAAGGGTCAGCTCCGGGGCGGCGAGTTGGAGAGCGGAGGACAGATCAGGCATTATGGTCTCACCCGCCGATCGCGGCGCGATAGGCGCTGGTCAGGGCTTCAACAGTCGGCCCGGTGTAGTCGAGAACGGCGTTGGGATAGAGGCCCAGCCAGATGGTGCCGACGATCAGGGGCACGAAGATCAGCAGTTCGCGCTTGTCGATGTCGGTGATGTTTTCCAGCGCCGGATTGGTGATCGGGCCGTACATGACGTTGCGGAACAGCGTCAGCGCATAGACCGCCGAAAAGATCACGCCCGAGGCCGCGATCAGGGCCGCCCAGGTCGAGACCTGATAGGCGCCCGTCATCGTCAGCACTTCGCCGATGAAGCCCGAGGTGCCCGGCAGGCCGACGTTGGCCATGGTGAACATCAGGAAGATGGCCGCATACCAGGGCATCCGCGCCGTCAGGCCGCCGTAGAAGGCGATCTCACGGGTGTGCATCCGGTCATAGACCACGCCGACGCAGAGGAAGAGCGCGCCCGAGATCAGGCCGTGGCTCAGCATCTGGAAGACGGCGCCCTGCACGCCGGTGTCGTTGCCCGCGAAGATGCCCATGGTCACGAAGCCCATGTGAGCGACCGACGAATAGGCGATCAGCTTCTTGATGTCCGTCTGACGGAAGGCGACCAGCGAGGTGTAGACCACGGCGATCACAGACAGCGTCAGCACCAGAGGCGTGAACATCTGCGACGCCAGCGGGAACATCGGGATGTTGAACAGGATGAAGCCGTAGCCGCCCAGCTTCAGCAAGATGCCGGCCAGAATGACCGAACCGGCCGTCGGCGCCTGAACGTGGGCGTCGGGCAGCCAGGTGTGCACCGGCCACATCGGCATCTTCACCGCGAAGGAGGCGAAGAAGGCCAGCCACAGCAGCGGCTGCACCGCCGGGTCGAAGGCGTACTGCTTCAGTTCCGGAATGCTGGTGGTGCCGGTCGTGTGGGCCATCCACAGCATGGCCAGCAGCATCAGGACCGATCCCAGCAGGGTGTACAGGAAGAACTTGTACGCCGCGTAGATGCGGTTGGCGCCGCCCCAGATGCCGATGATCAGATACATCGGCACCAGGGTGCCTTCGAAGAAGATGTAGAAGAGGAACAGGTCCAGCGAGGTGAACACCCCGATGACCATGGTCTCCAGGATCAGAAAGGCGATCATGTATTCGACGACGCGCGTCTCGATCGACTTCCAGCTGGCCACGATGCAGATCGGCAGCAGGAAGGCCGTCAGCAGGACGAACAGGATGGAGATCCCGTCCACGCCCAGGTGATAGCCGGCGCCCGCGAACCAGGCGTAGTTCTCGACGAACTGATAGGCCGGGTTCGACGGATCGAACTGCGCGACCAGCAGGACGGACACAGCCAGCACCACCATTGTGGTGATCAGGGCGATCCAGCGAGCGGCCGGGGCCGCGGCGTCCTGACCGCCCTTGTTCAGCAGGCGCGCGACTAGGATCGCG
Organism: Brevundimonas sp. 357; assembly: GCF_003938605.1. Classification (GTDB taxonomy): domain Bacteria; phylum Pseudomonadota; class Alphaproteobacteria; order Caulobacterales; family Caulobacteraceae; genus Brevundimonas. The sequence continues at coordinate 29,770 of NZ_RHWX01000004.1, read as the reverse complement.
GCCGCGCCGAGAAGCGGCAGGAAGGTGACGATGCTCAGAATGTGAGGCACGAGGCTCAGGCTCCCCACGTGAAGATGGCGAAGGCAAGGAATGCCGCCACGCCGATCAGCATCACGAATGCATAGAAGTAGACGAAACCGGACTGGAACCGGGACAACCAGCCGCCCGACTTCAGCGAAGCCCAGGCCGCGCCGTTCGGACCGAGGCCGTCGATGATCTTCACGTCGCCGATCTTCCAGAAGAAGTCGCCGATCGCCTTGGTCCCCTTCACGAAGACGGCGTCGTACAGCTCATCGAAGAACCACTTGTTGTAGAGGAAGGTCCACAGTGGGCCCTTGCGGTCGGCCATCTCCTTGGCCGCGCCTTCCTTCACGACATACAGCCAGTAGGCGATGGCCGTGCCCAGCAGCGTCACGATCAGCGGCGCCCACTTCACCCAGGTCGGGACGTTGTGGCTTTCGTGCAGGACGTGGTTCTCAGCCCCGACGAAGATGGCGCCGCGCCAGAACTCAGCCTCATGATGGCCGATGAAGTGCGGGGCGAAGATCATGCCCGCGAACACCGCGCCGATCGACAGCACCAGCAGCGGCACGACCATGACCAGCGGGCTCTCATGCGGCTTCAGCGGACCATGGTGATGGTCGTCGTGCGCATGATCGTCATGAGCATGATGATCGTCATGAGCGTGGGCGTCCGCATGGTGCGCGCCCTCCTCTTCCTTCCACACCGGCTTGTTGTGGAAGGTCATGAACACCAGGCGCCACGAGTAGTAAGCCGTCAGCAGGGCCGCCGAGATGCCGATGACGAAGGCGAACATGCCCGCGGCCGAATGGCCGGTCGTCGCCGCCGCATAGGCGCTCTCAAGAATGGAGTCCTTGGAGTAGAAGCCGGCGAAGCCGCCGACGCCGGGCATGCCCAGGCCGGTGATGGCGATGGTGCCGATCATCATGGTCGCATAGGTGACGGGCAGCAGCTTCCACAGGCCGCCCATCTTCCGCATGTCCTGCTCGTGGTGCATGCCGTGGATCACCGAACCGGCGCCCAGGAACAGCAGGGCCTTGAAGAAGGCGTGGGTGAACAGGTGGAACATGGCGGGCTGGTAAGCCCCGACGCCCGCCGCAAAGAACATGTAGCCCAGCTGCGAACAGGTCGAATAGGCGATCACGCGCTTGATGTCGTTCTGCATCATGCCGACGGTCGCGGCGAAGATGGCCGTGATGCCGCCGATGATGGCGATGAACTGCGACGCGACGGGCGCGTGCTCATACAGCGGCGACAGCAGGCAGACCATGTAGACGCCGGCCGTAACCATGGTGGCCGCGTGGATCAGGGCCGACACGGGCGTCGGGCCTTCCATCGCATCCGGCAGCCAGGTGTGCAGGAAGAACTGCGCCGATTTGCCCATCGCGCCGATGAACAGCAGCAGACCGGCCAGATCCAGCGCCGACCAGGTGTGGCCCAGGAATTCCCAGCCCGTCCCGGCCTTGCCGGCGATCAGCGGGAACAGCTTGGCGAACTCGATCGTGCCGAACATCCAGAACACGGTCATCATGCCGAGCAGGAAGCCGAAGTCGCCGACGCGGTTGACCACGAAGGCCTTGATCGAGGCGGCGGTGGCCGAGGGCTTCTTGAACCAGAAACCGATCAGCAGATAGGACGCCAGGCCCACGCCTTCCCAACCGAAGAACATCTGCAGGAAGTCGGCCGCCGTCACCAGCGCCAGCATCATGAAGGTGAACAGCGACAGATAGGCGAAGAAGCGAGGACGGCTGTCGTCCTCCTTCATGTAACCCCAGGAATAGAGGTGAACCAGCGAGGACACCGACGTCACCACGATCAACATGGTGGCCGACATGGCGTCGACGCGGATCGACCAGTTCGACTGGAACTCGCCGACGTGGATGAACGGCGCCAGGTGCACGGTGAAGGCTTCCAACCCGCCCCAGGTCCACTGGCTGAACACGATCCAGGAGACCGCGCACGAGAAGAACAGCAGGCCCGTGGTGACGGCCTGCGAGGCGACGTCGCCGATCCGGCGACCGAAGAAGCCGGCGATCATGGCCCCCAGCAGGGGGGCGAAGACGCCGAGAGTGACGAGAGTCTGGATAGTCACGGTTCCGATCAGCCCTTCATCACGGAGGCGTCGTCGACCGCGATGTCGCCGCGGTTACGGAAGAAGGTCACGAGAATGGCCAGGCCGACGGCGGCCTCGGCCGCGGCGACGGTCAAGACGAACATGGCCATCAACTGACCCGACACGTCGTTCAGGTGCGTGGAGAAGGCCACGAAGTTGATGTTCACCGCGAGCAGGATCATCTCGACCGACATCAGGATGATGATGACGTTCTTGCGGTTCACGAAGATGCCGAAGACGCCGATGGTGAACAGCATGGCGGCGACCGCCAGATAATGCTGGAGCGAGATATCCATTACAGAAGCTCCTCGGGGGTGACGCCCTGGCCCGTGGTCACGGACTTGATCTCAACGGCCTTGGCGCGTTCGCGGTTAGCCTGTGCCGCCAGATCCTGGCGATGCACGCCCGGACGGTGACGCAGGGTCAGGACGATGGCGCCGATCATCGCGATCAGCAGGACCACGCCCGCCGCCTGGAAGAAGTAGACGTAGTCCGTGTAGAGCACGCGGCCGATCGTCTCCATGTTGGTGACGTCAGGCCCCGCCGGAACCGGCGAGGTGGCGTCACGGGCGGCTCCGCCCTGAACGACGGTGATCGACACCATGATCATCTCGGCCAGCAGGACGCCCGCCACGATGCCCGCCAGCGGCAGGTAGCGCGCGTATCCTTCGCGCAGCTTCACGAAGTCGACGTCCAGCATCATGACGACGAACAGGAACAGCACCGCCACGGCGCCGACGTAGACGACGACCAGCAGCATCGCCAGGAACTCGGCGCTCAGCAGAACGAACAGACCGGCCGCCGAGAAGAAGGTCAGGATCAGCCAGAGAACGGAGTGCACGGGATTGCGCGCGGTCACCACCAGAAGGGCGGAAACCACGGCGACCGTCGCCAGAAGATAGAAGGCCAGGCCTTGCAACATGTGCGGGACGACGCCCCTCTTCAAAACCAATGGCCCGAGGAGAACCCCCGGACCCTTCCAAAATCGGCCCCGGCCCGAAGGTCAGGGTCAGCGTGGCGGAATCGCCGCTCCGTTTAGCGATACGGAGCGTCGAGTTCCAGATTCTTCGCGATCAGACGCTCCCAGCGGTCGCCGTTGTCCAGCAGGCGCGCCTTGTCATAGAGCAGTTCTTCGCGGGTCTCGGTGGCGAACTCGCTGTTCGGTCCCTCGACGATGGCGTCCACCGGGCAGGCCTCCTGGCACAGGCCGCAGTAGATGCATTTGACCATGTCGATGTCGTAGCGCGTCGTGCGGCGGCTGCCGTCGGCGCGCGGTTCGGCCTCGATGGTGATGGCCTGTGCGGGGCAGATAGCCTCGCACAGCTTGCAGGCGATGCAGCGTTCTTCGCCGTTCGGATAGCGGCGCAGCGCGTGTTCGCCACGGAAGCGCGGCGACTGCGGGTTCCGCTCGAACGGATAGTTCACCGTCGCCTTCGGCTTCATCATGTACTTCATCGACAGGCCGACGGCGCCGAACACGTCGGTCAGCATCGCGCCCTTGGCCGCCTGAACGATACGGGTCAGCATTACGATTTCACTCCGGCGCACTCGCGTTGATAGCGGGCGCTTTCCTTGTCGAGGGTCTGGCAAAGGCGCTGACGTTCCGCCTCGCGCCGTTCGATTTCCTGCACCTTGCGCTCCCACTGATAGACCGACACCGGGTCGGCCTCATAGGGCGCGCAGGCCGACGCCAGCATGGGCGCGGCCAGGGCGAACATCAGGGCTGCGGCTTTCGTCTTCATCCACCGATCCGGCGTTCGCAGCCGTCCCTGCTGAAGCGCGGATCGTCCCGCGACAGACGTTGGCAATAGGCGCGCTTGTCCGCCTCCTCTCGCCGCTCGCGGTCCAGCCGCTCGAGACGCGCGGACGCGGTCTCGGGCGCAGCCGGATCCATCGGCTTGAAGGTGCAGGCCGACAGACCGGCGGCGAGCGCCAGCGCGATCAGGACTGTGGCGTAACCGCCCATCAGCCGCCCACCGCGAACACGCGCCACGCCGCCACGAAGACCACGGCGACCAACGAGGCCGGCAGGAAGATCTTCCAGCCCAGACGCATCAGCTGGTCATAGCGGTAGCGAGGCACGAAGGCCTTCACCAGGGCGATCATGAAGAACCAGAAGACGACCTTGGTGATGAAGACCAGCAGGTAGAACAGGTTGGCGACGAAGGCCGGGACGCTGTTCAGGAAGTCGGTCGGGAAGCCCGGATTCCACCCGCCGCAGAACAGCAGGGTGATCATGGCGCACATGAAGACGATGTTGGCGTACTCGCCGATCATGAACAGCAGATAGGGCGTCGAGGAATATTCGACCTGATAGCCAGCCACCAGTTCCGACTCCGCTTCCGGAAGGTCGAACGGCGGGCGGTTGGTCTCGGCCAGGGCCGAAATGAAGAAAACAATGGTCATCGGCAGCATGACGATGATCGTCGGCAGAGTCTCAAGGCCGCCGCCGAAGGCGTTCCAGTTCCAGAACCAGCCGGACTGCTGAGTCACGATCTGCGTCAGGTTCATCGTCCCGGCCAGCAGGATGACGTTGATGATGATGAGGCCCATCGAGACCTCATAGGACACCATCTGCGCCGCCGAGCGCAGCGCGCCCAGGAACGGGTACTTCGAGTTCGAAGCCCAGCCGCCCATGATGATGCCGTAAACGCCCAGCGAGCTGATCGCCAGAATGTACAGGATACCGACGTTCAGATCCGCGACCACCCAACCGGGAGCGAACGGGATCGCCGCCCACGCCACGAAGGCCAGCACGAAGCTGATCAGCGGGGCCAGGATGAAGACCACCTTGTCCGACCCGGCCGGAATGACGATCTCCTTCAGCACGAACTTGAAGAAGTCGGCGAAGGACTGCAGCAGGCCGAAGGGGCCGACCACGTTCGGGCCCTTGCGCAGCTGAACGCCCGCCCAGATCTTGCGGTCGGCCAGCAACAGGAAGGCCAGGGAGATCAGGATACCGACCACCACCAGCAGGATCCCGCCGACAGTGGCGAGGGTCCAACCCAGAGGCGTGGTCCAGAAGGAAGTCGCAGCGTCCATGATTTACTCCGCCGCCAGGGCGACCGGCGCCGTCCGCTCAGCGGACAGTTGGGCCATGGTTTCACTGGCGCGCGCGATCGGGTTGGTCAGATAGGGATCGGCGATGACGGAGACGAAGGCGACGTCGCCCAGGTCTCCCTTGGCGCCCAGCTTGGCGACGTCGAACGTCGCGGCCGGGGCCAGATAGTCGATGCGGCCGAAGGTCGGATGGTCGCCCATCAGCTTGGCGCGCAGTTGCTCAAGCGTGTCGAACGGCAGCTTGTGGCCGACGCGCTCGGACAGGGCGCGGATGATGGCCCAGTCGTCCTTGGCTTCGCCCTTCGGGAAGACCACGCGCTCGGCCATCTGCACCCGGCCTTCGGTGTTGACGTACAGGCCCGACTTCTCGGTGTAGGCCGCGCCCGGCAGGATCACGTCCGCGCCGTGCGCGCCGCGATCGCCGTGCGAGCCCAGATAGACGCGGAAGGCGCCCGATGCGTCCGCGTTCACCTCATCGGCGCCCAGCAGGAACAGCACGTCCAGCGCGCCCGGCTTCAGCATAGCGGCGACATCCAGACCGCCCTCGCCCGGCAGGAAGCCCATGTCCAGACCGCCGACGCGCGCGGCGGCGCTGTGCAGGACGTTGAAGCCGTTCCAGCCGTCCTTGACCACGCCGACCTTCTTGGCCAGCGCGCCCAGGGCGTTCAGCACGGACGGGCCGGTCTCGCCGGTCAGGGCGCCCGCGCCGATGATGATGGCGGGACGTTCGGCCTTGGTCAGGAAGTCGGTCGCGGCCTTGGGCAGCTTGCCCAGGGTCTTCGAACCGGCGCCCAGCCAGGCGTAGCCATAGGTCAGATCGGCTTGCGGCCCGATGACGCCGACCTCGACGCCGCCCTTCAGCCAGGTCTTGCGGATGCGCGCGTTCAGCAGCGGCGCTTCCGTGCGCGGATTGGCGCCGACGATCAGGATGGCGTCAGCGTTTTCAATGCCTTGCAGGCCAGAGTTGAACAACCAGCCCTCGCGAGCCTCGCCGCCCAGCGCTGCGCCGTCCTGACGGCAGTCCGTGTTGGCCGAACCCAGCGAACGGAACAGATCCAGCAGAGCCTTCATCGACTCGGCGTCCTGCAGGTCGCCGGCGATGGCGCCGATACGGTCGGCCGGGGCCGCCTTCAGCTTGTCGGCGACGGCGGTCAGCGCCTCGTCCCACGACGCCGGACGCAGCTTGCCGTTCTCACGCACCCACGGACGGTCTAGGCGACGCGCCTGCAGGCCGTCGACGGCGTAGCGGCTCTTGTCCGACAGCCATTCCTCGTTGATGCCCTCGTTCACGCGCGGCAGCACGCGCATGACCTCGGCGCCGCGGGAGTCGGCGCGGATGTTCGAACCGAGCGCATCCATCACGTCGATGGTCTCGGTCTTCTTCAGCTCCCACGGACGATAGTGGTACTGCCACGGGCGGTGCGTCAGGGCGCCCACCGGGCACAGGTCGTTGACGTTGCCCGACAGTTCGCTGTCGATGTTCTTTTCCAGATAGGTCGTGATCTCGGCGCTTTCGCCACGCGAGATCATGCCGATGTCCGGCACGCCCGCCACTTCGGTGATGAAGCGAACGCAACGCGTGCACTGGATGCAGCGCGTCATGAACGTCTTGACCGTCGGGCCCATGTTCTTTTCTTCAACCGCGCGCTTGTTCTCGCCGTAGCGCGAACCATCGCGGCCGTAGCCGACCGCCTGATCCTGCAGGTCGCATTCGCCGCCCTGGTCGCAGATCGGGCAGTCCAGCGGGTGGTTGATGAGCAGGAACTCCATCACCCCTTCGCGGGCCTTCTTCACCATCGGCGTGTCGGTGAAGATTTCCTGGCCGTCGGCGGCCGGCAGCGCGCACGAAGCCTGCGGCTTCGGCGGTCCGGGCTTCACCTCGACCAGGCACATACGGCAGTTGCCGGCGATGGACAGGCGCTCGTGGTAGCAGAACCGCGGGATTTCCTGCCCGGCGCGCTCGGCGACCTGCAGCACGGTCATGCCCGGTTCGAACTCGACTTCAACGCCGTTGACCTTGGCGATAGGCATTACGATTACTCCGCCGCGATCGCGTGGCCGGCGAAGTTCGCGCGGCGGCTGCGGTAGGTGTGGATGCGCTCTTCGATCTCGTGACGGAAGTGCCGGATCAGGCCCTGAACGGGCCAGGCGGCGGCGTCGCCGAGGGCGCAGATGGTGTGGCCTTCGACCTGACCGGCCACGTCGAGCAGCAGGTCGATCTCGGACGGGTCGGCGTCGCCGATCGCCATGCGTTCCAGCACGCGCCACATCCAGCCGGTGCCTTCGCGGCACGGCGTGCACTGACCGCAGCTCTCGTGCTTGAAGAAGTAGCTGATGCGGGCGATCGCCTTCACGATGTCGGTGGACTCGTCCATGACGGTCACGCCGGCCGTACCCAGCGACGAACGCATTTCGCGCATGGAGTCGAAGTCCATCAGCGCGACTTCAGCCTGCTCGCGCGTGATGACCGGGCAGGACGCGCCGCCCGGAATGATGGCCTTCAGATTGCCCCAACCGCCGCGCACGCCGCCGCCGTGATCCTCGATCAACTGGCGCAGCGGGATCGACATGGCCTCTTCGACCACGCAGGGCGTGTTCACGTGACCCGACAGGGACATCAGCTTGGTGCCGGTGTTGTTCGGGCGACCGAAGCCGGCGAACCAGTCTGCGCCACGGCGCAGGATGGTGCCGACCACGGCGATCGATTCCACGTTGTTCACGGTCGTCGGGCAGCCGTACAGACCGGCGCCCGCCGGGAACGGCGGCTTCAGGCGCGGTTGGCCCTTCTTGCCTTCCAGGCTTTCCAGCAGGGCCGTCTCTTCGCCACAGATATAGGCGCCGGCGCCGTGGTGGATATAGACGTCGAAGTCCCAACCGTGGACGTTGTTCTTGCCGATCAGCTTGGCCTCATAGGCCTGCTTGACGGCGGCTTCCATGCGCTCGCGCTCGAGGATGTATTCGCCGCGCAGGTAGATGTAGCAAGCGTGGGCCTGCATCGCGAAGGAGGCGATCATCGCGCCTTCGATCAGCAGTTGCGGATCATGACGCATGATCTCGCGGTCTTTACACGTCGCGGGCTCGGACTCGTCGGCGTTGATGACCAGGTAGTGAGGGCGATCCTTCACTTCTTTGGGCATGAAGGACCACTTCAGGCCGGTCGAGAAACCGGCGCCGCCGCGTCCGCGCAGGCCCGAGTTCTTGACGTTGGTGATGATCCAGTCGCGGCCAAGGTCCAGCATGTCCTTGGTGGCGTTCCACGCGCCGCGCTGCTTCGCCCCCTCAAGGCCCCAGTCCTGGAGACCGTAGAGGTTGGTGAAGATCCGATCCTTGTCTTGGAGGATGCCGACCATGATCCCTTAAAGTCCTTCCGCCATGCGGCGCTTGTGGTGGCGGGTGCGCTGGAAGACGGCGTAGATCACCAGCACCCATCCGACGGCCAACAGGCCATAGGCCGCCACCGCGGCGTTTTCAGTCAGGCCGAAACGGCCCTCGCGCGCGAACAAAACCAGAGCGGCCGCGACCACGATACAGGCCAGGCCCGCCCAACGCGGGCGCCAGCCGACGCGACGCAGCTCGGCCCGATAGGCCGCCCTGCCCGTTTCTGTTTCGAGGTCCGGCCGCGCCATCAGGCCGGAGCCTTTTCAGCGACAGGCTCCGAGTTCGGCAGCTTCTTGATCTTCTTGGCGGCCGAGCCGTCGTACAGCGACGGATCGGTCAGCGTCCGTGCGCCGCCTTCAGGCTCCGACGTGTGACGGCCGACATAGCTACCCGCCTTCGGCGTCTTGCCGGCGGCGAAGTCGTCGATGATCTGAGCCATGTTCTCGGGCGTCAGGTCTTCGTAATAGAGGTCGTTGATCTGGGCCACCGGCGCGTTCGAGCAGGCGCCGATGCACTCGATTTCCTGCCAGGTGAAGCGGCCGTCGGCGGACAGCTCGTCCTTGGGGCCGATCTTCTCGCGGCAGACGCGCATCAGGTCGTTGGAGCCGCGCAGCATGCACTGCGTCGTGCCGCACACCTGGATCAGGGCCGCCGCGCCGACCGGCGTCAGCTGGAACATGGTGTAGAAGGTCGCGACCTCCAGCACCCGGATATAGGCCATGCCCAACAGCTCGCCGACAGCGCGCAGCGAGGGCTCGGACACCCACCCTTCCTGCTTCTGAACCAGCCACAGCACCGGGATCACCGCCGACTGGCGACGCGATTCCGGGTATTTCTTGATCCACCACTGAGCCTTGTCCATCGTCTCCTTCGAGAACTCGAAAGAGGCTGGTTGCTCCTTGGCCAGACGACGAACGCTCATCGGTCCACTTCTCCGAACACCATGTCGAGCGAGCCGAGGATGGCGGACACGTCCGCCAGCATGTGGCCGCGGTTCATCCAGTCCATCGCCTGCAGGTGACGGAAGCCGGGCGCCGACAGCTTGACGCGGTAGGGTTTGTTGGTGCCGTCCGACACCAGATAGACGCCGAACTCGCCCTTGGGCGCTTCGACGGCCGCATAGACCTCGCCTTCCGGGGTGCGGAAGCCTTCGGTGTAGAGCTTGAAGTGGTGGATCAGCGCTTCCATCGAACGCTTCATCTCACCGCGACGCGGCGGAGCGATCTTGTGGTCCTCGGTCAGGACCGGCTCGCCGGGGCAGTTGCGCAGCTTGTGGATGCACTGCTCCATGATGCGCACCGACTGACGCATCTCTTCGACGCGGACCAGGTAGCGGTCCCAGCAGTCGCCGTTCTTGCCGACGACGATGTCGAACTCCATGTCGGCGTAGCAGTCGTATGGCTGGGCCTTGCGTAGATCCCAGGCGATGTCCGAGCCGCGCAGCATGACGCCCGAGAAGCCCCAGGCCATGGCGTTTTCCTTGGACACCACGCCGATGTCGACGTTCCGCTGCTTGAAGATGCGGTTCTCGGTGACCAGGCTTTCGATGTCCGCCAGCTTGGCCGGGAACTCGGCGCACCAGCGGCCGATGTCGTCGATCAGCTCGGGCGTCAGATCCTGGTGAACGCCGCCCGGACGGAAGTAGTTGGCGTGCAGGCGCGCGCCGCAGGCCCGCTCGTAGAACACCATCAGCTTCTCGCGCTCTTCGTGGCCCCACAGCGGCGGGGTCAGGGCGCCCACGTCCATGGCCTGCATGGTCGCGTTCAGAAGGTGGTTCAGGATACGGCCCATCTCCGAGTACAGAACCCGGATCAGCTGGCCGCGATACGGCACGTCCAGACCCAGCAACCGTTCGATGGCCAGACAGAAGGCGTGCTCCTGGTTCATCGGCGAGACGTAGTCCAGCCGGTCCAGGTAGGGGATGTTCTGGAGGTAGGTGCGCGCCTCCATCAGCTTCTCGGTGCCGCGGTGCAGCAACCCGATGTGCGGGTCGACGCGCGTGACCAGCTCGCCGTCCAGTTCCAGCACCAGGCGCAGCACGCCGTGCGCGGCCGGGTGCTGCGGGCCGAAATTGATGGTGAACTTGCGGTCGTCCATCGCCCGCGCGTGCGGGGTCAGGCCGTCTTCATAGTCCTCGAACGGGTCGATGGCGGCGCCGAGCGGCGCGGGCATGTTCTTGACGTCGGCCATTACTGCGCTCCCGCCTTTTCATCGCCCGGCAGGACGGTCGGATAGTCGGCGCCTTCCCACGGAGACAGGAAGTCGAAGTTGCGGAATTCCTGCGTCAGTTTCACCGGCTCATAGACAACGCGCTTCTGCACTTCGTCGTAGCGCACCTCGACGTAGCCCGTCATCGGGAAGTCCTTGCGCAGCGGGTGCCCCTGGAAGCCGTAGTCGGTCAGGATGCGGCGCATGTCCGGGTGATCCGAGAAGATTATGCCGTACATGTCGAAGGCTTCACGCTCGAACCAGCCGGCCGACGGATAGACCGACGACACGCTGGGGACCGGCTTGACCTCATCGGTCGACACCTTGACGCGAACGCGCGCAGCGCGCGTCAGCGACAGCAGGTGATAGACGACCTCGAACCGCTCGGCGCGGTCGGGATAGTCGGCGCCGCAGACGTCCATGCACTGCTGGAAGCCGAACTGATCGCGCAGGGCCGTCATGACCTCGACGATCTTCTCGCGCGGGGCGATCAGGGTCAGTTCGCCATAGGCCACCACGGCCTCGACGCCGAGCGCCGCGACCATTTCCGTGCCCAGGGGCGTCAGGGCGGATTCGCGCTCCGCAACGCGCACCAGTTCGCTCATCGTTCGATGGTCCCCGTGCGGCGGATCTTCTTCTGCAGTTGCAGAATGCCGTACAGCAGGGCCTCGGCGGTCGGCGGGCAGCCCGGAACGTAAACGTCCACCGGCACCACGCGATCGCAGCCGCGCACGACGCTGTAGCTGTAGTGATAGTAGCCGCCGCCATTGGCGCAGCTGCCCATCGAGATGACGTAGCGCGGGTCCGGCATCTGGTCGTAGACCTTGCGCAGGGCCGGAGCCATCTTGTTGGTCAGCGTCCCGGCGACGATCATCAGGTCAGACTGGCGCGGCGAACCGCGCGGCGCGGTGCCGAAGCGCTCCAGGTCGAAGCGCGGCATCGACAGGTGGATCATCTCGACGGCGCAGCAGGCCAGGCCGAACGACATCCACATCAGCGAACCCGTACGGGCCCAGGTGATGACGTCGTCCAGCGAGGTCGTCAGGAAGCCGCGCTCGCCCAGCTCCGTATTGACGGACTCAAAGAACTTGTCGTGGATTTTGGGATCATAGCCCTCGACGGTCGAACGCGCGGCCGAGCCGGCGGGGACCAGAGGACTGGAGGGGGCGATCACTGCCATTCCAGGGCTCCCTTCTTCCATTCGTAGATGAAGCCGACCGTCAGGACGCCCAGGAAGACCATCATCGACCAGAAGGCGAAGACCATGCCGCCGTGCGACAGGTCGAACATCGACACCGCCCACGGGAACAGGAAGGCGATTTCCAGGTCGAAGATGATGAAGAGGATCGACACCAGATAGAAGCGCACGTCGAACTTCATGCGCGCGTCGTCAAAGGCGTTGAAGCCGCACTCATAAGCCGAGAGCTTCTCGGTATCGGGGTTCTTGGGGGCCAGCACCCAGGCCGCCAGCATGAAGCCGGCGCCGAGCACGATGGCGATGCCCAGGAAAACGACGATCGGAAGATATTCTAGAAGAAATTCGTTCATTCGAGCTGCCTCGCCCGCCGGGAGGTAGGGGGCGGATTCGGGGCTTCTTAGACCCAACCTCGCCAGGGTTCAAACCCATGTCGGCAAAGGTTTTTTGTTGCGAACGGTTCGCAGTTTTTTGGGCGATTTGCCGCAGGCCGCGCGATTGCCTCTTATGCCGTTGATCCGCGAAATGCGTCACCGCCTCCAATATAGCCGAGAGCTTGCGTATGAACCTGGCCGCCCGCCTGCTGAACTCCATCGAACGCATCGGCAATCGGCTGCCAGATCCCGTCTTCCTATTCCTATGGCTGATCCTTGGCCTTGTGGCCCTCAGCCTGGTCGGCGCAGGGCTGGGCTGGTCGGCGGTCAACCCGGTGACGGGAGAGGTGCTGCAGGCGCAGAGCCTCCTTTCCCCCGCCAACCTCGAACGGCTGTTCATCGGCATGCCGCGCACCCTGGCCGACTTCCCGCCGCTGGGGATCGTCATCACCATCATCTACGGCGCCTCGGTAGCCGAACGGACGGGCCTGTTCTCGACGGCCATCCGCGGCGCCCTGCTGAACGCGCCGCGCTTCATCCTGACGCCGATCGTGGTGGTGACGGGCATGGTGTCCCACCACGCCTCGGACGCCTCCTATGTCGTGGTGATTCCGCTGGCGGCCGTGATCTTCGCCGCGGCGGGGCGCCACCCCCTGGCCGGCCTGGCCGCCGGCTTCGCCGCTGTCTCAGGCGGCTATGCGGGCAATCTGTTCCCCGGCGCCAGCGACGCTCTGATCCTGGGCATCACCGAGCCCGCCGCCCACCTGATCGACCCGTCCTACGCCGTCAGCATCGCGGGCAACTGGTTCTTCATCGTCGGAGTGGTGATCGTCTTCACCCCCATCGTCTGGTTCCTGACCGACCGGGTGATCGAGCCGCGCCTGGGCCCCTGGGTACCGCATAACGCCGCCCCGATCGCCGCCGAGGAGAAGACGCCCCTCACCGCCGCCGAGAAGCGCGGACTGGCCTGGGCGGGCCTGACCATCCTGGCCATGATCGCCGTCTGGGCGACCGTGACCTTCCTGCCCGGCTCGCCCTTCGTCGACGCCGACGCCGAACCGGCGCAACGCTACAACCCTCTGTATCGTTCTCTGGTCGCCTTCTTCGCCCTGACCTTCTTCATGGCGGGCGCGGCCTTCGGCGCAGGTTCCGGCTCGATCAAGACCCACCACGACCTGGTCCGCATGATGCGCGAGGGGATCAGCCAACTGGCCCCCTATATCGTCCTGGCCTTCTTCGCCGCCCACTTCGTCGCCATGTTCAACTGGTCGGGCCTGGGGCCGATCCTGGCGGTCAACGCAGCGGCCTCCCTGCGCGAACTGGCCCTGCCCACGCCGCTGCTGCTGATCGTGGTGGTGCTGGTGTCCTGCGTCTTCGACCTGTTCATCGGTTCGGCCTCGGCCAAGTGGTCGGCCCTGGCGCCCATCGTCGTGCCCATGTTCATGCTGTTGGGCATCAGCCCCGAGATGACGACCGCCGCCTATCGCATGGGCGATTCCGTCACCAACATCGCCACGCCGCTGATGAGCTACTTCCCGCTGATCCTGACCTTCGCCCAGCGTTGGGATCCCAGGTTCGGCCTGGGCTCGTTGATGGCGACCATGCTGCCCTACGCCGGAGCCTTCCTGGTCGCCGGTCTGATCATGGTGGCGACCTGGGTGGCGCTGGACCTGCCGCTGGGGCCGGGCGTGGGCGTGCACTACGAACCGCCGCCGCCCGCCACGGCGTCGCAGTTGCCTGCGGACGGCGGAATCGCCGGTCCCACAGCCCCGCCTCAAGCCGCCGCTACGCCCTCGGCAAGATGATTTGATTTATCCACAGCCGCGTCGCTTGACGTGCGACGCGGCCCCGCCTAAACGACGCCCCTCGCCGGGGCGCACAGTCGCTTCGGATGGGAACGCGGGTGTAGCTCAGTTGGTTAGAGTGCCGGCCTGTCACGCCGGAGGTCGCGGGTTCGAGCCCCGTCACTCGCGCCACTCCTCTCAGGGATCTGAGGGAGTGGCGCACCGCCCTTCCCTCTCCATCTCTCAGAAAATCGAGATTGATCGCAGACGCAGCTTTCGCGCGTCTGTTCCGCCGTGTCCGGCCTTAAGCCCTCGGGACGAGCCCGAGGGCGGTGACAGCGCAGACGCCTAGTTGATCGGCAACGCCTCTTGCGGCGTGACGAACTCCGCCTTTCCGGTCAGTTCGCCGTAGAGCATGGTCAGATCCTCGAACACCCGGCTCCAGGCGAACTGTTCGACCGCCTTGACCCGCGCCGCCTGACCCAGAGCCTCCACGTCGCGCGCGAACAGGGCCTCGATCGCCTCGGCGTAATCGACCGGATCGGCCGAGGCGGCCAGTTGGCCCACGCTCTCGTCGACCGTCTCGGCCACGCCGCCCGCGTTGACGCCGACCACGGCCCGGCCGCAGGCCATGGCCTCCAGCACGATCAGCCCGAACGGCTCCTTGTCGTTGGCGTGCACGAAGGCGTCGCAGCTGGCGATGATGCGGGCCACGGCGCGGGGATCCTTCTCATACGGCAGGGAGATGACCCGATCCTCGGGCGGCATCCCCGCCCCCGCGCCGACCAGCACCAGATGATAGGGCGCGCCCAGACGCTGCACCGCATCGATCAGGACGCCGACGTTCTTCTCCTTGGCCGGTCGGCCGGCGAAGCACAGCAGGCGGGCGTCGGCGCCCAGACCCAGCTTCTTCAACAGCCAGTCGCGATCCCGACGATCCGGATGGAAGGTGTCGACCTCGACGCCTAGCGGACGAATCACAATGCCGCCCACGCCCGCCTCTTCCAGACGCTGAGCGATGAAACGGCTGGGCGAGACGACTCGGTCGAATTGCGAGAACAGCTTGGCCCAACGCTTTTCGACCGGCTTCTTGGCCCATTCTCCGAAATGCAGCGCCGCCAGCGCCGCCGGATCCGAGTGGCAAAAGCCGACGACGGGGCAGCCGACCCTCTGGCCCGCCTCCAGCGCGCCCTGGCCCGGCGTATAGGGATCGCCCGCTTCGATCAGGGTGGGGTTAAGCGACGACACCCAGGCGCCCCATCGGCGCACCGAACTGGGCCAGCGATAGCCGTCGCCGAACGGCAGCTTAGCGGCCTGCAACCGGACGATTCCGTCCAAGCTTGCCTTGTAGCCCGCCCCGGGCACCACCAGGCTGTGCGCCACATCCGGGCGATGGTCCGCGAGCCAGGCCTTCTTGGACAACAGATAACGTTTCACCCCGCCCGAACGGGGCGCAAACAGCATGGTGGTGTCCACCAATCTCGGCCGCTCCCCAGCCGCAGAAGCCTTCAGCGCCCGGAGAGTCGCCGCCACTTCGTCGTCCAGGCCAGGAAACAGCCGCAGTTCGCTTTCCTGAACGTCGATGGGGCTGGCGCTCATGCCGGAAACCTTTTCGTTGAACTTCTTCACGCTAACGCCAAGGCTCCGACTTTGGATGCGGAACGTTGGAAATCAGCGCCCTGCAGATTTTCCGCCCTACATTCGTCGCCGAGAACGCTCAAGTGAGAAGCACGAAAGGTCCAGCTTTCACTGGCGTGAAACCCGTGTTTTCATCTGGCGTTCAGCTTCGTCCCCCTACGCCAGGCCTTGCATTCGCCCCAAATTCAAGAAACTTGGGGCGTGCGGGTGCGGACCCTGTTAGGAGGGGCGCCTCAATCCTTGCGCGTGCGACCACGAGGGGTTTCCTACGAATGCGTATTCTGCTCGCGACCGCTGTAGCGATCGCTCCCCTGATGGTTGCGGCCGGCGCTCAGGCCGAACAGGTCATCTCGAACGGCCGCACCACGCCGATCAGCACATCCACCGCCAACAATGGCGCGCGCGACGACGTGCGGATCGCCAACGGCGGCTCGATCACGGTAACGTCTGGTGCGGCGGTGACGCTGGATTCGAGCAACAGCGTCGATCTCGACGCCGGCTCCAAGATCGACATGCTGAAAGCCGCCGACGGCGCCACGGGCGTGCTGGTCAACGGCGGCAACACCGGCAACGTCACCATCGGCGGCGCCATCAACATCACCGACTCGATCGAGGAATATAAGGACGACGACAAGGACGGGGACCTGGATGGTCCCTTTGCGGATGGAACTGGCCGCTACGGCGTGCGAGTCGCCGGTTCGTCGCCGCTCGTCGGCAACATCACGATCGAGAATTCCGGTTCCATCCGGGTCGAGGGCAACAACTCCTACGGCCTGTCCGTTGAAGCGCCCCTCACCGGCAACATCATAAGCCAGGGCCAGATCACGGCCATCGGCAACAACACCTATGGCGTGCGAACCACGGGGGACGTCAGCGGCGATGTAACCTTGCTGGGCGCGGTCAGTGCTGTCGGTGAGAATGCGACCGGCGTAGCTATCGACGGAGCCGTCGGCGGCGGGGTCAAGATTCAAGGCGCCGTAACCGCTACCGGCTATCGCTATACCGTCCCGCCGCCTTCGAAACCGGCGACAGGCGAGCCGCGTGAAGGCCAGACCTATCTCGAAAACCTCGACGCGGACGACCTGCTGCAGGGCGGTCCCGCCGTGCGCATCGCAGGCGATGTAGGCAAGGGCGTCGTCTTCGACACCGCACCTTCGTATGGCTCCGGCGGCATCGATGGCGATGACGACGGCGACGGCGTCAAGAACGGTGATGAGGACGACGACGGCGACGGCAAAAAGAATCGCGAAGACACCGACCGTGACGGCGACGGCATTCTGGACGCCCAGGAAACGACGGCCAGCATCCGCTCCTTCGGCGGCGCGGCCGCCGTCCTCGTAGGATCCACGGACAGCGCCATCACCCTCGGCGAAGTCGGCACGGGCAATTCCGCCTATGGCCTCATCAACCGAGGCGCCATCGAGGCGTCGGGGGTCTATAAGGACGTGGACGCCAAGGCCGTGCAGATCGGCGGCACGGGGCAAGCCGTGAACATCGCCGGCGGCTTCCGCAACGAAGGAACTATCGGCTCGTCCGCCCTGTCGGCTAACAGCAGCACAGTGCTTGTCGGCAGCGGCGCGTCGCTTCCCACGATCATCAACACGGGCGCCATTCAGAGCGCCGTCACCAGTTCCGACGCAGACACCGCTACAGGCGTTCTGATTCAAAGCGGCGCCAATGTCGCTTCGCTCTCGAATTCGGGCACCCTCGCCGTCGGCCTTAACGGCTCCAAAGGCAACGCCGTGGCGATCCGCGACGAGTCGGGCACGCTGTCGTCGATCAACAACACCGGTCGGATCGTCGCCGCCATCACGCCCGAAAAGGATGTCGAGCGTACCGGCTCCGCCATCGCTGTAGACGTCAGCGCCAACATGACCGGCGTCAACCTTGTGCAGGACGGGACAGTAATCCCGGACCACAAACTGCCTGACGCAGACAAGGACGGTGTTCCGGACGCCAATGAACCAGCCATCATCGGCGACATCCGCCTCGGCTCAGGCGCAGACGTGCTGGACATCCGCAACGGTACGATCAACGGCGACATCTCCTTCGGTACGGGCGCCGACCGCCTGTCGATCAGCGGCGGCGCCGTCGTGACTGGCAAGCTGTCCAACGGCGACGGCCAGCTGGACATTGATATCTCCAAGGGCACGCTCGACGCCCGCCACACGGGCCAACTTCAGGTCAGCGACCTGAACGTCGGCGCTGACGGCAATCTGATCGTGACCTTGGACCCCGCCAACCAGGCTTCTGGCGGCTTCAAGGTCAGCGGCTCGGCCGATCTAGCCGACGGCGCCGGTCTCGGCGTGCGGTTCAACTCTCTGATCCAGGATCCGACCTCCTTCACCATTATCGAGGCCGGCGACCTGAACGTCGGCGACATCGACCAGGCCGCCTTGCAGTCCAACTCGCCCTACGCCTTCGTCGTCAGCGCGAACGTCGATGAGGCTGCAGGAAAGCTGACCGTCGATGCGCGCAAGCGTACGGCCGAAGAGGCTGGCATGATCAAGGCCGAAGCATCGGCCTATGACGTTCTGTACGCTGGCCTGGCTGACAATGAAGTCATCCGCGCCGCCATGCTGAACCAGACGGACCGCGACGGCTTCTTCAACATCTACCAGCAATTGCTGCCCGAGCATTCGGGCGGCCCGCTGCTGTCCCTGGCCAGCGGCGTGGACGCCGTGACCCGCGCCCTGACCGGCCGTAACGCCGCCGCCGCGCCGGGCGAAACCAGCGCCTGGGTGCAGGAGATCAACTTCTACGCCGACAAGGACAAGACCGACACCTACGGCTTCCGTTCGGAAGGCTTCGGCCTCGCGGGCGGCGTCGAGCGCGGCACCAACATGGGCGCTTTCGGTCTGACGGCGGCCTTCACCTCGTCGGATCTGGAAGACCCGGAATCGGCGGCTGAGGAAGTGCTGTCGGCCAATCTGCTGGAACTCGGTCTCTACTGGCGCGCCCAGGGTCAGTACTGGACCACATGGGCGCGTGCCGCCGGCGGTTACGCTTCCTTCAGCGCCACGCGCAAGCTGGTCGCCGACGGCGTCAACCTGAAGAACGAATCCGACTGGAACGGCTTCACCCTCGCCGCAGCCGGGGGCGCCTCGTACGAACGCCACTTCGGCCGGGTGAACGTCCGTCCCGAAGTCTATGTCGAGTATTTCTCGTTGAGCGAAGACGCTCGCACCGAAGAAGGCGGCGGCGACGGTTTCGACCTGAAGATCGACGAGCGCGACGGCCATCTGTTCTCGGGCGTGGCCGCCGTCAACATCGGCTACGGTTTCGGCAAAGACGGCTGGATTCGTCCGGAGCTGCGCGTCGGCTGGCGCCAGAACTTCTCTGTCGATGCAGGCAAGACCATCGCCCGCTTCGCCTCGGGCGGCGACTCCTTCACCCTGGATCCCGCCAGCATCGAGGGCGGCGGCCCGATCCTGGGCTTCCGTCTGAATGTCGGCAACGACCTGGGCATGCTGGCCATCACCGGCGACGCCGAGCTGTTGGAAGACTACGTCCGCTACACCCTGTTGCTGCGGGCCAGCTTCAAGTTCTGACTTTTCTTCGGAACCCGAATGAAAATGGGCCGCCGGATTCGTTCCGGCGGCCCTTTCCATGTCTTGTGGCGCACTCGGGCCTTTCTATGATCCCTCTCAACCAGAGGGGGTTTCATATGAACAAGTTCGCCTGGGCGGCCTGCGCCCTGATCCTCAGCGCCCACGCGCCCGCGATGGCGCAAACCGCCGTCCAGACGGCCGCCGCGCCCAGCCTGCCGACCGCCGACCGCGGCCTGTTCACCGCGCAAGACCTGTTCGGCATGGAGGTCGCCTCCGACGCCCAGATCAGCCCGGACGGCGGGCAGATCGCCTATGTCCGCCAGACCGCCGACATCATGACCGACCGGATGCGCCCGACCATCTGGTTGATCGACGTGAAAACCGGCCGCCATTCGCCCCTGGTCGCCTCGGCCGGGTCGCATCGCCAGCCGCGCTGGTCGCCGGATGGTACGCGCCTGTCCTACATCTCCAGCGCCGAGGGCGGCGCGTCGCAGTTGTTCGTGCGCTGGATGGCGTCGGGCGAATCGGTCCGCGTCACCAACCTGCCCAACACCCCGTCCAGCGTCAGTTGGTCGCCCAACGGCGAGCAGTTGGCCTATTCCGTCCTGGTCCCTGGCGAGAAGCCCAAGATCGGCTCGCCCCTGGCCAAGCCCGAGGGCGCCCAGTGGGCCCCGCCGCTGGAGATCATCGACAGCGTCTCCTACCGCTCCGACGGCCAGGGCTATCTGAAGCCGGGCTTCCGCCACGTCTTCGTCGTCGGGTCGCAGGGCGGCGGCGCGCGCCAGCTGACGCACGGCGACTTCCACCACGGCGGCGGCCTGTCTTGGTCGGCCGATTCCCGCACCCTCTACCTCAGCGCCAACCGTCGCCCCGATTGGCAGCGCGAAGCCGCCGACAGCGAAGTCTTCGCCCTGGATGTTCAGACCGGCGGCCTGACCGCCCTGACCAGCCGCGCCGGGCCGGACAACGCCCCCGTCGCCTCGCCCGACGGCCGCCGCATCGCCTACCTGGGTTATGACGACAAGCGGATGGGCTATCACAACACCCGCCTCTATGTGATGGACGCCGACGGCTCGAACAGCCGCGTCCTGACCGAGAGCCTCGACCGCTCGGTCCAGTCTCCGGTGTGGAGCCGTGACGGCCGCTCGGTCTATGTCGCCTATGACGATCAGGGCCGCACCAAGGTCGCCCGCGTGTCGCTGGACGGCGCCGTCACCACCCTGATCGAGGATCTGACCGGCGACGATTTCGGCCGCCCCTACACCGGCGGCGGCTTCACCGTGGCCGACGACGGGGCCATCGCCTATACGCGCGGCACGCCTGCGCGTCCTGCCGACGTCCACGTCCTGAAGGGCGGCCGCAGCACCCAGCTGACCCGCCTGAACGCCGACTTCCTCAGCGCCCGCCGCCTGGGCGAGGTGCGCCGCATCCAGGTCGCCTCCTCCCACGATCAACGCGCGGTCGAAAGCTGGCTGACGCTGCCGGCCGACTATGTCGAGGGCCAGCGCTATCCGCTGGTGCTGGAGATCCACGGCGGCCCCTTCGCCGCCTATGGCCCGCACTTCGCCACGGACAACCAGTTGTTCGCCGCCGCGGGCTATGCCGTGCTGTCGGTCAACCCGCGCGGTTCGACCTCCTATGGGGACGAGTTCGCCAACCTGATCCACCACAACTATCCGTCGAACGACTATGACGATCTGATCAGCAGCGTCGACGCCGTCATCGCTCAGGGGATCGCTGACCCGAACAAGCTGTTCGTCACCGGCGGTTCAGGCGGCGGCGTGCTGACCAGCTGGATCGTCGGCAAGACCGACCGCTTCAAGGCCGCCGTCGTCCAGAAGCCGGTCATCGACTGGGCCAGCTTCGTGCTGACGGCCGACAATCCGGCCTTCTTCGCCCGCTACTGGTTCGGCGAATATCCGTGGGAGAACCCGGAGGCCTACTGGCGCCGGTCGCCGCTGTCGCTGGTCGGCAACGTCAAGACCCCGACCATGGTCGTCGTCGGCGACGAGGACTATCGCACCCCGGTCAGCGAGTCGGAGCAGTACTACACCGCTCTGCAACTGCGAGGCGTGCCCACGGCCCTGGTGAAGATCCCCGGCGTCGGCCACAGCCTGGCCGTCCGCCCGTCCCAGAACGCCGCCCGCATGAACGCCATGATCGAATGGTTCGCGCGCTACAAGGACGGCGCGCCGGCCGCTCCGGCGCAATAAGACCCGGCCCCGCGCCCGTCATGCGGCGGGCGCGGGGGTTCAGCGTGGCGTTAGTTGACTTTTAACCAGAACACTTACAGAACATCATCAACGGTTCACGCCTTGTTCTGGATTCTGCGCCATGCTCACGAAGAAACAGCACGAACTCCTGATGTTCATTCATGAGCGCATCCGGGAGACAGGCGTTTCGCCATCCTTCGACGAGATGAAGGAGGCGCTGGACCTGGCGTCCAAGTCGGGCATCCACCGCCTGATCACGGCGCTGGAGGAACGCGGCTTCATCCGCCGCCTCGCCCACCGCGCCCGCGCGCTGGAGGTGGTGAAGTTGCCGGAACAGGCGACGACCGCCGCCCCGGCCAAGGGCCGCGCGCCTTTCAAGCCCGACGTGATCCAGGGCGGCGGCCTGAACCCTCGCCCCGCCGTCGCCGAGGCCGCCAACGACGTCCGCGACCTGCCCCTGCTGGGCAAGATCGCCGCCGGCACCCCCATCGCCGCCATCCAGCACGAGCGCGAGCGCCTGCCCGTCCCCGAAGCCATGCTGGGTGCGGGCGAGCACTACCTGCTCGAAATCGAGGGCGACTCCATGATCGAGGCCGGCATCCTCGACGGCGACACCGTCATCATCAAACGGGTGGAGAACGCCTCCTCGGGCGAGATCGTCGTCGCCCTGGTCGAGGGCGAGGAAGCCACGCTGAAGCGCCTGCGCAAGAAAGGCCAATCCATCGCGCTGGAGCCCGCCAACAGCGCCTATGAGACCCGCATCTTCGGCCCCGATCAGGTCGAGGTTCAGGGCAAGCTGGTCGGGCTGCTGCGCCGCTATCACTGAGGGGCCCTCCCCCATCTCCGCTCGTCCCAGCGGACGCCGGGATCCAGTGCTTTGGCTTTAAGCGGTGCTGTCTGGAAGTTTGCCTGTCCTCTGACCTCATCTGGCCAGCGATAGCGCGTGTATCTCTTACTGGATCCCGGCGTCCGCCGGGATGAGCGGTTAGGAGTGAGCTCCGCTCCACGGCCGCCTTCCCCGCACCTCCGCCGCCCACAGGGCGCGCCAGCCGCCGGCTTCATCGCGCCAAAGCTCCACTGAACCGCCGCGCGCATGATCCGCGCCGTCCAGCACCAGCCGCCCCTCGCATGACGGCGGCAGGACCGCGATCACGGCCCTTATGCTGACCACCTCAGCACTGCGGCACATCTGATCCATCTGCGCCTCGCTAGGCGACGCCTTGCCCCACCACAGCGCCAGCGCGCCTTCCTCGTCCTGCGGCGCGCAGAAGGACCGCTTGCAGGTCCAGCCTTCGCCCGGTCGCCCGACCGCCTCCAGCCCTCGTCGGCGGGACCACAGATCGCTGGCGAACTGGCGCACCGCAGGCCGCATGACAACCGCCTGCTCCGCCTGCCGATACGCCGCATTCGCCCCGCCGTCGCCGATCCAGACATCCGGCGGCGTCGGGCGCGGCCAGATCAGCACAGCCGCCGCGAACGGCAGGCCCAGCCAGCGCCACCGCCCGCGCCACAGACACATGAACAATATGCCCAGGAAGGCGACCGGCAGGGCCGCCGCCGGGGCGCTGGGGATCGCCTGAACCGCGCCGGGCAGACCCGCCGCCCAATGGCCGATCGCCAGCATGACATCCACCGACTTGCCCGCCAGCCAAAGGAAGGGCGCGCCCAGGCCCAGCGGCTCCAGCGCCGCGCCCAGCGCAAGCGCGGGCATCATGACGAAATCCGCCAACGGCGCCGTCGCCAGATTGGCGATCAGTCCATAGACGGCCGTGCGGTTGAAATGCTGCATGGCGAACGGTCCCGTCGCCATGCCCGCCACCAGGCTGGCGGCGCAGGCGGCCAACAGCCAGCTGCCGAACCGCTGCACGGCGACGATGGGCCAAGGTGCGGCGAACTCTCGGATGCGGCGCGGCCAGACCTCGACCAGGGCGACCAGGGCCGCCGTCGCCGCAAAGGACATCTGGAACCCCGGCGTCACGACGGCTTCTGGCCGCAGCAACAGCACGACGAAGGCCGCCGCCGCCAGCGCCCGCATCGTCACCGCCTGCCGGTCCGCCAACACGGCCAGAAAGGCGATGGAGGCCGTGACCGCCGCCCGCTCGGCCGGCGGCGGCGCCCCCGAAATCACCAGATACGTCCCGACCGCGATCAGGCCTGCGATCGCCGCAACCTTCTTGCCCGACACGCGCAACGCCAGCCACGGCCAGGCCGCGACCAGCAGGCGCACGGCGAAGAAGACGAAGCCTCCCACGACCGCCATGTGCAGGCCCGAGATCGACAGGATGTGCGCCAGTCCCGAATCCCGCATGGCGTCCAGGTCCGGGCTCTGGATCCAGGTCTCGTGCCCCGTGGTCATGGCCGCCGCCACCCCGCCGGTGCGCTCGCCCAGGCGCGCCACGATCCGCTCGGCCAGAGCGTAGCGCACGGCGTTGACCTTCATCGCCATCCGCATCCGCCAGGGCGGCGGCGTCAGATCGGCGGTGCGCGTCGGACCCAAAGCGAACAGCGTCCCGCCCATACCCTGAAAATAGGCGTTGCGGCCGAAGTCATAGGCGCCAGGACTGGCCGGAGGCGGCGGCGGGTTCAGGATGCCGAAGACGCGGATCGCCGCGCCGGGCGGCGGCGGCGTCCCTTTCACCGTCACGCGCAATCGCTCGGGCGTCGCCTCAGGCGCCAGACCACGCACGCGCACCGGCGCCACGACGACGCGCGCGCCGTTCCGGCCGGGCGAATCCACGTCCATGACCCAGCCCTCAAGCTGCGTAGGCTTCATGTCGGCGGGTGCGATCGGCGCCGCCACGGCCTCGGCCCTCAGCTTGGCGACCGCCAAGCCGCCGCCGAAGCACGCCAGCATCAACAGCATCAGGGTCGCCGCGCGTGGCAGCCCCCGCGCCCGCCCGACGAACCAGGCTCCGAACAAGACCGTGGTCGCCGTCGCCAGCGGCCACGTCGCAGGTTCATCCTTCAGCGCAAAGTAGGCCGCGCACCCTGCGCCGAAACAGACGGACGACCACAGGGGCCAGCGATCCGCCTGCGCCCGCACGTCATGGCGAAGACTGTCAAATAACCGGGCCACAAGGGTTCGCTTCCCCACGGGCGGGCGTATAAGACCCTGCCCTATGGACCCTGCCTCTATGACCTCCCCTTCCTCGACCGTCGTCACCCGCTTCGCTCCCTCGCCCACAGGCTACCTGCATATCGGCGGGGCGAGAACTGCGTTATTCAACTGGCTGTACGCCAAGGGGCGCGGCGGCAAATTCCTGATCCGCATCGAGGACACCGACCGCGAGCGTTCGACCGACGAGGCGGTGAAGGCCATCTTCGACGGCCTGTCCTGGCTCGAACTGTTCGGCGACGAAGAACCGGTCTTCCAGTTCGCTCGCGCCGACCGTCACCGCGATGTGGTCAATGAACTGCTGGCGACCGGCCACGCCTATCGCGACTTCCTGACCGCCGACGAGACGACGGCCCTGCGCGACCAGGCCAAGGCCGAGGGCCGCGACTTCGTCTCGCCCTGGCGCGATCGCGAACCGAGCGTCGACGATCTGGCCAAGCCGCACACAGTGCGCTTCCGCCGCCCGCTGGATCAGGCCGTCGCGGTCGATGACGCCGTGCAGGGAGCCGTGCGCTGGGACTCGGCGTCGCTGGACGACCTGGTCATCCTGCGCTCGGACGGGGCGCCGACCTATAACTTGGCCGTGGTGGTGGACGACCACGACATGGGCGTGACCCACGTCATCCGCGGCGACGACCATCTGAACAACGCCGCCCGTCAGAGCCTGATCTATGACGCCCTGGGCTGGACGCGGCCGACCTTCGCCCACATCCCCCTGATTCATGGCCCGGACGGCGCCAAGCTGTCCAAGCGCCACGGCGCCCAGGCGGTGCACGAGTATGCCGACATGGGCTATCTGCCCGAGGCCATGCGCAACTATCTGGCCCGCCTGGGCTGGGCGCATGGCGATGACGAACTTTTCAGCGACGAGCAGGCCCTGGCCTGGTTCGACCTGACCGGCGTCAACAAGGCCCCTGCCCGCCTGGACTTCGACAAGCTGGCCCACGTCAACGCCCACTGGCTGCGTCTGGCGGACGACGATCGCCTGGCCAAGCTGACCCTGGACGCCCATCTGGCGCGCGGCCGCACGTTGCAGCCGGACGACGAGGAACGGCTTCTTCGCGCCATGCCCTTCGTCAAGGATCGCGCCAAAACCATCCCCGAACTGGCCGATCAGACGGCATTCGTGTTGCAGGCGCGTCCGCTCGCCTTAAACGAGAAATCGGCCGGTTTGCTGCAAGGCGAAGGCGGCCAGCGAATTTCACGACTGCGTGAACGACTGGGTCTTTTCCAGAGCTGGGACGTCTTTGCTCTGGAAGCCGAGCTTAAGGTTTTCGCCGAAGAAGAAGGCGTAGGTTTCGGAAAAATCGGGCCTTCCATGCGCGCCGCCTTGACGGGCGGCTCGACGTCGCCAGATATCGCACGCACTCTCTGCGCTCTCGGGCGCGACGAAAGTCTCGGACGCTTGGATGATGCGCTGCAACAGACTAAGTGATCACCCATAACCAACTCAGGCCGTCCGCCTCCCCGCGCGCCGGTCGAAAGAAGAACAAGGGGCCTAGATGACTGAACAAGCGAAACCCGCCGGCTCGGCGACCCTGTCCTACCAGGACAAGTCCATTGAGCTCCCCGTCCTCTCCGGCTCGACCGGCCCGGACGTCATCGACATCCGCAAGCTGTACGGCGGCACCGGCGCCTTCACCTTCGATCCCGGCTTCACCTCCACGGCGGCCTGCGAATCGGGCCTGACCTATATCGACGGCGATGAAGGCGTGCTGCTGCATCGCGGCTACCCCATCGATCAACTGGCCTCCAAGTCCAACTTCCTGGAAGTCTGCCACCTGCTGCTGCACGGCGAACTGCCGAACGCCGCCGAGTTCGAAGAGTTCGAGCAGAGCGTCACGCGCCACACCATGCTGCACGCCCAGTTCGACCGCTTCTTCGAAGGCTTCCGCCGCGACGCCCACCCGATGGCGATCATGGTCGGCACCGTCGGCGCCCTGTCGGCCTTCTATCACGACAGCCTGGACATCCATGATCCGGTCCAGCGCAACATCTCGGCCATCCGCCTGATCGCCAAGATGCCGACGATCGCGGCTCGTGCGTACAAGTACCACATCGGCCAGCCCTTCATCTCGCCGCGCAACGACCTGTCGTACGCCGAGAACTTCCTGCGCATGTGCTTCGCCGTGCCGGCCGAGGATTATCACGTCGACCCGGCCCTGGTGCGCGCCATGGACCGCATCTTCATCCTGCACGCCGACCACGAGCAGAACGCCTCGACCTCGACCGTCCGGCTGGCCGGCTCGTCGGGCGCCAACCCCTTCGCCTGTATCGCCGCCGGCATCGCCTGCCTGTGGGGCCCGTCGCACGGCGGCGCCAACGAAGAGGCGCTGAACATGCTGAAGGAAATCGGCACACCGGACCGCATTCCTGAGTTCATTCAGGGCGTTAAGGACAAACGCTACAAGCTGATGGGCTTCGGCCACCGCGTGTACAAGAACTACGACCCGCGCGCGAAGGTCATGCAGCAGTCGGCCTATGAAGTGCTGGCCGCCACGGGCCGTGAGAACGACCCGCTGTTCCAGGTCGCCAAGGAACTGGAAGCCGTCGCCCTGAAGGACGAGTACTTTACCTCGCGCAAGCTGTTCCCGAACGTCGACTTCTATTCGGGCATCACCCTGTCGGCCATGGGCTTCCCGACCACCATGTTCACCGTGCTGTTCGCCCTGGCGCGCACCGTGGGCTGGATCGCCCAGTGGCAGGAAATGATGGCCGATCCGTCGCAGAAGATCGGTCGCCCGCGTCAGCTGTACACCGGCCCGACCGAGCGCGACTACGTCCCGCTGGCCCAGCGCGGCTAAGACCGCGCACAGCGCGAAATGCAGAAACGCCGGGGCGCAAGCTCCGGCGTTTTTTCTTGACCGAATTGGAGGCTGAGTGCTGGCGACTGCCTCCCCCCTCATCTCGACGTCCACCGGGATGAGCGGGACTGAAAGTGTGCGGCCGACACATAGCGTGAACTCAGCTTTTTTCTTTGGCGTCCAAACGCGTCGTTTCCTGTTCCGTCAGATGTGGTCTCATCCAAGCGAACACGGCAGAACGAGTTCGAAAGCGGCTCCTTTTGAGGCGGACTTCAACACCAGGTCCGCATGATTGGCTCGTAGAAGCGAACGGGCAATCGACAGTCCCAGACCTGCGCCGCCTTCGCTTCGACGGGTCGTGAAAAAAGGCTCGAAGATACGCCCGGCGTCCCCCTCGGCCACGCCGGGTCCGTCGTCCGCTACCCGCAGGCAGACCTGTTCGTCCTCGACACGAGCGGTGATCGCAACCTCGCCCGCTCCGACCTGCCGGCTGTTCTCCAGCAGAATCGTCAAGGCCATCTCCAGACTGGCCTCGGGTACGGCGACACGGGGCAAGTCGTCCGGAAAATCAATGACGATCCTCAGACGATTTCGAAGAGCATCCGCGATCCTAGCCGCCGCCAACCGAACATCCACCGCCGCCCCGGCTTCTGGCTTCGCCATGTCGGCTCGCGCCAGGTCCAGCAATCGCGTCACTAGGTCCGACAGACGCCGCGCATCAGCGTCGATGTTGTCGAGGAAGCGTCGGCGCTGCTCCGCCTCCATGTCGTCGCCGTGGTCCTGAAGCAGTTCGACGGCGCCCTGGATGCCTGTCAGCGGCGTTTTGAATTCATGACTGACGGCGGCGGCGAAGTCGCGCAGATAGCGTGAGCGACGATCGACTGCCTCAGCCATACGGCCGAAGTCCTGATAGAGGTCGCGAATCTCGACCGCCGCCGTCGCGGGCGGAGGCGGCACCGCCCCCCCGCCATGGGTCACGTCCCGGGCGACGCGACGCAGCGCCTCGATCGGTCGTGCGATGCCGCGCGAGACCACGACCGCCAGCACGCTGAGCAGGCCGAGGACCGCGATGATCCCGAACAGGATCTTGCCCCGGTCCTGATAAATCCCCTTGAACAGGGCGCGCGGTGATCGCGAAGCCAGAACCACGCCCTCAACCCGACCATTCACCACCACCGGCCGCGCGTGATGGATACGCAGTCCCGAAGCTCGACTGAGCCATTCCATCTGATATCGCGGCAGATAGGCGTCGTTACGACGCAACACGGTCGCTGAGGCGCCGGAAAGGGCGGTCCTCACCTCCGGTAGATCGCCCCATGATCCGCCTCTCCCCAATCCTCTCACCACGACGCCGTTTCGGTCCAGAAGCGCGACGGAAGCCAGGGTGATCCGACTGGTCTCCTCCATAATCGGCGCCATGTGCGCCGCGGCGACCACCGCCGCTTGATCCGGCGGTCCAAGGGCGCGACGAACGGACGGACGTGGCGGCAGGACCGGATCGGAACGCAGGTCGATGTCCGCCGGTTCGGGTCGATAATACCCCGGCTCCGACCGCTGGACCTCTGTCGAGGCGACGTTAAGGGCGCCCGGCCACAACGCCTCGGCCGCTGCAGACAGGGCGGCGGTCTGCGCGATCAGTTCAGCCTCCGTCTGGCGGACCAGGGTGTTCTCATAGACGCGCAGGAAGATCGCACTGATCCCCGGCAGGACCGCCGCAAAGAACAGCACCGACAGCAGGATGGTGCGCAGGCGCAGGGCCGGCCAATGCTCATGAACGAACGCTCGAGCTCGCCGGACAACGTCGCCGATCACGCCGAACCGCCGCGACAGGGCCCCATCTGATAGCCTACTCCCGCACGCGTCTCGATCACGTCAGCGGCGCCTAGCGCGGCGAACTTGGCGCGCAGGTTGCGGACGTGGCTGTCAATGGTCCGGTCCGTCAAGGCGAAGCCCGGCCCGTGAATGCGATCAATGATGGCGTCGCGCGTGAAGACCATCCGCGGCGCCGAAGCCAGCATCTTGACGATGCCGAACTCGGTCAGAGTCAGCGAGACCTCCAGATCATCCCAACGCGTACGCCAACCGTCCGTATCCAGCGACAGACGTCCGATCCGCACCCCGCCGGGCGGAGGCGGAGGCGGCGAGAGGTTCACCCGTCTCAGAATGGCGGCGACGCGAGCGACCACCTCTGACGTGCCCCTGAGTTTTCATCCAGCGGCGACCAGAGTCCTTGGGTTAGTTGATCTGCTCCCCGAAAACTGGATCACCGGACGTTAGAGTTTTCCGCTGAGATTTCCCTGGCTGGGAAGGAGCGGA